>CAKULD010000004.1 GCA_934667065.1 uncultured Collinsella sp.
TCTCGGCGGCCTTGCGAAAAACAAATCCAAGTTAGACCATTTCAAATGGTTCGATGTCTGCCCGGATGCGACACTCAATCGTGTCCATCCTCGCAGTATCCGGTTCTCAAGGTGCACGCCCCGCGGCTGATCCGGTTCGACCGGGCCGCGCGGCAAGGAGATATATTGCCAGACCGCGAAGCCATGTGGGACGTCAATTCCACTCTTCACAAGTCCTACACAATCTATCACTTTCTATATAGGTAATAGAAAGTCGGGTGCAGTATGACCGCACGTATCAGATGATGACCCTTCGGTTAACAGGTATATAAAGATCGGTCATCTGTAAATGTCTATCTACCCGTGCTTTTGGCTATGTAAACCAGCGGCTCAGATAAAAAGAGGGAGCGCCGCACACAGTGCGACACTCCCCTAGCGATTCAAGAGAATCTATTAGGCCTCGAGGGCCTTCTTGGCGATGGTGGCCAGCTCGTTGAAGGACTCGATATCCTCGTAAGCCATCTGAGCCAGAACCTTGCGGTCGAGCTCGATGCCGGCAACCTTCAGGCCGTGCATGAACTGAGAGTAAGAGATGTCGTTCAGGCGAGCAGCAGCGTTGATACGGGTGATCCAGAGAGAGCGGATCTCGCGCTTCTTGTTGCGGCGATCACGATACTGATACTGCAGGGAGTGCTGGACCTGCTCTTTAGCATGCTTGTAAGTACGCGAAGCGGCACCGTAGTAACCCTTCGCACGGTGCATAACGGTACGGCGCTTCTTCTTGGCGGCAACAGCGCGCTTAATACGTGCCATGTTCTATCAACTCCTAGACGGTAAAACGAAAAACGGGAACGCGAACTTAGGCGAGACGCGACTTGATGACCTTGCGGTCGGCAGCGGCGATCTCGGTCTCCTGACGGAAGCCACGCTTACGCTTGGTGGACTTCTTGCTCAGGATGTGGCTCTTGAAAGCCTTGGCGCGCATAAGCTTGCCGGTACCAGTCTTGCGGAAACGCTTCTTGGTGCCGCTGTGGGACTTCATCTTAGGCATGAAATACTCCTTAATCGGTTACAGAACACTAGTTACTTGGTATCGCTTGCCGCTTTATCCTCATCGAAGGCGCCCTTAATCGGGGCGAGCAGCATAAGCATGTTACGGCCTTCCATCTTAGGCTTGGACTCGACCGTAGCGTAAGGCTTGAGATCCTCGGCGAGACGCTCGAGAACGTTAAGACCCTGCTCCGGGTGAGCCATCTCACGGCCGCGGAACATGATGGTGATCTTAACGCGTGCGCCCTTCTTGAGGAAACGCAGAACGTGGCCCTTCTTGGTCTCGTAGTCGCCAACGTCGATCTTGGGTCGGAACTTCATTTCCTTGACCTCGACCTTGGACTGGTTCTTACGAGCAGCCTTGGCCTTCATGGCCTGCTGGTACTTGAACTTACCGTAGTCCATGACCTTGCAGACCGGCGGCTCCGCGTTGGGAGCGATCTCGACCAGATCGAGACCCTGATCGTCAGCGACGCGCTGAGCATCGCGGATGGCGAACAGGCCGAGCTGAGAGCCATCGACGCCAATCAAACGGCACGAAGATGCAGTGATCTCGTCGTTGATGCGGGTGTCATCAGACTTAGCTATTTTCCCTACCTCCATTCATAAAAAAATAACCCGGCGCTTTTCGGCAACCAGGTCGTACACATAGACATCCTCGATATGAGGAAGGAAATCTAAGTTGTATGACCAGTCAGCTGCTCATTGGCGCCAAAAGGTGGGAACCCTCGGGTTCCTCTTTAGGGCATTGCGGGAACAACGCCTTGAGAATAATAACACGTTCGACGCGTTATCACATTACGTACACGAAAAAGGGGGCCTTGACCCCATTGAAGCGCAGATGCATGTATGGTGCCCGAGGCGAGACTCGAAGGGCCTTCGCTTCGCGAAGTCCCGGGCTTCGGGCGCATGGCGCCCTCGCCACGCTCCGCTACAAACAGGCCACAGGCCTGTTTGCTTAACGCTCCGCGCGCTCACGCGAGTTCGGCACGAAAAAGGGGGCCTAGACCCCCTTGAACGCTCACTTGCATGTATGGTGCCCGAGGCGAGACTCGAACTCGCACGTTGTTGCCAACGGTGGATTTTGAGTCCACTGCGTCTGCCAATTCCGCCACTCGGGCACGTAATGCGTGAGTTAGTTTATCACAGCTTGCTATCGATTAGTCCGAAAATGGAACTTCGAGCATTTCGATGAGTTCGACCGAACGGAGCATCTCGCGCTGGCGGCACCCGCGCCCGTCGACCGAAACCTCGCCCATCTGATTATCATAGGGATCCTCGCGCATACCATCGAAGACAGGCTCAAACTCCGCCTGGAACCGATTGTTTGCCACCATACGCCATGGATCGAGGTTGCCAAAGTAGTGATGGCGACGCCACTCCTCCCCCATCCTGCGTGCCGAGGAACCAAACGAGACGTCGGCGTTGAGCCAACCGGTCTGCGGCGTATAGAACTCTGCCCAATCGTGCGGCCCGACTGAATCGGGTGCAACATACAGGCCGCTCTGCCAACGGGCGGGCACACCTGCGATGCGACACATGGTGATAAACGTGAGCGCCATAACACCGCAATCGCCGCGGAGCGAATGCGCGCAGTCATCTGCAATAGAGCCCAAAAGCAGATACGGCGGCTGATAGCGATAGTCGATATGCTGCGTCAGGTGATCATAGATGGCTCGGGCGCGATCGAGCGGATCCTCGAGCCCGTCAATAACACGCTCCGTCAGCTGCTGCAGGTACGGCGTAAACGCAATGTGCGGACGGTCCTCGGAAGTATCCTCGGGCAGCGGCGTGTCCATGCACGGATGAGACGGAAGCGTACCCCCATAGACGTCGCAATAGGCGGCATCGATGTGATAGCGATAGGTCACCGAGAATGAACGCTCAGTCGAAGATGTCCACGAGGCAGTACGAGCCGAAACGTCTTCGGGAGCAACGGCGCCATCCGGCGTGATGTCGAGAATCCCAACTTGAGACTGCTGACGGCAGGCGGCGGCAACGGGAAGCCACGCGCGAACGGCCTCCCCCTCCAAAGCCCCAGGGACAGACACGGACGCCTTAAGCGTGATGACGCGAGTCAACCCGTTTTGCGACTCCATCTCCTTGAGCATCTGGTTGCGCAGCGCTATGCCGTCCGTAGGATCGGGACGCAAGCCCGGAACCTCCTTGGGATACACGCGAAGCGAATCGAGGAAGTTATCGAGAACAAACAGCTCGTCATCGATAAAGCGCCAGTCAATACGCTTACGATTAATCAGATCATCAAACTGCTCTTCGGTAAACTCAGGCCACTCCTCGCGAATCATCGCAATAGCCTGATTGCGCGGCACCGAAAAATGAAGCGGCGTCTCGAGCATGCGATACCGCTCAGCACGAACACAAGCAGCCAGCGAAGGCTCAGGATTCTGCTCCAAGAGCCGATCACAAGCCGCAACAGCACGCGTCAAATACCCGGCATCCTTGAGACGAAGAATCTCAGGCGGCAATCCAATATCGAGATGACGAAAGTCATCACAACAAACATCAACAGAGCACCCAACAGGCCCCTCGTCGACAACCTTCCCGTCAGCAGGCAACACATCAACAACAGCCATAACCACTCCCACATCAAACGACAAACTGAACCCATTGTACCGACACAAAAACAAAGCCCCAACCAAGGAGCCCCCAAAACACCGATAAACGGTAGCTATTAAATTATCTCAGCCCCGTAACCCTGTAGCGAGTTAACAAAGGAGGCCCCGTTTCCCCGGAGCTGATTCCGTCGCGCGACTTCTGGCAATCCGACAAGCAAATAAATATCAGCCTCGTAACCCTGCGGCGGAAAACGAAGGAAGCCCCGTCCCCCGGAACTGTTTCCTCGGCGCGACTTCTGGCGAAGCCAGAAGCTAATTTATATTCAGCCTCGTAACCCTGTAGCGAGTTAACAAAGGAGGCCCCGTTCGCCCGGAGCTTTTCCCATTGCGCGACTTCTGGCAAAGCCAGGTGAGCGCAAGGGAAAAGCGTAGGGCGAACGGGGCCTCCGGCGGGAAAGTTAAACCGCTACTTACGCCTTGTTGACGGAGCCGAACTCCTCCATGAGCTCCTTGGTGCGGGCAACGATGGCGTCGCGACCAGGCTTGAGGAGCTTGCGGGGGTCGAAGCCCTTGCCCTGCTGATCCTTGCCAGCCTCGATGTACTCGCGAACGCCCTTGGCGAAGACGAGCTGCAGGTCGGTGTTGACGTTAATCTTGGAGATGCCCAGGGAGATAGCCTTCTTGATCTGATCCTCGGGGATGCCGGTGCCACCGTGCAGAACGAGGGGCAGGTCGCCGGTCTGAGCCTTGATCTCGCCCAGACGCTCGAAGGAAAGGCCGGCCCAGTCGGCGGGGTACACGCCGTGGATGTTGCCGATGCCGCAGGCGAGGAAGTCGACGCCCAGGTCGGCAATCTGCTTGCACTCAGCGGGGTCAGCGAGCTCGCCGTTGGAGGTCACGCCGTCCTCGGTGCCGCCGATGCCGCCAACCTCGGCCTCGATGGACATGCCCTTGGAGTGGGCAAGCTCAACGAGCTCCTTGGTACGGTCGAGATTAAGCTGGAAGGTCTCCTCGTGAGAGCCGTCATACATGATGGACGTGAAGCCGGCCTCGATGCACTTGAAGCAGTCCTCGTAAGAACCGTGATCGAGGTGAAGGGCGACGGGAACGGTAACGCCCGTGGCCTCGACGGCAGCCTTGACCATGTCGGCGCAGACCTTGAAACCGCCCATCCACTTAGCGGCACCAGCGGTGCACTGAAGGATCAGCGGAGACTTGGCCTCCTCGGCGGCCTGGAGAATAGCCAGGGTCCACTCGAGGTTGTTGGTGTTGAAGGCACCGAGAGCGTACTTGCCGGCCTCGGCCTTCTTGAGCATGTCTGCTGCGTTGACGAGCATAAAAGAAACCTCCTGTAAGGTTGCTCCGATAACGCCTGTGATTTTACCACGGCATACCGCAGCATAAACGTTCGTTTGTTCACGAATATCATCCGATTGGACAAATTTTGACCGTTTGCCCCACAGAATCGACCCGCTGGGGAAAATAACTTGACGATTGAGTGGTCTTCGTGGTTCGAAAGACGGCTTTGAACCTACATCTGCATGAACGGATTCTGCATGAGCTCACGCGCGACGGTGGTCGAATCGCCATGGCCCGTCAGGCAAACGGTATCGGGCGGAAGGACCTTGGCAAGTTTGGAGAGCGAACGCATAATCGCTGCCTCGTCACCGCCGGAAAGATCGGTGCGACCATGGCTGCCTGGGAAAAGCGTGTCGCCCACGAAGGCGATGTTTCCCTGCTTGGTCGCAGCAAACAAGACGATGCCGCCCGGTGTATGCCCTGGGGTCTCGATTACCTGTAGGCAGATGTCGCCCACCTCAATCGTATCGCCCTCGGCGAGCAGGCGCGTCGGCTCACCCGGATCGGGTGTCTCGATGCCCCACATGCCACGCTGCTCCTCGATATTTGCGCGAGGTACCATCACGTCCTTAGCGCACAACTCATATAGTGCGCCGTCGCCAACGGCAGTTCGCACCCCGGCAACCCCACCAACATGGTCGGCATGACCGTGCGTGCAGACGGCGCCGAGCACGCGCACCCCGGGATGTGCGGCGAGAATATGTTCCACAAGTCGCTTGCCTTCCCACGCGGGGTCGACGATCAAGCACTCACCATTCGACATCACGGCGTAACTGTTGGTCTGAATCGGGCCGTTGACGAGCGTCTCAATCGAAGCCGTGCCTCGGGGCGTCAGGTCCAAAGTCGTATCGTCCATATGCACACTTTCCTTCTAAATACGTCGAGGCACCAAACGATGCCTCGAACGTAGCCAATATCTATGATGCTGCAAGACTCTCGCACCTACACGCGGCGCTTGAGTTGCGCTCCGCCCTCGCCGGGCATAAGACGACGAGCGTCGTAGACCGAGTCGACGCTGCTGATAGAGGCCAGCAGCGGATCCAGGCCACTCGCGTCCGAAATCTCGACCATAAAGCGCAGTGTTGCGATGCCCTCGCGGTTGGTCGACGTGGCGGCCGAAAGGATGTTGCCGCCCGCATCGCCGATGGCGATGGTGACATCCTTGAGCAGGCCCATGCGGTCCAGGCACTCGACCACGATCTCGACCTGGAAGAGGGTGTCAGCGGCGCCGTCCCACTCCACGTCGATCATGCGCTCAGGGTGCTCCATAAGGCCCTTGACGTTGGGGCAGTTGGCACGGTGCACCGAGACACCGCGACCGCGCGTGATGAAGCCGACGATATCGTCGCCCGTCACGGGATTGCAGCAATGCGCTAGGCGCACCAGCAGGCCGCTGTTGCTCTCGCCCTTGACGATGATGCCGTTGCTCGCGTTCTTGCCGCGCTTTTGCGGCTTGCGGTTGGAGCCGCGGGCAGGCTGTTTCACGACCTCGGCGATGGCCTCGGCCTTGGTGAGCTGCTCCTCGGGCTTGGGATCCAAGATTTGCTCGACCTTGTTGCCCACGGCACGCGGGGCGACCTTACCGGCACCGACGGCTGCAAACAGGTCCTCGAGCTGCTTAAAGTTCAGCTGCTCCGCCACGGCATTGAGCGCACGCGTCGAGCGCGGCGTGGAAATGCCGTATCCGCGCTTGCGCAGGTCCTTGGCCAGCATATCGCGACCGGCGGCAGCGTCGTCGTCCTTAGTCGCGGCGGCAAAGTAACGACGGATCTTGGACTTGGCCGAAGGCGTCTTGACGATCTTGAGCCAGTCGCGCGACGGCTTGGAACTCTTGTTGGTCAGAATCTCGACACGGTCGCCCGTCTTGATCTCGTGCGTGAGCGGGGCCACGGCACCGTTGATCTTGGCGCCCACGCAGTGGTTACCGACCTCGGTGTGGACAGCGTAGGCAAAGTCGAGCGGGGTGGAGCCGGCACGGAGCGCCATGACTTCGCCCTTGGGCGTAAAGACAAAGATCTCCTGGTCGAATAGGTCGACCTTCAGCGAATGCAGATACTCCTTGGCATCGGTGATCTCGTCGGAGGCAGCCCAGTCGAGCGAATGCTTGAGCCAGTTGATCTGATCGTCCAGGCGCTGGGCATCATTGGTCTTGGAGGCAGACGATCCGCCCGACTTTTTATACAGCCAGTGGGCGGCGATGCCGTACTCGGCCTGCTCATGCATCTCGTAGGTTCGAATCTGAATCTCGAGCGGGCGGGCCGTGGGACCGATAACCGTCGTGTGGAGCGACTGATAGTTATTGACCTTGGGCATGGCGATATAGTCTTTAAAGCGGCCGGGCATGGGGTGCCACAGCGTGTGCACCGCGCCGAGCGTGGAGTAGCAATCGCGTACCGAATGGGTAATGACGCGCAGCGCCACCAGGTCGTAGATCTCGGAGAACTCCTTGCCCTTGCGCTTCATCTTTTGGTAGATGGACCAATAGTGCTTGGAACGACCGTTGATCTGGAAGCCCTCAAGACCAATACGGTTGAGCTCGTCGGTGAGCGTCTTGATGGTCTCGGCCAGATAGCGCTCGCGAACCTCGCGCGACTCCGCCACCATGCGCGCGATGCGCTGGTAGGCGTCGGGCTCCAGATAGAAGAAGGACAGGTCCTCGAGTTCCCACTTAATGGAACTCATACCCAGACGATCGGCTAGGGGCGCATACACGTCCATGGTCTCGCGCGCCTTAAACAGGCGACGATCCTCGCGCAGGGCCGCCAGCGTACGCATGTTATGCAGGCGATCGGCAAGTTTGACGATGATAACGCGAATGTCCTTGGACATGGCGAGGAACATCTTGCGCAGCGTGAGCGCCTGCTTCTCGTCCATGCTATCGACTTCGATGTTGGTGAGCTTGGTCACGCCATCGACAAGCTCGGCCACCGTATCGCCAAACAGGCCGGAGACATCGGCGAGTGAGGTTTCGGTATCCTCGACGGTATCGTGCAGCAGCGCGGCGCACACCACGTCGCAGTCCATCTTGAGGTCGGCCAAAATGATGGCCACCTCGACGGGATGGTTGATGTACATCTCGCCCGAGCGACGCTTTTGGTTGCAGTGCTTCTCGGCGGCAAAGCAGTAGGCCTGTTCCACCTTGGAGAAGTCGTCCTCGTTCATATATTTGAGGCACAGGCGCTCCAGCTTGTCGTAGCTGTCCGCCATAATCTCGGGCGGCAGCTCATCGGCATGCTTATAGTGCTCCATCTCCGAGAACGGCTGGAGGGTGGAATCATGGGCGGTACGGGCTGCGGCATCCATCGAGGTCCCCTTCCCCTAGGCCCGCGGTACGATCGGGCGGTTAACTTTGGCTAGCATATCAGAAGCGCACGAATCGAGCGCCCAGCTCCGGAAAGCCGAGAACTCCATGCGCGAGCGCAAGCCCTCCAAATAGCGGATTGACCTGCTCAATTGCACGCGACCGGGGTTTTCGGCCATCGCGATGCGACGTGTGTCGTCAAATCCCGAAACGCGGCAGAAACCAAGCTCTTCGAAGATTCCCAGGCCACTTTCCACCGAGCGCTCGTCAACCGGTGTGCGGGCATCGATGGCAAGGCACATCTGCGCGATATCGATATCGCTCGCGCTAAACGAATCGTCTCCGGTCTTGCCGCGGTTGGAGCGCCACATAGTCTGCAGCGCGCGATAGAGCGTGACGAGCTCGCCGCGCTCGGGCGCATAGCAATCGAGCAGGCGCTCGTTGATGCGGGCGTCGCGTGACGAATAGAGCAGGTGGATCACGGCGGGCTGCCCGTCGCGGCCGGCACGCCCGCTCATCTGGTTGAACTCGATAGCGCCAAACGGCATGTGATAGAGCACGACATGGCGGATATCGGGCAGGTTCACGCCCTCACCAAAGGCAGAGGTCGAAACGATGCAGCTGAGGCTTCCGTCTCGAAACGCCTCCTCCACACGTCGGCGATCGGAACGTGCAAGCCCCGCGTTATAGAACGCGATGCGGGTCGCGCAATCGGGCACGCGCTTACGCAGCGTCTTGGCAAGCGCCACGGACTGGTCGCGCGAGTTGACGTAGATGACGGTCTTCTCCCCCGTCGCCACAATGGACACCAGGCGGTTCTCGCGGCTCGCAAGATCGCGATCGTCCTCGAGTTGCAGGTTCTCGCGCACCGTCTCGTCGACCACCGTGCGGGTAATCGGCAGCACGCGGGCGAGCTCGGCCACGACCGGAGCCGTCGCGGTGGCCGTCGCGGCCATAACGACCGGGTCGCCCAGGGCCTTGAGGATATCGGGCATGTCAAGATAGGCACTGCGGTCGCCGCCCTTGGCAAGACCGGCATGGTGCGCCTCATCGATAACGACAAAGCCGATGCGCCCGGAGCGCGCGAAGCGGTCGCGGTGAATGGACAGGAACTCGGGCGTCGTGAGCACGATGCCGGTGCGGCCCGAGGCCAAGCCGGCAAACACGTCATCGCGCGCGGCCTCCACGGTCTCGCCAGTCAGCACGCCGACGCCAATGCCGAGCGCGGCCATCGTCGACGAGAGGTGATAGGCCTGGTCGGCAACGAGCGCGCGCAACGGATAGACAAAGATGCTCGCACGCCCACGAAGAACCGCCTCGCGCGCGGCATGCACGTGGAAGATGAGGGACTTGCCGCGCCCCGTCCCCATGACGGCCAGAACACTTTGGTGATCGGCCAGGGCATCGAGTGCCTCGACTTGCGCGCGGTGCGGCTGGCTCGAGCCGATAAAGCTGTGGATGAGCGAGCGCGTGAGCTCGGTGTAGGAAAGCTGGGCGAGTGTCTGACGCTTGCGAGACTCCAGGCGAAGACCGGCGTCCGCAGGCTCAACGCCACGGCGAAGCTCGCATGCCGGGTCGTCAACGCCGGGCGCCGTGGTATCGCGGACCAGAACATCCTTGATCATGAGCTTGGGCTTTACGCGGCCCTGCCAATGCTCGGCCACGGCTTCGAACACCAAGTCGACCGCGCTATCGCAATTGATGAGCTTATCGATCTGCGGCACGCGGAACATGATGGCCGGCACGCTCGCAGCGCCATCCGTCGCCACAAAGCGCATGTGCTCGCCGGTCTTACCCACCACGGCGCGATCGCACATCGTCACGCCCTCGGCGGCCAGCAGCGGTACCTTGTTGCCTTGGCCAAACGGCTCAAGGCGGGAAATCTGCTCGATGGTCTCGATATTCAGCTCGGAAAGGTCGACGGTGGCGGCAACCTCGTCGGTGTCCTCAAAGTCCTCGGCGGGAAGCTCGGACAGCACGGCGGAAAGGCGGCGGCGGAACTCATCGAGCTTGGATGCCTCGATGGTCACGCCCACCGCGCCCGCATGCCCGCCGCGACGAATCAGCAGGTCGGAGCAGCGCTCGACGGCGTCGAACAGGTTGACCTTGCCCACCGAGCGACCCGAACCGCGCGCGATACCGTCCTCGATCGAGAACAGCAGCGCCGGCACGTGATAGCGGTTGGTCAGACGGCTTGCCACGATGCCCTTGACGCCCTCGTGCCAGCCCTCGCCGCCCACGACGATTGCGCGGCCGCCATCGTAGGCTTCCTCGACCTTTGCCATGGCATCGCGCGTGAGTTCCGCCTCGATCTCGCGACGCTGGCGGTTAATCTCCTCGAGCTCGGCCGCCAGCGCGCTTGCATCGATAGGATCGCGGGCAAGCAGCAGGTCGAGCGCCAGCTTGGGATCGGCCATGCGGCCGGCGGCGTTTAAGCGGGGAATGAGCGAAAACGACAGCCCATCTGCCGTAATCGTGGATAGGTCGGCCTTGGCCAGCGCGGCAAGCGCGATGTAGCCGGGGCGAGCGGTCACGCGCATCTGCTGAATGCCCTCGGCAACCAGCGCGCGGTTTTCGGGCGTGAGCGGCATCATGTCGGACACGGTGCCCAGCGCCGCAACCTCAATCAGCGAACGCCAATACGACGGCTTGCCCAGGCGCTCGCCCAGAACCTGCACCAGCTTAAGTGCTACGCCGGCACCGGCAAGCTCACGCGATGGGCCCTTGTCCTCGAGCTTGGGGTCAGTCAGCGGCACGCCCTGCGGCACCTGGTCGGACGGCTCGTGATGGTCCGTGACCACCAAGTCGATTCCCAGGCTCTCCAGATAGGAAACCTCTTCCTTGGCGGCGATACCGTTGTCGACGGTCACGATCAGATTGGGCTGGGCGAGCTCGTTCACACGGTCGAGCGCCGCGCGCGAAAGACCGTAGCCCTCGTCAAAACGATGCGGGATAAACGGCGTGACGTTGGCGCCAAACGTACGCAGTGCCTCGGTCAGCAGGCAGGTCGACGTAATACCGTCAACATCGAAGTCGCCGAAGACGGCGATGTGCTCGTGGTTGCGAATAGCACGCTCAACGCGGTCGGCAACGACCGACATACCCGGAATAACGAGCGGGTCGGCCCAGTCGCGGTCGAGCGAAGGCGTCAAAAACAGCTGGCCCTCCTCGATGGAGCCAATGCCGTGCGCGACCATGATGCGCGCCACCAACCCGGGAATGCCCAGACCGGCCGAAAGCTCCTTTTCGAGCTCGGGATTTTGCCGAGCGACCGCCCAGCGATGCGTCGTCTTAAGCGATGACATAGGCGCCCACCCCCGATAGGGGCAGGTCGCCGCGATACCTCTCACGGTTCATAGCGATGAGTCCTCTGTGTATGCCCGCTTCGGCAGGCAGATCTGTTGAACGGATTTATTATACCGTGCGGCACGGACGCAAAACGCCGCAGTACGCCCCGGTTTCGGTAAACGAAGGCGGTAATATCCTGGTAATAATCGAGCGTTTCTGCCGCGCGAACGTATGCAAGCGTCTAGCATATCCATGCAAATGCATTCACGAGCAAAGGGAGTCGCAGGGATATATGAAGCAATGGGTTGGACTGGGCAAGTTTCTCGCGGGGCACATGCAGGTCATCGTTCCGATTTGCGTGGCGCTCGGTGTGCTCTTTCCCCAGCAGATCGGCGTGCTCAAGCCCATCGTGCCCACCCTGTTTGCCTTTATGACGTTTCAGGGAGCACTGAGCAACACCTTCCATCAGGTGGCCGAGGTATTCCGTCGTCCGCTACACCTGATTCTGGCGCTGTTGGTCTCGGCAGTGCTCATCCCCATCGCCGCCTATGCCATGGGATCGTTGTTCTTTGGTTCCAACCCCAACCTTGTCTGCGGCATCGTGCTCGAATACAGCGTGCCCGTAGCCGTCACCGCCTTTATGTGGATCAGCATGTTCGGCGGCAACGGCCCGCTCGCGCTCACCATCATTCTGACGTCCTCGGTCATCTCGCCCGTGACGATTCCGCTCACGCTCAAGCTCCTGCTGGGCGCCACCGTTTCGATCGATGTGCCGAGCATGATGCAGAACATGGCCTTTATGATCGCCATCCCCGCCGTGCTCGGCATCGTCATCAACGAACTCACGCGCGGCTGGGGTCACGAGAAGCTCTCCCCCGCGCTCTCGCCCGCCTGCAAGTTCATGATGATGGGCGTCATCGCGTCCAACTCCACCGCCATGAGCGAGTACGTGCTGCACATGAATGTTGAGCGTCTGGAAGTCGCCCTCTTTATCCTGGTGTTCGCCATCAGCGGCTTTATCATCGGCATTCTGGTCGCACGCGCCCTGCACCTGCCGTATAGCGAGACGACCACCATGTGCTTTACCTGCGGCATGCGCAATATCTCTTCGGGCGCCGTCATCGCCACGCAATATTTTCCCGGCGAGGTCGTGTTCCCCGTCATGTGCGGCACGCTGTTCCAACAGGTGCTGGCCTCGATTATCGGGCACCTCTTTGAGCGCCTGACCGGCGAGGAGCGCGCCAAACAGCGCAAACGCGTCGAGGCCGGCCGCGACGCAATGGCACGCTAGGCCATCCGCATCGCGCGGACGTTCGCCTTGCTACGCGAGCGCTTCCAGATGCGCGCGCAGGCGCTCCGTATCGATATCGAGCGTGGTCTCGGCATTGACCTGGGCCAGACGATAGCCCACAAAGTAGGGCGATACCACCCAACGCGGAAGTGCCTTGGCGATGGTTCGGCCGTCCATGTGGTAGAAGAACAAGTTGTACGACTCCGCGCGACCGCCGTGGTGCTCGTGAAGGATATAGCGTAGGGCCACTTGAATCGCATCGGCGAATAGATCGGCCTCGGCTTGGTCGTGCGCGTCATCGCTGGCGGCGATTCCCTGCGGGGCCGAGACGTTGACCTCAAAGAATCCCATGATGGGCTCGGTCGAGATATTGACCGCGACCCTTCCCCGCCGCCAAACATTAATGCCCTCAAAGTTGGCGGGGGTCAGCGCCGCGTAGCCGTCCTCCTGCTCCAAACCCACAATCTGCATGTGTGGATGCGTCAAGCTTCCGCCCGAAAGCGGGCCTTTATTCTTGTACATGAGCACACTGCGGTACTGTTGGGATTCGATCATCTGCTGCCAGCAGCCCAGGGCGAACCGCATCACATGGTGCAGCTCGTCCGGTACATAGGTCACCAAATCGGCGTCGTGGTCGGATGACTCGATCAATACGGTCTGGCGAGTGGCCCGTAGGGTCTTGAATTTATTCTCGAGCCAGATGCAGTCACCGTCGCGCCGGATGATATTGGCGAGTTCCTCGGTATCGCAAAAGGGGCACGCGGTGCCGGGACGACGGTTGTCGTCGGGCTTACCGTTCGCCTGCTGAACGTCAAATACCAGCGCCACGGGTTATACCTCCAGCGGCACGATCTTGGTGCCATGGAGCTCGGAGACGCCCAGTGCCGCCGCCACGGTATCGCGATTGGCCGTGGAAATGCCGCCACCGGGAAGAATGGTCAGGCGATCGCCCGCATACTCGATTAAGCGGGTCAGGTGATCGAAATTGCCCTCGATCGGCGTACCGGCCGCGCCACCATGCGTCAGGACGCGCGTGACGCCACAGTCGGCGAGCGTATCAATGGCATCCAGCTGAGCCTCGGGCGAGAGCTGGTCGAATGCCATATGGAAGGTGATGTCGACGGACTCGCGCTTGCACTCCTCGTTCGCGCAACCTGCAGCCATCACGAGGGCGCCGAGCGTGAGTTCGTCGAGCGCCCAGCCGCCGGCGCAGGGCTTGCAGCACCCAAAGACCAGACCGTCAACGCCGGCACTCACGGCAAGGCCTAAGTCCATCTCCATCATGCGCAGCTCGTCCTGGTTGTAATGAAAGTCGCCACCACGCGGGCGTATCATGCACATCACTCGCGCGTCATGCTCGTGAGCATAGTTGACCGCAGCGCTGATGACGCCAGCCGAAGGCGTGGTGCCACCGACGGCGAGGTTGTCACACAGCTCAATGCGCCCCGCACCGGCCTTGATGGCCACCGGTACCCGCTCATAGTTCTCGGCGCAAAATTCGTATAGCATAGATAGCCCCCAGAAGACAGCAAATGTTTTCCGACGGGCATTGTCACACATCCCCATGAAGTTGCGGTGGAATAGGGACTGTTTTGGCATCTGGAGCCTCCAATTAGTCCCTATTTCACCGCAACTAAAAAAGGGGCGCTGACCGAGATAGTCAGCGCCCCTTTGTTGAACGGATTAACCGCCAAGATAGGCTTTGCGAACGTTGTCGTCGTGCAGGAGCTCTTGGCCGGTGCCGGTCATGGTGATCTTACCGGTCTCGAGCACGTAGCCGCGCGTGGCGATCGAAAGCGCCATCTGCGCGTTCTGCTCGACCAGAAGCACCGTGGTGCCGGCCTTGTGCAGATCCTCGACAATCTGGAAGATCTGCTCGATCAGAATCGGCGCCAGGCCCATGGAGGGCTCGTCGAGCATGAGCAGCTTGGGGTTGCTCATAAGGGCGCGGCCCATAACGAGCATCTGCTGCTCGCCGCCCGAAAGGGTGCCGGCCACCTGGCGGCGGCGCTCCTTAAGGCGCGGGAACTGCTCGTATACGCGCTCAAGACCCGGGGCTACCGTGGACTTGGGCTGCGTGTAGGCGCCCATCTCCAGATTCTCCTCGACCGTCATCTGCAAAAAGGCGCGACGGCCCTCGGGAACCTGAGCCAGGCCCTTGCTCACCAGCTTGTCGGCGGGCGTATGGGTAATGTCCTCGCCCATAAACTTGATGGAGCCGGTTTTGGAGCGCAGCAGGCCCGAGACGGTCTTAAGCGTCGTGGACTTGCCGGCGCCGTTGGCACCAATCAGGGCCACGATCTCGCCCTCATTGACGTTAAAGGAGATGTCCTTGATGGCGTGGATGGCGCCGTACCAGACATTGATGTTGTAGACGGAAAGCATCGGCTCTGCCATTTAGTTCTCCCCCTTATCCTGCTTGCCCAGATACGCCTCGATAACGGCGTCGTTGTTCTGGATCTCCTCGGCCGTGCCCTTGGCGATGACCTTGCCAAAGTTAAGCACGCAGATGCCCTCGCAAATGTTCATGACGAGCGACATGTCGTGCTCGATGAGCATAATGGCGATGCCGAAGGTGTCGCGGATCTTGACGATGTTCGCCATGAGCTCCGCGGTCTCGGACGGGTTCATGCCGGCAGCAGGCTCGTCGAGCAGCAGCAGCTTGGGGTTGGTGGCAAGCGCGCGGACGATCTCCAGACGACGCTGAGCGCCGTAGGGCAGCGAGCCGGCCTGCTCGTTTGCCAGGTGCTCCATGTCAAAGATAGACAGCAGCTCCATGGCGCGCTCGTGGGCGGCCTTCTCGTGCTTCCAGTACGTCGGCAGGCGCAGCACGCCCTCAAAACCGGAGTAGCGCTCCTGGTTATGCAGGCCCACCTTAACGTTATCCTCCACCGTCATGGTGTTGAACAAGCGGATGTTTTGGAAGGTACGGGCGATGCCCATGCGGTTGACCTGGTAGACCGACTTGCCCGAGGTGTCTTCGCCGTCGAGCAGGATGGTGCCGTGCGTGGGCTGATACACCTTGGTGAGGAGGTTGAAGACCGTGGTCTTGCCGGCTCCGTTAGGGCCGATGAGACCTGCGATCTCGGTCTTGCCGATGGTCAGGCTAAAGTCGTCGACTGCCTTAAGGCCGCCGAACTCAATGCCCAGGTGAATGCACTCGAGCGCCGGGCGCTCGCCCAGGTCGCGGTCGGGAACGATGGCGCCAGAAGGATACGGGACCATCTTGCCCTTGTTGAACTCAAACTTACTGGGCATCGGCTGCCACCTCCTTCTTGGGAACAAAGCGATCCTTAACGCGACCGAAGAACGCCTTGAGCTGCGGGTTGTTGGTAAAGATCATGACCATGATCAGCACGATGGCGTAGATGAGCATGCGGTAGTCCGAGAACTGACGGAGCAGCTCGGGAAGCACCGTGAGCAGCGCCGCCGCGATGACGGAGCCACGCATGTTGCCCAGACCGCCCAGAACCACGAACACCAGGATGAGAATCGACGTGTTGAAGTCGAACTTGGTGGCGGAGAGCTGCGAGAAGTTACCGCCAAAGAGGGCTCCGGCGGCACCGGCGAGGGCAGCGGAAACCACGAAGGCGATCATACGGTACTGGGTGACGGAGATGCCCACGGACTCGGCAGCGATCTTGTTATCGCGCACGGCCATGATGGCACGACCGGTACGGCTGCGGACCAGGTTGAGCACGATCACGAGCGCGACCATGACCAAGATGGCGCCGGCAAGGAAGGTCGAATAGGTCGACACGCCCGAAGCACCCTGGGCACCCTTGATGATGGCGGTGCCGTCCTCGAGCAGGTGCAGGTCGTCGATCGTGGAGTTGCCCGTGATATTGAAGATCACGTGCAGGCCACGCGAGTCGACGCCCACGATAAGGCAGGTGACGATCTCTTTGATGATTTCGCCAAAGGCCAGCGTCACGATGGCCAGGTAGTCGCCGCTCAGGCGAAGGACCGGAATGCCGATCAAGAAGCCCAGGATGGCGGCAGCGATGGCGCCGACCACGATGCTGATGATAAGGCGCATCGGATCGGAGGGAACGGCGCTCTCGAGGGCGACCGCGGTGACGATGCCCGTATAGGCACCGACGCTCATAAAGCCCGCGTGGCCCAGCGACAGGTCGCCCGCGATACCGACAACGAGATTTAGCGAGAGGGCCATGACGATGTAGGCCGTGATGGGAACCAGCTGACCGGCGATCATGCGCGGGATCATGTGGTTGGACTGCATAAAGAACACGATGGCGAAGGCCACGATGCACATGGCATACGTGACAAAGTCGTGACGCGTCTGCTTGTCTTTAAGGAACTTCATAACGCTCACCTACACCTTCTCGGGGACGTACTTGCCCAAGAGGCCGGCAGGCTTGACGAGCAGGACGATGATCAGAACACCAAAGACGATGGAGTTGGCAAGGCTCGTGGAAATGTAGGCCTGTGCCATTGCCTCGATGATGCCGATGAGAATACCGCCGACAAAGGCGCCGGGGATTGAGCCGATGCCACCGAAGACGGCGGCGTCGAAGGCCTTGATGCCAGGCATGGCACCCGTCGTGGGCTGCAGGACCGGCGAGTAGGAGCACAGCAGCACGCCGGCGATGGCGGCAAGGGCAGAGCCGATGGCAAACGTCATCGAAATGGTGCGGTTGACGTTGATGCCCATGAGCTGAGCGGCGGCCTTGTCCTCGGACACGGCGCGCATGGCCTTACCCATCTTGGTCTTACCCGTAAAGAACACCAGGCCGGCCATGATAACCAGGCAGGCGACGATGGTGACGAGCGAGACGGCGCTCACGTTGTACTTGGCCAAGAACTCCGGCACCGGGAAGGTGACGAGCGAAGTAAAGTTCTTGGGCGTAGCGCCCCACAAAAGCTGCGCGGCATTCTGCAAAAAGTAGGACACGCCAATGGCCGTGATCAGAACGGCCAGCGGGCCCGCCTGACGCAGCGGCTTATAGGCCAGACCCTCGATGAGAACACCGAGAACCGTGCAGACCGCGCAAGAGAGAATTACAGATGCCCAGCCGGGAAGGCCGAGATACGACGTGGCGCAGAACGAGACATAGGCACCGACCATGATGACATCGCCGTGAGCGAAGTTCAGCATCTTGGCGATACCGTAGACCATGGTGTAGCCCAACGCGATGATGGCGTAGACGCTGCCCATGGACAGGCCGTTGGCCAGGTATTGGATAAAGACCGTCATGTTCCACATCCCCCTTTCGAATAGGTTTCCAGTTGATGTACGAAACAGGGACGTTACATCGTCCCTAGATACCAAGCAAGCAGGGAAGGCCAAAACCTCCCCTGCTTGGGATCAAAACCGCTCTATGTAAGGCGGTCTATTAGGCCTGTACGTACTTGCCGTCGGTGATGACGTACGCAGTCGGGTCCTTCTGGACCTGGCCCTTGTCGTTCCAGGAAAGCTTGCCGGTCAGACCGTCAACGGTGATCTTGAGCATGGCCTCGGGCAGCTTCTCGGCGACCTCGGTGGGGTCGGCGTCGACGCCCAGGCCGGCCTCCTTGAGAGCCTCGACCACTGCGTGCACGCCATCGTAGGCGTCAGCGGCAAACTGGTCGGGGGTATCGCCGTACTTATCCTTGTAAGCGTTGACGAAGTCGGCGTTCTTCTCGTCGTCGGCGGAGAACGGGGTCATGAGCAGCAGACCCTCGGCAAGGGAGGTGTCGAAGCCCTCCACGCCCAGGATGCCGTCCATGCCGTCGCAGCCCATCATCTTGACGTCATAGCCCATGTCCTTGGCGTTCTTGAGCAGGACGGACGCCGGCGTGTAGTAGATCGGCGCGAAGATCATGGTGGCGCCGGCCTGCTTGGCCTTGGTCAGCTGGTTGGTAAAGCTCGTGGCGGAGTCGTCCTTAAAGGTCTCCTCGTCGACGATCTCGAGCTTGGACTCAGCGGCCTGGGCCTTAAAGGAATCCGCGATGCCCGAAGAATAAGCGTCGCCGGAGTTATAGAACAGCACGAACTTCTCATCCGCGTACTTCTCTGCCAGGAACTTGGCAGCGTTGACGCCCTGGTTGGGGTCAGTGAAGCAAACCTGGAAGACGCAATCCTTGCCGTCGGTGACGTCCTCGGAGGACGCGGACGGGGTGATCATGAACGTCTTGGGGTCGTTACCGCACTCGGCGGCAACGGCAACCGACGCACCCGTGGTGGTCGGGCCGACGAGGGCCTGCATGCCCCAGTCGAGCAGGGTATTAAAGGCGTTGACGGCCTTCTCGCCGTCGGCCTGGTCGTCCTCGGCCTTGCTGACAAGCGGCAGCTCCTTAGTCGAGAAATCCTTGCAACCAAGCTCGACGCCCTGTGTAACGGACTTGCCGTAGGACGCGGCGGCACCGGTCAGCGGGCCGATGGTGCCGATCTTAAACGAAGCGTCGCTCGAAGCGGAACCGCTATCGCCGCCGTTGGAGGAGCAGCCAGCTAGAATGGACATCGCCCCCAGACCTGCTGCGCTCGCGATAACGCTCCTGCGATTCATAACAGGGTTCAATGACTTACCGGTGAGGCTCGACATGCGGCTCTCCTCTCAAATCTCGTCGGGTTTCGATTACCCGACAGGCCATCCTTCGCCGTGTTCGGCGTTCGCAAAATAGTAGACGCTTTAGTTAAGAAAAGTGGCGATTATTTCAACTTTTCTTCGGCCTCATATTTTTATCCATATTTCTGCGTATTTTTACCGCTTTATGCAGGTCTGCCACTTTATTGTGTAAAAGTAATGTTTCCATTCTGTTACAAGCGCTCTCGCCCTGAATAAAAGAGCCTCACCGGTTGCGTTTTATACGCTCTTAGGCGGCGATATACTTGCCGTCCTGAATCACATAGGCCGTAGCGGGCTTCTCGACCTGGCCCTCGTCGTTCCACGTGAGCTCGCCGGTCAGGCCATCGATCTTAATCTTGCGCATGGCCTTGGCAAGGTCGGCGGCAATATCGGCACCGTCGGCCGTCGTGTCGATGCCGGCCTTGTCGATAGCCTCGGCGATCGCGTGGACGCAGTCGTAGGCGTCGGCGGCAAACTGGTTAGGGGTCTCGTCGTACTCCTCCTTGTATGCCTTGACGAAGTCGGCGTTCTTCTCGTCGTCGGCGGAGAACGGGGTCATGAGCAGCACGCCCTCGGCAAGCGAGGTGTCGAAGCCCTCCACAGAGAGCAGGCCGTCCATGCCGTCGGTGCCCATGAGCGTCATGTCATAGCCCATGTCGCTCGCATTCTTGAGCAGAACGGACGCCGGCGTGTAATAAATCGGCGCAAAGATGAGCGTGGCGCCGGCCTCTTTGGACTTAGTCAGCTGGTTGGTAAAGCTCGTGGAAGAGTCGTCCTTAAAGGTCTCGGTGTCGACGATATCGAGCTTGGACTCCTTGGCCTGCTCGGCAAAGGCATCGGCAACGCCCGAGCTGTACGTATCGCCGGAGTTGTAGAACAGGGCGATCTTGGCGTCTGCGTACTTCTGAGCCAGGAACTTCGCGGCGCTCGTGCCCATGGTGGGATCGGTGAAGCAGACCTGGAAGACCGTGGTCTTGTCCTTGGTGACGTCGAGCGACGAGGCAGAAGGCGTGACCATGAGCATGTCGTCGGCAATCTCGCCCGAGACGGCGACGGCGGCACCGGTGGTGACGGGGCCGACGAGCGCCTGCATGCCCCAGTCGCACAGGGTATTGAAGGCGTTGATGGCCTTCTCGCCGTCGGCGACGTCGTCCTCGGACTTAAGCGAGAGCTTGAGGTCCTTGGTCGAGAAATCCTTGACGGCGAGCTTGGCGCCCTTCTCGACCGAGACGCCATAGGTTGCCGCGGCACCGGTCAGAGGGCCGATGACACCGATCTTGAATGCGCCGTCTTCATCGGCGGAGCCGCCATCCGAGCCACCCGACGAACAACCGGCAAGCGCGACGGTGCTACCGAGCGCGGCGGCGCCGGCGAGAAAGTTCCTACGGCTGAGCGTGCTGTTGATGTTGAACATGGTGTCCCCCTTTTCGCTGGCCGCGGTGCGGCCGTCTTGCGGTACAGGGCAAACCTTATGGTTCAAACGTTGACAGTTTGTTACGGGAGTTCGTTTATAGCGAGCGTGTTTCCAATGTTTCCGCAGCGTTTCGGGGGTAGCGTTTTGTGCGGCTCCTGTTGCCTGGCAAGCACGCGCTCTCGGTTCACGCTAGAATGCATTCAACCTTAACTGGTCAATCATCCATACAGATGCACGAAGGAGCTATCTATGAGCGAACCCCTGCGCACCGTGAACGTCGGCCTGATCGGCCTGGGAACCGTCGGTGGCGGCGTTGCCCGCTTGATCAAGAGCCACCACGATGAGTACCTGGCCGCCTACGGCATCGACCTTAAGCTGACCCGCGCCTGCGCGCTTGCCTGGGAGCAGGCCGAAGCCGCCGGTATTGAGCGCGAGGCCTTTACGAGCGACTGGCACGATGTCGTCACCGACCCCGCCGTCGACATCGTCGTCGAGCTGATCGGCGGCGAGCACCCCGCGACCGAGATCTTCACCACGGCCTTTGAGAACGGCAAGCACGTCGTCTCCGCCAACAAGGCCCTGCTCGGCCGCCATGTCGAGACGCTTGCCGAGAAGGCGCGTGAGTGCGGCGTGCAGATCAAATGCGAGGCCAGCTGCGGCGGCGGTATCCCCATCGTCAGCACGCTCGAGCACGACCTGGTGGGCAACAAGATCCTGACCATCGCCGGCATCCTCAACGGCACCACCAACTACATCCTGTCGCGCATGGACGCCGAGGGCGCCGATTACGCTGACGTGCTGGCCGACGCCCAGGCCAAGGGCTACGCCGAGGCCGATCCGTCCGCCGACGTCGACGGCTTCGATGCCGCCAGCAAGACGGCCATCCTCGCCTCCATCGGCTTTGGCACCCGCGTGACCACCGACGACGTCTACCAGCAGGGTATCCGTACCATCGGCGCCGAGGACATCGCCCAAGCCCGCGAGCTCGGCTACACCATTAAGCTGCTGGGCATCGCCCGCAACACCGATGCCGGCGTCGACGTCCGCGTGCACCCCACGCTGATCCCCGCCGACCACATGCTCGCCAAGGTCAACGGCGCCATGAACGCCGTCTACGTGGTAGGCGACGCCGTGGGCGAGACCATGTTCTACGGTGCCGGCGCAGGCTCCTTCCCCACCGCGAGCGCCGTCGTGGGCGATATCCTGTCGCTGTCCGAGCAGATCAGCCGCGGCGTGGCTCCGCTGCCCGAGATTGAGCCCTACGGTCACAACCTCGCCTTTAAGCCCATGGACGAGCTCCAGACCAAGTACTATGTGCGCCTGAAGGTTGCCGACCGCGTGGGCGCCCTGTCCGAGACGGTCGACATCTTCGCCAAGCACAACATCTCGATCTCGCTCATCAATCAGGTCGAGGATGGCAAGTCGGGCGTCACCGACACCTGCTCGGTCATCTTCCTGACGCACCGCGCGCTCGAGAAGGACGTCCAGGCTGCCGCCGCCGAGCTTGCAGGCGTCGACTGCGTGGCCGAGGTCGCCAACGTCCTGCGCATCGAGGACGTCGAGGCCTGGACCGAAGGCGTTATGGCTAACTAGTTCGGTCTTCGCTATACGACATATATGTTGATGGGCTCCCGTCCGGTCTTGGACGGGAGCTTTTTGTTTGCGCACTCGGGGCACATTGGCGCAGCCTGCGTTTGAACAACTTGACCGCTCATTGACAACCGGGGGTACCGTTCACCGATAAGCGGACGTGCTCGTTTTGGGCCGCCACTATGCTGTGCTGCGTATGTCCACACCCCCGAAGAATGGAGGCACCATGTTGCTCGAGGGTAAGAAAGCAATCATCACTGGAGGCACGCGCGGTATCGGCTATGCCATCGCCTGCCGTTTTATTGAGGAAGGCGCTGCCGTCACCGTCTTTGGCTCTCGCCAGGAGACCGCCGACGCCGCTGTTGAGAAGCTGGCCGCAGCCTATCCCGAGGCCAAGATCTGGGGCCGCTCCTGCGACCTCACCTCGCTCGAGGCCGTGACCGAGGCCTTTACCCAGGCAGCCGCCGACATGGGCGGCCTGGACACGGTCGTCAATAACGCCGGCATCTCCCAGAGCACCCCGCTGCTCAACTACACCGCTGAGGAGTTCGCCAAGGTTATGAACCTCAACGTGACCGCCGTCTTTAACGGCCACCACGCCGCTGCCAAGATCATGACCGAGGCCGGTCACGGCGGTACCATCACCACTACGACCTCGATGGTCGCCAAGTATGGTCAGCCCTCCGGCGTCGGCTACCCCACGTCCAAGTTTGCCGTCAACGGCATGGTCCAGTCGCTCTCGCGCGAGCTCGCCCCCAAGGGCATTCGCGTCAACGCCGTCGCGCCCGGCGTGACCAGGACCGACATGGTTGCCGCCCTGCCCGACGAGGTCATCAAGCCGCTCGTCGCCACCATTCCGCTCGGCCGCATGGGCGAGCCCGAGGACGTCGCCAACGCCTTCGTCTACCTGGCGAGCGACATGTCCTCCTATGTCACGGGCGCCGTACTCCCCGTCGACGGAGCCGCCCGCTCCTAAGGAGCAGTGGGCTTTTGCCTCGTCCTTCAACAGAGCTCGACGCAAAAGGCGCGCTGCCTGCATCAACCGCAGGCAGCGCGCCTTCCTTAATTTGGACGGAAACCGTATCCCGGTATTCCTTGCTACTTGCCGTCGTCGTCCTCGGCTTCTTCTCTTGCGTAGAGTTCAAGCATGCGACGGCGGTATTCGTGCACGGCGAGCTTGGCGCGCTCAAGGCGGCGGCGCTCGCGCGGGGTGAGCTTGGACGGGTCGATCTCGTCGCCATAGGTCTTCTCGGCCAGCAAATGGGCGGCGTCAACAATACGAGCATCGATGCGCTCGCTTGCCGCCTCGGCCGAAAGGCGATCGGCAATGGTATCGATCGTAGGAACACCGTCGAGCGCGCGGCCGTGACCATGCGAGGTCAACAACTCGTGCTCGCGCGCGAGCAGGCTCGCCAGGTCGTGATGGGCACGCAGAATATCGAGCGCGTCGGAAGGATGCTCGGCAACTTCTGCCACGGCGGCAACCGGCGCGGCATCGACCACGCGATAGAAGAGCTGCGCGAGCAGCGGCATCAAGAACACCGTGATGGCACCGGCGGCAACCATGACCGAGGCAATGTCTTGCGACAGCGCGCCGGCGTTGACGGCAACGCTCGTCACGGCAACGATGATCGGCAGCGCCGTGGTGCAGTACAGGGCCACGGTAATGCGGCCATACGCCGAGACATCGCGTGTCTCGGGACAGATGCTCATAGAGACAAGAATGGGAACGGCGCGGATGATGAGCAGCGCCACGATAAATCCCACGAGCAGGCCCGGACGCGACGCCACGGCCGTCAGGTCGATCTTTGCGCCCGATACGGTAAAGAACACGGGAATCAAAAAGCCATAGGCCAGGCCATCGAGCTTGGTCTCGAGCGTGTGATTGCCCTCGGGGATGATATAGCGCAGGACAAAGCCAGCGGCAAAGGAACCCAGCACGATATCGAGATCGAAGATGGCCGAGAAAGCCACGAGCGTGACCAGGATGAGCACCGTCAGGCGCACGAAGGTCTGCGACGTGGTGTCGGCGCGCTCCTCGACAAACGCAAAGAAACGGCTGCCGATGCGCTTGGAGCGGCTCGGAACCACGGCCAGCAAAACGCAGACCACCGCAAACAGACCCAAGATCACGAGCGTCTGAATACCAGTGCGCGCAGAGAGCAGCACCGACATGGCAAGCACGGGTCCGAGCTCGCCCCAGGTGCCGTACGCGAGAATCGAATCCCCAACGCGTGTGCCGGTGAGCGAGCGCTCACGCATGATGGGCACGAGCGTGCCGAGCGCCGTAGAAGTGAGGGCGAGCGTCACGGCGATACCGTCGAAGTGACTGACCGAGAACCACGGCGTAAAGCGCACGGCAAGCCAGGCAATGCCAAACGTGACAACCCACGTCGCCAAGCCATAGCGCCCCTCGACGCCCGTAATGTTCTTAGGGTCGATCTCAAAGCCGGCGAGCAGGAACAAAAAGGCCAAGCCGAGCTCGGACACGAGCGAGACCTCGGCGTCCACATGGATGACGCCGAGCATATGCGGGCCCAGCACCGCGCCGAACACGAGCAAAAAGACCGTCTCGGGAACGGGCTTTCCGGAAATCGCCGAGGCGATAAAGGGGCTTGCGAAGGCCACGAGCGCGATGATGGCGAGCGAAACGAATGCCATGTGATGCCTTTCTCTTGTTTGGGCTTCACTGTAGCACCCTCGCCGTCCTCAACGCGCCGCGAGCTGTCGTATCATAGTGAGGTTTACAAACATGTGGCTCAAGGCGACCGCGAGGCTTGCCCCGCAAACCGACCGCTGCCGCATACCGTACCGTACGCCCAACCGATCAGGAAGGCAGGAACCAATGGTCTCTCGTATCTACGTGGAGAAGAAACCCGGGTTCGACGTCGAGGCTCAGCAGCTCAAGGGCGAGCTGACCGAGATTCTCGGCATTCAGGGCATCGAGGCTCTGAGGATCATCAACCGCTACGACGTCGAGGGCATCGACGAGGAGCTCTTCCGCTCCTGCGTCCCGACCGTCTTTAGCGAGCCCCAGGTCGATGTGACCTATGACGAGCTCCCCGCAAGCGATGGCGCCGTCTTTGCCGTCGAATTCCTGCCCGGCCAATTTGACCAGCGCGCCGACTCCGCCAGCGAGTGCGTGCAGCTCATCAGCCAGGGCGAGCGCCCCGCCGTGCGCTCCGCCAAGGTCTATATGATCTCGGGCGACCTGGACGAGGCTGCCATCGAGGCCATCAAGCACTACGTGGTGAACCCCGTCGAGGCCCGCATCGCCTCGCTCGACCTGCCCGAGACGCTGCACATGGAGACCCCCGAGCCCCAGCCCGTCGAGGTGCTCGACGGCTTCCGCGAGCTCGATGAGGCCGGCCTTGCCGCCTTTATCGCCGAGCGCGGCCTTGCCATGGACGAGGCGGACATCGCCTTCTGCCAGCAGTACTTCCGCGATGAGGATCGCGACCCCACCATCACCGAGATCCGCGTGATCGACACCTACTGGTCCGACCACTGCCGCCACACCACCTTCGGCACCGTCCTGGACGACGTGACGATCGACGACGCCGTGGTGCAGCAGGCTTTCGACCGCTACATGGAGATGCGCCACGAGCTCGGTCGCGACGCCAAGCCCGTCTGCCTTATGGACATGGGCACCATCGGCGCCAAGTACCTTAAGAAGACCGGCGTCATGACCGATGTCGACGAGTCCGAGGAGATCAACGCCTGCACCGTCAAGGTGAAGGTCGATGTCGACGGCGAGGAGCAGGACTGGCTGTTCCTGTTTAAGAACGAGACTCACAACCACCCGACCGAGATCGAGCCCTTCGGCGGTGCCGCCACCTGCGTGGGCGGCGCCATCCGCGACCCGCTCTCGGGCCGCAGCTACGTGTACCAGGCTATGCGCGTCACCGGCGCCGGCGACCCCACCGTTCCCGTGTCCGACACGCTCGAGGGCAAGCTGCCGCAGCGCAAGCTCGTGACCACCGCTGCCGCCGGCTACTCCAGCTACGGCAACCAGATCGGCCTTGCCACCGGCCAGGTCAACGAGCTCTATCACCCCGGCTACGTGGCCAAGCGCATGGAGGTTGGTGCCGTCGTGGGCGCTACCCCGGCCAACCACGTGCGTCGCGAGTGCCCCGCCCCCACCGATAAGATCATCCTGCTGGGCGGCCGTACCGGCCGTGACGGCATCGGTGGCGCCACCGGTTCCTCCAAGACCCAGAACACCGAGTCCATCGAGACCTCGGGTGCCGAGGTCCAGAAGGGCAACGCCCCGGTCGAGCGCAAGCTGCAGCGTCTGTTCCGCCGCGGCGACGCCTGCCGTCTGATCAAGCGCTGCAACGACTTTGGCGCCGGCGGCGTCTCGGTCGCCGTGGGCGAGCTTGCCGACGGCCTGTATGTCGACCTGGACACCGTGACCAAGAAGTACGACGGCCTGGACGGCACCGAACTCGCCATCTCCGAGTCCCAGGAGCGTATGGCCTGTGCCGTCGCCGACGGTGACGTCGAGGAGTTCATGGGCTACGCCGCCGAGGAGAACCTCGAGGCGACCGTTATCGCCGAGGTTACCGCCGAGCCGCGCATGCGCATGGCCTGGAACGGTGTCGCCATCGTCGACCTGTCCCGCGAGTTCCTCAACTCCAACGGAGCGCCTAAGCACCAGGTCGCCCACGTCTGCGCCCGTAGCGTGTGGCAGCCCAGCTGGGCCGGCACCACGCTTGCCGAGCGCATGACCTCGCTCGTCACCGATCTCAATGTCGCCTCCAACAAGGGCCTTTCCGAGCGCTTCGACTCCACCATCGGCGCCGCGACCGTGCTCATGCCCTTTGGCGGCAAGACGCAGCTCACCCCGAGCTCGGCCATGGTCGCCAAGTTCCCCGTTGACGGCGAGACCACCACGGCGAGCGCCATGGCATGGGGCTTCAACCCCTATCTGATGGAGGCCGACCAGTTTGCGGGCGCCTACCTGTCCGTGGTCGAGTCCATCGCCAAGCTCGTGGCCGCCGGCTTTGAGCACAAGCGCGCCTACCTCTCCTTCCAGGAGTACTTCGAGCGCCTGCGCACCGAGGCCGAGCGCTGGGGCAAGCCCATGGCAGCAGTACTCGGCGCCCTCATGGCCCAGGTCGACCTGGGCGCCGGTGCCATCGGCGGCAAGGATTCCATGAGCGGCTCGTTTGAGGACGAGGCCGGCGAGCTCAACGTTCCGCCGACCCTGATCAGCTTCGCCGTTGCCGTGGGCAAGGCCGCCCGCGCCGTCTCCCCCGAGTTCAAGGGCCTGACGCACCGCATCGTCCGCATCGCCCCCGCCACCTACGGCGAGGACTACCGCCCCGACGCCCAGCAGCTGCTCGCAGCGTTCGACGCCGTCGAGGCGCTCACCGCTACCGGTGACGCCCTGGCCATCTCCACGCCCGGCTACGGCTGCGGCGCCGAGAGCCTCTTTAAGATGTGCGTCGGCAACCAGATCGGTATCGAGCTTGCCGAGGACGTGGACGTGGAGAGCCTCTTCACCCCGCTCTACGGCAGCTTTATCGTCGAGCTCGCCGAGGACGCCGAGCTGCCCGAGGTCGCCGACGGCGTTGTCGTCGAACCCCTGGGTACCACCGTCGAGGGCTATGTCATCGACACCGGCTCCGAGGTCATCGAGCTCGCCGAGCTCCAGGAGGCCTGGGAGAGCGGCATCGAGGGCGTCTTCGCCTACCGCAGCGCCGGCGAGACCCCCGAGGTCGAGACCATCGACTTCCGCGCCAAGGATATCCATGTGTACGGTGGCGCCAAGATCGCCCGCCCGCGCGTGGTCATCCCCGTGTTCCCCGGCAACAACTGCGAGTACGACAGCGCCCGCGCCTTCCGCGCCGCCGGTGCCGAGGCCGACACCTTCGTGATCAACAACCTCACGCCCGAGGCCGTCGCCGAAAGCACCCATGAGCTTGCACGCCGCATCCGCGAGAGCCAGATCGTCATGATCCCCGGCGGCTTCTCGGGCGGCGACGAGCCCGACGGCTCTGCCAAGTTCATCACGGCGTTCTTCCGCGCTCCCGAGGTCACCGAGGCCGTCCGCGACCTGCTCAAGGCCCGCGACGGCCTGATGCTGGGCATCTGCAACGGCTTCCAGGCCCTGGTCAAGCTCGGTCTGGTGCCCTACGGTGACATCGTCGACGCCACGCCCGATGCGCCCACGCTGACGTTCAACACCATCGGCCGCCACCAGAGCCGCCTGGTGCGCACCCGCATCTCGTCCAATCTGTCCCCGTGGCTGTCGCAGTGCAGCCTCGACGACCCCTACACCGTCGCCATCAGCCACGGCGAGGGCCGCTTTGTCGCCAACGACGAGGTGCTCGCCCAGCTCATCGCCAACGGCCAGGTCGCCACGCAGTACGTGGGCGACTACGGCAAGCCGAGCATGGATCTTTCCGTCAACCCCAACGGCTCCGCACTCGCCATCGAGGGCATCACGAGCCCCGACGGCCGTGTCCTGGGCAAGATGGGCCACGCCGAGCGTCGCGGCGACAACCTGTACCGCAACGTGCCTGAGCATGTCCCCGGCGATAAGTTCATGCCGATCTTTGAGAGCGGCGTAGCCTACTTCGCCTAAACCTTTCCCATCGGGTACAATCCCATCGGGTAACAACACCCGCCACCGGCACTCCCGGTGGCGGGTTCTTTTTTGCTTCGCGTATGTAGAAAGGACACCATGGAAAGCCGCAAGCCGTATCTCGCCACCCTGCCCGGACTCATCTTGGGCTGCCTCGTTTGCTGCGCGCTCTGGGGATCGGCTTTTCCCTGCATTAAGATCGGCTACGCGCTCTTTGGCATCCCGGCACACGATAGCGCCTCGCAGCTGCTCTTCGCGGGCCTGCGCTTTACCCTTGCCGGCGCCTTGGTCATTGTCGGCATGAGCGTGGCACAGCGTCGCCTACTCGTCCCGCAGGCGCGCGACCTTAGGCCCATCGTCACGCTGTCACTGTTCCAGACCATCGGCCAGTACTTCTTTTTCTACCTTGGTCTGTCGCACGCCAGCGCCATGTCGAGCTCCATCATCGAGGCCAGTGCCAACTTTTTGGCCATCCTTTTGGCGGCGCTGGCATTTCGCACCGAAAAGCTCGACGCGCCCAAGATCATCGGCTGCATTCTGGGCTTTTCCGGCGTCGCACTCGTCAATCTGTCCGGCTCGGACGGCACATTTGGCTTTGCCCTTAACGGCGAGGGTTTTATCCTGGCGTCCACCTTTGCAGGAGCCATGTCCACCTGCCTGATCGGCATCTTCTCGCGCGAGCACGACGGCGTCTTGCTTGCCGGCTGGCAGTTCTTGGTCGGCGGCCTCGTCCTCACCGCTATCGGCTTTTTGATGGGCGGCGTGCTCTCCCCCACGGCAATCGCCCCCGCCATCGCGCTCATCGTCTATATGGCGCTTATCTCCGCGGTCGCCTACTCGCTGTGGTCGCGCCTACTTGCCGTCAACCCCGTCAGCCGAGTCTCGGTCTTTGGGTTTATGAACCCGGTCTTTGGCGTGCTGTTGAGCGCGCTGCTGCTCGGCGAGGGCGCCGGCACGAGCCCCGTTACCGTTATCGTTGCCCTGCTGCTGGTCTGCGGCGGCATCATCATCGTCAACAAACCTAAAAAGGCCTAGCGAGCTGCGCCTTTTTAGAGAGGGTGTTCGCATACTTTAGTTTAATGGAGTACACTGTTTCTCGTTGATTTCGTACCGAGTCGCGGCGGCAGACGCCCGTCCTGCCGCAACGCGCCTGGGCATTATGCCGGTGGCCCCCGCAAACGCAAAAGGGGCGCACGACCAACACTGTCGTGTGCCCCTTTTTACTAGCGAATCTGAACGCCGGCTTTCTTCTTCTCGGCCTTAACGCAGTAGAGCTCTGCATCGGCGGCGCGAAGTAAGTCTTGCCAGGTATCGACCCCATCGCCGACCCGCGCGTATCCGATGGACATCCGCAACGAATACGGCACCTCGGCGCGCGCAAGCTCGTCGTTGATCGCCGCACACAGGCTGATAATCTCCTGCTCCGTCGCCGCCTTTTGAAGCACCACGAACTCATCGCCGCCGTAGCGCGCGATAAAGCCACCAGACACCGAGCAGACGTCCTTGAGCGCCGTCGCAACAACCTGAAGAGCATGGTCGCCCTCGACATGTCCATAGTGGTCGTTGATCTGCTTAAAGCCGTCGGCATCCATCATCAGCAGATACACATCCTTGGCCTGGTCCGCACCCGAGAACAGCGACAGCATATAGGTCTCAAAACGATTGCGGTTATTGAGCCCGGTCAACGGGTCAGTCGAGATCAGCTGCTCTTGATAGACGATGTAGAGCAGCAGAATGCTCAGCAGTATACCGACACAAAGGCCCGGTATCGAAAACGCCACCTGAAAGGTACCGCCCACCAGAGCGGGAACCGCAAAGAAGGCAAGAGTGCGATAAATGGCCTTCTGTTGCAGGCTTTCGACTTTTCGAGCCTGAACAAAGGCATGCAAGGACGTATATATGACGTAGCAGTAGCTAACGATAGGTTGAATCATATAAAGCGCACCGCGACGGTATATGCCCTGCGCATCGATATAGAACAGAGCATGTGTCCAGTAGCTGGTAAACGCCAGCGCGACCACCAATACGGTCGGCAACGTCAAAAGCGCCACCCTATAGGGCGTGGTCAAGAGCTGCGAGCCCTGCATCGTCTCGGAATAGAAAAACCAAATGAGGCACGCGATGGCGAACAGCGAAAACGAGACCGCATTGGAAATCCAGTTGGCTGAAATGCCCACAGGAGTGCTCACGCCGTCCGAGAGCGTCCAAATCATATCGAAGAAAATGTAGGCGGCAGAGGTGTAGCCGAGCATGCTAAACAACAGCTGCTGGGTACTCGAGAACAAGGAGCGGCGGCTTCGTGCGGCAAGCCCGATAAGAATAATCATGCACAGCACAAAAATCTCGATCTTGAGTGCCTTAACCACTAGGTTCCATCCCCTCTATATCCAAGTGGCCAGAATCGCCCGAGATTCGCTCGGGCAAGAAACACCCCTTAGCCCGCAGGGGTAAGGGGAATAATAGCAGAGCGCCCGAATGACACCGAATAACAGATGCCGTACGGGCGCTCGGACGGCGTGAATTGCACACGCCGATTTCATTGATTCGAACAGGTGATTACTCGCCGTCGATATCGGTCGCGACAGCTTCCTCGATAGCCTCGACACCAGCAACCGACAGGTCTTCCTTGCCCTGGCAGAATTTCTTGTCGACCCAGCCGGTCAGGATCGGGGCCATGATCGCCGTGATGATGACGGCGGTAGCGATCTGGGCGTACGCAGTGGGCGCAAGCTCGGCATAGCGCGGCGCAACCTCGGCGAGGGCGACCGGCGTGGTCATGGCCGTACCGGCGATGGTGGAACAGGCAACAGCAGCCTTGCCGTTGCCGCCGCACAGGCGCTCAAAGGCAAAGGTGATGGGACCGACGATAAAGAGCGTGATGAGACCCAGCAGGATGCCCGAAATACCGCCGGTGATGAAGCTCGACAGGCTCATGGACGCACCGAGCTGAAAACCGATGACGGCGATCGCGGGATTGGTGCCGGGGACCAGCAGGTTCTTGATGAACGGGAACAGGTTGCCCAAAACCATGCCGATAACAAGCGGCAGGATAGAGCCAACGATGGTGCCCAGCGGGATGTTAGCGAGACCCGAGACGCCGAGGATGATCATCGTGACGGCGGGACCGGCCGTAAAGAACAGGATGCCGACGGCGCCTTGCTCGGACTCGTCGCCGAACTCGCCCATGATGCCCGTATAGAGCGCCATGTTGCAGAACGTGATGCCGCCGATGATGGACACGGAGCTGAGGCCAAGGAAGTTGTCGTTAAAGAAATAGGCCACGCCCAAACCGAGAGCCGCCGCGACAACAAGCTTGGGGATCAGCACGACGATGCCGGTCTTGATGGCGCCCGGCGTGGACTTAAAGCTGATACCGGCACCCACGAAGAGCAGGATCGCCGCAACGATGGTATTGGAACCACCGCGGCAGGCAGCCGTAAAGAAGCCGCCGATCTCAAAGACCTGCGGGCAGAAGGTGTTGAGCAAAAGGCCGACGATCATGGGATAGATCATGATGTCGCCCGGGATACGCGGGACCTTGAATTTCTTTTGCTCGTTGGCGGTTGCTTCCTGTGCCATGAAACCCCCCATTTCCACTGACGGGACAAAAGCCCACGTCATGCTTTGCTACAGTAAAGTTTGACCATGGTACCAGAAGAAGCAGACCACCTCGGTGAGAAATTCAACAAGTTGACCTTCGACAAGTTGGGGCGGGACGAGATTCGGTGCCCGCGGCGCCACCCCTATATGAGGCTCAAGACGATATAGAGCGCGATGCCCGAGACGCAGCACCACAGCATCGACTTTGTTTTGATTGCCACCGCCACGACGCCGGCGGCAGCAACCCAGGGGGCCAGCCCCGGCCAGAGCCCGGCATCGAAGGCACTGGGGCTCACCAGGTCATTAGCGACCAGTGCCGCAAAGGCGGCGGGCGGAATGTAGCCCAGGGCCTCGGTGACGCGGGGCGACAAGGTCCGCCCGCGTAGAGCGAATGCCGGAGCGATACGGAAAAACGCGATGGCTGCCCATGACGACAGCCACAGGACCAAAAACTCGTTAACGGGCATCGCGGACGCCCCTTCCACCGAACAAGGCATCGCACACAAGCGCGATGGCAACGCCGACCACGACGCTTGCCGGCACGGCGATATTCGCAAGGCCCAAGAACTTGAACATGGCGACGGACACCGCGCCCGAAACCGCCGCGACGACATTGCCGCGCGACAGGCGCTGCGAAAAGAGCAGGCAGATGAAGAGAGACGTGCAGACAAAGCCTGCGATAACGGTAGGAACATCGATGGCAGCGCCGGCAACAGCGCCCGCCGTGCACGAGACGCCCCATGTTGCGATCAGAATCGCGTTGAGTGCAAAGGCCTCCTTGGGGCCCCAACCATCGCCCTCGACCAATTTGGCCAGCGAGATGCCGTAGGCCTCTTCGGTAAGCGTAGCCGTAACCGCCAACGTCTGGCGCTTCGATGCCCCGGCAAGGTGCGGCGCAAGCGATGCCGAGTAGAGCGCAAAGCGAGAGGAGATAGCGGCGACGCTTGCGATAATCGAAGGTGCCGGCACGCCCGCCAGCCATAGGTTGCAGATCATGAACTGGCCGCTGCCCGTCACAAACGTACTGCTCAGGGCAAAGACCATCCAGGGCTCCATCCCCGTTTGACCCATAATCATTCCGCACGGCGCGCCCACCGCAACATAGGTGAGCATCACCGGCCAAACGGTTTTAACAATTCTGAGCACCATATCGTTCCTCGCTCTGTCAAGCTATCCGCATCGCGCGCAACCGCACATTGTAATCGTCGTCCGCCGGCAACCGAGTTCGCCTACAATTGCCACCGGATCGAAAGACGCAACTTTTAGGAAGTCATTATGACAGCTATCGATCGAGGCCGGGCGACCGCGGCCTTCAAACGCTATACCGATGCTTACGACGCTACCAATCCGCGCATCGCACTCAAAATCGAGCATACGTACCACGTGGCCGAAGCATGCGATGCCGTAGCGCGCGAGCAAGGCTGGTCGTCGCAGGATATTGACTTAGCCTGGCTTTGCGGCCTGCTGCACGATATGGGCCGCTTTGAGCAGCTGCGACGCTGGGACACCTTTAAAGATGCCGAGAGCATGAGCCATGCGGCGCTGGGCGTCGAGGTCCTCTTTGGTGAGAATCCCGCCGATGCACCCGCCGCAACAAGCATCCGCGACTTTATTGACGGTCCGGTGGAAGACGAGCTCATCCGCGCGAGCATCGCCTATCACAGCGACTTTCGCCTACCCAAGGAGCTCGACAAGCGCACGCGACGTTTCTGCGACATCGTGCGCGACAGCGATAAGGTCGACATTATGCGCACCATCGCCGACAGCACCGTCGATACCATCCTCAAAGTTGATGAGGATACGTTTCTTGCCAGCCACTTCTCAAAGGCCACACTTGCCGCCTTTGACGAACATCGCTGCGTTGCACGCGATGAGCGCAACGAGCCCGCAGACTTCCTGGTAGGGCTCATCTGCTTTATGTTTGAGCTCGTCTATCCGGCAAGCCGTGCTCTGGCGCGCAAGCAGGGCGATATCTACCGCCTGCTCGACGCGCCCTTTGGCATTACGCGGCCCTTTACCGATCCCGCCACACAGGCGACCTGGGAGCGCCTCAAGGACGAAATGCGCACCTGGCTGACGCACGCTTAGCGCTCAAGCTGGGCCAGCAGCTCCTCGACGACCTCGACAGCGTCGCCGACAACCTTGTACTGGGCGGCGCCAAAGATAGGGGCATCCGGGTCCTCGTTGATGGCGATAATGCGCTCTGCCCCACCGATGCCGGCAAGATGTTGGATGGCGCCCGAGACACCGATACTCACGAGAAGCTTGGGCGAAACGGATACGCCCGTCTGGCCAATCTGATGGCGGTACTCCAACCAGCCGGCCTCCACGACAGGGCGCGTGCAGCCAAGCTCGGCGCCCAGAGCCTCGGCGAGCCTTCGCATCAGCGGCAGGTTTTTCTTGGAGCCAATGCCGCGGCCCACCACGACGAGGCGCTCGGCATCGGCAATCGAGGCCTGCTGCCCCCACTCCTCAGCGGGAATCGAGATCTCGACGCGGGCTTTAACATCTTCTGCAAGCGCCACCTGGGCGATCGCGCCGGAACGACCGTAGTCGAAGTCGGGCGCCTTAAAGATGCCGGGGCGCACCGTTGCCATCTGAGGGCGGTGGTTGGGACAAACGATGGTGGCCATCAGGTTGCCGCCAAACGCCGGGCGCGTCTGCTGCAGCAGCCCCGTCTCCGTATCCATCGAAAGCACGGTGCAGTCGGCCGTAAGGCCCGTCTGCAAGCGCACGGCAACGCCGGGTGCCAGCTCGCGGCCAAAGGCGGTCGCACCGTACAGAATAGCCTCGGGCTTGCGCTCGGCGACCAAATCGCAGATCAGGCGGGCGTAGACCTCCGCATCGTTTTGGCGCAGGCGCTCGTCGCGACAGACCATAACTTCATCAGCACCGGCGCAAACCAAATGCTCAAGCTCCTCGAACGAGCTCTCGGGGCTCATGCCGACCAGCGCCACCAGACGGCAGCCGCGGGCATCGGCAAGCTCGCGGCCCTTGCCCATGAGCTCGTAGGCAACGGGAGCCACCGTATCGTGCTCATCGGTCTGCACGTATACCCAAATGTCTTGGTATGCATCGAGATCAGCTGCGCCGGCGGCCTCGTCACGCTCGATTGAGATAGCGTTGACAGGACAGGCATCGACGCACCCACCGCACAGGATGCAGCTGTCGGTCACACGGGCACAGCGGTTGGGGCGCTCGCCTTCCACCGCAATGCCGCCCGAGGCGCAGGCGCGAACGCAGCGACCGCAACCGATGCAGGCTTCGCTATCGATAATCAGTCCGCTCATCTATGCCATCCCCTCGATAATCTTGGCAAGTTTTGCCGCCTGCTCGGACGCCGTTCCCTCAACAACCTCACACGTTTGGTCGCGGTCGGGCACAAACGAGCGCACGACCTGCGTCGGCGATCCGGCAAGGCCACAACGCGAGGGATCGGCGTTCACGTCGGCAGCACTGACCACGCGCACGTCCGCCTCCTCGGCCGCACGAATACCGGCGATGCTCGGCATGCGCAGCTGGCCGATCTCCTTAGCGGTCGTCATCGCGCACGGCATCTCAAGATAGACCGTCTCTTCACCGGCGTCGCATCCGTGGACGAGCGCCAGTGAGCCACACGTCGTAAAGCCCGCGCTCTGCACGCAGCTCACGTCGGTCACGCAGGGAATCTCGAAGGCGCCGGCAAGCTCAGGCCCGATTTGCGCTGTATCGCCGTCTACCGCCATCTTGCCGCAAATGAGCAGGTCAAAGTCTTCATCGAGCGCCTCGATACCGCATTTGAGGGCATACGTGGTCGCCAGGGTATCGGCGCCTGCAAAGGCACGATCGGTTAGCAGCAGCGCGTCGTCGGCGCCACGTGCGATGCAGTCGCGCAGCAGCGATTCGGTCGCGGGAATACCCATCGATACCACCGTCACGCGTACATCCATGCCAAAGCCGATAAAGTCGTCTTTAAGTGCCAGCGCGCACTCCAGAGCGCTCGCGTCAAAGGGATTGATGACTGCCTGCTTGCCATCGCGCACGATGGTATTGGTCTTGGGGTCCATCTTGACCTCGGTGCTACCCGGCACCGCCTTGACGCACACCACCATATGGAAATCGCTCATGGTTACGCGCCCCCTTTCTGGACGAGTTCATCCAAGAGCTTCTCCGAAAACAGGTTTCCGCGGCCCAGCTGTCCGACAGGATCGAGTTGGAGCTTGAGCTGCGCCGACTCGACCATGGCCTCGTGGCCGTACATCGTCTCCAAGAAGCCCGCCTTGATCTTACCAACGCCGTGCTCGGCGGAGACGGCGCCACCCATGGCCGTGACCTCGGAAGCCCACTGGGCAAACAACTCGCCGCCGCGGCGGTAGTCCTGCGCATCGCGCGGAAGAATGTTCACGTGCAGGTGGTTGTTGCCGATATGGCCCCACGCGGCGGACTCGAGACCGCTTTGGGCAAGCGTTTTGCGATAGAGCGCGACAACGTCGGCCAGGCGCGCGTTGGGCACTGACATGTCCGAGCCCAGCTTGGTAATGGTGGGGTCAGTGCGGCGGCGCTCGTCGATGAGCATATTGACGCTCTCGGGCACCGCATGACGGAAGAATCGCTGACATTCGCGATCGACCTCGGTGCGCGCGACCCATGTCGCATCGTCGCGGCCGCCTGCAAGCTCCAACACCCAGCCCAAGTGATACAGCTCCTCAGTCGCCTGGGCCTCGTCGTCGCAGTCGAGTTCCACGTAGACGCAGACTTTGGCCTCTTTGTCGAGCGCCGGCAGCGAAGAAAACGCCGTCGACTGCTCACGCTGACGGCGCAGGATATCCAGGGCGCCTGCATCGAAATATTCGATGGCGGCTGCATGGGATAGAACGGGACGTACGGAATCGGTAAAGGACACGGCCTTGTCTTCGCTGCCAAAGAAGCAGCTCACGCCCCAAACGACCGCAGGTGCCGCCTGCAGGGCAATCTCGAGCTCGGTGATGACACCGAGCGTGCCGCACGCACCGATAAAGAGGTCGATGGCATCCATATCGTCCGCAACATAATAGCCCGATGCGTTTTTGGTCTTAGGCATGGCATAAGCGGGAAGATCGAGCTCAAGCGCACGGCCTTCCGCTGTCACGAGCGAGAGGCGACGACCCCGCGCAAAAACCTCGCCACGGTGAAGCTCGAGCAGGTCACCGTCGGTCAGCGCGACGTGAAGGCCCGTAACGTGCGGACGCATGGGGCCGTAAGCGTAGCTACGGGCGCCGGAAGCGTTGCATGCCGCCATACCGCCCAGGCAGGCAGATGCCTCGGTGGGATCGGTAGGAAAGAACTGCTCGGGGGCTTCCTGGAATTCCTCGTAAGCCTTAAGCGAAGCCTGGTCCCAACCTGCGGTCGGAAGTACCTTCTTGCCCAGCTGCTTGCGCAGCTCGGACAGCACGACGCCGGACTCAACACGCAAGAGAAAGTGGCCCTCGTCGTCGCGGCGAAGGCCTAGGTAGCGATTCATACGGGAGGTGTTGAGGATGTGGCCGCCATGGGGCACGGCGCCGGCAGCGAGACCCGTTCGAGCGCCCTGGACAGTCACCGGGACACCGTCGACATGGAGCTGACGCAGGATAGCGCGTACCTCGTCTTCTGATGTCGGGAACGAGATACTCGAGGCCTCGCCCGACGAGCGAGACTCGTCGCGACCGTATTCCTCGAACTCATCGGTGAAGGGTTTGATAGTTGCAGACATGCAGAACTCCCCTTTAGCTAACTACAGTGTTTGCAGGGAGATGTTACCGCATCGTTTCGTTGACGTGTTCGAGACCGTCTTCATAATTGAGGATTTTTACGTCCGTGCAATTCGGCGAGTGGCTGCTAGATCTCGGCAGGCGATGTTTTTGACACATATCGCTTCGCCGCCAACGATCGCGAAATTGGCACTCGAAAAATGTTGAAGTATTTTTTACCACCTGCTACCTGCGGCGATGCAAATCCGTCAAGCGTTTGGTCAGCTTTTGGTCAAGTAGCGGCTGATACGGTCGGCATCGACAGCCAAACCGATAGAAGTTTTGGCCCCAGAAGCAGGGAGGTTCCCATGGCATATTACTGGCCCCAGTACGGCGTCGCCATCGAAGTCGACGACGATCCCCATCTCCTGCCTTTCGAAGAAGAGGCATTCCCCGACACGACGGTCTACCACGTCACTACCGATGTGATCTGCGACCCCGAGTCGTTCTCGGCACTCGCCCACCACATCGCACGCATCCACGACATCGACCTCCCTCCCGACTTCGATGAGCTTGTCTACTCGCGCCGCCTGATGCTTCATATGCTCTTTGGAGCTGACCCGTCCACGTTCGCACGCGTCTACACCACCAAGGACGCCGCATGAGCGCGAAGAAGTTGCCCCAACTCGCGAGTCCGGGGCATCGCAAGAAACTCATCGCTATCTGTCTGGCTATCGTCTGTGCCCTCGTCGCCGTAGGCTTGTACGCCTGGCAGTCGCAGCCCGTACCCGAAGCGGGCGCCTCAGTCACGACGGCCGAGGGCAAATCGCGCCAAGAGATCCAAGATGAGCTCGACGCCATCGTCCGCGACAACATGATGACGATCTCGGTCGCACCGGTCGCCCAGTTGCAGGAAGGCGGCAAGTTGCGCGTCAACGTGCAAAACGTCCAGGACAACAAATTCCCCCAGCGATTCCGCGTCATTCAAAACGACGAGACCATTTATGAGTCCGGCATCGTCGAAACCGGCAAGACGGTCGAGACGTGTCCCGCCGGCGACATCGAAGAAGGCGAGGCGTATATCGAAATCCAGGCACTCGACACCAAGACCCATGACAACCACGGCAATCCGACGCGCGTCAAGGTCCGGGTGGAACAGGCCGAGAACTAACCCCCTAACGCCCGCTGATCATTGCACGCGGCCACCAACACTCGTCCAATCATCGCGGGGACGGCCCGCGGCGAATAGAAAGGAACGACCATGGACATCACCAGAAACATGAACGGAGCCAGAGCGCTCGTCGTGGGCGCAGGGCTCGCGCTCGCGCTCGCAATGGGCGCCTCCCCGACGCCAGCCATGGCAGCCGGGCGTGTTGGAAGCACGAAAGTAATGGTCAGGACCGAGATCGACAACATCGAGTTCAAAGCACCGACGGTTATTCCCTTCGTCGCCAAGGCCGACGGCACGCTTCAGGGTCCCTCAGAAGATGCAACCACCATCGACAATCATTCGGCCTACGGCATCCATGTCACCAACATGAAGATCGACGCCATGAACACCTGGACCATTGCCGCCGACGCAAAGACCGGAACTGCACAGAATTCCATTGACTTTAAGGTCGGCCCCGAAGGCGCACTCCAGGACGCCAGTGCCGCAACGCAGGGAACAGGAATCGATCTTTCCAAGAACGCAACCTTTGATATGGGCTATCAGGGTATTGCCGGCGGTTCGGACAAAATCAAGCTCAAGACGAGCGGAAATGTCGCCCGCGTCACGCGCGACATCTTCCATATAACCGGCGAAGGCGATCAGGTTGCAACGATCACCTGGACGGTCGAGCCCGGTGCGCACACGGCATAAGGCGATCGCATCTGCCGCCATCGTCGGCATCTTGGCGCTCGCGCCGGCAGCGGCCTTTGCCCAGCAAGAACAGGCGCAGGCCGCCACGCAAGTGACGGTCGACCTCTCGGGGCTCGACCGCGGCGACCGCCAGGAACCATTGGCGCAAACGGGCGACGAAAAGCAGCTCTTGGCAGCAAGCGTCGCTGTGGCAGGCGCGGGGGCAGCCGGACTCGGCCTGCGCATCAAACGCAGCCAGTAGCCAGACACAGGCAGGCCACACATAATTTGGTAAGGAGACCCCATGGCATCGAAGAACCTTTTGCCCGTCGTCGCACTCTGCGGCGCGCTCGCAACCGGAACGCCTGTCGCCGCTTGGGCGACCCCCGTCATGGCGGACTCCTTGCCGGCAGCCCTAAGCCCCGCACCAGACCCGTCGAGCACCATCATGTGCAAGCGATTTTCGCTCAAGCAGGCCACGATCCTGACCTCGGGATGCCTTCGCCGGAATACGGACGCCTCGATAGTCGTGGATATCGAGCGCTCGAATAAGGAAAACGAATCCCAGGCAGGTTGTGCCGTCTGCACATGGCATTCGGTTGTGCTTGACGCAGATGACGATCCATGCGATTTGGAGCTGCGCATCGACATCGCTTCGATCGATGACTCGGCGAACGGAGCGAGGGTCGCCTTCGACAGCACGTTTTTCAAGAAAGGAGGCGGCATATGTCTGGGCTGCGCCGCCGCGAATGCAGACGATGCGCAGCTCACCCTCTCATTCACGGCATCGTTGCGGCTGACCAAGGCCGGCACCGATGCCATCGCGGCGGGAGAAGCGTCCCTGCTGTTCTACGCCGTCAGCACCGAAGACACAGACATTCATTTCGAGAAGTCAGCCGGGGCACTCAGCCTTACGCGAGGGACGAAAGCAGGCCCCATTGAGATTGATGCCCACGCGCTAGGCAGGCAATGCATTCTCGCCGACCCGGCGCTTCTCGAAATGGAGTGGAACGGATCCGGGGCCGTCGGGATTGTCCCCTCCGCGCTTGGAGCCAAGACGCTTCCCTCAAACGAAGGACCCAGCAACGCAACCATAAAAGAAGAGGGCGCAGACAAAGAAGCAGGTATGGACGACACGCCAGCGCTGGCAAACAGCGTCCCAGCTTCTTTCGAAGCCCCGGACGAAACCGTTGCCGATCCAAACGATTCCGAGCTTGCGGACAGCCTAGGGCTTGCTGGTCCTCAAGAAGTCGATGAGGGCAACTGCTGCGTGCTTGCCGCGCTCGACCACACAGAGACTATCGACGCCGCGAACATCGAAGTTGCCGCCGCCAATCAGCCCGTCCGCAAGTCGGCCATCATCGCATTTCCCGAGTCCGTCGAGGTCGTCTTTTTGCCATCGGGCGAGGTTGTGGCCCCGACACTGCTCACCTTGCTGGGTGCTAAGAATACTCGAAACGAAATTAAAAAGATCACGGTTGTTGACCCTGCAACTACCGCCAAGCTGCGTCTATACGCCGTTGCCCCAGACGGAAGCAAGACCCTGGAATTCGATGGCGACACGCTCCTAGCCTGGCGGCGTCTGGACATTATGCAAGACGTCTCGTATCAGATCGAACTCGAAGGGTTTGATCGAGCCCGCGATGCCAATATCATCGCCGCGGCTATTGAATCCCCACAGCGACTTATGACACTGCGCTTTGACTACTATCCCTATGTCCCGACAACTACCTGAGGCTTAAATGTTGCGCGTCGTTTCTAATACCACTTATATAACGTATTAGATGAGTCGCGATGTGCCTCGCATTCCGTTCTGCTACGATTGCCACGTTGGCATCAATACGGGAGGGCTCATGCCGGGCTTGGGAACAATCATCAACGTTGTGCTTTTGATTGCGGGCGGTCTTTTGGGATTAGCGGGCGGTCGCTTTATCACACCGCGCATCCAAGACACGCTCATGAAAGCATCGGGGCTGTGCGTCCTGTTTATCGGCTTGGGCGGCACCATGCAAAAGATGCTCGTCATCGACGGCGGCGTCCTGTCGACCACCGGCACCACCATGTTGATCGTCTCATTTGCGCTCGGCTCGCTTATCGGCGAGGCCATCAACCTGGAGGCCGCCATCGAAAACCTCGGCGAATGGCTCAAGCGCAAAACCGGCAGCGAGGGAGACAACGAGTTCACCAACGCCTTTGTCTCTGCATCGCTCACCGTGTGCATCGGAGCCATGGCCATTGTGGGATCGATTCAGGACGGCCTGCTCGGCGATTGGTCCACGCTCGCCCTGAAGGGTGCACTGGACTGCATCATCGTCTGCACCATGACGGCCTCGCTCGGCCGCGGCTGCATCTTCTCGGCCCTGCCCGTCGCCGTGTTCCAGGGAACGATCACGCTGTTTGCCGGTGCGCTCTCCCCCATCATGACCACTGCGGCCCTCGACAGCCTCTCACTCGTGGGGTCCATGCTCATCTTCTGCGTCGGCGTCAACCTTATCCGACCTCAGACCTTCCGCACGGCCAACATGCTCCCCGCCGTCGTCATAGCCGTCATCTACGCCCTCCTGTTCTAAGTCTATCTACATAGCGGCATCTCGAACATCTGTTTGATGCTGTGCTATGATATGAGGTCACCGACACCGTATAGGGAGAGGAGAGGGCGGTGGCCGACCAGGACGTCAAGATGCTCATCGAGCGCATTATGGCCGAGGCCCGGACCCATCAGTCCGCCCGCTTCTCAAACAAAATCTATGCTGACGAGCCGATTCTCAAGACCGGCCGTCAGATGCAGAACTTCCTCCCCGACCAGTACCGCAAGATGCGCGAGATATCGCGCTGGCAGGATGATCCCAAGGACGGCGCGGGGCGTTGGCTATCGGAGGCGGAACTCTTTTACCGTCAGGGCCTGCTGATGGCCGACTTCGAGGACGATTGCCCCTACAACGGCACCTTTAAGTCGTACTTTCCCACCTACAACGCCATGAGCGACCGGCAGCTGCGTGGCTACTTTACCTGGCGCGCCCAAGTGCGTCGCGGCAACATCGAGGAGACATCGACCTCGTTTGCTTTTCTGTATCTTTACGAATTGATCTGCGGCATTGGCGTCGACGACCCGCTCGATGGCTTTGACAAGATCAAGGCCTTTTGGGATGCCTATCGCGCCTTTGAGCCCGGTATCGACCGGTTCGCACGCGTATGGCTGCAGGACTACGCCGTGTTCCACGGGCTCGATCCCAAGCTGCTACACGACTCTAAAACCGTTGCATTCGACAACGCCCTCATCGAGCTGCGCCGTGCCGTGCGAGACCTTGTACCCGCGTCGGCGCCGTCGGCCCAGGCCCCCAAGCGTCGCAAAGCCTCAGAGCCCACGCTCCCCCTTCCGCCCGATGATGCGCGCGAGGAGCGACTCATGGCCGCCATCAATGCGCTCTCCACGTACAACCTGAATAACTCACGGCTCGACCGTTCCCACCATCGCGACCTTCGCCACGTGGCATGCGCCGTATATGTCCGCATGGCGCGCTACTATGACACGCATCGAAAGACCGGCATCGTAGCGAGCTTGTTTGGGGAGGAGACGGCCATGCCCTACACTATGTTTGCCTCGGCCGTGTTCTTTGCGCCCGAGCGCCACGAGGACTGCGAATATCGCTTGGACCCCATCCATATCTACCGTTGCCAAAACGGCTTTTGGGAGTGCATGCGCATTCACGGCAGCAGGCAAAAGAGCAGCAAGCTCGGTGAAATGATGCGTGCCTGTGATCAGCGTTTGCGCCTGGCGCTAGATCCCGCCCATCCCCTTAAGGAAGAAAAGGCCCCCAAATATCTGGCCAAGATCATCGACGATGAGATCGTGGCATGGCTTTCGTGGGATACCGCGCACCAGCCCGTCAAGATCGATATCGATCTGAGCCAGCTGGGACATATCAGAAGTGCCGCTGCACAGACGCGCGAGGCGCTTTTGATCGACGAGGAACGCGAGGACGACGCGCTTGAGGATGCCGAGGAAGTAGACTCTGGGCAACCGGAAGCCGAGCCCGCGTCCAACATGGTTGCCGAACCGGTCGCGACGGCTATACGGCAGGACGAGGCCGACGAGCCGACCATCCCCACCGAGCAGTTTGGCGTCGTGGCTCCGCTCCTCGCACCAGCACCAACACCCGCGACGGCCATGCCCGCCGACATCACGTCCGCACTCGCCCCCGCCGCAGAAAAATATCTTCGCGCGCTGCTCGAACAAAACGCGGCGCAGGCGGCATCGGCGGTGGAGAAGTCGGAGCAGAGCGAAGATATGCTCGTCGACAGCATCAACGAGACCCTCTTTGACCTGGTGGGCGACACCGTTATTGAATTTGGCGCGGCAGGGCCGCAGATTATCGAGGACTACGAAGCAGACGTGAGAGGATACCTAGACCATGAGTGATACCGCATCCGCAGCGCCCCGCGTGCCCAAGCGCGTCGCCGCCGTCATTCTCAACTCGCTCAAGGGCGGCGTCGTCCCGCGCATCGGCCTTCCCTACATTACCGTAGGCCGCGAGGTCGAGATTCGCGCTCTGCTCACCGATCTGAGCCTCATCGCCGACGGCGGCGCGAGCTTCCGCTTTTTGGTCGGTCGCTACGGCGCCGGCAAGAGCTTTTTGCTCCAAACCATCCGCACGCACGCCATGGGTGAGGGATTCGTCGTCGCCGATGCCGACCTTTCCCCCGAGCGCCGCCTGCAGGGTGGCCAGGGCCAGGGTCTGGCCACCTATCGCGAGCTCATCCGCAACATATCGACCAAAACGCGCCCCGAGGGCGGCGCGCTCAATCTTATCCTGGATCGCTGGGTCGCCTCGCGTGCCGACGCCGACGAGTCGACCATCAATGCCCAGCTTGCCCCGCTCGAAGAAATGGTTCACGGCTTTGACTTCACCCGCATGCTCCGCCGCTATCGCGCGGCAGTATCCGAGGGCGATGAAGAGGCCATGAGCCGCGTGACCAAATGGATTCGCGGCGAGTATCGCACCAAGAGCGAGGCGCGCGCCGAGCTAGGCTCCTCGACCATCATCAGCGACGACGACTGGTACGACTACATCAAGCTCATCGCACGCTTTTTGGTCTGCAGCGGCTACAAGGGCATGCTGGTGCTCATCGACGAACTTGTAAACCTGTACAAGATTCCCAACGCCATCACACGCCAGTACAACTACGAGAAGATCCTGACCATGTACAACGACACGCTGCAAGGCAAGGCGCAGTACTTGGGCATGATTATGGGCGGCACGCCGACCTCTATCGAGGACCGCCGCCGCGGCGTGTTTTCCTACGAGGCCCTGCGCAGCCGTCTCGCTCAGGGCCGTTTTGCGCGCGAGGACCTCAAGGACATGCTCGCGCCCATCATTCGTCTGCAGCCGCTCACCTACGAGGAGCTGCTGGTACTCATCGAAAAGCTCATGCAGATCCATGCCGGCTACTTTGGCTGGACGCCCACGCTTACCGAGAACGACTTGGTGGACTTCCTCAAGATTGAGTTTGGCCGCGTGGGAGCCGATACACACCTGACGCCCCGCGAGGTCATCCGCGACTTTATCGAGCTGCTCGACATCCTGTGTCAAAACCCCGATGCCAACGTGGCCGAGTTGCTGCAAAGCGTCGGCGGCGATTCGCTGGCACCGGTAGCCGCAACAAACGACACCGGCACCGCAGACGGCGGCCGCAACTTCGCCGAGTTCACCATCTAACCTGCCAAAAAGGGACAGGTTTATTTTGGTAGGTTTTATCTGGGCAAACGCCGATGTTGCAACGCATCGAGCCGTTGCGCGCTACGTTAATCAACCCGTTGTTGAAAGGAGGCCCCATGAACGCTTTTGACCGCTACGCCCCGTTTATCCAGGATTTCATCTACTCCCACGATTGGGAGAGCTTGCACTCTATCCAGGTTGCGGCAGCAGATGCCATCTTCAACACGCAAGACAATGTGCTCCTGACAGCATCCACGGCGTCCGGCAAAACCGAGGCGGCCTTCTTTCCCATCCTGACCGAGTTTTGGGAAAACCCGCCCGCGAGCGTGGGCGCCCTCTACATTGGTCCCCTCAAAGCGCTCATCAACGACCAATTCGTCCGTCTCAACGACCTGTGCGAAGAGGCCGATATCCCTGTCTGGCACTGGCACGGCGATGTCTCACAATCGCACAAGGCAAATCTCATCAAAAAGCCGAGTGGTATCTTGCAAATTACGCCCGAATCACTCGAGGCGCTCCTGATCCATAAGCACATGGCAATCCCGCGCATGTTTTGCGACCTGCGCTATGTGGTCATCGACGAGGTGCATTCGCTCATGCGCGGCGACCGTGGCGGTCAGACGCTCTGCCTTATCGAGCGCCTTTCGCGCATGGCGGGCGTGCAGCCCCGCCGCATCGGCCTTTCGGCCACCATCGGGGACCCCGAGCGCACGGGCACTTTTCTCTCACAGGGAACGGGGCGCGACTGCGTCATCCCCCGCTTTGAGGAACCGCGCCGCGTGTGGCGCATCTCCATGGAGCACTTCTACAACTCGGGCCCCCAGGCGCAGCAACGAGGATTTATGAGCGCAGGTCCGCAGGAAGCTGAGGTGCTTGCGTGCGAGCGCATCGAAGCAGCAACGCCCACGGCACTGCCCGCCGGCACACAAGACATGAGGCATAGCGGGCAGCTCACGCAGGAGGAGCGTCGGCAACGTCGCGAACAGGCGCGGGGCAAGGCCACTTCTAGGGATTGCCGCACTTCTTCGGCACCCGAGGGCGAAGTCGACATCCCGCAGGCAACCGAACAGGCGCTGCTCAACCCCACCGACACCGCACCCGACAACGCCGACCCCGGCATGGGCTACATCTTTGAACATACCCGCGGCCGCAAATGTCTGGTCTTTGCCAACTCGCGCGAGGAGGCAGAGGCCGTGTGCTCTATGTTGCGCAGCTACTGTGAAAACCGGCACGAGCCAGACCGCTTCCTTATCCATCATGGCAACCTCTCGGCATCGCTACGCGAGACCGCCGAGGAGCTCATGCGCGATGAGGAACAGGCGCAGACGACCGTCACCACCTCTACGCTGGAGCTCGGCATCGATATCGGCCGCCTAGAGCGTGCCTTCCAAATTGATGCACCGTTTACCGTCAGCTCCTTTTTGCAGCGTATGGGCCGCACGGGCCGTCGCGATCTTCTGCCCGAGATGTGGTTTGTCATGCGCGAGGAAGATCCCGAGCCACGTACGATGATGCCCGAGACGATTCCTTGGAAGCTCCTGCAGGGCATCGCGCTCGTGCAACTCTATCGCGAGGAAAAGTGGGTCGAGCCGCCCGAGCTCGATCGACTCCCCTACAGCCTGCTCTATCACCAGACTATGTCGACGCTCGCCAGCACCGGCGAGCTCACGCCGGCCGAACTTGCCCAGCGCGTGCTCACACTCAGCTACTTCCACCGCGTCTCGGCAGATGATTACCGCGTGCTGTTACGCCACCTCATTACCATCGACCATATCCAGGTCACCGAGGGCGGTGGGCTCATCGTGGGTCTCGCGGGCGAGCGCATCATCAACAACTTTAAGTTCTACGCCGTGTTCCAGGAAAACGAGGAGTTCACCGTTCGCAGCGAATCGGCCGAGCTGGGCACGATCGTCAATCCGCCACCGTCCGGCGAACGCATCGCCATCGCCGGCCATTGCTGGATTGTCGAGGAAGTGGACTGGAAGCGCCACACCGTCTTTGCCACGCAAGTCAAAGGTCGTGTGCCGGCTTACTTTGGCGACTGCCCCGGAGACATTAACACGCATGTGCTCGAACGCATGCGCCAGGCGCTCAACGAGTATGCGGCATATCCGTACCTTATGGGTAATGCACGGGCACGTCTCGCGCAGGCTCGTCATACCGCCGAGATTTCGGGCGCGGGAGCTAAGCCGCTCATCAACCTAGGCGGTGACACCTGGGTGCTCTTCCCCTGGTTGGGCAGTTACGCCTTCCTGGCGCTCGAACGCATGCTCAAGATTAAATGCGCCGCAGAGCTGGGCCTTCGGGGGCTCGATCCATCGCGTCCATACTTTATGCAGTTTAAGATGAAGGCCGACGAGGAGACGTTCTTTGAGGTGCTTGCCGCCGAGGCCGAGAAGGACTTCGACCCTATCGAGCTCGTCTATCCCGGCGAGGTGCCTTACTTCGATCGCTACGACGAGTACGTTCCCGAGGAGCTCGTGCGCAAAGGCTTTGCCGAAGGCGTGCTCGACATCGAGGGCATGAAGCAGCGCGTCCTCAGCTGGACCGGCTAATTTGGCCCCTTCCTAAAAAGACTGATCTTGGAGAGATGCGCTAGTCGCGAAGGACGGTGCCGAGGAAGTCGGTGTCGAAGGGCACCGCATCCGTGAAGGTATAGTCGCCATCGCTGGCGATGAGCAGGTAGTTTTCCTCGCCGCCGAACTCTGTATCGCCACACGGGACCACCCAAGCGCGATCGAACACCTCAAGCGCCGTAGCAACGCAATCGCGCAGGAACGACACATCGCTCCCCTCGTTCGCGCTCACAATATTAGCCACGTAGATGCCGCCCGGATTCAAGCTGCCCCGCACCAGACGCAGTGCCTCGACAGTTGCCAGCTCGCGCACGGGCTCGGCACCGCCAAAGCAGTCGCTCACAACGACGTCATAGCGACGATGCCCCACGCTCGTTACGCCCAGATACGAACGCGCCTCGGCGGTAATCACCCGTAGGCGATCGCCAGCCGTACGCTCCAGCTCGTCCAGATAGAACCAGCGGCGCGCCAGACGCGTAATCTCGGCATCGTACTCGATGACGTCCATGCGTAAGCCCTCATGCGACAACAGCGCAAGCCTGGGATAGGCAAACCCGCCGCCACCCAACATGAGCATACGGTCGATACCGTGCCCACAAGTCTCGCGCATCGCGCCCTCGGCCTCAAACACATCGTCAAATGCGCGATAGTACGCAAAGACCGGCTCCGCCCAACGCTCGCCAACGTAGCTCGCACTTTGATAGACGCCGCCCTGCACGAGCACACGAACCTCGTCGCCATTAACATCGTGCACACGCTTCACGCGCGCCAACCCGTTTCGGGTACGCGCGACCTGCAGGCAGGCGGCACGAACAGCGACAGCAGCAGCTCCAAGTGCCGCAGCTCCCAGGGCAACGCCGGCAACAACCCCGGCAGAAACACTTGGCTTGTTCATCTAGAGCTCCTTTTGCAGGTAGAGACCATGGTCGTAAAAACCCAGGTGACGGTAGTACTCACGCGTTCCAATCGCACTGATCACGTTGATGCGCGTATAACCCGCATCCCGGGCAATCTGGCACGCACGCTCCACGAGCAAGCGACCCAATCCATGGTGCTGCGCCGCCTGGCCTTGATCGCCCACGCTTGCCGCCATGCCATACACGTGCACCTCGCGAATCATCGCCTCGTCCGGCATCGTCGGGAGCTCGTCCGCATGCGCGGCAACAAACGTGTGATCAGGTAGCGACAGACGCAAAAAGCCCGCGATCTTGCCCTCGGGCGTCACCCACTGCAAAAAGCGTTCGCTCGTCACCGGCGTCTCGTACGCGACCTCATCAAGAGACAGCTCATCTAGGTCGGCACCCGCGGTACTGATCTCGCGATAGCGGATCTCGCGCACCGTCGCGCCTTCCCCGCGAGCTGCCAAGCGGTTCTCGACGAGCTGACGCAGGTTGGGTTTCTTGTTGCCCACCATAATGTCGTCGGAGCTAAAGTCGCGAATCATGCGGCTGATGCGACAGAACGCCGGCGTCACCACGATGTCATCGGCTAACACATCGAGCAGCTCGTCCTCGGTATAGGGACGCCACTCGCCACGCTCATAGCAGCCCACCAGACGCGAGCCCTCGATGAGCGCGCACGGGTAGACCTTGACCTCGTCGGGCATAAAGGCGCCCTCGGTCATAAAGCACTCGTAGTCGCGCTTGTCCCTCTCGGGTGTGGCCCCCAACAAGTTGAGCATAAAATGCGCGTGAATCTTAAAGCCAAACAGGCGTGCAAGCGAAAACGCACGCACGATCTGGGCCACCGTAATACGGCGCTCGTTCATGTCCAGTAGGTGCTGGTCAAGGCTTTGGATGCCCATCTGAATCTTGGTGCAGCCCAAACGACGGATGAGCGCGAGCGCTTGCGGCGTTACGGCATCGGGGCGCGTCTCGATAACCAAGCCCACCACGCGGTGCTTCGCCGTCTCGTTGATGTGCTGTTGACGCTCGAGCTCCTCCATTGTGGCTGTCTGCCACTCGGCAACCTCTCCCCACGGCGTGCCGGGGCCGTATAGCCGACGCACCGCACGGTTGTAGCCGCCCACGGCAGCATCTACGCACTCTTGCTCGTCGGCAACGCCGGCAGCGAGCTCAGCCTCGACTGTCGCAATGCCGGCCGACCGATAGTGCTCACGACGCTCCGCCACCACCGGTGGCAGCGCATCGGCAGGAGCCTCATCGAGCAGACGCCCCGCCTCGGCACGGCTGATGCCCGGACGCGCCAACATGGGGTTGGCCGCCACGCCCGCCACCGCATCATCATTGAGCGCACGGAAGAGCTCCGACATAAACCACGTCTGATACCCTTGCGGATAATCGCTCCAGGTGCCGCCGAGCACGATGAGCTCAATCTTGTCGGTCGCGTGCCCCATCTGCGAAAGCGCCGTCAAACGGGCACTCACCTGCAAATACGGATCAAAGCAATTTTGCTCTGCACGGGCGCACGCCGGCTCAGCGTGCAGATAGCTCTTGGGCATGCGCAGGTCGTTAGGGCAAAACAGGCAATCGCCCGAGCACGGCCAAGGCTTGGTGATGACGGTAATGGTCGCCACGCCCGAAGCCGTGCGACGCGGCTTCATGCGCAGCACCTGCAGCAGTTGACGCTCTAGCTCGGCATCGACATTCCACCCAGCCCAGCGAGCCGGGTCTTCACGTTTAACCCGCTGATAGAACGGCAGCAGACGGCGCTTGGCCAGGTCACGTTTATCGGCACCCTCGCGGCGCGCCTCGGCATGTATCAGTTTGACGAGCGCCTTGTCGTCCACGGTCTCACCGCGACGCAGGGCATCGAGTATGTTCAAAATAATCTGTTCCATGACCCCATTGTAAAGGCAAAGGCGCCGGAGCCGACCACGGCCCCGGCGCCTCCATCAAAGAGCACGGCTATATTTATCGGCCTTCGATAACCGTCCGTCACTCCGGATCAAACGACATATCGCCCGACCTGACCTCAAAACGATACGTGGCGGACTTATCACCGTTGTCGAACTCATGATTCCAAACCGTCTCGCCATCGTAACCAAGCGGAAGAAAATCGCTCTCAAAATCGCCGCTGCCCACGGTGAGGCTCGCTTTAAATCCCGTAGAATTCGGAACCGTCATCTCCACATCGCCCGAGCCCACGGTAACATCCATCGAATTCGCGGGAGCCTGATACAGCTCAAACGTTGCATCGCCCGAGCCAATCTCGGCATTCAGGGCGTCAGTTACGGTGCCCGTAAACTCAACGTCGCCCGAATCCAGCGTTAGATTCAGGTCATGGCATGCAATGCCCGTGACCGTCAGGTCGCCCGACCCCACGTTGGCGGTAATGCCTACCAGATTGTCCGCAACCTCACGCGGCAGCTCAATGGTGACCGTACGGTCGATTGCGCGTTCGTCATCGCAATCGAATTGGCGAATCCTGAGCGTGGAGCCCTTGATCTCGGCCAGGTTCCGGGTCGCCGCATCGTAAGTGATCATTCCCTTTGCCACGCGGCCGCTTTCGATAACACGCACCTGCCCGCCAGAGACATGCTTGACCTCCACCGTGCCCGACGTCACATCTAGGTCAAGCGATGTGAATGAGTCAGCATCAAAGGTCACGCTCGAAAGCTTCTGAGGCCGGACGGAATAGTTGCCGTCATCCAAGGAGTCGTCCTCGTCAACCTCATCATCTAGACCAGACAAGCGGGATGTAAGATCGCTAAGGCCCCACGGGCCATCAAAATGAATCAAAGTCCTCGAAATGCCAAAGACGAGTCCAATGATGAGCACGAGCGCCCCAATGCCAACACCCAAACGGACCTTGGATTCATGCGAGAGTTTCATCATTCATCACCTTCTTCGGCAATCGACTCAGCAGTGGTCGCAGCAGCCGCGTCGGCATCAACCGCCGCGGAAGCATCCTGCACCTGAGCCTTGGCCACCATCGGCGCCGGACCAACCTGGATATCCCCACGCGCCCAATCACCATCAAGCGCACGCGCCACCCAGTGATAGATGGGAATCGTAAAGAAGATCAGCGCGGCAAAGGGGCCAGTCCCAAACGGGAACATCAGCAAAAAGAACAGCAGCCAGCACACGGCCCAATACGGGAACGACTGGAACGGACCTTTCACCGGAGCCGGACTTGCCGTGCCGGTGCTCGTCACTTGCGCCGTCGCGGCATTGGCAGCCTGCGCGCTCCAACTCGCCGCCTGCGCCGCCTTGGCCGCCGCATCGCTTGCCTGCGTCGCCGCCTCAGTAGCACGCGCCGCCGCCTCATGGGTGCGTGCACGCTCCGCAGCCTCGGCCTCGCGCTGGCGGGCACGGTCCTCGTTCTCAAACTCGATATCGTCCTCGATCTCATCGCTCGGATTGAGCAACTCGTCCAGACTCACGCCATAGAGCTTAGCGAGCGAGATCAGATTCTCGGTATCGGGAGAGCTCTCCGCGCGCTCCCATTTACTGACCGCCTGGCGCGACAGTCCCAGCTTTCGCGCTAGTCCTTCTTGGCTAAAGCCTTTACTGCGGCGAAGGTCGGCGAGCCGCTGCGCAGTTTCTACATTCATGGTTCCTCCTATGCTTTTGCCAGCCGTGCCGCCGGACCGTTTTTGTTCTTAAGGCGCCTTGCACAGTTAAAATCTATCCGCCACCGCCAAAATCATGCCACCTATTCTAGTGAGATTTTTGACAACCGACGGTTGCGGGTGCATATGAGCTGCGGAAATGTGTCCAAACAAAGCAATGACCCGCCGCTTGGTTGTCCCCGTTGCGGCGTTAACGGTAGTATGGTCGTACTGTTTATTCCGCACCGCCAACGGAGGGAGTCCCGCGCCGTGAACCGCGATTTCGCCTCATCGCTCATCCAGCTCAACAACACGTTCTATCGCGAGCACTCCGCCTCCTTTTCCGACACACGCCAGGCCCCGTGGCCCGGCTGGGTGCGCACCATGGATATCGCGCTCGAGCAGCTCGACGTTGCCACCATCGAGCGCCCCGTACGCGTCTTCGATCTTGCCTGCGGCAACATGCGATTCGAGAACTTTGCCGCCGGCGGCACGCTTGCCGCCAAGGGCGTAGATGGCACGAGCCCCTCGGCGGATGCCAGCTGCCCTTTTGAATTCTACGGCGTCGACTCGTGTCAGGATTTGGCCATCGATGCACGCGGCCACGCCCTGCGCATTCCCAACCTGCACTTCCAGGAACTCGACGTGCTCGATGCCCTCATGAAGCTCAATCCCGCCGAGACGCCCGATGTGCTCTTTGACGCGCCGCTTGCCGATATCTCGGTCTGCTTTGGTTTTATGCACCACGTGCCGTCGTGCGAGTATCGCGTACGCGTGCTCGACGCCCTGGTGCGCCAGACGCGCCCGGGCGGCATCATCGCCATCAGCTTTTGGGAGTTTATGAACGACGAGCGCATGGCGCGCAAGGCCGTTCGCGCCGAGGCCCGCGCCGAGCTCACCCCACCGTTTGAGGGCTACGACTCCGCGCAGTTCGAAGCCGGCGACCATCTGATTGGCTGGCAGAACGATCGCCACGCCTACCGCTATTGTCACCACTTTGACGACCAGCAGATCACCGACCTGGTGCGCGGCGTGCGCACGTTCTACAAGAGCGGCGAGGTCCCCGTGCGCGAGCTTGAGCGTTTCCATGCCGACGGTCGCAGCGGCGAGCTAAACCGCTACGTGATTCTTAAGCGCCTGTAGCGCTGGGCCTTTGCCGCGCATCCAAGCTGCTACGCCGAACAAACCTCGTCCGACGCCACCAAATCTCTTGCCAAGGCGCACGACTGCGCCATCCGTTTATGACCAAGGAGCCTCATGGGAGCCGTCCACGTTCGCACGCCGAAGAACTTTGTGCTCGAGGAGCGCCTGGAGCGCTATGCCAATGCAATCGAGACGAGCCCCGAAGGTTATGCCGGACATTGGCGCGAGGCATGCGCGCCCGCTGGCAGCGCGCCCTTCACCCGCCTACATCTGGATCTGGGCTGCGGCAAAGGCACCTATCTGGTCGAACGCGCTCGCCGTGAACCCGACACACTCTTTATCGGCATGGACCAGGAGCCCATCTGCATCGCCTATGCCGCGCAGAAAATCTGCGAGCAGGAGCTGCCCAACGCGCTCGTCTTGCCAAGAGGCGCCGCATCGCTGCCGCGGCTGTTTGCCGCAGGCGAGCTCGATGCCATCACCATCAACTTTCCCACGCCGCAGCCCAAAGCCAAGTACGCCAAAAAGCGACTCGTGCATGTTGACCATCTAATGCTGTACCGTCCGCTTTTTGCAGGCGGCGCCACCGTCACCCTGCGCACCGATAGCAAACCGCTGCACGACTACGCCCTGGGGCAGTTTGCCGCGGCCGGCTACGGCACGCTTTGGGTAAGTGACGACGTCCGCCGTGACCACCCTGAGCATCCCGAGACCGAGTATGAGTGTCGCACGCGCGAGATGGGCGCCATCGTCTATGGCATTTGCGCCACGCCTGCCACGCAGCCGACCGATGAGCAACTCGAAGTGGGCCGTGCGCAGGAGCAGAGCCTCGCCTGCTATCTGCCCGATGACCTCGATGAGCTCACCTATGTGCCCCTAGGCATGGAAGAGGCCGTCGAGAACTTTAAGAACCGCGCCCGCAAGGGTAAGAAGCGCCTGCCGCAAGAGTCCCAGGGGCCTCTGATGGTCGCGGCGTCGGCAAACAGGCGCAAATAGGCGCCAACGAGCGGCCCTTAAAACCTAAGTGAGTAGACTTTTTTGCAATAGCCAAGCACAGCCCGCATAGCAAAAAATAAAACCGCAGGTAGATCCCTTGCGCAAAAGCCATGTGCTCGCGATATTGCAAAAAGTCTACTCACTTAGCTGGCAACTGCACCAAACGGCTGGGTAGAACGCCCATTTCCTGCATTTTCTCGCGCGCTGGCGCCCCACGCCGCCGCTACGCCATAATGGATGGCGGACAAACGCGAGAGAAAGCAAACTCTATGGCACAAACAACTGCAGATACCGCCGTCAGCACCGTTTCCGGCGCCGGCGCCGCTAGCTCGTTCTCGGGCGGTACGGGCACCGAGGCCGAGTTCGGTTCGCTCGGCGCGCTCTCCCCCACCTGGTGGGAGCCCGAGGATGGCAGCGAGCCCGAACCGTGGCTCACGCCCGACCAGGCCTTCGAGCGCTTCTTTGAATGGACAAGCGACCGCGGCATTTCACTGTGGGACCACCAGGAAGAAGCCCTGATGGACCTAGCCGCCGGCGATCACGTCATTTTGGGCACGCCGACCGGATCGGGCAAATCACTTGTTGCGCTGGGCATGCTCTTTATGGGCATGGCACAGGGCAGGCGCTGCTACTACACCGCCCCCATCAAGGCTCTGGTCAGCGAAAAGTTCTTCGACTTGGTACAGGTGCTCGGCCGCGACAATGTGGGCATGATCACCGGTGACACGCATATCAACACCAAGGCACCCGTCATCTGCTGCACGGCCGAGATCCTTGCCAATGATGCGCTGCGCGAAGGCGAGGACGCCGACGTGGGCTGCGTGGCCATGGACGAGTTCCACTACTTTGCAGATCCCGACCGCGGTTGGGCTTGGCAGGTGCCGCTGCTCACCCTGTCCCACACGCAGTTCATGCTCATGAGCGCCACGCTCGGCGACGTCACCGCGATTGCCGCCTCGCTCGAGGAGCACACCGGCGCGACGTGTGACCTAGTCGTTGACGCCCCGCGTCCCGTGCCGCTGAGCTACGACTACGTGACGACCTCGCTCGAGGGGACCGTAGAGCTCGCGATGCGCCGCGGCGAGGCGCCGCTCTATATCGTGCACTTTAGCCAAGACGCCGCACTTGCGACGGCGCAGTCGCTCGCCAACTTTGGCATCGCCAGCAAGGAGCAGCGCGAGGCCATTAAGGAGGCGGCCAAGGGCACGAGTTTCTCAACCGCCTTCGGCAAGATCCTCAAGCGCCTGCTCGGCTGCGGCGTCGGCGTACACCATGCCGGTATGCTGCCGCGCTATCGCCTATTGGTCGAGCGCTTGGCGCAGCAGGGCCTGCTGCCCGTCATCTGCGGCACCGACACGCTCGGCGTCGGCATCAACGTTCCCATCCACACCGTGGTGCTCACCGCGCTCACCAAGTTCGACGGTTACAAGATGCGTCGCCTGCGCGCCCGCGAGTTCCATCAGATTGCCGGTCGCGCCGGCCGCTCGGGCTTTGATACCGAGGGTATGGTTATTGCCGAGGCGCCGGAGCACGAAATCGAAAACGCCAAGCTTATGGCCAAGGCGGGCGACGACCCCAAAAAGCTCCGCAAGATCAAAAAGAAGAAGGCCCCCGAGGGCTTTGTCACCTGGAACAAGCAGACCTTTGAGCGCCTGATCGAGACGCAGCCCGAGACGCTCAAACCGCGCCTGCGCATTACGCACTCCATGGTGATTAGCGTGGTCGAGCAGGGCGGCGATGCCCGAGCCCGCGTACACGACCTCATCGAGACGAGCCTTCAGACCCCCGAAGAAAAGGCCAAGCTCGAGGTTCGCGCTGACGAGATCTTCGCCACGCTTATCGACTCTGGCGTTGTCGTGCGTACCGAGGTGCCGCCCGCGCCCGATGCGCCGGCCGACGCCGCACCGGACATCGACTACGCGCTGACGGTCGATCTGCCCGAGGACTTTGCGCTCGATCAGCCGCTTTCGCCGTTCCTTCTCGCCGCGCTGGAGCTGCTCGATCCCGAGAGCGAGACCTACACCATGGACCTCATCTCCATGGTTGAGGCTACACTCGAGGACCCCAAGCAGGTACTGCGCGCACAGGAGCGTGCTGCGCGCGACCGTGCCATGGCTGAAATGAAGGCTGACGGCGTCGAGTACGAGGAGCGCTTGGAGCACATCCAGGATGTGACCTACGAAAAGCCGCTCGAGGACTTACTCGATGCCGCCTTCGACAAGTACTGCCAGGAAGTGCCCTGGGCCAACGACTACCAGCTCTCGCCCAAGAGCGTCCTGCGCGACATGCTGGAGAGCGCGAGCGACTTTAAGGGCTATATTCAAAAGCTCGGCATCGCCCGCTCCGAGGGCATCCTGTTGCGCTACCTTGCCGAGGCCTATCGTTCCCTCGATCGCACCGTGCCCATCGAAAAGCGCGACGAGCGTCTGCGCGACATCATCTCGTGGCTGGGCTTTGTGGTGCGCTCGGTGGACTCGAGCCTGGTGGACGAGTGGGAGAACGCCGGCAACCCGGCCGCACTCGACGCCGCGCCGCCGCAGGGCATCGACGAGGTCGTAGCAGACCGCCGCGGCTGCACCCTGCTGGTACGCAACGCGCTCTTCCGCCGCGTGGCCCTTGCGGCCCGCGGGCACGTCCGCGACTTGGGCGAGCTTGACGAGGACTGGGGTATGAGCGAGGTTCGCTGGCAAAAGGCACTCGACGCCTATCACGAGCAGCACGAGGAAATCCTCACCAACGGCGACGCCCGCAGCGCCGCGATGTTTACCATCGACGAGAGCGACGAGAAGACCGATCACGTATGGCACGTGCATCAGATCTTTGCCGACGAGGATGGCGACCACGACTTTGGCATCATGGGCGATGTCGATCTGGACGCCACGCAAGACGGCGGCGAGGTCATTTTCGCCCACTACCGCGTCGGCTTTATCGAAGACCTGCTCGAAGACTAGCCGAGTACAATGGACAAAACGAAGCGGGGCCGCTGGCAACATCGCCAGCGGCCCCGCTTTTGCGCTATCGGCTATACCCTACTCGGCATCCTCGACCTCATACGAATCGGCCTCGGCGGGCTCATCGCTCGCGTCTGCTGCGCCCTCGCGCGCCTCGTCAAACGCCGCCTTCATGGTCTTGTTGCCCCAAGTGAGCTTGCGGATTGTAAGCTCATCAGCCTTGTTGTGGGCCAGACGCAGATTCTCGGTACTGCGACGCAGGTCGTCCTTGGTCTTCTCGAGCTGTTTGATGGCAGCATCGATCTCCTTGATCGCCGACTCGAACTGCTTGCTCGCCAAGTTGTAGTTGCGCGAGAAACCATCCTTGAACTTTTCCATCTTGGCTTCGAAGTTCGTGACATCGATGTTCTGCTGCTTGTACTCTGCCAGCTCCTGCTTATAACGGAGCGAACCCATGGCGGCGTTGCGCAGCAGCGTGATCATAGGGATGAAGAACTGCGGGCGAATCACGTACATCTTCTCGTAGCGATAGCTCACGTCCACGATGCCCACGTTATAGAGCTCGCTCTCGGGCTCGAGCAGGGTGCAAAGCACCGCATACTCGCAGCCTTTCTGGCGGCGGTCATGATCAAGCTTCTTGAAAAAGTCCTCGTTCTTGTGCTTGGTCGCGGTTTCATCGTTCTCGTTTTTCATCTCGAACATAATCGAGATGATCTCGTTGCCGCTCGCGTCGCACTCACGGAAGATGAAGTCACCCTTGGTGCCCTCGGATGCATCGTTGTCTTTCTCGAAATACGCGTTGGGAAACGCCGTCATGCGCAGGCGATTAAACTCGGTCTCGCAGTGCTGCTCGAGCGACTCGCCCACCATCTTGGTGGACAGGCGTACCTTCATGTCCTTCAGGCGCTCAATCTCTTCGTCCTTGTAGCGAATGAGCTCGTCACTCGCGCGCTTTGCCTGAGCAAGCTCGAGCTCGTGGGCCGCCTTGGCCTGCTCCTCACGTGAATCGCGCACTGCCAGCTCGCTCGTGAGCTTGGCGCGCGCCTCATCACGCTCACGCTCCGCCGCGGCAACCGCCTCCGACAGGTTCATTTTTGCCGTCAGCTCCTGCTCACGCAGCTGGGCGCGCAGACCCTCTGCCTCCTGCTCGGACTGAGCCTTTGCGGCAGAGAACTTCTCCCGCACTTTCGCCTGATAGTCGGCAAGTGTGCGCTCAGCCTCGCTGCGAGCGGCATCAAGCTCGCGCTGCGACTCAGCCGCGGCAGCGGCAAGCGCCATCTCCTGAGCTTTGTCCGCCGCAGAGAGCTTCGCTTGCAGCTCGGCAATCTGGGCATCGCGTGCGGACAGGTCGTTTTGAGCGGCATTGCGCACCGCGGCCTCGGCAAGCTTGGCTTCGTCGTCCTTGCGTCCCAGCTGCGCACGCAGGTTGTCAATCTCGCGCTGGAGCTCAGCATTCTCCTTTTGAGCATCGGCACGGGCCTCAACAGCCGCACGCTGGCTTGCGCTCTCGCGCTCTGCGGCAGCGCCCTCGAGCTTGGCGCGCAGCTCGGCAAGCTCGGCGTCGCGCTTGGCAACTTCCTGCGCCAGCTCCTGAGCCGCGGCGTTTTTCTGCTCAACGAGCTGAGCGTCGCGCTGAGACTCCGCCTCCTGCAGAGCGGCCGTCGAACGAGAGCGCTCAAGCTCCAATGCCTGCTCACCCTCGCGCCGGGCGGCCTTCACGCGTTCATCCAGGTCGCGCGAGAACTCGGCATCGCGCACCTGTTTGACGATGTCTGCATAGCCGGACGCATCAACCTTAAAGACTTCGCCGCAATGCGGGCACTTGATCTCGTTCATAGCAGCTCCTCGATGGACGCAAATTTCAACCGCCTACACTCTACCGCGCCATGCGGACAAAAAAGGCGCCGCCGCCAGAATGGCAACGGCGCCAAAACCACCACGAAGGGGACAGGCACCTTTGTGGTGGTTTGAGTGCTTTATAGGTCGCGATAGTCGATGAGGCGAAGGTCGGGCTGAGCCTCGAGCCACGCCCGCAGCTCGGGATCGATCAGCGCATCGACCTCCTTGGTACGATTAGTCGTAAGCGAGCTGCTCTCAAGGATAAAGCGATCGAGATAACCCGGATGGCACACGAAGACGACCGTCTCGCCATCGTCCATCTCGCGAACCGTCTGCATAATCGAGTCCTTGGGCTCGTAGCCCGGCTCCATCGAATGCATCACCATGCGCAGATCGGTGTCTCCGCAGTGCACCACGGCCGTGGGGTCGAAGATCGCCTTTTGCTCCTTAAGGCCCAGCTCCTGTGCCACCACCGAAATCGCGCGGTTGAGGTTTTTGCTCATAACGGCGTGAGCCTCAAAGTAATCGGGCTCGCGCCCCACAATCTCGACAAAGCGGTCATGCTGCGCACGAATCTCAATGCAGGCCTCGTCGAAGTCAATCAGTTCCTCGCCACGCTTAAAGTGCTCGCGGAAGGTACGACTGCTATGGAACTCGCCGTTTTCATCGAGCAGGCTTGGAATGAGTGCCGGATCGGCACACGGCTTGCCCAAGCACACGTTGGTGTGCTGGCCCACCGCAATACCGGCATCCGCCACGAGCGACCAGCCACGCTCAGCCTCGGGCATATTGGGCATAAGGCCCACCGAGCGCACGAGGCCCTCGTTAACACTACGGGCAATCCCCAAGTCAACGGCGTACGAATAGCCAATATCATCGGCACGAATGAGCAGTTGCTTCATAACGACTCCAATCTAAGGAAAAAACACCACAAAGGTGCCTGTCCCCTTTATGGTGGCTTGAGGGTTACAGTCCTAAGAAGCTTAAGATCTGGTCTCGGTTTACAGGTCGGTAGTCGTTGGCGTCGAGGCCGACATCGTAGCGGAAAATGGGACGCTCGCGATCACGGTTGCGCGTGTTGGTACGGTCTCCCCTGCTGTGGATATGCCCGTGCAGCATAATGGCGCCACGCGCTTTGCCGTTCCAACTGAGCATGGGGTAATGGCTCAGAACCAGACGATGTCCCTTGGCATAACCGGGAGCAATCTCCAGATAGTCGCGCACCTCATCCCAGATTTGCGGCGCGTCCGGATCTTCCCAATCGCCGTCATGGTTGCCACGGATGAGTGTCACGTTTTCGCAGGCGATACGCTCGCGCAGGCGCACGGCCTCCGCCATGGGCAGGCGATACGTAAAGTCTCCCAGGATATAGAGACGGTCGTCCGCAGCCACGCACCCGTTAATGGCATCGATAACCTTACGGTTCATTTCCTCGACCGAGGCAAACGGTCGATCCATATCGTGAAGGATATTCGTATCGCCCAAGTGCAGGTCGGCGGTAAACCACATCATCGTCTGTGTCCTCATTTCGCAACGCGTTTTACTGAAACAAGTATACAGACGCTTTAACAGGACCGCCTAGCCAAAGAGCCCACCAAACAGTCCGCGACGGCGCTTGTCATTCTTTTTCGATACGTCGACTTGCGCGTTCTTATCCTTCCGCTTTTTGCGATCCTGCTCCAACTCATCATCATCGAGCAACAGGTCCCACTCAAATGGATCGTCCGTCAGATCGAACAGGTCGTCGTCATCAAACATGGCAAGCCCTTCCAGAAGCCGGAATGTCCGGCGTTTGACCTTACCGAGAAGTCTAAAGGCACGTGCGGACACAAATTCACCCACCCGGGCCTTTTCGACCGTTCATCGCACCGATTGCATGACGGAGCGCTTGCAGATAAGATAGGGGCACGGATGGCACCCGTTGCAGCGGGTCTTGCCAACTCCAGTACACGTTTTCATCGTGAGAAGTGGCCGTCTTCGCTTACGCGGGGGCGGCCACTCTGTTTGTCCCCTATCTGCTGTCTTTTTCTAATGCACAAACATGCGCACGAATTTGCGCTTCCAGCTTGCGTAGGGGGCGTAGCGGAACGGTACATCCAGCCATGTTACCTTGTTCACGATGCTCTTCTTGTGGCTAAACGTATCGAAACTCTCGCGGCCATGGTATTGCCCCATGCCGCTCGCGCCCATGCCGCCAAAGCCCATATGACTTGTGGCCAGATGCATGATCGTATCGTTAACGCAGCCGCCGCCAAAGGGCACGTAGCGCACAAAGCGCTGCTGCACCGCGCGATCCCGACTAAAGATATACAGGGCCAGCGGCGTCGGACGATCCGTGATAAACGTCTCGGACTCGTCCAGGCTCTCAAACGTCAGCACCGGCAAGATGGGACCGAAAATCTCCTCCTGCATCACGGCATCCTCGGGCGTCACGCCGTCCAGGATCGTCGGCTCAATCTTGAGCGACGCCTCGCGCGCCGCACCTCCTAACACAACTTTATCGGGGTCGATCAGCCCGCGCACGCGCGCGAAATGCTTGGCGTTGACGATATGGCCGTAGTTCTCGTTGTCGAGCGGGTGCTCGCCAAACATGCGACGGACTTCCTCCTTGATGAAACCCAACAGCTCGTCGTGCACGCGCGCATCGACCAGCAGGTAGTCGGGTGCCACACAGGTCTGGCCCACGTTGAGCCACTTACCAAAGGCGATTCGGCGTGCTGCCACGCGCAAGTTTGCCGTGGCGTCCACGATGCAGGGGCTCTTGCCGCCCAGCTCCAGCGTGACGGGCGTGAGGTTCCTGCTCGCGCGCTCCATCACCAACTTGCCGACCGGAACGCTACCCGTAAAGAAGATCTTGTCCCAGCATTCATCGAGCAGCGCCTCGTTCTCGGCACGACCGCCCTCGACGACCGTCACCAGACGCGGATCAAACGCTTCCTCGCAAATCTGCCTGAGCACCGCACTCGAAGCCGGCGCATAGGCGCTCGGCTTGATGACCACCGTGTTGCCCGCAGCGAGCGCGCCGGCGAGCGGCTCCAGCGTCAACAGAAACGGATAGTTCCAAGGCGCCATAATCAGCGTCACGCCATAGGGAACCGGCTGCGTCTTGCACACGCTAATGGCGTTGGCAAGGTCACAGGGACGCAGGTGCGCACGACTCCATCGGGCCACATGCGCAATCTGATGGCGAATCTCGGAAAGCGACGTGCCGATCTCGCACATATACGCCTCGTCGTGCGACTTGCCCAAATCGGTCTTGAGCGCATGGGCGATATCGTCCTCGTGTGCCCGAACCGCATCGCGCAGGCGCATGAGCGCGCGGCGGCGAGCATCGACATCAAACGTGGCATGCGTCTTAAAATAGGCGCGCTGGCCGCTAACGATGCGCGCGATTTCCTCGGTGTTCATGGACCCTCCTAGTTCTCGTCCTCAAACATACCACCCGCGACGACCTCGTACATATGCTCGAGCTCCAAACGGTCCATCAAAAGCGGGACAGGATACAGCGGATTGGCCTCGGCATCGGCATGGGCCGCCATTTGTGGAATATCGGAGCGACGAATACCCGAGATATATTTGGGGATCCCCAAGGCCTCGTTCATGCGATCGACCCAATCGATAAAGGCCTCGGCAGCCAAACCGTCCTGTGCATTAGCCGGCGCGATGCCCGCCATGCGAGCGAGATCGGCGAGCTTGGGAACTGCAGTTTCGCCATAAGCGCGCAGCATGTGCGGCAGGATAATGGCGTTGGCCAAACCGTGCGGAATGCCGTATCGGCCACCCAGACTGTGCGCGATGGCATGCACATATCCAACATAGGAGCGCGTAAATGCGACGCCCGCCTTATACGCCGCCGAAAGCATATTGCGACGCGCTCGCATGTTGTCGCCATGCTCATAGGCCTCGAGCAAATTGTCGTGGATGAGCTGAACCGCTTGGCGCGCCATCTTGCGCGTGTAGGGCGTGGTGCTACGGCCGATAAAAGCCTCAACGGCATGCGTCAGGGCATCCATGCCCGTCTGCCCCGTAATGGACGCCGGCAACCCACGCGTAAACTCGGGGTCGTGCACCGCAAAGCGCGGAATGAGCACAAAGTCATTGATGGGGTACTTATAGTGCGTCTCGTCATCGGTAATCACCGCCGCGAGCGTGACTTCGCTTCCTGTACCGGCGGTAGTGGGAACCGCGATAAGCAGCGGCAGGAGACGGTGAACACGCAACAGGCCGCGCATCTTGTTGATGGGTTTGTTTGGCTGCGCAATGCGCGCGCCCACGCCCTTGGCGCAGTCCATGGCCGAACCGCCACCAAAGCCGATAATGGCCTGGCAGTCGTTCTCGCGATACAGCGCCGCCGCTTCCTCCACATTCGAGACCGTGGGGTTCGCACGCGTTTCGGCATAGACCGTAACGCCAATCCCCTTGGACGCGAGCGCGCGCTCGAGCGGCGCCGTAAGCCCCAGACGAGCAATGCCAGGATCCGTCACGATAAGGACCTGCTGTATCGAGCGCTTTTGGAACACCGCGGGCACATCCTCGGCATGCTCCAAAATGTGCGGCTCGGTATAGGGCAGAATCGGCAATGCGATGCGAAAAACCGTCTGATATGTTCGGCACCAGGCACGACGGGCTAGATGCATAAAGGAAACTCCTTCATTTGTTGATGGGTCAACATTTGCTCGACCGATTGTACTCATCGTGGGACGCAGGCAGCACGGTAATCGTTAATCAATCAACATCTTCATATTGTTCGGAGCTTCCCGGCGTCATCCGGTGTTAGTCTTTCAGAGTCCATTGGATTCACGTCCGCCGCAAAGGAGGCGCAAAGGTGCATGACATCTGGAACCCCTGGCATGGCTGCACGCGCGTCAGCGAGGGATGCGACAACTGCTACATGTATTACATGGACGGACAACGCGGTATCGACCCCTCCGTGATTAGAAAAAGCAAGTCGGGCTTCACCTATCCCCTCCAACGCCGACGAGACGGCAGTTACAAAGTTCGCGCCGGCGAGCTTATCCGCATCTGCATGACAAGCGATTTCCTGTTGCCCGAAGCCGATCCCTGGCGACCAGAGGTATGGGACATCATCCGCCAGAGGCCCGACGTAAAGTTCTTCATTCTGACCAAACGTCCCGAGCGCTTTTGCGACTGTCTGCCCAGTGACTGGGGCGATGGCTGGCAAAACGTCATGCTCAACGTAACCTGCGAAAACCAGCGCAGGGCAAATGAGCGGATTCCCCTCCTGCTCGCCACGCCGGCCGCACACCGCGGCATCATGTGTGCGCCGTTTATCGGAAGCGTGTCGGTCGAGAAAGCCGCCCCCGGTAGCCTTGGAAAACCCGATGGGATCGAGCAGGTCATCGCAGGCGGAGAAAACTACGCGGGAGCACGCCCCTGCCATTACGAATGGGTGCGCCAGCTGCATGCCGAATGCGTAGCGGCAAATGCGACGTTCGCTTTCATCGAAACCGGAAGCACCTTCGTTAAGAACGGGCGAACATATCACCTTCGTGGCAAAAACCTGCAAAGCGAACAGGCATGGAAATCAGGTCTCCAGCACCGCGGCCGCCAAATCGAGTGGGACCTAAGGGACCCGCTCGGCTTGGAAATCCCCAGCTCGGAGCTTTGGGATCCACCGCATTACGAGTGGTGCGAAACCTGCGGAAGCAAGTTCATCTGCAACGGCTGCGTCCGCTGCGGACTATGCGGGCGCTGTTAGATGACAGCGTCAAAATTGTTTTATTAAAAATCATTCCTAATAGGCTTCACATTCAGTCGCATTTATGGATAATAGAACTCGTCAAGACGCACGTCCGGAGAGGGCCCTTACGGGACCGGACAAGCGCCCCATCGCCATCGATCGAAAGGATCGAATCATGAAGTTTGTTTGCCCCGTTTGCGGTTATGTGGAAGAGTTCGACGGCGACCAGCTGCCCGAGGACTTCAAGTGCCCCCAGTGCGGCGTCCCCGGTTCTCGTTTCCTGAAGCAGGAGGAGGGCCAGCTCGAGTGGGCTGCCGAGCACGTCGTGGGCGTCGCCAAGATGGAAGGCGTCTCCGAGGACATCGTTGCCGACCTGCGCGCCAACTTTGAGGGCGAGTGCTCCGAGGTCGGTATGTACCTGGCAATGGCTCGCGTCGCTCATCGCGAGGGCTATCCCGAGATCGGCCTGTACTGGGAGAAGGCTGCCTACGAGGAGGCCGAGCACGCCGCCAAGTTCGCTGAGCTGCTGGGCGAGGTCGTGACCGACTCCACCAAGAAGAACCTCGAGATGCGCGTTGAGGCCGAGAACGGCGCTACCGCCGGCAAGACCGACCTCGCCAAGCGCGCCAAGGCCGCTGGCCTCGATGCCATCCACGACACCGTGCACGAGATGGCTCGCGACGAGGCTCGCCACGGCAAGGCTTTCGCCGGCCTGCTCAAGCGCTACTTCGGCTAAGCCAGCTGCCTGAGACATAACCTCTAGCTCGATAAGGCCCGGACCACACGGTTCGGGCCTTTTTTGTGTCTCGAGGACTCGTTAACGCCCTGAAATAGGACCGCCTTAGGCATTGGCATCTCGTCAAAAACTAAGTGAGTAGACTTTTTGGAACTTGCCGAGCACACCATCCATATTGTTTTATAAAGCCGCAGGTAAATGACTTGTTGCAAAACGGCCTGGTCGCCAAAGTGCCAAAAGTCTACTCACTTAGAACCGCAGCCGTCCACGATCGAGCTGTTTTGCGTCTAACGGGCATCTTTCCGTCAATTACTCCCAATTTTGTCCAGTCAACGAATAGTTCAGACCGAAGTAATGTCTCAGCCCTTTGCTCATCTGAGCTTTTATCACGATATTCAGCATCGAGCATCCTGCATACGGCCTTAACAATCGCGCGGAATCTATCCTCATCGGATATCTGTCTGTGTGTCAGGAGCAGTACGTCGTAGCCCATGGCCTGAAGGGCTGTCATGCGGTCAGCGTCACGCAAGCCATCCCCTGCGCGTCCGTGCGAGGCCTTCCCCTGACATTCAATGGCCACCTGTCGCCCGCCGTCCGGCGAAGAAAGAAGTAGGTCGATATATACACGGGACTTTCCCACAATCGCTCGAGCACTTGTGCTTAGCGTCACTTCGACATTGAGCTCTATGCCGCAGAACCCTTCGCCTCCCAGGGCTCGCGGCAGTCCAAGCAACAAATACGCCTCGACCTCAAAAGGCGACGCGGCACCCAATGGAACGAGTTGCGATACCGCCATAAATCTATTGCCGTAACGCGTCCCGTAAACATCTGAACAAAAACGGTCAAGGTCTCTGCCCAAAACCAAAGCGTCTCGACGCCATAAATTTGAAGCGGTGCCGTCTTCGGACGGGCAGCGCACCCAACCGAACGTTGTCGAAATCGCGCCCGAATCAATTGCGCGCGTAAGCTCCGCCTCAAGCGCCGCCGGCAGAGCGCACACCGCAAACAAGCCGCACATCTCCGCTAATACCAAAAGAAGCTGAAGATCCGTCAGATGCCGCAACATGATGAATGCCGTCAGTAGAGGAGACGTAATCAAAAATCCATGCTCCGTTTCCAGCACGGATTCCCTGGGGAGCTCACCGAGGAACAACCGCTGCCTAATGCTGGCAGGACAAGTCCGCTTGTTTCTCATCCGAACCAATGTATACAACGGAAAGCCGAGCGCAACCGCAGCCGTCGGGTTACGGGCAAGATCATATCGCTGCCGGTCTTCTTCCGGCCGTGGAAGCGGCGGACACAAAGCGCGGACCTGAGGGGGCAAACGCCAGTACCTAAAAGCCGATATGTCACAAAGTAGGTCCTTCATAAGCACAGGAAAACACGAATTTCAACCCAATCGGTCTCGCATTGGCGCGAACGCACCAAAAAATGGCGTCGAACGGACTGCTAAGTTTTCAACAGCCCTCCCCAACTGACCAAAAACTTACCGAGAACTGGACGAAGCCCTGTTGAAAACCCCTTTTATTTCTCACGCCGAAGCTTTGCGCGGCAAGTGAGTAGACTATTTGGAACACCCCGAGCAGACCGGTCATTCTGCTTCTCAAAACCACAGGTAGATAGCTTGTTACAAAACTGCCTGGTCGCCAAAGTGCCACAAGTCTACTCACTTAGGTTGCAGAACGCCCCGTTAGCTGCAATTCCAAGGTATTAAGCACTTTCGGGCTCAGATCGTCATACTGGACAAGAATTTGAGTTGAGTTTTCAGGGACAGATGCGCCATCGGAACACCAAAAACAGTCACTGATATCGATAAAAGGGATACTCGAGTGCATGAGGGCCCGTGCAAAAGAGCTTCCGCCCGCTTCGCACTCCGCAACCACGGTGCAGCAAAGGCCCGCGTCTGCATGCTCGATCGACACCTCCCCTGTCGGAAACGCCTTGCGCACAAGCGCCGCCAGGCCATCGCGCGCCTCACGAGCACGTACGCGAACGCGGTTCACGTGCCGCTCGTAATCGCCCGATTCAAGCAAGCGCGCCAACGCGACTTGATCTACGGAGCTGACCGACGAGGCATAAAAACCCAATTCACGCCTGAATCGTTCCATGAGCTCATCGGGCAGGACCATGTATGCTAGGCGCAGGGCCGAGGACAGGCTCTTAGAAAAGGTATTGGTGTAGATGACCGATTGGGCAGCATCAATCGATGCGAGCGCGGGAATCGGCTTGCCGGCAAGGCGAAACTCACAATCAAAGTCGTCTTCGATGAGATACCGACCTGGCCGCTCGGCGGCCCAGCTCAGCAACGCATAGCGACGTGCAATGCTCGTCACAAGACCGGTCGGATACTGATGAGACGGCATCAGGTGAAGGACATCGGTCCCGGTTTTCTGCAGCGCGCTCAAGTCCACGCCCTCAGCATCCAACGGGACATGCCGCACTTCGCAACCCATGGCCTGATAGATGCGTGTCAGACGCAGGTAGCCCGGGTCTTCGACGGCGTACACCTTGTCCGCGCCAAGCAGCTGGACCAACATCGTGTCGAGCAACTGGGCGCCCGCACCGATGACGATATTGTCGGGATTGACATTCATGCCCCTCGTCCCGCGCAAATGATGAGCGATCGCGCGTCGCAGCCGAGCGGTGCCTTGCGCAGGTGCGGGCGAGAAGATTTCGCGCTCATCTTCGGACGTCAACGTCGCCCGCAGAGCACTTTGCCAGAGACGTGCGGCTTCCAAGGCGGAAGGAGAAAGCGCGGCGAATTGTTCAGGCTGTCCATCAGCATCATGTGCGTTAAGGCCCGCAGGAGCGGAATCTCGATCGAGCTCTGTCTCGGCCGAAGCCAGAACCGGGGCTTCGGGAAGCTCGCACGCGTAGTAGCCACGACGCGGCTTTGAGCAAATATAACCCTCGGCAAGCAACTGGCTATACGCATTCTCGATTGTAATGACACTAATTCCAAGATGACTGGCAAAGGCACGCTTGGAGGGCAGATGCTCCCCCGCCGCAATGCGACCAGCAACGATATCATCTCGAATTTGCTGGTAAATATACTCATAGAGCGATGCTTCGCCACGTTGTTCCAAATTGTAGTCAAGCATGAGTTTGCCACCTGGCCTTATCGTGTCATTCAATCTGGTATTAGTCTGACCTTGTTATTATCTCGAAAACTGAGTATTCCGCCATACCCAGCTCCCTTATAGGATGTTCCGTCAAGCAATACACATGCCAACCAAGGGAGCAACCATGGCAGAACAGACCAGCAAGGCCGATCGCGTCAAACTCAACCGCGAGCTCGCGCAGATGCTCAAGGGCGGCGTCATCATGGACGTCACCACGCCCGAGCAGGCACGCATCGCCGAGGAGGCGGGCGCCTGCGCCGTCATGGCACTCGAGCGCATTCCAGCCGATATCCGTGCCGCCGGTGGCGTATCGCGCATGAGTGACCCCAAGATGATCAAGGGCATTCAGGAGGCCGTCTCCATTCCCGTTATGGCCAAGTGCCGCATCGGCCACATCGTCGAGGCCCAGGTCCTGCAAGCTATCGAGATCGACTACATCGATGAGTCCGAGGTTCTCTCCCCCGCCGACGATGTCTACCACATCGACAAGACCCAGTTTGACGTGCCGTTTGTCTGCGGTGCCCGTGACCTGGGCGAGGCGCTGCGCCGCGTTGCCGAGGGCGCCACGATGATCCGCACCAAGGGCGAGCCGGGCACGGGTGACGTTGTCCAGGCTGTGCGTCACATGCGCAAGATCCAGAAGCAGATCCGCGACGTTGTTGCCCTGCGTGACGACGAGCTCTTTGAGGCGGCCAAGCAGCTGCAGGTTCCGGTCGAGCTCGTGCGCGAGGTCCACGCCACGGGCAAGCTCCCCGTCGTTAACTTTGCCGCCGGCGGCGTGGCGACTCCTGCCGATGCCGCACTGATGATGCAGCTGGGTGCCGAGGGCGTCTTTGTGGGCTCGGGCATCTTTAAGAGCGGCGACCCCGCCAAGCGCGCCGCCGCCATCGTCAAGGCCGTGGCCAACTTCACCGACGCCAAGCTCATCGCCGAGCTCTCGGAGGATCTGGGCGAGGCTATGGTCGGTATCAATGCCGACGAGATCGAGATCATCATGGAGGAGCGCGGACGCTAGTCCGGCAGAAAGGATCGCACATGAGCGATTACGCAGACCAGACGGTCGCCGTGTTGGCGGTCCAAGGCGCTTTTGCCGAGCACGAGGCAAGGCTGTCCGAGCTAGGCGCACATTGTATTGAGCTGAGGCAGGCAGCCGATTTGAAGCAGAACTTTGATCGCCTGGTACTTCCCGGCGGCGAGTCTACCGTTCAAGGCAAGCTGCTTGATGAGTTGGGCATGCTCGAAGAACTCCGCGGGCGTATTGCTGAGGGCATGCCCGTGCTGGGCACCTGCGCCGGCTTGATTCTGCTGGCGCACGATCTTGCCGCCCATGACGATAAGGGCACGCCACGTTTGGCGACCATGGATGTGCTCGTCGAGCGCAACGCCTACGGCCGACAGCTCGGCAGTTTTCGAACCAAGGGACAAATGACCGGAATCGATGGCGAGGTACCGCTGACGTTTATCCGTGCACCCCGCATCGTCGAGGTCAACGGTGACGCCAAGGCCTTAGCGAAAGTCGACGGCCGCATCGCTGCCGCCCGCCAAGGCAACCAGCTCGGCGTAACCTTCCACCCCGAACTCGACGAAGACACCCGCCTCCACGAACTATTCCTACAAATGTAGGCAGATAAAACGAAAGTGGATTTTCGGACACTTACAAATTGAGAGTGGATAATCCCCCACTTTGAGCTTGAATACGGGCTCAAACCGGGAGATTATCCACTCTCATACTATGTAGTCGTTGGGGACGTTCTTAAACGACTAGTCAAACAAGAACGTCCCCAACGACTACATTGCGATAGACGACCACGTTTGCCCAGATAAAACCGACCAAAATAAACCTGTCCCTTTTTGGCAGATTTGGATCAAGGCAGCGCCGATGTTTTGGTACCGACAGCGAAAACCCGCCAGAGCGAGCAAGGTGCCTTGAAACAAGAAGACGTCGCATGTTGAGCAAACGCCAGCGAGCGCCCACCAGAGCGAACAAATTGGCATGAAAAGAGGACGGCATAGACCTTCTGGTCATGCCGTCCTCTTTGAATGACAAGTTGTCGCTCTGGTGGGCGCGCAGCGTCGGCCGGTTACGGCGTTTGGTAAAACGCCGTAACTAGAATCGGTTGCCGCGGAAGCCGCCACCGTTGCGGCCGCCACGGTCGCCACCGCGACCGCCGCGATCGTTGCCACGGTTGCCACCGAAGCCGCCACGGTTGCCGCCGCGGTCGCCATAGCCACCACGGTTGCCGCCGAAGCCACCGCGACCGCCACGGTCGCCGCCGCGGTCACCAAAGCCGCCACGACCGCCACGATCGCCACCGCGACCGCCGCGGTCACCGCCACGGCCACCGCGATCGCCAAAGCCGCCGCGACCGCCGCGGTCGCCGCCACGGCCACCGCGGTCGTCACGGCCGCCGCGAGGACCGCGGTCCTCGTCCAGGCCCATGGCGACGAGCGGGGCGATAACCTTATCGAGGGCAGCCATCAGCTCGGTGGCCTCCTCGTAGGAAAGCTCGGGGAGGAGCTTCTCCTTCTTGTTGGCAAGCTCGACCAGGCCCTCGGCAGCATCCTCGGCAGCGAAGACAACGATCTTGCGCATATCGCCCTCGGCGTCGTCGATGCGACCGACCAGATCGGCAGCCTCGGCCTCGGCCATCAGGCCATCGAGCTCACGAAGGCGCATGCCCAGCAGGTCTGACATCTCCTTCTGCTCCATCTTGGGCTTAAGGTCGAGGAGCTTGATGGCGCGCTCGATGTTCGCCATGCGCTCGGCCTTGGCCTCCTCTTCCTTGGAAATAGCAAAGCGACGGCTGCGCAGCAGGCGGGCGGCCTTCTGCATCTTGTCCATCAGCTCTTCGTCATCGTAATCTGCGGCGGCCTCGACAACCTCGGCCTCCTCCTCGGCGGAAACCTCGTCAGCAGCCTCAACCTCGGCAGCTTCGGTCTCCACGGTCTCGACTGCCTCGACCTCGGCAGCCATGGTCTCGTTCTCGGTCTCGTTCATGATCTCTTCGTTCTCAGACATGAGACTCCTTCTTGGCCCTCTCGGGCATCATCGCCCCATTCGCGGGGCCCGTCGCGCACTCTTTGCGCTTTAAACATTCATGCCTCTCGGCAAAACGTCCATTAGTTTATGGTGTCGATTGCCAATCTAGCTGCAGAATCTATGTGCACACATTAATGCGACATGTCGCGGTATCATGACGTGAACCAAACGAGCCCACCTTAAGGAGCCCGCCATGATTAAGCCCATCATGAAGTCCGAGTTCTTTTTACGCCTACCCTCCGAGGATGCCACCCCCGAAGACGCCGCTACCGGGCAGGACCTTCTGGACACCCTTCACGAACACGAGCATGAATGTGTCGGCCTCGCCGCCAATATGATCGGCGTGCGCAAGCGCATCATTTGCGTCAAGGACGGCGGCAAGTCGCTGCTCATGTACAACCCGCAGATTCTTGAGCAGGTCAATGCCTATCAGACGAGCGAGGGATGTCTTTCACTGGTCGGCGAGCGCCCCTGCACCCGCTATCGCCGTATTAAGGTCGAGTATCTGGACGAGAACTTCGTCCACCGCATCAAAAACTTCTCGGGCTACACCGCCGAGATCATCCAACACGAAATCGACCATTGCCAAGGCATAGTTATTTAGACAGCCAAGGAAAATAAACCGCTTTGCTCCGTCGCATGTGGATCATGTTAACGATGCAGGTTGAGCACACGACAGCGAGCGAGTCGCATTTGCGCCAAGATGACGCGAAACGAAAGGGCGCTGACCTTCTGGTCGCGCCCTTGAAGTTGAACGTCAGATTGGCGTGAATGCGGCTCGCGCAGCGTCAAGCGGTCCGCCGTTCGGTAGAACGGCGGAACGAAAAGGCTACAGAGCGTTTCAGTTGTATGGAGACTCTATCCCTTAGCTCTGACGATAGTGATCGAAGAAGTCGGCGAGGTCTTCGAGAGACTCTTTGAGCACTTCCATGCGCGGCAGGTACACGATGCGGAAGTGGTCGGGCTCGGCCCAGTTAAAGCCGCCGCCGCGCGTGATCAGAATCTTCTTCTCGTGCAGCAGGTCGAGGGCGAACTGCTCGTCGTCGGTGATGTTGAACTTCTTCACATCCATCTTTGGGAAGATGTAGAACGCCGCGCGCGGCTTGACCACCGAGATGCCATCGATCTTGCTAAGCGCCTCGTACACAAAGTTACGCTGCTCGTAGACACGGCCGCCGGGGCGAATGTAGTCGTTAACCGACTGATGACCGCCGAGCGCCGTCTGAACGATCGACTGAGCCGGAACGTTAGAGCACAGGCGCATGTTCGAAAGCATGTTGATGCCCATAATAAAGTCGCTCATGCAACGCTGGTTGCCCGAAAGCACCATCCAGCCAATACGGTAGCCCGCGATCATGTGTGACTTGGAAAGGCCGCTAAAGGTGACGCAGGGCAGATCGGGCGCGAGCGAAGCAATCGAGACGTGCTCGTAGCCGTCCATGCAAAGGCGGTCGTAGATCTCGTCGGCAAAGATCATCAGCTGATGCCTGCGCGCGATCTCGACGATACCCTCGAGTACCTCGCGCGGATAGACCGAGCCCGTGGGGTTGTTGGGGTTGATGATGACGAGGGCCTTGGTCGCGCTCGTGATCTTGGACTCCATATCCTCAAGGTCGGGATACCAATCGGCCTGCTCATCGCACAGATAATGCACGGGATGACCACCGGCAAGGGTCGCGCACGCCGTCCACAGCGGATAGTCGGGGCTGGGGATCAAGATCTCGTCACCATTGTCGAGCAGCGCGTTCATCGAAAGCTGAATAAGCTCGGACACGCCATTGCCCGTGTAAATGTGCTCCATCTGAACGTTAGGCAGGCCTTTGATCTGCGAATACTGCATGATCGCCTTGCGCGCGGAGAACAGACCACGCGAGTTGGAATAACCCTCGCAGTCGGGCAGCTGCTGGCGCATGTCCTTGATGACCTCGTCGGGCGTGCGGAAGCCAAAGGGCGCCGGGTTGCCGATATTGAGCTTAAGGATGCGCTCGCCCTCGTCCTCCATACGGGCCGCCTCATCGACGACGGGGCCGCGCACGTCATACAGAACGTTATCGAGCTTGGTGGATTTAGAAAAAGTACGCATGGTGGTGCTCCTTGCAATTTGAGGTTTGGTGGTGGGCTCAGAAGTTACATCTTCGCTTGGCAACGGGCTTTTTGCATGGTCGGCGTCGCCGGCGAGCAGCCAGGTAACATCGACCTCCAAAATCCGGGCGAGCAGCTCCGCCACATCGCGTCGCGGAATCGTCTTGCCGCTCACATATTGGCTCATCTGGCTCTTGCCGAGCTTTTTGCCGAGCATCTCCGACGCACGGATCACATCCGACTGGCGAACATCGCAATCGGACATGGACTGTCGCAGACGATCGCTAAACGTCTCTTGGACCACAGGAACCTCCTTGCTGGCAAAGTTCAATTTATAGAACACGAATTGAACCTGAGTTCAATTTAGGCAGCAGTATAGCGCCGCACATTTTCTAAAAGTTCAATTTCATAAGAAAAAGTGCTGGGCTCCAAGATTTACTCCAAAGCGGATAACGGCACGCGCGCAGTTAGAGATACTCAAGAAAACGAGCCGCCGCAAGCGAGACGTCGGCCGTGCGATAAATCGCGTTAATCTGTCGATGCGGATGTCCCTCGAGCGGACGCACGGCAACGTCGAACTGACAACGACGCAGAATAAGCGCCGGAAGGATACTCACGCCCAGGCCATCCTCGACCATTGCCATGATCGCATAGTCATCCCAGGTCGACAGCTTGGAGTTCACCGACAAGCCCGCACGGCGAAACAGCGGCGTGATCTCGTCATCGCTGCCACGTTCCAGCAAAATAAACTGCTCGGCTGCCATATCGGCAAGGGAAATGGCGTCCCTCTCGGCAAGCAGAGAGCTAGCCGGCACCACGGCCATCAATTCGTCTTGCACCAACGAACGTGACGTTACGCCACCCGCTCGCGGCTCACGAGGAATAAACCCAAGATCGCAACGCCCCTGCGCCACCCACTGTTCAATCTCGGAGTAGTCACCCATCAGCAATTCGTAATCGACGCCTGGATGATCGGCACGAAAGCGCGCAATAACCGACGGCAGCACGTGAGTCGCCACGCTCGAAAACGTCCCGATGCAAATCTTGCCACGCATAAGCCCGCACATTTCGTCCACCCGTCGCTGCAGGCGGCCGAACTCCTCGCACAACGCCTCAACGGCCGGCATAATCTGCTGCCCGTCGGCAGAAAGCACCACGCCCTCGCGACTACGATCGAGTACTTTAAAGCCCCAATCGGCTTCGAGGTCGCCCACCATACGGCTCACGCCCGATTGCGAGTAATTCAGTCGTTCGGCGGCGCGCGTAAAACTGCCCGCCCGTACCGTCTCGAGCAGCACTTGCATCTTTTGAATATTGGTCTCCACGATGCGCCTCCGTCTTTGCATGAGCTTTTGTCATGTCAACTATGCATTATATTCGCTTTTCTTCTAATGCCCGCTCACACATAGTGGTCTTGCACGGGTTATAGAGGGGACGGCAGTGCATGAACAAAGGGCTTATTACATATCTTGCGGCATGTCTGCTCTTTGGCTCTAACGGCATCGTAGCCGCCGCCATTGCACTGCCGAGCTCCGATATCGTGCTGCTACGCACCTTCCTTGGCGCCCTTGCACTTGCCATCATTCTGATCGCGACCCAACGGCACAACTTGCAAGCACCCTCTCGTCCCCGCGAGACGGTCGCACTCATCGTGTCGGGGGCAGCCCTCGGCGCTAGCTGGATCTTCCTGTTCCGGGCTTATCAGACAATCGGCGTGGGCATCTCGTCACTGCTGTACTACTGCGGTCCCATCATCGTCATGGGCCTCTCTCCCATCGTATTTGGCGAAAAGCTCACCGGTGGCAAAATCGCCGGTTTTATCGCCGTCGCCTGTGGTGCCTTCCTTATCGCGGCACAGGGCTTAGGCGGCAGCATGCCCATCGCGGGCATTGTCTGCGGAATCGCCTCGGCCTTCTGCTACGCCCTCATGGTTATTGCCAGTAAAGGCGCACCGCATATTGAGGGCCTCGAAAACTCAACGCTCCAAGTAAGCGCAGCCTTTGTGACCGCCTTGGTGCTTACACTCGCCACCCAGGGCATGCCGTCGTTCCTGACTGCCGGCATCGCAGGCACGATCGATTGGCGCGCCGTCATTATGCTCGGCATCGTCAATACCGGCCTGGGCTGCCTGCTCTACTTTAGCGCCGTCGCCAAGCTACCCGTGCAGACCGTCGCCGTCGTCGGCTATCTTGAGCCACTCTCGGCCGTTGTGTTCTCCGTCGCGCTTTTGGGCGAGGCCATGACGCCGGTCCGCCTGATGGGCGCCGCGCTCATCATTGGCGGTGCGATCTTTTGCGAGCTCGCCGGTAGGCACCCAAGCGCCAAAAGCGCTGTTGCCCAAACGGCTCGCGCTTAAAAGCCCCTCTTCAGTTTCAAAGCAGAGGCGTGCCCATGGCCCAACTTGCAGCAAGGGCACACAACGGGTTCGCCTCTGTTTTGAAATGCGCCGAAACAACCTCAGCAGACCACGTCCCTTTAATCCCCAGCTGGGGATTATTGTCTAAAACACCCCAATGTGCCAAACTGCTCTTGTATGTATAAAGACGGCATAAAGGTTTGCTGCCGCAGCAGCAAACAGATGTCTAAAGGAGTCCACGTGGCACACAACAATTCGGAGGCAAAGCTCCAAGGCCAGCATACTCAGGGCGGGCACGGAGCCATCCCTCTATCCGCCGGCATGTTGCTCGTTACGCTCGGCGTCGTCTACGGCGACATCGGCACGAGCCCCATGTACACCATGAAGTCGATCGTCGCCAACAACGGCGGCATCGGCACGGTGAGCGAGGACATGATCTTGGGTGCGCTTTCGCTCGTCATCTGGACCATGACGCTCGTGACCACCGTTAAGTACGTGCTTATCGCCATGAAGGCCGATAACCACAACGAAGGCGGCATCTTTGCCCTGTTCAGCCTGGTACGCAAGGTGGCGCCGTGGCTGATCCTTCCCGCCATGATCGGCGGCGCGGCACTGCTCGCCGACGGCATCCTCACCCCCGCCGTCACGGTCACCACGGCCATCGAGGGCCTACGCACCATCGAGTGGGGTCACGCCCTGCTTGGCGACGGCCAGACCAACGTCATCATCATTACCATCATCATTATCTGCGGCCTCTTTGCGATGCAGCGCGCCGGCACCTCGTCGATCGGCAAGCTGTTCGGTCCGCTCATGACGCTGTGGTTCCTGTTCCTGGCGGGCGCCGGCCTGTTTAATATGCTCGGCAACCTGTCCATCCTGCGTGCGCTCAACCCCATCCGCGGCATCATGTTCCTGTTCTCGCCCATCAACCATTCGGGCATCATGGTGCTCGGCTTCGTCTTTCTGTCGACGACCGGCGCCGAGGCGCTCTACTCGGACATGGGTCACGTGGGCAAGGCAAACATCTATGCATCCTGGCCGTTCGTAAAGGCCGCGCTTATCCTCAACTACCTGGGCCAAGGCGCCTGGCTGCTTGCCAATAACAACAACCCCCAGATGCTCGCCATGGACATCGTCAACCCGTTCTACATGATGCTCCCCGAGCCTTTGCGCCCCTTTGCCATCGTGCTTTCGGCCGTGGCGGCCATCATCGCCTCGCAGGCGCTCATCACCGGCTCGTTCTCACTGGTCTCCGAGGCAACGCGCCTCAACCTCATGCCGCACCTGCGCATCCACTACCCCAGCGACACCAAGGGCCAGCTCTATATTCCGCTTGTCAACAACATCATGTGGGTCGGCTGCATCTTTATCGTGCTGCTGTTCCAAAACTCCGAGCGCATGGAGAGCGCCTACGGCCTCGCCATCACCGTGACTATGCTCATGACCACGACGCTTTTGACGAGCTACATCGCCGGCATCCTCAAGCACAAGCTGGGCGCCTGCCTCTTCGCCCTGCTCTTTGGCGCTATTGAGCTGTGCTTCTTTGCCTCGTGCCTCACCATGTTCTTTGACGGCGGCTACGTGATGATCTTCCTCGCAGCCCTGCTGTTTGGCCTTATGTACGTGTGGCGCCGCGGCACCGCCATCGAGCGCACGCAGACGATTCTGTTGCCCGTCTCCAAGTACATCGACCAGCTCGATCGCCTGCGCCACGACGAGACCTATCCCGTGCTCGCCGACAACCTGGTGTTCCTCACCAACAGTCCCGATCCGCTCACGCTCGACCGCGACGTGCTCTACTCCATCCTGGACAAGCACCCCAAGCGCGCCAAGGCTTACTGGTTCATCAACGTCCACGTTACCGACGAGCCGTTTACGCACGAGTATTCCGTCGAGACCTTTGGCACCGACTTCTTGTTCCGCGTGCGCCTGGATCTTGGTTTTAAGGTCAACCAACGCATCAACGCGTATCTGCGCCAGATCGTCGGTGATCTGATGGCATCGGGCGAGCTGCCCCCGCAGCACCACACCTACTCCATCTACGAGACGCGTGGCAACGTGGGCGACTTCCGCTTTTGCATGCTGCGCAAGATGCTTGCCCCCGAGACGGACATCAACCGCAATGACCATCGCGTCATGGCCATCAAGTATGCCGTCCGCCGCGCATGCGGAAGTCCCGCACGCTGGTACGGCCTCGAGAACTCGGCAATCATCATCGAGTACGTGCCGCTCTTTGCCCGCATGCGCCCCGCCGTTAAGCTCGAGCGCACCCAGGTGCCGCTCGAGGTTCAAATTGAGGAAGCCGAGGAAATGGAAGTCGACATCTTCTCGGACGACCTGGTCAACGGCAACGAGGCTGGCAAGAGCATGAATGTCGACCCCACCGAGCAGCTCGAAAGCGTCGCCGACACGCCCGAGCAACAGCAGCTCGACGGACTCGAGAGCACCCAGCTCAACGACGCCAACTTCTAGCCCGTCATCTATCCACGACAACGGCCCCGCACCTCACGAGATGCGGGGCCGTTTTGCGTCGTAATAAACTGGCAGACTACGAGCGGCGCGGCTCGGGAGTCACGAGCTTATCGGGGCCAGCGCCCTCGGCATCCATCAGGCTCACGTAGCGAATCGACGGGTCCTCATACGTCGAGTAATAGTAATTGCCCGTACGCGCGCTAAAGCATCCCGTGTAGATAGTCTTCTCGAACTTGCCGTCACCCATCTTGGACGCGCCCTCGATCATCGCCACGCCCTCGAGCGAGCGGAACATGCGAATGACGTTCTCGGCCTCGCTCTCCTTTTGCGGGTAATTGGCGTTAAGGTAGGCCGCCTTTACAAAACGACTCGGCGAATAGCAGTCACCGGGGATGCCACGCATACCGGCGCCCGCACCATAGGGCTTAAGCTCGGCGCCGCGCCATGTTGCCGTCTGCGGAAAATCGTTCGTGGCGGTGATGTAGGTGCGCAGGTTTTCCATGTGCCACGGGAAGGTCGGCTGGTTGGCAAGCGTGTCGACCGGATCGTCATACACGTGCAGGCCGTCAGCCGTCATCTCGACCACAATGCCGCGCTGGTCGTCGCCGATAATCCAGTGGAGCAGCGACACGCCCAGGCCCTCACCGGCCGACTTGGCGACAATCACCGCATCGCGTAGCGCCGCCTCGACCTCGTCGACCGTCGAAAACGTCGCCGCCACCCACAGGGGAAACTCGTAGGCCGCGATATTGGTTTTGCCGTCAACGGGACTCTCGGCATACTCGGCATAACCAGGAAAATTGAGGCCCGCCACGGCTAGGCCCGCATCGTTGCCGCAGTCGAAGAACATGGGGTAGTTCTTGTAGTCGATGCACATACCGATCACTGCATGCGCGGCCTGGGCGTCGTCGATAAACGAATATGGGATATAGAATCCGCGCGGCATAACGCGAACCTGCTGACCGTAGCCAAAGCTCCAGTCCAAGTTGCGGCCCAGATACATGTGGCCAGAATTATCGGTAAATCGAATGCTTGTGCACATAGCGCCTCCTAGCGATACGTTCTTGCTAGGCTCATTGTCACCAAACAAAGTGGCACTAAACAAAGAAGCCCGGACATGACAACAATGTCACGCCCGGGCCAAAACTGCGAATGAACGTTATAAAGTCACCCTCACAGATTGGTCTAGGGTGCCACAGTGCCGCAGATCGCCCCGAACGAGGAGCGCAGCGTACTGATGGTACGTAAGCGACGAGTGAGCGGCGAGGTGCTGTGCTGTGGTCGCCCTAGACGAGTTTACCGAGACAGTGATCAATCATATGCTGGATCATTTGAGCTTCGAAGCCGACGAAGTCCTGCTTGCGCTCGCGCATCTTGCCATCGACGATCACGTCATAGGCGACCTTGCACTTGATGTAGCGCGTGGACTTGGTGATCTCGTCGTGCGTCAGGCAGCTCTCCTCCATCTTGCTGGCGCCCAAGCCAAACACCAGACGGGGGTTGTAAAGCACATGGGGCTCGCCGGCATCGTCCAGATAGACGCAGACCTTCTTGGTGACGCCGATCTGGTTGGCGGCAAGGCAACCGGCATCGTCGAGCGACTTGATGGTATCGATCAGGTCCTGGGCCACCGACTCGTCCTCGACGGTCGCAACCTCGCAACGCTGGGACAGAATAGCCTCGTCGTGGCAGAGCTCTTTAATCATACGTTCCTCCATGGGGGTCGTTGTAACTGCTTAAGTATACGGTACCTACACATTTTCATACGGAAAATACCGCCCGTCTGCTACATTGCGCCGAACATCAACATGTGGGGAACACCAACTTCACAAAGGCGATATAGTGGGTGAGTTCGTGTCAATCGGCCTAAACTCGGGGCCGAACAAGGAAAGGGTATGCATGGACGAACTATTTCACGTCAGCGAGCGCAAGTCCACGATCGGGACTGAACTTCGCGCTGGTCTGACAACATTCCTGGCAATGGCCTATATCATTGCCGTCAACCCCGCCGTGCTCTCGGGCGCCGGCATCGATGCAGGCGCGCTCGCCTGCGCCACCTGCCTGGGCGCCGGCATCATGACCATCTGCATGGGCATCTTCGCAAACCGTCCGCTCGCCTGCGCGTCGGGTCTGGGCATCAACGCCATGATCGCGGGCATCACCACCACTATGTGCGGCGGTGACTGGCACGTTGCCATGAGCGTCATCTTCCTCGAGGGTATCGTCATCTTACTGCTCGTCCTGTGCGGCCTGCGCGAGGCCATCATGGACGCCATTCCCGTCGTCCTGCGCCACGCCATCTCCGTGGGCCTGGGCCTGTTCATCGCCATGATCGGCCTGTGCGATGCCGGTATTATCACCGCCGGCGCCGGCACGCTCGTGGGTCTGGGCGACATCACCTCCCCCACCTTTATCGTCGGCATCATCTCCATTGTCGTGACGGTTGCCCTGGCCTCCCGTAACGTGCCGGGCTCGCTGCTCATCGGCATCATCGTCGCCGTTATCGCCGGCATCCCGTTGGGTGTCACCCATGCCCCCGAGGGCCTTATCGCCCCGCTCGACTTCTCGACCTTTGGCGCTCCGTTTGCCAGCACCGCCGACGGCAACATGGCTATCGTGAAGGTCCTGACCGACCCGATGCTGCTCGTCGTGGCCTTCTCGCTGCTCATGAGCGACTTCTTCGACACCATGGGCACCGCTATGGCCGTCGCCAAGCAGGGTGAGTTCCTGACCGAGGACGGCAATGTCGAGGACATCCGCCCCATCCTGGTCGTTGACTCCGTTGCCGCCGCTGCCGGTGGCTTTATGGGCGTCTCTTCCATCACTACCTTCGTCGAGTCCACCTCCGGCGCCGCCGACGGTGGCCGCACGGGCCTCACCTCCGTCACCACCGGCGTGCTGTTTATCCTCGCCGCGTTCTTCTCCCCTGTCGTCTCCATCGTTTCCAGCGCTGCCACCTGCGGTGCCCTGGTCTACGTCGGCTACCTCATGATGAGCGAGGCCTCCGAGATCGACTGGTCCGATGTCTCGCAGGGCTTCCCGGCGTTTATGATCGTCGCCGGCGTGCCCTTCACCTACTCCATCTCCGCCGGCATCGGCCTGGGCTTCATCGCCTACGTGGTCGTCGCGCTCTTTAAGGGCGAGGCCTCCAAGATCAAGCCGCTCATGTGGATTGCCGCCCTCGCCTTCCTCGTCTACTTCTTCGTGGCGTAACAGCAAGGACGCAAAAGTAAAACAACAAGGCGCGGAGTCGCATCGAGCGGCTCCGCGCCTTACTTTTAGCGACGATCCTTGTGCGGGCGTGCGACAATCCTGATTGTCGATATCGAAACGTTGAGAGAAGCAAGCCATGCAGGCGAGTCGGAAACAAGTAACCGTTCATTCAAAGCATGCCACGGGTGCACCTATCATCTACCTCCCCGTGGTTATGGGCAACGGCAGCGAGGTTTATGACCGCTGTCGAGAGCTCGACTGTCCGCCGTTTACGCTCGTTGCCATTGGCGGGCTCGATTGGAATCGCGAGCTGAGCCCCTGGGCATGCGACGGGACTGTACGCGATGCCGAGCCTTTCGGCGGTCAGGCTGCCAGTTTTCTTGATGAGTTGCTGAGCCAGATAATCCCGCAGGTCGAGTCATCGCTTCCCCAGCCGCCCATCTGGCGCGGCATTGCCGGTTACTCGCTCGCAGGCCTTTTCGCGCTTTGGGCCCTCTGGCAAACCAACGCCTTTGACCGCGCCGCGAGCGCATCGGGGTCGCTGTGGTTTCCCCACTTTGTCGATCGTGCCAGCACGGAGCCGTTTGTCAGCAACCCGCAAGCCGTCTACCTGTCGCTCGGTAAAAAGGAAACCAAGACGCCCAACCGCATGATGCGACACGTGCTCGACGACACGCGCGCGATGGAAGAGTTACTCGTCGAGCGTGGCATTCCAACAACGCTGGAGATCAACCCCGGCAATCATTTTGCGCAAACCGACTTGCGCATGGCCCGCGGCATCCACTGGATACTGACGCATTAAAAATGGCGCCCACGTGTACGCATGGGCGCCATTTTTTGATGTAGCTGGACGCAGCTGTTACTCAGCAGCTTCCTCAAGCTCAGAAACATCGAACTCAAAGTCGTTACCGGGCAGGATTGCGTTGAGAACAATACCCACCAGCGAGCCCACGGCAAGGCCCGAAAGCGAGATCGTCACGCCGCCCAGCTCCAACACGATGGCGCCAGCAGTGCTGTAGGCAATGCCGAGCGAAAGCACAAGCACCAGCGCGGCCACCAGCACGTTGCGATTGTTCTGGAAATCGACCTGGTTCTCGATGAGGTTGCGAACACCCACGGCACTAATCATGCCGTAGAGCACGAGCGACACGCCGCCGATGACGCACGCCGGCATGGCGGCGATGACTGCAGCGAACTTGGGGCAGAACGAAAGCACGATGGCGCAGCACGCGGCAATGCGGATCACGCGCGGGTCGAACACGCGCGTCAGAGCGAGCACGCCGGTGTTCTCGCCATAGGTGGTGTTTGCCGGAGCGCCAAAAAGCGAGGCCAGGATCGTAGCAAGACCATCACCGAGCAGCGTGCGATGCAAGCCAGGATCGGCGATGTAGTTGCGCTCGCAGGTAGAGCCGATAGCCGAGATGTCGCCAATATGCTCGATCATGGTCGCAAAGGCCAGCGGCATGATGGTGATGATGGCCGTCGTGGCAAGACCGCTATCGAACTGCGGACCAAAGAGCGCAAACACGGTGTTGTCCCATACAACGGGCAGGCCGACCCACGGAGCGGCCGCAACGCCCGAAAAATCAACTTCGCCCAGTGCTGCCGCAACGGCATAGCTCACCGCAACGCCCAGTAGGATCGGCACGATCTTGACCATGCCGCGACCCCAGATGTTGCAGATCACGATAACGGCGACAGCAATGACGGCAACGAGCCAGTTGGTCTGGCAGTTGGCAATGGCAGAGCTCGCCAGAATCAAGCCGATGGAAATGACGATGGGACCAGTCACCACCGGCGGAAAGAAGCGCATGACGCGCTTGGCACCAAATGCGCGGAACAGCGCCGCCAGCACCGGATAGAGCAGGCCGGCGCAGGCAACACCCAAGCAGGCGTAAGGTAAAAGCTCCGTCTCGCCGTTGGGTGCAATCGCCGCATAGCCCGCGATGAAGGCAAACGACGAGCCCAGGAAGGCCGGTACCTTGCCACGCGACAGGAAGTGAAAAAGCAGCGTGCCCAGGCCAGCAAACAAAAGCGTTGCCGAAACGGAAAGACCGGTAAGCACGGGAACCAGAACGGTGGCACCAAACATGGCGAACAGGTGCTGCAGGCCGAGCAAGAACATGCGCGGGCGGCCGAGCGACGACGCATCGTAGATGGCATCGGCGACGACGGGCGTCGAAGACTGGGGCATGGAAGTCCTTTCGAATGGAAGGGCGTACGGGCATAGCTAATTACCTGCCCGAACGATACGATCCGAACCATTGTATGCGATGTAGCCCCAATCACGCCCGCCGCCCCGACGAACGGTGGCGCTACTTCCAAACGCGCTCGGCAATGCGCTTGACCAGCGCAATCTTTGCCCATTGTTCGTCTTCGGTCAGCTTGTTGCCAATCTCGCAGCTCGCAAAGCCGCACTGGGGCGACAGGTATAGGTTCTCGAGCGGCACATACTTCGCGGCTTCGTTGATACGCTCGACGATAACCTCCTCATCCTCGAGCTCGGCCGCCTTGGTGGTCACCAGGCCCAGCACGACCTTCTTACCGGGGGCAACATACTTGAGCGGCTCAAAACCGCCGGCGCGCGGCGTATCGAACTCCAGATAGAACGCGTCGACGTCCTCGTTGGCGAACAAGTATGGCGCGATGGGATCATAGCCACCCTCGAAGGCATAGGTGGAGTGATAGTTGCCGCGGCACACGTGCGTGTTGATGACCAGGTCGTCGGGCTTGCCTTCAATGGCGGCATTGTTGAGCACCACGCCCAGCTCGCTCACCTTCTGCAGGTCGACCGGGCTCATACCGGTCTTGGCGACAAAATCGGTATCGCAGTAGATGCCCCAGGTGCAGTCATCAAACTGAATGTTGCGGCAGCCCACAGCGTATAGGTCGGCAATCACGGTGCGATAAGCGGCAGCAATGGCGTCGGCGAGCTCCTCGTCGGTCTTATAGACGGCGCGCAGGCTCTCTTGCTGACCATCGCAGCGATCGAGCGTGACCTCGGAGAAGGTCTGGATCGGCGCCGGAATGGTCTGGCGCGCGACCTGGCCCTCGCCCTCGAGGGCTTTGACAAACTTAAAGTGTGCAACGAACGGGTGATTCTCGCCGCTGATGGGGCCGGTCACCACGGCGGTATCGGCCGTGGTTTCCTCGTCATGGAACATATAGCCGGTGCGAGAGGTGCGGCGCTCGACGCCGTTGAGGCCCCACATAAAGTCGAGGTGCCAATAGCTGCGGCGGAACTCGCCGTCCGTGATTACCTGCAAGCCGGCGGCCTTCTGCTTGGCTACCAAGTCGCGAATGGCCTCGTCCTCGACGGCCTTAAGGCCGGCATCGTCGAGCGTACCCGCGGCATAGGCCGCGCGAGCATCCTTTACGGTCTGCGGGCGCAGAAAGCTGCCGACGATATCGGCGCGAAACGGCGCATTCAGTGTGGTCGAAGTGCTCATAAGGTGTCTCCCTTTGTCTTGGTTGCTTTACCGAGACAGAGTATGAGCGTCCGCATCGCTATCGTAAAATATGCGTTTGTTTCTGTTCGCCATAAGTATTATCTATATAACAAACAATAGGGATGCGGCTCGCACGCGCGGTCCGCACGGGTTAGATATGCTGACGAATCGCGTCGATATAGGCCTGCCCATAGCGCGTGAGCGTCGTGTTCTTGCGCGTGATAATGCCGATCTCCATATACTCGTCCACATCGAGCGGAATCGAGATAATGCCGGGGCCGTTGAGCTCGTGGCTGATCACGCCCGAGCATACCGTGTAGCCGTTGAGGCCCATGGCCAGGTTGAACAGCGTCGCACGATCGCGCACGCGGATATTCTTGCGGCGTTCAAACGTCGAGGTCAGCTCCTCGGAATAGTAAAACGAATTGTAGCTGCCCTGCTCATAGGACAGGAAGGGGTAGTCTTCCAGATCCTCGAGCGTTACGCGGGAGCGGCCCGCCAGCGGATGCTCAGCACACACAAAGATATGCGGCGCGGCGCAAAAGAGCCCCTCGAACACGAGCTCGTTGGCCGCCAACATGCGCTCGATAACCTCGCGATTGTGCTCGGACAGGTACAGGATGCCCAGCTCGCTTTTCATGTGCGCGACATCCTCGATAATCTCGTGGGTCTGCTCCTCGCGCAGGGTAAAGTCGTAGCGTGCGGCATCGAATTCGCGGATCACATCGACAAACGCGTTGACGGCAAACGAGTAGTGCTGGCAGCTCACGCTAAAATGCGGCACTTGCTCGGACGCACCCTTGTACTTGTCCTCGAGCAGATCGGCCTGATCGAGCACCTGGCGCGCGTAGCCCAAAAAGGTCTCACCCTCCTCGGACACGATAACGCCCTTGTTGGTGCGCTCAAAGATGTGCACGCCCATCTCGTTTTCGAGCTCGCGAATCGACGCGGTAATCGAGGGCTGCGACACAAAGAGGCGACGCGAGGCCTCGGTGATGCTGCCGCACTCGGCAACCTTAACGACATACCTGAGCTGCTGGAGCTTCATAGCTGCCCCCCTAGGCGTTCGCGACGCGCGGACCCGCCGCATCTGCCTGGCGCATAAACGACGGCATCTCCCCTGTTGCGGCACAGGCCGCAATCTGGTGGAGGGCTTCGGCAACCGCATCGTCTGCCGCGGCGCCGATATGCCAGCGCGCAGCAGCCGTAACGGCCTCATTGGCGTTGGCAACTGCCACAGAGTTGGGAACGGCACCGATCATGGGCAGGTCGTTATCAGAGTCGCCGAACACGGCCACCTCGTCGGGCGTCAGGTCCAAAGCGCGTGCCAGCTCCAGTGCAGCGCAGCCCTTGTCCCAACCGGCCGGAAGAATGTCGAACAGGCGCACGCGATTGTTGGGGAACACGAGCGAGAGCTCCGGCACCTCGGCAGCAACGCGCTCACGTAGCTCGGCGAGCTCCTCACGCGAGCGGGCGCTCCAAATATTGGCCTTGTATACCGGGGCATCATCGACAACGGGGCGGCACGGGGCCTCTTCGCCCTTGAGCCACGCGTTGCCGCCCGACTCCATGGCGCGGCGCACGCGCTCGGGGTCGCGCGTCACGCAATAGGCGTCGTTATCCCAAAAGTCATCACCCAGGCTGTAGACCTTGAGATAGGTATCGTCGGTCTCTTGCTCGAGGTAGTCGGCCAGGCGCATCAGGGCATCGTTGTCGGTCGCACGCGAAGCGACCACCTGACCGTCGACAAACATTACCTGGCCGTTGCAGAACGCGCCGGTCGAGAAGCACTCGGCGCGATTGCGGAACATCCAGCTCATCGCGGACGGCTGGCGACCCGAAACCGGGCCAAAGTGCAGCCCCGCCGCCTGCATGGCATGAATGCCCTCGATGGCATAGTCGCTGGCGCCGTCTTGCCCAGCGGGAATCAGCGTATCGTCCATATCGGTCAGCACAAGTTTGATCATAACGTCCCCTCGGTCATTCTTTATCCCGTCTATTGTACCGACCTGCCAAAAAGGGACAGGTTTATTTTGGTAGGTTTTATCTGGGAGAACACATCGTCCCAGTTGGCACCTACCAAAATAAACCTGTCCCTTTTTGGCAGGTGCGCTAGTATAGGGAGCAACAGATTCGATGCGGGAGTGCCGGCGGTGCAAACCACAAGGCTGAGAGGGCAATGGGCCCAATCCTTTGAACCTGTCAGTTAATGCTGGCGTAGGGAGCATGCCGCCTTTACAGGGGCGCTGTCTATGCACAGCGCCCCTTTTCTATGCCAAGGAGGCATGTGCAGTGATTGATTCGGAACAGCTTAAGCAAAACGTGGTCAAGGCCGTGGACGAGATTCGAGCCACCAACCCGATGGCAGGCTCCATCACCAACACGGTGACGATCGACTTTGTCGCCAACGCGCAGCTCGCCGTGGGCGGTTCGGCCGCCATGGTCTACCTGCCCGACGAGGGCGAGGCACTCGTTGCCGGCGGCGGCGCCATCTACCTCAACATGGGCACGCTCTTCCCCATCTACGAGCAAACGATCCCCCGCGCGGCCAAGGCGGCTCACGACGCCGGTAAGCCCTGGGTGCTCGACCCGGTGGGCCTGGGCATCGGCAGCCTGCGCACCCAGCTGGTAAGCGAACTCAAGCAATACAAGCCCGCCATCGTGCGCGGCAACGCTTCCGAGATTATCGCGCTCGCCGGCCTGTGGGGCCTTGAGGGCGAGGCGGCCGATCTGAGCCGTGTACGCGGTGTCGACACCACCGACACGGTTGACGCTGCCCGCGATGCCGCCGTAGCGCTCGCGCGCTACACCGGTGGCGCCGTAGTGGTCTCGGGAGAGGTCGATCTGATCACCGACGGCACGACCGTGGCGAAGTCCCACGGCGGCAGCCCGCTCATGTCCAAGATCACCGGCTGCGGCTGCTCGCAGGGCGGCGTGCTGGCCGTATATGCCTGCGCCGCCGATCCGTTTACGGCAGCCGTCTGCGGCACCGCCGTCTACAACGTTGCCGGCACGCGTGCCGCCGCCGTCGCCGATGCCCCGGCGAGCTTTAAGGTCGCCTTTATCGACGAGCTCTACCGCGCAACTGCCCAGGACATCGCCGACAACCAGCTCGAGCTCGAGGAGGCATAGGGCCATGTCCGAGTCCGCAGCCAAAACCGGTATGAACACGTTGGTCGCGGTGGCCATTGCCCCATGCGGTACGGGCGACGAGCTCTCCGCCGAAGTCGCCGAGGTCGTGCGCGTCATCCGCGAAAGCGGCCTTCCCAACCGCACCAGCTCGATGTTCACCGAGATCGAAGGCGACTGGGACGAGGTCATGCAGGTCGTACGCGACGCCACCTTTGTACTGGCAAACAAGGGCATCCGCACCGAAGTTGTGCTCAAGGCAGATATTCGCCCCGGTTTTACCGACACCATGAACGGCAAGCTCGAGCGCATGGAAGCGCAAATCAAAAAGCAGGAGGAAGCATAATGAGCATCCGCGACAACCTTGATATCTCGGCCTATCTGGTGCTCGGCCCCGAAAACACGCTGGGCCGTCCCGTGGGTGATGTGGTGGCACAAGCACTTGATGCCGGCTTTACCTGCATCCAGGTGCGCTCCAAGGTGGCAAGCGCGCGCGAGATCATCGCGCTGACGGACGATGCCGCGCAGGCTATCGCCCGTGCGGGCAAGACCGGTCAGGTCGCGCTGCTCATCGACGACCGCCTGGATTGCGTGCTTGCCGCGCGCGAACAGGGCATTGCCGTCGACGGCGTGCACGTGGGCCAGAGCGACATTCCCGTCGAGGTCTGCCGCAAGCTGCTGGGGCCCGACGCCATCGTGGGTCTCTCGGCCCGTTGCGAGGAAATGCTCGAGTACGTCAAAACTGCCGACATGAGCCTGGTCGATTATCTGGGCGTGGGCCCGCTCCACGAGACCGAAACCAAGCGCGATTGTGGGCGCGCCGCCGACGGCTCTATCATCACCAAGAGCTTTGAGGACCTGGCTGCCCTCCATGAGGCAAGCCCCGTGCCCATCGTGGTTGGCGGCGGCGTCAAGACGGCCGACCTGCCGCAGCTCAAGGCCACCGGCGTCGACGGCTTCTTTGTAGTGAGCGCCGTCTGCAGCGCAAACGACCCCTACGCTGCGGCCAAGGAGCTCGTCGACACCTGGCAACAGGCATAAACGCAAGCCGAGCAGTTGCTCCACAGCCTCATTTTTCAAGAGCGGAAAGCGCATCCCAGTTTGGAGCTCCATTCCGGGATGCGCTTTCCGCTGAGTCTGCGGGCTACGCCCTACCCTGCCAGATATGCCTCCAGCGCCGGTAACGTCGTCTCCGCATCATGGCGACCGACCTGATAGATACGCTCAAGCTCATCCGGCTCGCGACAGAGCGACGGCACCTTTACCGATTCGCTCGGACGCACCACAAAGATCTCGTCGGCGGCCTCGCGACGCACCAGATCCTCGAGCGTAGCGTTGTACACCTCGTGCCGATGCTCAAGCGCTGAAACAAAAGCAGGATAGTGGCGGAACACGCGTCGCAGCATGGGCATCACGCTATTGGGCTGCTTCACAAAGCCCGCCGGCTGCGTGAGCACCACCACATTGCGGTCGTAGCCCTGCGCAAACAGCCAGGCGCTGGGAATGGAATCCGCCACGCCGCCATCCAAATACTTGTGCCCCTCAATAGCCACGGGGCGCGTTGCCACGGGAATCGCCGACGAGGCCCGAATCCACTCGATATCGCGCTCGTCGCCATAGGGCAGATCGTGGTAGACCGCCTCGCCCGTCTCGATATCGGTGCAAACACACGTAAACCGCATGGGGCAGGCACGGTACGCCTCAAGGTCGATGGGGTCGCGCTCAAGCGGCACCTCGTGATAGGCAAAATCGGCATTGAACATATCGCCCGTTCGCAGCCAGCTCGTCACGCTCGCATAACGTTTGTCAGCGCAATAGGCCTTGTTATAGCGAATGGCGCGACCGATCTGGCGCGACTTAAAGTTATAGCCAAACGCCGCCCCCGCCGAGACGCCCACCATATGATCGCAGGTCAGGCCATGTTCCATCCATACGTCGAGCACACCCGCCGTATACATACCGCGGTAGCCGCCTCCCTCGAGCGCCAGCCCCACCGTAGGCGTCGTATTTGGCTGTGCCATGCGACCATCTCCATCCCTGTGCAATTCAAACGGAACAAGTATACCCGTCAACAAATACCGTTCTCGTCGCATTTTCTGCGCACGAAACCGCATTGCCGTTTGGCGATTAAATAGCACCTCACAGCGCGGCCGCCCCCGCATGCCCATATAATGGTTGTTTAGACTAATCAGTACTTTTCAATAACGAACAGCAACTGACAAATAAACTCAGCGATGCAGCAAGGCGGGGGCATGGAAACGAATAAGACGCAGAGCGTCGAGCCGCGTCAAGAAGACGAGCTCGACCAGCTGAACACATGCCTCGCCGAGCTGTCGAGCATCTGCGGCACGCAGTATCCCGAGGCCGAGCGCCTGCTCGCAGAGGCGACCGATGCCGCCGCCCGCCTGCGCGACCGCGTTGCAAAACTCAGAGCCGACGCCTACACCGATCCGCTCACGGGGCTGCCCAACCGCACCGCCTATACCTACGACCTCTCATGTGTCTGGGACCGCCAACTCGAGCACGCGATCGCCTACATCGATATCGACGGCCTTAAAATCTGCAACGACCGCTTTGGACACCCGGCGGGCAATCGCTATATCACCAAGGTTGCCAGCTGCCTTAAGTTGCACTGTCATCCCGATGAGCATATCTATCGCATAGGCGGCGACGAGTTCGTGCTCATCTCCATGACCGATTCGGTCGACACGCTCAGTCAGCGGCTCGAGACCTGCCGGGCATCCCTTGCCACTTGGACGCTCGATGACGGCAAGACCCCCATGAGCTACAGCTACGGTTGTGCCCATGCCAATCCCCAGGCCGGCGATGTCCTTCATAAGATGACGGCCGAAGCTGACCGGCGGATGTATGACTACAAGTTCACCAACGCCGCACGCAACCGCATGAGCAGGGCATTCGACGAACAGCATCATACCCTCGACACCTTGGCCGATTTTCATGCCGTGCAAGATCGTATCTTCCAGGCTTTGTCACTCACGGATATTGGGCGCTACCTGTTTATCTGCAATGTCGACACCGATCAGTCTCATTGGTCCCACAACGCCGTACAGGATTTTGGCCTACCGTCCGGAACCATCTATCAGATGGGCGAGATATGGTCGCAGCACATCCATCCCGACGATGTCGATGCCTGGCGCCAGGACATCGAAGAGGTGATGTCGGGCAAAAAGCACCACCACAACATGCGTTATCGCGCCCTGGACGCAAGCGGCCGATACGTCACCGTCACGTGCGCCGGCATCCGTCTCGATGGCAACGAAAACGAGCCCACACTATTCGTGGGATCCATCACCAATGCGAGTATTGTCGAAAGCACCGACCCCGCCACCGGCGTTGGTGATGTGCGCGCGCTGATGACGGCCATCGAAAAACGCAAGGAGCTTGCCAAGCCTACCGATCTAGTGGCGTTTAAGTTCGAGAACATCGACCGCATCAATGCTGTCTATGGCTATCAAATGGGCAACGATGTCCTCGCAGAGCTCGTCGGGCGCATTTTGTCACGACTCAATGGGTCGGGCGAACTCTATCGGTCGTATGGGCTGCAGTTTGTCCTTATGTTTGACAGCCAACCCGACATCGATCTTTCCAACATTGCCCAAGAGGTGCAGCATACGCTCATGATGCCCATCGCGACGCACAGTATCGAAACCGCCCCTATCGCTTATACAGCCTTTGCGCGCTATCCGTCTATCGTCTCGCAGCCGCTCACGATGCTGTCCAGCCTCAACCGCCGTCTGGACGCCGAGATGCGCAGTAAGACCCCGGCATACCTCGGGCAAAGCGGACCAACTAGAGTTATCGGTCATACTGCCTACGACCGACGAGACAAGATGACCGGACTCATGCGCGGCAACGACTTTCTGTACGCCGCAGATATGCATCACTCCGCACACACTCGCGAAAACCGTGCCATTGTCGCCATCGACTTGGGTCGCATGCGCGTCTTTAACGAATGGTACGGACGACAGGCAGGCGACGCCCTCATCGCCGAAGTGGGCGGTGCGCTGCTGGCGTTGCGAGCCGATTGCGACGGACTCGCCGGATACTGGGGGCAGGACGACTTTGTCGCCTATCTTCCCGGCGACCGCGAAACCATCGATGCGCTCTACCATCGCATCCAGACCATCGTCGCCTCGCGCGACGACTCGGTTGGCTTCTTACCCGCCTTTGGCGTTTGTCCGGTTGGGCCGACGGAGCACATCGATATCATGCTGTACGACCATGCAAAAGCCGCGCTCACCCGAGCCCGCCACGATTTTAAAAACCGTATCAAGTACTTTGAACCCGAAACGTATGCGCAGCGCGAACGCGAGGATTATCTGCTCTCGGCGTTTCAGCGCGCCCTGGGCCAGGGGCATATCACGTTCTATATTCAGCCGCAGTACGACATGGAAACCAAAAAGATCGTGGGCGGCGAAGCCCTTGCCCGCTGGGAAGACGGAGACGGCAATTTAATCTCGCCCGGCACGTTTGTGCCGCTACTCGAGCGCAACGGTTTTGCCGTGACCCTCGATCGCCATATTTGGAACCTCGTCTTTACGTGGCTCTCCAAGCGCTTGGCCCAAGGACTGCCCTGCGTGCCCATCTCCATCAACGTAAGCCAAACCGACCTGATTTCGGTCGATGTCGCCGACCAGCTCGAACGCCTGGCGATGCGTCACGCCGTCCCCACGCACTTCGTTAAAGTCGAAATTACCGAAAGCGCCTACGCCGATAATCCCGGAGATATTAAGGCGCTCACCGGCAAGCTCCGCGCTTTGGGCTTTTCCGTATTGATTGACGACTTTGGAAGCGGAGCATCGTCGCTCAGCATGCTGCAGAATATCGATGCCGACGCGATTAAACTCGACAGCCGCTTTATGCCCGCAGAAGCCCATCAGGCCAACAAGAGCGAAAACATCGTCAAGTCCATCATCAACATGTCTTGGGAGATTGGCATGCCGGTCATAGTGGAAGGCGTCGAAACCGAAAAGCAAGTTGCCTTCCTGCACGACCTTGGTTCGCGCTACGTCCAAGGCTATTACTATTACCGACCCATGCCGGTTGAGTCGTTTGAGAAGCTCCTTGCCAGCGATGCATCGATTGACCCGCGGGGCATCCTCTTGCATGACAGCGAGCGGCACATCGACTTTGCAAAATGACGCAGCTCGTTAACAGCAGATACTCCCATCCCGACTCCCAACACGCAACACGACCAACGTGCCGCATCGCCTCGACCCAAGGAAGCAGCGTAGACATGGATAACGCCAGCAACTATACCGAAACGCTCGAAAAGACCGTTCAAGACCTGCTCGACCGCCAGGAAGAGCTGATTAAGATCGCCTTTACCGACCAGCTCACGGGACTGGGCAACCGTGGCGGCTTTACCAGCTCCCTCGAAGAAATCTGGGAACAGGGCACGCCGGTCACCATGGCTTTTATCGATATCGACAACCTCAAACACTGTAACGATGCCTTTGGCCATGACGAAGGCAACCGCTACATCATGCAGGTGAGCCTGTACCTCAAACTCTATATCAAGGTTGGCGAAGCGGCGTTTCGCCTGGGCGGCGATGAGTTTGCCGTGCTCTCCACTATCTCGACCGAGGATGACCTTGCTGAGCGCCTAGAGCACTGCCGCGCGGTACTTCTCAAAAACAACGACGCCGAGATGCCCCATTCGTTTAGCTACGGTGTGTCGCACGCCGACCCCAAGTTGGGCGAAACCTCTAATCGCATGACCATGGACGCCGACCACCGCATGTACGATTACAAGCTGCGCCATGCTATCCACTTGGATCGCCGCAACATCAGCCAGGTCCATACGGACGACTTTGAGGTCAGCGACCGTATCTTTGACGCGCTCTCGATGCTCGAGGAAGGCCGCTACTTCTTTATCGAAAACATTGATAAGAACCGCACGCTTTGGTCCCAGGGAGCGCAGCGCGACCTGGGACTCCCGTCAGAGCATATCGACGACTGCCGCAATTACTGGAAAACACGCGTGCACCCCGATGACCTTGAAGCCTACACCCAAGATATCGACCAACTCTTTAATAACTCAAAGCACTATCGCGTTATGCAATATCGCGTGCGCAACGCCGACGGCGACTACGTGCTCTGTCGCGTCCGAGGCTATCGCATCGACGGAAACGGAGACATGCCTTCGCTCTATGTCGGCGAGCTCGTCAACCATTCCCTTGTTGAAACCGTCGACCCCGCCACGGGGCTCGGCACTCAGCGCATGTTGGTCAATTCCATTGATGGCTGCCGCCGCGACAATCGCGAGACGGGGCTGATCGCCGTTCGCGTTCGCGGTACGACCCAGCTCAACGAGTGTTATGGCGCCGACGCCGTAGATGCCATGCTGTCCGAATATGCCGGCCGCATGCTCTCGCTCGCCCGCGGCAGAAGTCGCGTATTCCGCTCGCGCAGTGCGCAGTTTGTCATGCTCGCCGAGGGCTTGAACCGTGATGCTTTTGAGCATCTCGTTCAAGATTTGGAGCAGGTCGTCTCTGCCTCCGTCGAGATTGCCGACGACGTCATTACTCCCACGTGCCTGGTCGTTCCCGTCTACTACGAACGCCTGATCAACCAGGCCCCGGCCATTTTGGACGAACTCGATCGCCGTATCCGCGCCATCAACGGGCCGTTTCACAACAACAGCCTCTCCATACCCGAGATCGACCGCAAGGGCGCAATTGCCGAGCGCATCGACTCACTTACCGGCCTCTACCGCCCCAGCGAGTTTATGCGCCGCGCCAACGCCCTCCTCGCAACGGTGAACGAGGGCGCCTGGTGCATTGCCACCGTTGACATGGGACACATGCGCCTCTTTAACGAATGGCACGGGCAGGCCGAAGGCGACCGTGTTCTCGCCGATGTGGGCACGGTGCTCAAGGATATCGAAAACGCAGGGCTAGGCGTTGCGGGCTATTGGGGCCAGGATGACTTTTGCATCCTCGCGCCCTTTGAGCACGATGCAGTGCATCGAATTTATGCCCGCGTGCGCGAAGCCGTGGCCAAGCACGATGACGGCGTGGGCTTTTGGCCGTCCATGGGCGTCTACCCCATCAACCCCCACGAGGAAATCACTATCGACGCGCAGGCAAAGGCCATGTTCGCCAACCGGCGCGCCAAAAACGACTTTAAGGACCGCATCGCCGTCTTTAGCCCCGAGGAATACAAGCACGAGGTCGCATTCCACCATACGCTGACCGAGTTTCAGTACGCCCTCTCCAACGATCGCATTACCTACTACCTGCAGCCCCAGGTCGATATGGAAACCGGCAAGGTCATTGGCGCCGAGGCGCTCACACGCTGGATTGACAAGGACGGCTCCCTCATCCCGCCCGGCTCCTTTATCCCGGCGCTCGAGGAAAGCGGCTTTGTGGTGACGCTCGATAAGTACATTTGGCAGGGCGTTGCCTCGTGGCTGCGAAAGCGCCTGGACCAGGGGCTTCCCGTAGTTCCCGTCTCCCTCAACGTGTCGCGCGTGGACATTCTTGCCTGCGATGTCGCCGAGCACATGGGAGCGCTGGCCGCCCAGTATAGCCTGCCGTCCGAGCTCATGCGCATCGAGATTACCGAGACCGCCTATACCGGAGAGTCCGAAGCCGTGGACAGGCTGACGGCAGAGCTGCACAACCGTGGCTTTTCGACCTACATGGACGACTTTGGCACGGGTCAGTCCACGCTTGCAATGCTCAAGAACGTCAACGTCGACGTCATCAAGCTCGACCGCACCTTTGTGCCCGCCGGAAAAGCCGACGAACGAAGCACACAGATCGTGTCGTCGATGCTCGGCATGGCACAGTCGCTCCATCTGCCCGTTGTGGTCGAAGGCATCGAGACGGAGGCGCAGGCCCAGCTGCTGCGTCAGATGGGCGCCCGCTATGCGCAGGGCTTCCTCTACTACCGCCCCATGCCGGCGGCGGATTTTGAGGAGTTGCTCGATAGCAAGGTCGCCGATTGATGTATACATGCGTAATGCAGTGCCGCTGGGGGACCCGTTTGTCCCCTTTGGCTAACTCATATCCCCAAATCGAGTCGAATTGGGGATATGATACAGACCACTGTTTCGCCCAAGGAGGTTATTCATCATGAACGAGTCGTATCGCCTGGGCGAGCAATCGATTGTCGCCTATCTGCAGCGACTTGCAAACGGCGTCTCGACCGCCGAGCTCGACGTTGACGCCCTGCCCACCGAGCTGCGCGCCATTGGCGAGCAGGTGCAAAAGACGCACGCCATTCTGCATCAGGAGCGCGAGCTGCTTGAGCGCAGCGCCTATATCGACCCGCTCACCAATCTGGGCAACCGCGGCGGACTCGACCGCCACGTCGATCAGCTCTGGCGCAAAGGCGAACCTTTCACCTGCGCCTATATTGACATTGACCACCTCAAGCACTGCAACGATGTGTTTGGCCATGCCGAAGGCAATCGCTATATCCTGCGCATCTGCCGCGCGCTCTCCGAAACCATGGAGCACGACGAGCTGCTGTTCCGCATTGGCGGAGACGAGTTTGTGCTTATCGCGCCTGCGGCGAGCGAAACGGAGCTCGAGCAACGCTTGGAGCAGACGCGCACCGGGCTGATCGAGGCAACCTCGGACGGTAAGGCGCCCATGATTGCCAGCTTTAGCTTTGGCTGCTCGCGCGTCGACCCACTTGCTGGCGACACGCGTCGCCAGATGACGATGGATGCCGACCGCAAAATGTATCGCTACAAACTCATGCATCGCGTGCAGCAGCCCGAAGGCGACAGCGCACCGCAACGTCCCGTTGCCGACCACCTTCCCTGCAACGACCGCGTGTTCCAGGCAATCTCCATGAGCTCCGAGACACGTTATCCGTTCATCCTCAATCTCGACACCGGCGAATCGCAGTGGTCGGTCAACGCCGTGCGCGATTTTGGCCTGCCTTCCCAGCACCCCTTTAACTCGGTCGACATGTGGCTCGCTCGTGTCCACCCCGAGGACCGCGATAACGTGCGCTCCGAGCTCGACATGGTGGTAAATGGATCGTGGCACTTCCATTACATGCAGTATCGCGTGATGGATGCCACCGGAACGTACGTGCTTTGCGACTGCACGGGCTACCGTCTGGACGGCACCGATACCGAGCCTAACATGTACGTGGGCATTATCATCAACCGAAGCCTAGCGGATACGACCGATTCCGTGACTGGCCTGGGCGATATTCACGCCCTGGTCAACGCCATTGGCGAAATGCGCCGCGTGGCGCGCGAGGCAGGCTTTATTGCCATTAAGGTTGACGATATCGCCGAGGTCAATGCCCGCTTTGGCTTTGATGCGGGCGACCGCGTGCTCGCCGAAAGCGCCGCCTGCCTCATGGATTGTTCGCGCGGCAAGGGTCGCCTGTTCCGTTCGACGGGACCAACGTTCGTGGCGCTTTTCGATGAGCTCGGCCCCGAGGCAATCGACGAAATCGCAAGCGAAATCGAACGGTTCCTGGGTTCTCCCGTGCTCATCGGCTCGCTTGAATATCAGCCGCCCATTCGCGTGGCCACACTCCATCTGGACGGCGTCGACCGTCAGCCCGTTTCCATCTTGAACGAGCTCAAAGCGCGGCTTATAGAGGCGCCGCAAGTACCGGGCACCAAGCTGGACTAGCGTCGTGGGGCGCATGATGGTTATTTTCCGATCTCAGGCGAACACATTGAGCAAATAGGTCGTACCCACAGTTAGCCGAACGCCCCTGCAGTCCCTCCCAGGGCCCGGGGGCACCGTTTTCGATACTCTTGGTTTCCTTTACCCGATGCAAATAAGTGCTCAACAACATAAAACCTATCCCCCGCCACGGATATGCCGTCGAGTAAATCTGTTAAGCCAACCCTATCAAATTCTTTTGACAATTGGCTGTATTGGTCCATTTTGTCGTCCATCCCGCTTCCGCTGGCTATCGCCTCATAAACACAAACCTAACGAGCCGCACGAACGACAAAGAGGCCAAGCTGAACAGAAGTAGAACCAAAACTTCAAAAACACTGGTATTCCAATCGCGTACCCAGCCCTCTACCGCCCACAAGAAAAACAGCAGCCCCATCCATAACGTCACAGAAGAAATCAACTTTGCGTAAGGGCATATATCAATCCCGCTCTCCCTTTTTGTGACATCATATCCAGCAATTGAGCTGAGCCATCTTCCTCTTCTGTATTGGATTGAAAGAAGAATCAGGGCAATCGAAGTTATCAAACAGACAGCATCCTCTGTTTCCATAGAACTTCCTTTGCTTTCCGTCCTAGCTGCGCGTTCACAATCGAATCAAACCAAGTGTGAATTACTCGATAGCAGCCGCCTTAGTATAAATCATAGCCTCCGCAGCAGCCCGCCTTCCAAGACCTCAAAGCTCACCATCGAGGGCGACCCGCCCAGACCCCTTACAATCTGCTCGCACGAGGCCCCGCACTCCAACATCCTCTGGACCGTATCCCGCACGTACCTGGTGAGCGAGCCTGCCGTGGGCCCTCGGAGCCGGCATCGCGCCCCACGCCATCCGCCCGCTCATGCGATAATCCTCTGCATAAGTCATCGACAGCAGAGGGAGTTTGTGATGAAGGTTCTTTTAGTCAACGGTAGCCCCAAGGCAAACGGCAACACCGCCACGGCACTCGCCGAGATTGCCAAGCAACTCAAATCCGAGGGCATTGATACCGAGATGTTCCAGCTGGGCGCCAAGCCCATTCGCGATTGCATCGGCTGCGGCCAGTGCGGCAAGCTCGACGGGCGTTGCGTCTTTGACGACGACGTGGTCAACGAGCTGATTGCCGCCGCCGAGCAGGCAGACGGCTTTGTCTTTGGCTCCCCCGTCTACTACGCGCACCCCAGCGGTCGCATCCTCTCGGCCCTCGACCGCGCGTTCTATGCCGGCGGCAAGGCCTTTGCGCACAAGCCCGGCGCCGCTGTCGCCGCTGCCCGCCGCGGCGGCACATCGACCACCTTCGACGTGCTCAACAAGTACTTCACCATTAACCAGATGCCCGTGGTCGCCTCCACGTACTGGAACAACGTCTTTGGCGCCATGCCGGGCGAGGCCGCCCAGGACGCCGAGGGCCTGGCCACCATGCGCAACATCGGCAAGAACATGGCCTGGCTCCTGCGCTGCATCGAGGCAGGAAAAGCAGCCGGCATCGAGGCCCCCGAGGCCGATCGCGAGCGCACCAACTTCATTCGTTAGAACGGCGGAACCATGAACATCCAAATCTTCGGTACGAAGAAATCGTTCGATACCAAGAAGGCACAGCGCTTCTTTAAGGAGCGCCGCATTAAGGTGCAGTTTATTGACCTTAAGGAAAAGGAGATGAGCAAAGGCGAGCTCACGAGCGTGATGCAGGCGGTCGGCGGCATCGACAAGCTGCTCAATCCCAAGGCCAAGGACGAAGAGACGCTCGCGCTCATCCAGCACCTCACTCCCAGCCAGCGCTTCGATAAGCTGCTCGAGAATCAGCAGGTGCTTGCCGAGCCCATCGTGCGCAACGGCAAAAAGGCGACCATCGGCTATTGCCCCGATGTATGGGGAGCCTGGGAGTAGCCTGTGTTATTTGCCGGCTCGTGGGTATAAGAGCAGGCGTTTGGCATATGATTCAACTGTAAGCCATGTCTAACAAAGGAGGGCACATGCCCAACAAACCCGTGAAGATCATCATGCTTACCGGCTACCTCGGTGCCGGCAAGACCACGCTGCTCAACCACATCCTCGCCAACGACGGCGGCATCCGCGCTGCCGTCATCGTCAACGATATCGGCGAGATCAACGTCGACGCCAGCCTTATCGCCGACGGCGGCCTTTCCGAGACCGACGACCTCATCCCGCTCACCAACGGCTGCATCTGCTGCACGCTTTCGGATGACCTCGCCAACCAGCTGCAGGGCATCGCCGATTCGGGCGACTTCGACTACATCATCATCGAGGCCTCGGGCATTTGCGAGCCCATCCCCATCGCCTACACCATCTCGAGCTTCTGCGACGAGGCCAAGGTGGGCGGCGAGCCCAAGCTCGCGCTCGACAACATCGTTGCCGTGGTCGACTGCGCCCGCATGTACGACGAGTTCAACGGCGGCCGCGACCTTCTGGCCGAGGATATCGACGAGGACGACATCGAGAGCCTGCTCATCCAGCAGATCGAGTTCTGCTCCACGCTGATCCTCAACAAGACCGACACCGTCACGCCCGAGCAGATCGCCGAGCTCAAGGCCATCGTGCGCAGCCTGCAGAAGGATGCCGTGATCGTCGAGGCTCAAAACGGCGAGGTCCCCATGGAGGAGCTGCTCGACACCGACCGTTTCGATTTTATGCGCGCCTACAACTCCGCCGCCTGGATCGAGGCCATGGAGCATCCCGAGGAGCACGACGACCCCGAGGTGCTGGAGTACGACATCGAGACCTTTGTGTACTCGCGTCGCAAGCCGTTTGACCTGCAGAAGTTCACCGACTTTGTTGAGCAGGAGTGGCCTGACGAGGTCATCCGCGTCAAGGGTCCGCTGTGGCAGACCGGCGATCCGGACATGTGCTACATGTTTGAGCAGGCCGGTCACCAGATGCGCCTGATGGAAAACGGCCTGTTCGTCGACTCCGCGCCCGAGGGCGAGAAGCAGAAGATCATCGACGAGAACCCCGAGATCATGCAGATTTGGGACGACGAGACGGGCGACCGCATGACGAGCCTGTGCATCATCGGCCGTCACATGGACAAGGACGCGCTCATCGCCGCCCTCGATGCCTGCCTGACCGACTGGCACCGCGCCTAGGTTTATCGATGCGGATTCGTCCGCCCACTACGTAACCGCCAAACCACCACGAAGGTGCCTGTCCCCTTCGTGGTGGTTTTTCGTTCTGAGCCAAGGAGATTCATGTTCAATATCGTGCTGTATGCACCCGAGATTCCCGCCAATACGGGCAACATCGGCCGCACCTGCGTGGTCACCGGCGCCCGCCTGCATCTGGTGGAGCCGCTGGGCTTTTCGCTCGACGACAAGACGGTGCGTCGCGCCGGCCTGGGTTACTGGCAAAACTTGGACGTGACGACGTATGCCGGCTGGGAGGACTTCCTTGCCCGCAACGGGCTCTCCCCCGCCGATGAGCGCCTGCACCTACTGACCAAAAAGGCTCGTCGCACCTATGCGCAGAGTGCCTATCGCGACGGCGACTTCTTGGTCTTTGGCAGCGAGAGCTCGGGTATTCCCGAGGAGTTGCTCGCCGCGGCGCCCGAGCGCTGCGAGCGTATCCCCATGCTGCGCGATTGCGACTCGCTCGACAACGCCGACGCCTGGGAGGCTCATGAGGAGTCACTCGGACATACCGAGGACAGCCACGAGGCTATCCTGCAGCAGGACATCTGCGGCAACTTCGTCAACCCCGACGACTACCGCATCAGCGCCCTCAACCTCTCCAACAGCGCCGCCATCGTCCTCTACGAGGCACTGCGCCAGACAGGCTTTGCCGGGATGTGACAAAGGGACCCCGCAGCAGGAGGTCCCTACACATCAGAATTCAATTTCAAATACAAACGACTGGCGGAGCTCTCGCTTGGCTTGACTTGTCAGACTTGAATTCGCCCTTATGCTCAGCTTGCTGCACGCCTCATCGATAGCCATAGCAAGTGATACGGACATGGTCATGGTCGTTTCGCTTTTCAATTCGACCCGATAGCTCTTCGCCTTGTTTTTATCCTCTCCACCGCATCTTGTCTCGATTAACAAGAGAATATCTGAGTCATGGGCATACCAATGGAGTTCAGGGCGCTGTGGAACCATGTCGCCCTCGAATTCCTGCGTAAACAGGATTTTCTTCTCATTTCTCGTTGAATCGCTCAAGGAGCCATCAATTCGAACCGAGCCCTTCTTTCCCGCCTTGGCATTCCCCTTAACCTGGTGGCCTCGCCGAGTTTCCTCGTACTCCGTCACCTCCAGCTTGCAGCGCTTCGCGCCAAGCATGAACGCGATCCGCCTCAACTCGGCCATCTTGTCTTGCTGCATGGTTGCGAAATAAGAGTCAAGGTCAACAAAGCGAGACCGATCAAAAGCATCTATGTAATAGGTGGAATAAAGAGATGGTTTAGGGTAGAAAGACAGCTCGCTATCCCCAATTGCTTCGCGGTACAGATTAAAAATCTGCGTGCCCTTAACAGTATCCAGCCAACCAATAGCATCCTTACAGACGTCGATACCCCGACGCTCATTTCCGTCAACGATTCGAATCATGTTCGGCAAATGGAATGAAGGGCTCTGATAGACCTCTTTGGTTACTGGTCTATACCTATTGAGCTGTTGTTGATATGCCCAATCGTTGACGGCATCACCGATATCCGCAGCAGCTCCCGCCGCGCCATCGGCCGCATCCGCAATAGCTGCTAAGGCGTCATCGGCCATCGGAGCGGCGGCGCGCATTGCATCATCGGCAACTTTCTGTACGGTTGCAACCGCGCCCGCCACCGCGCTTCCGGCGCCATCAACTAGCCCGGCAGCGACCTTACGGATATCAAAACTCTGCTTATGTCGCGGCAACCCCTCCCTTTCGACGACAACAGCTAGATCGTCTTTGTCCTCCATGGTGACCTCCTATTTCCGATAGTCGAAATCGACCGTATACTCATCGCCAAAAGCCGAGTTGAACATCGCACGGATATTTGCTTCGGCGTTCGCTCGAGCCTCCTCGAGCAGTTTGCCATCCTTGATGGCCTCGCTTTCACTCCGCTCCTTGCACTGCGCTTCAAACGCCGTGACGTCTTTAACCTCAATGGGATTGAGGATGTTGTTGCGCTCCTCGAGAGCACCCGACTTATTCATATCCGGCGTGTTCGAGATCACATAAGGCTCATCGATCGTAATGGTCAGCTTTTTCTTGTTCGTATGTATCTCTGCCGTCTCGAGATTCACGCCCGCCTTAATGGTTCCCACATAGCGGTACCAAAAGCTGTTTTCCGTAAACGGGATATCAAACCAATCGAAAAACCTCTTGGTATCCGTCACCTTATCGACAATCGCATAGTTCTGCGATGCAGAAACCATCTCGTTCTGGGAGGCGATGCGTTCAAACACGACCGATGGGGAGAGCGTATTGGGGGCCGCTTCTTTCGCACCCGCAGCTTTGCCGTTATTAAAGATGGTAATAAAAAGTGCAGCCACAATCAGCCCGCCAAGCGCCAGGCCCGCGAAGAATACCTTGGGTTTCGTCAGAATTCTCCCGAGCTTCGCTTTCAGCGCCCCCATGCCTTCCTCCATCTCATTCATCCCCTATTCCTTTCAAGCTCCCTGCTATTTAAGAAACTGCCATAGATTATGCCTCATGCCTAAATCGTTGTTTTCAGCGCGTCTTTAGACGAGGGCAGCTGCTTGCAATCCGAAATAATAGACATTCGTTCGCGGCATTTGTTGCTCAATAAATGATATGAAACGGGCGGGTCAACCGTTCGTTGCCGATTAACCCGCCCCTTCCGCGCGACACTTATTTATTTACATCGTAGCTGGAAACAGATGCGACAACGCGCGCAGCGTCCACATCGGACATTGCCTCGAACTTGACCTTCTCCCCCGGCGCCCATGAAGAAGTGTCCGCATAGGTCTCCTCTGCTTTAACGTCATCTGCATCATAGAGAGCAAGCGTCAGGCCAACGTTTGAGAACGATATACCAGAGGTGTTCTCAACTACGGCTGTATACGTATACAGGCCATAACCGTCATCCGATTTTTCGAAATATGCTCCCTGAATCAAACTGTTGATGGCGTCCTCATTGCGAGTCTTCTCTGCTACGGACTTTCCGTTCTTAATCAATTCGTCGAAATCATCCTTGTATTTCTCCCCGACTTCCAACCCGTAATTATCGACAAGCTTCTTGAGCTGCTCAGACCGCTTATCGTAGACCTTATTCCATTCTTCGTAATAATCAGAAGACGATTGCGAGTAGTCCTCGGTCACTTTAAGCTGATCATCAAGCAGATTCAGATATGCGATGACGTCTTGCTGCATCTTGGAATCCTTGAACCTGGCGTTCTTGAGTTCCTTATCGTTCTTGATCTCGGCCTTAATAGCTTCCTGGATATTCTCGGTTGAATGAGGGTCATCATCGTTTGCATTAGATTCAATAACGTCGGACCTTTTCTCAAACCCCGCGGCGATAACATTCATCGCCTTGTCGTCGACATATTTCGGTTTTTCTGAGTTTGTAGCATTCTGAGAACAGGCCGAGATGAATCCCAGAGAACAGATAAGCAGAACAAGCAAGCCCATCATAGGCTGCATTTTAGTAGCATTTCGTTTCACGACTATTTCCCTTCGATTGACGTTAAGATCCATAGCCCCTCGTCAAAAAGCAGACGAATTGGCGACGCGGTGGCACTATTTGGTTCAAGGGCGTGAACTGGATAAATATCGAGGGAAGGAGTGAGCCCTGTACAATAAACTCCCCTCGTCAAAACGTCTAGCTAAAGAGGACGGACAGACGGCGAACGGTCAAAACCGGTCGCGTCCGCCCGTCTCCAACGATCGAACGTCGATGCGCTGACGTTCAAAAGCATTGCGGCCTCACGCCTCGTAACCTCACCCCCTTCGTATGATCTGATGACATCGCGATAGCTATCCGGGCGTTCGAGCGCCGGTCTCCCAAATCTCACACCACGCAGACGTGCCGACGCGATGCCCTCCGCCTGGCGCTGCTTGATGTTTTCGCGTTCCAGCTGCGCCACGTAGCTCAAAATCTGGAGGACCAGATCCGCCATGAACGTTCCCGTGATGCCATCGGGTTGCTCGCGTGTATCGAGCAGTGGCATATCAAGCACCACGATAGCAGCGCGCCTATCCACCGTAATGCGCCGCCATTCATCGAGGACTTCACGGTAATTGCGACCCAAACGATCGATACTTTTGATAACGAGAACGTCGCCCTCGCGCAGCCTGCGCAGAAGGCGCTGGTACTGGGGGCGCTTAAAGTCCTTACCGCTTGCCTTGTCAGCGTAAATCTGACCCCGTTGAACGGGAAACCTTCCCAGTGCGTCCAACTGGCGGTCCAAGTTCTGGTCCGCGGAAGAGACACGCGCATACCCAAAGATTCGATTGTCCATCATTGCCCCTATCGGCCGCCTCATGGCAGCATCAGCTCAAGCGAGAGCCCACTCACTATAGGGCGTGCAAATTTCGCGAATGGGTTGAGGATATTTTGGCCCTCAAGCACAAGCTATTCAAGCGCCATGCCGATAACGTGTTGGCTTTTAACTGTAATTAACTACTTTTAACCAGAATTAACCAGAATAGAAAACAGTAATGTTGACAGGCCTTGCTGGGATGCGACAAAGGGACAGTCCCTTTGTCGCATCCGTTTACAGGTAGCGACCGGTGATGCTGTTTGAGCAGGCCGCGATGTCTGTCGGTGTACCGGCGCAGACGATTTTGCCGCCGGCGTCGCCGCCGCCTGGGCCCATGTCGATCACGAAGTCTGCGTTGCGGATAAGGTCAAGGTCGTGCTCGATCACGATGACTGTGGCACCCTTGGCAACGAGGCCGTCGAACACACTCAACAGCACCTGGACATCGAGCGGATGCAGGCCAATCGTGGGCTCATCGAACACAAACACCGCGTCGTCCTGCACGCGGCCCATCTCGCTCGCGAGCTTAAGGCGCTGCGCCTCGCCACCCGAAAGCGCCGGCGTGGGCTCGCCGAGTGTGAGGTAGCCCAGACCCAGGTCGTGCAAGGTCTGCAAGCGCGCCTGAACCTTCTTGAGTCCCACTGTGGCGTCGAGCGCTTCGTCCACGCTCATATCCATAAGCTGCGGCAGCGTAAGCAGGCTGCCGTCCTTGCCCTCGCGATGGATATGCGAGGCGGCCTCGGCGTAGCGCGAGCCGCGACATGCGGGACAGACGATCTCGACATCGGGTAAAAACTGCACGTCGAGCGATATGGAGCCGGTGCCATCGCACGTGGGGCAGCGCAAGGCACCAGTGTTGTAGCTAAAGGCGCCCGCCTTGTAGCCGGCAGCTTTGGCCTCGGGTGTACGGGCGAAGGCGCGACGCAGCTCATCGTGGATATCAGCATAGGTCGCCACCGTCGAGCGCACGTTGGCACCGATGGGCGTGGCGTCGATGAGGTTGGCGCGGGCGATTCCCTCGGCATCGATCCAGCGCACATGGCGCGGCAAGCGCTCGCCGGCTGCCTGCGCCTTAAGCGCGGGGATGAGTGTCTCGAGCACGAGCGTCGTCTTGCCCGAGCCAGAAACACCCGTCACTGCGACGAAACGGCCGCGCGGGATATCGACTTTGAGCGGCTTGACGGTATGAATTGCGCCGGTCGCCATGCGAATATGGCCCTGGTCAAACATTTCAACGACGTCCACCTGCGGACGCAGGCGCTTGGGGCCCGAGCGCAAGAACGGCGCGATGCGGCTACCCTGCGATTGCTCAACCTCATCCACCGTCCCGGCAGCAATCACGTTGCCGCCGCCCGCTCCGGCAACGGGGCCCATCTCGACCAGATAGTCTGCCTCTGCCAGCACGCGTGTATCGTGGTCGACGACGACCACCGTGTTGCCATCGCTCACCAGGTCGCGCATCACGCCCACCAGGCCGTCAACGTTGGCCGGATGCAGGCCAATCGAGGGCTCGTCCAGCACATAGAGCACGCCCGTCGAGCGATTTCGCACCACGCGGGCAAGCTGCACGCGCTGACGCTCGCCCGTAGAGAGCGTGGCACCAGCACGATCGAGCGAGAGATAGTCAAGCCCCAAGTCGACCAAACGGCGAGCCGTGCTCAAGAACGAATCACAGATGTCCGCTGCCATGGGCTGCATCTCGCCCGGCAACGACGCGGGCACGCCACGCACCCACTCGATCGCCTCGCCCAGCGTCATAGCTGCAGCCTGCGCCAGATTGATGCCACGCACCTGGGGCTGACGTGCCGCCTCGGAAAGACGCGTGCCACCGCAGTCGCGACACGGCCCCTCGCGCAAAAAGCGCGCCACGCGTTTGAGGCCCTTGTCGTCCTTAACCTTGGCGAGCGCGTTCTCGACGGTATAGACGGCGTTGTAGTACGTAAAGTCGAGCGGTGTGGCGCCCTCTCCGTTCTTGGGCACGTAGAGGATATGCTTCTTAACCGCCGGGCCATGGAACACGATATTGCGCTCATGCGCCGTGAGTTGGTTAAACGGCACGTCAGTGGGCACGCCCATCTCACCGGCAACCTGCTTCATCAGGTCCCACATGAGCGTGCCCCAAGGAAGTACCGCGCCTTCGTTGATGGTCTTGCTCTCGTCGGGCACCAGGCTCGCCTCGTCCACCTCGCGCATAACGCCGGTGCCGCCACAAGTGGGACACGCGCCGCCACTGTTAAAGGCAAGGTCCTCGGCGCTCGGCGCGTAGAACTCGCGGCCGCATGACGGACAGGTAAGCGACAGGCCCGCGGCAACATTGAGGCTCGGCTCCACGCGCGCTCCGCAGTGCGGACACACATGATGGGCGCAACGGCTAAAGAGCAGGCGCAGGCTGTTGTTGAGCTCGGTCATAGTGCCAAAGGTCGAGCGCACGCCCGGCACGCTCGGACGTTGATGCAATGCGAGCGCCGCCGGCACGTGCAGGACCTCGTCTACCTGAGCATGTTCGGCCTGCGTTAAGCGACGGCGGGTATAGGTGCTGAGCGCCTCCAGGTAACGGCGCGAGCCCTCGGCATAGAGGACACCCAGCGCCAGCGAGCTCTTGCCCGAGCCCGACACACCGGCAATGCCCACGAGCTTTCCCAGCGGAATATCGATATCGATGTCCTTGAGATTATGGACGCGTGCGCCCCGCACCTCGATAGCGCTTGGTTGCTGTGGCAACTTTATCGCCCCTCTTCTACCTGCTTGCGCCAGTCATCGCAGGTCAAATACGTAAAGTACTCGGTGCGTACATCACCCATGAGCTCACAGGGCACGTCGTGCTCAACGTGATGCGGCGCGAACCCACATTTTTGCTGCACGCGCAGCGACTTGTTATTGCCCTCGTAGTATCCGCACCAAAGCGCCCTGCAGTCGAGCGTTTCGAACGCATAGCGCTGCACGGCGTGCACCGCTTCGGGGGCAAAACCTCGACCCCAGAATGGCTTGGCGATCCAATACCCCACCTCGAACTCGAGTCCAGCCCTTTGACCGTTCGACTCGCAGCGAGGCGGCATGAGTCCAATGCTGCCCACAGGCTCGTCTGTCCCAGCCAGACAAACGGCAAAGGTATGGGGCGCGGAAAAGACCGTCCGAATGATCTCCCTGCTTTCATCAATGCTTCGATGGGGCGGCCAGCCCGCAGCCGGCCCCACGTCCGGGTCGCTTGCGTAGGCAAACAGACTTGCCGCATCCGTCTCGCGCCACGGACGAAGCGTCAAACGCTCAGTTTGAATCACCATGTTTTGACCTCACATCACTCGTGCCATAGAACGCGGTCGCGGATGTACTCGCCCAGCATGGGTACGGTAAACCGGACGAGGCCGTATCCGGCAGCCTCGATGACGCGCTCGCGAATCAAGCTTGCGCGATACTTGCTCGCCCAGCTCTGGGTGTGGTCGCAGCGCTCGATGATGTCTGCCATGCGCGTCGGCTTGTCCTCGTCAACCGCCATCGCCTCGATAAACAGACGCTGCGGGCTGCGCAGCCCGTAATACAGCGGTGCGTCGACCGCTTCGTAGAACTCGGAGATAGCATCCGTGTGGCCAGCCTCGACATCGCGCCCTTCGATGGCCTGCGAACCACGCCGGGTAGCAGACCGCCACATGTAATAGCCCACCAGCTGGACCATATAGGGATGTCCCATGCTCTTGTGCGCCGCAAGGTCCGCCGTCTCCGCATCAACGTTAAGGCCGGCATCCTGAACCGTCTGGATAAACGCATCGCGTACCTTGGGCAAAGAAATCGCCCCCAACGTACGCTGCTGGGCACGTCGCAAAAATGTCACGCTCGGCTCCTCGAGCAAGTCGTCCACCATACTGGGCAGGCCGGCAAACACCAAAGCAAGACCGCGTTGCTCGCTATCGGGCAGGCCCGTGGCATCTTGGTCTCCCAGCACCTGCTGATAGAGAACGGCCAAGGCGGCCAACTCCTCGATAGATGCCGACTGCGCCTCGTCGATGGCAAACAGAATGCCCTTGCCCTGCCCGAGCTTCTTGAGACGCTCGTTGACCAACCCACGCAGCGTTTCGCCCTTTGCACGCGCCGCCTCGACCGACATCCGGCCAAACGACGGGCCGAATTCCATAGATGTCACGACGGGTTTGTTTGAGCGAAGCGCGTCGGCCAGGCGGTCGCATAAGCCGAGCGATGCCGAATCGGAAATGACCGCCCAACCGCGCTCTGCCGCCAAGCGCTGCAACTCGCGCAGCAGGACCGTTTTGCCACAGCCGCGGTTTCCCGTGATGAGCATGAGCCTGCCCGGCGCTCCCGCGCCGCTGTCGAGGCCTTCTTCAAAATCCTCAATGACCGACTCGCGGCCGATCAACACCGGAGGCCGCTTGCCAGCCGTTGGCTTAAAGGGATTTGGATTCATGTCGGCCTCCTCGGATTGGCAAACGCTATCTACAGTTATACCAACTTATACCGAGTTGTACCAACTGAATGTGACAAAGGGACTGTCCCTTTGTCACATGCGTCCGAAAAACTCCGCATCGGCTGCTCGCCAAGGGCGGAAGGTGGCAGGATCGATGCGCACATGCGCGGCGGCGGGGACGTCGTACCACTTGACGGTGTAGCCGGCGCCGTGAGAGCAGAAGACCGAGTCGGGCGTGTTGGGCAGATCGGCTTCGGGCTCATAGGCGGCCGTCTCGATCACGCGCTCGGCATCATGGCAGGGCGCATAGCCGGCGAACTCCAGGTACAGATGCCCGCGGCCGCTCGTGTAGACAGCCACCTCCAGGGCATAGTCCTGCACCTCGGATGCCGGCACGCGGCCTACGAGCTTGGCACGATCGCCCGACATCGCCGGCGGCTCGTACTCGGCACCCATACGCGTGGCATCCGACAGCGCACGACCCACGCACTCCCCTGGCACCTCGAGCTCAAAGCGATACCACGGCTCCAGCAGCACCGCGGCACCCGCCTCGTGTGCTTGCATGAGCCCCTGGCGAATCGCGCGATACGTTGCCTGGCGAAAGTCGCCGCCCTCGGTGTGCTTGGCATGTGCACGGCCGCCCGTGAGCGTAATGCGCATATCGGTGATGGGCGAACCGGTCAGCACGCCCAGGTGGTCACGCTCCATGGCATTGGTGAGCGCCAGGCGTTGCCAGTTGAGGTCGAGCTCGTCAGTCGAGGTCACGGTGCCAAACTGCACGCCCGAGCCCGCCGGCAGCGGCTCTAAGCGCAGGTGCACCTCGGCATAGTGACGCAGCGGTTCAAAGTGGCCCACGCCCTCGACCGTCTGCGAGATGGTTTCCTTGTAGAGGATGCCGCCGGGCTCAAACTCAACCGCAAGGCCAAAACGATCGACCAGCACCCGCTGCACAACCTCGAGCTGCACGGCGCCCATCAGCTGCAGATGGATCTGCTCAAGATGCGTGTTCCAGCTTACGCCGAGCATGGGATCCTCGTCGGCAAGCTCGGTCAGCGCCCGGAACACCGTATGGACATCGTGCTCGCCCGGCAGCACCGTATAGGTGAGAACCGGCGCGATGATCGGCTGCTCGCCCATGGGCTCTGCGCCCAGGGCATCACCTGGTCGAACGTGCGCGAGGCCCGTCACGGCGCAGATACCACCGGCGGCAACTTCCTGGGCAAGCTCGTATTTCTCACCGTTATAGATGCGCACCTGGTCGATCTTCTGCTCCCAAGTCTCGACACCGGAGCGTCCCTCAATCACCTGTTTTGCACGCAGCGCACCGCCCGTCACCTTGACCCAGGCAAGGCGCTCGCCGCGGTCTCCACGACTCACGCGATAGACGCGTGCGGCGAACTCATAGGGCCATGTCCGCTCGCGCATCAAAGCGCACATGCCGTCGAGCAGCTCCGCCACGCCTTGGTCTTTGAGCGCCGAGCCGGCAAAGCAGGGGAACAACCTGCGCTCGGCCACCATGCGCGAAAGCGTGGCAGCCGAAAGCTCCCCCGCCTCAAGGAACTCATCGAGCGCCGCCTCATCCAGCGCCGCGGCATCCTCTTGCACGGCGCCGCCTGCCAGCAAGCCCTCGGCATCTAGACAGCCTTCGGAAAGGCGCTGGCCGAGTTGCGCCAACAGCGCATCGCGACCAGGGTTCTCAAGATCGATTTTGTTGATAAAGATGAACGTCGGAATGTCGTAGCGAGCAAGCAGTCGCCACAGGGTTTCGGTATGACCCTGCACGCCGTCGTTGGCGCCCACCACCAGAATCGCGTAGTCGAGCGCACGCAGCGTACGCTCAGCCTCAGCCGAAAAATCGACGTGGCCGGGAGCGTCCACAAGCATAACGTGGGTGTCGCCGTGGTCGAGCACGGCCTGCGACGAGAAGATCGTGACGCCGCGCTCGCGCTCAATCTCGTTCGTGTCAAGATGCGAGTCGCCATCGTCCACACGCCCGCGCTTTCGAATGCGGCCGGCATGAAACAGCATGGCCTCGGCCAGCGTGGTCTTGCCGGCATCGACGTGCGCCAGAATTCCTATGACCGCTTGCTTCGACATGGCTCTCCTCTTATTTCAAACCCATCACACGCCGCGATAGGCATTCTCGTTCCATACCGGATGATACAATTTACGAGCCGGCGGGCGAAGCGGGCCCTATCCCCCGACCGAGCTCATCGCCCTGCGTTGCCGCGCGGCGATTTTCGTAGGTTCGCGCCTTGCGAAAGCCGGCACCTCCCCTTTTGTCTGCCCGGGCTCATCTGGGGCGGTGGCAATGCGAGCCCCACAACAACGAGGAGCCACCATGAAGGCACTGCTCAACGAATTCAAGGAATTCATCAATCGCGGCAACGTGATGGACATGGCCGTCGGCGTCATCATTGGCGGCGCGTTCACTGCCATCGTGACCTCGCTTACCGACAACATCATCAACCCGCTCATCGCCGTCATCGCCGGCGGCAGCGCCACCGAGATCTCGGGGCTGGTGGTGCCGGGCACCAATATCGACTTTGGCGCGTTCATCGGCGCGTGCATCAACTTTTTGATCGTGGCGGCTATTGTCTTTGCCATCGTCAAGGCGTTTAACAAGGCACAGGAGATTGGCGACAAGTTGGCCGGCGCCCCCGCCGAGGAGGCCGCCCCCAAGCCCGTCTGCCCTTATTGCCTGGAGGAGGTAAATGAGGGCGCGACCAAATGCTGCCACTGCGGAAGCGAGCTGCCCAAGGAGTAGCCAGCATTTCCCTAACGACGAACGTTAGTCTTTTGCCCAGCCAAAACACCACATGTAAACAGAAATGGCCCCGCTTGGGGCCATTTTTCGTTCACGCGAATTGCCGATACGTGACTCGGCCTTTACGCCTCGCGCAGCCAGTCGAAGGCGACGCGCGGCGTGCCGTCCGACACATACACGATACCGACACGCTCGAACCCAGCCTTGGCGATAGCGCTTCGCATGGGCAGGTTGTCTTGGTGCGTGTCGATGCGCAGATGGTCGACGCGATCCTTGGCAAAGGCAAACATCGCTGCCGCAACGCCATGCGTGGTGCCGTCGGATGCCACGCGGTGCAGTACGGCATACGGGACGTCGCTGCGCCATTGACCGTCCTCGATCACATCATAGGAACTGTCCGGGCCCGGCAAAAAGGCGAACGTCGCCACCACGCGACCGTTCTCCTCGCATACATAGCTACCGCCCGCAGCGATATCGCTTTTGAGCTGCTCGGCCGAGGGCGTGCCTACCGGCCACTGCGTAGCATTGCCATGCTCGCGCATAAAAGCGCGGGCTGCGTCATAGATTGCCATGACGGCGGGAATGTCGGTATCGAGGGTTTTTCTGATCATCACGCGGCGACCTCACGTTTATTGGTATCACTTTGATTGAGCAATGATACCAGCGTTTGGAGAGGGGCGCGAAGCGGATGGGAAGCAAAAAGCGAGCCGCCTGGTCAAAGGCCAAAAGCGAGTTTTTGGGCGCTGCCACCGGCGGCGATATGAGCGACTTGTTTGCGCGCGAAGGCAATCGTCGCGACGCCCTGGATGCCGAGCGCGACGAGGCTTGGCGCTATAAGTCGTGCGAGCGCAAGAACCGCTACGATACGCGCGCCGAGGCCGAGGCCGTCATGGCCGATTGCGAGAATCGTGGGCGTCGCGGCTTAGCCTGCTACAAATGCGAGTACTGCGGCGGCTGGCACCTGACGTCGCATCCTTGGAAATAGATCGCGCTGCGCCCTCGCGTTGAGCGCTACTCGGCAGATGACGGACGCGGCGGCACCAAAACGTCGTAGCGAACGGCCTTACCCGCTAGTTGATAGCTCGGCTTCATACCGGCAAGCAACGGGCCCTTCACCGGTCGTTTAATAACGACTTTACGCGGATGCACGGCAAGTGCGGCCTCGACCAACGTCTCCTCGTCGGCGCACGGCTGCTCCAAATGATGCAGCAACTGAAACTTCTTTTTGACCGCCGCGCTCTTGGTGCGCTCGGGAAACATGGGGTCTAGATATACCACATCGGGCGCGGCGAGCTCGCCTTGCTCAATCGAAGCGGCGGTCTGGTGAAGACCGGCAATGCTGTCCTCGCCCGCGTGCAGGCGCATGCGCGCCACGGCATCCGCAAGCGCAGGATCATCTGCCGCGCGGTCCAAGGCATCCTGGAGCAGCGCCGCGATTACACGGTCCTGCTCATACAAATCGACCGCAAAGCCCGCGGCGGCCAACAGCAGCGAATCCTCGCCAAAACCTGCCGTCGCATCGATTGCCCACGGATGTTCAATACCTTTCGTGCGTGCGGCCTTCACCAGCAGCTCCTGCTGCAGACGGCCCTGCTTGAGTCGCGGGAGCATGCGGGCAAAATCGGCGCGCAGCTCCATCGCGCCATCGGTGAGCGTGAGGCCCTCGGGCATCCTGGTTAGCTCAAGCCCTGCAGCCCGAGCAACAGAAAAGGGATCGACGACGCCCATGGGCACTCCTTAGCAAATAAAACGAATACATGGGCGCCATTCATGTCGGCACCCAACCGTCCGTTATTGTCCCACATGCGACATAGTCCACAGCATTCCAATGCAAAGCACCGCCATCAATCCCGTGCACACGGCAGCGATCACAGAATCACTCATGCGCCTTCCCAACGACCGCGGCTCGCGCGCCTGCTCCGCTCCGTACATCATGGCTCCTCCTTCGGTCCAGCCCTTACCATGGCCTCATCATCGCAGCGCCGCGCATACGCTGCCATCGATTTGGCTTACGCCCAGCTTTCCTTTTTGAAAGGTTGGTGGCGCCGGCAAGAAGCGCTTTCAAACGCACGCATCGCCCCGTTGAACTACAATGTGCTTCACCATATGTGCAGCACATGGGGCGCGCCAGATTAACCGCGCCCGCATCGAAAGGACGTACCATGAGCGCCGCTCGCAAGACACTCAAAATCCTTGCCCTGATCTATTTTGTTCTGGGCATCGCCAGCCTCGTTATCGGAATCGCCGGCATCGCGACCGGCAAGCTCGAATCCACCTATGGACCGAACGCCATGCTTGCCGCCGTCATCATTATCGCCAAGGGCCTTGTCGACCTTGCCGCAGGTGTCGCGGGCATTAAGGGTGCCAACAAACCTTCGCAGGTGGACGGCGCGTTTAAGCTTGGTATCGTTGCCGCGGTCGCCACGCTTGCCCAGGCGGTGCTCACGCTTCCCGCACTCGGCGGCGACGCCATCAACTATGGCGCCTTTGTCATCGTGGTGTACGACCTGTTCTTTGTTCAGCAGGCACACGAAGTTAAGGCCGAGAACAAGGATCGCCTGTAGGCACCAGTTCTCATATCCCTTACAACAAGCAACAAGAAGGGCCGATCGCGCAGCAACGCGGTCGGCCCTTTGCGTTTTCCCAGATAAAACCTGCCAAAATAAACCTGTCCCTTTTTGGCTGGTTAGTGGCGGTACTCGGCGATGATGAAGTCGATGTCCGTTTGGAGGGTATCGAGGTTTGCCAGGCGCTCTTTGTCTGCCGGGCGTGTGCGGTAGTAGTACGGCGTCATCTGGAATACGGCCTCGATGTCCGTTTGCGTTGCCAGCGTAATGTTCGCCGTCACGCGCTGCGTGCTGACCAACTCGAGCTCGGCGGTATGCGGCAGTTTTTCGTCGTTGAGGTACGGCGTGTCGTAGAGCACTTCCTTGAGCCCAAAGAGATGGCGCGCACCCGGGACCACGGTGTAGAGCGAGCCCTCGGGCGCCAGCACGCGGGCAAACTCGCGCTCGTTAAAGGGAGCAAAGAGCTCGGTCACCATATCGAACGAGCCATCCGCCACGGGGATGTCCTTCATGTTGGCGACGAAATACGTCGCGCCGCCTCGCTTGGCAGCCAGGCGCACCATTTCCTTGCCCAGGTCAAACCCGTAGGCATCAACGTTCGGCACCGAGCCCATGGCACTTGTGTAGTAACCCTCGCCACAGCAAATGTCGAGCAAGTTCAGCGGTTTGCCCGAGGACGCCCCGCGCTCAGCCGCTCGTTCGCGCACCAGCTCGACCATCGCATCGCGCAATGGCGCATAGTAGTCGCGATTCAGAAAGTCGCGACGGCTGCGCGCCTGCGACTTGGGATCGCCCATGGAGTCACCACTCTTAGACGAGCGCAACAGGTACAGATAGCCCTCGCGCGCACGATCGAACCGATGTCCGCCCGCGCATGCAGCCCCACGCTCGTCGTCCACCAACGGCTCATGGCAAACGGGACACAACAACATGGCAACTCCTTAGCGCGGACAACACAGTACCCACCATTGTCTCACGCCTCCCCCACCTAGTCATTGGGGACGTTCTTAAACGACTAGTCAAACAAGAACGTCCCCAATGCCTAGTCTATGTGCTGACAGAAAAGAAACGTTCCCCCCAAGTACCGGCTGATCGCATTAGGAGTATCATCGTCTGCGCAAATTAGCATTGAAGCGCATATAAGAGATTGAGAGCGTATGGCTGATACCGCATCTAAGCACATTGACATGACGACCGGCTCGCTGTGGCGCAACATTCCCCTGTTCGCCTTTCCCGTTGCCGCGACGAGCATCCTCGAGCAACTGTCGAACCTCATCGCCACAGTCATTATCGGCAACTTCTCGGGCGACCAGGGAACCCTAGCCATGGCGGCGGTCGGCTCCAACGTTCCGCTTACCAGTTTGATGATCAACCTGTTCATCGGCCTGTCGCTTGGCTCCAACGTGGTTATCGCCAACGCTATCGGCCGCAACGACCAGAACATGGTCAAGCGCGCCGTCCACACCTCGATCCTTATGGCGCTCGTGGGCTTTATCGTCATCGCACTGGGCGAGGTCTTTGCCGAGCCCATGCTCGCCGCGCTTAATGTCCCCGCCGAGACCATGCCGCTCGCATCGCTCTACCTGCGCGTCTTTTTACTGAGCATGCCTTCGATCCTGCTCTACAACTTCGAAGCCGCCATCTTCCGCTCCGTCGGCATCACCCGCATGCCGCTCCAGGCGCTCGCCGTGTCCACCGTCCTCAATATTGGCTTGGACCTTATCTTTGTCCCCGTACTCCATTGGGGCGTGGCAGGCGTCGCTATCGCCACGGCCATCGCCTATACGACGAGTGCCGTCACGCTCTTTATCCGCCTGCTCAAGACCGACTCCGTCGTCCGCGTCACCCCGCGCGACCTTGCCATCGACCCCGTCGCCCTTAAGCGCATCGTCAAGATTGGCCTGCCCGCCGGTATCCAGAGCGCCGTCTTTGCCGTCGCGAACATCATCATCCAGTCTGCCATCAACAGCTTGGGCACCGAGGTCATGGCGGCCTCCAGCGCGGCCATGAGCCTGGAGTACGTGTGCTACAACCTGCTCAACAGCTTTAGCCAGGCCTGCACCACCTTTGTGGGGCAGAACCACGGCGCACGCCAGATCGACCGCTGCACCAAGACGCTCAAGGTCTGTCTGGTCGAAGGCGGCATTGTCGCGCTCACCACCATCGTCATCATTGTCGGCTTGGGACGCGAGATCCTGTCGCTTTTCAACAGCGATCCCAATATCGTCTCGATCGGCTATATCCGCGTGTGCTCGATCTTCCCTGCATACGCCTTTAGCATGTTCTACGAAAACATGTCCGGCTACCTGCGCGGCTTTGGCATCTCGCTCATGCCTGCCCTCATTACCATGATCTGCGTCTGCGGCATTCGCTTCTACTGGGTGTTCTGCGTCTTCCCGCACTTCCGCACGTTCGCGAACATCATGATGGTCTACCCCATCAGCCTGGGCACCACAGCGTTCTTTATGGTCGTAGCCGTGCTGCTCTGCCACCCGGCGCGCACCTACCGCTTGGCCCAGGCCAAGGCAGAGGCGCGCTAGAAATAAAACCTCAAGCGCCGCGCAATCGCTAATTGACGATATGTGAGCTCATGTAGTCGATAAAGCGCCTGGTGGCAATGGGCATGGTGTCCCAGCTGCGCCAGGCCGCCACCACGTCGCGCGAGGGGGCATGCACGATGGGGCGCACGCGAATATCGGCCCGCATGCCCTCGACGGTACGGCGGTAGAGCATGCTCACGCCTAGGCCCTCCTCCACCATCGCCATAATGGTGTAGTCGTCGGTGACCTCGCTCGTCACATGCGGCGACAGCCCGTGCGCGGCAAATGCGTCGAGCACCAAGCTCTGTTCGCCCTCGTCCAGCAGAACAAATGGCTCGGACGCTAAATCGGCCAGCGTGACCTTTTCCCTTGCCGTCAGCGAATGCGTTGCCGGCAGCAGTGCCACGAGCTCGTCGTGATAGACCACGCGCTTCTGCAGCCCGGCGGTAAATCCACGCGCCGTAAAGCAAAAGTCAACCACACCGTCGTGCACCCACTGGGCGTTGCGCGTGTAGTCGCCCTGTTTGAGGGTAAAACGCACGCCTGGATGTAGCGTCCCAAAATCGCGAATCACGCGCGGCAGCACGGTTCGGCTCACGTTGGTAAACGTCGCAATACGGATATCGGTCGAGGACAGGCCCAGCAGCTCTTGACGCTTGCCCTCGAGCTCGGCCTCGGCCGTTACGATTTGGCGCAGATACGGCAGGTACTGCTTGCCGTCACGCGTAAGCGAAACTCCCTGCTTGCCGCGCTCGATAAGCGTGGTGCCCAGCTCGCGTTCGAGCGCCTTGACGGCCTGGCTCACCGCGCTTTGCGTATAGCCCAGCTCATCGGCCGCGCCCTTGAGGCTGCCGCGATCGACCACCATACAAACAATCTGATACCGCGATGCCATTGTGCCTCCACATCGACGCAGTCGTAAAACGTTTTGCCAGCGCTTTTCGCGCCTACTTCAGCTTTGCTTAATCATACGTAAGATACATTCGCTTTACTACATCCATATCTGGGCGCAGAATCCTTTTTGCGAAACCGTTCTGTAACAAAAGGAGTCCCATGGATCGCAAAAAAGCAATCGCGCTCTCATTTTCCGTTCCCGTCGCATGGGGCTTTTCGTATCCCCTCATGAAGATCGGCATGGACAGCATGAACGCCACGAGCATCGTCGCGCTTCGCTGCCTCATCGCCTTCGCGGCCTGCCTACTGCTTTTCCATAAGCGCGCTTTCCGTATCAACCGCGACCTGATGGTCCGCGCCGCCATTATCGGTGCCATCATGGCAACCGAGCTCACCTGCATGTGCCTGGGTTCCAGCCTCACGTCCGCCTCAACCGCCGGCTTTTTGCAGAGCCTGACGGTCGTGATCGTGCCGTTTGCCAACGCCGCCCTGCTGCGTCGCGCCCCGGAGCGCAAAGTGCTCGTCGGTACCGCCATCGTCACCTGCGGCATGCTGCTGCTCTCGGGCGCCGACTTTACCAGCCTGAACCCCGGCGCGCTCATTATGCTGCTCTCCGCCTTTGTCTATGCCGGCCACATCATCGTCGCCAAGCGTTTTGTCGAGGAAGTCGACCCCCTGGGCCTGGGCGTCTGGCAGTTGGGCTTTGCCGGTTTGTTCTCGGGCATTGCCGCATTCGCTTTTGGCGGCTTTACGCTCCCCAGCACCCCGAGCGAGGTTGTTGTCGTCGTCGCCCTCGCGCTCATCTGCTCGGCCTACGGCTTCATCACGCAGACGCTCGTACAGCCCCATGTGCCCGCCGAGACCACCGGCTTCGCCTTCTCACTCGAGCCGGTCTGCTCTGCCGTCTTCTCGTTCTTCTTGGTCGGCGAGGTCCTGAGCCCCATCTCCTTCTTTGGCGCTGCTCTCATCCTCTCCGGCGTCATGGTGGCAACCGTCGAGCTTCCGCGCCTTCGCGCCCGCAGCCATGCTCGCATGGCCGGAACGCCCGAGCACGTCTCCTAATCCCCGCTCCTCGCGCAGTCGCAGCGTAAAGGCCATCGGACGCCCTTACAATAGATGCCAGCAAAGCATCTGCCACAAAGGAGCCCCATGGACACCGCAACTCGCGACCGTAACATAGCAACTTGGTTGGGCGATGCGCCGCAGCCGGTACGTGACACCACGAACCAGTTGCTCGAGCGCATCGCCCTTTTGCGTGCCGAGCAGACGATCTACCCGGCGCAAGATGACATTCTCAATGCCCTCGCCTACACGCCGGCCGACCAGGTCAAGGTTGTCATCTTGGGTCAGGACCCGTATCACGGACCCAACCAGGCCATGGGACTATCGTTCTCGGTTCCCGCGACGCAAACCAAGCTGCCGCCCAGCCTGCGCAACATCTATAAGGAACTCAATGCGGACCTGGGCTGTCCCATCCCCGCCACGGGCGACCTAACGCCATGGGCGCAGCAGGGCGTCTTACTCCTTAACACCACGCTTACCGTACGTGAGCACGCCGCCAACTCACACGCCAAGCTTGGCTGGAGCACCTTAACCGACTACATCATCGAGCGCTGCTGCCAGTTGCCCCAGCCCGTGGTCTTTTTGGCATGGGGACGCTTTGCCCAGCAGATGGTCGAAGGCAAGCTCGCCGCAACCGGCACGGGCGAGGCGACCGGCAAGTTCTGCCTGGCGTCCACACACCCCTCGCCGCTTTCGGCCAACCGGGCCACGGCGGAGCTCCCCGCTTTTATGGGGTCGCGCCCCTTCTCGGCCACCAACGACCTGCTCGAGCAAAACGGCAGCAGCCCCATCGGCTGGGGCTGCCTAGCTTCGTAAGTCCTCTTCCTAGCCGGCAATCCAAAAATCGGGATACTCATTGATATCGATGGGATTGGACAGCTCGCTGATATCGGCGATAGGCTCCATGCCCATCATCGCGCGCAGGCGATTCTCGCACTCCATGATCGGCTCATTCACGGCCTTATTGAGCACGTCGAAGGTCGGCGATTCAAATGTGTCCATGTTGACATTGCTGAACCACTTGCTCCAAACGTAGTTCTCTTCATCGTCGTCCACGAAAGCCCCAACCATCTGACGGGACCAGGCCTTGAGGAATGCCTCGCGGTCGGCTTCGGCAACATCGAGCGTCACGTTACTGCCAAACGAGAACGGCGTGTTCTCCATCCCGCCCAGCAACTCCGGCAGCGGACAACCAGCAGGCAGCGTTACCGTCACACCACTACAGCCGATAAACGCGCCGCTTTGGATGCCGACCACCTTATCGCACAGCACGATCTCGGTAAGATTCGAGCAGCGCGAAAAGGCATTCGAAGCGATTACGGTTGGTCCCGTCAACACACTCGACAACTCAGCCTGCTCAATATCGGACGGAGCCGAGACCAGTGTGGCCGTTCCGTCACCGTTATCCTCAATCTTCCATTCGGTGCTCTCGGACGCATCGCCGTCCATCGGAATCACCGTGGACGCCTCGACCTGTGGCAGCCCCATCATAGTGCGCAAGCGATTCTCGGGCTCCAGAAGGTTCTCGGCCATTTTTGCCTCGACCGCCTCAACCGTCGGCTCTGGGCCCACTCCCATATAGAAGTCCATGAACATATTCCAATAGACTTCTTCGAAATAGGCGTCGTAGTCGTCATAGCCAATAAAGCCGTAGGTCCACGCGTTCAGGTAGTCCTGCTCCATGCCGCTCGGCACCGACAGGCGAATGCGGCTCGCCTCCTCCTCGGCGTCAGTCGCGCCGTCAAAGAAGAAGCCTACGCCCGGTGACGGATAGCCCAGCGTCGCAATGCCAGCACCGACCGTCAAGCTCGTAAAGTTAGCATCGCTGCCGAACACCGAGGACGCCAAATAGTTTTGAGAGCCCAGGCCCGTGGCGCTATCGTAGTCGCCATTGCTGTTCGCCACGAACGATGCACTCGTAAGCCTCAAGCAATTGGTGAATGCCTGGTCGTTGATATCGAGGGTTGCCGCATGGAGCGACGCGGACGTTAAGTTCGTGCAGCCGTCGAATGCCGAGACGCCAACAGAGATGTCGTTGTTGGGAAGATCGATGTTCAGATTGCCGGCAATGCCCGAATTCCTAAAGGCGTAGCGATCGATGTACTCCAAGCGGGGCGCCGAAGACCAATCGATATCCCACACGCCACCGGTTCCCTCAAACGCGCCGGGCAGGTCCCTGGCGCCGGACGAGGAATAGCCGCCAAAGATCTCCAGCGTGCTCGGCAACAATTCGATCGTGCCATTGAGTACCGAGGGTGCACCGAGCAGAATGCTGGGCTTGCCCTCTTCGTCGCCACGGTAGTAGCCGTAGAGAAGGACGGTATCGTCGCCCTGCGCATCGCAAGCAAAATCGTAAATACCGCTGATGGCGACAAAGCGGCTGTCATAGCCCCGAACCTCGCCATCGGGCGCATACCAGGTGCAGCCAGCCGGATTAGGATTCTCGGTCGTGGCAAACGAAGCCCTTTTGGCACGCGATGCCACAAAGCCCAGGCCCGTACAGCCGTTAAAGGCATCGGCCCCCACCTCGATGCTATCGGACGTCCCAAAGAACACGCCTTGCAGGTTCTGGCAGTTCTCAAACGCGTTGCGACCGATCTCGCTCGTATGCTCGCCCAGGTTGACAAACATGAGCTCCGCATCGCCCGAGAAGGCGTACGGTGCGATGGTATTCACCTCGAGTTGTTTAGCGTCGTCCGTATGCAACGTGCCGTCAAAGGTCGCAGGCAGATTGCCGTCTTCGTCGCCGGCAGCAGACAGCAGGATTATCTCGCCATCGTTGTCGTAATACAGGTATCCCTCCTGCGACAGGCTCATCTTAATAACGCGCGCATTGGGTGCGCCGGCAGCAGCCTTATGCTGCTCAACATAGGCAACCTGCTCGTCCGTAGCGCACACAATGGTCTGCACCGAGCCGCCCGCAAGGCAGCCGTCCTCGAGCGTCACCTCGTCACCAAACCACGGCATGAGCACCAACGTATCGACCGAGGTGTTGCCCGCAAAGGCACCCTTCATGATGTTGTTGGAAATCTGCACCAGCGCGATGTTGGAACCCGTATCGAGTACGCAGCACAAATCACTTTCAAGCTCCGAATCCAGACTGTACACAAGACCTTGAGAGTACATAAGCTGTACGTCGGGGTTACTCGCAGGCGACACATAGACGCCGTAGGCATTCTCCAACTCTTCCGCATGTTCGACCATAAAATCGAGCAGCAGGGAGTCATCGACGACGAGCGCGCAATCCCGCAGGCCGCTCACGTCAATCTGGGGTAGCTTGCCCTTTTTAGACGCATGTAAAACGATGTGAACGAGCTTGTTGTGATTGGGCACGACGACATTGGTTACATCGGCGGGAACATCGAGCTCGCGCGTATTGTACGGAATACCCAGGTATTCTTTGCCGTCATGGGAGGTCAAAATGCCGTCATCCGTTGCGGTATAGACGGGATTGTCCGATGCCACGCGGTAGGCGTCGAGCACTTGAAAACCAGCATCGACGTTGACGTAGTACACCGAGGACGGTAGTTCCAGATTGTTGATCTGCCAAGTAAAGCCCTCGCGTTGACGGCTATCGGTATAGGCATCGACTGCCTGTACACCTTGCGGGACGCACAGGGTCTCGACACCGCCGTCAACCGACACCGCCGCCTCATCGACATCTACGAGCGTCTGTAGGCGCGAGCTATTGAGACTGGTCGGGTCATCGTCAAAGCGATAGTCATCGTCGAGAGCATAGCCCTGAAAGCGCACCTTGTAGGCGGAGTCAATCGACACGACATCGCCGGGGACCACTACATGGCGACCGGGCGTTAGCGTATAGAAATACGGGGCGGGCGTCTCATTCTCGCACCAGCCCAGCAACAGAGCATTGAGATACCCGTCCGAATCGACATGGCCCGCCTGCTTCATAAACGCCTCTTGCGCGTTAACACCGAGCAAGTTCGCCTTGGCGCTCAACGTATTCCAAAGCACGCTGCGTTGCCCGTCCGAATCGGGCTGACCGACCACAAACAGGCACGACTGCGCCGGTTGGATGGTAACGGTACGGGTCGTCCACGCTGCATCTTGTGATAGGCGCAGGGAGACGCTCACCGTTAGCGGCTGGCTTGAGCAAAGCGCCGGATTCTGCTCCCCGGCAGTATTGGTCCATGAGTTGATGCGGAAGTAGGGGAACGCGGCGAATTCATCCTTGGTACAGGCAAGGTAATAGAGACCGATGTCATCGCTCCAGTGAACGTCCATAGCGCAAAACAGCGTCCATGCATCGAGCATTTGGCCGTCGTAGATTGCATCCGTAATGGGTGCGATTTCCACCTTGCCAGCATCGACCACGCCGGCGTTGCCGGTAAACTGCGTAAAAAACGTCGTGTCACCCATGGGTGCGCCCTTTTGGGGCGTGGGGTCCTGCAGCAGATATTTATAGGAATTCGCTGTCGAGCTGTTCGAGCCGCCTGCACCAGATCCACCACCGGTGCCAGAACCGCCTCCACTACCGCCCGTGCTACCACCGGTGCCACCGCCAGCGTTGATAACAGGGCCAAGAACGCCACCAGCAGACGCACTGCCACCCGTCCCGTTTCCGCCCACGCCTCCTGCAACCGTCACACCGGAGCCATTGGCATTGCCCGTAACGTTATAGGCAGTCGTTCCGCTTTGGCTCGTCAAATTGGCCTGCATCGGCACATCGGCAAGCGAGGCCTCCTGTTCGCGGGCACTCGTATCTTCACGATCGCTCTGGTCGTCGTGCCGATTCGCCTCGGCGTCGGTCGAAGTCGAACTGATTCGATAGGCCTCGTCAGACGCGGCATCACCATGGGCATAGGTCGCAATATATGAGGAAGGGTCAAAGTTCAGGCCATTTTGTGCCAGCTCAAACGCACCAACACCAAATGCACCGACTGCTGCCACCGAAGCCGCCACGGCAACTATGCGCGAGGCAGAGGGCAGCGCAACGCGGTGCGCAAGTTGATCGACAACGCGCTCGCCAGCACCCTGCGAGCGCTCGCCCTGGGGCTTTTTCAGTCGTGCGGCGGCAGCGCTTTTGCGCGAGGCCATATGTTGAGGCTTCTTAGATATCACGCAGATCTACTCCCTCTATAACGCATGCAGCACGCAGCGACGGAAGTGTTCAATTACATTCTTTGGCGCCGGCATGTTCTGATGCAGACGCTCGGCAAAGCGACGAAGGGTGCGCAGCTCGTTGGGCTTAAGCACATACCCGCCAAAAACATAGGCCTGGTAGAGCTGAATGACCCGGCGATACTCCCAGGGGTCAATCGCAGGGAATATCTCGGCAAAGGAATCGAGGCACTCGAACGGCTTGGTTTCATCAAAGACCGCAACACCGCTCTGCTCCATCACAAGCACCAAGTAGCTATAGAGCGCCGGGATGCAAATGTCCTGATCGTCATTCGAAAGATCCCGCGCGCGTCGATGACGCACCACAAGCATGCGGCCAAGCAGGGCAAGCGACACCAAGGCGACAAGGACAAGCGCGACGGCCCCTACCCTTGCCATGACAGGCGCCTTGTGCTCGTTGACCGTAGCCTTATCGCGCTTTTTCTGGGCCTTGCCGGCAACCGCACCCACATCGAGCGTCGAATCGTCGGTACCGTTACTCCACGCTTCGCCCACGTCAACAATCTTGTCCGCATCGAGCGGCTGGCTGTAATATCCAGGCGTGACCTCGACGGGAGTCCAGCCCTGACCATCCAGATACACCTCGGTCCAGGCATGGGCGTCGGCAGCCGTCAAGTTAAGCGCATCGTCGGAACGGTGTGCGCGGGCGATCCGTTCGTCCGAAGCCCGATACCCCTCGACATAGCGCGCCGGAATCCCCTGCGACCTAAACGCAAGCGTTGCCACCGTGGCAAAATAGGCCGAATTGCCCTCGTGGGCCGTACCCAAAAACCACTTGGCAAACGCCGCGCTTCCGGTATATGCCGGCGGACAATCCGTATCGCTTGCAAGCGTGGATAGCATGGTACGCACACGGCTAACGACCGCCGCCTCCGATACATTCGCGTTCGCATCCCAGCTATCGCTCGCGAACAGGTACTCCTCGACTGCGCCGCGCTCGTCATCGTCGATATCCAGATAGTGCTCGCGAACAAACGAGGCATACACCCGCTCGCTCTTTGCGTAAGCGCTCTCCGACGATGCCAGCCACGTCGAATCGGTAATAGCGCTCGCCGCAGGCACATTGTCCACGATTACCGCATATGTCTTCGAAGGCATCAAGCCGGAGCACGTAATCGTAGAGCCGGTAAGCATTGCATCGACACCACTTAGCGAACGCAGCGTATAAGGCGCATAGGCGTATCGGCGGTTGGCACCCGAAGCGTTGACCGAGATCTTTGCCGTCTCGACGGCATCTTTGCCCTCTCGCTCTGCCGTGGTATCAAATGCCGCACGCTGCTCGGCGACCGTCAGGCCATTCTTCCGCATCCATTCGCGCACACCAGACCATTCGCCCTCATAGGACACCCAATCCCCGCGATGCCAAGAGGTGCCATCGAACGTACTGCCCACAAAGCCCTTCAGGAGCAGGTCGTCGCCAAGCGTCCCGTCCGTCGTTAGCGATAGCGTGGCGGTCGTGCCCTCGTTCATATCCGATGCCTGGGAAAGGTCGCCCTCGGGCAACGTATCGCTACCAAATCGGAACTCCTCGATGGCGCCGACAACCGTTGAAGACATGGTGGACAACGCGGGAATAGGCTGCACAAAAGCAGACGTCAGCGAAAAAAGAACACCGCAGGCGGCGCAAAGGCCACCGAGTCCGACAACAACCTGGGACAGCCGAACGGTAGAACCCTGCAGCTCGTACGCGCGGCACTGGACCAACCAGCCTGCAACGCCCAATGCCATCGCCACTGCGGAATCACCAAGCTGCAGCACCATGGATTCAACGCCGCAGACAACGACGATTAAAAGCGTGGGCCACGAAACACTCAGGCTTACAAAAAGCCAACTGCACGAGCCAGCAAACAAGCCTCCCAGCAGGGAAAACGTCATCGATTCGCACAGCAAGCCAGTACCGGCGACAAGCGGAAGATACAAGTCGAATATCGAATTGAGATGAGCGATGATAACGTTAATGAACGCATAGAAGCCCGCGCGTGCCGGCGGGAGCATCAACATGCAGACGAGCGTCGCAGACGCAAGGAACATTGCCATGGTACGGGACGGTTGCCTCGACGCAAGCAAAACGCCCATGGCGCTCATCACAACAGACGTAATGACACTTGCCGTCAGCAACATTCCCAAACAGGCAGCACTAAAACAATTGCCGATCGCGCAGGAAAAGGCCGCAGCGAGCAAAGCCGTCGGAACGATCGACAGGAAGACGTCGACGATGCGATGGTTGGAGCCGATGCCATCTGCCGAGGTGAGAGTCCTAAAGTTCATGCTAGACCTCCAGGCTCTTTATGCGAGCAGGATCCATTGAGGCTGGGCAGTGGGTGATGAGGTAGCTGGGGCCACGCTCGACGCTATACGACTCAACGGAATCCGACACATGGAGCACTGACAGGTCAGTCATTTTGCCCATATCAATAAAAGCGGCATCATCAGCACCGGCTGTCACCAGCACGGTTTTGCTAATACCCCTGCTTGCCACAATCTTCGAATACCGCTCATACGACGTGGGATAATCCAGCGCAAGCGGAGTCGAAGCAAGGGCATCGAGCATCTCGTTGAATCCTCGGCGGTTGTCGACCGGACATGCAGTCAAAGCGCTGCCTCCTGTCGCCACTACCACATGGTGGTAGCCAAGACGCATGAGCGACAGGCTCACCGATGCGGTAAGGCCCAGCGCGGCGGACAGCACCTGGGGCCGCTCAGATTCCTCAAAATCGTGCGCGAATATCCCAAACAGAATGGCGATGGCATGGTCTTGCGGGCGCGATGCCTCTCGCACCAGCACATCGTCAAAACGCGTCGACAGCTTCCAATGAATCGATTTGACCGAATCGCCTTCGCGATACGAACGCAGATCAAAGACCTCGGAGGGATCCTGGCCGCTGCGATGGGAGTCATAGCTTACGCCCTCAAGGCTAGCGGACGCGCTTTGGCGAGGGTCGACCTGAATATCAACCACCTGGGGATACACGGTAAAGGTCTCGCGATACGAAACGCCGTCGAGCGCAAGCGAGGTAAAGCCCATCTCGTCGACAAGGCGCGCAGTATCGAGCGCAATGACGCGCACGCCGCAAATCGACGAATCAAGCTCAAGGTTAAACTCAGCCGGCCTGCTGGCGGCGGGCGCCAAGCTGACCGGATAGGTCGTAAGTGCTCCCGTCAGCAGGTTGCGCACCGAGAACACCAGCTCCACGCGGCCACGAAACAGCGCGGGGCGGTCAAGCGTCATACGAAGCACCAGCGGCGACTCCACAACGCATGAACGGGGAAGCTCAAAGCCAATCTTGAGCGAGGCCACGCTCGCGCGGCATGCGACCACCGTAATGACGGGCATGGCTATCAATGCCAATGCCGCAGCGAGTGCGGCCGCATTGGCGGTAAGCACAAACACGACGAGCAGGAGCACGACGGATGCTACATAAGTGATCTTGTTGATAATCATGGGCGTTATAGCAGGCGCGGGCAGCTACGCGTCGCTAGGAGCGACCGCGAACCTGACCCATGGACGGAGCGGGAACGGCAGCCAAAATGCGGTCGAGAGCGTCCTCGGCGGTAATCGACTCGATTCGGGCCTGGGGGCGCAAAACAAGACGGTGGGCGCAGACGGATGTAAAGACCTCGCGCACGTCCTCGGGCACCACGTAGTCGCGCTCGCGAATGAGCGCGCAGGCACGCGCCATACGGGTAAGGGCGATAACACCGCGGGGGCTCACGCCCAGCTCCACCAGCGTATCCTCGCGAGTCGCCTCGCACAGGCGAACGATATAGTCCAGCACCGTATCGGCAACCTGTACATTGCCCAGATAGTTTTGGATATCGAGCAGGTCATCGCAGGCGACCATGGGCTTAATATCGTCGAGCGGGTTGGCGTAACGGCGAGCCTTGAGGATATCGATCTGGTCCTGGCGCGACGGATAGCCCACGGACAGACGAACCATAAAGCGGTCGAGCTGGCTATCGGGCAGAGGCTGCGTGCCCGCCGAACCCACCGGGTTCTCGGTCGCCACGCACACAAAGGGACGCGGCACCGGATGCGTCTGGCCATCGATGGTCACAGCGCGCTCTTCCATAACCTCGAGCAGGGCCGACTGCGTCTTTGCGCTGGTACGGTTGATCTCGTCGCCCAAGAGCATATTGCAGTTAACGGCGCCCCACACAAAGCGGAACGTGCCGGCATCGCGATCGTACATCGTAAAGCCCGTAATGTCCGAGGGCAGCGTGTCGGGCGTAAACTGCACGCGCTTAAAGTCCAGGCCCAACGCACGGGACAGCGCCAGCGCCAGCGTGGTCTTGCCGGTGCCGGGCACATCCTCAAGCAGGATATGGCCGCCAGCGTAGATGGCCATCAAAGCCTTCTCGACTACATCGCGCTTGCCCAACAGGGCACGGCTTACTTCGTTGATGATGCTGTTGGACTGTTCGACGATCACGGTTACTCATTTCCTCGATAAGCTGCCTCGGCCGTCGCGGCCGCCAGCTGCGCTTTCAAAACATTCAGGTCGATGGGCTTGCCCACGTGCCCGTTCATGCCCGCCTTGCGCGAGCGCTCCACGTCCTCGGTGTAGTCGTTGGCCGAAAGCGCGATGATGGGAATGGCGGCGGCGTCCTCGCGCTCGAGGGCTCGGATTTGCTCTGCCGCTCCCCAACCGTTGAGCACGGGCATCTGGATATCCATGAGGATCGCGTCGTACGTGCCCACGGGCATGCTTCGGAACCGGTCGACGACCGCCTGGCCGTTCTCGGCGCGGTCGACCGCGGCGCCCCGCCTGGCCAGCAACTCAACCACAATCATGGCATTGATCTCGTTATCCTCGGCCAGCAGGAATCGTTTGCCGTCAAACTGGTAGGTAAACGACGAACCGATGGTATCGGGCGCCGTCTCGAGCGTCTGCTCTTTGAGCTTAAGGTCCTCGACTTGCTCTGGCGTCGCCAAGCGTAGCGGAATGTAGGCCGAAAACGTCGAGCCGCGACCGGGTTCGGTGTCCACGACGATCTCGCCACCCATAAGGTCGACGAGCGCGCTCGTAATGGCCATGCCCAGACCCGTTCCGCCGTAGCGACGGGCGATGGTGCGGTCCTCCTGCTCAAACGGCTTAAAAATCTTGCTGATGTAGCGCGGGTCCATGCCCTTGCCCGTATCGCGCACGCGCAGCATAAAGCTCACGCCGTTTTCCGAGCGATACATCTCGCGAATGCTGACGGCAACGCTACCGCCGCTCTCGGTAAACTTGAGCGCGTTGGAGATAAAGTTGATCACGACCTGCGACAGGCGCATGCGGTCGCCCACCACAAAGACGTTTTCGCAGTCCTCGAGTGCAACCGAATACTTGAGTCCCTTGTCGGCCGCTTGCGAGGTAAACATGCGCTCGAGCTCGGCGGCGAACAGGCGCATGTCGAACGGCGCCGCATCGATTCGGACCCGCCCGCTATTCAGACGGCTCATGTCGAGCATGTCGTTGATGAGAGACAGCAGGTACGCCGAGAGCTGCGAAGCACGGGACAGGTCATCCATCAGACGTGGCTCGTCCGCATGATGTTCGCGGGCAAGCGAAATCATGCCCTCGATGCCGTTGAGCGGGGTGCGAATCTCGTGGCTCATCTGGTTCATAAAGTCTGTGCGAGCGTTGGCGGTCTCGACGGCGCGGTCGCGCTCGGACTCTGCCTTAGCGATGCGCGCGGTTTCGGCGGTTACATCGACCGCCGTGATGAGATATTGCGTTGCGTTTTGAACGAGCGCAAGCGAGAAGCGGATATTGCGCGGCTTTTCCTGCCCAGGCCCGTTGTAGGAACAAATCAGATCCAAGGGGGCCGCGTGGTCCCAATCCCTTATCTGTCGCTGCATGCGAACGCGATCGTCATCGGGAATATAGCGGTAGAGCGTCTCGATATCGTCGCGATACCGCTCCGGCGATACGCCAAATACACGCTCAAAATTGGGGGTGATGTACAGAGGAAGGCAGTCGCTGGCGCGCAAAACAAACCCAACATTGAGCCCCTGCTCTGCAAGCGCCGTCTCAAAAAGCTGGCGCGCCCGGTCCGCGTCGCGCCTCTCGTGTGAACCGAACAGCCCCAATTTACCCCCTTGTTCTGTTTAGGGGGTAATTTTACCAGCTCAAAGAGGCTTTACGAAGATAAAGGCCAGCTAAAGTTAACTTTTATTGATACCCCTTGATGCAAAAACGCGCCCGACGGCTTTTGCCATCGGGCGCGTTTATTACTCGGGCCAAATAAACTGGGTGCGGCCGGCCTCGCCGCCATCGATGAGCAGACTCTGCCCGGTCATAAACCGGTTGGTCACGCCCACAAAATAGATCCACTCGGCGATTTCCTCCGCGGTAGCCCAGCGCTTAAGCGGCGTGAGCTCCATAATCTGAGCCCACAGGTGCTCGTCTTCCATCACGCAACGGTTGAGCGGCGTGATGACGCCGCCCGGGTCCACGCTGTTGGCGATGGCCTGCGGCGCCAGGCGGTTCGCAAGGTTCTTGGTATAGGCGATAATGCCGCCCTTGCTGGCAGCATAGGCAGGAAACTCCGAGCCCGTGTGTCCGCTTGCCGAGCCCACGTTGACCACGGAGCGAATGGCCGGCGCCGGCTTGGCGGCAAGGCCCTCCCCCACAAAGGCATAGCGCTCGGTCACGTTGATGGTGCCCGTCAGGTTAGCGGCGATGTCGTCGGCCGAGTCCTGCGTGCCGGCGACGTTCACGATCACCCAGGGCTCCAGGTCGTCCGGAAACGTGTTCGGCTCACGGACGTCCACAATCAGGTGGCGGTAGCGCTCATGCTCGATCATGGCCGGCAGCAGGTCGAAACCAACGACCTCGTGACCCTCGTCCAAAAAGCGCTGCACGCATGCGGCTCCAATGCCACCCGAAGCACCCGTGATCAACACCTGCATATTGGCTCCTTAAGCAGTTGCGTGACGCTCGAGGTACTCGGCGCCCACGTTCTCGCGCTCCCAGCTGCGCACGACCTTGTAGCCCACGGGGCTCAGGAAGACCTCGCACAGCAGCTCGGCGATAGCGCCGGTCAGCGAACACATAAGCACCTGCACCCAGGTCCAGCCAAAGAACGTATGGCTCACCACAATGGCGAAGACCAGGTTGTCAATGAACTGGCCAATGCCCGTGGACACATAGGAGCGGAAGGCAAAGCTCGCAAAGTTATTCTTTTTGAGCATGCGGCCGAGCGACTGGTTGAGCGTGGAGTTGACCACGGCAGAGGTGAGCATAGCCAGTGACGAGCCAAACACCACGTACCAGGTGCCGCCGATCGTGGCGTTGAGGGCGGTGTTGACCTCGATCATGCCCGTGTCGTAGTAGGCGCCCCACATGCCGGGCGTGAGCGAGCACAGCCAAAAGCACAGGCTCACGGCCAGGTTGACCAGCAGCGCGAGGATAGAGATTTTGATGGATGCCTTGGCGCCAAAGCGCTTGCAGATCATGTCCTGGCACAAAAACGAGACCCAGCTCACCACAAAGCCGCAGTCGAGCGCCAGATACGGCAGGCTGATAAGCTCTTTGTTGGCCAGCAGGTTCATCATGATGACGCTCACGATAAACAGCGAAACCGTTGCCGCGGGAATGCTCCGCAACAGGACTTTGTAGTCCTCCATGACCTTCTTGATCATTATGTACTCCTTTGGTTTTAGGTTTAACGAGCAGGATATCGGACCCGAACTGCTCGGCCGCCCCGGTCTTGAGACGACGGTGGGTATGATAGCCGCTCCGCCGGCGGCAGGCAAGCAAAGAGCGCGGCAACCCCGCAAGGCCACCGCGCCGATGCGCTAAAACGTTACGTTGCCAAACTCCGACAGGATCAGGTCGGGGTTGTGGTCGGTCGCCCAATCCACGTTCCACGGGCTCGTGAACAGCAGCAGCTTGCCGCCGCGCATGTCCTCGACGCGTAGGGTGTCGCGCGTAAGCGACAGGCCCGGGATATCGATGGTATCGGGGTCGTTTTGGATCCAGCGGATGTCGGTATAGGGCAGCGGCTGGCGACGGACCTCAACACGATACTCGGCCTTCAGACGGCGCTCGAGCACCTCAAACTGCAGCACGCCGACCACGCCCACGATGACGCTCTCCATACCGGCGCCCAGCTCGCGGAAAATCTGGATGGCGCCCTCCTGGGCAAGCTCTTCCATACCCTTCACGAACTGCTTGCGCTTGAGGGTATCGACCTGCGTGATGCGGGCAAACATCTCGGGCGCGAACGTCGGGATCTGCGGGTACTGCACGTGATGCTTGCCGGAGCACACGGTGTCGCCGATGCTAAAGATGCCCGGGTCGAACAGGCCCACGATATCGCCTGCGTATGCCTCGTCCACGATGGCGCGGTCGTCGGCCATCATCGAGGTGCCCGTGGCCAGCTTGAGCTTGCGGTTGCCCTGCATATGGAAGGCGTCCATGCCACGTTCGAACTTGCCCGAGCAAATGCGCACAAAGGCGATGCGATCGCGGTGGTTCTTGTCCATGTTGGCCTGGATCTTAAAGACGAAGCCGCTAAAGTCGTCGCGGCAGGGGTCGACCGGCTCGCTGGTGAGCGTGTCGGTATAGGCGCGCGGCGTCGGTGCCAGGCGCAGGAACTCCTTGAGGAAGGGCTCCACGCCAAAGTTGGTGAGTGCCGAGCCAAAGAACGCCGGGCTCAGCTTGCCGCAGGCCACGGCATCCAGGTCGAGCTCGTCACCGGCGCCATCGAGCAGCTCGATGTCGTCCATCAGGTTCTTGTGGTTTTCCTCGCCAATGAGCTCGTCCATGGAAGGATCGCCCAGCTCAGCCTCGACCTCGGCAACCTTTTTGGTGGCGTTGGCGTGGCCGTCGCCCTCAAAGGCGATGACGCGACGAGTCTGACGATCGAACACGCCGCGGAAGTTGCGACCGCTGCCGATGGGCCAGTTCATGGGGTACGTGTTGATGCCCAGGACGTTCTCGATCTCTTCCATGAGCTCAAACGGATCGCGAGCCTCGTGATCGAGCTTGTTCACAAAGGTGAAGATGGGGATATGGCGCAGCGTGCAGACCTTAAAGAGCTTCTTGGTCTGAGCCTCGACGCCCTTAGCGCCGTCGATGACCATGACCGCGGCGTCGGCGGCCATAAGGGTACGGTAGGTATCCTCCGAGAAGTCCTGGTGGCCGGGGGTATCGAGGATGTTGACACAGGCGCCGTTGTAGGTGAACTGCAGCACCGAGGAGGTAACGGAGATGCCGCGCTCCTTCTCGATGTCCATCCAGTCCGAGACGGCGTGCTTGGCCGAGCTCTTGCCCTTGACCGAGCCGGCGGTCTGAATGCTGCCGGTATAGAGCAGCAGCTTCTCGGTAAGCGTGGTCTTACCGGCGTCCGGGTGGCTGATGATCGCGAATGTGCGGCGCGACGAGATTTCATCCGACAGGCTTGCCATGCGGATCCTTTCTTGCGTTCTATATGCATTACGTCGATGTAACTGCCCTATTGTAGCCGCGAAACGCCGCGGCAGGGCGTCTATCAGGACAAATTCATCAGTCGGGGTCTTGGTTGCCGGTCGGCGGCAGCACTCCGCAGCAGTTTGTCTCAATCTGTAACATCTAGCCGGCTTTTGAGCCTCTTACTGTTACAGATTGAGATGAACAAACTGACCTGCCGACAAAATCTCGATCTGTAACAGTTAGACCCGATTTGACCCTCTTACTGTTACAGATCGAGACAAACGGTCGCCGGCCATCCTGATTTCCCTCTTGTATAACTGTGCATAGTGTATATATACTGTGCTTACCGGTTATATACACGTGTAGCCCAACAGCTAAGGAGCCGCTGTGGACATCATCCTATCCAATTCGAGCGATAAGCCTATCTACGAGCAAATAACCTCGCAGGTCAAAGCCCAGATCCTTTCGGGCGCACTCACTGCGGGAGCCAAACTCCCCAGCATCCGTGCGCTCGCCAGCGATCTGGGCGTAAGCGTCATCACCACCAAGCGCGCCTACACCGATCTGGAGCAGCTCGGGTTTATCTGCACCGTACAGGGCAAGGGCTGTTTTGTTGCCGAGGGTAACCAAGAACTCTTACGCGAAAGCCAGCTCTGCCATATCGAAGAGCTGCTTGCGCAGGCGTCGTCCCAGGCCGAAACCTTGGGTGTTACGCGCGACAAACTGCACGAAATGCTCGACCTTGTAGCCCCCGAAACCATGCAGTAGCCACCTGCAAGAAAGGCTATACCATGCAAAACTTACTAGAACTCAAAGGTGTTTCGCGCCACGTGAGCGACCGCTTTTCGCTTCGCGATGTCACCCTTGCCGTTGAGCCCGGCCAGATTGTTGGCTTTGTGGGCGCAAACGGCGCCGGCAAGACAACGACCATCCGCGCCGCGCTCGGACTTATAAAGCTCGATGCGGGCGAGGTGTCCTTACTCGGCCAGAGGAGCGGCGTCGGCGCATCCGACGAGGCACAGCGCAACGCCCGCTCTCGCATCGGCCTTGTGCTAGATACCTGCCCCTTCCCTTCCACGCTCAAGGTTGTCGAAGTCGAGCGCGCCGTAGGTCCCGCCTACCCCACCTGGAGCCACGACACGTTCACCAGCCTCATTGACCGATTTGGTCTGGAGCCCAAGGCAAAGGTCAAGGACCTCTCCCGCGGCATGGGTATGAAGCTGTAGCTCGCGTGTGCGCTCAGCCACAAGGCCGAGCTGCTCATCCTGGACGAAGCCACGGCAGGCCTCGACCCCATGGCGCGTGAGGAGCTGCTCGATGAGCTGCTCGCCTTTGTCGCCGACGGACAGCACAGCATATTGTTCTCGAGCCACATTACATCCGATCTTGAACGCGCGGCAGACCGCGTCGTTTGCATCGATAACGGCTCGATCGTTTTTGATATGCCGCGCGAGGACATTACCGACCTTGCCGGCATCGCCCACTGTACTCAAGCACAGGCCGCCGAGCTCATGGCCTGCATCGACGGTGCCCGCGCTGCCCGTCACGCCTATAGCGTGGACGTACTGGTGCCCAACCGACGCGAAGCGCTCGAGGCCTTTCCCGAGATCGTCTGCGACCGCGCAACCATCGATGATTACCTGCGCCTTATGTTAAAAGGAGCCGCAAAATGAAACGCGCTTTTGTATCCGAGTTCGCCATCATGCGATCGTTCATCCCGAGCATCGCAGGCGTCGGTCTCTTCATATTCGCCGTTCTGACCCTTGCCAACATGTCTGATGGCAATTCCGGCATGAGCGCTGGCACCTGCGCCGTCAGCGCCATGTCGCCCATCATGGTGATGAGCTCGCTGGCCGGCTATGACAATCAAAACGGATGGGAGCGCTACCGGGCAACGCTACCCTTCTCGCGCAAAGACATTATCTACGCGCGCTATCTGTGCATTACCGCTTTCTCGGCCATCATGGCCTGCGCCGCCGTGATTATGAGTATCATCACTCTTCCACTGTTCGAAGACATGGGCATCGCATCGACGGGACAGACCATCTTTGAAATTGCAAGTGCCTCGTTCGCATCGATGCTCATCTCCCTCATCATGGTGTTTTTGACGCAGCCGCTGTTCTTTAGATTTGGGCACATGGAGGCACTGCGCCTATCTGTCGGCCTGTTTGCCCTGCTCGGATGCCTCACGATGGCAACGCTGAGCTCCTCCAACCCCATCAGCAACTGGCTCATGTCATTTGCCGGAGCGAATCCCGATCCCGCCGTCCTTGGCGGTCTGTGCGCAGGAATTGCCGTACTGGCCCTCGCACTATTTGCAATCAGCTGCACCGTCAGTACCAAGGTCTACCAAGCGCGCGACCTGTAATCACACAGATCCTGACCCGCCCGTGACCATAATCGACCGCCTGCCAATACATGACAAATGGCATATTCCCGGCATGCCCGTGAGGCTTTACAATGGAAGCGTAACGGGCCTTGGCCCAATTTCGATCATCCAAGGGGATGTCTTTTTGGTCATTGTTCTTTAGGGAACGGTTAATCGCATAGAACCACGAAAACGGCCGTCCAGCGGCCGTGGTTTGCTGCGCCGTTCCGCCTCCGTCATCTGCCACATTTGCACCTGATTGGAAAGAACAATGCAATCGATGGAATCTCGATCCTTCCCAAAAGCCAACAGCTTCGACGCGACGCTCGTGCGCTCTAAGATTATGGGGCCGAACCCCCTCAAGCTCTGCGAAGAGCTCCTTTGCGATGCGAGCATTCCCCGCGGCGCCCGTGTCTGCGACCTTGGGTCGGGCACCGGCATCACCAGTGCCCTGCTTGCCCGCGAATACGGGTTTAACGCCTACGCCGTCGACCTGTGGAGCGACCCCGAGGAAAACCGCGCATTCTTTGATTCGCTCGGCATCTCGCGCGACACGATTCATCCCGTGCAAGCCGACGCTTCGCAAGGCTTGCCGTTTGAGCACGACTTTTTTGATGCGGTCGTGAGCATCGACTCGTACAACTATTACGGGCGCGACCCTCACTACCTGGGTGAGCGCTTGCTCCCCTACGTAAAGCAAGACGGCGTGCTTTATTTGAGCATCCCTGGCATGGTCCACGACTGCCACGATAATCTGCCCAACTGCCTGCTCAAATCCTGGACACCCGAGCAGCTCGATTACATGCACGACATAGCCTGGTGGCGCGCCATGATCGAGCCGACCCCCGGCGTCGAGATTGTCTCGATACAACCCATGCTCTGCACCGACGAGGCATGGGCAGACTGGCTCGTCTGCGATAACGAATACGCAGCGGGCGACCGCGCTGCCGTTGAAGCGGGCGCCCTCGAGTATCTCAACACCATAGCAATCGTGCTGAGGAAGCTCTAAATAACAGCCGCGCGGGGCCGTAGACATACGACCTCGCGCGGCTTCTTTCAAAACGGATTATGAATCAGCCCAAAACGGGCCGCCCGCTACTTGCGCAGCGGCTTGGGTAGTGGAATGCCGGCGGCGATGACGGCGGCGATGATCATGCAGACGATGCCCTTGAGCGGGAAGCACATGAGCAGCAGGCCCACGACCATGACGGGCTGGCGCATGACGGCACCCATTGTCGAGGCAGTGCAGACGGCGACGCAAAAGACCGGATCGGCACCCGTGAGCAGCGCGAAACCGTAGCCGAGGCTCACGCCCGAAAAGATTACGGGGAAGAAATGGCCACCGCGCCAGCCCATGTTGATAAGCGCCGGGGTCAGCATGGCCTTGACCAGACCGGTTGCGATGAGCACACCGGCGGGGATGGTCAGGTAGGTTTCCATGAGGACATCGGCCTGGGTCTCGCCGGCAAACATGGTGTAGGGCAGAACCGTGCCACAAGCCGCAAGCACCAGACCGGCCAGCATGGCCTTGGCGACGGGGCGCTCCCCTATGGCATGGGCCAGCGCCTCGCTCACGTGCTCCGAGACAAAGTACAGCCAACCGCAGACCATGCCGACCAACGTCAGAGGGATGAGCCAGGTCAGTTCCAAGCTGCCCATCTCGGCAGCCTCGAACCTGGGCATACCCATGCCGCCACCCATAAGCTGGCCGAGCAGCAGATAGGTGCCCAGGCCGCCCGCGATCGCAATGCCGTAGACCACGGTCTTCTGTGCCTTGGGCAACTTAATGGTAATCTCGTCAGACTCGGAACCCTCATCGCCGTCAGCGCTACCGGCAAGCGGCGCCACAAAGCCAAAGACGGGTGCGGTAAAGAGCGCCGTCAGGGCAGCCTGGGTGCCCAGCAGCGTGAGTTCCCTAAACTCGGCACCAAAGCGACGCATGCGGTCGCCGACCCAGCTGCAAAGACCCGCGATAACGCCGGTCAGTCCGGCCTCGGGACCAATGCTTCCGCCAAACAGCAGCGGCAGCAATGCCGCGAGCGAAAGCTTGCCCAGATTGTCATACGGATAGCGTCCGTCTTGCTTGACCTTGGCCATCACCTGGTTGAGGTCGTCGGTCTTGGTGCCGGTCACCTTTTCGTACAGGCCAATGAGCAGACCGCCCAGCAGGCAGACGAAAAACGGGTACGGCAGACAACCGAAGGGACCGCTGGCAAGCTCGGGCGAAGCAGCACCCAGCATGTGCGGAATCTCGGTCCAAAAGAAATCGATGCCGTGTTCCATCGCAAAAAAGAACAGCCAGACCGCAGCGCCGGCGAGCGCGCCAGTCACGGCTACGCTGATCAAAAACAGCGCGCGGTTTTTAGGTTTTGCAAGCTTATCCATCGGGCCCTCCCGTGGTCAAAGTCGACAGAAATACGTTTTATTGTAGAGCGAGCGCTGCCCAGACGGGCCAACCATCTGCACCCCAAACGGCACCATTGGGCGCAATGCACGCCCAATCTAGAACTTAACCATTGATGATCGAAGCAATCTCGTGCAAATCTTCGGCAAAGTAAATCCCCCGCTGGCGCTGCGGACTCGATAGCCCCTTTTCAATCATGTGGCCGAGCAGGGCCTTCAGATCGTTGTAGTAGCCGTCCAGGTTGTACAGGATGCACGGTGCGCCGAGATGCCCCAGCGACACCGCAGACATGACCTCGGCTATCTCTTCGAGCGTACCCGTGCCGCCGGGAAAGGCAATAAACGCGTCGCCGAGCTCGATCATCTTGGCCTTGCGCTCGGCCATATCGCTCGTCACGATGAGGTCGTCAATGCCGTCGTGTTGAAACTCGGCCTCGATAAAAAAGCTCGGCTCAACCCCCGTCACGTGGCCGCCGGCATCGAGCACGCTATCGGCGAGCGCACCCATCAGGCCCGACTTGGACCCGCCGTATACCAGTGCGTGGCCGTTGGCGCCAATCCACGTGCCGAGCTCTCGCACCGCGGGCAGAAACGCCGGGTCGTTACCGACGCTCGCACCTAGGTACACCGTGATGTTCATATGCAATCCCCCTTGTTGCGCGATGCGCTTGCCCTAGCGCTGCCGGCGACGGTACTCACGCACGCGGCGCGACAGGTCGGCGAGCTCATCGCGATCGAGCTCTTCCAAATGCTCCAAGTCGTCCATAAAGCGCGCCATGGTGTCCTTTTGGCGCATCTTGATGAGCGTGTTGCAGTAGTTCACCGCAACACCCGTGAGCATAGCGATGTAGAAGATGCTAATGACGCTCAAGACGACCGTGATGACGCGGGCGACCGGTGTCTCGGCCGGAATATCACCAAAGCCGATGGTCGATACCGTCTCAAAGCTAAACCAGAGCCCATCACCAAAGGTAAGGGTCGTAGGCTCGGACAGCCAGACCGCCGTCGAGCAGAGCAGATAGAAGATAAGAAACAGGCCCGTGATGCGCACAAAACCAGCTTGGCGCAATACATCGGCAAGCGTCCTCAGCTTTTTCATCGCGACCCCTTCCGCGAGTAATCAATCACATTCGCTCGGTATTGTCCCACGCCTCCCTCGCAAACGGAACTAGTCAATGGACGTTCTTAAACGACTAGTCATTCAAGAACGTCCATTGACTAGTCGTTTAAGAACATCCCCAACGACTACATCTGCTGGGTGACCGTTTAACGGCAGGTGGGTCAAACGGGGTACCTGAGCTGGTATCCTTATGCGGTAATGTCTCGATTCGTTAGGATTGCATGTGAGAGCTGCCGCCGTCCTTCGCTTGGCCATATATCGCGCCCTGGCCATCGCGCTCACCGTACTTACCGTGCTGAGCGCTATCATGCCTACGCCGGCCCTTGCCGCCGACAGTGACCAGCAGGTCAAAACGGTTCGCGTCGGTTGGCTTGTCAACAACGAGGGGTTCCAAGACGGCAACCCAGGCGAGCGCCTCTCGGGATGGGGATACGAGTATCTGCAGACCCTCTCCTACTACACGCCCGGCTGGCAGTACGAATACGTCTCCGGCACCTTTACCGAGCTCATGGACATGCTTGAAGCCGGCGAGATTGACCTCATGCCAAACATCTCGTACTCCGAGGAACGCGCACAAAAGCTGCTCTACTCCTCGAACCCCGAGGGCACCGAGCGCTACTACATCTATGCCAAACCCGATCGCGATGACCTTTCCAAGGGCAATCCCGAGGCACTCCAAGGCCTCACCATCGGCTGCAACCCCGGCGTTATGCAAACCCTCGTCGGCCAGCAGTGGCTTGCCAACGAGGGTATTACCTGCACCTACAAAGAATTCGCCGGTGGCGGTGACCTCTTTGCCGCACTGGCAAACGGCGAGGTCGACGCCATCATCATGAACGACACCATCTCGTCACCCGATGCCTCCCCCATGTTCTACGTTGGCTCGAGCGACTACTACTTTGTCGTCCCTAAAAGCCGCCCCGATCTAATGGATGACATCAACTCCGCGATGGCGGCAATCAACCGCGTCAACCCGCGCTATAACGACGAGGTCAAGTCGAACTACTCCGTGCAAAACAGTGGATCATCCTCACTCACCGGCGATGAGCGTGCTTGGCTTAAGGCGAATAGCAATACGGTGACCCTCGGTTACCTTACGGGCAAGCTCCCCTACTGCAACGAAGACGACAATGGCGAGATGGAAGGCTCGCTCGCCTCACTCGCGACGACGTTGCACGATAAGTTTGGCATTACGGTCAAAACGGTTGCCTTTTCGAGCAATACGGAGTTGGCAAAAGCCCTTAAGAAGGGAAAGATCGATGCCGCCCTGCCGATATACCGAGACTATTGGCTTGCAGAGCAGCTGGGCTTCGTTCAGTCGACCTCACTCGGCTCAATGTCCCTTACCGTTATCCACAGCGGGGGTGACCTTAACAAGGATCTCCAGAGCATCGCCTGTACCGATTCGGCAATCGTTAACTGCCGTGCGCTAGAAAGCCTGTACCCCACGGCGACCATAACCGAATGCAAATCCGGCGATGGGATGTTCAACGCCCTCGCCACGGGCAAAGCCAGCAGCATTATTGTGCCCAGCTCGCGCATGGAGACAATCCGCGATGGGCAGGATCTCGAGATATACAACACCTCGGAGCTTTCGCGTACAGCCGAGCTCTCGTGCTGGATCTCGCGCGGCAATCCCGAGCTGTTGGGAATCATCAATAAAGGCATCATTAATGCCGGCGAATCGCTCTCTGCAAGTAATTACTCTTCTGAATCGTACTCGGCCCAGGAATCCGACACGCTTCGATTTCTCTATCGCAACCGCGCCGCCATTGCCACCGTCCTCATCGGAATACTGTCGGTCAGCATCGTCCTGCTCGTCTGGGCACTCGCGCGCGCTCGAACGGAGCGCGAAAAAGCGGAAGTGGCCAACGCCGCCAAAACCGCGTTCCTCACGCGCATGAGCCACGACATCCGCACGCCGCTCAACGGCATTCTAGGCCTCATCGAAATCGAAGAGCTGAAAGAAGACGACCTGCAAGTCGCCCGCGAAAGCCGCGCCAAGGCACGCGTCGCCGCCAATCACCTACTCTCGCTCATCAACGACATCCTCGAGATGGGCAAAATCGAAGACCGCAAGGTCACGCTTGAGCACGTGCCGTTCAATCTCGAAGAGCTGTGCGACGAAGCACTGGTGCTGTGCAAACTCCGCGCATCCGCTTGCGGCATTACCATGCAGGACAACAGCCTGCCGTACATCACGGGTCCGCACATGATCGGCAGCCCCACCCATATCCGACAGATCATTATCAACCTGCTGGACAACAGCATTAAGTACAACAAGCACGGCGGTTCTGTCACCTTTGGCGCAAAGACCAAGCCGCTCGACGACGGGCGCGCGCTCTTTGGCTTTAGCGTTTCGGATACTGGTATTGGCATGGCGCCCGAGTTTTTGAAGCACATCTACGAGCCGTTTGCCCAAGAAGGCGACAACGCGCGCAGCAAGTTCCAGGGAACCGGCATGGGCATGCCGATCGTCAAATCGCTTGTCGAGCTGATGGGTGGCACCATCGATGTCACCAGCGAGCTCCATGTGGGAACGTCGTTCTACGTAGAAATTCCGCTCGATATCGACAAGAATCCTCAGGCACGAGCGGAGGCGGTTGAGAAGATGCTCGACTGCTCGCTCGCCGGCATGAACGTGCTGCTCGCCGAAGATAACGACCTGAATGCCGAGATCGCCCAGGCACTGCTGGAATCCGAGGACGTCGTGGTCACCCGTGCCGCCGACGGCAACGAAGCCGTCGACCTGTATCTGTCGCGTCCTGCCGGCAGCTTTGACGCCATCCTCATGGACATTATGATGCCGGGCATGGACGGCTACGAGGCGACCCGCGTCATCCGCCTGAGCGGCAAGTCCGATGCGGCCGATATCCCCATCATCGCGCTCACCGCCAACGCCTTTGCCGAGGATGCGCAGGCTGCACGCGATGCCGGCATGAACGATCATCTGCCCAAGCCGCTCGACTTTAACAAGCTCAAAAACATGCTCGCCCGCATTAAACAGTACGGCGTCGTTTCGCTATAGTCTCCCCAAGACTATGTTGCTGTTCACGACGAGAAGGGAACCGACAGTGTTTAGACCTCTACGCAGAAAGAAACGAGCCATTTCCGATGAGGCGGCACGCGAGCTGCTCGCCACTTGCAAGCGCGGCGTCTTTGCCGTTAACGGCGATGACGGCTACCCCTTTGCCGTTCCGGTGAACTACTTCTTCGATGCCGAGCACGACAAGATCTTCTTCCACGGGGCCAAGGCAGGGCACAAGGTCGACGCGCTCAAGCGCAGCGACAAGGTCTGTTTTACCGTCTACGGCAACGACTGGTATAAGGACGGGGACTGGGCGCCTTACGTACAGAGCACAGTGGTCTTTGGCCGCTGCCGCCTAGTCGATGATGCCCCCGCGTTTGTTGAGGACCGAGTTCGCGAGCTCGCCCTTAAGTACTACCCCACGGCCGAAGAGGTTGAAGAGGAAATCGCCAAGGACATCAAGGGCGTTCAGCTGTACGAAATTACGATTGAGCATCTCTGCGGCAAGCAGATTCACGAAAAATAAACCCCGAAGCAGGTCTCGCAAATAGCAATACGGCCCGGTTCCAACCGACGTTGGGACCGGGCCGTATCTTTACGATGCGTCAGCGGCGATATGGGCAAGTTCCTCAATAAGCTCCTGAGAGCTCACGGGTTTGCAGAGGTGCGCATTCATGCCCGCCTCGCGCGAGAGCCTGCGGTCGTCTGCGAAGGCGTTGGCGCTCACGGCGATAATCGGCGTAGTCGTCGCATCTTCGCGATCGAGCGCTCGAATCTGACGCGTGGCCTCAAGGCCATCGATGCCGGGCATCATAATGTCCATGAGCACCACGTCGTATTCGTGCGGCGCGCTAGCGGCAAACGTCTCAACCGCCGACTCGCCGTCTTTGGCATGCGTCACGATAGCCCGGGCCCGGTCGAGCGTAAACTGAGCGATCTCGGCATTCAGGTCGTTATCCTCAACGAGCAGGATACGCAGGCCCTTCAGTGCGGCGCCGTCGCCCGCTTCCACGCGCTCGGCCACGGGCACCTCATTACGGTCGCACCGCTCAAGCGGCAGGCGAATGGTAAAGGTCGTGCCTTGCCCCAACGTGCTCGTAAAGTTCATGGTTCCACCCATAAGCTCAACGAGCTGCATGGCGATGGAGGCACCCAGACCGGTTCCCGACGATGCGCCCTCCACCTGTTGTTCCTCGCGGCTAAAGGGCTCGTACAGATGCTGCTGGAACTCCTCGCTCATGCCGATACCGTTGTCGGCAATTGTGTATTCATAGACGGGAGTTCCGGCTCCATCCGCCGGCTCCACCTCGCGGCACACCATGCGAACATAGCCACCCTGGCGGTTGTACTTGACGGCATTGCCAGCAATGTTAACCAGCAAGCGCTTAAGGTGCGTCACGCTAACTCGAGCATAGGGATGCTCGAGGCCCTGCCGGTCGCAGTCGATCGTCACAAAACGCTCCTCGGCCTGGCGCTCAAGAATATCGCGAACCTCGTTGTTAAGCGTCACCAAATTGGTGGGCACCGGATCCAAGTCGACCTGACCGCTCTCCAGACGGCTCATATCGAGGGCCTCGTTGGCAAGGTCGAGCAGCAGGCCCGAAGCCGTCCAAATCTTCGCGCGGCACTCGTTTTGCTTTTGCAGGTCATCCGCGTTGGCATCGCCTACCTCGACCATACCGCGAATACCGTTGATGGGCGTGCGCAGGTCGTGGCTCATACGGCGCAAGAACTCAGTCTTTGCCGAGTTGGCCGACGACGCCTCGCGCGCCGCTTCGGCCAGCTTGTCGCCATAATCGCGCTCCTGCTGCAGCAGGTCCGCCAGACGCCTGCGGTCGGAGCGGCGGCGGACCAGCACCACGGCGATTATGGCACCGCCATAGAGCAGGAGCACGCAGGCGACAACAGCGGCAACGATCTCAAAGTAGCGCTGCGCCGGGGCGTAGGTGTACACGTAGAATTTACGCGCCTTGCCGTACGTGCCCAAATACCACTCACCGTCGGTGTTGACCAGCCGCACCTTGCCGGCCAGGCAGTTTTTCTTGATGCCGTTAACAATGGTGACATCCGTCGCGGGCAGATCGAACACGCCCAATATGGTGGGCTCGACCGTGTTGGTCGCGACGACCTTGCCGTCGTTCTCAATCACGATATCGCCGCTGTCGATGGTTTTGTATCCGTCAAGCAGGCTCTGCAGCTTGAGCGTATTGCTCGTGACCTCCTTGGCACTCTGGTGCCTCACCGCAACGACGATGCCATCGTCATCCTGACGAGCCACGCAGCCAATGTCTGCAACCGAGTCATCTGCAAGCGTAATGCGGGAGGTGTAGGACTTAAGCGGGTAAGCCGCCACCTCGAGCACGGGCGCTTCTTTGAGATAGGCGGCAAGTGCCCCGTAGTTCACCTCGTCCGTCGAGGACTCGGCCACCAGATTGCCCGACGCGTCCGTCACGATGAGCGCGCTCACGTTGAACTGATCGGCATATTGCTCCAGCGTAGCGCTGTCCGTAGAACCGTCGCGCTGTATGTCGCGCGCTGCCTCGCCGGCGACCTCCATAACGCGAATCAAGTTTTTGGTTGTGTAAGCGCTGTTGAACGCGTCGTAGGAGAGGCTCTGCGCGGCGACGTAGTCAACAACGTCGGCAAAGCGCTTCTCGGCCTGAGCCTTCGTGTAGCCATAGCTCACCATGCCGGCAGCCAGCGACAGCAGCACGCCAACCACGGCTGCGGCCACCCATACCCACGACGCAAAAGCGCCGCGGTTCTCGGTGCCAAAACGCTGTTCGTTGGTCATGACAGGCCCTCCATATCCAAAAACGGCGAAGGGTCATCAAAATACTTGGACACCAGGCGCTCCATGGTGCCGTCGGCGAGCATCTCTTGGTAGGCGCGCGTAAGCTTGGCATCGATACCACGCGTATCGTTGATATCGAAAGCGGTGCCCAGGCCAACTTCCAGCAGCGGCTCATCCAGAATGCGATACGTCACGCCGTAGTCCTTCTCGTAGGTGAGCAACGAGGACTCGTGTGCGGCGATGGCATCGGCCAAGCCCTCGCCGAGCGCAGGGTTCAGGTACGAGCGGTCCGAAAAGCTGTAAAGCTCTTTGATCTGCGGGACGTTTTCATTCAGCCGATTGAGCAAGATCGTCTCGGGCTTGGTCGTAGACTGAACGGCGACGACTTTGTCCTCAAGATCGGCCAGCGTGTAAATGTCGCTCTCGGGATCGACCGCGACCACCTGGCGACTCGCCAGGTACGGACCGGCCCAGCGATACTCGCCCTCGCGGCCCGTCATGGTAAAGCTGCCCATAACGCAGTCGAGCTCACCGCTCGCCAACAGCTCTTTCTTCTTTTCCCAATCGATGAGCTGGTACTTTGGCTTGTAGCCAATGCGGGCCAGGGCCTCGGTCAGAATCTCGACATCGAGGCCGACGATATTGCCGTATTCGTCATTATTCACAAAGGGAGGATAAAGGTCGCTGCCGACGTTAAGGGTTTTGAGGTCATCTTCTTGAGTCTGCGAGCCATTCGCGGCTTCGGAGGACACCTTTTGGGCGCTATCGCCCGACCAAGAGCAACCGGCCATCACCACGCCAAAGACGCCCACCAACGCGAGCGCAATGAACAGCATTGTGACAATCGAGCGGCGGGGTCTTTTCATCGAGCTCCAGATGGTCTTTCCTGCAGACAGAGTTTTCTAATAATAGCAGGCACCACGCCGTTGGCGCGCATTGATTACATTCGCCTTGCCATACGGGGCCTTTTGGCCACGCCGCCAAAAGACCCCGTACCTGCTGTCTTGTTGCTATGCATTAAATACGTAGCGGTCCAAGCGCTCGCACGCCTCCTGTACGCGCGAGAGCGGCAGGGCCAGGTTCACGCGAATGTGGCAGGGTCCGCGGAACGGGCGGCCGTCCTGGTAGCCCACGCCCACACGCGCGCCCTCGTCAAGCAGCCACTGAATATCGCGACCGTGCTCACGGCACCACTCGGTGCAGTCCAAGAACACCATGTAGGTGCCCTGCGGGCGCGAATAGGCCACGCCCTTAAAATGCTCATCCACGTAGTCGCAGAAGTAGTCGACGTTGCCCTTGATGACCTCGTTGAGCTCGTCAACCCACTCGTAGCCCTGCGGCTGGTAGGCACCGATGAGCGCGTGCATTGAAAGAACGTTCATCTCGTTGTAGTGCGTCTTGTTGGACACGGCGCACACGCGATCGCGCAACGTCTCGTTGTAGATGACGTGGTAGCTGCCGACCAGGCCCGCCAGGTTGAAGGTCTTGCTGGGCGCGTAGAGGGCGACCGTGCGCATGCGGGCGTCCTCGCTCACCGACTGCGTCGGGATGTGCTTGTGCCCGGGACGGATGATGTCGGACCAAATCTCGTCCGAGATCACCACGCAATCATGCTGGCGATAGATGTCCATGGCGCGCTCAATCTCGTCGCGCTCCCACACGCGGCCGCAGGGGTTGTGCGGCGAGCAGAAAATCACGACATGGATGTGGTTTTGCGCGAGCTTGCGCTCCATGTCCTCAAAGTCCATACGCCATACGCCCTGGTCATCGAGCTTAAGCGGGCTGTGCACAATGCGGTAGCCCGCAGCCTCAATGGACTTGGTAAAGCCGATGTAGGTGGGGCTATGGACCAGCACTGCGTCGCCCGGCTGGACGTACGCGCGCAGCGTCGACACGACGCCGCCCAGCACGCCGTTCTCGTAGCCGATATGCTCGGGAAGCAGACCCTCAACGCCGTTGCGACGGCTCTGCCATTCGATGATGCGGTCGAAGTACTCGGCGCGCGGATCAAAGTAGCCAAACATAGGGTGCTGGGCGCGCTGAATGATGTGTTCCTGGACCGTGGGCACCGTAGCAAAGTTCATATCCGCCACCCACATCGGGATGCGGTCGAAGCCCTCATCGGGTGCGTTTGGCGCCATACCGGGGATCTCGCCCCAGGAGTCAACGGCGACGGCGTCCATGTTGTGACGGTCGATAAGCGAGGTGAAGTCGTATTTCATGCTGGGCTCCCGTGCAAAGTGGATTGGTTCGGTAGGCGTTATTGTCCACCAGGATGGACGGCTTTGGCACGGGTTTTGGGGTTGAATTTGACTGATGAGGGCGGGCGGCCAGCTAGTCCTGAGCTTCGGTGACGGCCGTTACGGTCAGCTGTGTCTCATCGACCGTAAACGACACGTCGAGCCCGGCGTAGGCCAAGTGGTAGACACGATCGGGCTCGTGCTTGCTACCAGCGCGGCGCGGATCTTGGCGAAGGACCTCAATCAGGCCTGGCAGTTTTGTAGGCGGAACCTCGCCTTGCAACGCTTGTGGGAACTCGACGTTGAGCTCTTGCCACGGGTTGTCCTCGATCCAGCCGCCCGTTGCGTCAGGGTGGCAATCCGCAAACGGAATGTAGGGTTTGATGTCGTAGATGGGCGTGCCGTCGCGCAGGTCGGCGCCCAACACATAGATGATGGGACCGTTATCGGTGAGCTCAACACGGTCAAGCTTTACGCAGGTGAGGCCGATAGGATTGGGGCGAAACGGACTACGCGTGGCAAACACGCCCACGCGCTCGGCACCACCCAGGCGCGGCGGACGCACGGTCTTTGACCACCTAGCATTGGTACCGGCCTTGTCCCGCATCTTGACATCGGCAGCAATATCCTCTGCCGTGCCGCCGGGCGTTCCATTTTCAAAACGCCAAAGCAGCCATAAGTGTGAGAAAGACTCGAGTCCCGCAACCGCGGCGTTAGAGGCAAACTCCGGCTCAAAGACAATGCGCCCCTGTAGATGAGGCGCCAAAAAGCTGTTGCGCGGAATGCCAAACTTCTGCGGCAGGTCGGTATGTATGCGTGCAATAGGTTCCATGCCGGTCATTGTACGGCATGGGCGCACGAGGCGCTGCGCGCAATCCCCCACCGCGGTCGCCGAACGTGCAACCAACGGTTGCTTGGAAGGGCACCGGCCGCCGCGTATGCTTAAGCCATCAACCGGCAGAAAGGAGCCGTCATGGCCTTTGCAGAAAAACTCATCGCCGTCCGTCGCGCCAATAATCTCACCCAAGAGCAGCTCGCCGCCAAGCTCTACGTAACGCGCCAAGCTGTCAGCCGTTGGGAGCGCGGCGAGGTCACGCCGGGCATCGATATGATGAAACTCATTGCCGCTGTGACCGGAGAGCCACTGTCCCATCTGCTCGAAATGCCCGAACACTACTGCGAGAGCTGCGGCATGCTGCTCACGCCCGATGACTGCGGCACCGACGCTACGGGCGCCACGACCGATCATTACTGCAAATGGTGCTACGACCACGGCAAGTACACCTACGAGACCACCATGGAGGCAATGATCGAGGATTGTGCCCCGCGCCTGGCGCAAAACACCGGCATGTCACTCGACGAAGCCGTTTCGCTCATGGGCGCCGTCCTACCGCAACTAGAGCGCTGGCGCACCGTGCAGGAAAACGAGAAGCGCTACGGTGCCGAAGCTCGAGCTCGCTATGGCGATGAAGCCGTCGATGCGGCAAACGACGCGCTGCTGGACATGGACCCTCAGACATGGAACGACATGAAGGAGCTTGAACGTGCCATTTTGGGCCAGCTCTCGATTGCCATGGGCGATGGCGAACCGGAAGGCAGCGAGGCTCGCAAGCTCGTCGCGATGCATCGCCGCTGGATTGCTCTCAACTGGGGCAGCGAGCCCCAAGATGAAGCGTACCGGGGCCTCGCACGCGGCTATCTTGCCGACCAGCGCTTTGTAGACTACTACGACAAGCCTTGCGGAGACGGAGCCACGGCGCTCTTGGTCCAGGCCATCGAGTCGTCACTAACTCACGCATAGACCGCGGCGGCTTTGGGTATCTCAATCGAAACCTCAACCGATTGGAGGCCTATGGCTACTCATCACGATCTCACCCTGTACGTTATGACCGGCTGCCCGTATTGCATAAAGGTCAAGCGCTTCCTGGCGGATAACGGCGTCACCATCCCCGAGCGCAACATCTCAACCGATGCCGAAGCCGAACAGACACTCATCGTCGTCGGCGGAAAGCGCCAGGTTCCCTGCCTGTTCATTGACGGCAAACCGCTCTACGAGTCAAACGACATCATCGCATGGGCGCAGGAGAATCTGCTCTAGCATGCGCGTTGCGACCGGTTCGCCCCAACCCATACGACCCAAACATGTACACCAGCATCCAAAGTCGACCATTTTCGACATCTTTGGATGCTGGTGTACAGCTTATTGCAGGTAGTCATCGGGGACGTTCTTAAATGACTAGTCGTTTCAGTCGGCCTTTGGATCATAGTTGCTTGAGGTCGCCTGACACCCCTGGATAGGGCGTCTGTAGATAGCCGTGGTCAAAAAAGAGCAAATATGAGTACTGTTACCACTTTAGTAGCAGCGTTTTTAATCAATTCAGAGGCTATTCAACCTTTCATGCGTCCACAAACGGCGTTATTTCTCCCCATATGTTCAATAAAAGAGACTCATAATGGGATTAAATCTCATCAAGGTGTGCATTTTTGAGCAAGATAAATGCAGCCAAAATGGCAACAGTACTCATATTTGATCTTTTTTGGCCGCGGCCTTCCAGGCAAGCCGTTGGGGACGGCTCAAAATGACGAATCTGGCATTTGGACGCTCTTTCCTTAAATCACCAGTCGCTAAAGAACACCCAATGACTACTCGATTCGCGACACGCTGCGTCGCGAATTGGGATGGTCTCGCTGCCGAACATATAAGCACTCCCCTCTGAAAGCTCAATGAGCGTTCAAATTCCAAGCTAAAAACGAAGAAATATCGAAACCATCGATGCTCATTTCCAATCGAAAAAACTAGTCAGAACAAGCTAATTAGCTTGATAAGCTGCTTGTATTTTTGTCTACAAAACTGTATACAAAAAAGAGAATCCGAGAATCAGCGCTCGACATTATGCCAATCGATAGGAGGCGCTATGGATGCTAAGCAGCTCGAGAAGATGATGGGATTTGCCCCTGGAGAGCTTGAGAAAGCCGCAGAAGCCTACGAGAAAGATGAATGGCCGAAAGGCCGTACCATCAAGTTGGGAAGGCCGCCGATCTCTGACGAGCCAAGCGTTGTTTTATCGGCGCGTGTGGGCGAATCGGTTCTTGAAGCGTTTGACGAAAAGGCGAAGCGCCATGGGCAAACACGCACAGAGCGACTCAGGGAGCTTATTACACTCGACGCGATGATTGCCTAAACTCCACTCCCCCGCCGAGCCTAAACATGTACGTCAGCATCCAAAGTCGACATTTTTCGACATCTTTGGAGGCTGACGTACAGCTTTTTAGAGACGAGCGAAGCAAACGATCCGTTTTACCCCGTCCCCAAGGAATCATTTTTGCTACTCGATGATGAGGGTGCGACCTTCGCGGCGTGGTTTTGCAGCGGGATAGGGACCGTCGCAGTAGCCGAGCGTTACGAATGCTCGGCAGATGTAGTCTTCTGGCACGCCCCAGGATTTGAGCAACTCCTGGCCCTCGTCGGATGCAAATGTCTTCTCGGCTCGGCTGACGATGCAACTTCCAAGCCCCAGCGCATGTGCCTCGAGCGTCATGTTCTGCGCAATAGCGAAAGCATCGGCGACGCTAAACAAAAAACGTTCCTGGCAGAAAATGCAAAACACGGTCGGCGCATCGTAAAAGCCATTTTTAATCGCCGGGTTGTCGATGACGCTCGGCTGATCGCGACTCACGTAGTTGCCCGCCAGGCCAACCCGACTAAAGCCCGCCATGTTCATTCGACCGATGCGGGCGGCAAGCTCAGCGTTGTGCACGGCGACCACCATGCTGCGCTGTCCAGCGCCCGCATTGGCGGCATAAACCCCCGCCTCGAGTACCTTCTCGACATCTTCGCGCTGCACCTGCTGATCCGTGTACTTACGAATCGATCGTCTCGTCTTAATAAGCTCGAGTGCATCCATTATTCGACCTCTTTCCAGCACTGGGGATCGGCCTCGTACATATCGCCCGTGTAGCCATAGGTCACCGCTGGGCAGCCGCGACACCAGCCAAAGAGTTCGCATTTGGAGCACTTCTTGAACTTCTTAAAATCGCGTTTGGCTTCCATTTGTGGAGAGAAGAAGAGCTCCTCCAGCGAGTTTTCGGCAACGTTGCCCACCTTGCTCTCCATGCGGCGACACGCATAGACATCGCCCGTAGGCAGCACCGTCATATGGCCCGTACCGCAGTGGCAGCCGTCATAGATCATGCCGGGCTTGGCGTCCTCGGGAATGGCGAACTTACCCTGCTCCCACAAAAGCAGCGTCCACAGGTGATCCTTGAGCTGGAAGAACGTTTTGCAGCCCGCCGCCTGATGGAACTCCATGCGCTCCTGCGCGGCCAGCAGCACATCGCGATACTCCAGCGGTTCCAAATGGAACTCGTCACGCTTTTGGCCCGACGTGGGGCAGTACCGACCAAAGGCGAACACGACGACCTCGAGGCTTGCCACCAGATCGATGAGCTGCGGCAATTCGGCGGCATTCATGCTCGATACCGTGTTCATGACAGCAACCCAGATACCTGCACGCTTAAGGCAACCGATGGCGCGCATGGTCTCGGCAAACGAGCCGGGCTTACGGAAGTAATCGTGCGTTGCCTCGAGTCCATCAAGCGAGAGCTGGTATTTACGGCAACCCAGCTCTTTCATGCGAACACAGACCTCGTCGGTCAGATGGAACGGATTGCCCATCACGCACCACATAAAGCCGCGCTCGTGCAGGAGCTCAGCAAGGCGCCAAAAATCGGGATGAAGAATGGGGTCACCGCCCGTAACGTAAAAGTACGGCTGGCGACCGATGCGCTCGCAGAGCGCCTGGGCCTGATCGACGACCTGGACCATCTGTTCCCACGGCATGCGCTTAAAACCGGCGCAGGCACCGTTGGCAAAAATATAGCAATGCTTGCAACGCTGATCACATTCATCCGTAATGTGCCATTGGAAGGCAAACGCAGGCTTTTGCATCGTGGGACTCCCTTGGTCGATGTGAAAACTGATGACAATATTTGGGCTACAGGCGCGCAACGGCGCCGACGGGGCAATTCTCGGCACAGGCACCGCAATGCAGGCAGTGCTCGGGCTCTATGCGATATGAGTCTCCCGGCTCGATGCACTTCTGCGGGCAGTGCTCAAGGCAGGTGCCGCAACCGATACACGCATCGGCATTGATGCAGAAGCCCTTGGCGGGCGCAGGTGCCATGCTCTCGCCCAAGGTAAAGACCGCGCGCTCGATGGGATGAACTCCCAGGTTAAAGTAGTCGAGCACTATGTTCTCGACCTTAAAGATAGTGTTGATCTCGCGCGTATCACCGGGATACACGTTGGCAAGATACGGTTGCTCGGCATAAATGACATCGCGCCAGTAAACTTGCTCGGACTCCGAGACGGGAGCGGCAACGCCGGACATGCGGATCATCTCGTTAAACCGCGTGTGAACGAGCGTTTGGACACGCCCATCGGCCATAAGCTGACGAGCCATCTCCTTGCCACGTGCCGTGAGAAAGTAGATAGCACGGGGCTCGTAATGGACAGCGCTCACGCAGCGAATTTGCGGTGCGCCACTTTCGTCCACGGTTGCCAGAGAGAGCGTCCCGGCAAGCTGCATCTTTTTGAGGCAAGTCTGAGCATCCATTACGAGTCCCTTCCTAGCGATTGCTTACTGAGCGTCGGCAGCGCCGCAAGCGGTGCCGCAGGCAGGAGCAGCAGCCGGATCAGCGGAGCCGCAGGCAGGGGCAGCAGCCGGGTCAGCAGAGCCGCAGGCAGGAGCAGCAGCCGGATCGGCAGAACCGCAAGCGGGAGCGGCCTTGGGGTCGGCGGAGCCGCAAGCGGGCGCAGGATCGGCGGTACCGCAGGAGGCGAAAGCGGCGACGTTCTCGAGATTCTCGGACATGGCATTTCCTTTCGGTCGAGGATGGCTGGGCGAAGCCATCCAGTTTTTGACGCTCCTTGCGTCTATATGCATCATGCAAAAAGTGCGCAACGACAAAAAGAAGGCACCAATCTATTAGCCAGTTACCAAAAGGTAAGTAGTAGCCACAAACGACAGCGGCTGCGATAATGAAAGCTGTCCACACGATTGAGGAGTCTCCATGCTTACCAAAGAAGAACTGCCTCCCTGCCCTGTTGCCACGTGTTTTCAACTCTTTGGCAACAAGTGGAAGATCTATATCATCCAGCAGCTCATCAACCGTCCCATGGGCTTCAACGCACTGCACCGCGCTATTCCCGGCATCAGCCAAAAGGTGCTTTCGTCCAACCTTAAGGAAATGGATGCCGCGGGTCTCATCACGCGTACCGTCATCCCCGAGACACCCATCCGCACCGAATACGCACTCAGCGAGCTGGGCCACAGCCTTATGCCCATCATCGATTCCCTAGTGGAATGGGGCACCGACTATCAGCAACTCGTGCGAAACTCCTAACAGCGGCGGGCTTCTGCACATTGAGCGCCGTGGGGCATACCGCTCCACGGCGCTTACCTTTTTGTGCCTTCTTTTACAGAGGCGCGTTGGGCCGCACACTACTGTCGAGCGAAACCATCTCAATCGAACAGGAGGAAGGCCATGAATCAGGCCGAACGCCGCGTTTGGCTTATCAAGGCATTGCTCGATGAGCGGCCAGACGGGCGCAGCATTGCTGTACCTGCCGGTGCCAGCGAGCAGCGCGATTTGCTCAGGGCCCTTATGAACGTGCGGCCGCCCGAGGCGCTTGCGGCCGAGACGCTCGAAATACAAGACACCTACTTGCAGCAACGCCTTCTTGAGCGCGGCGGAGCGACCGATGCCAGCACGCTCCCCTACCGCGATCGCGTTGCCATCTGGCGCGGCGACATTACGCTGCTTAAGACCGATGCCATCGTCAATGCAGCCAACAGCCAAATGCTCGGCTGCTTTGTGCCAGGGCATCGCTGCATCGACAACGCCATCCACACCTACGCCGGCATGCAGCTGCGTTTGGCGTGCGCCAATCTCATGAACGAGCAAGGGCACGAGGAACCAACGGCGCGTGTCAAGGTCACGCCGGCGTTCAATCTACCCAGCAGCTACGTTTTCCACACCGTCGGCCCTATCGTGCCCAGCCATAAGCCTGGCCCGTGCGAGGAATTGCTGCTACGCCGCTGCTACGCCAGCTGCTTGGAAGAGGCGACGCGCCGAGGACTCGGCACGCTTGCATTCTGCTGCATCTCGACGGGCGTGTTTGGTTATCCGCAAGATGCCGCCGCGCGCGTGGCCATCGATACCGTTCGTCATCATCTAGACCATAACGACCCCAACCTTAAGGTGATCTTCAATGTATTTCTCGCGTCTGACGAGGCAATCTACCGCAGCCTTCTCCAAACAAATCGATAAGCTCCGAGCTGCACTCGATGCATCTGACGCCGTGGTAATCGGTGCCGGAGCAGGGCTCTCGACCGCCGCCGGATACACCTATTCGGGCAAGCGTTTCGAGAAGCTCTTTGGCGACTTCGCCGCACGTTACGGCTTTACCGATATGTATTCCGGCGGTTTCTATCCCTATGATTCGCTCGAGGAGTACTGGGCGTTTTGGAGCCGCTACATCATGTGCAACCGATACGATCCCGTACCGACGCCGCTCTACGAACAGCTCTTGAGCATAGTGCGCGACCGCGACTACTTTGTGCTGACCACAAACGTGGACCATTGTTTCCAGCGCGCCGGCTTTGACAAGCAGCGACTCTTCTACACGCAGGGAGACTACGGCCTGTTCCAGTGCAGCAAGCCCTGCTGCCAGGAGACATGGGACAACGAAGAGCTCGTACGCCATATGGTCGCCGACCAACAGGACCTGCGTATCCCGTCTTCGCTTGTGCCCCATTGCCCTCACTGTGGCGCCCCGCTTACGATGAACCTGCGCTCCGACGATACGTTTGTGCAGGATAAGGGGTGGTACACTGCCGCCGATCGCTACCAGGATTTCCTGCGCCGCCACAGCAATATGCGCGTTCTGTTCTTGGAGCTTGGCGTAGGCGGCAACACGCCCGTCATCATCAAGTACCCGTTTTGGCAGATGACAGCCAAAAATGAGAACGCCACATATGCATGCGTCAATTTTGGCGAGGCAGTCGCTCCGACAGAAATCGCCAATCGCAGCATTCTGATCGACGCCGGTGCCGAGCGCGTAATAGAAGCACTTGCCGTCCAGGCCGTCAGATAGCGGAGACAATACTGTCTTCAAACATGTACACCAGCATCCAAAGTCGACATTTTTCGACATCTTTGGATGCTGGTGTACAACTTTTTGCAGGTAGTCATTGGGGACGTTCTTGAATGACTAGTCGTTTAAGAACGTCCCCAACGACTAACTAGCCGTAGAAGCGGGCAGTAGGCGCGAGAGGCTGTTCGCGGAAGACGCGCTCGACGGCGGCGCGGTATTCGTCGACCTTCTTGGTCTTGCGCACGAGCTTGTGGACGGTCGCGGGATCGGCGAAGGCGCATTTGGCGTAGAACCACCACTCCTTCATGCGAAAGACCGCGTTGCCGCCAATCTCGTCTGCATAGGCAGCAAACAGCATGTCGTGGAAGCGCTGCAGCTCGGCGGCGGTCGCAGCAGGACCGCCGTTGACCATACGGGCCAGCGCGGGGTTCGCTAGCAGGCCGCGTCCTAACATCACATGCCGCGTGTCGGGATAGGCCGCCACCAGCGCGTCCATGTCCTCAAGATCAAAAATGTCACCGTTGTATGCCACGGGAAACGGCGCCCGTTCCAGTGTCTCGCCGTAATAGCTCTGACGCGGCGAGCCCGTATAGCGGTCCTTTTGCACGCGCGGATGCACGATCAGCTCTGCCAGCGGCATGCGGCAATAGAGATCGAGCACGCGCTCGTACTCGTCATCGTTCTCCAGCCCCAACCTGGTCTTTACCGACACCGGCAACGGCGAGCGCTCGCACACGTCGCTCAAGAACACCTCGAGCTCATCCAAGTTACGCAAAAAGCCCGAGCCTTTGCCCTTGGCAACGACCGTTCCCGAAGGGCACCCCAAGTTAAGGTTGACCTCGCGGTAACCCATGTCGGCAAGCACCTGCGCCGCCCACACAAACTCGTCCGCATTCTTGGACATAAGCTGAGGCACCACGTTGAGTCCTTGGTTGTTGGCCGGATCGATTTCCTTGAACGCCTTGCCGCCAAATCGGTTGCCCACCCGCGGCGGCGGCAAAAACGGCGTGTAGTAGCAGTCGAGCGCGCCGAAGCACTCCGCATGCACGCGGCGGAACACATGCCCGGTAATTCCCTCCATGGGAGCCAGCGATAGGATCATCAACATCCACTTTCGAATCAATGTGACAAAGGGACTGTCCCTTTGTCACATGCCCAGACGGTTTAACAGCTCTTCGCAGGCACGCGAACGCAGGCGGTACTTTTTCCATACCAAGAAGGATGCGATCTCGATAGCCGGCTCAAGCGGTACAAATCGTATATCAGAACTCGAATCGATTTGCAGCAGATGATCGATACCCATGGCACACGCCGCGCCCGAGCGAATGAGATGCGACGCGTTGCCAATCAAGTCAAAATGCCCCACTACGTTGAGGACTTCGGGGTCGAGCGTCCCGTCCGACCACGCCACCAGATCGATTGCTTTGTTCGACGTGCGTGAACTCAGCAGCAACGGCATCACGGCCAAATCCGCAGGACTCAGCACGTCGAGCGACCCCCACGGCCCATCACTCGCCACGGCAACGCCCACACGGTCGGTCTGCGGCATGCGAATCCACTCGTATTTGTCTAGGTTGACCGGCTCCAAGAGCAGGGCAAAGTCCAGCAGTCCTCGCTCCAAACGCTCCTCTGTCGCGTCGGCATTACCCGTGTAGAGCTCAATCGTTACGGCGGGACAATCGCGATGCAGCGCGGCAAACGTATCCAGCACATAGCGCATGGCCTGCGTTTCTCCCGCACCAATACGTATATTGCCGGCAATGCCGAGCTCCTGGTCACTCATCTCGGACTCGGCCTGCTCCACCAGCGCCAGAATTTCCTCGGCGCGCTGACGTAAGCGCATGCCATCCCCCGTGAGCACGCACGATCGATTGGTCCGCTCAAACAGTTCGACGCCCAGCTCACGCTCCAGATCGGCAATCTGGCGCGACAACGTGGGCTGCGTCACGTGCAACACGTTGGCTGCCTCAGTCATATTCTCCTCGCGCGCCACCGCCAAGAAGTATCGCAGGGTTCGCAGCTCCATCGCAGCCTCCAAATCCAGTCATACCGCCCTCGCAGTCTATCATTCGCATATCGTATATCTAGCTAGTCACTATAGGCAATATACATCGTCAGCCCGCCGACATACGATATAGCCATCCCCCAGAGAAGATGGAGAGCGTTATGCAGTACACCACCCTCGGACATTCCAATATCAAGATTTCCAAACTTTGCCTGGGCGGTATGAGCTTTGGCGAGGCCAGTCCCGACTTCCACCAGTGGACCATCGGTCCCGACGAGACCCGCGCTGTCATTAAGCGTGCCCTCGACGCCGGCATCAACTTTATCGACACCGCCAACTGCTACAGCTTTGGCACGAGCGAAGAGTACATCGGCGGCGCGCTGCGTGACCTGGGCATCGCGCGCGATGACATCGTCCTCGCCAGTAAGGTGCACTTTAACGAGGGTGGCCTTTCCGCCGTGGCCATCAAGCGCGAGATCGAGGGCTCGCTCAAGCGCCTGGGAACCGACTACCTAGACCTCTACATCATCCACCGCTTTGACTACGACGTGCCCATGGAAGAAACCATGGAGGCGCTCGACGATCTGGTACGCGAGGGCAAGGTCCGCGCACTCGGCGCCAGCGCCATGTATGCCTACCAGCTGCACAACCTACAGGTTATCGCAGAGCAGAACGGCTGGACTAAGTTCACGAGCATGCAATGCCACTACAACTTGCTCTATCGCGAGGACGAGCGCGAGATGATCCCAGTATGCCGTCAGTACGATATGGCCATCACGCCGTACAGCCCCATGGCGTCCGGTCACCTGTGCCGCCCCACGTGGGAGAGCGCCAGCACGCGCGGCACCACCGACAAGACCATGGTCAACAAGTACGACCACGACCGCGCCATCGACATGCCCATCGTTGAGCGCGTGGCCAAGGTCGCAGCCGACCACGGCGTGCCGATGTCGCAGGTCGCACTCGCATGGCACTGGGCGCGCGGCGTCGAGGCCCCCATCGTGGGTTGCTCCAAACCCGAGCGCGTCGACGAAGCCGTAGCGGCACTTAAGCTGACCCTCTCCCCCGCCGAGGTCGACTTCCTCGAGGAGCTCTACCAGCCGCATGCGCTCGTGGGACCCAAGGGCCGCCCGGGCGAGAAGGCGCTCGCCGGCACCACCAAGGTCAAAACGACTCGTTAGGCCAAACCATGGATGAAAAGACCATCGCCAACCTACGTGACGCCGGCTGCTGCGATGCACTCATCGGCGAGCTCTCGGAGCTGCCAAGTACGTGTGCCCGTATCTGTCGCCTTAAGATCTACCGCCGCGACCTGCTCGACCGCATCCACGCCGAGCAGCGCAAGCTCGAAATCCTCGATTACCTCATCCACATCCTGCAAGAAGAATGCCAAGCAAAGGAGTAAACCATGACCGTAAAACAGACTGCGGGGCATGAAGCCCTGGGCGAGTTTGCCCCCGAGTTCGCGCACTTGAACGACGACGTCCTCTTTGGTGAGGTATGGAGCCGCGAGGCACAGATGCCGCTCAAGCTGCGCAGCATCGTGACCGTGAGTGCGCTGATCGGCAAGGGCATTACGGACAGCTCGCTTAAGTACCACCTTGCAAGCGCCCGTACCAACGGTGTAACGCGCGAGGAAATGGCCGAGCTTCTCACCCACGTCGCCTTCTACGCCGGCTGGCCCAACGCCTGGGCAGCCTTCAATATGGCCAAGGAGGTCTACGCCGACGACGAGGCAGAGGCCGAGGGGCACGGCGGGTTCTTTGGCCTTGGCGAGCCCAATACCGCCTTTGCCCAGTACTTTATCGGCCAGAGCTACCTCAAGGCGCTCACCAACCCCGACGACTACCTGCCCATCTTCAACGTGACCTTCGAGCCGGGCTGCCGCAACAACTGGCACATCCACCACGCGAGCAAGGGCGGCGGCCAGGTGCTGGTCTGCGTTGAGGGCGAGGGCTGGTATCAGGAAGAGGGCAAGCCCGCGCAGTGCCTGCATCCCGGCGATATCGTCGAGATCCCGGCAAATGCCAAGCACTGGCACGGAGCCGCAGCCGACTGCTGGTTCAGCCATCTGGCCTTCGAATTCCCGGGCGAGGACACCAGCAACGAATGGCTCGAGCCCGTGGACGACAATCGATACAGCGCATTGAAGCTTTAAACCGGCACCTCGCCTAGCACAAAGACGATCGCCCGGCGGCACCAACGTTCCCGAGCCGCCCCTGCACAACGAAGGTGAATACTTTTCCGCGAAGTGAACGAGTGAAAACAGACCCCCGAAGCATCGACACTTTTGGAAGGCCATTTCCTGCGGTTTTGTCGCTCAAATCCTGCGGTTTTAGCGTCAAAAAATGCGGATGCTTCGGGGATCCAAAATAGGTCGTTCACTTCGCGGAAAAGTATTCACCTTCGATTTGCCGGCGCGCACAAAAAACGAGGGAGCCGCCCCATGACGGCTCCCTCGCCCATCATTCATCCCTCGGCAGCGGCTTCATGCTCCAAAAGACGACGTTCATAATCACGACAATCACCAGAACAACACCGTTGGCAACCCAAAAGCCCATATTGAGGCCCAGCCACTCCGTAGTCCCAAACAAATCAATCCAAATCTGCGTCCAGTTCATACGAACGCTCCTCTCTGCATCGAAGCCCGCTACAACAGCTCGCTGTAACGCTTGACGTAGGCCTTCTTAAGGCTCGTCGCCAGCGCCATGTACAGCAAGATGCACGGAATCAGGAACAAGAAGTACTCGACAGGCAGCGCACCCAAGCCCAGCGTAGGACCGAGCGGGCTAAACGGGATCAACGTGAGCAGCGCAATGCCCGTCATCGTGAGCAGCATCACCGGCGCCGAAGCACGGCTCTGGATAAACGGCAGCTTGGGCGTACGGATCATATGGATAACCAAGGTCTGGCTCCACATGGACTCAACGAACCAACCAGCCTGAAACAGTGCGATGTAGGCCAGCTGCATCTGCTCCAACGCAGCGCCCGAGTAGGCGCTCGCCAGCTCGTTGAACAGCACGCCGTGACTCACGAACAGGGGGCAGAAGACAAAGTACATAAAGATGTAGGTCAAAAAGTCAAAGATGGAGCTGGTGGGTCCAATCCAGATCATGAACCTGCCGATGCTCGAGGCATCCCAGGTGCGCGGCACGCGCAGGAACTCCTCGTCCACGTTGTCCCAGGGAATCGCCAGGCAGCTGCAGTCGTAGATCAGGTTGAGCAAGATCAGCTGGATGCTCATCATGGGCAAGAACGGCAGCATGGCAGATGCGGCAAGCACGCTGAACATGTTGCCGAAGTTGGAGCTCGCGGTCATCTTGATGTACTTGATCATGTTGGCGTAGGTTTTACGCCCCTCGATAATGCCCTCCTCGAGCACCATCAGGTCCTTCTCGAGCAAGATGATGTCGGCAGACTCCTTGGCGACGTCGACGGCGGTGTCGACCGAAATGCCGATGTCGGACGACTTCATGGCCGAGGCGTCGTTGATGCCGTCACCCATGTAGCCCACCACATGCCCGTTCGCACGCAGCACGGAAACGACGCGCGCCTTTTGGTCGGGCGTGAGCTTGGCAAACACCTGAACGTCCTCGGCCCGGCGCGCGAGCTCGTCGTCATCCATAGCGGCGATATCGCTGCCGAGCAGCATGTTGTTGACCTCGAGCCCCACCTGCTTGCAGATGGTACGCGTGACCTTCTCATTGTCTCCGGTCAGGATCTTGGTGGCGACGCCGTGATTGCGCAGTGCCTCGATCGCATCGGCCGTGGACTCTTTGGGCGGATCCAAAAAAGCCAGGTAGCCGATCAGCACCATGTCGCGCTCGTCGGCGGCGCTAAAGGCACCGACGGGCGACGGATCGGACTTTTGAGCGATTGCCAGCACGCGGAAACCGTCGTCGTTAAGATCGGCTACCGTCGTCAGGATGCGCTCGCGCACCTCGTCGTCCAGCTCGCGAACGCCGCCGTCGATCTCGGCATGTGAACACACCGACAGCATCTCCTCGACCGCGCCTTTGGTGACCATCTGCGTCTTGCCGCCGCGATCGCGCACCACCGTGGTAAGGCGACGGCGCGCAAAGTCAAACGGCACCTCGTCGACCTTTACGTAGGCCTCGGAAAGATCGGTGAGGCTCGGATCGCTTTGCTCCTCTTCCTCGGTGCACTTGATGATCGCCAGATCCATCAGGTTCTTGTAGCCCGTCTGGAAATAGCTGTTGAGGTAGGCGTGACGCAAAACGCGCGAGTCCTCTTGCCCGTCGATGTTCCAGTGGTACTCCAGCACCACCTGGTCCTGCGTCAGCGTACCGGTCTTGTCGGTGCACAGCACATCCATCGCGCCAAAGTTCTGAATCGAGTTAAGGTTCTTGACGATAGTCTGCTTTTTGCTCATAGCAAGCGCGCCCTTGGCAAGACACGTCGTAACGATCATAGGCAGCATCTCGGGCGTCAGGCCCACGGCAATGCTGATGGCAAAGAGGCCAGCGTCGAGCCAATTGCCCTTCGTGGCGCCGTTGATCAAAAAGACAAACGGAACCATCACCATCATAAAGCGGATGAGCACCCACGAGACGCTGTTGACGCCCCTGGAAAAGCTCGTCTCTACGGCGTCGTCGGACAGGCTCGACGCCATGGAGCCAAACAGGGTCTGCTCGCCCACGCTAAAGACGAGCGCCGTCGCGCCGCCCGAGATCACGCTGCTGCCCATGAGGGCAATGTTCTCGAACGACGTTGCCGAATCGGACTCGGTGCAGGTTGCCGAGACCTTCTCGACCGGCTCGCTCTCACCCGTCAGGCTAGCCTGGCTCACAAAGAGGTCCTTGGCCTCGATGATCCTCACATCGGCGGGAATCATGTCGCCGGCGGACAGATGCACGATATCGCCGACCACCACGTCATCGATGGGAATCTCGGTCCTGGGGGCGTCCTTGCGGGTGACCGTCACAGTGGTCGTAATCATGTCGAGCAGCTTTTCGGCCGCGTTGCCGCTGCGTGCCTCCTGGATATAGCGCAGCGTGCCCGAAAGCACCACCATCGTAGTGATGATGATCACGGTCAGCGGGTCAAAATCCTCCGGCGTGCTGCCCATCATCGACAGCGACGGAAACACCATGTCGGTCGCTGCCGAAATGATGGCCAGGAAAAACAGGATTGCCGTAAAGGGATTGACGAATGCGTCCGAAAGCTTGCGCGCCAGCGACTTTTTCTTGCCGCGCGTGACCACGTTGCGTCCGTTATCGGCCTCGCTGTGCGCAACTTCGTCGCGGGTCAGCCCGCCCAGGTTCGAGCCCACCCAGGACATGGCCTCGGTCAGCGGGATGGTTGCCGCATGCACGATGCGGCCCTCCGCACGATGCCTGATCAGTTCGTTTTGCGCCTGGACCGCAGATGGCGCATGGCGCATATTCAGCTTCTTCACTTGCCTTGCTCCGTTCTCTCGATCGGATGCAGGACTGCCTAGCCGCGGCGCTTCCCACCAAGATGGGCCCGCATCGGCCGACATCGCTCTGCTCTACTGGTACTGTCACTGCCGCTCACGGTCCTCACCTCTCTTTCGTGTCTGCGACCGTCTTTAGAATAGAAAAGCCGCAAGACCGAGCACATGGCTGGTTTCTTGCGGCTTTCTTGCGATTCGGCAAGGATTGTTAGGGCGGCCTTTGGGATCGACAGAAGCGGATGGTCCAACGCACTACTCGGCCATCTTGTAGCCCACGCCCCAAACTGTCAGCAGGTAACGGGGATTATCGGGCTCGGGCTCAATCTTCTTTCGAATCTTGCGGACGAAGGCCATGATGTTGCTGTCGTCGAGCAGATACTCGTCTTTCCACACGGCGCGATAGATTTCCTCTTTACTAAAGACCGTGCCCCGGTTGCTCGCCAAAAATGCCAGGATATCGAACTCCTTGGGCGTAAGCGACACGGGCGTGCCCGACACTTTAACGGTGCGCGAGGCAAGGTCGATGGAGAGCTCACCGATAACGATGGGCTCCACGGCGGCGTTTGATTGCGAGCCGGCGACTGCCAGTTCAATTGCCGTCAACCTGCCCGATGCGATATCGGCAAACACGGGTGCAAGCTCGAGGGCGGCGGCGTTGCCGGACGAGAACAGCGCGCTGCTGAGCTCGGCGGCCTCTGCCGGCGTAATCGCGATGTTGGTTCTGTTGGTACGCATAGAACCGCCCTAGAACAGACTGCTCGAGCGGGACAGGTAGACCCGCTTGATCGTCGAAACAACAACAAGATACAACACGCTCAGCAGCGCAACGATACCCAGATACCATACAGGCAGCGTGGCAAGGCCAAGCAGCTGCGCCGCCGGACTCAGCGCAAGAAGAGCCGAGGCGACGAGCATCGCGACGACCATTATCACGAGCGGGCGACACGGGCGACCCCCATCGCGGACATTCCGCACTCGCAGAACCAGGAGCACGAGCGATTCGGTCCAAGCGCACTCCAAAAGCCACCCCGCCTGGAAAGCCGCGATAAAGGCCGCCTTGCCTGCAGCGTCCAACGCGGCAAAGGGCCCACCGCATACCGCGGGGCAAACACCCAGGAGCAGAATGGCAAACGTGATAATGTCGAACGCCGAGCTCGCAAAGCCAAAGTGCAGCATAAAGCTGCCGAGTCCCTTGCCCGACCACGCCTTGGGGCGAGCGATCTCCGCGTCGTCGACGTTATCCCACGAAAGCGCCAGGCAGGTGGCGTCATAGCACAGGTTGAGCAGAAGCAGCTGAGCGGCGGTCGCCGGCAAAAACGGCAGGAAGATACTCGAGGCGGCAACCGAGCAGATATTGCCAAAGTTGGAACTCGACGCGATGCGGATGTACTTGGAGGCATTGGCGAACGAGGTCCTGCCCTCGCTGACGCCCTCGGCGACCACGCCCAGATCACGCTCGAGCAATACCAGGTCGGCAACCTTTTTGGATTCCGCAGCCGCCGAATCCACGACGATACCGACATCTGCCGATGTAAGCGCCGGCACGTCGTTCACGCCATCTCCGATATAGCCGACCGTGTGGCCGGAAAGGCGGATCAGGCTGACGATATGGGCCTTTTGCGCGGGCGTGAGCTCGGCAAACACGCGACCACACCCCACACGAACAAGCGCCTCGGACTCCTCCATGGCGTCGAGCATGCTGCCGGTGATAACGCTATCGGCAGGAATACCCAAACGCGAGCAAGTTGACCGGGCGACCGAAGCCGAGTCGCCGGTGAGCACACGCACCTCAACGGAAAGGTCGGACAGCGCACGCACGGCAGCGCGGGCGCTCGCCTTAGGTCGATCGAAGAAGCCAAGGAAACCACAAAGCACCAGGTCGTCCCAGCCCGAAGACGTCGTACTGTAGGCAACGGCGAGGACCTTGATGCCATCGGCGCGCATGTCCTCGGCAACCTCGTAAGCGCTCTGGCGCCCATCGGCATCCATGGGGACGAGCTCGCCTTTAAAGTTGGCCCAGGCGCAGCGAGCGCACACGCTTTCGACCTCACCCTTTACGATGGTCAGGTGATTGCCGGGGCGAGCCTGCAGCCCCAGGCAGCCAAGTGCCCCAGGCGTGGCATCGAGCTTAACGCCCGAAGCCTTGGTGACATGGTCGAAGGGGTCAGATGCATGCAGGGAAAATGCGCTGGCGTGATCTTTGACGGCGAGATGTAGCTCGGGCGCGGCGCATGCGTCCGCAATGGCCCGGTTGAGCTGGTTGGCTGCCGCACCCTGACTCGCGCTCTCCAGATACGCCAGGCTGAGCGTTTGTTCGTTTTCGTTGCCCAGGATATCGGTGTAGTACTCGAGCACCGCGGCGTCCTCGGTGAGCGTGCCCGTCTTGTCCACGCACACCACGTCCATGGAGCCCAGCGATTCCATGGCGTCGACGTTTTTAACGATAACCTGTTTGTTCTTGAGGCGATGTGCGCTGCCCGAAAGGCAGACGCTCGTGACGACCGGCAGCATCTCGGGGACCAGGCCCACGGCCGTGCCCAGAGCAAACAGTAGGGCCTGCGCCCAGTCGCCCAGCACAAAGCCGCGGATCATAATGACAAACGGCAGCACGATAAACATGCACCGCACCAGAGCTGCGCAGATACTCCTGGCACCAGTGCCAAACTGCGTGCCTAGCCGAGCGCGCCGCGGCGATGTGGGCTGCTCCTCGGCAATGCAAGTGAGAACGGTTACCGACGCTTTTCCGTCGACGATAGTCGTTCCCGCGCGAATGGTCTCCCCTTCCCGCTTGACGGTCTGGCCGCTCTCGCCCGTAAGCGACGATTCGGAGACAAGGATGTGATCGCCCTTGGCCAGGGCCGCATCGACCGGGCAGAGCATGCCGGCATACAGGCGAATCATATCGCCGGGCACGAGCTGGTCGGCATCAACCTGAATCCAGCACGCGTCGACGCGTTTCCAAACGGCCGCATGGTTCGCTTTAAACATGTGACGGTCGAAGCTGCGCTTGGCCTCGTTTTCGTAGAACAAGCGCACCAGGCCGCCGACCAGCCACATCAAAAACAGCACGGCCGGCGCAAACACGCCTGTCTGGCCTTGCGCCTGCGGTACGACGTCGACCAAAAAGGCCAACCCGGCAAGCGCAAGCAGCAGCGACGAAAACGGATTTAAGAACGATTTTCTAATCATCGAGGCCTCTTTCTAGCATGGCTTCGATTGTATCCGAGCGTGCACGCCAGCAACCCCGCCCCAGACCTTGCGACTTCCTTGCTTTTGAATGCGACAAAGAGCTGTCCCTTTGCCACACTATTCGGAGCGCAGGGCTTCGACAGGGTCCTTCTTGGATGCGCTACGGGCGGGCAGCAGGCCGGCGATGACCGTCAGCAGCACCGAGATCGCAATGAGCACCAGCGCATCCTGCACGGGCAGACTCATCAGATTGGGAACCTGCTTGGTCGCAAGCGCCCAAGCATTGACCGGGAAGCTCACAAGCACCACGACGGCAATGGCAAAAACGCCAGCGATAAAACCTTCGATAAAGGTCTCGGCATTGAACACGTTAGCCACGTTGCGCTTCGACGCGCCAATCGCGCGCAGGATACCAATCTCCTTTTTGCGCTCCAGCACACTGATGTAAGTGATGATGCCGATCATGATGGAGCTCACGACCAGACTGATGCTCACAAATGCGATAAGCACCAAGCTGATGGTGTTCACGATATCGGTCACCGAACCCATGATGATGCCCATGTAGTCGGTGTACGAGATTGCTTGATCGTCGTGGCCGGCGGCTTTGACCTGCTTGTTATAGGCATCGATATGGTCGAGCACGCGCTCCTTAGCCTCAAAGTCACGCGGGAAAATCTTGACCGAAATGGGGTCAGCTTCGTCCGCATAACCCAGCGTGGTCAGGTTGTTGTCATAGGTGAGCTGCGACCACTTGGCATAGCTCATCATGAGCGAGCTCAGGTCCTCGGCATCCATATTGAAATGGATGGCACGAGCAAAGGCACTCGCATCCACGTGCATGGCGCTCGTTAGGTTGGCAAAAGCCGATGACATTTGCGTCGCCATTTGCCCCATGAGCCCCGCCACACCGGCTTTGAGCTGGGACGACACAGTCGTTGCAATCTGGTTGCTGAGCGACTGCATCACCTGGTCCATAGCCTGCTGCAGATACGGAGCCAGCTGTTTTTGCACATAGTCGGTCATCGCCTGTTGCAGGCGCTCGGCCAAGGCATCTCCGCCCAGCGCTTTGAGCTGCGCCAGGCATTGCTGCGCCGCGACATCGTCCTCAAGATACGCCGAGAATGCAGCAGCGAGCTTCGATGCGTCCTTAAGGTCCTCGGGTGCCAGCGCCTTAAACTGATCCGACTGCACAAAGCCCGTGAACAGTTGGTTGGCCAGCGCCCCCACCTGCTGCATCTGCTCGGGCGTGAGCTCCAGACCATCAAAGACGCCCGAAAAATCGGGGGTCGGCGCCTTGGCCATAATGTCACTGAAGTCGATGTCCTTACCAACGCCCGAAAGGTCGATATCCAGCCCGGACAAGTCAAGACCTGACAGGTCCATACCGCCGGCAGCACCCGAGAGTGCAGACGCATCGAACGAGAACGCGCTCTTGAGTGCCGCCTCGTCAACGCTGAACATGCTGCTCAGGTCCACACCCTGCTTGGCCTCACTTTGCAACTCGTCGAAAGACTTGCCGGTAAAGACATCCGTCTCGGGATGCGTAAGCTGTTCCTGCACAATCTGTGAATCGGCTGCGCGCTCCATAAGCTGGCGAGTCAGCGCATGCGTGTAGGCGATGCCCGGGGACAACGCACTCGCGTTGGCCGTCTCATTGGGTCGCACCACGCCCACAATGCGCACGTCGATACCGTCAGCAACCTTGGCGGCCATATAGTCGGCATCGCCAGACATGTCAGTCCACGTGCCTGTCTCGTCATTTTTGCGATACGCATCGGCCGGCGACAACACCTTAAACGTGGTGGACAGCGCGTCGTCGTAGGTAAAGTCGGTGGCGGTCTCGGACGTCTCGATCTTGCCGTCGGCCGTCATGGCACTGTTGACCAGGTCGTTGAGCTCATCGATATCCAGTGCGCCAATGCTGTAGAGCGTGTAGTCGCCCACCGTGCCACGGCTCGAAAGCACCATCACGGCCTCGTTGGCAGACGTGGGCCAATGACCGGCGACAACATCGTACTGGCTGTCGAGCAGGCTCTGGTCGTCAATCATCTCGTTGAAGACCGTGGTTCCCATGGAATCCATGCTCACCGTTGCCGCCGAACTCGCGCCGCCGCTCATGGCCTCGGTCATCGCGTTGGGCACCAGGCGCACGGGCTTCTCGTCGCCCTTGCCCGCGCGATACACGACTGGCGTCACGCCGTAGCTGTACTGAATGGCGTTGACCTCTTTGTCGATGCCGTCGCCGCCGCCATCGAGCCACGCCTTAAAGCTCGTCATATCGTTGGACTTAACGCTCGCGAACATGTCCTTCACGGCCGTGACCACGGGAATCTTATCGGACTTCTTGACCGAATCGTCCTCACTGTCGGAAGCGCCGCTCACACCATCGCCATCCTCCGTGGTCCCATGCCCACCCATCATGGACGACAGATCGTAATCCTGCTTGGAAATGGTGAGCGGATAGCTCGAGAGCGTATCCTCCTCGACCTTTTTGATGTAGTCGTTCACACCGTTGGAGAGCGCCAGAATCGCCGCGATACCGATAATGCCAATCGAGCCTGCGAAAGCCGTCATGGCCGTGCGACCTTTTTTGGTCATGAGGTTGCGCGCCGAAAGCCCCAGCGCCGTCACAAAGCTCATCGAGGTCTTGCGCGTGGGCTTGGCCTCGCGGCGTGTGGCCTCGGCAACGTCAAAGGGGTCAGAATCATCGGTGATCTTGCCGTCCGCCAGGTTAACGATGCGTGTGGCGTATTGGTACGCCAGCTCGGGATTGTGCGTGACCATGATGACCAAGCGGTCGCGCGCGACTTCCTTGAGCAAGTCCATGACTTGCACGGACGTCGTGGAGTCCAAAGCGCCGGTCGGCTCGTCTGCCAGCACGATCTCGGGATCGTTAATCAGGGCACGGGCAATGGCCACGCGCTGCATCTGTCCGCCCGAAAGCTGACTCGGACGCTTGTTCACATGTTCGCCCAGACCTACCACCTCGAGCGCCTTGCGCGCACGCTGGCGGCGTTCGGCATGGCCCACGCCCGTGAGCGTGAGCGCCAGCTCCACGTTTTCCAAGATAGTCTGATGCGGAATGAGGTTATAGCTCTGGAACACAAAGCCGATGCGGTTGTTGCGATAGGCATCCCAATCGCGATCACGGAAGTCCTTTGTCGAAATACCGTCGATCAACAGGTCGCCGGAATCGAAATGGTCCAGTCCGCCAATAACGTTGAGCATCGTGGTTTTGCCCGAGCCCGAAGGACCCAGAATGGCCACGAACTCGTTGTCGCGAAAAGCCAGGCTTACGTTATCGAGCGCTACCTGCGTAAACGACTGCGTAACGTACCTTTTGCAAATACCTTTGAGCTCCAGCATGGACGGCAACCTCTCCCACGCGGGCGCCCTCGCCCGCTCTCCCCCGCCGTTCGTATTCGACGCGTTTGTCCTACTCTATTCCCATTTTTTGCCAGCACCAGTGAGGAATGTAACGAACCGGGCAAAAACGAACGGGATGGTGCCCAAAAAAAGAGGCCCCAAACGGGACCTCTTTACGGCAGAGCCTATCTTGCGGGGCAACGGGCCACTTCGCACAGCGACACGCGATCTTCGCTATGCTTTACGCGTTTTTCACTGCTCGCTCTTCGCAATCGCCTGGTCGATAAGCTTGTCGAGCGCTGCGCGCTGCTCGGCGGAGCTGATGGCGCCCACGATGGGCTCCCCTACGATGTTGCCGTTCTGGTCGATAACGTAGGTCGTCGGGAACGAGAACAGATTTGACGTAAACTTGCCGGCCTCGCTATCCGACTTGAACCAGATGTTCTTATACGTCACGCCCTTCTTGCTCAGCACGTCCTTGGCATCTGCAATCTCGTCCTTGTTGCCATCGAGCGTAAAGGAATTGACGCCCACGACCTGGCCGCCCTTCTCGACAAGCTCTTTATTCAGATCCTCAAGATCGCCCAGCTCACCCACGCACGGCTTGCAAGTGGTAAACCAAAAGTTCATGACGGTGACCTTGTTCTTAGAGAACAGCTCGTCGCTGCTCACGTCGTTGCCGTCCAGGTCCTTGCCCGTAAAGCTAGGGAACTTCGTCGCCTCGCTCGAAGCATCGGCACCAGCCGTCATGCCAGCGGCCGAAGCGTCAACGCTCTCGCCTGCGCTCGGCGCGCTTCCACAGCCGGGAAACTCCTTCTCCAGGCTCTCGAGTTTGGCTTCAATCTCCTTGATCTGCTGCGTGCCGGCCTTGAGTGTCTTAAGCTCATCCGCCGTAAACTCGTCCTTGGCACCGTCGATGGTCTTGAGCAGGAAATCGCCGTAATTGCTGCCGTCCTCAATCATTGTCGACTCTTTATTTGCTGCATTGAATACCTTTTCCCACAGCGCATTATCGCTCGAAAGGATATCGTTCTCTTTTTGCATGAGCTTCGCATACAGCTCGGCGGCCTCGTCGGCGTTGGCCGGCTCTTGCGCAATGAGCTCCGCGATCTTAGGATCGGAGCCCGTAGATTCGCTCGCATTGCCACCGGGCGCCGAACACGCCACAAGACACAAGGCCAGTACCGGCACCATAAACAGGGCCGCAATCTTAGAAAGCTTCATGGTCATTCCTCCGTTTTGTCGAAGCTTGTTTTACTTTTTATCGGCGGTCAGGGGGAGCTTTTCTGCCGACGCATCCAGGCCGTAGCGATAGCTGATGGCATCGACGGGACAGGCCCCAATGCACTTTCCGCACCGGATGCATTCGGCATGATTGGGTGCGCGGACCACATCAACGTCCATCTGACAAACCTTTGAACACTTGCCGCACGAGATGCATTTGCATGCATCGACCCGAATCCCCAGTAAGGACACCTTATTCATGAGCGCATAGAATGCGCCGAGCGGGCAAATCCATTTGCAGAAGGGGCGATAGAACAAAACGCTCAGCACCACCACGGCAATGAGAACGACAAGTTTCCAGGTAAAGAGCTGCCCCAGCGCAGATCGAATGCCGGCGTTGGCAATGGCCAGCGGAATGGCGCCCTCGAGCACGCCCTGCGGACAGACGTATTTGCAAAAGAACGGATCGCCCATCCCCAGATCGTTGACCACCAGCACAGGCAGCAATACCACGGCAAACAGCAGCACAACGTATTTGATATACGTAAGCGCCTTGAGCCTTTTTGTCGAAAGCTTTTTGCCGGGAATCTTGTGAAGCAGCTCCTGCAGCCAGCCAAACGGGCACAAAAACCCGCATACAAAGCGTCCCAGCAGCACGCCGAGCAAAATGAGCGTACCGGTAACGTAGTAGGAGAAGTTGAACTTAGATGAACCCACCACCGACTGGAACGACCCAATGGGGCACGCACCCGTCGCCGCAGGGCACGAATAGCAGTTAAGCCCAGGTACGCAGACTGTTTTTCCCGCACCCTGATAGATGCTGCCTTTGGCAAAGTTTGGCAGGTGAATGTTGGTGACGAGCGTCGCCGCCGCCTGAATGAATCCGCGAAATCGGGCCAAAACATGCGACGCAGTGTTTTCTCTTTTATCCAATTCCGATACACTCCAAGCACAGCCTAATCGCTTTGGCCAGCACGGCATCCGCCTCGCCACGCATAACGCCAAAGCACACCATGGCAATTCCGACGATCAACAAAGCGACCTGTACCACGGGTTTTACCGCTTTGAACAAGCTGATCACTCCTTTCGTTACGCGACCATTGGACCATATCGACTATAAAATCCGTGTTAAGCGCGATTTGGAATGTGCAAGGAGACTGTTATGCGTATTTTGATCGTCGAAGACGAGCGAGCACTGTGTGACACAATCGCACGCAGCCTGCGAAACCTGGCATACAGCGTCGACTGCTGCCACGATGGACGGGAGGCGCTCGACCTGCTGGGCGTCGGAGTCTTTGACCTCGTGGTACTCGACCTCAATCTCCCCCGTATCGACGGCATGACCGTGCTCAGGGAGCTTAGGAAAACCGACTGCGAGACCAAGGTGCTGATTCTGTCCGCGCGTGGCGAAGTATCCGATAAAGTCGCCGGACTCGATGCCGGCGCCAACGATTACCTTACCAAGCCGTTTCATCTGGACGAACTTGCGGCAAGGATCCGCAGCCTTACCCTCAGGCGCTTCGCACAAAGCGACATAGTATTAACCTGCGGAAAGCTCAGCTTTGACACCAAGGCGCGCATCGCCTCCGTGGACAGTGAGGCTCTATCTCTTACACGCAAGGAAACGGGAATCCTGGAATACCTGATGCTTAATCAGGGGCGACCGGTAAGCCAAGAGGAGCTTATCGAACACGTCTGGGATAGCACCGTGAACAGCTTTAGCAACGCAACCCGCGTTCACATCTCGTCGCTCCGAAAAAAGTTGCGCGGCGCTTTGGGATACGACCCGATTCGCAATCGGATTGGAGAGGGCTACGTTATGGAGGATGGCGAATGAAAAGGCTTTCGCTGCAATGGCGCATAACGATTATGACGGCACTGCTAACGTGCGCGGCATGCGTGCTAACGAACTGCCTGGTCGGCTATACGGGCATGCGCTACATGGACACCATCGGCAGCAACATCTCGGCCTTTAGCACGTCCGACAAGGATACGCCCCAGGCGTTTGACCCAACAAAGGCGACCCTCGACAACGAGGTCACGATCGTCGTGAACAATGCTCAGGCGTCCTTTGGCGCGACTGCCTGGCGCATCACAGCGGGCATTACGCTGCTCGGTGGCGTGCTGGCATATTTTGTGAGCGGTCGGGCTCTCAAGCCACTACGGGCTTTCGCCGCCCAAGTAGAGCGCGTGCAGCCCGACAATCTAAGCGAAATACAGCTCAGCGAAAACGTACCGGCCGAGCTACGGCAATGCAGCGCCTCGCTTAACGATATGATCGACCGCCTTGATCAGGGATTTTCCACACAGCGGCAATTTGCCGGTAATGCCGCGCACGAGCTGCGGACGCCGCTTGCCCTTATGCAAGCGCAAATAGAACTGTACGCCTCCGAACATCCCAAATCGCAGCCCGAGACGACCGAGCTGCTCAATCTGCTACAAGAACAAACCGAGCGGATGTCACAAATGACCAAGGTGTTGCTCGAGATGAGCGAACTTCGCAATCTACCTTGCGAGGACGCGGTCGAGCTGGGCCCATTGGTCGAAGAGGTCCTCACCGACCTCGCGCCACTTGCCGAGGATAAAGACATTGCCCTCGATAGCTGCGGAGACAGCCTGACAATCGGCAACGACACCCTGCTCTACCGGTTGGTGTTTAACCTCGTTGAAAACGCCATCCGTTATAGTCATTCCAACTCGGAGGTCAATGTCTCTATTTGTGAAAACGACGATAGCGTGCTCCTGCGAGTCGAGGATCAGGGTCCGGGAATACCCAAGCAATACCGAGAAAGCATCTTTCAGCCGTTTTTTCGTGTCGACAAGTCTCGCAGCAGAGCGTACGGCGGCGTAGGGCTCGGACTGGCGCTCGTTTGGGAGATCGCGGCGCTGCACGGCGGCACGATCGAGGTCGAAGCAAGTTCCGAGAACGGGACCACCATGCTCGTAACCCTTCCAAAGCGGACCGCAGCGTAAAACGACTGTCCAAAAAAGGGGGCCGCACGACGCCGTGCGGCCCCCTTGCTATAACTCATTCTAAAAGAGCGTGATAGCTACTCCCATTCCACCGTGCCGACAGGCTTGGGGGTCAGGTCGTAGCAGACGCGGCAGATGCCGGGGACCTCGGCGGTGACGCGAGCGGTGATGCGCTTGAGCAGTGCCCAGTCGAGTTCGGGCACCTCGGCGGTCATGACATCGACGGTGTTGATGCAGCGGATGATGCAGGGCCAATCGTAGGCGCGCTTGCCCTCGCGCACGCCGGTGGCGCGGAAATCGGGCACGACGGCAAAGTACTGCCAAATGGTCAGGCCGGCCTTGTCGATCTCCTCGCGCACGATGGCATCGGCCTCGCGCAGCGCCTCAAGACGATCGCGAGTGATGGCGCCCAGGCAGCGAACGCCCAGACCGGGGCCGGGGAACGGCTGGCGCTCGACCATGTTCTCGGGCAGGCCAAGCTCGCGGCCGACCACGCGGACCTCGTCCTTGAACAGCAGCTTGACGGGCTCGCAGAGCTCAAACTGCAGGTCCTCGGGCAGACCGCCCACGTTGTGGTGGGCCTTCACGCCGTCCTGGGACTCCAGAATGTCGGGATAGATGGTGCCCTGGGCGAGGAAGCTGACCTCGTCGCCCACCTTGCGGGCCTCCTCCTCGAACACGCGAATGAACTCGGCGCCGATGATCTTGCGCTTGGCCTCGGGTTCCTCAACATCCACGAGCTTGTCCAAGAAGCGGTCGGTGGCGTCAACGTAAACCAGGTTGGCGTCCATCTGGTTCTTGAAGACGTCGACGACCTGCTCGCTCTCGCCCTTGCGCATCAGGCCGTGGTTCACATGCACGCAGATAAGCTGCTTGCCAATAGCTTTGATGAGCAGCGCTGCAACAACAGAGCTGTCAACGCCGCCGGAAAGGGCCAGCAGGACCTTCTTGTCACCGATCTGCTCACGGATTGCGGTGACCTGCTCGTCGATGAACGCCTGGGCAAGTTCGGGAGTGGTGATACGCACCATGTCGTCGGGACGCTTGTTGGGATCCATGCAGAGCTCCTTTTCGGTTCGATGGAAATGCGTTGCGCATATGCAAACGCACCGTCATATGACCTCATTATATGCAGAACGAGGCCCATTTCCCATCGCTCCCATGGAGCTTTTTGCAGGGGCGGTAGTTTTTCTATATCCCAAGGTCAGCTAGGCTTCGATAACCACCTCAGGGGCAGGGCCGCTAAACTTGTCGTTTATACGCTCGGCGCACTCGTACGCAATACGCGCTAACATCCAGCTTTCAAATGACGGGGTACAATGGCTGCTATCGTTGTCAGCTGATGGGAGATGAAAAATGGACTGCGATGGTTGCGCGCGTGTTCCTATGCCGTTGATGTGCACCGCCTTTGTGCCGGGGCAAATGGATGCCGCGGTCGCAAGCATCACTGACGCCGATTCGCTTGTCATCGCCACGGCAGAAGCGCTGTACTTTCGCGGACAGGCCACGCTCGCTGCCGAGACGGCACGTCCCTATCTTGACGCCACCGATCCCGCACTGCGCTATTCTGCATGCTTCATCTGCGGATATGCCAGCCTGTCGCTCAACCGCATCGCCGACGCCCGCCGTTGCCTTGCGGGCATCCTCGACACGCCAACTGACGAGGAATCGCCTGCCGTTCACGCCACGCACATTCTGTTCGCCTCGGCCGCAAGCGTCCTGCTGCATCTACCTTCCCCATATTCCGCCGAAGAGTTTTATCCGCTTGCATCGCATCTGCCCGAAGGCCTGCGCCTGTTCGCCAGCTACGTGATGGCGCATGCCCTGTATCTGCGCGGTGAATACGGCCGCAGCCTGGGCATGGCGGAAAACGCCCTGATCATGAAACAGGAAAGTTATCCCATCTCGGAGCTGTTCCTGCATCTGTCAGCCTCAATGGCCTGCATGAGCCTCAAAAACGTCGACGCCGCAAAGACGCATTTCGAAACTGCTTGGAGCATCGCACGCCCCGACGGCCTTATCGAGCTCATCGGCGAGCACCATGGCCTTTTGCAGGGACTTATCGAGGCGTGCCTAAAACAGCAATACCCCGACGATTTCGCACGCATCATCGAGATCACGTACCGCTTTAGCTACGGATGGCGACGCATCCACAACCCCGACTCGGGCGAGGATGTGGCTGACGATCTAACCACCACGGAATTCACCATGGCCATGCTCGCCTGCCGCGGATGGACCAACGCCGAAATCGCACGCCATATGGAAGTATCGCCAGGCACCGTTAAAAACCGCCTGTCCGGCGTGTATGCCAAGCTTGGTATCGGAACTCGCGCCGAGCTGGTTGCCCACATGTTGCGCTAGCGGACCGCCTGCCAAACACGCCACACGCACCCCAGCGCTCCCGCGCTTCCGCATTCGCATTTGGACATTTTGCCCCTCGAACGGCACTACCGCGACAGGACACCTTCTCGCATAATTTGATTATTTCCACCGATATTTGCGGGATGGGAGCCCAAGATGCTTGATCGCCGTTCGTTACTTGTTGCCGGAGCGTCCTCGCTGGCGAGCATTATGTTGCCGCGCGTGCCGGGAAGCGCAAACGCCTTCATATTGCCGCTCGCGCCCACCGAAGCCTATGCCGACGAAGAAGACCCCTTCAAGGTGCTCGTTCTCTCGCGCACCATGTTCGGCGTGGTCGTGGTCGACGTCGCCAACAAGAATACGCCCATCACGGGTGCCCAGGTCACACTAACGTCGCGCTATGCCGCAGGCAAGCAGCTCACCGCCACCACCGATGACGAAGGCACGGCCATCTTTGAGGTTGCCCCGCTTTCGGAAGGCTACGTGGACGAGGCGACACTCCTTGACGCGTATGACTTTAACGGCGGCATCTCCATCAGCATGCCAGGCTACCGCGATGTCGAGATTCCCCTTGCGCGTATCCAGGGCGGTACCGCCATTACCGCGCCCACGCGTCCGCTCTCCGACGGTGAGCCATACTTTCGCCAGCTCACGTTTGACGAATGGGACATCCAGTACGCCGACGCCACATTCATGGCGATGCCCAAAGACGATGCAGCAAATGCGCAGCCCGACACGCACGCCTTTACCGTGCAGGCTCATCTGCCGCAGGGCGGACAGGCGACGTTGCATATCAACAAAGTAATGCCCGCCGTGGGCAGCTCGCCCGAAACCGTCACGCAAATTGGCCAGGTCAAGGCCAGTGCAACGGGTGCGGATAATCTGGCGACGTTCACGCTCGAAGACAAGTTCCTCGATGCGGCGTCGGGCCTTCTGGAAGAAGGGTGCAAGCTGCGCTTTGCGCTCGACTACCAGGGTAAAACCTACACGCTCTCCTCCCCCATGAGCGTTGCCACCGCACCGGCTTCCAAGGCTGAATCGGGCTCGACCACCATCATTCCCACCACCATGGATCAAGAGATCACTCCGTTTGATTTCCCCGCGGCGTTCCCCGGCATCGGCGGCAACAAGTTCACCTGCTGGATGCCCACGTTTCCGATCCTCTTCGATTTCTCGTTTGCCGGGTGCGTGTTGTTTGGCGGCGGATACAAACCGGCCAGCTATATGAACGATTCGGGCAACCCTGATCCGGAGTATTGGAAGAAGTCGCCGCGCGAGTCGGGCGCCAAGCAGGCAAACCGCTACCTCGACGAAATGGAGGGGAAGTGGAACCAATACAAGAGCATGAGCGCCGGCTCGGGCACCGACCCAAGAAACACTAAGCTCCTTCGCCACCATTGCACGCTGCTGTTCACGATGGATATCGCAACACAGGTGTACGGATCGCTCGCCTACGACTGGGTAGGCAAAACTTGGGGCGATAACAACGATCCGGCGTTTGGCAATATTAAGGCCCTCTTCCAAGTAAAAACCGACCTCAACTGGACCGAGCAGTTCACCTTGGGCCCGGTGCCGTTTTTCCTCAACGTCAATCCTTGGGTGTTGGCAAAGCTGGCGCTCGCGGTAGGCGCCCACACACACGGCAGCGGTGCGGCGTTCTTCAAAAACATTTCGCTCGACTATTCCAATACGTCGGGATCATTCACCATCCAGATCGGGCTTGCCGTCACCTTTGGAGCCGGCGTTGCAGGCGTCGCTTCGTCCGCCGTGCGCGGTGCCGCATCCCTCACACTGTTCATTGGGTACGAGAAGGCGGACGGCCACCAGCTTCCGCGGCTGCGCGTGGGTGCCGACGTCGATGTCGACGTGATACTCCAGTTCATCATGTTCAAGTGGACCACCAAGGCCTGGTCGGGGTCGTGGCCCACACTTCTCGATTCGTGGAACATGTCGGTCAACAACGGCGACCAGTATGTACCCCAGCGCTCTGAGCTGGCCTTGGATGGAGATGCGCCTTATACGCTGGATGCCTGCTTTGGCGCGACCGGCAATGCCGAGGCAGGTGGTGTGCCGCAGTTTATCGCGTCAGCCACCATCGTCACCAATGCCGAGCTGCTCGCATGCGCCGAAGTTGCAGCCACCCCCGTAAACGTCGCGCCGGTCGTACGTGACTGGGACCGGGCGGTCACGCGTATTGAGCTCGACGCGGATGCAGAGAGCGCTGACACGGGACAGGTCGAACATTTCGTCCACGCTCTGATGGAGAATGACGAAAATGCCGCGCCGATGTATGAGTACACCTACATCGGGCAGGCGACGAACGCCGCTGTGGACCCGAACACCAATTCTGCCGGCGTGTCGGAGGACGAGAGAGGCGGCATAAAGCCCTCGAGCGACAAGGTGCTCTTCACCGGCGTGCTCAGCGAAGCCCACATGAAGTTAGCGATGATTGCCGGCGTGGAGTGCCTGTTCCGTATCGCCTCGGTGCGTTACGGCGAGGATGGCCGCTCGCGCCTGGTAGTACACACAAAGACGAACGGCGCGTGGTCCGCTCCCACACCCGTGGACTTCCCCCTTGGGTTTGGCGAGGGCGACGTGGAGCGCAATGGCATATTTGATTACGACTTCGACGTGGTGGAATATACAGACGGGAGAGGAAACCAAGACGCCTACGTGCTGCTGGTCTCGGGCGAACGTCCGGCTGGCGACAACACCCTTTTCGATACGGCAAGTACAGCCGGCATACTGTCCGTTGTGCGCCTGCGCATAAGCAATAGCGAAGTTCGCGTGATATCGCACACGTCGTGGCGTAGCATCTCGCGCGGCCGCCTGCAGGAGGACGGCTACCATTGCCTGCAGTGTCCGCGCATCACGGTGGGCAAAACGCTTGTCGACGGACGTCTGTCGGGCGCCTATCTCCACCGCCGCGGAGCCACCGCAGAAAAGGCGCTCGGCACCGAGGCAGAAGTCGTGCTCGAGTGCTTTACTCTGTGGTCGGATCTGTCGGGTGACAGCCTCACGTTCCGTCAGGTTCTCCGCTTTCCGCAAGCGCCGTCGAGCATCGAGCTGGGCGCGCCCGAGAATATCAACGGCAAAATGGTGGTGCCCGTCGCATACGAGACTGGAAGCGGTTGTGGTTGCGCATCGTACGCCGTGATCGGCCAGTCCATCGCGGGTTGGGGCGTTATGTCGCCAGATGCCACAGTGCCCCACGCGGTGCCGTGGCCGCAGCACACGGGCTTTTTGGCTACCGTCAACGAGCAGCTGCAGCATATTACTTGGACACGAGGCGCGACGGCATTTGCATCGGAGCCCGTGGGCGCCGCGGGCTGTGGCCCGGCGTCGTTCAGCGCGAGCAACAACGGTCGGTGCTTGATGTACGTAGAGAACACCGACGGCAAGGTGGGACAGACCTACGACGAAGAAGGCAACCCGGTAGCGGTGATGGGCAAGCACTTCCGCATCTTCGCCAGCACCTTGGAACGCGATCTGTTCACAGAACCGTTCGTGATGTGTGAGCTCGACCACCCCGTCGATCAGATAACGACGTTTTTAACGTCGGGCGGTATGCTCTCGGCGCTCGCCACGCACATTGTGAGCGCCGAGCAGAGCAAGGCAGAACTGCACGGCATCGAAGTGCCCCTGGTAGCGTGCGCCACTCCGACGGGTGCGGTCGCTACCTCGGGCGCGGTCGTGCCCGGAGCAGCAGGCGAATCCTTCATGGTCACGGTGCGAAACGACGGCAACACCTTGCTGACCGCCGGTACGATCGATCTGTACCGAGAGGGCTCTAACCAGCCGTTCTCCAGCGCATCCATCGGGTTCGGAGCGAACGCACGCATGGCATCGATCTACGATCCAGAGCTTGCCGAGGACCCTTCGGCCAACGACATGGCACACGTGAAGTACGCAGTCGAGACGCTGGGCGCACGTTTTGCGACGCACCCGCTGGTCGCTGACAATGGCAACGCCGTGCTGGCACCGGGTTGCACGGCACAGTTCCGCATGAGCTTTGCCATCCCGGAGAGCTGGGGCGACGAGGTGGGCAAACGCGTCACGCTGTATGCGAAGGCGCGCGACCTGGTGGCACTCGATCCCGTAACGCTCGAGGAGATCCGACCCGGCGCAAACTCGGCTCTGGGCGCTGTGCTGCACGAGCTTCACATGCCCGACGCAGCATGCGAACGTGCAGAGGTGCTGGTGGGCGTAAGCAGCAACGCGGATACGACGGGACTCCACGACGCACCGATGACCGTGGACGGCGATGGCGGCTCGAGCGGCGGCGGTTCCGGCACGGGAGGCAGCTCCGGCGGAAGCGGCTCTGGCAGCGGCAAGGGCAACGACAATAACAAGCGCTCCGGAAAAACGGGCGCGCTCGCCGGCACGGGTGACAGCAACATCCCCCTGACGGCAGCCGCAGCAGCACTCGCCGCAGCCGGAGCCGGCCTCGTCGCCTACAGCGCTCGCCGCGCCACACTCGAGCGTAGTGGCAGCGATGGAGCCGGAACGGATGAGTCCCGCTAGCTCTCAGCGCTTTTGCGAGCGGCGTTGACCCCGTTCGTCGAGCACAAAAGGGGCTGGCTCTGATAACCCAGAGTCAGCCCCTTGCGCATTAGATATCGCCGGCGTCGTCGAACTCTGCCTCGAGCTTGGCACGGCGCTTTTTCGCCGTGAAGAACGATGCGCACAGAACGGCGAATGTGGCTATGAAAATCGTCGCACCGCAGAACACGCCCGTAACCAGGTTCGCCAACCAAAAGACGCTTTCGAGCGGAACGATCTGCGCCTCGGCGATGCAGCGCATCGCGGCGACAACAAGCGCGCTCACAGCTCCACTGAGACCACTGATAAGCAGGAAATACCCGGCAGGAAGATGCTCAGTCTGTCCAAAACGGTTTGTATCGACATAGCCCTTCCGCGTTTGCAGCACCACGCAGATTAGCATCACGATAACGAGCCACGCATACATGGCAGCCTCGAACGGTGTCGCAAAGAGGTGCGGCATTTCGCTGGCATCGCTGTGAACCCACGCGACCTGTCGAGCTATAAATTGATAGAAGAGAATTGCCAGCATGCCAAATGAAAGCAGCGCGAAGCCAATCTTGTAAATCTTTGCGTTTTCCGCCTCCAAGCGCTCATCCCTAGGGCCGGCATATTCACGCCACTTTTGCACGATTTTCAGATCTTCAAATTTCATAGCGAACTCCTAAAGAGCGTTAGGGTCGGCGTCGATTTCGTCTTCCCAAAACAAGTCGTTCAACGTAACGCGCAGCGCTTTACAGATTGCCACGCACAAATTGAGCGTGGGGTTGTAGCCGCCCGCCTCGATCAGACCGATGGTCTGGCGCGTAACGCCCACGGCCTCGGCTAAGTCAGCTTGCGAAAGGCCAGCAGCCGCACGCGCCGCCTTCATGCGTAGGTTCTTTTTGCCCGGCATGGAGCTCCCTTCGTAAATGTGGACAAATATCCGTTGCAACATGACAGAAATATATTGCATCCATCAGAAGATGTCAACTATATCTGTCTTTATGGAAATCATGTTCGTCATTGCGCACGATGCCCCACTGCACCCGAAACCGCGCGAGGCGCTGGCCCTGCTCATCGAGCACCAAAAAGGGCTGGCCCCGATAACTCGGAGCCAGCCCTGAGTCGCCTGACGTGAGAATCGCGGCGTTATTTGAGCTTCAGTGCCTCCATCATAGGCACGGCGGCATCCCAGTCGATCTTCCAGCCGATCGACACGCGGACGGTCTCGCCCGTCGCGGGAGCCGTCGCAAACAGTGTATGGCCGTTGTCGGGACCGGTAAAGCGCAGCCACGTTATGCCGTTGTACTCGATCTGGTCGGTTGTTGTCTCCTTGCCTTCGTAGACCTGCTCTAGGCTTGCAACCTCTTCCTCCGGCGAGCGCGGGAAGATACTGATGTTCAGGCGTCCTCCAGTCTCGTCGTGGAAGAAGTTTGCCTTTTCGCGCTCTTCGTCGGACGAATCCAGCGTGTACCCATCGGCGGCCTCGATGCTGCACGATGCGCAGTCGACGCCCGTTAAATCTGCCTTCTCGCCAGAATCGGCCACGCCGCCGGCCGCCTTGAACTCCTTGGTCTCGCATCCCGTGGTGTCAAAGTGCATGGCCTCATGATTCTTGGCGGGGGCGTAAGCGTCTACGAACTCGACAGTGATGGGCCCGTAGTACGCCGTCTTGGGCGCCCAGAAATACACGTACTCAACGGTCTCGCCCGGGCCGATATCTGGCCTCTTGGAAAGATCGATGCCCTCGTGAAGCTCATCGGGAGCCTCACTTGCAACGTAGTCGAGCACGGCCGCCTTGCCGGAAGTAAACAACGGGTCGCCTGCCTCAAGATCGCCCTGGGCAGCATGCACGTTAAAGGAGCTAAACGTCCTGTTCTTTTCATTGTTGTTGGTGATCTTGACGTGCAGGTAAAAGCCGTCCTGCAGCTTAGCGTCGCCGCGATAGAACGTACCGTGGGCTACCGACTCATAGGTTATGCCAGCCACCTCGACCGTCTGCGCCTCATAGGCCTTGGCCTTCTTCTCTACGGGAGCACTGCCGCCCGAGCTGCCAGCCGAGCCGCTCGGAGCACTACCGCCACAGCCGGCCACCGAACACGCCAGCACGGCCGAAAGCGTCACGGTGGGAATTCCTAACAGCAGCTTTTTCGTCATGGGCTTCATCATCCTCACCGCTCCTTTCGGCTTGCAGCTCATCCGCTGCCCGAGGCTTTCGTCGGCCCCGTGGTATCGGCTTCCGCTATGAGCGTATGACGAAACGCGGCGCCGGCGAAGTGACCCACGGCCCAAATAACGACCCGCCAGCGTTCCTTATGGGCCAAAGGAACTCGCACACGCACGCCCGTGGCCCATAAAACGAGACACCTGTCCCAATGTTCGATTTGAACCAACAGCCGCAAACAAGATAGGGCGCCTTCAGCCGCCTTCAAACTTACTCGGACAGAACCGACTCGGTTTTGCCCGAGTAAACGCCATTCCATCAAATTACGAACGATTGTTCGATGGATTTCGTGTTGGGTGGAATCGTACGAGGGCTGGGCTATGCTACCTTGACTATCTATATGACTTAAACGCAGCAAAGGAGCATCGAGAGAGCGAGTATGGCAAAAAACACCGCAAACTATGGTAACGACAGTATCCGCCAGCTCAAGGATGAGGAGCGCGTACGTCTGCGCCCCGCCGTCATCTTTGGCTCGGACGGACTCGACGGCTGCGCGCACGCCGCCTTCGAGATCCTGTCCAACGCCGTTGACGAGGCACGCCAGGGCTACGGCAAGCTCATCACCCTCACCGCCTTTCGCGATGGCTCTATTCAGGTAGAGGACAACGGTCGTGGCTGCCCGCTCGACTGGAACCCTTCCGAGAAGCGCTTTAACTGGGAACTCGTCTTTTGCGAGCTCTACGCCGGCGGCAAGTACAACAACAACCAGGGCGGCGACTACGACTTCTCGCTCGGCACCAACGGCCTGGGTTCGTGCGCAACCCAGTACGCCTCCGAGTACATGGACGTCACCGTCTGGCGCGATGGTAACAAATACTCCCTGCACTTTAAGAAGGGCAAAGTCGTCGGCGCCAAGAAGAAGGCACTCGAGATTGAGCCCAGCGACGAGAGCCGCACCGGCACCACCATCAAGTGGCGCCCCGACCTTGAGGTCTTTACCTCCATCAGCATTCCCCACGATTGGTATCGCGAGACCATGCGCCGCCAGGCCGTGGTCAACGCCAACGTGACCTTCCGCCTGCGTATCGAAGGCGACAACGGCGAATTTACCGAAGAGGACTTCTGCTATCCCAAGGGCATCGAGGACTACGTGCTCGAGAAGGTGGGCACCGACTACCTCACCGAGCCTTTCTTTATCGAGGCCGACCGTCGCGGTCGCGATCGCGAGGACCTGCCCGACTACAACGTAAAGATCACCGCATGCATGTGCTTCTCGCGCACCTTTATGATGCAGGAGTACTACCACAACTCCTCTTGGCTCGAGAACGGCGGCTCACCCGAGAAGGCTGCCCGCAGCGCCCTGACCAGCGCCATCGATGCCTACATCAAGCAGCAGGGTAAGTACAACAAAAACGAGAGCGGTATTAAGTGGCAAGACGTCCAGGATTGCCTGGTGCTGGTGACCAACTGCTTCTCCACTCAGACGTCCTACGAAAACCAGACCAAGAAGGCCATCAATAACCGCTTTATCCAGCAGGCCATGACCGCCTTCTTTAAGGAGCGCCTCTCGACCTATCTGATCGAAAACAAAGACGCCGCCAACAAGATTCTGGAGCAGGTGCTCATCAACAAGCGCTCGCGCGAGAACGCCGAGAAGACACGCCAGAGCATCAAGACCAACCTGCAGCAGAAGACCGATATGGCCAACCGCGTGCAGAAATTCATCGACTGCCGCTCCAAGGACAAGAATCGTCGCGAAATCTACATCGTAGAGGGCGACTCGGCAGCAGGCGCCATTCGCACCTCGCGCGATGCCGAGTTTCAGGGCGTTATGCCCGTCCGCGGCAAGATCCTCAACTGCTTGAAGGAGGACTATCCGCGCATCTTTAAGTCCGACATCATCATGGACCTCATGCGCGTGCTGGGCTGCGGTGTGGAGATCAAGGACAAGCGTATCAAGAACCTTGGCGCCTTCGACCTGGACAACCTCAACTGGAACAAGGTCATCATCTGTACGGATGCCGACGTCGACGGTTACCACATCCGCACGCTCGTGCTCACCATGCTCTACCGCCTGGTGCCCACGCTTATCGACGAGGGTTACGTGTATATCGCCGAGTCGCCGCTCTACGAGATCAACTGCAAAGAGAAGACCTACTTTGCCTACACCGAGCTCGAGAAGAACGGCATCCTTAAGGAGATCGGCGACCAGAAGTGCTCGATCAACCGCTCCAAGGGTCTTGGTGAGAACGATCCGGACATGATGTGGCTCACCACCATGAACCCCGAGACGCGCCGCCTGATCAAGGTGGAGCCCGAGGACGTCACCAAGATGGAAACCATGTTCAACCTGTTGCTGGGCAACGACGAGGCGGGCCGCAAGCGCCATATCTCGGAGCACGGCAAGGAATACCTGGACCAGCTGGACCTGCAGTAGCAGCACATCGATAACGACGGCCCACAAGAAGTTCAAGAGGATATCGTGGCAAAGAAGAAGACGAAGAACCAGCCAAAGAAAAAGCAGGTCAACGCCGAGAACGTCATCGGCCTGCACTCCGAGGTCACCGACCAGCCGATCACGCAGACGCTCGAGGTCAACTACATGCCCTACGCCATGAGCGTCAACGTCTCGCGTGCGTTCCCCGAAATCGACGGCTTTAAGCCCTCGCACCGCAAGCTGCTCTACACCATGTACAAGATGGGCCTGCTCAAGGGCGAGCGCCAGAAGAGCGCCAACATCGTGGGCCAGACCATGAAGCTCAACCCGCACGGCGACGCCGCGATCTACGAGACGATGGTGCGCCTGGCCACCGGCAACGAAGCGCTGCTCGCCCCCTTCGTGGAGTCGAAGGGCAACTTTGGCAAGTACTACTCGGGCGACCTGAGCTACGCCGCCTCGCGTTACACCGAGGCCAAGCTCTCCCCCATCAGTGCCGAGATCTTCAAGGATATCGACAAGGACCCGGTGGACTTTGTCGACAGCTACGACGGCGCCATGAAGGAGCCGCGCCTGCTGCCCACCACGTTCCCCAACATCCTCGTCTCGGCCAACAAGGGCATCGGCGTCGCCATGGCGTCCGACATCTGCGGCTTTAACCTCAACGAGGTCTGCACAGCCACGATGCACTACCTCAAGGATCCCGACTGCGACCTGCTCGAGTACATGCCCATGCCCGACTTCTCGACCGGCGGCGAGATCATCTACCGCCGCGAGGAGATGGAAAAGATCATCGAGACCGGTCTGGGTAGCTTCCAGATTCGCTCCCGCTGGCGCTGGATTCCCGAAGAGCGCATTATCGAGGTCTATGAGATTCCCTACACCACCAAGACCGATGTCATCATCGAGCGCATCGTCAAGCTCTCCAAGGAGGGCAAGGTCAAAGAGATCGCCGACATCCGTGACGAGACCGACCTTTCGGGCCTGCGCATCGCCATCGACCTCAAGCGCGGCGTCGACCCCGACAAGCTCATGGCCAAACTCTATCGCTCGACCACGCTGCAGGACTCGTTCTCGTGCAACTTTAACGTGCTCGTTGACGGCTATCCCCGCGTTATGGGCGTGCGCCAGATTCTGCACGAGTGGGTTGCGTGGCGTATTCAGTCCACGCGCCGCCGCATTAACTTTGACCTGGGCAAAAAGTCCGAGCGCCTGCACCTGTTGCACGGCCTCGAGGCGATTTTGCTCGACATCGACAAGGCAATCGCCATCATCCGCGGCACCAAGCTTGAGGCCGAGGTCGTACCCAACCTTATGCGCGGCTTCGACATCGACGAGACCCAGGCCGAGTTTGTTGCCGAGCTCAAGCTCCGCAACATCAACGAGGAGTACATTCTCAACCGCACCAAGGACATCGCCAAGCTCGAGGGCGAGATTGCCGAGCTTGAGGAGATCCTCTCCAGCGAGGAGAACATCAAGAAGGTCATCAGCGACGAGCTCGCCGCCGTCAACAAGAAGTACGTGATGCCGCGCCGTACGGGCAGGATCGAGCCCCATGAGGTTATCGAAGTGAGTCTGGAGCCCGAGGTCGAGGAGTACCCGGTTACCATCATGCTCTCGCGCGATGGCTACCTCAAAAAGATGACGGACCGCGTGCTCAAGAAGGCCGCCACGCTCAAGTACAAGGACGGCGACAAGCCCTTTATTGAGTTCCCGTCCTCCAACACGCACGAGCTGCTGGTCTTTACCAACAAGAGCCAGGTGTACAAGTGCAAGGTCGCGCAGTTTGAGGACACCAAGTCCGCCCAGCTGGGCTCGTACCTGCCGACCGATCTTGAGATGGAACCCGACGAGAGCGTCATCTGGGTTATCGACCCCGAGGATTACAAGGCCGACGTGCTGTTCGTCTTTGAGAACGGCCGCGTGGTGCGCGTCGCGCTTTCCGGATACGTCACCAAGACCAACCGCAAGCGCCTCAAGAACGCCATCTACGGCGGCAGCAAGCTGCTGTATGCCCAGGTGCTCAACACAGACCGCGACATCGCGCTGGTCTCGAGCGACTACCGCCTGATGAACTTCAACACCTCGCTGCTCAAGACCAAGACGACCACCAACACGCAGGGCGTCCAGGCCTTCACAGCCAAGAAGGGCCGCTCGGTCACCACCGTCGGCACGACCGAGGACATCCTTGGCGCCGGCGTCTCGGCCGAGAAGTTCACCGCGCAGAGCCTTCCCTCCGCCGGTGCCCTCATGAAGGAAAACGACATGCCGAGCCTGTTTGACTAGGACGACGGCAGTCGAGCTGGTCCAAGCCACAAACCAACGGGGCCCGGAGCGCAGTAAATACTGAGCTCCGGGCCCCATGCATTACAGCAGCATCATCCCTATAGACAAAATGCCGCATAAAGCGGAACAGACATAAGCCCATCATTCATTCCAAAGGGCTTAGTGGATAGCCTGACAAGGCGCACGCCCGGATGGGTCTTTTTAAGTGAGGACAGGCTTCGAGATCTTGTGTTCTCCCCCGCCTTGACTTCAATTGCAGACAAGCATCCCTGCTTCTCTACTACAAAGTCGATTTCCGCACGATTATCTCGCGCCCAATAATGCAGCGGATAACCCATGGCTGAAAGCTGCTGGGCAACGTAGTTTTCGGTAAGTGCGCCCATGAATGTGCCGCCGATGCCGGCGAGGATATCGGCTCGTTGAGCACCGGCCTTGGAGACGAGCAGCCCAGTATCCGCCTGATAGATTTTAAAAGCAGAAGAGTTAACGAAGGCCTCTAAAGGGCTTTCGATCTGCCCGACCAGGCTGCAGCGCGCCACCGTACCCGACAACACAAGCCAGTCGAGAGCGTCTCCAAAGAGAGACGCATTGCCCCCCGCCCGCACTACCTTGTATTGAAATTTTCGGTTCTCTTTGGCAAGCTGCTGCGGAATGGAATCGAAGCACGCGCGCGTCTTTGCGCTCAAACGTTCATCGGCATATTTGTTCGTGTCAGCAGAATATCCGTCGAGGATTATTCGATGCTTTTCGGCGACGTCGATGACCGACTGAACCTCAGCATACGTTTGAACAGCTTCGGGCATTCCGCCAACAACAAGATACTGTCGATAGAGTCTCAGCGCTTCGTCATGAAGACTAGGGGCAAGAGGGCTCATCGATTCGAATGACGAGCGTATCTCGTCTGCCAGTCGCTCGTACCCCATCGCCCAAAGAAATTCTTCGAAGTCGAGTGGGGCCATCTCGATCAAATCGGTCTTTCCAACGGGGAACGAATACGACTGATGATTAATGGCAACCCCAAGAAGCGACCCGGCAGCCGCAACGTAATACTCGGGGGCGTCTTCACAAAAGTACTTAAGGGAAGTAAGTGCTTCCTCACACGCCTGGATCTCGTCGATGAACAGCAGAGTCTTACCTGGGACGACGCGCTGTCCCGTACGAGCTTCAATCGCACGCACGATCGAATGGGGATCGAGACCGCCCGAAAAGTCTGCCCGAGCCGACCGATCGTTCTCAAGATTAATGTAGACAACCGATTCGAAAAGATCTTGCGCGTACGTCCTGAGCAGATAGGTCTTGCCACACTGGCGAACGCCCTTAACCAACAGAGGTTTCCTATCGATTTTGTCTCGCCATTCCTTAAGGAGCCTGTCTGCTTTACGGCGCATGAGCGTCCTTTCCTCATGAACTATTGTTTGACAATATTTTAACGCAGATTAATTCTATTTTGATTATTTTTCTGCGTTAAAAAATCACTCCAGGTGACCCGCTCCAGGTGACCCACGCATGCATCGACGTTAACCTTAAAAAGGACGCCGCCTAGGGGGGAGGTCAAAAACGGGAATAGAACTCCCGTTTTTCACTCCTGCAATCCCGCAGTACAAGGCATGCTAAACCGTTAGCAAAAGTTGCAAAAATTAGCAAAACTTGCAAAGGAGCAGCCATGGAGTACAGCAAGAACCCCTTTACCCCGACGTTCGGAAGCGTCCTCTATCAATGCTGGTGAATTTATACAAGATCAAAGGAGTCACTGTCCCGGGAATGAATGGCGGAACGGGAGAGAGATGCTTACCGTTATCGACATCGTGCTCCGCCTCATCACAAGCTGCACCGGCACCGTTTTCCGACCGTATTTTTGCCCGCCATTGTGGTTGAAACGGCCTCTCAGCATAGAGGGAAACAGCTTCCCTCTCCCGGTCCGATAGTTCTTTGGGACCCTCAAAATTGTAGTCCTCGCTCAGGAGTCCGCTGCGCCAATAGGCGAGCGGAATGGGCCACTCTTCGTCCAGCGCACGGCGACGAACCTTGAGCCAGCGCTCAGCCCTTCAGAACATCTCCCATCAGCTCGGAAAGCTCGGGGACGGCCCGCATATACGCTTCGTAGCCGAGCCTACCCATGCACCCCATAAGGCCGTCGAACGCAAACAGAACAGCCAGATTGTCCGGGCCTCTTCTCGCGCATCCGCGCGGATCCTCGCAGCTCCTCCCTATTGCCAGCGCGAGCTTCCTGCCGAACGTCCCGTTGGCCGCGCCCGGCTTTAACAACGGTGCGAGCGGGCTATGGAAGACCTGTTCTCCAAACTGTCGCAGCGTCTCCTCCGAGGCGAGATCGACCCGGCCATCCAGCGTCTTTTCAACGATCGCGTTTACGGCGTCGTCTTCAATCTCGTCGACGACATCTCCCACATTTCCATAATGGTAGTAAAACGCGGGCTTGCTGACCTCGGCCCGCAGGCATAGCTCCTTTACGGTGACCTCGGACAGGGGCTTCGCTGAGCAAAGATCGGTCAGTGCCCCTTTGATGGCCCGCTTCGTCTTTATCACCCTAAGATCCATCCCGATTTCCTGCCTCTTTCCGTCTATGCGTTAGATATCTTTCCCAAGCCTCGAACTCAGTAATTGAATCGCCATTGATGCTATCAGATTATCTAACTGTAGTAAGAAAGCTAAACACCGTCTTAAGTGAGGGACATCGATGGCAAAACAAAATGCCCAGCTCAAAAGCATTACCACGTACGGATCTAGGGATTACCTGACGGCGATTCCCGGTGATGGCGCACGAACCGCCAGCGAGCCCGCGGGCTTCGTCCCCCTTGGCAGCTCGCACAGCTGTGGCAAGGACATCACCTGGTTTGCGCTTGATGAGCGTGGCTTAACGGAGCAGGTCGAAAGTGCGCCCGACATCGCAGGCGCAGTCGAGGAGGCAATGCGGGGTGCCGCACGAGGCAGGCGCGGAACCGTTCCCCCAACTGCCGAGGTGCTCGCAGAGTGGAAGTTCTTCCTTCCCGCAAACGTTGGGAAGCAGAACGCCTTGACCTACTTTAAGTTGGTTTATCAGTACGTTGCGAGGTTGTCCGGAATCGTCAACGTGCTTGGCGGCCGTCTTCGCGACGACGAGCTTTCCGTGTTCTTCATCCCCGGGGGACTTGGACGCCGCGGCGAGAACGCCCGTGTTCGAAATACGATGAGCCGAGAAGAATACCTTGGTTTTTACAAGGAGCTCAAGGGCTATCTTGCCGAAGAGATGGGGTTTACCCCCAACCTCGACGCAGATGACGGCATGTTTGTAAGCCTCGGCTATAACCAAGACGAACGCGCGAAAGCGATCGCAGACCGTGAAAGCGCGGCGGAGATGGCGAAAAACCTGGGCAGCGCACTGGAATCTCAGGCGCAGGACTTTGCAAAGAACGCAAGGAAGATGTTCGGCGGCTTCGGGAAATAACGCCGCAATAGGGCGGGCATTGTTTTTCCGTTGAAAAGCGGGCAGCTTGTGCAAGCGTCGCCAACCGAGAGTGGATAATCTCCCACTTTGAGCCTTACCTGGGACCCAAGTGGGAGATTATCCACTCTCGTTCATCAGGCGTCCGAAAATCAACGCTCATGTGTCCGTATTTCCACGCTCGTGCAACACAAACAGAGGCATCGCGGACATTGATCGGCGCCGATGTGGGTCTAGGTGAATTATCGGATCAAGCGCCCTTTCGCGCGCAAACCGCCTGCAGGCCTCCCTCAAAATAGGCACCAAGTAGTTCTTGGGCATGGACGAACTCGGGCCCCCGTCTCCAACCGAGCAGGCGGTTGACCGCGAGATTTCCCTGAACGTTGTGGACAAAAAGCAGATAGGCGTCCTCACGCGAAAGCCCGGTTCTCTCCATAATCTGGGGAACCACCTGCTCGGCCCCGCGTTCGATGACGCGCTGTGCCACGCGAGCGTACGCGTCGTCATCCGAGTAGAGCAGATAATAGTCATCGTTTGCCGGCGGACGCTGACAAAGGGGCCCAGGCTCCGCTCCCTCGAGCGGAGGCGCCGCCGCCAGAGCCTCATCGATAAGCGCGTCAAGCAGCGCAAACTTGTCCTCGTAATGTAGATAGAACGTACCGCGGTTGATATCCGCGCGACGACAGATATCCGCCACCGTCATCCTTGCGAAGCCGACCTCGGCCAGCAGCGCGAAGAATGCCTCCCGTATGACCAAGAGCGTATAACGTCGCCGACGGTCGATCTTCCCCGCTTCCATGGCTCCTCCGTCCGATCTGCCCAACAATGCTCAGCAAGCGTCCGTTTATCGACAGCAACTCACAGCTGTTCATTGCCCTCTCATTAATCAACATGGATACTTTTTATAGACACCTGTTTATTATAGCTGAAAGGGACATTGAATGACTCCGTATGAGCAGCTCGTCGTCGAACTCACCAACCGGTCGTTTTCCCATCAGGCCGCTTACCGCAGCGGCGGCACGCCCTATGACCTGAGTGGCCGCGAGCCTGAGCCCTACGACCAGCAAATCAAAACGTTTGCCCGCATGGTCAAGGAAGCCGACTGCGTACTTGTGGGAGGGGCCTCCGGACTCTCCGCGGCGGGCGGCGGCGACTTCTACTATGAGGACAACGCGACCTATCGCAGGCATTTCGGCAAGTTCGCTGAGCGTTACGGTTTCAAGGGGGCTTTCGATGGTTCGTTCTACCGCTGGCCCACCGCCGAGGCGCGCTGGGGCTATCTTGCGACGTTCCTTAGCACTACGCTCAACGCTCCGTTGCGCAAGCCCTATAAAGATCTTGACGCCATCCTTCGCGATAAGGACTTCTTCGTACTCACCACTAACCAGGATACGCAGTTCGTGAAAATCTACCCCTGGGAGAAGGTGGCTGAGATTCAAGGCGACCACCGCTTCTTCCAATGCTCCCGCTGCTGCACCGACGTGGTACGGGATGCGATCGAACCGATCTCCCGCATGGTCGATGCCATGGGTGACGGCTTGGAGGTCCCCAATGAGCTTGTACCGCGCTGCCCTTACTGCGGAGCCGAGGCGTTCCCCTGGGTTCGTGGCTATGGCAACTTCCTGCAGGGCAAGCTCTACGAGGAACAGTACCGCAAGGTCTCCGACTGGCTCGACGCGCACGCGCGGCAGAAGATCCTTTTCCTTGAACTGGGCGTGGGCCGCATCACACCTGCGTTTATCCAGGAGCCGTTCTGGGCCCTCACGGCGCAGCTGCCGCAGACGAGCTACATCGCCGTGAATAACAAGACGCAGTTTCTTCCCCGCGCGATTGAAGAACGGGGCATGGCGATCCGCGCCGACATCGCCGACGTGCTCGCCGATGTGCGCAAGGCGCTAGGAAGGTAGCGTATGGTAGCGGCAACAGCAGTTCGCGTCCGCCGGGCGCTTGCCGAGGCTGATCTCATCGTCATCGGCGCTAGCAACGGGTTCGACATGGCGGAGGGGCTCAACCTTTTCCGTGCCGATGAGCACTTCTGGAAGGTCTACGGGAATCTTGCCCGGATCGACAACATCGGCTGCATACTGCAGGGGCTCGCCTCCCCGGATGCAAACGTGCGATGCCGATGGGCCGAGCGGTTCCATCAAAAAGAGTATCTCGAATATGAGCCCGGACCGCTCATGAACGGGCTACGACGCTTTACGGAGCACGCCGACACCTTCGTAATCACCTGCAATATCGACGGGCACTTTGCTCGCGCGGGGTTCAGTGAGAACCGCGTGCTCGAGACTGAAGGAAGCATACGCACGTCGATTGACGAAATGCGTCTCGCTCATCCAGATGCCCTCGCCACGGCCCAGCTCGAAGAGCTTACGCGCCTTGCGCAAGTCCATCACAATGGCAGGGTTGTCATCCTCGAGCTTGGCGTGGGGCTGCGCAACGGCATCATAAAGCGCATGCTCGCTCAGGTCGCAAACGCCAGCGAACACGTCACCTACATCGTGTTCAACTACAACCAGGCCATGGCGCCCGACGCTTCATGCGAGACGATTCTCGTTGAAGGCGATATGGCCCCGGCTTTCGAGGAGGTCGCCCGATGCCATCTCTAGAAAGAGAAGCAAGCAGGCTTTGCAGCCTCATCGACGATGCCGACACCGTTGTCGTTGGCATCGGATCGGGCATGTCGAGCGCCGCCGGGTTCAACCATTACAACCGCGCGGGCATGATGCGCGCCGGAATGGAGGACTGGCAGCAGGCATTTGGCTTCAAGAGCCTTTTCGACGGCTTCTACCACCTCTACCCCAGCCTCGAGCAGCAGTGGGCCTACTACGCGCGATACATCGATTTCATGCTGTGCGAGCCGGCCTCACAGCCCTATCTCGACCTGCGGTCCCTTATCGGCCAAAAGGACTACTTTATCCTGAGCACCAACGTGGACACCCAGGTCGAGAAGACCTTTCCCGCCGAGAAATTCTGCAACTACCAGGGAAGTTTCGCGTACCTTCAGTGCAAGCAGCCGTGCTGCGACGAGCTTTTCGACGCGAGCCCCTACATCGAGCGCATGCTCGCGGGCATGGCGGGGTTCGAAGTCCGCAGTGAGGACATCCCTCGATGCCCGCACTGCGGTTGGCAGCTTGTGCCATGGGTGCGCGACGACACGTTTTTGCAAGGTGCGGCATGGCGCGAGAGCCTCGAGCGATACGAGCATTTTGTGCGCGAGCGCAGCAACAGTCGCGTGCTGTTGCTGGAACTTGGCGTGGGCGAGATGACTCCCGGCATCATCACGCTCCCCTTCTGGAGCATGACCGCAAAGCTACCGGATGCGCACCTACTGAGCGTCAACATCTCGGGCGATTCCGCCCCACTGCAGCTTGGGGACAAGGCGGAGGCGATTCAAGCGGATTTGGGCATGTTGCTCTCGTCGGCGCAGGCAGGCGACAAGTAGCACGGCGGAGCTTTTGCACATTCGACAAAACATACGGGAGAATATGACATGAAACGCGACGTGAAAATAACGATATTGAAGTCCGAAGTCGATAAACAGCTAGCCGAGGATTACGCGATTCCCAACTTCGGCCCTTGCCCTTTCCATAAAGCCGGGCAGGTGTTTGTCAGCGATGGGGAACACAAGCCGAAAGGCCTGTGCGAATACGCATGGAAGCCCATAGAAGCAATGGTTGCATCGCTCTCCCGCGGCGAGCTCCTTCAGCCAAAAGGGACATGGATGCGCGATGACGACAAAGGGGTGTTCGCCTGCGTGGACAGGCTGCGTCCGGTCATCATGCTCATAGAAGCGGTAGACCCGGAATAGGTTTAACAATCAGAATGCGAGCAGGGGCAAAGCGTGAACAGCGTTGCGCCCCCTGTCTACGCATCAGAGGCTAAAGTCCGCAACCGAAGGCGCGCAGAGTTCTTGCTTTGATGCTCTCCAAAGAATGTGCTCCGCTTCCTAACCGAAAATGCCTTCAGTCGATTGCATGGGTCAGTGTTGCCGACAGCAGGGATTAATCACGTCGTTTTCCCAGGCAAGTATTTGGGGCGCACACGCGGCGTTCAAAAATGCGGAGCGACTCCGCATGGCTCGAAACTGAGCCGAGGTGCCCTACTTCTCGCCCTCCAGCAGTCCCACCACCACGATGCAGGGGCGATTGTGCTTAAGCATGAGCTCGCGGGCGCGCTCGACGAGGTCGAAGAAGTCCTGGGAGATGGATACGATCTTCATCGGTTACGCCCCCTTCATACGAAGCGGGGCCCGCATCGCTGCAGGCCCCTACAGGTGGGCGATATTCTACACCTTGCGGCACCCCGTCGCCCACGGAGGTTAAACGTACACGTAAGCCGTACTCTGAAAGCCGCGGCTTCCGGCAAGTAATTAATACCACGAAAGGTCGCTTTCAATGCGCATAGCTCACAAAGTAACACTCGCTGGGCCGTCACCCCTGGCAGTTACCCTCCAATCTTCATTGGAGTCAGCAGGTCAATTCATATAGTCATGGGGGTTTATCCTAAAGGGATTCAAATTTATACCCCCATAACTAAGGAATTTTCTATTCCCACTCTTTCGCGCCCGTTTGCTGCGGCGCCATTCCAGTTGATTCTAGTTTGGTCGTCGGCTTCAACCGTCATACCGCCGAATCCTGCCGCGTGTCTTCGCGTGGGCGTTTGGGACAAAACGTGGGACAACGCAGAAAACTTTTCGACGGCCGAAGGCCCGCAGTTTCGTTTTTGTCCCGGGGACAAAAACGAACGAACGCCAGAACCCTAAAACGCACGAATGGGAGCAACGATCGGCAAATTCGCCGCCTTGGTGCTCACTGCGAGAAGCGAATCGTTGCGAGTGGTTTTGCAAGCTCGTATTTCCGCAGGTCACAACTGGTACAAATCATTCATGAACGAAGGAATCGTCACCGGAGGCTTTGTTCTTGCCGATGCATGCGCTTTGTTGGCCGCATGTTTGAATCCCGGCAATTAGCGGTTCTCAGTCCTTTCGTCGCGTTTTTCATTGGCTGCGATGGGTCATGGCGATACCACCCGGGTCTCGTTATCCGAGAAATTGAGTTGAGGTTGAGGTTCGGGTTTCGCCGACTTACGCAGCTTGGCGGACGGAGTGCCCGGGCTCGTTGCGCCTAGGGCGCGGCGGGGCCGGCGACGTCGGAGGTATCGATCTCGCCCAGATTGGCGAGCTGGCTGATGAACGGGATGCTCTCGGGGTCGTCCGCCTCGACGCCGCCGAGCACGATGGTGCCGTCACGCATGTCGATTTGGGTCGCGAACACGGCCGGATCGAACCCCGAGGCGATAAAGCCGATGCCCGCGAGGACGACGCCCGCGGCAACGAGCCCGCCCGCCACGGCGAGGTAGATCTTCTTCGCGCTGGTCATGGTACTCATTCCTTTCTACACCGCGAGGTGCGCGGCAGCGCCGGCCTTCTCGCCCTTGCCCTTCCAGAAGGGCGAGGCGGCCTTCCTCGCCCAGAACGCCGAGAGGCGCGCAATCTGCTTGGATGCCTCCCAAGCGCCCGCGCCCACGAGGAGAGCCGCGCCGACGAAGGCGAGCCCGCAGCCCAGCATCGCGATCACGTAGGGCGCATGGCCGACGGCCACGCCCGCCGCCACGAGCGCGAGCGATACCGCGCCCACGGCGCCGAGGGCGGCGGCGATGACCCACACGCAGAGCGCCAGCACCCAGATGCAGATATAGACCGTGACGGCCACGGCGGCGAAGGCGGCGAGCAGCGGCGCCCACACCGGGGAGCCCACGATGGTCAGCACCCACAGCAGCGCGGTGCTGCGCCGGCGCGTCCTCGCGATCGCGCGCGGCACGGCGGGCAGGTCGTCGAGCGCGGTCTCGGCAACCTCGCCGGGGGTACCCATTGCGGCAACGGCCTCCTCCTCGTTCATGCCGTCCTCCATGCGGTCGGCGATGGCCTCCGCATAGAATGCTTTGGTCTCCTCTACCTGCTCATCCGGCAGGCAGGCGAGCAGCTCGCCCAACCGGCCCAAGAACTCATCGCGCGTCATGGTGTGCCCCCTCAACGTATGCATAAATCTCTCGTACGGACGGCCACTCGGCCAGGAACTCCTCGATGCGGGCGCGTCCGGCGTCCGTGATGCGGTAGTACCGGCGCAGCCGCCCGTTGTGCTCGGCGGAGCGTGCCGTGATGCACCCGGCCTTCTCCAGGCGCTTGAGCAGCGGGTAGAGCGTCGACTCCGTGAGCCCCATGCTCGCCGGCACGTCTTTCACGATCTGGTAGCCGTAGGACTCCTCGCCGGAGACGGCCGCAAGCACGCAGGCCTCCAGGAAGCCGCGCTTCATCTGGGCCTCCATCCGCACACCTCCCTTCGTCATATACTGTGCTACGCACACTATATGACGCAAGGTATTAGACGTCAACTCCCATCGCGAAGATTCTCAGGTCCCTGCACGATGCTGTGCTCAAACATCACGGCATACACGATAAGGTTCGAAAAAAACGAGGGAGACCGCATTCGACCTCCCTCGCAAAGAGCTATTTACTATCCCCGCTTAGTAACAGGAGCCGCTGGTCAAAAGCTCATTATCTTCAACACGAGCTCTCGGCCTGCCGATTCCAAGTGAATCAATGGTCCTCATGCAATACTCACGCCGCTCATGCACCGAGGAGCAAAGAAATCCGGCCGTCGCTCAAATAAGGTCGCCGTTATCTTTCATAAACGACACCATGTTAAGATGCCTGACACCATCTCTCTCCTGCAACAGGGGATCAAGCGTGAAAAGGTAGCGCGGATACCCGTCCCTGATGTAGCCGAACGGCCTGTACTCACGCTCTTCCACGTCCCTATCGGCGATTGTCATCGAGACCTGGATGTAGGCATAGGCGTTGCGCCTGCGAGCGATGAAGTCGCACTCCAGCTTCCCGATGCGGCCTACGGATAGCTTATATCCCCTCGAGCGGAGATAGATGTACAAGGCGTTTTCCAACGAGGGCCCGTAGTTCAGCCGGACATCGACGTTGCGCGCAAAATAGATACCCGGATCCGCAAGGTAGTACTTCTCCTCGCCACGCAACGATTTGCGGGACTTAAGGTCGAATCTCTCGCATCTGTAGAGCACCTTGGCATCAACGAGCATCTGGATGTAGGAGGCGATCGTCCGCCGCTCGACGGCAATGCGCTCCGTCTTGGTGAAATAGTCATGAAGGTTGGTGAGGCTCGTTGGCGCACCGTAGTTGTTGATGACGTAGGTCATGACACGGTTGAACGTATCAATGTTCCGGATCTTGTTGCGAGACCTGATGTCCTTGTCGACGATCTGCCCAACAACATCCTCGATGTAGCGAGCCTTTGCCTCGGGATCTTCGTATTCCAGGGACCGGGGAAACCCGCCATACCGTAGGTATTCGTCAAATTCGATTCGCGCATCACCGACCTCCTTACCCATGAACCTCTTCATATCGAGGAACTCGGAAAAGGATAGGGTGAACATCTCGAACTCCACGTATCGGCCCGTGAGCTTGGTCATCAGCTCGCCAGACAGCAGATACGAGTTGGAACCAGTGATGAATATCGAGAAGCCGCCATCCGAGTTGTAAGCGTTCACGACCTCCTCGTAGCCTCGGACGTTCTGCACCTCGTCGATGAAGAGGTATTTGAAGTCGTTGTCGGCCAGAAGCGACTCGATTTTTTTCTCCAGCTGCTCAGGCGTCTTAATCGAGCGGTTGCCGCGCTTATCGAGATCGAGGTAGATGATGTCCTTATCTTCGACGCCGCGATTTCTCAGTTCTTCGGCAATCGTTGCCATGAGACACGATTTGCCGCAGCGACGAATACCTGTGATTACCTTGATCAGATCGTCGTCGTAGAACGGCCGGATCTTTTTCAGATATTGCTCGCGATGGTACAGTTTCATGTAAATCGCCTCCTCTGCCTAGCTTATCAGAGGAGGCGATAATCGTCAGTTAAGACACCAATAATTTTGATTTTACGGAATTTGGTTCCTTAAACCTTACTCCCACTCGATGGTCGCGGGCGGCTTGGACGTGATGTCGTAGCACACGCGGTTGGCACCGGGGACCTCGGCCACGATGCGACCGGAGATGCGGGCCAGCACGTCGTAGGGCAGCTTGGCCCAGTCGGCGGTCATGGCATCGGAGCTCTCAACAGCGCGCAGGATGATCGGGCGCTGATAGGTGCGCTCGTCGCCCATGACGCCAACGGACTTGATGTCAGGCAGGACGGCAAAATACTGCCAGCAGCTGTGCTCGGAGTTGCGCTCGCCGGTCTGCTCAAACAGACGCTGGTTGTAGGCGTCGAGCTCCTCGCGCACGATGGCGTCGGCGTTCTTGAGGATCTCGAGCTTCTCCTTGTCGACCGCGCCGATGATGCGGATGGCCAGGCCCGGGCCCGGGAAGGGCTGACGGAACACGATGTGGCCCGGCAGGCCCAGGGCCAGACCAAGCGCGCGGACCTCGTCCTTAAAGAAGTGGTCGAGCGGCTCGATGAGGTCGAAGTGCACGCCCTCGGGGAACGGGATCAGGTTGTGATGGCTCTTGATGGTGGCCGTCTTGCCGCCCGTCTTGCGAGCGCCAGACTCGATGATGTCGGGGTAGATAGTGCCCTGAGCCAGGTACTTGACCGGCTTGCCGTCGGTCTCGAGCTGCTGGGCCACGGCGAAGAACTCTTTCCAGAACTGCGTACCGATGATGCGGCGCTTTTCCTCGGGCTCGGTCACGCCGGCCAGAAGCTCGGCATAGCGGTCCTCGGCATGCACGTGGATAAAGTCGACGTCAAACTGCTTGGTGAAGACCTCCTCCACCTGCTCGGGCTCGCCCTTGCGCAGCAGGCCGTGGTTGATGAACACGCAGGTCATCTGCTTGCCCACGGCGCGAGCGCCCAGGGCTGCCACGACGGAGGAGTCGACGCCGCCGGACAGGGCCAGGATTACACGGTCGTCGCCAACCTTCTCGCGGAACTCGGCCGTCATGGTCTCGGCCAGGTTGTCCATGGTCCAGTTAGGCTCCAGGCCGCAAATCTCAAACAGGAAGTTGCTCAGCAGCTGCTGACCATACTCGGAGTGCTTAACCTCGGGATGGAACTGCGTGGTAAAGATCTTGCGCTCGGGGCACTCCATGGCGGCAACCGGGCATACGTCGGTGCTGGCGGTGACGGTAAAGCCCTCGGGCACCTCGGAGACGGCGTCGCGGTGGCTCATCCACACGGTCTGCTCCATGGGCGTGGAGTTGAAGAGCTTGGCGTCGGCCGTGCGCGTGATCGTGGCGCGGCCGTACTCGCCTACCTCGGAGTGGCCGACCTTGCCGCCGAGCGTCACGGCCGTGATCTGGTGGCCGTAGCAAAAGCCCAGGACGGGAAGGCCCAGGTCAAAGATGGCGGGGTCGATGGACGGTGCGTCCTCGGCATACACGGAAGCCGGGCCGCCGGAAAGGATGAGCGCGGAGGCGTTCATCTCGCGAATCTCGTCGGCCGAGATGTCGCAGGGGACAATCTCGGAATACACGTTGAGGTCGCGGACGCGACGGGCAATGAGCTGACCGTACTGCGCACCAAAGTCGAGTACGAGGACCTTTGCGGAAGCATTTTGATCCATGGTTTCCCCCTCTTGTTGGCGGGGAGCCGCTGCCCGCCCGCGCGAATGAACGAAAATAACTTTCATAGTGTACACGTATGTGAATGCTCCACGCCCGTCACCGGCGGCTATGCACGGCAAACGCACGAGCTTTATCCCATTTTTGGCACCCGAATATGTTACTAAACGTTACAGATGATGTAATACGTTTGAACATTGAACGCCCTGTGCCACAATACTGACGAATGACTCCGCCCCTGCGGCGACAAAATCGATAGGAATACCAGCATGAAGCGCATCCTTCTCATCGCCACGGGCGGCACCATCGCATCGACCGAGGACGGCAACGGCCTCTCCCCCGCCTTGACCGGTGAGGAGCTTGCTCAGAGCGTGCCCGAGATCTCGGGCCTTTGCGAGCTCGATGTTGTACAGCCCATGAACATCGACAGCACCAATATGCGTCCCAGCGACTGGATGCGCATCCGCGACGTCATCGTCGAGGGCTATGCCGACCACGACGGCTTTGTGGTTCTGCACGGCACCGATACCATGAGCTATACCGCGGCGGCGCTCTCCTACCTGATTCAGGACAGCCCCAAGCCCATCGTGCTCACCGGCTCGCAAAAGCCCATGGGCAATCCCTTTACCGATGCCAAGCTCAACCTGTACCAAAGTCTGCTCTATGCGCTCGACGAGCATTCGCACGACGTGTCAATCGTCTTTGGCGGCGTGGCCATTGCCGGCACGCGCGCCCGCAAGCAGCGCACCATGAGCTTTAACGCTTTCATCAGCGTCAACTATCCGCCCATTGCCTATATTCGCAACGATCGCATCGTGCGCAACGGACTTCATGGCACGCATCAGGGCGAGAACCCCGTGCGCTTCTACGACAATATCGACCCGCGCGTGTTCGTGCTTAAGCTCACGCCGGGTGTTAACCCCGGTATCCTCGATGCCCTTGCCGATAGCTACGATGCCGTGATTCTGGAGACCTTTGGCATTGGCGGCATCCCCGAGTTTGGTGAGTCGGGCGAATCGTTCCAGGAAGCAATCTTCCGTTGGGTCGATTCGGGCCGCACCGTCGTTATGACTACGCAGGTGCCCGAGGAAGGTCTTGACCTGGGCGTTTACGAGGTCGGTCGCGCTTATGCCGATCATCCGGGCATTCTGCGTGGCGACGACATGACCACCGAGACGCTCGTGGCAAAGACCATGTGGGCACTCGGCCAGTCGCGCGACGCGGCAGAGATCCAGCGTCTATTCTACAGCCAGGTCAACCACGATCGCATCCCAATGGTGTAATCACGGAGACACTTCTGCTTATCGCAGCCCCGATCGGCAGGTGGTCCCCCTTGCGCCGTGCAAAAAACGGAGTATTCTGCAATTTCTCCGCCGGAGGCATCGAATCTGCCGATTGCTAGACGAACTATTAGTGCCAAAGGGCCGTCTAACAAATATTTATTCCTCATTTATATTTAACTTGTGGATTATCTTTTGCCATAATCACAAGGCTAGTCGTTCGAGGTGCACTCTACGGATGAACCGGTGCAGAATACTCGCGTTTTTGCACATCGCTGCTGGGGGGACCTGTCCAAAAGCGCCACATAACACCGAAAAACGCCTTATTCAATGCCCTCGAGAAGCTCCGAAACCGTCATGCCGAGTGCGGGCGCAATTTTAAATAGAACCTTGAGCGTGATGTTTGCCGTTCCGCCTTCGATTTGGTCGAGGTAGGGGCGGCTAATTCCTGCCGCCACGCAAAAATCGACCTTGGAGATACCAAGGTCGCAGCGCGTCTGCTCGACCCGCTTGCCAAGAATCTGTTCTGCACATTCGTCCATGCAGACGAGTTTGAAATGCGGCAAAACAAAAACGTAAACTATAGTTTACGTTTTGCCGAATACACAGGAGTTTTCTATGTCGGGTTCTTCGGTCTGGCCGCGCGGGACCGCGCATCTTGCCAACGGTACGCCACCCAAGCTCGTCATCGTCGAGGCCGATTGTCTTTCGCCAGACGAGCGCACGGCATTTGCGTTGCTAGCGAGTCGCGTCTCCGTCGTGCTGATTCCCGACCCCAAGCAAGGCGAGCTCGCCGCCCAATGCCAAGCACACTGCTGCGCGCTCGACCAGGCCGCTGTCATTGCAACTAGCCAATGCGGCCTGCCACTCCTCTTGGACGCCGGTATAGCGCTCACCCTCCGCGGCGCCGGATACGAAAACGAGGCCGCCGCCGATGTGGTCTTTAAACCACGATCGAGCGGCGGCCTCGCAGCAGCCATCGAATATGCTTGCCGGCTTGTTGCCTAAACGCGCCAGTTAGAATCCAAAGCCAAAGCCCGTGCCGGTAATAGCCGAATACATAAAGTAGACGTTGATCACATTGAGGAACACACCCGTGATACAGCCGTTGCGCAGGTAGCGCTCGCATACGATGCGCGCCATGGCAGCGGAATCGGCATTATTCTTGGCCTGACGACCGGCGGTAAAGTACGTCGCCACGCCCAACAGCAGGTTGAGCACCGGCAGCGCCAGTAGCTCGTAGCTCTTGCCCCAGCGTGTCACCTCACCGGCTGCGTTAAACTTGGTCGCCACCTCGGGACCAATATTGGGAATGACAAACGCCGCAACCACCAGCGGAATTACCGCAAGCACGAGCAGCGCGATGCCCATGTAGCCGGCCTTTTTGCTGTACTGAAACATCCAAACGGTCCTTTACACATTAAAGCGGAAGTGCACGACGTCGCCATCGGCCATAACGTACTCTTTGCCCTCGATGCGCAGCTTGCCGGCAGCCTTGGCGCCCTGCTCGCCGCCGAGCTCGATGTAGTCGTTGTAGCCAATGACCTCGGCCTTAATAAAGCCGCGCTCAAAGTCGGTGTGAATGACGCCGGCTGCCTGCGGGGCGGTTGCGCCCTGGCGCACCGTCCAAGCCTTGACCTCCATCTCGCCAGCCGTAAAGAACGACTGCAGACCAAGCAGCTTGTAAGCGGCCTGTGCGAGCACGTCCAGGCCAGGCTGCTCCAGGCCCAGACTCTCCAGGTAGTCGGCGGCGTCCTCGGGATCGAGTTCGGAAAGCTCGGCCTCGATCTTGGCGCAAATAGGCAGCGGCTTCACGCCATCGATGGGCGCCAGATCGTCATTGAGCATATCCTCGTCCACGTTGGCCACATACAAGATGGGCTTCATGGTCAGCAGGAACAGGCCCTTGGCGGCGGCACGCTCCTCGTCGGTCATCTCCATGGATGCGGCACGCTTGCCCTCGTTGAGCCAGGCGAGCAGGCGCTTGGCAACCTCAAACTTGGGCATGAGCTCCTTGTCGCGCTTGGCCTCCTTCTCGAGCTTGGGCAGCTGCTTCTCGAGCGTACCCATGTCGGCCAGGATGAGCTCGGTCATGATGGTATCGGCATCGCCGGCGGGATCGACGAACTCGCCCGTGCGGCCAACCTCGCGCATGACGTTAGGATCCTTAAAGTAGCGCACGACCTCGCAGATAGCGTCGGTCTCGCGAATGTTTGCCAGGAACTGGTTGCCCAGGCCCTCGCCCTCGTTGGCACCCTTCACCAGGCCTGCGATGTCGACAAACTCGACCGTAGCCGGCACAATGCGGCCCGGGTTGACGATGTCGGCGAGCTTTTGCAGGCGGCTATCGGGAACATCGACGATGCCCACGTTGGGGTCGATCGTGGCGAACGGATAGTTGGCAGCAAGGCCGGTCTTTTTGGTAAGCGCGGTGAACAGCGTCGACTTGCCCACGTTGGGCAGGCCCACGATACCGATGGAAAGGGACACAGCAGCTCCTTTAGGTACAGGTATTTCAAACTGCATAAGTATAGCGCCGCCGCAGCATCCGGGCGAACCCAGACACCACGGCGGCGCAAATGAATCAGAGATACGCAGAGCTCCCGATATGGCGGTTCTTACTTAAGCTCGGGCCAGAAATCCTTGTTGGCCTCGATGAGCTCGTCCAAGATCTGCTTGGCGACGGCAGCCGAAGGAATGGTCTTGGAGAGGGTGAGCGCCTGCCAAAGCTTCTGGTAGCTGCCCTCGACCCAGGCCTCGACAACGAGTTTCTCGACGGAGACTTGCTGCTCCATCATGCCCTTCTGGAACTGCGGGATCGGGCCCTGACAGATCTTCTCGTAGCCGTTGGAACCAACGATGCAGGGCACCTCGACCATGGCCGTCGGGTCAAAGTTGGGCACAGCGCCCTCGTTGGGAACGATCAGCAGGAAGCGCTCGAGAGTGTTCTCGGCCAGCGCGCAGGCAAGGTCGACGATGTAGTTGGCGTGCACGTCGGGCTCAAAGCCGCCGTCCTTGGCCGTACCCTTGGCAATAATGTCGCGACAAGCACCAAAGACCTTCTTCTCGCGGCCGTCCATAACCTCGTTAGCGCGGGTGTAGTCGGGGTTAGAGGTCTCGACGACATAGTCCGGATACAGGTAGTACTTGAGGTAGGTGTTGGGGATCGTCTCGGGGTCGACCGCATAGACGTCCTTAGCTTTGCCGAAGGTGTGGATCCAGCTCTCCTCGACGTGCTGCTCCTTACCGGCCTCGTGCTCAATACCGTCAAGGTAGCCGTTCTTGGCCATGTGCTCCTTGATCTGCGGCATGAGGTCGTTGCCCTCCTTGTCGTAGATCTTGCTCCACCAACCAAAGTGGTTGAGGCCATAGTAGCTGTACTGCAGCTCGCGACGATCCTTGATACCGCACATACGGCTCATCTTGTCCATAAGGTCGATCGGCATGTCGCAGATGTTGATGATGCGGCTGTTGGGACGCAGCACGCGGCAGGCCTCGGCAACAATGGCAGCAGGGTTGGAGTAGTTGAGCATCCAGGCGTTGGGGCTGTACTTCTCCATGTAGTCGAGAATCTCGATGACGCCGCCGATGGAGCGCATGCCGTAGGCGATGCCGCCGGCGCCGCAGGTCTCCTGGCCAACGCAGCCGTACTTGAGGGGGATCTTTTCGTCGAGCTCGCGCATAGCGTACAGGCCAACGCGAATGTGAGCGAGGACGAAGTCAGTACCGGTGAAAGCGGTCTCGGGATCGGTGGTGTAGTTGAACTCAACCTCGGGAGCGTTCTCGTGGAAGTAGATCTCGCAGGCCTTGGCCACGGTCTCCTGGCGCTCGGCGTTGTTGTCGTAGAACGTCACCTTGTTGACCGGGAAGCGGTCGCGCTCTTCGAGCAGCATCAGGGCGATACCTGGAGTGAAGGTGGAGCCACCGCCGGCAATGGTCACGGCATAGTTCTTCTTGGACATGATGTCCTCCTCATTCTGGCCGCTAACTCAATCCGTCCCCGCACGCGGCCTTGCGCGGTTTGGAATTGTTACCTAAGAGTGGAGCTGAAGATCTGGGAAGCTGGCCTTGCGTTGCGTTGGCTCCACAAGGCCACCTGTATCAAAGGGAAGAGTTGCCTACAGAAGGCTCTCGAACTTCTCGCGAACCTGCGGGACGCTAAGGCCGATGATGACTTGGATCGACTGACCCTGAACAACCAGGCCATGCGTACCGATCGCCTTGAAGGAAGCCTCGGGGGCAACAGCGCTCTTGTCCTTGACGTTGACGCGCAGGCGGGTGGCGCAGTTGGTGACGTCGATGACGTTTTCCGTGCCGCCGAGCAGGTCGAGGATGTTCTCGGCGAGCACGAGGCGCTCGTCATCCTTGTTCTGCGCGACCGACTTGCTAGCCTGGGCACCGCCCTGCTTTTGTTTATAGTCGGCCTTGGACTTGAGCTCGACCTCCACGTCATCGTCCTCGCGACCGGGAGTCTTAAAGTCAAACTTGACGATCAGGAAGCGGAAGACCACGACCCACAGGGCAGTAAAGCACAGGCCGACCAAGATGGAGATGGCATACTGCAGGCCATGTGCGGCCCAAAGGGGCAGCCAGTCCCAAGAGAGCATCGAGATGATGCCGCCGTCGAAGATGCCCACGACGCCAAGGGCGTTTTGAGCCATGCAGCCGAGTGCGCCGAGCACGCAGTGGACGATAAACAGGCCGGGTGCGACAAACAGGAAGGTAAAGTCGAGCGGCTCGGTAATGCCGCAGAGCATAGCCGTAAGGGTAACGGGAATCAGCAGGGCCTTAACACGCTGCTTGCGCTCGGGCTTCGCAGTCATGTAGAAGGCGATGGCCACGCCGAGCGAACCGAAGACCTTGGTCCAGCCAGGACAGGTATAGGCAGCCCAGGGGGCAGCGTCCTTAAGAGCGATGCTCGGATCGGCAGCAAGCTGGGGCAGGATGTTAGCCCAAGCGGCAAAGATGCCACCGTTGACCGCCGCGTTGTCGTAATAGAACGGCGTATAGATAAAGTGGTGCAGGCCCGTGGGGATGAGCACGCGCTCGAAGAAGGCAAAGACGCCCACGCCAAACGTGCCAGCGGAAAGGATGAATCCCTGGAAGGCGGAGATGGCGGCCTGAACGTGCGGCCATACCAGGCAGGCAATAATAGCGACCGGAACCATGACAAAGAAACCGATCATGTAGATGAACACGGAGCCCGAGAACACACCCAACCACTCAGGGAGCTCGGTATCAAAGTACTTGTTGTGCAGCATGGTGGCGATACCCGAGATAATGAGTGCACCCATAATGCCCATATCGAGCGTCTTAATGCTTGCGATGGTAGCCAGACCGGTACCGCTGCCCGCCTCGACGGAGAAGTCGACGCCAAAGACAGGGCCCCACTGGCCTAAGATCGTGCTTACAAAGTAGTTGAAGGTAAGGTAGATGGCCACGGCCTCCATGCAGCAACGAGCATTCTGCTTGTTGGCAAGCGAGATCGGCAGTGCCACGCAGAAAAGCAGCGGCATCTGGTTAAAGAGCGTCCAGCCACCCTGGAGCAGAACATTCCAGCAATCGAACCAAAGATGACCCGCGGTGGCCATCTCGCCAAAGATCGCCTCGGTGGTAAACAGCGTGCCCAGACCGACGATGATTCCGGAGAATGCGAAAAGAATCGCAGGCGCGTACATTGCACCGCCGAAACGTTGTATCTTTTGCATCATGACGGGGGATCCCCCTCTCTTCATTCGGAGCGACTGCGGTTTTGGCTTCACTCGAGACCGCACTCGCGCCGTTTGCGTGTACCTCGTGCAATAGGACGGGTGGGCCCGTGTCCCTGACTTCTTGCACTTACGTTTTATCACATCACTTATCTATACAAGTTAATAGATATTCTACGCTCGGTCAACGGTCGAATTTTGCCGATAAACGGTATGTACCCGATATTTTGCCTGATAAATGAGCATTAGCTGAACTCCCATTTATATAATTCCCTTCTACTTGTCTAGATAGGCTTGTCTATATAAGTCTAGATACCTATACTTCAAGGCAACATCCACCGCCATTCGAAGGAGTCATCATGAAAAGCGCGGTCTTCTATGGAAAGCACAATCTGAGGGTCGAGGATTCGGTAAAGCCGACTGTGGGCAAGCGCGACGTTCTGATTAACGTCAAGGCATGCGGCGTCTGCGGCACCGACGTACATATCTACGAGGGCGACAAGGGCGCTGCCGACGTTACCCCGCCCACGATCCTGGGGCATGAGTTTGCCGGCGTCGTCGAGGCCGTGGGCTGCGATGTCGCAGGCTTTAAGCCGGGCGACCGCGTGTGTATCGACCCCAACCACCCCTGCGGCTGCTGCGAGCCCTGCCGTGATGGCATCAACCATTACTGCAAGCATATGACCGGCTACGGCACCACCGTCAACGGCGGCTTTGCCGAGTACTGCGCCGTCGACATGCAGCAGGTATATAAGCTGGGCGACCACACGAGCTTTGAGCAGGGCGCCATGACCGAGCCTGTCGCCTGCTGCCTGCACGGCATCGATATGTGCGACATTAAGCCGGGCAGCACCGTTGTTGTTATCGGTGGCGGCATGATCGGCCTGCTTATGATGCAGCTCGCCAAAAACGCCGGTGCCACCACAGTCATTCTGCTCGAGCCCGTCGAAGGCAAGCGCGAGGTCGCGCTCAAGCTCGGCACCGACCTGGCCATCGACTCCATCCATGAGGACGTTCCCGCCCGTCTTGCCCAGGAGGGCGTCGGCAACGTCGATGTCGTTATCGAGTGCGTTGGCAAACCCGTCACCATCGAGCAGGCTATCCGGATCGCCGGCCACAAGGCGACGGTCATGATGTTCGGCCTCACCAAGCCTGACGAGATCATCACCGTCAAGCCGTTCGAAGTCTTCCAAAAGGAGCTTGTGCTCACCTCGTCCTATATCAACCCGTACACGCAGCGTCGTGCGCTTGAGCTTATCGACTCGGGCAGGCTGGACGTGTCCTCGATGGTCGCCAAGGTTGCCTCACTCGACGAGCTCGGTGCCATCCTGTCGGACCCGGCCCTGCGCGCCATGGGTAAATATATAATCGACCCCAGCAAGTAATTCGATCGACCTATGCGCGGGTGACCCCATCTGCTGCCCGCGCATACACATCTAGGAGACCGCCATGGCGCGAGCCATCTTTCAAACTATCTATGACACCGTGAAGCAGTCGATCGACGACGGCACATACCCTTATCAGAGCTATCTGCCTTCGGAGACCGAGCTCACGCAGCAGTTTGACTGCTCGCGCATGACGGTCCGCCGCGCCATCTCTTTGCTCGCTGCCGATGGCTATGTGTTGCCGCAACAGGGCAAGGGCATGCGCGTCATCCGCAACATCAACGGCGAGACAAGCCGTGGCGGCGGCGGACTCGAAACCTTTAAAGAGATTGCCGCCATCCGTGGCTTTGAACTCAAAACGGTCACGACCGTTTTTGAGCTTCTCATCTGCAGCAAAGCGCTATCGAAAGTCACCGGTTTTCCCGAAGGCAGCGAGCTCACACGTGCCAAACGCATCCGCTATGCCAACGGACGAGCCGTGTGCTCCGACGACTCCTATTACCTGAGCTCGCAGGTGCCGGGACTAACGCCCGAAATCGTCAATGACTCCATCTACCGTTATTTGGAAGAGGACCTGGGTATTAAGATTGCCACGGGCAAACGCGATGTAACGATTGAGCACCCCACACCCGAGGATTCGCGCGTGCTCGACCTCGATGACTTTAATGCACTCGCCGTCGTGCGCGGACAGACTTACAATGCCGACGGCATCCTTATGGAGTACACCGAGACCAAGCAGGTCCCCGGATTCTTCGTACTCCACGAGACGGTCACCCGCAGCAGCGGCGGTCGCGGCACCCATCACAGCAGCATGAACTAACCCATACAAGTTGCGGTGGAATAGTTCCTAGAATTGCCTATCTAAGGCCAAACAGGAACTATTCCACCGCAACTTTTTTGGTGGCGGGACAAACACTTCTGATGACTTTGTCCCGCCGGTGATGCGATTACAGTTAGTTAATCGGCGAGCTTCTCCACTTGGTCGAGCATCTTGTTGAGCTTGACCTTTGCCTCGGCCTTGGCCTTTTCGGCCTCCTCGTGGGCCTTAGCCTTTTTTGCAGCCTTTTCCTCGGCCTCGGGATCGACGACGACCAGGTTGGATGCGTCGTGCTCAACGAGCTTAAGCGCATGCTCGGGGCACACCTTAACGCAGGCACCGCAACCCAAACAATACGTGGACTCCAGCGCAAAGCGGCCGCTTCCCACCAGGTCGCAGGCAAACGTGGGGCACACGTTGACGCACTCGCCGCACGACGTGCACTTGTCAAAGTCGCACTCCGGTGTGCTCACCTGCATGTTCTGCGCAAGCTCCGGGTGGTTTTGCAGCGTCGAGAGCACCAGCTGACGCCCGTGGGTGAGCGTGCGGCGGCGTTTGGCCGTCGTGGTGCCGCACATGGTGTTGAGCGTGCGCTCGAGCTGGGTGATCTGGTGACGGTGAGCCTTGAGCTTCTGCGTTACCGAGGCAAGCGCGGCCGTCGCAGGATTGAGCTTAGTCACGGTAAGGCCCGTAGAGCGGGCGATCTTTTCCATGTACTCCTTGCGCTCGTACTCGCGGCGCTTGTGGCACTTGAGGCTCTTGGGGTCGACCTCCAGGCCCATGCCCGTACCGGCCCATTCCTCGGCGGTGGCAATGGCCTCACCAAGGATGTCCTCGCCGCCGGTGTTGCGGCATTTGTCGCAAATACCCAGCGGCAGGTACACACTCACATTGGGATAATCGGCCAGCACCGAGAACCAGGTCTCAGCCGTAATATCCCCCACGCAGGCCACGACAACCTCGTTCTCGCGCGGCATGCGCTTAAGAGCGCGCGTGCAGGTAACGTAGGCGGTCTCGTGGCTCGTAGCGGCAGAGACAATGTCGTCGTACAGGTTTTTGGGCGCCAGACGCGGCGAGATAATCGCCTCAGTCGGACAGGCGGCGGCACATAGGCCGCACTTGCGGCAGGTGTCGAGAATCTCGATGGCGTCTTCCTCGACCTCGATGGCGTTCACGGGGCACACGTCCATACACGCGGTGCAGCCGCTCTTCTCGTTTTTGCACGCCAGGCACGGAATGGTGTTGCCGCGCGGGCGCTCCTTATAGTCGGCAGGATTCCACTGCGGCGCCGACGGATCGAGTGCATCGGTCACACCGCCAAGCGGGTTTTTAAGAAAATCGAAACCCTTGCTGATCTCGATAATGTCATCAAACAGATCGTGTTCCTGCGCCATGCGCGGCCCCTCCCTGAGCAGTGCAAACAAGCGATAGATAATGATACGCTAACAGCTCGCACCTCGGCCAAATTACATGCAGAGCACCTTTGGCAGAAAACGAAAACAGCAGCAACTCAAAATACACCGGGCATCACTTGTCAATGACATGCTTGGATAAAATCCAGCTACGTATCTTATCCTATCCAGCACCTTTTGTTGCTCTACCCTTTTGACGTCAACATACCTAAATCTTGGGAGAAGATTATGGACCAGACCGCAACCGACGTGCGCCATATCGAGCGCATCAACCCGCCGCATCGCCTGCTTATGGCGCCCGGCCCCACCACCGTCGACCCGCGTATCCTCTCGGCGATGGCAACACCCACCGTGGGCCAGTTCGACCCCTATATGCTCAAGATCATGGGCGAGGTGCAGGACATGCTGCGCTATACCTTTAAGGCTCCCGGCTACGAGGCCCTGATGGTCGACGGTTCTTCGCGCGCCGCCATCGAATGCGCCCTGGTGTCCATCATCGCCCCCGGCGACAAGGTGCTCGTCTGCTCCGCGGGTCGTTTTGGCTCGCTGCTCGCCGAGATCGCCACACGCGTGGGCGGCGATGTCACCGTCATCACCAAGGAGTGGGGCCATGTCTTTGAGCTCGCCGAGATCAAGGCGGCCATCGACGAGGTTCAGCCCAAGCTCGTCTGCACCGTCGCGGGCGACACCTCGACCACCATGCTGCAGCCGCTCGAGGGCCTGGGCGACATCTGCCACGCCGCCGGCGCGTTCCTCATGACCGACGCCACCGCCTCCTTTGCCGGCAACGACCTGCGCTGCGCCGAATGGGGCATCGATATCGCCACCGCCGGCATGCAGAAGTGCATGGGCGGCCCGGCCGGCATCTCCCCCATCGTCGTCTCGCCCGAGGCCTTTAAGGCTATGGTCGCGCGCAAGTCCATCGAGGAGGGCATCGCCGATTCCCCCGAGGACGTTCTGCCCGTGGACCAGCGCATCCGCTCTAACTACTTTGACTTCCCGCAGCTCGTCGACTACTGGGGCCCGCGCCGCATCAACCACCACACCGAGGCCACGCATATGCTCTATGCCGCGCACGAGACGCTGCGTCTCATTTGCGAGGAGGGCATCGATGAGGATATCGAGCGTCACCGCCTAAACGGCGCCGCCATGGCCGCCGGCATCACCGGCATGGGTCTTGAGCTCTACGGCGACCAGGCCACGCGCATGAACGACGTCATCGGCATCGTTATCCCCGAAGGTGCCACCGACGCTGTACGCGCCGCACTGCTCGAGAACTACGCCGTCGAGATCGCCAGCTCCTTCGGTCCGCTCAAGGGTCGCATTTGGCGCGTGGGCGTCATGGGCTGCAATGCCCGCAAGGACTGCATCATGACCACCCTGCTCGCCCTGGGCTCTGCCCTGCTCGATGCCGGCGTGCAGGTGGACATCACGGCAGGCGTCGCTGCCGCCGAGGCCGTCTACGCCGCATAAACGCACTACTTCTCATGCGCAACAAAAGAGGACCGCAACTCAAACGAGTCGCGGCCCTCTTTATTTCCGCCGGATGCGATAACCCTTAAGCTACTTCGCCATCGAGTTGCTTCGCGTCCGCATCGCTACCGTTAAAGACGTCATAGTCGATACCGTCTTGACTCTTAGCGACAATCAGCGCACAGAGCGCATCGCCAACGACGTTGAGCGTCGTGCGCGTAGAGGCGACGAGGTACTCAAGGCCGCCCAAGATTGCAATGGCGTCCAAAGGAAGACCCAGTGCCGGAATAAGCATCGTAAGCGAAATAAGGCTTGCTCCGGGAGCGGCGGCAGTCGCCATGGACAGTGCGAACGAAATAAGCACGACCGTGATAAGTGACGCGCCCGAAAAGTCCATGCCATACATCTGGGAAACGAACATGGCAGTCAGTGCCATATGAAGCGCAGAACCATTGGAGTTCAGGGACACGCCGAGAGGCAAGACCAGATTAGCAACCTCGCGGTCGAGGCCGACCTTTTCCTTGCAATCTTCCATCTCGATGGGAAGCGTAACAGCCGAAGAAATGGTCGTAGCGGCAAACAACATCGTGCGACCCATCTTTTTGATGAGCTTAAACGGGGAAAGGCGGCAGATGAATGCGGTGATGAAGAAGAACACCAGCAAAAACGCCACAACGCCAAATGCAAGGACCACAATGTACTTGGCGATAGGAATGAGCATGTCAAAGCCAAGTGCTCCAATCGAAGCGGACACATAGGCGAAGATGCCAATGGGAGCAACGTTCATCACGATTTTGATGATTCCCAGCAAAAGCTGCGAAAGCTCACAGATCCAAGTGAACACCGCGCCATCCTTACCGGTCTTCTCACGATGGAGCACAATGGCGATGCCCAAAAACACGGAGAAAACGATGCACTGGACAACGGAACCCTGAGCAACGGAACTAATGATATTGCTTGGGAAGAAATTGGTAAGGGTTTCCTGCCAGCTCGTCTGTGTCGCCTGGACATCCGTAGTGGCGTTGAGCACGAGCGCGCTGTTGGAAAGTCCAGCACCGGGGTGGAATACCACGCCGAGCAGCATACCGAATACGGCCGCCAGGAAAGACGTCAACAAGAACAGCAAGACTGCCTTAAGACCGATGTTAGAAAGCTGTCGAAGCGACAGAGAACCGATGGCTTCGACGATCAGGCACATCACAAACGGTACGATACCCATCTGGATAAGCCTAAAGAAAATATCTCCGATAAATTTAATATCTGTCATAACGGAGCCAAATACGACGCCCGCGACGATACCGGCAACCGTAGCGATAGCCATGGCCGTTGTCGGGTTATAGGTAAACTTGCGTTTTGCCTCTTGGGACATAATTCGCCTCTTTTCTCATAAAAAGCGCCTGCGACTGTCAGCCTGTCGCAGGCGCCTCATCTATACCAACGCCGCCCGTGCCTCCCAGAGCTGCGTAAGTACCAAATGACTAGCGCACGATTGTGGTGCCGGCGCCCTCATTGAGCTTAGCCAGGCACTCGAGCGAGGTGATCGTGGCGCGACGGCCCTCGCCGGACTGCACAAAGCGCATGCAGCCGCGAACCTTAGGCAGCATCGAGCCTGCGGGGAACTGGCCCTCCTCGATGTACTGCTCGGCCTCGGCGATAGAGATCGTCGAGAGTGCGCGCTGCGTGGGCTTGCCAAAGTCGACGCAGACGTTGTCCACGCCCGTGCAGATCACCAGATGATCGGCATCGACGGTCTCGGCAATCTTCTCGGCCGTGAGGTCCTTGTCGATAACGCCCTCAACACCGTAGACGCCCTTGTCGTCCTCGAGGACGGGGATACCGCCGCCACCGGTGCAGATGACCACAATGCCCGCATCGGCGAGCGCGTTGATGCCAGCGCAGCCGGGAAGCTCCATGGGCTCCGGTGAGGGCACCACACGACGCCAACCGCGACCGGCATCCTCGATGTAGGTCTCGTTGGGGTTAGCGGCCATAAGCTCGCGAGCCTGCTCCTCGGAATAGAACGGACCGATGGGTTTGGTGGGGTTCTTGAATGCCGGGTCGTCCGGGCTCACGGTTGCCGTCATGGCGAGGACCTGAACGAGCTTTTTGATGCCGGCGCGCTTAAGGGCACCGCGCATAGCGAGCATGGTCCAGTAGCCGATAGAGCCCTGAGTCATGGCAACGCAGGTATCGAGTGGCATGGCCGGGTTCTTCTCGGAGTTTGCAGCCTCCTGCTGCAACAGCAGATTGCCGACCTGCGGGCCATTGCCGTGAGTGATGATGACCTCGTCGCCGGCAGCGATGAGCGGCACGATATAGTCGCACGTAGCGTCCAGCGCCTTCATCTGAGCCTGCGCGGTGGGATCGTCGGTGAGGATGGCGTTGCCGCCCAGAGCGATAACGATACGCTCAGCCATAGATGGCCTCCTTCTTGAACGGTGTTATATAAAGTCCCGGGACCGATCCAGATGACCGGCCCCAGCAATCAAGCGACGCGCCGTACAGGCGACGCGCCGAGAAACCCGCTACTCGGCGAAGCGGTTCTTGTGGTCCCAGCTGTGGATGTAGAGCTTATCGGAGACCAGGTAATCGTAGATGTCGTCGACGATCTCGATGCCGCCGGCAGCGTCGCACTTGCCCTTGCGGATAAGGGCGCGCTCGCCGGGGTAGTAGACCTTGTCGTAGCCGGGAGCAGGCTTGACGGCACCCAGCTCGTCAAGGGTCTTGGACATGTGCTGCTTGAACTCGTCAAGACCGCAGAAGCGGCTGGGGTCGATGACGATGTGCAGGTGGCCAAGCTCGCGACCCTCGGACAGATCGTGGTACATGGAGGAGACGTTCTGGCCAGCAGGCACGCCAAGCAAGACACCGGAGAGAATGTCGACGACCATCATGAGACCGTAGCCCTTGGGGCCGGCGATGGCTCGCAGGGCGTTGACCTGGTGCGGATCGGTGGTGGGGTTGCCGTCGACGTCGACTGCCCAATCGTCGGGGATGGAACGACCGGCGCTCTTGGCGTCGAGGATCTTGCCCCAGGCCTGAACGGTGGTGGCCATGTCGAAGTTTACAAAGCGGTCATCGGCCGTGGGGGCGCCAAAAGCGATGGGGTTGGTGCCGTAGAAAGGCTCAGCGCCACCGTAAGGAATGACCATCGGGTCGGACTGGCACATGGTCAGGCAGCACAGATCGTTCTTGGCGGCCATCTCGGTGTAATAGCCCAGAGCGCCGGTATGGGAGACACGCTTGACGCCCACGATGCCGATGCCGTTCTCCTTGGCGAGCTCCATGGCCTTCTCGAGGCCCAGGATAGCGAAGGGGTAGCCGCAGCCGTTGTCTCCATCGACGATGCCAGTGCAGGGACCGGTCTGGGTCCAGGTCCACTGGGGATCGGTGGTAATGCCGCCCTTGGAGATGCGCTCGGTGTAGTACTCAACACGAACCTCACCGTGGCTGTGCAGGCCGCGCTCGGACGACCAGGTAAGCACCTCGGCAGTCTTCTCGGCATGATCCTCCGAAAGACCGGCGGCCATAAACTTGTTCTTCATGAGGGTCTTGAGTTCTTCGCGCTTGACGAGCATGGTGACCTCCTATGGTCTCCTTGAAGCGAGCATTTGAGCCTGCCTCGGGTTTTAAACAAATCAAAATGAATCGCAGGTGAACATGGTTACGCCGCCGAATGCACAGGACTCGCCGCATGCGTTGCTACGTAGGAAAAGCCAATCGAAAGCCCCAACAGGGCATCGACGCCTGACGTGCTGCCAATCTGCTCAATCGACGTTGCGGCGTCGCCAAATGCGTCAGCGTCGCGGTCGCGCGCCGCAAGCAGCAAGTCGCGGTACACGGGATTGACGCCGCCACGAGAGAACGCGGAAAGATATGAGCAGGAAACCGGCGTAGTACGGCCTGTCGACTCCTTGGCGAGAAGGTCGATAAGCCCGGTTGCCTGACCAAAAGCGCTGCGGGCGCAGGCATAGCCCAGAAGGATATCGTCTCCCGAAGGCGTAAGGCCAAGTCCCCTGCCGCACAGATAGTGCACGTGATCGGCGATACGCTTGGACGACGCGCCCTCGCGAAGGCCCGTGAGAGCACGCAATGTCTCAGTACTGGAGGGAAGCCCCGAGCGCTCGCGCAAACGACGCTCCCCCAACCAGGAAAGTGCCCAGCGCGCCGATTCGGTATCGAAGAGGGCAGGGACAGAGCAGTTGACTGGCTCCGCGCCCTGCAGATCAATCGACACGATATCGCTGGGGCGATACAGGCGCAGATAGCCATTGCGTACGGTGACGACCTGACCGGGCTCAAGGCCGCCCAGCACAAGCGACATCTCGCCTGCGGGGATGGTGATGCTCGTGCACGAGAATGCATCGGCATCGCGCCCCACATGCACCAGGGCATCCCCGAGCTCCACATTGAAGCTCGTATTGAACACACTGTGCACATGACCCATCAAGGGAGCTCGGAGCCCCTCGAGAGCATAGGGCGAAATCTGGACGGCCGTGAGTTCCATGACGCTACTCGATTCCCAAGCTTGCGCAGTAGGCCTCGAGCGCCTTCTCAAAGCAGCCGAGCGGGGCGCGCACGGTACCGGCGCCGATCTGGCCCACACCAGCCTGCTTGTGGGCGATGCCGGTGTTGATGAGCGGCGTAATACCGGTGGCGACGACCTTGCGGATGTCGATGGCCTGGCAGGCGCCCTTAAAGTCCCACGTGGGGATGGTCCAGGCGGGGTTATGGGTGACGCAGATCTTCTCCATCTCGTTGGAGGTGGCAAGCGCGTCCTCAAAGCCGCCGGCACCGACGAAGCGGGTAACGCCGGGGGCAGCGATCATAGCCATGGCGCCCACGCCCACGGTTTCGGTGATAGCGGAGTCGCCGATATCGGGGTTTGCATCCTCGGGGGCAAAGCCAGTGAAGTACAGGCCGTTGGGTGTGTTGACCGGAGCGGTGAACCACTCGTCGCCGAGCGCGGAGATGCGCACGCCAAAGTTCTCGCCGTTGCGGCACATGGTGGTGACGACGCAGCCCTCGTGATCCTTGCGAACGTAATCGACGATTGCCTTGCCCATAGCCATCATGATGTTGAGGAAGAACTGGTCGGTATCGGCCAAGAACTGGATAACCTCTTCCTTTTCCTTGGCATCCCACTCCATGTGAGTGATGAAGGGTGCGACCTCCTTAAGGAAGCACAGGGAAGCGGCGATGTTGCGCTGATGGAACTCGTCGCCCATAGTAATGGCCTTGGCCACAAGCACGTTGAGGTTAACGCCGCCCTCCTTGAGCTTAAGAGCTGCGGAGAGCACGGGGCCTAGCACGTCGCGCATCCAGCGCAGACGGTTGACGACTTCCTCGGAGTAGGCGCCAAAGCGCAGCACCTTGCCGATACCCTCGTTCATGGTGCAGTAGCCCACGGTGCCGTCAACGCGGTTCTCGACCACGACGAGCGGCATGTTCTGCGAGGTGATGCCGCCCATGGGGCCAACAGCGTGGACATGGTGGCACGGAATGAACTTAACCTCGCCGCTCTCGAGCAGCTTGCGGGCGTCAGCCTCGTTGTCGGCCCACTCCTCAAAGAGCACGGCACCGACGCAGGAGCCCTGCATGGGATCGGTCATGTGGCTGTACTCGATCGGAGGACCGGCGTGCAGGATAACCTTGCCGTTGATCTCGGGGATGAGGTCCTTGGCCGGACGGACGTCCACCAGGAAGGGCTGAGAGGCGCGGAAGCGCTCGACAATGCGGTCGTTCTGCCCATCGATCTCGTCATGCTTGGCGAGCTCGGTCAGAAGGTGAATCATGCGCTTGTTGCCGCCTGCCATGGGCTTCCAGGCATACTGGACGGCCTTGGCGCCGTACTTGACCAGCGGGTCGACGAAGCTCTCGACGCCGACGTTGATAACGCGTGGCTTGGTGGTGAGCAGCTCCATCACGGCCTCGGAAGGCTCGGGCAGCGGAGAGTTGTCCTTGACGGCGTAGTCGACAGTCGGACGGTCGGCCTCGGTGTAGTCGATGCCCTTGAAGGCAAGCGCGGCACGAACGGCGCGGGCGTTGCTCGACTCCATGATGGCGCCGGCGTCGGCCAGCAGCTTAACGGAGCGATCGTAATCCTGCGGATCGTGGCTGGTGCCCACGACGGTGCCCACAAAGTGGAGCTCGCGACCGTCGGCGCGGGCGGTCTCGATGCACTCTGTGATGACCGGAGCAAGCTCGGCAGCCATATCGGGGTGGCAGCCATAGCCGAGCACGCAGTCGAAGACGATAACACCCGTGGTGGACTTGGCAGCGTACTCGCGCATCATCTTGACGCGGACCTCGGGGTCGATCATGGGGTGCGGACGGCCCTGGGTGTACACGTCGTCGCCCAGGTCGATGACGTCGTAGCCGCCGTGGCGCAGCATATAGCCGTCTTCCTTGATAATGTGGCCGAGCTCAAGCGCCTCGGTGATCATCATCGCGGCCTCGCCGGCAAGGGTGCCACCGGAGTACAGACCCACGACGGTCTTATCCTCGGCGAGGGGCTCGGCGACCGTAACGTCGACGGGCTCGCAATAGTTGGCCTTGACCTCGCGACCGGCAGCCAGATCCACGGCGATCTGAGCGCACTCCTCCAAGGTGTGGGCCAGGTGCACGTGGCCCAAATGGGCCTCGGGCTTCTCGCCAATGAAGATGGCGACAACCGGCTTCTCGCACTTCTCGAGCAGGTCGATGACCTCGTCGCGAACCTCGGGCGCAGGCGGCTTGGAGATAACGCAGATAACGTCGGTGGCGTCATGGTTCTCGAGCGCCACGATAGCGTCCTTAACGGTAACGGCGCCGACCTTGGCGTTAAGGTCGCGGCCACCGGTACCGATGGCATGCACGCAGCCGCCACCCATACGGTCGATGGCGCAGGTGACTTCCTGGATGCCGGTGCCCGAAGCGCCGACGATGCCGATGTTGCCGGGGTTAATCACGTTGGTGAAGGCCACGGGCACGGAGCTGATCACGCCGGTGCCGCAGTCGGGACCCATAAAGAGCAGGCCCTTCTCGTGCGCCTTCTGCTTTAGACGAACCTCGTCCTTCAGGGCAACGTTGTCGGTAAAGGAGAACACGTTGAGGCCCAGGTCGAGGGCGCGCTCCAGCTCGGGCGCGGCATACTCGCCGGGAATGGAGAAGAGTGCCAAGTTGGCATCGGGAAGTGCCGCCACGGCCTCCTCCCACGAAGTTGCGGTGGTGTTGCCGCCGTCGGCAGCCTTCTTAACCGAAAGGTCGTCGAGGAAGGCCTCGGTCTCGGAGAGCACCTCGTCCACGATCTTCTCGTCGTCGGCCTCGACGACGATCACCATGTCGCTGGGATTGGCAGCGGCGGCCTCGGGCGTCAAAAGACCCGCGGCATCGTAGATGTCCTTGTTGGCATCGGTGCCCATCATGATCTGGCTCTGGACCACGCCGGGCATGGCGTTGATCTTATTGGTGAGCAGCATCAGGTTGATGGAGTCCTGATACGAGTTTTGCTTTACAACTGTATAAAGCATCTGCATCGCCGACTTTCTATATCTCTCGGTGGATGTACCGTCACGCTGTAGGCCGTAACGGCAACGAGCGTCTGTTGACAGTAAACCATGCACCAAGATTTCATTCATTATCTTGAGTGGCTAGCTATTGCCATTCTTCTTTATCCGAAGTGGACATTGTTGGCATTTTTGGCAAAAAGTAATGTGTATGTCATCGAACGGACCGGGCGACACACCACACGATCAAGCGGTCCTCAACCAAGTAATAAGGAGTGTAGATATGAGCACCTCCGCACAAGAAGTGGAATCGGTCCGCGATTGGCTCGCATCCTTTGGCACCGATGAGACCGGTGGCATGACCCGCCTGCTCTTCACGCCCGAATGGCTCGACGCACAGCTCGCCCTCAAGCAGAAGTTTGAGGACCTTGGCATGGTTGCCGAGTTCGATGAGGTCGGAAACCTCGTGGGCACCTACCCTGGCACCGATGACACGGACGATGTCATTGCCTGCGGCAGCCATGTGGACACCGTCGTTCATGGCGGCAAGCTCGACGGCGCACTCGGCATCTTCGGTGGGTACTTGGCCATTAAGGATCTTGTCGAGACCCACGGCGCCCCCAAGAAATCTCTTCGCGTCATCTCTATGGCAGAGGAGGAGGGAAGCCGCTTCCCCTTTGTTTTCTGGGGCAGCAAGAACCTGGTCGGCATCGTGCCCGAGACCGCGCTCGAAGGCGTTGCCGATAACGACGGCGTCTCCTTTACTGACGCTATGAAGAACTGCGGCTTTGGCGTTCGCGCCGCCCACACGAGCCCGCTCGACAACGTCAAAGCATTCCTTGAGCTCCATATCGAGCAGGGCAACACCCTCGAGATGGAGGGCAAGAAAGTGGGCGTCGTTACCGCCATCACCGGTCAGCGCCGCTACAACATCCGTCTGCACGGCGAAGCCAACCACGCTGGCACCACTCGCATGTGCTATCGCCACGACGTAGTCCAGGTCTTTTCCCAGATCGTAACCGAGTCCATCGCAAAGGCCAACGCCGAAGGTGATCCGCTGGTGCTCACCTTCGGTCACATCGAGGTCACACCCAACACTGTCAATGTCGTTCCCGGCGATGCCATGTTTACCATGGACTGCCGTCACACCGACAAGGACACGCTCGTGCGCTTTAGCGAGGAGATTGAGGCCGACATGGCCCGTATCGCCGCCGAGCACGGTGCCGATATCGAGATCGACCGCTGGATGGACGAGGACCCCGTTCCCATGAACCCCGAGCTCGTCGCCAAGATCGAGCAGGTCGCCAAGGACTCCGGTGCCAACTATCGCATGATGCACTCCGGTGCCGGCCACGATTCCCAGGTTATCGCCCCGCACGTGCCGACTGGCATGCTCTTTGTCCCCAGCGTCAAGGGCATCAGCCATAACCCGGCCGAGTACACCGAGGCCGAAGACCTCAAGGCCGGTATCGACATGCTCGGCGCCGCCCTTTATAACCTCGCCTACTAGCTGGCCGCCACAACTCAAAAGATGGGAGGCATCATGCCTAACCCTCAATCCGTCGACTATCAAGTGACCGACGAAGAAGTCGAGCGTTACCGCGCTCGCGGCTATAACGACGACATGCTCCCCAAAACCGCCGAAAAGCGCAACATGGGGGTCAAGAACTACTTCACCTTGTGGATGGGCTCCGTCCACAACATCCCTAACTACGCTGCGGTGGGTGGATTCCTCTTCCTGGGCCTTTCCCCCATCAACGTCATGTTCGCCCTCGTGGTAAGCGCCGTGCTCGTTGCCGCCTTTATGGTGATTAACGGCGAAGCCGGATCAAAGTTCGGCATCCCCTTTGCCATGCACTTGCGCTCGACCTACGGAAACCTGGGCGCCAAACTCCCCGGTTTCTTGCGTGGCTGTGTCGCCGCCATCGCCTGGTTCGGCCTTCAGACCTACACCGGCTCGTTGGCACTCACCATTATCCTGGGCAAGATCTTCCCCGGTTTCTTGGAGATCGGTGACGGTGCTCAGATTTTGGGCATCGGCATCCCGCAGCTCATCTCATTTACGATCTTTTGGCTCCTTAACGTAGCCATCGGCCTGGGCGGCGGCGGAATCCTCAACAAGTTCACCGCCATCCTCTCCCCGCTTATCTACGTTGTCGTCATCGGCATGACCGTCTGGGCAATCAGTGCTGCCGGCGGACTGGGCAACATCCTTGCCTTTAGCCCCGCCGCAACCGAGGACTTCAACCCCGTATACGTCTTCCTGATGATCCTGAACTCCGTCATCGCCGTTTGGGCGGCTCCGGGCGCCAGCGTCTCCGACTTTACGCAGAACGCCACGTCCACCGCAACCCAGCGTCGCGGCCAGACCCTCTCCCTGCTCGTCGCCTATGTGGTCTTTGCCTTCTGCAGCGTCGTCATCCTCATCGGTGCCTCACTTGCCACCGGCACACAGCACTGGGATATCACCACGGTCATCGACACCTGGGATTCCGTCCCCCTCGTTGTCTGCGCCACGGGCGTCTTTTTGCTCACCACTATCTCCACCAATGCCACGGGCAACATCATCCCTGCTGGCTACCAGCTGGCGGCTCTGTTCCCCAAGAAGCTCACCTATCGTAGCGGCGTTGTGATCGCGAGCATCATCAGCTTCGCCATCATGCCTTGGAAGCTCATGGAAAACTCCAGTTCCATCTACCTGTTCCTGAACACCATCGGCGCCGTGCTTGGCCCTGTCGCCGGCGTCATGATCGCCCACTACTACTTTGTCGCCAAGCGCCAGATTGACCTCGATGCGCTCTACATGGACATGAACAACCAGGACAAGTCAAACCCCTATCAGGGTGTCAACGTTCCGGCCTACATCGCGACCATCGCAGCACTCGTCATCTCGCTCTCGGGCCAGCTTATCCCCGCGCTCTCGTTTATCTCGGGCGTCTCCTGGTTCGCAGGCTTCGTCTCGGCCTTTGTGATCTACCTCGTCATCCACAAGTTCTACTCGTCTAAGGCCGAGTAAAGCAACCACGCAGGTCTCCACCTGCAGGAGCATTTGCTCCACCCCATCTTCAACCTCGCCAGGGATACGCTGCTGGCGCGCAAACGGCGTGTCCCTGTAAAGGTCCTTTCCACAACGTCTGCCAGGAAAGCAGACACCCTACCTAAGGGAGGAACAATGTACGACCTCGTAATTAAAGGCGGTACCGTCATCCTCGAAGACGGCGAGACCGTAACCGACGTCGCCGTAACCGATGGCAAGATCGCCGCTATCGGCGCTGATCTTGAGGGCACCGAGACCATCGATGCTACCGGTCTCGTCGTGAGCCCGGGCATGATCGACGGTCACGCTCACATCACCGATCCCGGTGGTGGCTACCGCGACGGCTGGGAGGGTTACCTCACCGGCACCGCTGCTTGCGCCAAGGGCGGCATCACCTCGATCGTCGAGATGCCCCTCAACCAGGTTCCCGCCACCACCAACGGCGAGCGCCTTGCCATCAAGGAGGCTGCAGGCGCCGGTAAGCTTCGCGTCGACGTCGCTTCTCTGGGCGGCCTGACCCCCTACAACCTCGACGGCGGCATTCAGGAGCTCGCCGACGGTGGTGTCGTGGGCTACAAGGCATTCGTCGCCAGCTGCGGCGATCGCACCATCCCCGACAACGGCGACTTTGAGGACGTTGACGACTACTCGCTGTGGGAGGGCATGCGCCAGATTGCCAAGACCGGCAAGGTGCTCGACGTCCACTGCGAGAACGCCCCCATCACCAACAAGCTCGGCGCACTCGCCAAGGCCGCTGGCAAGGGCAAGGTCTCTGACTACGTCGCCACCCGTCCCCCGTTCACCGAGGCCGAGGCCGTTCGTCGCGTGATCTTCTTTGCCAAGCAGACCGGCTGCCGCGTCAACATCTGTCACTGCACCTGCAAGGAGGCCGTGGCCGAGGTTATCGCCGCTCAGCAGGAGGGCTACGACATCACCTGCGAGACCTGCCCGCACTACCTGTACTTCACGACCGACGAGCTCGATGCCATTGGCAACATCACCAAGTGCTCTCCCCCGATTCGTGACAAGGCCCAGCAGGACGCCCTGTGGAAGCTGCTCGCCGACGGCTCCATCGCCATGGTCGTCTCCGACCACTCCCCCTGCACGCCCGACCTTAAGGCTCCCGAAAACGCCTTTGACGCCTGGGGCGGCATCTCCGGCATCCAGAACTGCATGGATGTCATGTACGACGAGATGGTCCAGAAGCGCGGCATGAGCGCAGCCCTGTTCGCCAAGGTCATGTCCACCAACGTCGCTGACCGCTTTGGCCTGGCCGACAAGGGTCGCATCGAGGTTGGCAAGGACGCCGACTTCTGCCTGATCGAGCCCAACAGCCCCTACACGCTGCAGGCCGAGGATCTTGAGTACAAGAACAAGATCACGCCGTACATCGGCCGCACCATCGGCTGCCAGGTCGCCCGCACCATCCTGCGTGGCGAAACCACCTATGCAAAGGGCGAGGGCGTCTGCAAGGACTTCCCCGGCAAGTTTGTCAAATAGCGCCCACACGCTTTAAAACGGGGCCCGCTCACCTTTGAGTGTCGGGCCCTTCACCTGTTCCATCGACCGTAAGGGGTTTCATCCCATGACCACCAAGACAACAACTCAAACGCCCTTCTGGAAGCGCGCCATCGTAGTGCTCGCCCTTGGCTGGGTTGTCATCTGGATCTCGCGTATGATGCTCACCCCCATCTACTCGGTACTATCCGAGTTCTTTGGCGGCGTCTCCAATGCGCAACTTGGTCTTATCTCGAGTTTCTACTTTCTTGGCTACGTGATCATGCAGATCCCCTCGGGAATCCTGGTCGATCGTTTTGGCATGAAAGCCGTGGTCATCCCTGGCTTTATCGTGTTTGCCGTGGGAACCGTAATCATCGCGCTCTCCGGCACGCTCGAGATGCTCTATGCCGGTAGCCTTATCTCCGGCGCCGGTTGCGGCACGTTCTTTGGCATCGCCTACACCATCACCAATGTGTATGTACCGGGCGACAAGAAAAGTCTCGCAACCGCCATCGTCAACTCTGGCACCGCCGTGGGCTCTGGCCTTGGCCTGGTTTCGGCCAGCTGCCTGGTAAGCACCGGTCTTCTCCCCTGGCAGACGCTCGCTGCTTCTACTGCCGTGCTCGCTGTTGTCATGGCTGTGGTCTTCGCACGCACGTTGCCCGGTCAAAAGAAGGCAGCAGCACCCGCCACCATCGAGCAGAAGCTCGATTCGGCCGCGCCCGGCAAGAATGGCTTAGGCAAACTCTTTAAGCCGCAGATGATCGCTGCCTACATCGTCTACTTCTCCACGCTCTACATGTACTACCTCATTAGCACGTGGCTCCCCAACTTCTTGGGCACCGAACGAGGCTTTGCCGACAGCCTCACGGGCATTGTCTCCTCACTCGTCTTTTTTGCCGGCATTCCCGGCGCGCTCATCTTCAGCCGTATCGCCGATAAGATGCCTACCAAAAAGGTACCGCTTATCGTTGGGCTTGAGCTTATCGCCAGCGTCTTTGCGCTCGTTATGATTCAGAGCACCAACCAAACCGTCGTTGTAGCCGGCATTGTCGCCTACGGCTTTTTTGGCAAACTCACCGTTGAGCCCATCATCATTAGCTGGCTGGGCCAATTCGCTCAAAAGGGTTCCGTCACCACCATGTTTGGTGTTTTTAACTTCTTTGGCATGAGCGCATCGGTAGTTGCCCCCACTGTTACGGGTTCCCTCACCGATTCACTCGGTTCGGGCGTCTGGGGCTTCTACCTTGCAATCTTGATCATCCTCGTGGGAACGGCGGCATTCTTGGTCATCGACCGCGTTTGCGCCAGTCGCGCCCGCGCCTAACTTCTTTTACTTATCAACGCCCAAAAGAAAGGAAACAATCATGGGCTACCGCAACAACAACACTGGCTATCGCGACGACATCCTGCAGAACCGTTCTGTCGTCAAGCGCAACTGGGCCGTCATCGAGCCCGACGGCTGCGTTAAGAACGTCATCCCGGGCTTCGAGAACTGCGACATCACCATCCTGGGTTCGCCTAAGCTCGGCGGCACCTTCGTCGACTACCTGCTGACCGTTCATGAGGGCGGCAAGAACGCTCAGGGCTGGGGCCAGCCGGGCGAGGAGCTCTTCATCTACTTCTTCGACGGCACCGTCGAGGTTTCCGATGGCGAGACCACCCAGACCGTGACCGACGGCGGCTACATCTTTGTCCCCGAGGGCAAGAAGATCTTCTTTGAGAACAAGGGCGACAGCGACGCTCACGGCTTTATGTACAAGCGTCTCTACGACCGCATCGAGGGTCACGAGGCTCACACTGTGATCGGCAACTCCAACGATCTTGAGTGGGTCGACTACGAGGACATGACCGACGTCAAGTGCTGCGACTTCCTGCCTTCTGCCACCGACCTTGGCTTCGACATGAATATGCACATCCTGGCCTTTAAGCCGGGCGCTTGCCACGGTTACGTGGAGACCCACTTCCAGGAGCACGGCGCCTACATCTTCTCGGGCGAGGGCATGTACGTCCTCGAGGACGAGTGGCTGCCCGTCAAGAAGGGCGACTACCTGTACATGGGCGCTTACTGCCCGCAGGCCGCCTACGGCGTCGGTCGCGACGAGGACTTTGCCTACATCTACAGCAAGGACTGCAACCGCGACGTCCGCCTGTAATACCTCTGGGCACCGGGGCGCTCCTCTCCTCTCTCTCCACAACCACACGTGAGGTGTCCCACTCGCCCGTTATCTGCCCCGCGGCGCCATGTGCGCCACGGGGCGCTTTTGCACTACCATCTGATATGGCAAAGGGACCGTCCCCTTGTCACATATAAACGCGAAGGAGTCCTCATGAACGTTTCAGACGCACTGCTGCTCCCCTCATTTGAGGGCGCCACCGTCATCGCCGGCCGCGCCGGCCTTGACCGCGAGGTCTCCACCGCCATGATTGTCGAGGCTCCCGATATCGAGGTCTGGGGCAAACCCGGCCAGATGCTCATCACGAGCTTTTATGCCTTTGAGAACCTCTCCGCTGACGGGCTCACCTTCTTCTTTAATAAAGCAGATGAGCTCGGCATCGGAGCGATTGTCTTTAAGCCTGAGCGCCTTTTGGCGGCGGCGCCGGACCAAATCGTCAAACTGTGCGATAAGCACGATCTTCCGTTAATTCAGATTCCCGCTGATACCAAGTACGAGAGCTTGCTACTCGACGTGCTCGGCAACTTCTTGGACTCCAACCTGACGCTCCTCAACCGTTTTTATGACTTGCATCGCCAGACCATGGACTTGGCCCTGCGCGAACCCACGGTACTCGAGATCCTGCTCAAATTGCGCGGCCTTATCCATGCCGACATCACGTTTTTCGACAGTACCAAGGATCGCCGCACCACGACAAGCCAGGAGCTCTCGCGCTTTACCATGCCGCGTCTTACAGAGTTCGATGAAAACCCATACCGCAGCCATCGCTATTTCGATGCCGAGCTCACCTACCCCGAGCTCACGCGCCATGCGACCGCGGTGCTCATTCCCAGCTCCGACGACCAGATCTACTACCTAATTCTGCACGTCAAGATCGCACGCCTCTCCCCGCTCGACATTATGGCGGTAGAAAATGTCGTGTCGCTTTTGCAGATGGAGATCCTGAAGCAAAACGCACTCGACCGTAAGATCTTCTTCCAAAACAACAACGTGGTGCGCGAGCTGCTCACCGACTCAACTATCGATGCCGAGCACGTAATGAACAGCCTGCAATCGCTGGGCATTGGAGCCTTTCCGCATTACGAGGCGCTTATGCTCAAGGTCAACCTCGATGACCCCAACGCCATCGACCGCCGCGGCGACATTTTGATCATGGTCCGCCGTCGTCTTAAGATGCTCTATCCCGATACCGCCTATCTGGAGATGAACGATTCGATCGTCTTTTTGCATAACGTCAAATCGCCCCAGAGCCGCTACGCCTCCGACGACGTGAGAACGATTTTAAAGGACGTCGCCATGGTGCCGGCGCTGCCCGCCTTTTCTTATCTTGCTGCCGTTTCGTCGCTTGGAACGTCGTCGAACCTGCCCGACCTTATGCGCGAGGTCACCGAGATCGAACGCTTCTTTGATGGCGAGCAGTATCGAGACCGCATCATGCGTTTTGAGGATCTGGGCATCTATAAGCTCTTTATGCAGGTGACCGATGCCTCGGAGCTTATGCGCTTTGTCGATCCACGCGTACGCGAACTGCACGACCACAGTTTTGAGTTTTTTGAAACGGCAACGGTCCTGTGCGAGAACAGCCTCAACTATCAGGAGACGGCGCGCCAGCTCTACATGCATCCCAAGACCATCCGATATCGCGCCGAGCGCATCCAAAAGACCACCGGGCTCGATTTCCATAACCCCGACGATCGTCTGCAAATCGCACTGGGCTCGCGCATTTTCCGACTGCTCGAGAAGGAGAACTAAATGGAGCTCGAGATTTGCGCCGGAAAGATTAAGGTTCCGGCGACCGTGCATACGATCGAAGGGTTCTCCAACGGATGCGCCATTGTTTATTACCATGGCGGCGGCTTTTTGTATGGGGAGCGCGGCGATTTACCGGAGCCGTACGTCGATATGATTACCGCTGCGGGATACACACTGGTGGCCGTTGACTACCCGCTTGCACCCGAGTGGCCGCTCGAATGCTCGGTGGAACTTTCGTTTCAAGCGCTTTGCCAGTTAGTTGAGCACGAGCTCCCCGAGCTCGGGTGCGACCGCTACGTGCTCTTTGGGCGCTCGGCAGGAGGCTATTTGGCACTCAAGATGGCCGCCGAAATTGCCTCCAAACGCCCGGATTTGCAACAGCCTGCCGCCATCTGGGACTTCTACGGCTACTGGAACCTCGATGATCCGTTCGTACGCACTCCGAGTACCCATTACGCCGCTATGCCCGCCGTCAGCGCCACGACCGTCGGCGCCCTCACCGGACCTTCCGGCTCGCTGGTATTTGAGGGCCCCAAAGCCACAAGGTTTTCCCTGTATGTGCATGCACGCCAGCAGGGGACTTGGGGGCGCATGCTGGGCGTGGACGAGAATAATGTTACGGCTCTGTCCCTTACGCGTGAAGATCTTGAGCGCCTGCCGCCCGTGTTTATCACGGCCAGCACTGGTGACAACGATGTGCCCCTTAAGCAGTCAAAGTCGCTCATGCGTGCCGCAAAGCAACGTAAGATGCACCAGGTGTACTATCTGGAACACGACTTTGACCGCGACACGGCCAACCCCGTGGGCCGCGAGACCTATCAAGCGGCCCTTGCCTATCTTGCCGATACCTTCAACTAAAACGAAAGGAATTGCATTATGAAAATCGCATTGTTGGAGCCCCTGGGAGTTCCCGCGCAGACTATCGACGAGCTTGCCGCCCCGCTCAAGGAGGCTGGCCATGAGTTTGTCTACTTCGATACCAAGACCACCGATCCGGCCGAGCTCGCCCGTCGTAGCGAGGGTGCCGAGGTCGTCATGATCGCCAACAACCCCTACCCCGCCGAGGTCGTCGAGGGTGCCGACGCGCTCAAAATGATCGCCGTGGCCTTTACTGGTATCGACCACGTGGGACTTTCTGCCTGCCGCGAGCGCGGCATTGAGGTGCGCAACTGCGCCGGCTATTCCGACGTTTCGGTCGCAGAGCTCACCCTTGGCCTTACCATCGACGTACTACGCAAGGTGGGCGCCGCCGATGCCGCCGTCCGCGCCGGCAAGACGAGCGCCGGCCTTATGGGCACCGAGATCTGCGGCAAGACGGTCGGCATCGTTGGCTGCGGCAAGATCGGTTGCGCTACGGGCCGCCTCTTTAAGGCCTTTGGCGCCCGTGTGCTGGGCTATGCACGCCATCCACACCCCGAGGCCGCCGAGGCCGGTATTGAGCAGGTCTCGCTCGAGCAACTGCTCGCCGAATCCGATATCGTGAGCCTGCACCTGCCCAACAACGACGCCACGCGCAAGAGCTTTGGCGCCGAGCAGTTCGCTCAGATGAAGGACGGCGCCGTCTTTATCAACTGTGCCCGCGGCGCCATCGTGGATAACGATGCTCTTGCTCAGGCGCTCAACGATGATAAGCTCGCCGGCGCCGGCATCGACGTCTTCGACATGGAGCCGCCCATTCCCGCCGATTATGCGCTCGTCAATGCCAAGAACTGCATCTTTACCCCGCACGTCGCTTTCCTGACGCACGAGGCCATGCAGCGCCGTGCCAAGATTGAGTTCGACAATGTCGTTGCCTACGCTGAGGGCCGCGCGCAGAACGTCTGCGAGCTGTAACGTACTCTCGATAGAAAAAGAGGCGGGCTCGTCGGGTTGGTTTCCCGGCGAGCCCGCCTCTTTTATGTCCTTGCAAGTTGCCCGGATGGGCTGTCGTTCGTCTTACTCGTCCCAGGTCACAAACGACCAATCGACATCGGCCTTGGTGTGATAGGTGGGATGGCTGTGAATCTGGCCCACCAGCAGCACGGCCTCAAGCTCATAGCCGTTCTCGATGCCGAGCACCTGGCGTGCATAGTCACTTGCCGTGCCGCCCTCGTTGGCCTCGCGTAGGCGGCCCTGGATCCACACGCTGCCCAAGCCCAGGTCATCGGCCATGACATGCATGTTCTCCATAGCGATGGAGCAGTCCTCCACCCAGGTGTCGGACACACCCGGATCGCCGAATACGGCAATAGCGGCACCGGCGGTCTTAAACGCGGCCGGAGCGGGCTTGCGCATGCCGGAGAGCGCCTCGAGCTTCTCGGGGTCGGTCACGACCACAAAACGCCACGGCTTCTTGCCCTTGCCCGTGGGGCCAATAAGACCGGCCGTCAGAATCTTTTCCAGATTCTTGCGGCTCACCGGCTCGCCCGTATACGAACGAACGCTGCGGCGCTTCATCAAAATGTCCATTAAAGCCATCGTGTCCTCCTTTGTCGGTAGAATGGCACTTTTTATTGTGGACCGATGGCTAGCCGTTCGGTATATCCCCTATGGATAGAAATGGCAAGTCCAATTACCCTCAACAGGCAAAGTGTCTAAAACATGCCAACATATCCATCGCCAGCGGACAAAAACAATGGTGCAAACTAACCTGACCCCACGGCACCAAGCCGGTGCATGGGGGTCAGGTTAGTTTGCACCAAGGTTGGTTCGCGCGCTTCCCTATTCGTCACGCATGAGCTCGACGAGCTTTTGCTTGGTCACCTTGGCCTGTTCGTTGGCCATATTGCGCTCGTTTCTAAAGGCTGCATCCGCAACACTCAGCAGATCGGCATCGGAAATCTCGCCAAGCCCAAGCTCCTCGAGCGTCGTCGGCAGGCCGACGCGCTGGCAAAACTCGAGCACTTGTCCAAGCTCGGCTGCACGCTCCAGGCGCAGTTGAACCACCAGACCAAACGCTACAGCCTCGCCATGCATGGCCTTGCACTCGGGCAGAATTGTCAGCCCGTTAGCAATCGCATGTGCCAGCGCCAGGCCGCCACTCTCAAAGCCAACGCCCGAAAGCAAGATGTTGCACTCGATCAGGCGCTCCACCGTCGGCGACATGCGGCCCTTCTTGAGGTCACGCTTAGCAGCGACGCCACATTCCATAAGGGTGTCATAGCAGGCGCGGGCAGCGACCAAGGCCAGATGCCCCGGCGTGCCACCATGCTCGTTGGTGCCCCGCGCCGTAACGCACGAACGCGCCTCGAAGTACGTCGCCAGCGCATCGCCCATGCCGGCGACCGTCATACGCAACGGCGCCGCAGCAACCACGTCGGTGTCGACCACAACCAGGTCGAGGTTCTTCGCGAGCGTCAGATAATGGTCGAACGACCCGTCCTCGTGATACAGCACCGAAATCGCGCTGCACGGACCATCCATCGAGGCCGCCGTTGGACACACGCACAGCGGAAGATCGGCAAAAAACGCGACAGCCTTAGCGATGTCGAGCATCTTACCGCCGCCGATACCGACCACCATGTCGCAATGCTCGGCTCGCGCCTCATTAGCCATTTTTATAACGGCATCTTCCGTACACGGGCCGTTGTAGATCTTAAAGAGCGGCTCTTGGAGGTCATCGTCTTGGAACCCATCGACAATCTGCTTGCACAGCCGGTCCTCGGTGCCCTGATCAAACAAGACATAGGCGGAGTCTCCCAACCACGACAGATACCTGCCCTGACGCGAGAGTTCCCCCGGTCCCTGAACATACCGACCGGGACCGCCGTAAACCATAGGTAGCGACATCGCAGCCCCACCCTTTCACTCACTCAAAAATTGGTACAAACTAACCTGACCCCTTGCACCAACTTGGTGCATTGGGGTCAGGTTACTTTGCACCATAGCAAAAAGGGCCCCGCGCACGAAGCACGGGGCCCTCATCAGAACAAGGCGAACTGATTAGAACGTGACCGGGGTGTCGGTGTAGACGCACTCGAGCAGCTGCTCCATCTCCTCCTGAGACGGCTGGCGCGGGTTGGAGCCCGTGCAGGCGTCAAGGATGGCGTTGGCGGCAACGTCGTGCTTCTTGGCCTCGAACTCATCGTAGTTGATGATGGACTCGTCGGCCTTCACGCCCTTGGCACCGTAGTTCTTGATGCCCTGCGGGATGTCGAGCTTGTCGTTGAGGTCGCGGATCTCCTGGACCAGAGCCTCGACCAGCTCGTCCTCGGTCTCGCCGGCGAGGTGCAGGACCTCCTTGGCGATGAAAGCGTAACGGCTCTTGGCACGAGCGTCCTTGGCGTTGAACTGGATGACCTTGCCCAGATACATAGCATTGGCGCAACCGTGGATGATGTGGTCGCCCTCAAAGGCGGCGCCGGTCTTGTGAGCCATGGAGTGGACGATGCCCAGCAGGCCCGAGGAGAAGGCGATGCCGGCGATGCACTGAGCGTCGTGCATGTGCTGGCGGGCCTCATGATCGCCCTGATAGGACTTGGGCAGCCACTCGACGATCTCGCGGATGGCGTGCAGGGCGTTGGCGTCGGTGTACATGGAGCCAGCGGTGGAGACGTAGGCCTCGATGGCGTGGGTCAGAGCGTCCATGCCGGTGTGAGCGCACAGCTTGGCGGGCATGGTGTAGGTGAGCTCGGGGTCGACGATGGCGACATCGGGGGTAATGTTGAAGTCGGCCAGCGGGTACTTAATGCCCTTGGCGTAGTCGGTAATGACGGAGAACGCGGTAACCTCGGTAGCGGTGCCGGAGGTAGAGGAGATGGCGCAGAAGTGAGCCTTCTGACGGAGCTCCGGGAAGGAGAACGGGACGACGGCCTGCTCGAAGGTCTCCTCGGGATACTCGTAGAACAGCCACATAGCCTTAGCGGCATCGATGGGCGAGCCACCGCCAATAGCGACAATCCAGTCGGGCTGGAACTCGGCCATTGCCTCGGCGCCCTTCATGACCGTCTCGACGGACGGGTCGGACTCGACGCCCTCGAACAGCTTGACCTCGAAACCGGCCTCCTTAAGGTCGTTCTCGACGTCCTGCAAAAAACCGCCGCGACGCATGGAGCCGCCGCCGGTCACGATGATGGCCTTGCTGCCCTTGAGGTTCTTGACCTCGTGACGAGCGCCCTCACCAAAGTACAGATCGCGAGGATTGGTAAAACGTCCCATACTGTGCCTCCTAAACAAGCCCCTCTTAGGCTTGTGTATATAACGGAGCACCCAATTGGCTCCGTCAGGACCGTAGTTGCGCATCGCCGGCGATGACAACGCGCGATGTCTAAACGTCTCAACGCTCGGACACGCATTATTTTACCGTTTTGGTTGGTCGAGTATTCATCCAAAGCCGCCAATGATGAAACGTTTTTTCTATCCTTGAATGCGCTTGCATATTGTTTATTGTCCCAAGCTGCACAAACGTTTTATCAACATGTTCCAAACGGTCTCTTTGCCCTTTTGAGGCGCTGCCGAGCACGCCGTTCACCGCCCCAAACCAACCGTTTACGGCATCGTGATACCACTCAGACGGCCAGCATGCAGACGCCTGCGGGACAGGCGCTTCGTGGTGCAACAGTGCATGTCCGAGCGCGGTGCCCCCGGCACGCCACATGCGGGTAAACTAGAGGTTTATATAGAGACATTGAACCCTAACCGCAGCAAAGGAGGCACCATGGCATTCGACCCCATTCAAGAGGACTGCCATCGCCTCGTTCTCGAGGCCCTGCGCCGCGACAACATCCCGCTCACCGACGGCCCGGCCGTGGAGCGCCTTATGGAGCAGTTCACCCGCAACCCCGCCCCGCTTATCGTGCACGACCGCGATCGCGCCGGGCATCTGATTGCCAAGGTAGTCGAGGCGGTCGATTACCGCATCCCCTTTATTCCCGACGATGCTCAGGCCGAGCAGGAAGAGGCAGCTGCCGAGGATATGCTGCGCGAGGCCCTCGTGCTCGACCCGAGCAACTGGGACGCCCAGCGCATGATGACGGCGCTCACCGCCAACACCAACGAGGAGTACGTACAGTTTTTGCTCTCCAAGCAAGACGAGGTCGAGCACGACCTGGCGCTCAAGATCGCCTCGGCGCAAGACCCATACGAGCGCGAAGCCGCCGGCGACCTTACGCGTCGCCCCTACCTGCGCTGGCTCGCCGCCCTCGCGTCGCGCGCCCTCATTAGCGGCCGCTACCGCATGTCGCTCGAGGCAGCAAACCGCAGCCTGGACTTTGCCCCCAACGACCCCGCCGGCGTCCGCCACACCGCAATGCTCGCCATGGCAAAGCTCGAATACCCTGCCGAGGAGCTCAAGCGTTTTCGCTCCGCCCACTCCGTGCCCTATCTCGCCAACACGCCGCTGCGCCGCCGTCCCAAGGACGCGGAGCGCGACTTGGACCCGTGGACGCTCATCGCGCTGATGAGTGCCGCTTGGCGTGAGCTGGATTACGAGGGTGCCGAGCACTACCTGCGCATCCTTGTGCGCTCGTGCCCCCATGCTGCCGAGGCACTCTATTTTCAGACGGAGTTCCCGGACGGCGTCTATGCCCGCGTCAACGTGGGCGTGGGTTCCACCGACGAACTTGTCCTTGCCCTGTCCGAGGCGACACCCGTGCTGCAAGAGGGTCTGGGCGCCCCCGACAACGCCAGCTTTGCCGCCTGGGTCGCCACCAACGACATCGTACGCTCGCAGATCGACGAGCGCATCTTGCGCGCCGCTGAGCAGGGCCTGCCGTTTAAGGGAGGGGACCTCTAATGGATCCGAGCGTCTACATCCCCGCCTACCTGGAGCGCACCTATCTGGCGTCGCATCCTGAGCTCACCGATGCAGCACGCGAGCTTGTCCATAACGATATAAGCGCGAACCCTCAAAAGTATGCGCAGACCGAGCACGCGCAGGCACTGCTGTCCTATGCTGGTGTGCATCGCCACCTGCTCGACGAGCTTCACCGTATTGAGGATATGGGCAGCGACGAGGAGTTTGAGCAGACGCGCAACCGCCTGTTTGACGACATGCGCGACGAGCTGCTTAAGATCGTCCGTGTCGACGCACTGGCAGTCGATGCGCAGCTGCTTGCGATTATTCTGGCCGATACGCCGGTTGACGCCTGTCTGGGCGACCTGATGAAGCTCGAGGCAAATACGGCCGATTACCTGCAGCAAAGCGTGCCCGGATTTGACATGGAGGCCCCGCACTACTGGGCTAATAAGGTTCTGGGCGACGGTGTCACCGCGGCCGACCTCACCGTGAGCGAGCCGGCGCTTATCGGCTGGCTGCACACGCTCGAGGCCATCTCACAGCTGTGCATGGCGAGCGCTCGTTACCGTGCAGCCGCCAATTATTCCCGCCGCGCTCTTAAAGCACAGGGCTACCCCACCCGTGCCGCCGGCACCGTGCTGCTCGCGCTCGCCCGTCTGGAAGACCAAGACGGCTTTTTTGCCCTGGCCCACCAGCTCGAGGAGGAGATGGGCGCCGACGCGCTCGAGAACTCCCCCTGGTACCTGCTCGCACGCACGATTCTGCTGTTCAAGACAAACAAGATGCGCCCGGCCACGCGCGCATTGCGTGAGTTTGCCAACCGCTGCGAGGGCGGGGCGTTCTTTTTGCTGAACCCCATGTACCAGACGCCGTACCTTCCCTGCCGGCCCGAACCGCACGATCCGTGGGACCTTGCGCACCAGGCTGTATGGGAAGCCGACGGCATTATCTCCGATACGCCCGACTTTGCCACCTGGGCCAACGCCTGCGAAGACGTGTCGCAGCTCGCCCAGGAATTTGCGCGCCGCTACGGCTTTTAGCGATGCGCCCGTCACGACCATGTCACCTACGTTAGGAACGGTTTCATGAACCTGCGCTCATCTTTTGCCTGCACCTCGAGCGATATCGCCCGTTGGGGCCTGCGCTCCGTCCTCAAACGACAGGGCGGCGTACTCCCCGGCCGCATTGCCATGAAGATCGACCCCGAGCTGCTTAGCGACTTGGCCGGTCTGGTCGACCACAGCGTGGTGATTACCGGTACCAACGGTAAGACCACCACGTCCAATTTGATTGCCGATGCCGTCGCCGCTAGCGGCGCCACCGTGGTGTGTAACCGCGCCGGCAACAACATGGAGCCGGGCGTGGTTGGCGCGCTGCTCGAGGCGCGCGGCAGCCTTAAGCGCGCCGGCAGCGGCAAGCGCGTGGGCGTTTTTGAGTGCGACGAGCTCTACACCGTGCGTGTCCTGCCCAAGCTTAAGCCGACGTTCTTTGTGCTGCTCAACCTGTTCCGCGACCAGCTGGATCGCTACGGCGAGATCGACCACACCCAGGACGTTATCGCCCGCGCGCTGGAGCTCTCGCCGGCAACGACGCTCATCTACAACGCCGATGACCCGCTGTGTGCCTCGATCGCCGCACGCGTCCCCAACGCGAGCATCGCCTTTGGTATCGACGGCGCCACGAACACCGAGTCCGACCGCATTAGCGACTCGCGTTTTTGCTCGCAGTGCAACGCTCCGCTGGAGTACGACTATGTGCAGTATGGCCAGCTGGGCGCATACCGTTGCCCTTCATGCGGCTGGGCGCGCCCCGCGCTTGCTCGCCGCGTGACGGGCGTGGAGCTTGGCTGCGACGGCTATGGCTTTGATTTGGTGTTCGGCGCTGAGGCCGATGCCCCGACTGCGCATATCGCCACGCGCTATAACGGCTTGTACATGGTGTATAACGTCGCCGCAGCCTTCTTCGCGGCGCATGAGCTGGGCGTCGAGACGCCCCAGCTGCAGCCCACGCTCGATGCCTACGTGCCCGCGGGTGGGCGTATGGGTCGTTGGGACATTGCCGGTCGCACCGTCGAGGCCAACCTTGCCAAGAACCCCGTGGGCTTCGATCGCCAGATCCAGTCTATTAAGACTGCGGGCGGCAGGCTCTGTGCCTTCTTCCTTAACGACAACGATGCCGACGGCCACGATGTCTCGTGGATCTACGACGTCGACTTTGAACGCATCGCCGGCACACCCGGGCTCGTCGCCTTTGCCGGCGGCACGCGCGCTCACGACATGCAGGTGCGCCTGAAGTACGCCGGCATCGACGCCGCCATTATTTCGAATGTCGAGCAGGCCATTGGCGCCGTGGCAGATGAGGACGCCAAAGAGACGTTCTATGCCGTCGCCAACTACACCGCCTTCCCGCCGCTGGTTAAGGAGCTCGATGGACTTAAGGTCGCTACTGCTGCCGTTGTTGCCGGCAACGCCGCGAAGCGTGCCGACGGCAGTGCTCTGCCTGCCAATATCGCGCCCGTCGAGCTTTCGCGCCCGCTACGCATCGTCTACCTGTATCCCGATGCCCTCAACCTGTACGGCGACGGTGGCAATGTTATCGTGCTGGAACGCCGCTGCGCGTGGCGTGGCATTCCCGTGCGCGTGGACGAGATGCGCATGGGCGAGGCACTCGACCTGACCGATGCCGACATCGTCATGATGGGCGGCGGTGCCGATCGCGACCAGCTGGCCGTGGCTCACGAGCTACTCGCTCAAAAGGACGAGGTCGCAGCCTACGTCGAAGACGGCGGCTCGCTGCTCGCCATCTGTGGCAGCTACCAGCTGCTCGGTCGCTCCTACTACATGGGCGAGGATCGCATCGAGGGCTTGGGCGTCATCGCCGCCGAGACCATACGCGGCTCTGACCGCCTGATCGGCAACGTCGCCGTCAAAACCGACCTTGCACCCGAGCCGTTCGTGGGCTTCGAGAACCACGGCGGCCGTACGCTTTTGGATGCCGATGCCACGCCGCTCGGAACGTCCGTCGTCACGGGCACCGGCAACAACGGCGACGACGGCTTTGAGGGCCTCATCTACAAGGGTGTCATCGGCACGTACTTGCATGGACCGGCACTGCCCAAGAACCCCGAGCTCGCCGATTGGCTCATCGCCCACGCCCTCAAGCGTCGCGACGATGCACAGGCGACTGCCTTGCTTCCGCTCAAGCCCCTCAACGACACCTACGAGCACGCCGCCCACGACGCCGCCATGAAGCTCCTCCCCTAACCACCACAAAAGGGACAGTGAACTGCCTCCCATTTCTTGGACATCGGGAAATGGGAGGTTTTCCATGAGTATAGACCTGAGGGTGAAGCACGACCTGGAGTCCAGGAGGCGGGCCGTCGAGCTCTTCGACGCCGGCGTCGGCTGCAAGCCGGCGGCCGACGCCCTGTCCGTCCCCCGCGAGACCGTGAGAGAATGGCAGTGGGTATACCGGGCATTCGGAAGCGAGGCGCTGCTGTCCATGGGCGGGAAGCAATCCAGGTACACATTCGAGCAGAGGGTCGCCGCGGCGTCGGCCGTGGTCGACGGCGGGATGGCGAAGACCGACGCCATGGCCGAGTTCGGGATCAGGTCGAAGTCACCGCTGGAGCGCTGGTGCAGGCTCTACCGCGAGGGCGGCGCCGAGGCGCTGCGGCCCGGCCCCAAGGGCAGGCCGAGGGGGTCGAGGTCGAAACCCAGGGCCCGCACCCGCGAGCAGGAGCTCGAGGAGCGCTGCCGCAGGCTCGAGGCCGAGGTCGCCTACCTAAAAAATTGCGCGCCCTGGTCGAGCGGGACGGGCTCTGACCAGGGCGGCGGCCGAGGCGGTGAGGGCGCTGAGCGCGGAGGGGCACTCCCTGCGCCACCTGCTGGAGTGCTCGGGGCTCAGGAGGTCGACCTACTACTACGCGCTGGCGCACCCGCGGAGGCCGACCAGGCCCGAGCTGCGCGGCGCCGCGGCCGAGATATTCTCGCGCACCGCCAACGGCTGCGGGCACCGGCAGATAGCCATGTGCCTGCGCGCCGAGCTGGGGGCGGTCGTGGCCGACAAGACCGTGCTCAAGATGATGCGCGAGATGGGCATCCGGTGCGGGATACGCCGCCGCGGCTCCCGCCGCCGGTACAGCTCCTACAGGGGGCTCGTGGGGAGCACGTTCGAGAACCTCATCGCGAGGGACTTCGGCGCCGAAGGGCCGTGGCAGAAGCTCGGCACCGACGTCACCGAGTTCAAGGTTGCCGGCGCCAAGGCCTACTGGGCCCCGGTGCTCGACTTCTGCACGAAGGAGATCGTGGCGAGCGACATATCGACCTCGCCGGACCTCGCCCAGCAGCGCAGGATGCTCGACCGGCTCCTCGAGGCCCTGCCCGACGGGGCGGCCCCGACCATGCACTCGGACATGGGCTGGCAGTACCAGCACGAGTCATACACCTCCAGGCTGGAGGCGGCCGGCATCACCCAGAGCATGTCGCGCAAGGGGAACTGCATCGACAACGCCGCCACCGAGCAGCTCTTCGGCCACGTGAAGGACGAGTTCTACCGCGGCAGGGAGTGGGGCAGCTTCGAGGACTTCAAGCGCGACCTAGAGGAGTACATAGCCCATTGGAACACGCGGCGCAGGCAGGTAAGATTGAAGGGCCTGACGCCGGAGGAGTTCCGGAACCAGGCCCTTGCGGCGTAGTCGCTATTTATTCAGTCCAAGTTTCGGGGCGCAGTTCACAGGCACCTTTGTGGTGGTTTTGACCCATCCTGTTGGTTTGTCTCGATCTGTAACATCTAGACCGCCAAAAGCTGTCTTGTTGTTACAGATTGAGATTATTCGACCAGGCATGCGCCTTCCGTCTCAATCTGTAACAGATAGAGCTGATATACACGCCAAGATGTTACAGATTGAGATGTTTGGTGATCGGGATAAAAAGCCTGCGCCTGTGTGGTGGGTTGATTTCCGATCTCAGCCGAACACATCGAGCGGATAGGCCTTTCCCGCAGCTAGCCGAACGCCCCCGGGGTCCC
>CAKULD010000005.1 GCA_934667065.1 uncultured Collinsella sp.
GGCTTTCGCCAGAGCAAAAGCGATGCGCGGCGGGCAGTCAGGGGCACACGCAAGGGGCGGTGCCGACGCCGTGCGGTTAGGAGGAGCCAGATGGGCTACTACGCATCCGGTATCGGTGAAATAAGGTTTCCGTCCAAGAAAGACCTCGAAGCCGTCATCGAAGAGCTGAAGAAGATTCCCGCTAGCAATAGTTTTGGCGGGATCGAGGAGGATTACCCCGACCATGAGTCATTCGATTTCTGCAAGGTGATGTCTGAACTCGGGTTTGTCACGACTCGTTCCAAGGACGATTTCTATCCTTATTCCTTCGCGATCGAGTACGAATGGGGCAAAATCGGGTCCTGGACGGACGAGCCGTTCAAGGCGATCGGCCCCCATTGCGTCAAGAGCCATTTCAAGTGGAGTGGCGAGGACGGTGAGGCGTGGCTTGAGTCCGAGCTTCATACCGAGAAGGACATGCTCGTCGCCAGCTTCCCGGATGGTGGCGTTGAGTGCTCGAACGGCAGCATGTTCATCAACCTGACCTATGCGAACCAGAGTTTCCAGCTGTTCATCAACGTCAATGACTGGGGTGTCCCCACAGCCCAGATCACTCGAAACAAGCTGCCTAATCTCTAGAACCGTCAATGGCGAGGGCCTCCGGGTCCTCGCCCCACTCCAAAGGAGATAACCATGAAGAACATCGACGAGAAGATCAAGAAGATCGTTGCCCTAATCGACGGCGCCGCGACCGAAGGCGAAGCGCGTGCCGCCTCGTTGGCGCTCCAGAGGCTCCTCGTTTCGAACAACCTCAAGTTGGAGGACATCAATCTGGATGATTCACCGGCAGAAGTCGGCGAGGAGGCCTGCGATCTCGGTCGTCGAATTCCCGAGTGGAAGAAAACCCTTGCACTTGTTGTTGCAGCGAACTACAGGTGCAGGGCCTACACGTCATATAGCAACAATGGAAGGACTGTCGTTTTCGTTGGCGAGGGCGAGGATTCAGTTGTCGCCTCGTGCTGTTTTAGGGCGAGCGCCAATGCGGCCGAGAACTGCTTCAGGACCTATTGCGCGCGAATGAAGGCTCTGGGGTACGGGAATGTCTCACGCCAGAAGGGCGTAAAGGGGACGTGGATGCTTGGCTTCATCTCCGGCCTCAAGCGAGCCTATGCGGAGCAGGTCAGCAATGACGAGTCCATGGCGCTCGCGATCGTCGTCCCCGAATCCGTCAACCGTCACATGGATGGGATCGGCTTGAGGACGACCAAGATTAAAGTCAGGACTACTAGCGATCCTTATGTCAAAGCCGACGGCTATGAATTCGGTTATGGGTTCGGCAGAGGCGACAGAGTGACCGCCGCATCGGCATAAGACGAAACGCCGGGGCCGCCAAAAGACGGCCCCGGCGTTTTTCTATTTAACTCGATCTAACGGGCAATGGGGCTCCGGTATCGAATGGGAAACCATTTATCACCGGGCCCCATTGCCCGTTAGATCTTTTGACAAGCTGCTGAAATACGGAATAGGTGAATACATGGACAACGGGAAAAGCGAACTATAGAACTACGTAATAACGACAAGATGCAATAACGCAAAAGCAGCAAACCGTAACATGCGAACCACGAAACTACGGAATAGCAGAACTATTGAACATCATGCCGTTCGGTCCTGAATTTTGTCCGCAAGTGTCGTACGCTGCCGTACAAAACTGCGTTTTGCCCGGTAGCGTACCGCCGCCAAAGGCGGCGCTTGTTAGGGCTCTGCCCTAAAACCCGGCGCCTACGGCGTTACAAAGTTACGTTTCTACGTAGTTGCATTACGTCGTAGTTCCTCTTTGCCGCAATTACGCTATTACATAGTTAAACAGTTCAATTTTTTCGGTTTTCGACTTCTCTACTGTTACGTTTTAACGTCAATGAGTTGTTTGCCATTATTTTCATTTCGATGATTTGAAAAGAACGCTGGTCGTCAATCAATTACGAACACGGCACGTTCGGCTTCGCATTCGAAGGGCACCGCAATAGCGCTGGATGGATGGACCGGACTCCGATCCTGTCGTTTTTTGCCTCATTACTTGATAGCCAAATTGGAGTTATTAGACTGACGGGAGACGCCTGGTCAATTTGATTCACGGTTTAGTTTCCCTGGTACGTTCAGGCGGGAGCCCAGGGTCGCTGCCGGTCGTTCTTGGCGAAGGACATTGGCTAAGGTTTTGGGCGGGTGCGACCGGAACTTACATTCTTTAAGTGTCCAATAGTGCCGTCTTGTTGCAACTGCATGGTTACGTTGTTCCGATATTTCGTTGTTACGAGGTTACGTAGTTCAGCTATTCAGCTATTGCACAATTCAGCTGTTCGCCTTTTACGTTATTCACCTTTTCGGCATGTACGCAACAATGCGCTGCAATTGGCCCAACGGGATATCCGTAACCGACTCCAGCCGCCTACCTTGCCTTGAGCTCCTAGACAATACGTGAGGTACGGGTTCGTCAAGAAGATTTCGGATAGATTTCGATAGAAAGATCGGCCTCCCTATGCCGCTTGAGCGAGAACAATGAATTGCGCCTATGGCGTTAGACGAAGGACGCTACCCAGCGTCGCTCTTGGCTGCGGCAAGCTTTCCTCACTTTTCGTATTTCAGTAATTCTTTTACTACGCAGCTGCGTAGTTACGTAGTTACGTTATTACGCAGCTGCGTTTTGACGTTAATGGGTTATTAGCCAATTACTTCTTTTCGTTGATTTGGAAAGATCGCCGGTCGTCAATCAATTACGAGCACGACACATTCGGTCTCGCATTCGCAGGGCGCCGCATAGTGCCGGACAGATGGACTGGACTTCGATTCTGTCGTTCTTCGCCTCATTACTTGTAAGCCAAACGGGGGTCATAAGGCTAACGAGACACGCTTAGTCAGTTTAGACCAAGGCTTAGTCCTCGATTCGTTTAGGCGGGAGCGCGGGTCGCCGGTGTCTGTTTTGCCAATGGGCATTGTCTAGGGCGTGTCGACGGGTGCGACTAGATTCCCTTTCCTTGAATGTTCAACAGTATCGTTATGTTGAAGTTGCATTGATACGTAGTTCCGATATTTCACTGTTACGTTATTCAGCTATGTCACAGTTCAGCTGTTCGCCTCTTACGTTACTCACTCTTTCAGCATGCACGTAACAATGCGCCGTAATTGAACCTAATGGGATGTCCGTAATCGACTCCAGCCACCCATCTTGCCTTGAGATTTTAAGCAAGACGTGACCCGCAAGCTCGCCGAGAAACGCTCGGATGGATTTTGATAGAAAGGCTGGTTCCTTGTGTCGATCGGGCTGGAACTCTGAATAGCGATGACCTCTTTAGATTGAGGGCATTACTCAACGTTACGGCTGACTGTGGCAAGCACTTCCCACCTTCCAAAATTCAATTGTTCCTTTATCACGTTGTTGCGTAGTTACGTAGTTACGCTATTCAGCTCTTACATAGTTCCTTAGTTCACTTATTACATTGTTCGTTATTTCAGTTTGTTCGTAGTTCGGTAATGTCATAGCTCGGCAATGCCATAGCCATTCACCTGCAAAAACATTGGCACCACATGTCACCAAGTTGTACGGCACGGTACGTGTCGCTGCTCTACGCTTGTTAAAGCATGAGTTAGGAGACGGCACATGGGTGAGATGTCCCGTGAGAAAAAGCCAAAAAGGGCGCGTATAGAGGCCAGGAGCACCGTTGAGGAAGCGGAGGCCATTCGTTCATTGGCTAAGAACCTCAACATGAGCGTCACTGAGTACATTCTGTACAAGACTCTCTACGAGACCAATGCCTCATCAGGATCGACCTTAAGGGATATCTGGGACGAGCTCTTTACGATTTCGACGCAACTGTCTGAGCTCAATTTAAACGCAAAGGCGATAGCGGGACAGTCGCGCGCTGCCGAAGCGAGAAGGGTGTCTATGGCCATATTCGCAGCAATCGATACCGTCGAGCCGCGTCTGATGGATGCATGCGAGCGTCTCTCGCGTGCAATCGAGGCTGAATATCCGACTGAAAGGAGACGTAATGCCCTTTCTTAAGACGCTCTCGGGTGGCGGAGGCAGCTGTAAACAGATCGATGACTACCTTTCATTTGGGCATCGAAGCACTGAGGATCATGAAGAGAGAATCGAAAAATACCTTGCCGGAGATAAGTCCGCCTCGCGCTCCATGGCGTTCGGCCACTCTCCAGGATTGCCCGACACCCCGTACGGATGGCATAAGGTGATGGATGCGACGAGAAAGAGATTCGGCAAGGATAAGCCCCCAGAGTGGTTTGAGAAGAAAAGGAAATCAAATCCAAATCTCATCTGGAGAAATTACTATCAATGGATTTTGTCACCTGACCCCAGGGACCGCGCGTCGGCAGAGGAGGTTGGCCAGCTCGCCCAGGAGTGGTGTGAGAGGGTATGGCCTGCCGATCGGGGCTGGCAGTGGATCTGGTCCGTACACGACGACAATGCAAGTGGCGTCATGCACGCCCACATAATTCTCAATGCTGTAAATGCGTCCACGGGTCTCAAAGTTCAGATTTCACCTGAGGATAGCGACATGCTCGACCATCAGGCTCAAAAGATCGGTGAAGAGCATGGAATGAATTACTTTCCCGACCTTGCTGATTGGCGCGCAGCAGTACGTGAGGGACGGCAGACCCCCACGATTCAGTCAGTTCGCATGAGTGCGGCCGAGCGCTCACTTAGGCGCCGTGGAGGCCGAAGTTGGGTTGCGGAAATCAGAGACGCCATAGACAGGTCAATCGCAAACAGCTCCAACTGGGATGAGTTCGTAGAGAGGTTCGAGGCCGATGGCTTTACTGTCGAATGGAGCCGCAGGGGTATCGGCTATAGGCACCCCGATAGCGGCGGGCACGACAAGAAGGTACTTGCGTCCTCACTCGGTTCAAATTACGACGAGTTCGGCATTCGTGCCCGGCTGGGAATACCCTTCGATGTTGTAGCCGGGAATATCGAATCAAGAATCTCCGACCGTAAACTGAATGAGGCAAAGGCAAAGAGCCTTGGCTACACTCCGCGAGATAAGGGTTTTGACAATGCTCTTAAGTGGAGGATTGCATCCAAATCGAAGCGCGCCGGCATCGGCGCAATTAGCGCCGGGGTCAAAGCATTGTCCGTTATTTCCGCAAATGGGTATAGCACCGTCTCGGAGGTCGAGGGTGCCTTCAGGTCTCAGATGCTCAAGGTCGAGACCATGGAGCATGAGGTCCATGAGATCGAGTCATCGATTTCCATTGCGGAGGAGGTTCTTAAACGCTCGGGAAAGATCTCGTCTGCCAGGGCGAGACTTGCCGAGCTGGAGTCGTCATTATCTTTTACGCCGGCAGACAGGAAAGAGAGAAACGCTCTTTTATCCCAAATTGATACCGATACCGCTTTCTGCAGCGCGGCATTATCAAAGATATCTGCCGATGCATTAGGGGCTGAGCGCTATGCCGTCGAAGCGAGTTTAATCCTAGATGGGCTGAGAAACAGGCTTGGTGAGCTCTCCGTTTCGCTCGATAGGGCGCGAGCTGATGCCGAGTCGCTAAATGAGTCTCTCGTTGCAATCGAGGGTTTTATCGGAGTCAGGACAGTGAGGGACCTAAGGGGAGTCCCCTCGGCCGGTGAGTTTCTGAGAAGGTCACACGGCCGGAGACTCAGCGTTCCGACTTCAATCCGGACAAGAGACTCGATTGCGGTCGCCGCCGCATTGGAGTCAGCCGCCTCAAGGCACATTCTTCAGGAGGGCAGTGACCGCATCGAGAGCATTGAGAAGGCGGCGAAATCGCAAATGCCTTCGGTTTACGTCCGTCCCGAAGCCGGAACGGTTTCCGAGAGAAAGAACACGGTTTAAAGATGAACACTTCTTCATTGAGGATTTACTACGAGACGGGATGTATCGACGAAGTGCATATGCCAGATCCGTCTTTTGAATCAGGCGTCGCACTCCAGCGTGAGTACCTCGATATATCTAATCCCGACAGTGGCATATTCCTCGATAGGAGCTATAAGATGCCCGGGGGCGACAATGACGAGTATCGCGAGCTGTGTGACAGGATGCTTGTCGTGAGCTCGGACGACCTAGCGAGGGCCCTTCTCGTCGAGTCCCATGGCCTTGCCCTCCTCACGCGCGACCCTCTATCTGATTTCGATTGCGGTCTATCTATCACGCTGCCAGATCGCCTGGGCTTCAACGATGACGCCTGCTTGATGAACGAGGATTGGTATTTCGGAAACATCCAGAAACTCATTGCCAAGGTTCTTGCGATGGGACCCGCCGCGCACGCCGCGCTCGTCAACGGATTGGCGGCCGGCGTTGAAGGGCTTACCGTTGAGGAAGGCTGGAGCGATGGCACCCGATGAGATTGTCCTCAGGGACTATCAGCAGGAGTGTGTGGATATCTGCGACTCCCTCGAGAGTGGATCGCATCTCGTGCAGATGGCAACGGGGCTCGGCAAGACCGTGACTTTCAGCAGGATCGCCCGGAAGGGTAGGGTTCTTCTGCTTTCACACCGTGAGGAACTGGTTACCCAGCCGGTTAAGTACTACAGCTGCCCGGTAGGCATCGAAAAGGCCGAACGGCACTCGCATGGCGAGGAGGTCGTCTCGGCTTCTGTCCAGACGCTCGCAAATCGACTCGAGAGAGACTTTGAGCCTGGCGAATTCGATATGGTTATCACCGATGAGGCGCACCATGCCCTGGCACCGTCTTATCGTAAAATTTACGACTACTTGAGGCCGCGCCTCCACATCGGGTTCACCGCGACGCCGAGGAGGGGGGACGATCGAGGCCTCGGGGCGGTTTTCGACGATATCGTCTTTCAGAAAGATCTGCGCTGGGGAATCTCCAATGGCTATCTTTGCGATATCGACTGCCGTAGAACCATCGTGGACTGGTCGACGAAGGGCGTCCGTACCGGAATGGGCGATTTCCGGGTAGGAGAGCTTGCAAAGCGCGTTGACCGCCCTGAGACGAACCGTCAGGTCGCAGCTGCATATAAAGAATTCCATATTGGCCAGACACTCGTATTCGCTTCGAGCGTGCACCATGCCTACTCGCTGGCCGAGCTCATTCCCGGCTCTGTGGTTGTCGACGGAAACACGCCGGCAGATGAGCGTCGACAGATCATCGATGCGTTCACGGCGCGAGAGATTCCATGCCTCATCAACTACGGCGTTTTTACCGAGGGCACGGACATGCCACTCATTGAGACCGTGTTGTTGGCCCGACCGACGAAGAACCCATCGCTCTACACGCAGATGGTTGGGCGAGGGCTGAGACTCTACACCGACCCCGTAACCGGCTATGAAAAGAAGTCTCTCAGGCTTATCGACTGCCTGGGCGTATCTGACGATAAGAGTATCTGCACGCCGCCGACTTTATTCGGACTCAACGAGAGGGATTTTCCCGACAGGGTTGGCAGGAAACAACTCGATGGCTCGCTTCTCGACTTGGGAAGAAGAGTCGAGGAAGTGGAGGATTGTCCATCCGGTTGGGTGCTCACGTCGCGCAAGGTCAACGTACTTTCTTCCACTGGGTACATCGCCTGGGTCGTGCACTACAACGGCGATCGGAATATCGCCGGTCCCGGTGCATCCGACAGGGGGTGGCAGGTCACGCTATACAAGCCTGACCTTCTCGACTGTTGCACCGCGGACCTTACGAGACTGGGGGAGACCCAGCGCAGGTATTATAGGTCGCTTGATGTTGCCGAGCAGGACATACTCCTGTGGCTTGAATCGAATTATGAGACCTCACACGATAGGGCCCTTTGGGACCGTGAGCGCGCGGCAAAATGGGCCGAGGACCCCGCTTCAGAACCGCAGATTGCTTTTATCAGGAGGCTTTTGGGCGATTCTGCAGGTGACTTAGATTACGACGACCTTACCAAGAGGGATGCGACTATACTCATCGAGTGCGCCAAGAGGCGCGCCCAGGAGACGAATCTAAGGAAATACGGAGTCTGCCCGTTGTGCGGTCGCGCGCTGAAGGTGTCTAAGTCCGGCAAGTCCATCGTCTGTGAGTCCAACAGCTGGGAATATAGAGGCGGTTCATTTGGGCTTGCGTCCGGTTGCGGTTTTCAGGTCAAGCGCTTTCATGAGTATGAAGAATATTCGCCTGAAAAGGCCATGAAATGGCCGGGCGTTAAGGAGCATCTTAAGGAGAAGCAGGGATGATTCCCCTCGTAGGTCCGTTCAGCAAAATTGCGAAAAGGCGTTTCGATCGGAATTGTGAGCGCGTCGCATCTGGTAGCAAAAGCTCCACTGCCGTGAAATTGACGGTTGGTGTTCTTGTCGCCTCAGTGTTTATCTTCATATGCCTGGATGCCGAGATTGTTAGAGAGGCTGCAATCGCAAATGCAGCTGAACAGAAAGCGCAAGCAGACGGCGGCGTGTCTCTAAAAGACGAGAACCCGGACTACGCCGGTTGGCTTACGGTCGAAGGGACCTCGATCTCAACGCCCGTTGTCTCATGCCGTCAGGGTGACCCTAACGGTTTCTACCTCAATCACGGTTTCGATCGCTTACCGTCATTCTCCGGGTGTCCGTATATAGCTGAAGGCTCATCGCCATCAAGTGCAAACATGCTCGTGTACGCTCATAACATGGGATATGGAACTCTGGGCTTTACCGAACTCCAGAATTGTTATCGGACGGATTGTTTTGCAAATATTGGAGCCGTGACATTCACGAACGCAGATGGCAATACCATTCGATATATGCCGTTGCTTGGCATGAGAGTTCCTAAAAACTTTGATCTGCTTCTACGATTTGACTTTGCTGGAGAGTTAGACTTCAAGGCCTGGCTCACTTCATTGGCTGAGCACGCTAGCGCGAAGTCGGATTCCTCTGGTTCCGACTCTGTTATCACGTTGGTGACATGCTCTTCCGCGATTGGCGGCGAACGATACCGCAGCGTTTTGGTTTGCGAAAAGACTTTTTAAAGATTGCAAATCCGCAGAGGGGCTGTCGCCCGCCAGCTCGCGAACAGCGTCTGCAAGAGCCGTATCAGGGGCATGTTCAACGTCCCGCCCGCCTTACATGGACTATTAGGATGCCGCAGCGGCATAGGAACGGTAGAATGTTTGCACCGTGATATACGAGAAAGAGTGCAACCATGCCTTCGAACATACCAGCCACGACGATCCGGATAGAGCCGGAGGTCAAGAGGGAGAGAGTAGATAGGCGCTTCGCACCTATGGGGATTGCCGCTGGGCGGTGGTCCTAATTGAAGCGGCTTGACATCATAGGGCAAATTGGCAGAGAGCATCTGACCTCAAATATCGAAAATGACGAGTTCAGCTACCCAAAGGCCTTTCGGAACAAGGGACAAGCAATATCCTCCTATAAAAAGGAATCGAGGAACTATAGCGAGACGGTGGACCTGCGCTTTGAGAGTGTCCACCAAGCACCTCGGCGCTTACCTCGACTGGTTCCGCTGGTGCCGCACCTTCATGGCAACCGACTCCCGCACGGCGGAGTCCACGGTCGCTCGTCAGCTCGCCAACGGCTCCTGCGCGACCCGCATTCGTGACATGTTCAACGTCCTACCGCCCTATATGGACTACTGGGTATCGAGGGCGGCTTAGTCCGTTAAAATGGTGGCACCGTGGTATACACAAGAGATAGGAGCCGCCATGCCGTCGAACATACCCGCAACCACCATCAGGATCGAGCCGGAGGTGAAGAAGGAGGCGTCCGCCATCCTCGATGAGCTCGGTCTGTCCATGTCCGCGGCGATGAACATGTTCCTCCGAGCGGTGATCCGCGAGGGTGGCATGCCGTTTGAGATGAAAGTAAATAAACCGAATGAATAATACGGCGAATAAAGCAATCTGCAGAGAAGAAGATTTGAGTAATGAAGCATCTGTAGAGCAGTTTTTTGTAGACAGGCTTCTCAAGCGTCTTGGCTGGTCAGACAGTCAAATAAAAACAAAGGAAAGCATTTCGGCACTCAATGTAAACTTGGGCCGAAAGAAGATACCTTACAAGCCCGATTACGCACTTTCGTATAGAAGAAAGGTGCGTTTCGTCATTGATGCCAAATCAACCAAGGAAGATCTAGACGATTGGGTCGGACAATGCTCAAGCTATTGCCTCCTAATCAACCAGGGTTATAAAGACAATCCAGTCCAATACTTCGTTTTAACGAACGGCTTGAAAACGCAGCTGTACAGATGGGATAGTGCAGAGCCCGTTCTCACATTGTCTCTTTCTGATATGAATAAGGGCTCCAAGGCCTTCGACACCTTTGCCGGATACCTGTCACCGCGTTCTTTTAACAAGACTCCTCCTACTGAGCTCTCGAGTGAAAAAGAGGAAGAGCGCATCGTGTTGAAGCAAATCGGGCCCTCTGCGGTTAATAAACTATTCGGAAGCGCACATTCCTATATCTATAAGCACGAACACCTCAGCTATGGAGCCGCTTTCACTGAATTTGTGAAGGTAATTTTCCTGAAAATGACCTCCGATAAAGAAGCGCATGAATGCAGTGAAGGATATGAAACGGATGAAGGTTACTCTGTACCAATTTCACGAGCTAAATTTTCATCACAATGGATAAAGAAGGCCGAGGAAACGACCCCGAATCCCGTCAACACGATTCTTTTCGCTAAGTTGGTAAAGAACTTCGAGGATCTGATTGCCCAGAAAAAGAAGAAGCGCATTTTTGAACCCAACGAGAAGATACGGCTGTCCGCAGGTACGATTAAAGAGCTTGTTAAGCGATTTGAAGGAGTTGATCTTCATCTTATTGAAGACGACCTCAACGGCCGCATGTTCGAAACGTTTCTGAACGCAACTTTAAGAGGTAAATCACTTGGGCAGTATTTTACGCCGAGAAGTATTGTTGATATCGCTGTAGGCCTCTCAGACCTACACGTTGGTAGAAACATCTCCGATTGCTCACAAATCATTGATGCGTGCTGCGGCTCTGGCGGGTTCCTTATTGGGGCCCTGAATGGCATGTGGGAAAAGTCGATTCCAATGCCTCTCTGTCGAAAAGAGAAAAGCAGGAGATCAAGAAAAGCATTGCCGAAAATTGCATATGGGGCATCGATGCGGCTAGGGATCCAGCTTTAGCGCGTATTGCTCGTATGAACATGTTTCTTCATGGAGACGGCGGTAGCAAAATCTTCCAGCTAGATTCCCTTGATAAGAACATCACTGTAGAAGAGGACGCGGATTCGCTCGAATTGAGGAGCGAGAAAAAGGAATTTCGAGATGCAATTTCCGGGCGTAACGGCTATTTCGACTTGGCGCTAACCAATCCGCCGTTTGCTGCGGAGTATAAATGCTCCGAACCGTCTGATTTAGCCCTCCTCAAAGATTACTCCATCGCTCATCGTCCAGATGGAAATGGGGTCTCGAGTTTGCGTGGAACCGTACGCTCAAGCGTTTTATTCATTGAACGCTATTACGACATTCTAAAGCCTGGTGGTTCTTTAATAACCGTGCTAGACGATGGAATACTTGGAGGTGAAGACACTTCTTACGTCAGGGACTGGATCAGGAGTCATTTCATCGTCAAGGCAGTTATATCGCTCCCCGGTGACGCATTCCAACGCTCTCAGGCAAGGGTCAAGACATCGCTGCTCTTTTTGCAAAAGAGGATAGATGCCACCCAAGATCAGCCTCGAGTCTATATGCGATACTGCTCGTATGTGGGGCTAGATAGTCCAAACAGGGAGAGAGTTCTTCCGTCTGACGCAATTACAGCGCAAAAGGCGAAAGAGGAGATCGCCGATATCGTTAATGGATATAAAGCATTTTTAGATGGTGACCCTGAAATTGCTCGACTGTATTCGGTTGATCCAAAACGCATAGAAAACCGGATGGATGTTAAAGCCACGCTTCTTGTTGCCGGCAGAAACGTCGAAAAATGGAACGAACGTGGTTATAGAGTCCGTGCTGTCAAAGACATTGCTGAACCCATTTGGGCTTCCGGTGCCGCTTGTGAGGGCCGAGCGGGTGACCTCTTTTACACCAGAGGGGATAACAGGAAGAAGAAAGTCACCTTTGCAGTTGTTAGGTATGACGGAACGATTGCCGCGGGTGATGAATCTTACGCAGAGGATGTTAGTTATGAACAGCTTTTTAAGCTAAAAAAAGACGATATCGTTCTAAGTAACATCAACGCCGTTAATGGCGCCGTTGCCGTTATCGATTCAAATACAGCTGGTTTATACGTGTCCTCTGAATATACCGTTATTCAGCCAAAAGACCCATTGACCGTTTATACGCTATGGTCGTTAATCAGATCTGATACAGCCCGCTCAGATTTGATATTGCTTTCCACAGGTATCGGAAGGACACGAATTTCTTGGGATGTCCTTGGTGAGCTACAACTTCCGATTCCCAATCTAAAATCGATGCGGGTTATTCAAGAAAGAATGGAGGAGCTAGCAGAAACCCGAAAGAAGGCGGCAGCGCTTCTTGAAGAGGTTAGTCAACTGGTTAACATTGATATCTGCAACTCAGACGAACGTGCTTTGTCAGTTTTAACAGCATTCAAACCTCCGAAATAAACTAATGCCCGAGAACAAAAACGAATTGCTCTCGGGTATTTTCTTTCTAGCTTGAAAAAGTGCTGCATGTCAATGCTGGTCTAACAGAGCCAATATTAAACATTGTGAGAGTTATGCCCCCTATACGAAGGCGCACCGGCTGCTCGTTTCTTATTCTCGAGGGTCTTCAGGTCTGCCTGGATTTTCGAAGTCGAAGGTGTGGAATGATCAACCGAGCGTTTTCCCTCCTCGAGCGTCTCCGGGGTATATTGAATAAGAATATCGGCCCCTATTTCGTGCATTCTCGCGTCAAAGGAGCATTGACACTTCTGCAAAACCTCATCAAAGAATCGGAAGTTGCCCTGAGTCTGCGCAATCTCCATCCAACTCTTGTATTCGTCCGCATGCGTTTCGTCAATGACGATAAGGTCCACCCCGTTCTCGATGCACTGCTTCATCATGATGAGTCGACCGATTCGCCCGTTGCCGTCTTGGAACGGATGTAGATGCTCGAACCTTGCGTGAAAACGAGAAATCGACTCGAAGTCCTTTGGGCTGCTCTCCCATTCGGCGAGCAGTGCCGGTATGGCGGTCGGAATGTCGCTCGGAAGGGCAACCTGCACCGAGCTGTTCCTAATACGGTTGGGAATGTACTTGAAATGCCCGCTTTCCCCGTTGGCCGCCATGGTCGTTCCCTTGTGAAGGATCGTCTCGAACTCAATGAGGAGTTCCGGCGTCAGCTCGACTCCGAGCGTGTCGACCATTCGATCGAACATCTTGAAAGAATTCTTGGTCTCAATGATGTCGTCAAAGTCGTGGTCTCCCGTAACCTTATTCCGTGCATAGAGCGTCTCGATCTGATCGAGCGTAAAGGTAGATCCCTCGATCTTGTTAGAGTGGTAGAGGAATTCCGGAAGGATGACCTCATAGGCGGAATTCGGCGCCGCCTTCAGTGTCTGCATCTTGTTTTGGGAGATAATCATTGCGTATCCTTCGTAATCGGCGTATCAATCACTGTCGTTTTTGTATTCTAGGATAATTGAATGAGCGATAGTAGCTTTGTAATTCCCCAGCAGGACATACGGCCCCAAATGCCTTACAACGGCCGTAGAAGAGACGCTTTCGGCGTAACGTCATCGAAGGCGGTTGCGACTTGGCCGCCACAGCTAAAGACGAGTTAGACGTTGGCTAGATTCTCCCACGGCCATCGCGACAAGCTGGTTCTAACGAACTTCTTCTGGTTTACAGTCGCGGCATGTTCTTGTAGACGCCCTGGCGATGACCGACCCTCACGACCTCGATGACTGCTTTCCCGTCCTCGATCCTTCCTAGGATGCGATAGACACCGACGCGCCAGCGCCAACCGGAATCAGTACCCTGAAGCTGTTTTCCGTTCGGTGCGCGGCGCGGGTCCTCGCATCCGTCAAGGTGCTCCTGAATCCAGTACAGGATTATGAGCCGCTGCTTCTTCGGGATGTTGAGGAGTTGCTTGGTCGCCACCTTTGACCACTCGACGCTGAAGCTCACTCGGCCTCCATTGCCATACGCATGACGTCATCCATCGAGTAGCGGGTTCCGTCGTCTTCCATCAGCGCCTCGTTGTACGCCTTGATGTCGGCCGCCTCCTCGACCTTTTCGAGGGCGGCACTCCTCACGAATTCGGAAAAGGACATGCCCAGAACGCTCGCATAGGACTGGATCCAGTCCTTCTCACACTCGTCAAACCTGATGGCGGTCGCACCCATGGCCATAGCTACTCCAATCAACGTACTACACCGTAGCACGCTCATTATACCCATTCGGCATGGTATCGGTCTCAAATAGGTGTTCAGAATGAGTATGCAGCTCCGCACCAGGACAAGCGCATCCAAATGCCCTACAACGGCCGTAAAAGAGATGCCCCTTACCGGAAGAAGGGCTAAGTTTCTTGTTTTTGCGCCCGTCATGGGGTATAAGTGGTTTAAGGTGACCAACACCGTCAATGCGCCGCTATGAAAGGCGCCCATCAGTCCGAGATAGGGATTTAAGGAGACGGTGCCATGCCGAACGAATCATTCCGCTACACAAAGCAAATATCGGACCAGGGCCGAGAACGCTCTGTCGAAGTGCGCCGGGAGCGTGCAACCCTAAAGCGGCGCCTCAAGGCGGGGGAGATCAGTCCAGCTGATATCCTCAACGATGGGGGCAACGTCGCGGCCAAAATCAGGCTGTTCGCTTTCCTCAAAAGTTGCCCCGGGGTTGGGTCGGCGGGGGCCAGGACGCTCCTTCGTGCATTGGGTCTGTCCGAGACAAAGACAATTCGCTCCCTGGGTCCCGTGCAGAAGGCCCGTATACTGACCGTGCTGGAGATGATCGCCGGCGGCGTCCGGGTCGACCGCGTGGCTGAGATCATCATGTCCGAACGATAGAATAGAATCCGATAGGGGATTAGAGAAAGGCAACATCATGGATGAGAACAACTTCAATACTCAAGACAGCGAGGCACCGGACCTCGTTCCCGATGGAGGCGATTGCAACAAGATGCCCCTGAAGCGCAAGGTCGCCATCGGCGCGACCGTCGCTCTCGTCGTCGCGGGGCTCGGGCTCGGCGGCGCATGGGCGACCGGCGCCTTCACCCCCAAGTCCCAGATCACCAAGATCGAGGCCGACAGCGGCAACAACAAGAAGCAGGTCTCGGAAAAGACCGACCAAACCGTCGACTGGACCGTCAAGATCGAGGCCGAGGGCGTGACTGCCGACTCCTCGCCCTTCATCACCCGCTACGTCTGCACCGACGGTGCCGACGAGGGCGTCGAGTTCTACCATGCTACCTCCGCACGCGACGCCATCAAGGGCAAGGACAACGTCCAGCTGACCGAGGGCACTTGGGAGATCACCGCGATCCCCATCATCAACCCCGACGGCTCAATCACCACTCCCGCCGGTGGCGGCGAGCAGGCCGTCTCGGGCGACCAGAAGGGCTCCGGCTCCACTGAGTTCACCGGCGAGACCAAGCCCGCCGAGAACGTCACCCAGGACGACATCGACAAGGTGCTCGACAAGGTGAACGAGGCGGTCTCCAAGGGCGACGGCACCCTTACGGGGGATGCCGGCAAGGACGTGGTGAACAAGGTCACGGACAACGCCTCCAAGGCCCCTGCCGCCGACAAGGAGAAGGTCGAGGAGAAGAAGGACGCCGCGACCGATAGCGCCGTGAAGGCCGAGGACAATAAGACCGATGCGGCAAAGCCGTCCACGGGCTCCGGCTCCGCGCCGTCAAAATCCGACTCCAAGCCCTCTTCCAGCTCCTCCAGCAAGCCGTCCCATGAACATACATGGCAGGCGCAGTACCGCAGCGACCCCGTATACGAGACTCGCACTCGAACTGTTGTGGACCAGGAAGCATGGGACGAGCAGGTTCGTAGTGGCAGTCATTTTCTCTTCTCTGACGGCCATATTTGCTATGACAGCATGGAGGCAATGAACTATCAGTTCGATACTGGCTGCTCTTATTCGGTAGTAGATGACTACAAGACCGTTCACCATGAGGCGGTGACGCATCAGGAGGCATATCAGGTGCAGACTGGAACCAAGCAGGTCCTCACCGGCTACCGCTGCTCCGGTTGCGGTGCCACGAAATAGGCCAAAAGCGGATAGATGGGCTGGCTTCATGGAACCAGTTTTGAATTTGCTCCATGCCATATCGCTCCTCGGCCGATTTGGCTTTGCTCTGTTCCTTGTAATCCGTCCAGGACACTTCGGGAAGAGGACATACCTATATAGGGGAGTCGGGTTATTCGTGCTGTTTGGTGCGCTCCTGCGCCTGGCTCGCGATATCCTGCCATATCTTGTCGGCCTAATATAGGCCTTACTCTCCCAGTTTGCACATTTCGCATCTGATTTAATGGGAAATGATTCTTTGGTATCAGAAGCTCTCTATCACGAGGTGATATATATGGTCCCAACCTCGCCAGAAATACCATCTGAGAAATCGGCATGGATGGACAGGGCGCCCGTCAAAAGCGATCTTTCCGTCCCGAAGGCGGTGAGCAGCGGTGATATCCAGGGTGTGGAATTTGATGAATCGCCGGCCGACTTGCAGACCACCTCTCATCGCAATCATCCCTATTCCGAGAGCGTTAGACTCGCCATGCGTCAGGCCGAGGCACAGGAGTACGGGTTGGCCGAGGACGATTCCGGGGATGACCCCCTGAAGATCCCTGATGATATCCTTGCGGAAATGGGAATCAGTCCCGAGGAGGCCGGGCAATGAGTCCCTTTCGGGCGAGCGCTCACGGTATCAAGTGAGACCTCGTCCCTGTTAGGATGGAATTGCCTTTCCGTTCCCTGCGACCTGCGCAGACGGAATATTCGATTAACGCTGTAAGAAAAAAAGGGCCCGCTCATTCGAGCGGGCCCTTCTGCTTTATCGCGGATATGCGTTAGATCCTGCGCTTGCGGCAGACCAGGACGATTCCGGCGATGCAGGCCGCGGCTCCGGCGGCGATCGCCGCGTAGAGAGCCCAGTTGCCGGTCTGCTCAAGGTTCTTGCCCTCGGGGGTGTTCTCGATATCGATGGTCTGGTCGGTGTCCTCCAGATCGGTTTCCTTGGAGATCTCCTTGCCGTCCGCATCGCGCTGCAGGCTCTCGAAAACAACTGCCTGCTGGCCCGCGACGTCGGAGGCCTTGAACACCATGGGGACGTCCACGTCGAGGTCCGAGACGGTGGGGGTGAACCGCACCTGTCCGTTGGCGATGACCTCGTAGGTGCCTAACGTGGAGTCCTTACCGGTCGACTCGGTCTTGGTTGCCGTATCGTCGCCCTCGGCCTTGTTGCTGTTATCGGAGGATACGAGCTTCACCTGGCCGCCGCTCAGCTTCGTCACGATGTCGGCCGCATCCTGCGTCGCGCCCGGCACGGTGAGCGTGTAAGTCCCGTCATCGTTCTTGGTGAGCTTGGCGCCCTCGGGGATGTTGACGAAAGAGCCCGTTCCGGTGACGTCGACGAGGGCCTTGGAGAGCTCCGTTCCGGAGGCGTCGGTATCGGAGCCCTTCTGGATGCCGTTGCCTGCAAGGGACGAGGCGTCCTTCACGTCGGTGAGCGTGAGCTGCGTGCCGTCGGCCTTCTTGTTGATAGAGGCCGTGAGGGTGTAGCTCTGGCCTGGGCGCAGGCCCTTGAGGTGGACGGTATCGACGATTGCGACCTCGTCCTCTGGCTTCACCACCTTGCTGCCCTGGATTGTGGCCGCGGTGGTCTTGAGGCTCGGGGAGATCTCGACTGTCTGGTCTTTGTCGGTCGGGTCCTCGTGCGAGCCGATGAGGGTATCGTCGACGAACAGCTTCTCGAATACTACGGTCTTCGCGCCACCCAGCGCACTCGCATCGAAGGTAAAGGTCACATCCTGTGTCCCGTCTTGCGCCTGCGGCGTGAACTTGGCCGAGACGGTGATTTCCTTGCCATCCACGCCCCTCAGCGCCTCGCCGGTCTCGGCGTCCATGAGGGTGCCCTGGAGTTCGTATTCGGTGCCGGGTACGAGGCCGGTGTACTTGACGGTGTCGACGATTGTGGCCTTGCCGTCGGCGGTGACTTCCTTATCCCCGTCGGCGCCATCTACTGCCGACGTCTTGATCTCGGGCGGGATGACCTCGACGGTCTGCCCCTCGTCGGTCAGGTCCTCGTGGCTGGCGATGACGTTGCCGTCCGCCTCGAGCTTCTCGAAGACGACAAGCTTCTTGTTGGAAAGGGTCGAGGTATTGACCGAGAACGTGACCTTGGCCTTGCCCTCGTTGTCCTCGGGCTCGAAGGTCGTGGACGCCGTTACGGCGTTTCCGTCTGCGTCTTTCAGGGGCTCGCCGGTAGCCGAATCCATCAACGTGCCGGTCACGGTATACTCGCGGCCCGTGGCGAGATTCTTATAGGAGACCTCGTCCTCGACCGTCACGGCCTTGCCGACGCCGATGGACTTGTCGCCGTCCGCCGCATCGGTCGCTGTGGTGCCGATTTCGACGGGCAGGAACTCGACCGTCTGGTCCTCGTCCTCGGGATCCTCATGCGAGGCCTGGATCTTGCCGTCCAGATAGAGGCGCTCGAAGACGACGGCCTTATGGCCACCGAGAAGCGTGGCGTCGAACTTGAACTTGACCTTCTGCTTGCCGCTGGATGCCTTCGGGGTGAACTTGGCCGTGGCGGCAATCTCCTTACCGTCCATACCCTTCAGGGCCTCTCCGGTCTCGGCATCCATGAGCGTGCCCTGCAGCTCGTACTCAGTGCCCTTCTTGAGGCCCTTGTACGATACGGAATCGATGATCTCGGCCTGGTTCGAGGCCAGGAGCTTATGGTCCCCGTCGGCCCCGTCGGTGGCGGTGGTGCCGATCTCGATGGGGTTGTCGTCCACCGTGCCGCGGTCGATCGTGTAGGCGTCGCGGCTCACGGTCACCTCGAACTTGACGATGTTGAGGCTGTCGTTTGCGGAGCAGCGGAGCTCCTCGAAGGTATAGGTGTCATATGGCAGCGCACCCTTCGCATCGTCTGCCGCGGTCTGGGCGTCCTTCGAGCCGGAGAACCAAAGGCCGTTGTCGATGGAGAGCTTCGACTCGTCGATGCTGCCGTCGGCGTTCAGGGCAGCGTCGTTGCCGTTGGTGTTCTGGGTATGCGGGCAGGCGGAGGCCTCGGTCGTGAGGATGCCGTTCACGTCGGTGATCGCGATATGGCTCTCGCCCGTGGTCTTGGACGTGATCTTGAACGGGACGTTCGCGAGTCCGGTCATATCCTGGCCATGCACCTTGTTGAAGGCGATGTCACCGCGCTTCACCTGCTCGCGCACGGTGGGGGCGTCCTCGCTGGGCTCAACGAAGGTGGTTACACGCTCTGCTGCAGAGTTGGAAGTAACTTGTTGAACGTGGACCGTTGAGTCGCTTAGAAGGTAGCCTTGAGGCGCTTTCGTCTCCTGGACGGAAACCGTTCCGATTGGAAGGGTGGCATAGCCATCAGTGCTCGTATATAGACCGTCGCCAGAAACAAAATATGTATCCGGCTTATTCTGTGCGCCCAACAGAGAGGTACGACCCTTGGCATCGGTCTTCAATACCCAAGTCCTCGTGGCCTTCTCGGGCAGGTTGTCCTGTGTGTAGAAGCCGTCGTAGTACCTGACGGTGAACTCCGCGCCCGCGAGTGTGCCGGCCCCAAGCGGGGAGGCCTTGCCCGTCTCGGCGTCGACCTTGGCTACCAGCATGTCGGCAGGGTCGTTCTGGGGCACATCGGTGACGTTCACGGTGGCCGTCTGGCCGCCCGACACTTTCACCTGGTGGATCCCCTCATCAAGCGCATAGGACTTGCCGGCCTGGGTCTCCTTGACGTAGTAGGTGCCCGGGGCGATATCGATCACGTTGGAGTCGGCGGAGGCGTTGCAGGTGAGCGTTCCCACCTGCTGGGTGCAACCGGAGTCGGAATAGACGCCGTAGGTCGCGCCCTCAAGCGAATAGCACGGGTTGTTGTCGGAGATGCCGGGGTTGGAGCTCGCCTTCTTGAGCTTCAGCTTGCCCTTGTTATGGAAGGTCATGAGGCACTGAGTACCGGTTCCGTAGTTGACGAGGTAGATCGTGTCCTTGAAGGACTGGGGTGCGGGTCCCGGCAGGTTCTTGTCAAGATTTGCAAGGAATGTGCCCGCGTTGATATTGCCGTTGTAGTAGAGAATGGTCTTGTAGCACCAGTTGCGGAACGCGGCGGTCGTGCCCTGCATGCCGTATTGGCTTGAGCTCTTGGAAAGCGCCGAGAGGGCGATGTGCTGGATGGCGAGCATCTTGCTGTAGTCCAGCGGCGTTCCGTCGTACCAGTTGAAGCTCCAAAGGCCCTTCGCCTTCGCCTCCTCGAAGCCTGGGCCCGTGGGACCGTAGTAGAGGATCCTCGCCATCGCATCCGTGCGGTCTATCCTTGTCTGATCGCTGCCACCTCCCGTATAGCATTTCATCCAGTCGGTCTCAATGGGCAACTGCGCCTGGGCCGTCGAGGCGTCGAGCGGATGGCGCTTCGCCGGGTCGAGACAGATCGCCGGGGTACCCTCCGAGGTCGTCGAGTTGTACATGTAGAAACCGCCGTAGTTCACGCGCTCACCGCGCGTGATCGTCTCAGACGATGCTGCATATGCTACGGTCGGCGCCGGTACGACGGAGAGCACCTGGCTCGCGATGAGCACCGCACCGGTGCCGATGGCCGCGCCTTTCTTGAGACGGGCGCCGATGCGGCGGAAGAGCCTGCCGGCGCACTCCTTCATCTTTCCTCCAGGTCGCATGACTGCTCCATTCTCTCGGTTACCGGAGAGGGGACGCGAGTTTTGGACTGCGTTTATGGGTATGCGTCCCCATGGTCTAACGTACCGCCGGCATCGACGCTATGCCTGCCGATTTGGTGCCACGGGGTGACAGTTTGCGCCTGCGGTACTTATCAGACCTATCGTTTTCACGCTACCGTGGGAGGTGTCCGCGCTAAGCGTTTGGAACAAGTGTTCAGGGGAATTCGGATCCGGTGAGGCTGCTTGTAGTAAACTGGACACGACAGATTTCCGGTCGGCCTTTTGACGACGCGAATACAATGGCGCGTGCGCGCCCTCGTCAACGAGTTACCGGAGGAAATTATATGTTTGAAACTGATCCCAACATGGGCGCCAATTCGGTACGCCGCGAGATGACAGTCCGCCAATTTCTCGAGAGCGCTACTGCGGTGGGGGAGCTGGTCGTCGTCACATGCGGCGGGTGGCCCACCTGCACCGTACATATCGACTGTGAGGACTATTTTCGTATGCCCGCCGACATCGCCCATAGAAAGGTGCTGGGTACGAGTTTCGGATCGATCAAGGTCACGACGCGTGATTCGTTGCCCATGGACGTCCCCGTCCGCTTTGTCGACTGCTAAGACGAGCCACAGGATTGAAGAATTCTTCTGGAACCAAGGCATGGGTTAACAGGGTGGAGATATAGGCGTTTGTATAGCGTAAACACTGCGACGGGCGCTCATTAACGCATAGTAAAGGGCCGCTCGATAAGAGCGGCCCGACGAACGTCTGAAGCTAGATCCGACGAGTGCGGACAGTCTTATTTTCAGAACTGGTTGTAGTTCTGTTCTTATTAGCGGTGGCAAGATTGGATTTCAGGGATTTCGTGGATGGACCGACGAAGCCGGCATCCTCATCGAAATTCGGTCTCTCTACTCCAAGCTCACCAAGAAGGTCGTCCGAAAGCGACCGGTCGGTAAGAATCGGCGCTACCGTGGAAGCGAAATCAACCTGCATATCCGCAGCGTAAGTCAGAAGTGGGACGGCTTTTCCCGCCCTGAACTCATCTAGAGAGTCGTAGTAGGCATCCTTTGAGACGTCCGTCACGATAAACGGAACGAGCCCGGCGCGTAGGCACTCTCTGAAGGCAATTGCCCTTCCGACCCTGCCGTTGCCGTCCGGGAAGGGGTGGATCGTCTCGAACCGCACGTGGAACCTGACGATATTCTCCAGGGATGGCTGATACTTGTTGTATTCGGAGACAAGGCGGTCGATCAGCGCGGGGACCTCCTCCGGTCGCGCCGTGATGACGCTTCCCACTCCGTTCCCCAAGACCTTCCATTGGCCGGGTACGTCCATCACTCCGTCCATGAGTTGCAGGTGGATCTCCTTTATGAGTTCGGGAGTGAGCTCCCTATCCAACGAATCGAAAAGGAAATCGAACATTTTCGTGTGGTTTGCTGTCTCGCGGACATTTCCCGGGGTGGTAGAGTCCGCGAGAACGGTGTCCCTCGTTTCGAAAATCGTCCTCGTCTGCCATTCTGTGAGCGAGCTGCCCTCGATCCGCTCATGGTTGAACACGAAAGAGACGATCGACGTCTCATACACGCCGTTCGGGATGGAGTTCTCGCGCTCGAACCCGACCTGATCGATATAGCTCTGGACAAAATGCCGCTGCAGCTCCGGGCTCAGGGGCCTATTCGCATGTGGACTATCGGCGGGTTTCCTATCTTTATTTGCCCTAGCCAGCAAATTAAATAATTTGTTCAACATTTTTCTGCATACTCCGATAGACGCACCGATTCCTTACTACATTTTACCTCAGGATTGCAGTCGCCCATGATCGATCCTGTCACCCAATGGCACCAAACCACCCGGCACTATGCGGGTTGTCGATTTACGCTTTTGATGGGGTCGAATGCCCACAGGCGACCATGGGCTTGTGGCGGGCTGGTCGCCACAAGACCCCGTGCAACTGATGGCAACCGTAGTTCCTTGGAGGATATCGAGTGTTGGATAACCTTTCTCTTATGGGGCCGGATGAGGAGGAGCTTTCCCTCTCGGCGCTGGTGTCTTCGGCGACCCTTCTGCCTTCCTGCGCCTTCTCCGCATACTCCATCATCGTCAACATCGCACCCACGATGGGAGGGCGAGCCGTCCTTTTCTATTTGACGCGGGGCTCCATCGAGGGCATCTGGATCCCCGTGGCCATATTCATCTTCACACTCATAGCGCGCAAGGTCGATGACTGGCGATTCTACGCGCTCACCGCCGTGTTCGGCCTTGCGGCCTGCGCACTCGCCGTGCTGAGGCTCGACCTGTGCCATGCGGGGGTCTATTTGGCCGTTCTGGCCTGCTGCGGCCTATCCGCCGTCAAATCGAGGGAGTACTGAGATGGGTTCCTGGAAAAAAGGGGCTAATGGGGAAAAGGCAACTGATGCCCGACTGGCCGGGGATGCCGCACTGCTCAATGACGGTAAATCTGATACAGGCTTATTCACGCCGGTCTCGCGTCGCGGTTTCCTCGCGGCCCTCGCCATCGCCGCCGGCCTCGGCCTGATGGGCGCGAGCGATGCGCTCGCATATGCCGCCGTCGACTTCGGGCCCGGAGCAGGCTATATCGGACCCAGCAAGGAGAGCGGTGACCTGACGCATCCGGATCGGACCCGTGGCGTCAACGATCGCTGGTTCGGCTATGCGAACAACTGGGACCTCTGGAATATCTACAATGACTACAGCCACCGACTTGGCTACGCCTTCGCGATGGTATTCGAGTGCGATTGGTCCGACGAGCTCTATGACCACATCGTTTTCCGTCCGTTCTACTACTGCACCTCCTACTGCGCGACCAATCCCTGGAAGGGATATTGGCTCGGACGCGATGACGGCGATGACAACAAGGGCACCTGCTATATCGACGGCGTGCCGGTCGGCAACTTCGTCGGCAACCTCATCAACGACGGCTCCGAGGGCGAGGACCGCCATGTGAATGCCTACGGATGGCTCTACCACGGGTTCTATGAGGGTCCCGGATGGTCGACATTCCTGAGACGCAGGCAGGCAAAGACCGGCCACAACGTCTATGCGCATATCGATATCTTCAATTGCTGGAAGAACAACGTCAGGCCCTCATCTGCCATCGTCTCCTCGCAGAATGCCCCGAAAGATAGGGACATGTCCGTCCAGACCGATAAGATATATATCGAAAACGACCTGTCGCTCATGGGCGGCATCTTCAAGATCATCCCCGTCACCGCACCGAACCTGAGGGTCGACCTCGTCCAGGGATATTACGAGAACAATGTCCCCGTCGCTCGCTACGAGAACGGTCGGTCGACCTGCCTCTACCATGACTATGACGGGGTCAATCAGAACTGGATGTTCTGGCCGAATAAATCCGATGGCCTGGGATGCTTCACCTTCTGCATCGCGAACATGATCGGCCCCGGTCTCGATCGAGGCTTGGATAACTATGGACACACCTCTCCCACCATGGAGCGGGGTTACGCAAAAATCTGGCGTAACCCAGAATCGACCAACCTCACAAATTCCTGGTGGGTCCACCATGAGCCCGCGGTCACGAACGAGACGGACCACAAATGCTGGTTCATCACCTCCGATGCGGACGGGCAGAGGCTCGACACCTGGGGGGTTACCAAGGACGACAGCAGCACCTGCGTAGCCGTGTCCAATCCGGCGTGCCCGGGACTCTGGGCGACCCAGGTAAACGCCCAATGGGATCTCGAGGAGGTCGTCTGCCACGGCGACGTCGGGCTATCCAAGGACGAGGCCCAGGTCGGCGACAGCCTGAAGATTCTGGGGTGGCACAACAAGTTCAAGGACGAATCTAAGAGCATCAAGCCGGCGGGATATGTCCTGGGGGCAAAAAACGAGAGCGAGCTGCCCGTCTACCCGATTTTCCGTCTGTACATGACGGACTCGGAGGAGGCGGTCGCAAGCGATGACGCCGCGATCATGGCATCCTGCCGAGTCGCGACATGGGGAGGCCAGCAGACCGAGGCCTACTCGCACCGCCATATCGGTTGGCCCCATGGGGGACATTCCATCTTCAGCCTCGAGATGCGTCTTCAGGATTCGAAATTCAAGGGATCGATTCACTATGCGGCACAGCGCTTCACCGGCGGCGAATGGGATGAGGGCGCCGACGGGTCCAAGGTGTGCTCGAATGGGGACTATGATACCGAGATAATCAGCCGCGTTAAGGTGTGGCTGACCGGGGACATCGCAGATGAGTACGACCTCGTGGTCAGGACCAAGCTGCTCGGCGGCACCTGCGCGTGGAGCGACCCGGTGTACGTCCACAACTCAAAAGACGAGCCCTTGACGCTCGAGACGGCACCGGCATGCGGTCCCGAGCCGGACGGGAGCTCCGATACCAAGATCTCGGGCATGAACGTCCACCTTATCCGCAAGCCGACGGGCGCGCGGGTGGTGCGGGAGTTCAGCGCCGAGGAGAACGTCGAGGTGACCGAGGAGTTCGGTTCCGGGTGCCTATACGCAGCCGCCATGTTGGCCCTTCGCCTTCCTTCGAGGAACACCGATCGCATATGGACGGACCGCTATCGCGGCACCGTCATATCCAAGCCCTGCCTCATCGAGTCGGCAAGCGTCGAGTACTATGCGGACGGCATCGATGACGGTCATCGCGTATATGTCGATAAGAATGTCCATCCCGGCGATCGATACGCGCCCATCGTGGCCGCGCTGGAGGCTGCCGGGAAAAACCCCTGCAACCTCTATGCACACTACGGCGAGGACGCGGCCACCGGATTCACGGGCTGGTTCAAGGACGCCGCCCTGCGCGATCCAGCCGGCTCCCTCGAGATTCCCAGGAAGGGCGCACTGAAGCTATACGGGCGCAACCGCTGCACGCTGCGCATCGAGTACGCGGAAGGATCGGTTGAGCCCGACGCCGGGACCGTCTACCGCAGAAAGCCGAGCGATGGCGCGGATGCGGTTGACGGTGCGCTCGGGCTGCCCGATTTCACCGGTCTTGCCGAGAGGCACAGGCTCGATAAGATCGACCTGCCGGCAATCGGCGATGGCGGCGTGGGGCATACCGCCTTTTACCGCGGCGAGTCCGTGACGTTCGCCGGCTACGAGGACGTCTTCGCCAAGCGCGAGGACGGAACTTGGCGACGCCTCGTCTTCAAGGGCTACATGCCCGATAGGGCGGGGGGGGGACGCCTCTCTCGACAATCAAGATGGAACGCGACACGACCGTCTACGCCCTGTGGGCGTATGCGGAGTCGGACGGCGTCGCCACGGCAAAGAACTAACGACGGCTCGGGACGGAGGTGCGGCCTCCTTCCCGAGCCCGCGCATGTCCCTGACGGGAGGTGTGCGTAGATGAGGTTCGACAGGCACGATGAGGGGAAGAGCGAAGGCTCATCCTTAGGGGATACCCCCATTACGAGACGAGGGCTGTTCGCGGCCCTGGCGGTCGCGGCAGGACTCGGCCTGCTCGGTGCCGACACGGCGCTCGGGTGGGACTATTGGGGACAGAATGCCGCGATCGGGCAGGGCGCCTGGGACGCCTATGGGATGCGCAACGGCAAGATCAACTGCTGTAGGGGCAGGTCGAACCCCATAAACCAATGCATGGGCTGGGCAAACGGATGGACAGAGTGGTACGCCTTCCGCTACGCCTACGTCCAGATCCTTCGTTACGCCCTGAACCTCCAGGTTGAATGCGACTACGAGAACGAGCTGTGGTTCCACCTCTCCTTCTACCCGTTGACCGCCTGCGGGGACGACAACTACAACCCCAGGGGCCACCGCCTATGGTTCGCGTGGGAGCATGACAACCTCGGAGCAATCAAGGAGGACGAGCAGGAGAACAATATCGTCACCTTCGATGGCAACCTTACCAACGAGGAGCTTGGGGTCGGCACCGGCCGACACGATACCGGATGGAAGCACTACCAGTACCATGACACGGGAAAGTGGTACAGGCGGACATCGAGAGACGTGACCCATAGGTGGGCCGCGGACCTGAACATCTTCAACATCTACGTCGAGGGCGTCTCACATGACGAGAACGTCGACGCCCTGCACTCCCAGACGGGATGGATATCATCCACCGTGGAGCATACCTACCTCACGACGGAGGATATCCAGGGCATCGTGTGCCGCATCCACGCCGCGGACGACGACACGCTCAACTGGGACGTACGTGACGCCTCGATTACCGATGCGACGGATATCTATCAGCAGGCATATGGCGGTAATTTCAACCAGCTGTTCCTCACCGAATTCACCAAGGTCCGCGATGACACCTATCAATCCGACTGGGGACCAGTCCCGGGCTTTCTCACGACGATGCGCCCCGCGCATGTGGCCGATGGGTCCCGAGCCGTGAATGCCTCATGGGGCGGGCCATGGGACGGAAAGGAATTCAGCCATACCAACTGCACCCAGCCCTTTCAAATTAACAGCGCGGGCGTCCAATCGAGGGCCAGCGCATGGTGGGTAACGAAGAGGTTTTCCGAGGGGGGTGCCCTGTACGGCGACGGCGCGATGGCCATCATAAGCGATGCCTCGGGCCTATGCGTGAATAGGCCGAATGCGACCGTCGCGAAGCCTTCGAAGCTAAACCTCTTCCATAGCGGCTACAAGGATGGGGTGGCGGGCGACCGCGCTTCGGCATGGGTCGTGAAGGAGGTGCAGTTCACAGGCTCGCTCACGCTGAACGACGGCAAGCCCGAGCTGACTCGCGTGGAGCCCGTGGCCTGCTCGGACCCGCTTCTCACATGTAGCCCGTGCAGGAACTGGTCGGATGTCAAAAAGGGCAACGGGGGCAATGCCCCGACCCACTTCTCCTATCGCTGGTACCAATCGGAAACCGACGAGGTGCCCGACGGCTGCTCAGGCGCCTCCATTATCGGAACATGCCACCTGTCGAACTTCGGCGACATGCCCGAATGCGCCGCATACCGCCATGTCGGCATGAATATGTCCGAGCTGATGTGCATAGAGGCGCTCTCGCTTCGCCTCGAGGGCTCGCCATGGCAAGGATCGATCCGCTACAGCATGCTCGCCAAGGGCGGCGGGTGGAGCGATGCCGCGGCCGACGGGGAGCCAGTGGGCGAGGGAGGGAGGTCCCTGCGCTGGAGCGCCATCAAGGTCTGGCTCACCGGTGACGTCTCGCTGCATTTCGACCTCGAGGTAAGGGCGTTCAACTCGAACGTCGGCTGGACGGCGGGCTACGTTTCGGGAACGGGACTCGATGCGCCGACAGTTGATGGGGTAGGCGACCTCACCGCATCGAATGACCTGAGGTGCGTCCAAGTCGATTTGATCCCAAAACCGGAAGGAGCCGTGGTATTGCGGGATTTCTCGCGTGACGGTGGGACTCTAAACATCACGGAAGACGAATTCGCCGATATGCAGGACCGCTATCTCTCCTGTGTCGTCATGCAGGCATTTCCGACTGAACTGCGCAAGGGGGCCAACCATGACTCACCGCTCGTTCACCGGTTCCATGGATTCGTAAGCGCCGGGCCCATCCATATCGCAGGGGTAAAGGTCGTCTATCACGCCGACGGAGTGGATGACGAATCGGTCGTCTTCACGGAAACGGCCAAACCCGGCCACCACGCGGCCAGCGCGGAGGCCACCGCGGCCGCGCTGAAAACCCGATGCAACCTGAATGACCATTTCGGCGAGGAGCAGAGCACGGGCTTTACGGGCTGGTTTTCCGATACGGGGCTGACGAGGCCCTATGGGGGATCGGAGCTCAAGGCAGGCGAGGAACTCCACCTTTACGGCCGCAATCGCTGCACGGTCAGGATCGAATATGCGGAAGGCTCGCTTCATCCCGAGGAGGGGGCCGTGTACCGCACCGCCGCGAGCGACGGCGCCCCGGAGGTTGCTGGTGCCCTAGAACTCCCCGATTACGGCAAGGGACGTGAGTCCCATTCCCTCGGGGGGATCGCGCTGCCGGCCATCGGCGACGACGGGCGCGCCCACAAGGCCGTCTACTGGGGCGAGCGCGTCGCCCCGGCAAAACCCGAAGACGTCTACCGGAAGACATCCGACGGCACCTGGCGCCGGTATGTCCCGATGTGCTGGCTGACTTCAGCGAGCCAGCAGGGCGAATCGACCGGCTCGATTACGGCTAAGCGCGATACCGTCCTGTACATCAGGTGGTCTTTGGCTCAAGCCGACGGCGTCGTCAGCTCGAAATAGGGGGCACCGGCCAATGTGGGCACGAAAGGATTCAAAGGGCACCGGCTTTGATGGCTGATTCTGCGGACAGTGGCCCGCGGGGAAGTGGAACCGAGGGAGCATCGCGTTCGGCTCCCCCGGTTTTTCGATCAATAGGTGAAGTAGCCCGGCCGCTTGTCGTGGCTGGGCGTCTTTTTTGTTTCAGCCTTCTTCTCGAGCTTCGCGAGTCCCTCCTTCAATGCCGCGGTACCCGGCGTTTTCTCTGGGGTCTTCTGCTTTGGCGGCAAATAGGCTTCCGGATACTCGAGCAGAGCGATGTGACGGGCCATGTGGCGGGAGTTAATGAAGGGCGGGACGCCATCCGTCTCCCTGAACTCGTTATGGTCAACCGCGATCTGGTCGATGAGGTCGCTCGGGTAGGTTTTCGTGGCACTCGATTCCGTGACCTCGAATTCGGGCCCCTCGTAGGAATCCCATGCGTCGATACGCTCGATATGGTAGAGGCGGTCTGATTTGGAAAGGGAGACGGCCATCCATTCCTGGGCGTCGTCAGAGCGCCACTCACTCATGCCGCAGGCAAGGAGGATGCGATCGGAATCGCCGTTTGCGTCAAGGTCATAGCCGAGGCTCGGGAAGTGGACCTGATGGTTGAAGAACAGGCTCCAGTCGGCACATGACTTGATGGCCGCGACCAACTCAGTCAACTCGAAAGTGGAGAATGATAAGTTCAGCTTGGATGAGGGGTCCTCGCCCCTCATCGACCAATAGTATTTGTGCTTCTCGCTAGCCCTGTCCAGATCCAGCCTTATCTTCTCGGCATCCAAGCTGTCAAGGGAAACAGCCGTCTTGCCCAGGTGCATCATTGGCACCTCGACGCCATTGAAGTCGGCATATAGGTCGACGGTTATCCTGTCTGACTGCCGGATCTCGTCAATAAACTCGGCGGCGTTAACGAAGGGCAGGACCTCAAACGACTTGGCGTTGCCCCCGTGTTCGATATCCGATTGTCTACATAGGGTGAGGACGGCGCTCTGATAGTCGAGCATCGGCCCCCGCATCGTCGCAGTCCTGCAGATCTGTTCGACGACTTCCGGGGCAATATCGCTCGGAAGGCCAAACCCTAACGAGTCGTTGTAGGAGAATCTCTTGTGTAGCGTACGCCACTTATATCCGGTAGAGGTGAACAGGAGCTCAAATGCCCGTTCCGGCCAGTTGTCGGGACCTCCGAACATGGCGTTCAGGCGCTTCGAGCAGTCGATGAGACCGAAGGTTAAGTATGTCTCGTCAAGCGTAATTTTGCCCGAAGTGCACCTCCCGACCCGCTCCATGCGGCAGGCTATCTCCTCGACCGCCGCCCGTTTGCGGTCTTGCGGCCAGTCGGCGGGGGAGAGCCAGGTTCCGCCCACGATTTCCTCGGGCGTATGGAAGGGCGCGAAACGGCCCTCGAATCGGATTTCCGAAGTGCTGGGGACGAAGGGCGTCGTAAAATTAGACATGATACCGGGGCCATCCATGAGGCCGGCGTCGACCGGGTCGGCGCAAAGGCGGTCGCTTATGAGCACGCCATCCTTTTTCGCGGTGTATCTGAACAGACCGCGTGTCTCATTGAACCCAAGGGAGATCTTGCAGCCCTCGATCTCTCCGCTCCATACCTTCTCAAACATGCCAACCGCGACTTTCTTTTTTCGATAACTGATTTACTTTTGCCTTCTGGTCAAGTTTCGCAAGATTCTCCTTGAGCGCGGCAGTGCCGGGCACTGTCTTACTTTGAGCGTCCTTGCGATCGTGTCCCCTAAGCAAGCGGTCGGGGTCGATCGCATAGCGGGCGTTGACGAACGCCCTCGTCTCGCCCGTCATCATTATCGGCATGGTGCGCATATCCGGCATGTATTCCGATGGGAACGATGCGAAGGTGGCATCCATTTGCCTCTCGCCCTGCTCGGAGCTCATGAGGGCCCCATTGAGATGCTTCCGAGCCCGGTACAGCTCGACGTGGTAGACGTGCTCGGCCTTAGACCATGAGACGGTCCTCCATGAGCACTCCCCGTGAGCTATACCGTGTTCGCCAACGTTGTCATGCTTACCGACCAGCTCCGCGGAGATGAGGACCCTGTCCGCCTTGTCGTCTATGTCGACACCGTATTCCCCATCGAGAAACACGCCCTCCCATTTCTCATAGAAAAGGCCATTAAGGCAGTTTTCGATATAGTCGTGAAGCTCCTCGAGGGGGAGTTTTCCCAAGGCTTGGCCATCGAAAGAGCTGTCCCAGACCTTTAGGACTCCGAGCTGGTTCCTATACCAGTTGGCTGACTTCAGGGTGAGCTGCACGTCACCCAGGTCCACGGTACTTTTCCCGAATGAGTCGAAGTTGGCGGCAAGCGATAGGGTCACGGTGTCCTCTTCGGACAGCTCGCGGATGAACTGAGCCACATCGACACTGGGAATGACGCCGAAGCATCTGTTCTGCCAGTCCGGCTCTACAAACAGACTTTCAGACGTGGCTCTCTCGAAGAGGGCGTACACGGCGTCGCGATAGCCCAGGAGCGTGCTCTTCAATGCGCTTCCCTTGCGGATGACGGCCGCGGAGAACTCCGGAGGGAGCATGTGCCCGTCGAGCCCCGCGTCATGGTATTCATTTCCGGGCATGGTTCCTCGGGGGTAGTCCAGCAGGGCATCGACGGCGCTCCGTGGTCATTTGGACGGCTCTCCGAACATACCGTTCAGAAGCCTCGAGCATTCCCTGGCGGCCATCCGGTAGGATTTGACTTCGTCGTCGGTCGACACGATGCAGAGCATCCTGGTTTCGAGGTCTCCCACCGTCGCCGCCTTTCGTGCCTCCGGCCAATCCCTGGGGGTACGCCATGTACCCGAGACTATCTGGTCGGGGGACGAGAAGGGGGTGAATCGGCCCTGCATCTCCAGAGGGGCGGCCGGGATAAGCGGCATCCATCTGGAGTCCAGTACTATTTGATCACCCGGTTTCTCCATGTACCCGGCGATTACGGGATCTGCGCACTCATGGGCCTCGATAGCCCCTCCGTTCAATGAGCCGCTACACCGGAACAGCCCGGTTTCCTGATCGAAATCGAGTGCAAGGTCCCATTTGGCTTCGTCGGGGTAATGCAGTTCCCCGCTCCACACCCTCTCATACATGCCAACCACGACCTTCTTTTTTCAGCGACTTGTCTACTTCTGCCTTCTGGTCAAGTTTCGCAAGATTCTCCTTGAGCGCGGCCGTGCCGGGCACCGTCTTGTTTCGGGTGCCCTCATGGAAGTGTCCCCTGAGCAGACGGTCCGGGTCGATCGAATAGCGGGCGTTGACGAACGCGCCCGGCTCGCCATCCATCGCGCCGCCGACTTGAAACAGGCCCGTATCCTGATCGAAGTCGAGGGTGAGGTCCCACTCAGCCCCGTCCAGTCCCCGCTCCGTGCCTTCCCAAACTCTCTCATACATCGCAATCTGCCCTTTCCGTCGCTAATGCCCGAACTTGGCCCCATGGCCGCTTGCTCTCGGGTCTTGCTTGCGCCGCAGGCCTCCCGCCGCCGCCATTCCCACTCCATGGCCAACCGATTTCCCTGGAACGACCGCGTCAGAGCGAAGCTGCGTGCTCTTGAGCTCGCGTGCGTTGGCGTATGCGGCCATGTTGTAGGCGTTTTCCTGGCGTACCATCTCCTGCTCGATTGCGGTGGCAACGAGTGCCCTGTCCGAATACGGGTCGAACGCGGTGGCGCAGGAGACGAGCCTGGACAGTGCCGAGGGACCATCGGTAAAGGTCAGTGGGACCGAGTAGCGCTCACGGCACCATCTGGCGGCGACGGCGCACGTAAGGCTCTCGCGCCATCCCTCGCCCACTGCGGCGGTGAATGAGTTGAGGGAGCGGAACCCGTTCTCGCGCATGATGTCGTTGAGGTCATCAGTCTCGATATAGCCGTCCTGCCCGGCGATGGGGTCATAGATGTCGTAGGCGTCCTGCAATACCTGCCAGGCCCCGTTACCGATGGGCCAAGCCATCGCGAAATCGGTCGTCGTCCCGTTCATCGCCTGGAATCCGAGGCCGTGGACCGTGAAGCTGCCGCACCATGTGAGGCCATAGCGGACGCCTTCCTCCGCACCGGGCCTCACCGACGGGCCGTCATCCATGTCCCTCAGCCAATTCGGAAGCATGCTCGGGTCAAGCTCCTCGGCCATATCTCTCCCTCCGTCCGATCTTTCGATGTTCCAATCATCGTTTCGGAGGCTGTGGGACGGGCGGCTATGAACAAGTGTTCCAAGACGAGTGGCACCTCATGGCACCAAGTGGGGGAGCGGCGGCATTTGCGGGATTTTATGCTTGAAGAGTCTGTTTTCAACGGAAGGGAACGCTATGGATACATCCGATGTCTATACCCAGATATTCTAGTCGCTCATGCCGCTTATTCAGATTGCCATCGTGCTTTGGGCGGCAGAGACGCTTCTGACGATGTTCATAAAGGAGCATCGCAAGTCCAAGAAGAAGAAAGAACGAGAGAAGCGTCGCCTCGAGTACCAGGACCGGCGTATGGCCAACGACGAGGAACACGCGAAGGTCACGCGTGCGATGCGTTATGACGTGCTGCGTCGAGACGGCTTCAGGTGCGTCAAGTGCGGACGTGGCCGCGAGGACGGGGTGAAGCTCCACGTCGACCATATCAAGCCCGTCTCACGCGGGGGAAAGTCCGTAATGAGCAACCTGCAGACACTCTGCGAGGACTGCAACTGTGGGAAGGGAAACAAATACGAGGAGTAGCGTGTTTGCAACAAAGATATAGAGGGCGGGGCACCATTGCCGTGTCCCGCCCTCTATTTTGTTATCAGTACAACCCTCTAAATATCCTTCTCATCGTTAACCACCGTCGCGCGGCGAGTGCCGACTGTATCGAGATGCGAGCCGATAAATACTTTGCCGTCTGGCTCGAGCTCAATGCTGCCATCTTCATAGGGGGCGGCCATGCGCTCGAGGTCGGCATCGGTGATACCGTGCTTCGCCATAAAATCGTTAACGTTCATGTTAATCACCTCTCCAAGCCGAGTTCCCTGAGCGTCTTGCCGCTCGGTGGAATCATCCCGTGTCACAAAATCGAAACAATCATCCACGGAATCATCAATGCGCCAAACTCGATGGCGTGTCGTGCTGCCCCGATATCCTGAGAGCCTACTGTTCTTCACGCCGCTGCCGCTCGATCCATTTTTGGACGGCGAGGCAGGCGAGGGCATTGGCTAGGCTTGCGCTCCTACCGTCCGGCCGGTCGTAGCCGATATGATCGGCCACATCAGTCAGTTCAATGTGTGCGAGGCGATTGTAGTTACGATTCGTCTCCCCGAGCCATAGACAATATTCATACATCGTATCTGTGACCCTGGCACCTGAGGCGGACACAGCGTCGTTGTGTTCCAGGAACCTCATAACGAGTTGGGCGTTGTAGACGATAACCTCGTCTGCGCCCCAGATGATCTCCCTGACCTTTACCTGGTCGTCGAAAAAGAAGGGGAGGTCTATCTGGTTGTCGGGGGCCACCCCGTTGACCTCAGATGCCGCCCGCCACAACTCCATGCGACTTGGCCTGTATTTCCCCTCATGGACCGCATTTCCCGCCCAGTCCACGATCGCGATGGCCACGATCTCATCTTCAACGGGGTTGGGCCCCGTCGTTCCGAGGTCCAGGCAGACAACCTTCGGGGCCCGCGCCTCGAAATAACCCGTCATCATGCCGTCGAGCCGGCGGCGAAGCACCGGATTCTTTCTGAACGAGCGCGCAAGAAGCTCGATCTCGTCGGCCGATCCGGTTACACGCACGCATGCCATAAGCCGTTCCTCTCACTAGTTGGTGACCTCGCCGTTAGCTGCCCCGACTCTATCACAGCACCGGATAGGCCTTTTGTGGCGCCTGCGACCAGGAGGTCATTAAATCTTGTCGAACATATGTTGTACGGCCGCGTACGTAGTGGTCTATCTGCGTTTTCCATTTCACCATTTGTCACCCCTTGGCACCAAATTACTTTCTGTTGATGCATTTCGCGGGGCAAAATCTTATTTGGGGGTGGAGGTCCATCCCATCGTGTCGACGGGGGCTGAAGACTCGAACCCCCAACCGAAAGGAGTGCATCATGGATTCTGGAACCATGAACGCCATGGCCATGTACCTCATGGCCAAGACCTACAATGTCCGTCGTGCAGCTGACGAGAAGTTCGGTGCCGTGCTCTCCACCGAGACGATCATCCTCATCGGCCTGCTTGCCCTCGCACTTGTCTCCGTGCTTTCGATTTATTCCGGCAAGCTCCGCGATGTCATCACGATGGCGACCAATGTCGTCGGCAAGATCGGCACCAACGGCTACACGCTCCCGTAATAGAGCTCGATTTACCTTCCCCTTTTTGGCCCCGTCCCAGATTCAGCCTGGGACGGGGTTTCTTTTCGGCTATCCCCTTCGCTACGGAAAGGCCCTTTGCCCATTCGGCTGGAAGTCGAGATGCCCGGAACCTGGCTTTCCCGCGACAACCGGAATCGTTATCGGGAACGTCCCGACGTCAGTCTATAATTGGATAAAACCCTCCAATGCCGGGAAAGGCCCGGCCTCATGCCTTCTTGCAGAGGGGGAGGGGTAACTGTGAACAGTTTCCAAATGAATAGCGTGCACCTGACCGAGGCCGGCAGCGGCACGGTCGAGCGCTGCCTGGACTCCAGGGGCCGGATGCACGTGCGCAACCAGGTCGGGAAGCTCCGCATCGACTCCGAGACCGGCGCCACCGAGATGGAGGTGTCGCGCGGTCTCAGCGATGCCGTCTACGTGGATGTGGCGACCGGCGACATGATCCACGAGAACACGGTGGGCAGCATCCGCTTCCGCACCGACTCGACCGGTACCGTCATGGAGCACCTGCTCTAGATGCCTATGGAATGTCGGAATAAAGAAAAAGCCCCATACGGGGCGGCCTGTTAAGGCAGTTTGTGGCTTTTAAGCCGTATTTCGACTTAGGTACTGCGCTTCGAGCAGCAACTCACAATTCCTTTATATCACACAGGAGAACTCATGGCCAGGAAACTTAAAAATATCAACGGTCCGTGGTATGCCGGAATCGACCTCGACGGCACGAGCGTCGGGTTCGTGGCCACAGACGAGTACGGGGAGGTCCTCTACCATAAGGGCCAGCCCGTGATGGGCGCACGCTGCTTCAAGGAGGCGCTCCACGCCTCCGAGGCCCGTATGCCCCGCACCGCCAGGCGCAGGCTCCAGCGCGCACGCGGCAGGGAGCGCGAGATGGAGCGCATCTTCGCCCCGGCGATCACGCCCACGGATCCGGATTTCTTCGTCAGGCGCAGGATGTCCTACAAGCTCATGCGCGACGATATCGCGGCAGATCCCGCCGCCGCATGGCAGGGGCTTCTCGACGGCTATCCCACGCTCGCGCACCTCGACGTCGACCTCATGGAATCAGATACCCCACGCGACCCAAGGCTTATCTTCTGGGCCGTCGCCAACCATGTCGTGCGACGCGGCCATTTCCTCATGGAGGGCCACGACGTGACGTCGGCGAACTCAGACCCCTCCGCTCAGGTCGAGGCCCTCGTGCGCGAGCTCGATGCCCTGGGGGAGGCCTGCGGCGAGGCTATCGAGCTCGACGGCGGCGCGCTTGCCGATATGGGCGGCTCCTGGACGGCCCGTGAGTTCCAGAAGGCCGTATCGGGCGCCGTGTCGGTGACGGGCGACGATATCGACGCCAAGATCGCACGTGCGCAGGCAAAGGCGCTGGGCGACCTCGTAGCCGGCTACAAGGCGAACATGGACGCCTTCGCACTCGAGGGCGAGCAGATCGGCAAGGTTTCCGTGTCCGATGCCGATTTACTCGATGAGTTCCTCGCCAACTGCCCCGACCGCCTCGCCCCGACTATCGAGGCCGCGAGGGGACTCTACTCGGCATGGCGTCTACAGGGCCTTCTCTCCTTCGCGCCCGGCAAGACCCTCTCGCACAACCAGGTGGCCCAGTACGAGGTGTATGGGCGCCAGCTGCGCACCCTGAAGGACCTCGCGCTGAAATATATCGTCCGCGCGGATTCCGCAGACGGCCCCGATGAGGACGGCCTCGCCCTCTATAGGGACTTCTTCGGCGGCCCGAAAAGGTCCGGCCGCAGAGGATACGACAAGGTACTCGTGAAAAAGCACGACGGCGCCAAGAGGAACATGGGCTATACGGCCTACGACCTCAACTTGATTCCCTACGAGGAGTTCAAGAAGAGGGTCGAGAGGCTCTTCAAGGGCACGGATGCCGTAAAGGACCCTGCCTACGCCGATATGGTAGCCGCGCTCGGTGAGCACAGGTTCCTGCGCCGCATCCACACCACTGACAACAGCGCGATTCCCTACCAGCTCCATGCGGAGGTCGTGGGCCGTATCATCGACAAGCAGGGCAGCTTCTACCCTTGGCTCAAGGACGCTGGCCGGCATATCCTGAAGGTGCTGACCTCGAGGATCCCGTACTACGTCGGACCGCTGGATTCCTCTGCCGCACCCGTGGACGCCCACGGCAAGGCGAGGTTCGCGTGGTCGCGCCGTCTTCCCGGCCATGAGCGCGCCTTTGTCGCACCCTGGAACTACGAGGAGCATATCGATACCGATGCGGCCGCAGAGGCCTTCATCCGGCGCATGACGGGCAAGTGCACCTATCTGGTGGATGAGGACGTACTCCCGGCGAACTCCCTCATCTACGAGCGTTTCCGGTTCCTGAACGAGCTGGCGGGAATCCGCTACACCGAGGATGGCCAGGACTGGCTTCCGCTCGATGCCGCGATGAGGGCGGCCGTGGTCGAGGCCGCATCGGACGGGTCGGCCATGACCCTCAGCCGGATCGAGAACATCCTCTCGCGCGACTTCACGATGGCACACCCGCACGTCAAGGGCGTATCCGACGCGAAGAGGATGACGTCGCGCCTGTCCGTATCGGCCTGGATGGCAAATCTTCTCGGCGTGAAGACACTCACTGCGGCCCAGAAGTCCATGGCAGAGGACCTCATCCTTTGGAATACCGTGTTCGAGGAGCGCTCCATCCTGAAGCGCAAGATCGCCAAGGAATACGGGGACGTCCTTGACGAGGAAGCCATCGACGCCTTTTGCGCGAAGCGCCTCAAGGGCTGGGGCCAGCTCTCCGGGCGGCTGCTGACGGGCGTTTGGGCCGATACCGCGCGCGGCGACATGTGCATCATGGACGTTCTCGAGCAGGGTGCGCCCTACGGCAGGTTCCGCGGTACGTCCATGAACCTGATGCAGGCCTTAAGCGATACCGAGCTCGGCTTCCGCGCTAAGATCGACGAGGTCAACGCAGCCGCGCTGGAAAAGGTCGGCGAGCTCGGCATCGACGCCCTGCCCGGGTCCCCGGCGCTTCGTCGCGGCGTCTCGCAGGCCATGAAGGTTATCGAGGATATGACTTCGGTGGCAGGTTGTGCCCCGGCCAAGGTCTACGTCGAGGTCACGAGAACCGCATCGAACAAGTTGAAGGGCAGGAGGTCGCAAAGCCGCGCCCAGGAGATCGAGGCCGCTCTGAAGGCACTTGACGAGGACGCGCGCCGCGACCTGGATGCCGCCAGGCTCCTACGCGAACTGGGGATGTTCGACGAGAAGGAGATCAACGAGCGTCTGTACCTTTATTTCCGCCAGGCGGGAAAGAGCCTCTACTCCGGCAGGCCCATCGATATCGCGCGCATCGCATCAGCCGACTACTGCGTCGACCGCATCCTTCCCAGATCGGTGCGCAAGGACGAATCACTCGACAACAAGGTACTGGTCTTGTATGCCGAGAGCCTTGATAAGAAGGAGTCCATCCTCGTGCCCCAGCCCGTCCAGAGGAAGATGGCGCCGTTCTGGATGCACCTGCGCCGCGTGGGCCTCATGACCGAGCGCAAACTCAACGCGCTCATGAGGACGCAGATCTCGGAGAGGATGCTGAAATCGATCGTCGGGCGTCAGCTGACCGAGACGAGCCAGGAGTGCAAGCTTCTCACGGCGGTCCTCGAGGCCACGTACACGGGCGTCAGGGTCGTGCCGGTGAAGGCCGGCGTCGCCAGTTCGGTCAGGAGACGTGCAGGGATCCCGAGAAGCCGCAAGGCCAACCGCTACTACCACGCCCACGATGCCCTGATCGCCCTCACGACCGGCAGGTTCATCGAGACGAGGGCGCCCATGTGGTCGAACAACAGAGCCTTCTACGAGCGCACCATGCGCGATATCGAGGCACAGGAGCGCCGGGGCGGTGCCGACTCCGAACTCGACTTCTTCTCAGGCGGGTTCTTCCGCGACCTCGTGGACTATGACACGGCCGAGGTGCTGTGGGATTCCGATTTCGAGCGCGAGAGGCTCGTCCGCGCCTGCTCCTGGAAGAACCTACGCGTAACTTTTGCCCCTTATGAGGAGGGCGGGGCCTTCTGGAAGCAGACCGTCTACTCCCCGCGCGACTCGAAGACGAAGCTCATTCCCGTGAAGGGAGACCGTGACGCGGCCCTGTTCGGCGGCTACTCCGCCCAGACGTTCGCCTACTTCATGATCTACGAGAGCGAGGGCAAGAAGGGCAACCTATTCAGGTTCGCCCCAGTGCCCACGTCCATCGCGTCCAAGGCCACCGATTCGCTAACCGAGCTCTATGCGCGCTCGCTGTGCCGCGAATCAGGCGAGAGGTTCATCCGCGTCGTGCGCGACAGGATCCTTAAGGAGACCGTGTACGAGGCATACGGGGAGCGCTTCAGGATCAAGGGCCAGAAGACTGCCGGCCCCGTGCGCCAGCTCGCCCTCGATACGTCCGATACCCGACTGCTCAGGATCGTCGAGCGCATGGTCGACGGCGAGCAGCCGAGCCCCAGGCGCGATCTCGAGTCCGATGCCCAGGTTCTATGCCGGCTGTGGGCGCGCCTTCTCGAGCTCGCTCCGGCAAACTTCCCCCGCGTCTCTAAGGTACTCAAGCTGAGTGACCTGAAGACGCCGGAGGAGGTGTTTGCCGATACGGAAGCAGACGATATCGCCAAGACCGTCCGAGCGGTAGCGGAATCCGAGGTCCAGGTCGTGGAGCTCCTATCCGGCATCAGGGGCACCGCCGACGTGAGGTCCCTCGGCGGTAGCGCGTTCGCGGGCACGCTCTCGATGACCTTCGATAAGATCATCAACGACCCCAAGGCGGGCTTCGCCATCGTGGACATCTCCGCGGCGGGCCTTCACGAGAGGGTTTCCACCCTTGGGTAAGACGCTCTTCATAGAGAACGCCCGGAAACTGCGCTATGAGGCGGGATGGGTCGCCGTTCACCGCGACGGAGACCCCCGCCCCGTTCTGTTACGTGCCGACGAGCTCGACTGCATCGTTGTCGACGGGAAGGCCGCGTTCATATCGACCTACCTGATCGATGAGCTCGCGGCAAGGGGCTGCAGCGTCATCCTCACCGATAGCCGGCATATGCCGGCATCAATCCTGATGCCGCTAACTGCGGCAACGATCGATACGAATGCCAAAGTCCTCGCGCAGATGTCATGGGGCGCCTGGCCGCGCAAGATGCTGTGGAAGAAGATCGTCGAGTGCAAGCTGGATAACCAGGCCTCCGTCCTCGAAGGATCGGGCCATGAACAGGAGGCCGAGCTGCTCGCGTCCTATGCGGGAGAGGTCCGCGCGGACGATTCGACTGGGCGCGAGGCCGCCGGGGCCCGCCGCTATTTCCAGGCGCTGTTCGGTACCGGTTTCGTCCGGGCACCGCACGCGGACGCGACCAACAATGCCCTCGACTATGGTTATTCCATCCTGCTCTCGCATACAGCGTGCAGGATCGCGGCGAAGGGCTATCTCAACCAAGTCGGCATCCACCATCACTCCAAAACAAACCCCTACAACCTCGCCTGCGACCTCATGGAGCCGTTCAGGCCACTGATCGACCGGAAGGTCGAGCTGGAGCGTCCCTGCGAGCTCACGCCGTCCGTGAAGAGGCTCCTTGCGTCCACGCTCGCCGACAGGATCCCCTATGGCCATGGGAGCTACCGGGTGTCGGACGCCATTGACCTATGGGTCGACGGGTGCCTTCGGGTAATGGAAGGGACTGGCGATGCGGATGGGATCTCGACGCCCGGAATGCCTTGATGAGGAGCGGGGGAGGATAAGGTTCATGAGGATAATCGTCATGTATGACCTCCCCGTAGCCGATATGCAGGGCCGCCACGAGTACTCAAGGTTCAGGCAGTTTCTTGTCAGGGACGGCTATACGAGGCTGCAGAATTCCGTCTACACCCGCCTGGCGGTGGACACCAAGAACGCCGACGCCGCGATCGCGAGACTCAAAGCCAACCTTCCAGAAGCCGGGCTGGTGCAGGTGCTCAGGGTGTCCGAGATTTCCTTCTGCTCGATGCTCACGCTTTGCGGAAGCCCGTCAGACGAGGGGCATCTTGTTACCGGAGAGGATTTTATCGTCTTATGATCATCAAGCTTGAAACGATAGGGGAGACAATCGATTTACCGGATGGGCTCGGGGTCATTTCCTTCGATGATTTTGACGGGCTATCGCGATGCGCCACGTCGCTTTTGGGGGAAGGGGAACCTGGAATCGCCCTATACCGCGGGGAGAGAAAGATCAAGCCGAAGGGCATCCTCCTTATCGACAGCCTGATCGAGCTTCCATTCGAAGACCGGAGGCTTGTCGGCGCCTACGCGTCGAGGATGGCCGCCGAGGTCGAGGCCTATGAGCCCCTGGTGACCAAGGCAAATGAGATCAGGATGTTTGTCGACGAGCTGATTGCAGAGTTGGGGGCTTCGCTTCGAACGGATCCGATAGGGGACACGGAGCGGGATATCAAATCCTTCGCCAAATGGCTTTCGCTGACACCGCGCCGTGAGCCGGGCAGTACCCTGCTCAGGAGATTCCTCTCTTTCATGGATTACGTTTGCGATACGGGTCTGAGTCCGTCAATTGCCGTAATCGGCCTTATCGACAAACTCAATCCGGCTGATGTTTTGGAGATAACCCGAAAGGCGCGGCATGAGGGCCTGGAATTGCTGTTCCTCGAATATCGGGAGGTGAACACAACCGATCCCGAGATTCCGGTGTGGCATATAGACAGAGACGGGGTTCTCTTCTCCCGCACCGCTTAAACCGTTAAACTGGTGTGAGCACCTTGAAATCTCAAATAAGGCTTATTGCTTGACAGCCCGGTTGTCCGATGATCCGGTAGCTGTCAGGTTTTTCCAGAACTCACACAACCATCCTGTTTCCGGGCGGAAAGAGGATGGTTTCCCAAAATCGTCGGAACCTTTTCTTCCTTTAAATCAACTTTTCAGCTTCAGTAGCTGCTCTTAAACGGCGCTTGCCAGCCGATGCCGATTCTCCGGCTTCGCAGGTACCGCGCTTCGAGCAGTTACTTGCCTGTGACCGACACCGGATGCCTTGTACTTCTGCTTCGCAGGTACCGCGCTTCGAGCAGTTACTTGCCTCGCTGGTCATCCGGTGGTCATCTTTGAGGGCTTCGCAGGTACCGCGCTTCGAGCAGTTACTTGCCTCGCTCCCGTTGCTTATCACCCCCAGTACGGCTTCGCAGGTACCGCGCTTCGAGCAGTTACTTGCCCCTACTCTTGCGCCCTCTTGCGGATGCTCAGCTTCGCAGGTACCGCGCTTCGAGCAGTTACTTGCCGCATCCGCTATTGGAACGACCGCATCACGGGCTTCGCAGGTACCGCGCTTCGAGCAGTTACTTGCCACTACCTCGACGCAATCAACCGCTCCGCTGGCTTCGCAGGTACCGCGCTTCGAGCAGTTACTTGCCGAGATGAGAGCGCTTCCCATCGACGGATCAGCTTCGCAGGTACCGCGCTTCGAGCAGTTACTTGCCTTTGAGTTCAACGCACCAGCAGCGACGTTTGCTTCGCAGGTACCGCGCTTCGAGCAGTTACTTGCCTTCGTCGCGGTGCCGACCATGCGGAACCCCGCTTCGCAGGTACCGCGCTTCGAGCAGTTACTTGCCTTTTCAGGCTCATATACTCTCCGGTCAAGGGCTTCGCAGGTACCGCGCTTCGAGCAGTTACTTGCCTTAACAAAGAGAAACAAAGAAAAATAAAAAGCTTCGCAGGTACCGCGCTTCGAGCAGTTACTTGCCGGCGGCTGCAAACGGAGTCCCAGCACGTCTGCTTCGCAGGTACCGCGCTTCGAGCAGTTACTTGCCGTAAGTGTTATGAAAGCGTCGCGTCTATCGGCTTCGCAGGTACCGCGCTTCGAGCAGTTACTTGCCTTTCTCGACGTGCGCCATTTAGTCCTCACTGCTTCGCAGGTACCGCGCTTCGAGCAGTTACTCGCCTCCTTCTGCTGTCCGTAGAAGAACGTGCCGGCTTCACAGGTACCGCACTTCGAACAGTTACTTGCCAACGCCCAGGACGTTCTGATAGAAGTCGATGCTTCGCAGGTACCGCGCTTCGAGCAGTTACTTGCCAGCAGTCTGTGAATGCGAGCTTGTATTCGGGCTTCGCAGGTACCGAGCTTCGAGCAGTTACTTGCCAAGTATCCAACAGGAAGATGCTCGGTTTGCGCTTCGCAGGTACCGCTCTTCGAGCAGTTACTTGCCGGGCTATGTTCCATTGGAACGCTCCATATGCTTCGGAGGTACCGCGCTTCTAGCAGTAACTTACCTCGAGCTGATTAGCGCCGGAGTGCGCGAGGGCTTCGTAGGTTCCGCGCTTCGGGCAGTTACTTACCGCTGAAACCACTTTTCTTAAATCTCTTAATACTTCGCAGGAACTGTGCTTCGAGCAGTTGCTTGCCAGGATTCACCGTCTATACGGTATGGTTACTGACTCGCAGGTGCTGCGCTTCGAGCAGCTACTTGCCCCTCCATATTGGCCCGCTTCTCACCCGCGAGCTTCGTAGGTATCGCGTTTTTAGCACTCGCCTCCCGCTGTCAAGAGAATCAGAAGGCGCTCGTGGGCCCCGAGAAAAAGACACGTCAAGCATCGCCATACCCAACTTTAGCGTCTGCAGAATCATGCGCTTCATAGATACCTCACCTCGAGCAGCCGCTTGCCCGAGACTCCTTAATTCGAGAGGGGTATACTTCGCAGGAAATGCACTCCGAGCAGCCGCTTACCGGAACGGCCTCCAGCTTATTTAGCACATACGCGGCAATAGCACAGCGCTTCGAGTAGATACTTGCTGCATATCAATGCGGTTTGTCTGCTCGATGGGTTTCGTAGGCAACTCACTTCAATTTGTTTCTTGTCTTCTCCCGCCCTTGACGGAAAGCGACATGAGCTTCATAGGCATCGCGCTTCGAGCAGCTGCTTACCATTTTTCCGAAAAGGAAGATGACGGGATGCACTTCGCCGAGACCGCGCTTCGAGCAGATACTCATTCTGTTGCGACGAGCAGTGCGACTGTAACGGGCCTCGTAGGCACCGCGCCTCGAGCAGCATCTTTCCTCAGGTGTATGGCGTTGGCTATCTGGTGATGTTTCGCAAGTACTGTATTTCGTACGGCAATTTTATCTGCCATGCGTTAGCTCCTAAACAGCTGCTACTTCGGATGCACCCTTATCGATCGGCTATCCACCATACGCATCGCGATTGAGCCGCCAACTGTCCGCAGGCGTCCTCAGGACGGAGGCTCCGCAGTTTTGTAGGTGTCCATGGTGCGGTCCAACCCGCATAGGTTGCGTTTCGATATATACCTGTCACCACGTGGCACCAAATAGGCCTTATTTTGAGTAAACACGACTACAGAATTAAATATGAGTTCCCATGCCTGTATCGAGGAGGCTCCCGTGTCTTTTGGCGTCAGATTGGCGACCATATTAGCCGTCGGCTGCGGCTTTTGGTGCGCCTCCCATCTTTATCAGCGTTGGCGCTACGCCGCGCTGGAGCATGAGGACAAGGCCATGCTCCAGGCACGACCCGGTGACGCCGATAGGGACAAATGGATTGACGCCGTGAACAGAGAGGCAGTTAATTACGGCGTCAGCCCCTCGACGCTCATTTCCCTGGGGAGTAAAGGATGTATCGGCGCGGAGTTATCCATGCTTGGCGACACCGGAGCATACCTCCGCCACCATAACCCTCCCTTGACCTCAGAAATCGCCCTTGTCTACCCTTACCTGTTTGCCTCATGGGTGGGAACGCTCATCTCGGTTCCCTACGCAATCTTGCTGGCGACCTCTGTTGCGCTTGGGCAGGAGGACATGAGATTCAGGATTGCACCGGTGCCCATGCTGCTCCTCTTTGCGGCCTCAGGCGCCGTGTCGTCCCCCTGGGGACCATATACGTGGGCGATAATCACCGTTCCCTGCGCCGCCGTATTCGCGTTGATTTCATTTGCCATGAAGTGTATCGGGGGCATCTCCTGGCACGCCGGCGACTATCTCACACTTGCCATCGCCCTCATGGCCGTGCTGTCCGTCGGAACGGTCCTCGAGTTTCTCACTATCCACCTTCTGTGCGCGTGCGCTCTTGAGCTTGCCATCAGGTTCATTCCCGCCTGTGCGCGCCTCAAAGACAACGTCCCCTATAACGCCGTGCTGTCGGTAAGTCTGGTCGGGGCGACGCTAATCGCAATCTTGAAAGGTAATCTGCTATGAGGTCAAGGCCAACAGAACTCAGGGCGGTCATGGTGACCCAGCTCGTCCTTCTACTCCCCATCATGATCGCAATGCTCGCACTCGTCGTGGACTGCGCGAACCTGAGCCGGTGCAAGGCCCTCGCATCGGCGGCCGCATCCGAGGGGGCGCGCTACGCCGCGGCGAACCCCGATAAGAATGATTCTGAAGTCGAATCCTACGTAAGGGGCGCTATCGGTCTCGATGGCAGCTGCACTGTGGATATCGAGCGCGGCGCGCTTTCGTCCAAAGACGTGAAGCTAAGGGTTGGGGACAAGTCCAGGGACTCTTCAATAGAGCGCAAGTCCGTCACGGTCAATGTCCAGATTCCATGCCGCCGCGTATTCACCCTGGCCGTCTTCGATGGTCTTGCGGAAATTGAGCCCGAGTCATCCTCGGCAACGGCAATCTCATCGGAGGTCAAGTGATGGTGCGTAACAGAAGGCCGCTCGAGGCACTCATCTCCACTGAATTCATATTCGTATTCCCGATAGCGCTCACCGTCATCCTCGCCATCATGGGCTTCGGGTTCACGGGCTATCAGCGTGCCAGAATTGATTACTCCCTCGCACATCTCGCGGACCGGCTTCCCGCAGGCTGGGATTCCATGGACGCCGACACGCTCGTGAAGAAGCTCGTAAGCGCATCGGCCGATATCGACCCAAGCTACCTCACGGTAAAGAACGCCTCGGTCAACATCGATTCCGATGAGAACCTCGGCCATGGAAACGCCGTCGCAGGTGATTTGGGCACCGAGAACCTCAGGACCGAGGAAAGGGCCGTAACGGTGTCAGCTGAAATCACGTACGACTACCCGGCGCCCTACAACGTATTCGGAAAGAAATCCGTCCGAAACATCACGCGTTCCTACATCAGCTATTCCGACTGGGAGGTCATCTAGATGAAGCGTCTCGCACTCAGGGGAGGGGGAGCCCGCGCGCAGCTCACATCCTTTTTCGTCGTGATGCTCATCCCCCTATCCCTCCTCATAGCGCTCGCCGTAGACCTGGGAGGAGCGCTCGCATATAGGACATGGCAGGGGTCGCTTCTCGAGAGCACGAGGCAGTCTTGCTTCGGTGAGGCCAATGCCGTCAAATACGCCGAGAACCCGGGGGATGAGGCCCGCTCCGAGGTTCTCGAGATGCTCAAGGCCAACGGTTACACCGGAAAGGCCACGGTCTATTACGTAGAGGCCCCTGAAAGCCTTTGCGGGGCAGCCGATCGCTACGCCGGCGTCTATGTGGTCCTTGAGGGGACCTGGCCGTCGTCTTTCGCGAGATTCGCCGGCGTCGATGAGCTCAAGGTGCGCTCGGACGCCGTCTGGACCCTACATCCCTATTCGTCCACGACGGTATGGCGGCCGGCCGACACCGGTAACGGCTGGTGCGAGTACACGATTGACAAGGAAGGTAGCGTTTCGACGAAAACGGGGGCATGCTCACTCGACGATGCGCCCGAAATTCTCTCCAAGGCCGTGAGGGACATGCTTCCCTGATCGACGGGCGGCAACCGCCAGCCAACACGCTACAGCGCGCCATATTGTCACCCAATGGCACCAAATCGCCCTGCGCAGACGGCCGCGCGGGGCGATTCTTTATATGTCGGAATAGCACGGCAGGCCGAAGAGCCCTCGGGCCCGATGTGCGACCCGATGCGTCAGAGACTGGTCTGCTCGACCAAAAAGGCTTTCGAGATGGTTTGTGCGGCGGCAGAGAAAGTTCGGCCAGTATCACCTGGCACTGGAAAGCGAACCATTCTCCACCGCTCGCGTTTAAGGGACTCCTAGGTCCCAGGAAGGAATCTTAAAGATGAAAAAACGGACCCAGGAGGAAATAAGGGCAGAAATCGCCCAAGTCGAGTCGGAAATGCGCACGGCCATCGACTCCGGGCGCATGCGAAGCGTCGAACGGCTCCGCGGGCGCAAGCAGGCGCTCGGCCATGAGCTGGAGCGCGCAATGGCACAGGAGGCCGCCATGGGGGCGACCACGTCGACGCAGATGCCCGCCGCGGCCCCCGCGCCCGCACAGGGCGGCCAGAGGACCACGTCGACGTCAGGTGCCGCGACCGCTCGCAGGCAGCGCGGGCCGGCAGCAGGGGGAACGCGTAAGGACCGAAGGCTCGCCGCCGTCGCCGGCGTGGCGATCGCCGTCGCAGTCGTGACGGTCGGTTTCTCGGGCTGGCGATGGACTCAGGCGCAGGGCGAGCTCGCGCGTCTCGAGAAGTCGACCGTCAAGGTAGTCACCGTCACGCGCGATGTCGCCCCCGGCGAAGTCCTCACTTCGGCAGACCTTACGGTCGCAAGCGTGCCCACGGCGTTTGCGCCCAAGGACGCGGCGAAGAAGGTATCCGATGTGGCGGGCCGCCAGTCCGTGACGCAGCAGACCTTGGGGACCGCAGTTTCCCTCTCCTCCGTATCGGGCTCGAAGAAACCCGCTTCCATCACCACCGCCGTAACCGAGGGCCACGTTGCCTATACCGTCGCACTCGACAGCTCAACGGGCCTTTCCCCGCTGCTCTCGGTCGGTGACAAGGTCGATGTTCTCGCGAGCGTGAACGACGGCCAGGTCGTGAGCACCGTGCGCGTGGCCGACTCCATTCGCGTACTGGCGCTGGACGGCAACCTCTCGGGCTCCAAGTCAGACGGTTACTCCAACGTCACAATCGAGGTAACTGAGGACCAGGCCCTCGCCCTTTCGAGCGCGAGCGGCATCCGACTCGTGGCCCTTCCCGAGACGGGGGAGGCGCAAAATGCTGAATAGCGATCTGCTCGGCATCGAACGCGAGGCCGTCCGCCAGGCGACGGGGATCCTGACTGCCGCCAACGATGCCTCCGAGAGCGATGTGCAGCGCGACTCGCGCGCTCGCGACCTCCTTGCCGAGATTATAGATTCCAGTCCCGAGGGGTCGCGTCTGGACGACGACTCCTTTGATGCCGTGATCCAGGCCGGACTCAACGACCTATATTACCTGGGCCCCATCGAGGAGCTGCTTCCTGATACGTCGATCTCCGAAATCATGGTGAACGCCCCGGACGATGTGTGGGTTGAGCGTGCTGGACTACTTCAGAGGGTCCCCGTCGCCTTCGAAGACGACGACCACGTCAAGTTCATCATCAATCGCATAGCGTCAGCCGACGGTCGCCGTTGCGACGAGGCGCAGCCGCTGTGCGACTGCATCCTGAACCGCCCCGGTGCGATATTCAACGGCTCCCGTGTCGCGGCGACCGCAAAGGGCATCGCCGTCGATCACAACATTCTCAACATCCGTAAGTTTCGACCGGATGCCGTGGAGCCAGAGGACCTCATGGCACTCGGCACCTTCGACCAGCGCATGCTCGAGTTCATGGAGGCGATCGTACTCGGCCGAATGAACGTCGTCATCGCAGGCGGCACCGGCTCGGGCAAGACGACGCTCCTCAACGCCTGCTCGTCCTTCATCCCGGACAACCAGCGCATCGTCACGATCGAGGATGCGCCTGAGCTGCGCCTCCAGAAACCCCATGTCGTGCGCAAGACCGCTCGCCGACCCAACATCGAGGGCGAGGGCGAGATCACCATCCGGCAGCTCGTGATTCACGCGCTGCGCGAACGCCCCGACCGAATCGTCGTCGGCGAGTGCCGCGGCGGCGAGGCTTTCGACATGATCCAGGCGATGATGACGGGACACGAGGGCTCGCTCACGACCGTCCACTCCTCCAACGCGCGCGAGGCCATGACCCGCCTGCGCTCGATGATCCAACAGACCGGAACCGAGATGCGAAGCGAGCAGATTATGGAGCTCATCGCCTCGGCTATCGACTTCGTCATCTTCGTCAACCGCTACGATATCGACGGCTCGCGCAAGATCACGGAAATCGCCGAGGTCCAGGGCATGCAGGGCGACGTCATCACCATGGGCACCATCATGCGTTTCGAGCAAACGGGCTTTTCCGAGGACGGCAAGGTGCTTGGAGAGTTCATGCCCACCGGTGAGCGCATCACCCCGGCGCACCGCGAAAAGCTCTTCGCGCGCGGCGTGTATATCGATGACGATTTCTGGTTCCGTCGATGAGCGGGCAGATTTCCCCGGCAGCCCTCCTTCCCGCACTGCCGGCGGTCCTGATGGGAATAATCCTGTTCCTGACGGCAAGAAAGCTTCGCATCGAGCGTGAGCAGTCAGAAGCCGGCCCCCTTCCGGAGAACCCCTCCGGTAAAGATGGGGGCAACCGCCTTTCCGGCGCCCTGCGACGCGTGTGCCAGGGCGCGGCGCCCCAGCTCTCCACCACCGAGGCGGCACAGCTATGGGCGGTAATCGCGTTCGCGCCATCGGTCTTTATCCTTGCAATGGGCTCGACAGCGGGAGCGGTCGCCGCACTCCCGCTCGGCATCGCGGCCTTCCCGATCTGGGTGAAGTCGAAGCGCGGGGCCGAGCAGGGCCTTTTCGAGGAGCAGCTCGGCCAGGCGATGCCGCTCATCGCATCGAACCTTCGAACGGGAGCCTCGATCGCGCAATCGGTGGCACCGGTCGCAGAGCACATGGATGAGCCCCTGAAGTCCGAGTTCGCCATCCTCGAGCGCGACCTTAGAAACGGACGCCCCATCGACCAGGCACTCGACGATATGGCAATGAGGACCAAAAGCTCCAACCTCAGGCTCTATTCAACTGCCGTATCGGTATCGCAGCAGACCGGCGGCTCGCTATCCGAGATCACGGAGCGTGTCGGCGAGGCCATCCGGGCAAAGGTCAAGGCGAAGCGATCGGCCGAGGCCAAGACCTCCTCGGCACGGTTCGAGGCGAAGATCGTCGGCTTCGCGCCGATCGTCATGCTGGTGCTCATGTCGGTTGCGTCGGAAATGCACCGGCAGTTCTTCATGACGCCTGCGGGGTGGGCGTGCCTGGGCGTGGGCATAGCGCTCGATATCATCGGTTTCATGGTGCTGAAGCAAATAAGTAACATCAGGTACGACTAGGGGAGCTCAGATGTTCGAATCAATAACAACTGGCTTCATTATCATCCTCATCGGAATCGCCGCGGGCCTCGGAGTGGACATCGCCCTCAAACGCGTCTTCGGCCTAGAGCAGCCTGCGGAAGAGGACGCCTCCCCGGCGCTTCCCGGAATCGCCGACAAGCTTTCCAACGTTGTCTCCAGGCTCGCTCCCATTTCGCGCACCGTAATGGACTCGACGCGCGACTCCCTCGACCGCGCCGGTTCCACCATGCAGCCGGCGACCTTCTGGGCCTTCCGCGTCGCGAGCGCCGCGGGATTCACTGCGGCGGGACTCGTCGCGTCGCTTTTCGTCGGCGGGGCAAAGGGTCTAGGCATTTTCGCCGCGCTGGCGCTCACAGGAATCGCCATCCCGCAGCTGTGGCTTTTGAATGAGCGCGCGAAATGGCGCGACGAGCTCGACCGGCAGCTTCCCGACGCCCTCGATTTGCTCGCAATCTGCATGTCGGCGGGCTCGTCTATCGATTTCGCCCTGCACACGGTCGGCAGCAAGATGGACGGCGCCATCGCGCAGGGCTTCGAGCGAGTGGCCAACGAGGCCAGCTTCTCATCGCGAACCGAGGCGCTCCTTCGCTTCGCAGAACGCGCGCGCGTGCCGTCCCTCACGATCTTCGCGGCCTCGTTTGCGCAATCCGAGCGCGCGGGCGGATCTCTCGTCGATATCATCCGCGACCAGGCGGAGACGGTTCGCGAGCAACGGCGCCTGAAGGTCGAGTCGGAGATCGAGAAGCTCGGTACAAAGATGCTCTTCCCGATCATCCTGTTTATCCTTCCGGTGTTTCTGATCGTCGTCCTCGCCCCCGTGTTGGCCCAGATCGCGCAGACGTTCACCTCTCTCATGTAGGAGACGGCCCATGAGCTTCGAATACGATATCCCCTGCGTGGCCACCACCCGGTTCGGCGCCGAGGTCCCGATTTCCCTCAAGATCGCCAAATCCTTCAGGGACAAGGCGATCGGGTATATGGGCGCCAAGTCAATCGGCAAATCCACCGGCATGGTCTACGCAAGGGGCAGGTCGCTCCATACCCTGTTCATGCGCGTCCCGATTGATGTCTGCTGGATTGGCCGTTTCGACCCCTCAGATCAGTTCTGGCCGGTAGTCTCGCTCGATGCCTCAGTCGCCCCCTGGCGCATCCTTTTCGCACCGCGGGGGGCCGTGGGCGGCATCGAGGTCGCGCCCGGGACGTTCACCGAGTCGGACCGCCCGATCTCTATCAGGAGACTCGATTGAACCAAATTAAGGTAGCGAAGATCGTACGCTGTGCCTCAGCGGCGCTCGCCGTCATCCTGTCAATGGCCGTTATGGCCTTGATTCCCACCATCAGGTCGGCGGGGACGCTTGATACGGACGGATGGTTCCTTCTGGCCTCGGGGCGCGTGGTCGTCGAATCCGGCATCCCGAGTACGAACCCATTCACCGCAATCGCCGGCCAGGGAATCGTGCTCCAGCAGTGGCTGCACGACGCGTGGCTCTACCTGTGCTGGAAGGCCGCGGGCTACGTGGGCGTCGCCGTCTCCGTGGCGGTACCCGCCGCACTCGCCCTGTGGGCCTATACCGGCACCGTTTCCAGGCTGGCGCAAAACGCACGTTACCCCTGGGCACCGCTGCTAATCGGTGCGCTCGGCTTTACCCTCATGGCCTCGTATCTGTCCATCCGTCCGTCCCTTTGGACGGCAGCGCTGCTGTTTAACACCATCTCTACGTGCCTAGAATGGCGACGTGGCGCCAGCTCTCATTACCTTCTGGCACTCCCGGTCGTGTCGCTGCTGTCTGTAAATCTGCAGGCGGCGCTTTGGCCCTTGTCGGCCGCTGCCGCCGCGTGCTTCCTGCTTCCGGAAGAGGACGAGATCTCGCTCGGCGAGAGTGGTGAGACAGTTCGCTCATGGGCGCGGTCCAGGCTGCCGCTGCTTGCGGCGATTGCCGGAATGGCAGCGGAATCCCTTGTCAACCCGTATGCAATCGACGGCTCGCTCTATGTGCTCCGCTCACTCGGTGCAGCATCGTACGGTGGGGTCATCCTCGAGCTGAAGCCGGTATGGGCGATGCCGGCGGCAGCCCTGTTCTGGTGCGTTGCGATCCTCGCGGCAACCATATCGTGCGCCCTCGCGCGCCGGTTCCCGCCCAGATGGCTTCTGGCTTTTTGGCTGGCGTCCGCAATCGCCGGGGCGCTCGCCGTCAGGTGCCTCTGGATAACGTGGACTGTCTCGTTTCTGACCGTCGCGGTATCTGCTGGGCGTAAGGACGAACTCGAGCCCCAAACATATCGTTTGCTCATTGCAGGCAGGCTGGCCTTGAGCTTTGTCTTGGCGCTCTCCGTCATCAACAGCGGACTCCACTCAATCGAGCCCAAGACAAGCGGGGTGGAATCCGGTTGGTGCGGTATAGATGCGGATATGGGGCAGATCGTCGAGGCCCTGGGCGACAACCCCGGCCGCATATGGTCCGAGGACGTCTCCGTGATGAATTATCTCGAATGGGCCGAGGTGCCCGTGACATACGATATGCGACCTGAGATCTGGTCTGAGGCTATCGCAGGGGACAGCGCTGCCAATGACTACCGACTCTACGTTGACAGCCTGGGAGGCGGCTTTGGGCGCCTAAGGGAGGATGGCTGGGCATGGGCAATCGTGATGGACTCCCATGGGAAACGCCTGGAGAAAGCCTGTCCCGGTGCAGAGAAGACGGCGAGCGGCAGGGGATACGCGCTCTATCGGTTGTGACATGAAATGGATTGATGGGTGATAACGCATGGGTAGCATCAACGTCAGCAGAAGGGCCGTTCTGGCCGGTATCGGCTCGATGGTCCTCATGGGATGCGGCTGCGCCAAGAAGTCGGATAAATCGGACGACTCGAAGAAGAAAAAGAAATCCGAGAAGAGCGAGGACGAGGCGTTCTCCTTCGGAGGCATAGGGGACACGAGCTCCTCCGATGCCTCCAGGGGGCTTACGGTCGATGGCGTCTACAAGAGGATCGCCACGGACTCGAGGGGCAAGGAGTATCGATTCCTGCTCGTCGGCATGACATTCGAGAACAGCCTCGACCATGACGGACGGGCACCGGTGTCCTACGTATCGTGTTACCAAAACGGCGTGAAACTGTCCCATTGCACGAAATACAGCGACCCGAACGCCTCGAAGACACTCGAGCCCGGCTACTCGATTTCAGTCTGTACCGCGTTTCTGCTGGAAGACGAGGGCCAGCCCGTGAAGGTGAAGATCAAATCATCGAACTCGTCGGATTATGTCTACGAGAACACCTTCCCGATCTCTCACTTGGACTATACAGCCCTCTAGGAGTCCTCTCCGGCGCGCACGATAAAGTACTCATTTTCATCCCTGACGATGAAGCGATGGAAGGGTCTGCCCTTCCACTCAATCTCAACGCTCCAGATACGGGCGAGACTGCCCGCTTTGCGCCCGGGACAGGGGACAGATGCGCCCGTGGAGCGGACCGGGAACCTACGACCGTCGGAAAGCTCGATCCACCTGAACTTCGGCTCCCTACCGGGCCTCTCCACGACGCTAACAGTAACGGGAGTCATTTTCGCTCCAAAAGAATCTCATGACCATATGAAATTGGAAAGCTGGCCGACGGACACTGCTGCGCAATCATGGCTGTTCCGGCCTAAATACTGGCAGGTGATCATATATGCTCGCAGCATCATATCTAGTCAGCAGCAGGACCAGTATGCTCTCTGGTCTATTCTTTGCCATAACCGTTCGGCCCATTCTTACAGGGGTTTCCATAAGGTAAGAATCCCACTGTTGAAGCTCTCGCGCAGGGCTGTTTGGTGCCATCAGGTGACATCTTAGCTCGCATCGCAAAGGCTTTTTATTGATTGGCATCAACGCTATGGGATGTGTGATAATAGAACACGCGTTCGTTAGTTATTGGCATGAGGAGTCGGCGTGGGGAAGAAGTCAATCAGACTTGTGACGGCACTGGTCGAGTGCCGGCCGGACGGAGAATACGTACCGTGGGGGATCAAATGGTACGACGGCAGAATCTTCCCCTTCGTAGAGGTCGGTTGGCACGAGCCCCGGTCATGGGTGATGGGGGAGGGCCGTGTGTGCGAGAGCTGGCGCGTAAAGATGGGAGACGGTACCCTGCGCGACATCTGCCACCACGGCAACAGCTGGTATGTGGTCCATGATCCGGAAAATGACAGACCGGATGAAGGATGGTCTCCGTAACCGAGATATCGTATTGGCAATAGCCGAACTGTGATATGACTCAACTACGTGACAATGTAACTACGCAATAACGCAACTACGGCATAGTGTAACAATGTAATAGAGTGGTTGTGTAATGCCGTAACTTCTTAAAATGCAAGTATTCGTTAACGTAATTTCGCAGTTATCGGCACCATGATTTTCCAAAGCTGTCCTGGGTGGCCTTTTTCGTTACAGTTCACATTACATGAACGATGGAAGATCAATACATTTATTGTGCACCTCTGCGGTGATCGATGTGCTAGAATGTAATACACGTTATACGCATGATTGGGAGGTGCGTTATGGCCACTGCTACCGCGGCATTGAGGCTGCCCGAGGACTTAGCAATCAGGTACGACCGTTTGGCGAAATCAACGGGACGCACGAAGACTTTCTACATGACAGAAGCGCTCGCCGCCGAGATTGACAGGCTGGAGTACGAGTACGGCTTAATGAAGAAGGTCGAGGATTATAGGGCCGGCAGGCTTGAGACTGTGACGCTCGACGAGCTGGAGGAGAACCTTGGCTTGGCGGATTGAAGTCGATAAGGATGTCCAGCGATCAATGAGAAAGCTGGACAAGCAGATCGCCAAAAGAATTGTGGCAAAGCTCCATGAGATTTCACAGCTCGAAGACCCGAGGAGCATGGGAAAGGGCTTGACTGAAAATAAGTCTGGTCTATGGCGCTACAGGGTCGGAGACTATCGGATAGTTGTCGATATCGAGGACGATATTCTCGTCATCCTTGTTGTCGATGTAGACCACCGAAGCAGGGTTTACAGGACTCGCAGGTAGGCTGGTCGACACCGCCGACGCAACGGGGAGGGTTTTTGACCCTCCCCGTTTTTACGCTTGCCAACAAGGGCGGCCGTCGTAGGGCCCGCCGTCTGGAAGTCGGTCGTACTCCCGCGGCCCCGTTTTCAGCAGCTCCTCGGCGCGAGCGAGGTCGTAGCGCACGTCCCATTTGCTGCAGTAATACCAACTCGAATCGCCGTGGCCATAGGTGACGGGCTTCCATCGCGTGTCGACGATCGGGACGAACCCCAGGACACACCACCGATAAGCCGTGTTTTCGATGTAGCTGTCCTGCAGGTTGGCCTCGCTGATGGTGTCGATGGTGCCGCCCCAACGGCATAACGTAGCTACGTGATAACGGAACTGTGCAATATCGTAACTATGTAATTTCTGACTAAATGAATTTCCTAACAAACGAAAAGCCCCTGATCAGGGCAGGGGCTTACGGATTTGCGAGCTATTAATGTCGCGTTGAACGCTCTCTCATATCGAGCGATTTCTTAAGGTTTTCCGTACCGGCGACGCCATGCCCCAAAAGGCCATCGAGTCCCGATCTCAGCGCAGCTACATCTGCCGCCGAAGCACCAGCACGCAGGATCTTCGAGTCGAGCAGCGATCTCATGAAGCGTTCCGGAGTCTTTTCCGAGATGATCGCCTCGACCTCCTTGGAGATTCGGTTCGGATCGCGGTCAACGGGAACCGTCGGCATCTCCTTGGATGAGACGGGATGCGCCCCGTTGTTCCTGAGCCAATACCTGAACTCGGTATCGACATCCTCGGGAACCTCGACCCTGATCTCGTTAGTTTTCTCATCGATCACGAGGGCACCGTAAAACGAATCTCGCTCGGCGTTCTCCACCAGCCCCTCGAGCTCGAGTATGCCCATGAGGATGGGGAGCTCCATCAGGCGCTCGTTGCCCCCGCGGAAATCACCGATTTCCCTGCCATCACAATAGCAGGGAAATTCAATGAGATAACCGTTATGCGACAGCTCCGGCCATCCGAGCGCGAGTGCGGCCTCCACCTCATGTGAGACGTGGGCCACGGGGACGATACCGTCGCATGAGAACGGCTGGATGAAGACGCCTTCACGGCCTTTCGGATCTTTCTTGAGCTTGAAAGCAGCGTCATGGGGCCGACTCGGTCGGTCACTGTAACGAGGCGCGTACTGCACGCTGAATAATGCGACATACGACTCATCGTGATCATTCACAAGACGCATATCAATTCCTCCTTATGTTTGCTCGCTTGGGCGCATCATTTGCGGACCCGTCGATACCGTGGCCATTCTTATGGGCACTCTCCATATCGAAGGCCCTCACGAGGGCGGGTGCATATTCCTCTGCAAGCGATGCCGCCTGCAACTTGAACATGCGGGATATGACCCCTGCATCCTGTTTCGCCTGCTTGCCGGCGAGTGCGATGGCAGCCTCGCATATTTCATTGCTCGTCGGCTCTCTTCCACCGAACTCAGCGAGCTCGTATTTCACGGTATCAAGCGAACCGCCATCGTTTCGGGCGTACGCTGCGATATAGGCCTGCTTGAGCGCCTCGACCAGCTTTTCATCAGCCGCAATTCCGGTCTCGGAGCCACCGCCGTCGCGATAATAGGCTGTCGTGGCCTCCTCGATTGATTCGGCGAGACTTTTCCCTGCGTTCATCCCGTCTCCGTTCTCATTTAGCTTTCTTATCTCAAATAGCCCTTGGTTCAGCCATTTCCTTTGGGGACTAAGAGGACCTGGCAATTAAATACCGTGCCCGCCTCCGTGGGAATAACCGTCCTCGTCATTACCTTCATCAAAATTGGAAGTTTCCGTAAATGCAGAACCGTCCTCAACCTGGGCAACGCCTTCGTTCGACTCGACGCGGCCCTTTTCCAGCTCCTTTCGCTCCAGCTCGGCAAGCTCGGCCTTCAGATCCGCGAGATTCTCCTCGCCGTCCCAGGGCTCAGCCACAATCTTCCTAGCATCCTCGAGCTGTTTGTCGGCGCGCTCCATCATGGCCCTTGCCTGGTCTAGACCGCCTGCACCCTTTTCGATAATGCCGTCCATCTGCTGCAGCACGGTGTGGGAACCGGATGTGGCCGATGGCAGCATATGCCTCGACCAGTGAGCCTCGGTCTCGCCTTTCACCCTCAGGCCGATGAAGGGGTCGTAGCGGAAGCTGCCACCCCGTTCCTGAAGTGTCTGCTCCTTCTTCACGACGACTTCCAGCCCACGGAACTCTCCGATGGCCCTGATGGGGCCGATAGGGCAGTCGTGGGCCGCCGACTGGATCATCTCGATTGCGTTCGTGCGATTTTGCGCCGAAACACCGTTAACCGAAACCCTTACGATATCCGACCCCTTCTCGAGCTCTCTTTGCCTATTCGCGCGGTCGAGGGCATCATGGTCGCGCTCAAGCAGCTCAAATATACGGCGATTGACCCTGGCAGATGGCTCATAGCGAGATTCGATTTGATGGCGCATATTCGCCACCATCTCGGCATGAGACTGTCTAAGCATAGACTGCGACATGATCTCGCTTCTCAGTTCCTGGATCCTCTTGACACCGGGGTTGCCGGACGCCACGGCGGCGAGGTCGGAATAGGAAATTCTCGTCTCATCGATATCGTCCATGCTGCGCACGGACGGCTTATTCGAGAAGATCTGCCCGATAAAGCGCTGCTTATGCTCGACGGTGGAATAGAGGAAGGAGTCGAAGGTTCCCTGGGCGACATACCTGTAATCCTTCACACGGTCAAACAGGTTTCCCTGACGCTTGACTCTTCCCAGGCGCTGCTCGAAGTCCGAGGGCCTCCACGGGCAATCTAGGTTATGGATGGCCGCGAGTCTCGTCTGGACGTTTGTGCCCGTGCCCAACTTTTGAGTCGAGCCCATGAGCACGCGCACCTCGCCCATGCGCACCTTCTCGAAGAGCGTCTCCTTCTTCACCGGATCGTCGCCGACATCGCTGACGCACGCTATCTGCTCGGAGGGGATCCCCGCCTCGATAAGGCGCCTCCTCATATCATCTTGGATATTCCAATTACCTGATGCCGGGGTCGAACGGTCACAGAAGACGAGCTGCGCACCGCGTATGTCAGCCGTCTCGCTCCATATCTTAAATACCTCCCGCGCGCAAGCATCGCATTTGCCGCCTTCCAATGGCTCCAGCTCAGGATGCAACAGTTTTGGATCGAGGGCGACCTTCATGCCGTCACCCGTGATCGCCAGCAGGTTGTCGTTGTCATCGGCGTTTCCGGCACGGACGCGCTCGCCGCGGATACCGAGCTTCTTAACCTCTTCGACCTGTTCGGGAGTGGCAGGTACGGTGACATGGATTTCCTCGCAATCGGGCACCTTGAGGTTCACATCCTCCTGCGTGACGATATCCGCAAAGAATCGATAGGCGCTCATGAGCTCGGGAAGGTTATGGAACTTCGTGAAGCGCTGTTTCAGCTGGAAGCCGTTGCCCTCCGGTTTAATCTCCATCGAGTCCTCAATCGTCCCGAACGTGAACGCCCAGGCCGGAAACGACGATAGGCCCTGCCGCTCGAGAAGCTCAGGAGCAAGGTAGCGCTGCATGTTGTACAGCTCGCCCATCGTATTGGTGACAGGCGTGCCCGTGGCGAACACTATATTGCGCCCACGGCCGATCTCTCGAAGATAGCTGCACTTATCGAGCAGGCTCTCACTGCGGTTGGACTTTGAGGAGGCCATTCCCGCGATGTCGAGGCCGTGGGTTTGGAGATTCTTATAGCCATGCGCCTCGTCCACGAAAAGGAAGTCGAAGCCGATCTCCTCGAATGAAAGCCCCTCGGTCTTCGGGGTCGAATGGAGGCTCGCGAGCTTATCATCGATTTTCCTGGCCTCTTCCTCGAGCCTTTTAACCGAGAAACTTCCACCGTTCACCTGTGCATCCATCTTAGCCTGCAGGAATTCTTCCTTTCGGCGTTTGAGATAGACCTCCTTGCGCTCCTGAGAAAGGTCGAGCATATCGAAGCGCGAACCGGATACGATCACGGCGTCCCAATCTCCTGCCGCCGCACGTCCGAAAAACTCTCTAACGGAGTCTGCGGAATCCGACTCCGTTTTCCCCATATAGAGGATCCTTGCCCCGGGATAGAGGTAGGCGAAATCAGATGCCCACTGCTCGGTAAGATGCTTAGGCACTACGACGAGCGGCTTGTTGGCCCGCCCGAGGCGCCGAGCCTCCATGCACATTGCGATTCCCGTATAGGTCTTGCCGGCGCCGACAACATGGGCCACGAGCGTGCCCTCATCAGCTTGTCCGGCACGTGCCACGGCAGCTCGCTGGTGCGGCCTCATCTCAACGTCGGGATTCATGCCGGGGAATGTGAGGTATGAGCCGTCATACGTCCTGGGGGCCAGACGGTTATATCTGTCGTTGTAGATTCCGCAAAGGACATTCGCCCGATCCGGATCAGTCCACACCCACTTCTCGAAAGCCGATGAGACAATGCGTCTCCTGTCCCATGCGGCCTTGGTCGCCTGAGGGTCGGGGACCTTCTTGCCGGTGAATGGGTCCTCCCTGTTCAGCTTCGTCTCGCTGCCGTTGAGAACCGCCGAGACGACCTTGAGGGGAGTGTAGGCGTTGACGCCAAACCTGGCCAGCACCTCGAGGGAAAGGTCTGTCACATTTCCCGTCAGTCTCCATTTGCCGGTATGGGGCTCATGGGCGACCTCGAATTTCCTCCGCTTTGACGCAGGCATCTCACCATCGGTGATCTCGAACGTCTCCTCGATGAAATCCATGACGATAGAGGGCGGAATCCAAGGGGAGCCGAGGGTAGCCGCAATCTCCCCAGGGCCCAACTCGCGCGGAAGCACGGCCTTCAGCTTCAATTCGCACGAGTGCAGTGTAGCGAGCCTCTCGGCATCCGACTCGGTTAGGCCGAAGCCCGCCATATGCTGTTCACGCCTTGCCCTGTAATCGGCAAGGTCCTCAGGGCTGAAAAGCTCCTCATGCGGAATAGGCTGCTCGACGTCGCCCACCCAATCGACATGGGTGATCCTTGTGGCCGCATTCTCACCCGCCTGACGATAACCGAGTGAGACTAGGAATTCGGCCGGAACGGGATCCGCCTTCATAGCAGACGCCAGGGCGCTTGATAGGGGCTCCTGATCTGACCCCCGGGCGGTCGAAACCCCGTACGCACTCGCCAGATTTGCAATCGGGTCGGGGGTCTTATAGGTACTGTCGGCATCGGCCAACCGAAACGCGGTCGCAAGGACATCGGTACCCACGCGGGGCTCTCTGGACAGGCGCCAGAGAACTTCCTCGGTATTCATTCCATCGGTTGCAAATTCACGATTATTGGCTCGATATCCGACAGATCGCGCGACAAGCGTTGCGATGAGCGGGTTCGAGATGACAGTGCGGCCGTCCCTACGCTCGGTTGAGACGGATACCCCCTCATCAAGTTCGCTCAGGGCGGCGATAAGCGCCTCGCCCGTCCATGTACCGAATTCCCGGTCGCGCCAGCTGTCCGGCAACCTATCGACATGTGCAGATGCGATAACGGCACGGTTGGCAGTCAGAAGATGGACGCAGGTGTCCCATAGGCCGCTCTTCACGAGAACGGCGACGGTCCTAGCCACCCCCTCGCTCGTCTCGGGAGTTCGGGCAGGGGGAATCGACACAGATTCAAGCCAGGAGCTTTCTCCGGCGTTAAAGCGCTCAGTTTCAATCTTCTTCTGTAGCGCATGGATGGCATCAAGCTTCTTGCCGATATCGCCGGAAAGGTATGCCTCGGCACTTTCGATTTTCGATGTGATCGGGTCGCGGACGATGAGGTCGCCGAGCCTTTCCTCGGCCTCGTCGGCGTCGCAGCCCAGAAGGCCTCCGATGAGCGCGAGATCCACTCCTCCCGTACGGTCATACGAGACCGCGAGGGCATCAGCCGGCGTCTCAGAGCGGTCGGGGAGGGGCGTCTGCGGGCGAACCGTGCGCTTCGAGAGCATGTCAGCCTTACGCACGAAGTTCTTCTTGGTGTCCAGCACCTCGAGGCTGAACAGGTTGATACCGAGCGAGCAGTCGTGATAGCCCTTCTTGATGAGGATCCTGCGGTTCTTCGGGTCGTTCAGACGGCCGTAGCGATCGGCAAAGCGATCGTAGCGGTCGTTGAGAGACTTGATTCCGGCGTCGATTGCGGCGTCGGTCGACTCGGGATCGCGCTGGAGGGCGATAAGCGCCCGTGCGGCATCCCTGAGCTCGATCATGGCGCGGGCGCGGTCCTCGGCACCTCGTCCCGCGGGGTGAAAGCGCTCCACGGTATCGCCGTTGCCATACCAGATCGAGCCGCCGTCGCCCAATGTGAACTCATAGAGTGCCGGGTCGGTGGGGATTTGGACGACCTCGGGGGCTGCGGACCTACCCGGCACACCCTCAAATGTATGGGCAGTAGTGCTGATCGCCTGATCTGCCAGAGCCTTCCTGGCACCATCGGCGATCCCAGCGGCGTCAAGTCCGCTGGTCAGCGAATACCCGGGGCCGTATGCGGTCATCTCGGAGCCCTGGTCTCCCACGGCGATTGATGGATTGCCTGCAAGTTCCGAATTTACGCGGAAGCCGTCCGCGTTCATCGTTGTGTGAACCCAGGCTGGAGCGTTGTCGCGCGAAATCTCCCGCGGCTTGGCAAGCTTCCTCAGAATAACGAGGTCGCACAGCGCGCTCGTTCCGGCCTGGCTCTCAAAAGTCTCCTTGGGGAGTCGGGCCATGCCGATAAGGTCGCACTCGCGCGCAAGGTTCTCGCGAGTCGTCTCGCGGGCCTTGTCCATGGTGTAGCGGCTCGTCAGCACGGCGACGATGCCGCCCGGGCGCACGGCGGCCACCGACCTTCTGATCATATAGTCATGGAGCGGGACTCCATCGATTTTGATTGCATCCGAATAGGGTACGTTGCCGATAGCGGCATCAAATGAACCATCGGGGATCTCGCATTTAGCGATATCCGCTGCGACAATCGTGTGGTCTGGACACAGCACGCGCGCGAGCCCGGTGCTCACGGGGTCGATCTCCACGCCGGTGACGTGTACATCCATGCCCTCTGGAATACAGCGCATGAAGTTGCCCGTACCGCAGCCCGGCTCCAGGATCTCAGCCGTGCCCTCATCGCAGATACCGACGCCCCTCAGCGTCTCCCAGATTAGCTCCACGACGGGACGCGGGGTGTAGAAGGCCGTGAGGACCGTGGCACGCTGCTCTGCGAACTCATCCTCACTCAGCAGCTCTTTCAGCTCTTGGGATACGGCGGCCCAGCCGCCGGTCGGATTCTGCGCAAAGGCGTTCGCGGCACCACCCCAACCGGAGTATGCCGAAATCGCACGCGCTTCCTCGGGAGTCGCATCTCGTTCCTCGTCCATAGCCGCCTTGAGGGCGCGTAGCGCGGCTACGTTGAGCTTCGCGCGCTCCAAGGGCGTATGGCCGGCCTGGGCATCCGGGTTCAGGTATTCGTAGTTGTAGGTTGTGGCTAGAGCGTGAGCACCGTCTCGTTGAGGGCGATCTCCTCGGCCATCTTGGTGGCGCTGTCGGCCTTGCGGATGTAGTCGTCGTACCGGCACTGGGCCATCGTGAGCTGCGCGAACTCCGGTGTCGCCCCGCAGCTCTCCATGCAGCTGTCCTGGAGTTCCGCCAGTCTCGTGAGGTAGTTGCGCTCCACCGCCTTGAGATACTCCTCGGTCTCGCCGGCCGCGTCCATCCTGGCCAGCTCCTCCGGAGCGTTCTGCTCCATGAAGGAATAGCGGAGACCCCTCACGCCCTTGTACGGGTTCTTCAGCACTGACATGTGCTTCCTCCTCGGAATCGTCCTTACGGGCGGCCTCATCGCCACCCGTTTGGCTTACATAAGATTCCAGATGCGCCCCGAAGTCAAGAGCCAACCTCGGTTGGGTCTCCTCTTTTTCTACCGGTTTCTCAGCGTGTTCCTCATACATCGTCGGGTCATCCATGGCGAAAAGGGAAATCTGCCCCTCTGCCGCAACGAAGCGCTTCGACGTTCTCCTCGCCATGGCGCTACGCCCCCTTCCGTGCGTTATGGGATGTCCCGCGCGCTCCGGCATCGAAGGAGGCGAGCATGCTCTTCAGGCGCTTCGTCGTCATGTTTGCCGACTGGCCGCGCTCGGACGGACTTTTCTGCGCGGCTCGCGTTCTCGGCCGGCACTCGAAGCCAGCCCTTTTAAGGGCCCGGTCGATTCTATCCGTGGCACCCCTAACCTGGGCGCAAACGCGCTCGATTCGGGCGAGAAGAAGCTCTGTGTCCTCCATCGGCACGGGAACATCCAGGCCGTCATCGACCCCGTAGCGTCGAAGCGTCACGTGCGTGGCCATCGGGTCCATGCCCTCGAGATCAACGTCTTTTGAAGCCTCCGAGACCGCGTCGAGTCCGACCGCGTCGCCCTCGATCACCCTGATCGGAGCGGCCCCGGGCCATGAGGTAAGGCCCTCGAAAGCGGAGGCGGGGTAGACCGTCTCGGGTGCGAGCTCGCAATCGAGAGTCAACTCATCCCCGACTCGCCTGGCGATAGGGACGAGGATGTCGAACCCAACCGGATGCTCCTTGATTCTGCCGCCCAGTTTATCGGCGCGGGATCTGCTGAGGACGGTCGAGGTATCTGCCTCTGGATGGTCCAGTTTGAAGGCCGCAAGGGCGAGGATTCCCCTCGGGCCCATCTCGGGATGCTCGGACATGGAGTCGAGAATTGCGTCCCAACCATGTGGATGTCCCAACACGGCCGCAAGCATCTCGACAGGCGCTTTGGTGTGCCTCTGCTGCATTGTTTCCTCCCCGTCTCAGTCAACTCCCATTGATGATGGGGGAGTGTAACCACAACATCCGATGCGGGAACAAGTGTTCACGGCGAATAGGAGGTCTCAAATCTATAGACTCATAATGATTCAAAATAAATCGCGGCGCCGTACGGCGCGCCTATGCCTCGAGTCTCATAGAAGGATGCGTTTCGGAGATCGGAAAAGTAATAGGTCCCCGATGTTTTTATGCCATCCGAATCGACAGGCGCGCACCCGCTCCCCATTACTGCATGATTGTCACGAGGATTACACCCAGAGCTCCACGCACGCCCAGCTTCGGCAATAATCTCGTCCTTACAGTAGCTACCGTTATGAAAGAACGCGAAATGGGGAGCGGCGCCCCCAAACTCCTCGCCCAATTCAATTACGCCGACATTTTTACATTTGGCAGCGTCATCGTCCGTGCCAAGGACAATCCAATTCGACGGAATTAGCGCATAGGCGCCACCGCTAAGCTCGATACGCCTAAGCTCATCCGGTACGCCGTCCTGCTCATAGTATGAGGAGAAATGTTCGTGAAGGCGTTTTAACTGACTTCGTGTGGCCTCCAAATCGCTCCACATCATTTCCCGCGATCCGTCCTGCGGAAGAAGCTTCATCTCCTTTTCAATTACCCTGATCTGCTCCGTACAGGCCACATCGACCGTCTTGGCAACTCTCGGTTGGAGCCCCATAGCGATATTGGCGATGTAGTCTATGGCCTCGCCAGGTGTCCGGAGAGAGTCTGGGGTTGCCTGCATCAACCCATCTAAGGCGGCCTTGGTATCCACCTCAATCGTAGTGCCGATTTTGACCTTATTCATCTTGGCGCCATGTCGCGGCAATCTTGCCATAGCTCATCCATTCTCAATCTATGTTTTCGTTGATTTAGCATCCGACGATAGGTGGAGTTACAACCGGAAGGCCGATTCTTTAATCCGGCACCTTATCGGCGCCCTCATCCATCGTTTTAGGAGCCGTGGCAATCTCCGCGAGCCTCGTGAGCCCAGAGGCGATCTCCACCGCGTCCGCACCCAGCAGCCAATCGGCGGGCACACCGAACGTCCTCGAGAGGGCCTTGAGCGAGACAGCGGAGGGCAGCCTGACGCCCGTTAGCCAAAGGCCGATCGAGCGCGACGACTGACCGATCATGTCCGCAAGCTCATCCTGACCGACACCCGTCACCCTCATGAGGGCGGCCAGGCGCCTGCGAAAAAGCAGCAGGGACGGTTCGGTTGTGTACGGTCCGGGCGCGTTCTTCATCTCGATCAGTACGTCCCGACGTTGAATCCCTCGCCCTTGGTGTAATCAACTGTCACGGGGATCTCCGTCTCGTTGGGGAAATAAGCTCGGATGATCCAGTAGGGGATATCTGAGCCATCGGGACCCATCCCCGTGTTGACGCCACTCGACTCGATAAGGGTCTTCTCGGGAGCGCCGTATTCAGAGGTCAGGGAAGTGAGGTACCTTGCGACCACGTCTTGGAAACCAGCCTGGGTCATCTCCTCAGGGAGGTTGTCGGGGACGGACACGATCGACGGATCGACCTGAATCGTATCGCCCTGCCCATCCGCGGCGCCTTCCGATTCGTCATCCGTGCCAAAGCCATCGGTATCGACCGCACCGTCGGAGGCAGCCGAGGATTCCACTGCCGAGTTGTCATCTGTCCTGCCTGTGGGCGGAAAGAGTGCGAACGCAACGTTGATTGCGATGCAGACAATGATGATGCCCACGCAGGCGAGGATAATCCCCTTCGAATCCAACTTCTTTCCCTTTTTGTACATGGTGGTCTTCCCTTTCCCTTGTCCGTTATTTGAGTTCGACCCCGCCTATCCAACCCCAGTAGACGCCTGAGCCTTTACCGTAGAAGGCGATGAACTCATCAAGCGTCTTGGTGGTAATCGCACCCTCGTTGCTCATGACCTTGCCGTCACCGACATAGATGCCGACATGGCCATAGAGAAGGCCCGGGCTGCCGGTGCCGGGGTGGCTCGCATCGCCGACGATCATGCCGACCTTGAGGTCCGCAGGATTGTTGCTGTGGCACCATGCCTTGACCATGTCGCAAGCGTTTCCACCGAAGGCGCCGACACCCGCCGCCTTGAATACGTTTGTCACCCACGAGGCACACCAATTCTGGCCAGGGGAAGGCGTTGACTTACAGGCGTCCACGACGGCGAGCTGACTGCCCGTGGCCCCCGCGAGTCCCTGTCCCGAGCCGCCGAGGGTGCCGGACGTAATGGCGTTGTAGAAGTACAGCGCGTTGGTATACCTCGATTCCCAACCGGAAGGCTTGCCTCCCACCATGGCGCAGCGCTCCCACCCCATGGCGTAGTTTTTCGTCGCGGCCTCAAGATCGGTTGAGTCCATGAAAGTCTGATAGGTGTATTTACCGTCGGCACTGGAAAACGAGCCCCATTCGTCGTGATCGGACCAGAACTCGAGCTGGACGTCGAGGTCATACCAGTTCTTGCCCTTCTCCTTGGCGAATTGAGCCAGGCGAAGGCGGCGCCCTCCGTCCCATTGGCCTATACCGGTCGCCTTGTTATAGACTGAACCCCTCGCAATGATCTCGTCGTTTGTCTTCGGACTCTTTCCGTCCAGCCAATAGGCATACGAACCCATTGCCTGGTCCGCCATCGGGTAAATCTTATGATTTGAAGATCCAACAGACTCATGGCAGTAGTTGCCCATGATGGCGGCCGCGTGGATGTCGTCACAACCGTGGTCCTTGAGGTATAGGTAGATGGTGAGCTCGTCTCCGTCCAGGCTGCCGCCGTTGCTCGCACCTCCCGCCTGTTGTCCGAACTGCACGAGTCCGAGCGACGAGGCGAGGATCGCACCCATGAGCAGCAGGCCGCCGAGGGAGAGCAGTGAAGCGAACAGGGCGATCCTGTTCTTCCGTTCCCTGAGGGAGAGAAGCTGCTTTCTGCCCTTACGACCCTTGAATAGCTTTCGGGAGAACTTGCCGCCGACCGCGCGTTCGGCCTTCTTCCCAAGGGAGGCCTGCTTGAGGGCGACCTTCCTCTTCCTGCGCAAAACCATCTTGCGATGGTCCTTGAGCTTTTTGACGGCGGCCGGGTCCTTCTTGAATGAACCCGGACGGCGCTTCATAAGGATGTCGAGCTCGACAGCATTGGCGCGCTTGAGTGTCTTGGAAGCGCTACCGGAAACCGGGGCGACGGGGACCGTAGCCACCTTTTTCGCGAGCGATGAGGATGCCAGGAGCTGGGCCGAGGGCGTTGCGCCCGACACAGCGGCCCCGCGTCGGGAAGACGAGGCCATGCCGGAGGGGGAGAAACCCGATCCCTCCGATGTATCTGTGCCGGGCGCATCGGCTTCGGATGCCCCTGCCATGGATGATTTCACGACCGACGCGAAGGTTCCGCCGTATGAGGCGGCGCCCGCGGCAGCGGATGCCGCACGCGAGCGCGTCGATTTCTGGGCGCTGAGACGAGAGAAGTCCGAGGAGCCGGTGCGTAACCTGCTCGGTCGCGGTGAAGATCCTTCCCATGCAGAAGTGCGCCGCGACTCGGCTTCGAGCACGGCGGGTACGGTGCCCGTACGCCGACTTGCGGCGGTACGGGCATCCGCGTGGGCAAGGTTTGAGCTATATCTCGTCGAGCGCGGTTTCATCTACTAGCCCACGAAGCCGGAACCGTCGGCATATTCGTTGAGGCCCTCGGGGCTGATCTCGTCGGGGCTGGCGAACATGCCGCCGACATCCTCACCGCTGTCGTTTTGATATTTCAGCAGGGTGGCCATCGCATCGGAGACCGATGCGCTGCCAAAACGCTGGTCTGCCGACTGCTGGGGGGCGACAGCCGTCTGGGAGGAAGCCTGGGCACGATGACGCTGCGCGGCACGCTGATTCAAAAACATGCCATTCGGCTGCGTAAAGCTGGTTGCGGGGGCCTGCTGGACAGAGGAGGAAGGCGCCGGCTGCTGAGGGGCCTGCGCCTGGGTGCGCGGACGAGGCGCTGAATCCCTCTGCTGCTGACGGGTGCCGTTTGACCAGGAGCCCGGCTGTGCATTGAGATCTTCGGCGGGCTGAGCCTGCTCGGGAGCGGAAGCGGGCTGGGGCTTCACCTCGGCATCGAGACCGTTAGCGCGCTCCGACATGGCCACGAGCGCCGGCAGCGTGTAGCCGACCTCGGAGCCGGAGAGGGCGACCGTGCCGTTCGAGAAAGCGATATCGCCGGAGGGCTCGCTTCCGAGCGTGACCCCGACAGACGAAAGAGCCAGCGCGAAATCGTCGAAATGGGTGTCGCTCTCGCGGGTGAAGACCTGATCGATTGCATTCAGGACAAGGTCCTTGAGCTCGGCCTCGGCCTGCGCGCGCAGCTCCTCCTCACTCGGGAGTCGACGGGTGTTGAAGCGCGAGAAGTCCGCGCCCTCCTGGAAGTCACGAATATCCATATCTTCCATCCTTTCCTTTTTGGCGGTAACCGTGTCTCGGTTGCCGCCTCCGTTAAAACCGAATTGCTCGCACGCCGGCCGCACGTTGGGTCGAGGGCACGCCGGGGGAGCCATGTGTGCAGGTGACGGAACGTTGCGGCCGATTTCCTCACGAGTGGAGCGCGGGGTCGAAGACGGGGCATCTTCAGGCTCGTCGAGTGAGCCGACATCGGGTTTCGCTGCCGGCTTCACCGCCCGGCGCTTGATATCGGCGGGACGGGTCGTGCAGATGTCGTAGAGAGTCGGACAGGTCTTCTGGTCGATCTGGAAGTCGAAATGGACCACGCGGTTCTTGAACACGTAGAGACCCTCGCCGGGATGTGCGGTGGCCAAAACCTTCGTCTGGCTCTCAGAGAGATTGAACAGTTCCTGGAAGTCGGGGAGGAGGTCGCTCGTCTGCTGCAGAATCGTAACGAAGGGCGAGTTCTGGAACATATAGCGCGTCTCCTCGCTGTTGAGGACGCGGGAGAGGTTCTGCGTGATGGCGTTGATGTAGAAGTCCCACTTACCGCCGCGGGTGAAGAAGCGGTCGATCTGGCTGCGGGCGTAGGGACTGTCGAGCAGGAGCTGGAACTCGTCGATGATGAGCCAGGTTCTCCTACCGGCACGGCGGTTCGCCGAGACGCGGACCCAGATGTGATCGAGGATGATAAGCAGCGCCAGCGGCTTGAGCTCGCTGGACAGCTCGTGCAGGTCGAAGCACACGAGATTCGACTGGAGATTCACGTTCGTCGGATGGTTGAACAGCGACAGCGTGCCCGTGACGTAGCGGCGAATGAGCTTGGCCAAATCGCGGGCGTCGCGCATATCGGAGCCCTGCTCGGACATCAGGAAGTCATAGATGTCCTGGAGTGTCGGCAGGTTCTCGGGACGCGGGTCGTCAAGATACCGGTTGTAGGCGTATGCGGCAGCGGCGTCGAGGACGTTAGCCTGGGCATCGTTGACGCTGCTGGCCATCATGCGAACGAGCGACTGGATGAAGGACACCTTCGCGGGCACGGGGGAGGACTTCGTCTCCGGATCATCCGAGCCGTAGGCAAGGGAGATGTCGAGCGGGTTGATGAAGTCGCCCGAGTTCTCGGCGATACGGATGACCTGGCCGCCCAGATACTCGGTGGGCGTGACATACTCGCCCTCGGGGTCGATCGTGATCACGTCGTCGTCCGGATGCTTCAGGTGCACGGGAATGATGCGCGTGATCTTGGAATTGAACGACTTGCCGGATCGTGGCTGCGCCAGCGTGAAGCTGTTCGTGTGCTCATGGGACACGGGGTCGTAGACGATAAACGAGCGGGTCTCGGCGTTGAGGCCCATGATGTTGCCGCCCGGGTCGTTCATCTCGGCGGCGACGAACATCAGCATATGGGACAGGGGGTCCGTAGTCAGCGTTCGCTCATACGGGATGTAGGAGGCTCCGATCGGCAGGGCGGTCGAGAAGGACTCCTCGCGAAGTGCGCGCCATGAATCGGGATAGGGCTTCCTGTGCGTGGAGAACACCTTCTCCACCTCGCGGCAGGCCTCCTCGAGCTCGGTCTCCGTGCGCCCCTGGACGGTCACGACGGTCGTGACGCCGAAAGCGTGCATCTCCGCGCTCTCGAGGTCGTCTCGGAACGCCTCGGCGTCCTCCTGTGCCTCGCGCATCGCGGGCGGCATGTTGTTCTGGTCGACGAAGTAGCCGACCTCGGGACGGCTCGTGTTGAACTGATAGGTATTGTTCTCCTCGGTGATATCGTGCAGGTGGTTCTCGGCGGCCGAGATCGCGGCAGAGAACTCCCAGGGACGGATGTGCCACGCGACGGTAAGGTCGTAGGGCAGCCCTGTCAGATCCGAGATGAATGAATCCTTCATGGTCTTGCCGTAACCGTCGAGCGTGACGTCGTAGGTCTTAACCCATCGACGGCCGACGATCATACGGGGGTCTCCGCGGTAGCCGTCTGCGGTGAGGACAGAGGAGGGCGCCACGAGCTCGCGGGTCGTAAGGCCGACGGTCCCGGACAGGCGCTCGAAGTTCGCCGTGCCCGGAGTGTCGTCCTGGCGCGTCATGGTCTGGATGATGTCAAGGCGCTGCTGGCCGTCGAGGACATGTGCATCGGAACCGAGGTCGCGCATGAAGCGCAGGAAGGAGTCCGCCTCCTGGGACAGCCGGGGCACCGCGCGCTCCAGCGTGTCAGCGGACACGGCGATCGTGATGATGCGGTCGCGGCGCACCGAGCGCGAGGATTTGGCGAGCATGGAGCGGGTCCACGCGTTGTACTCACGTCGCAAGACGTTGCCGCGCTCGTCGCCGGGAACCTCGCGGAACAGCAGGTCGGAGGCGAACTCCTCCGGGCTCACGCGCTTGTTCATGATGAAGATGCCGAGGCGAACCGTATGGTCGAGCGAGTCGAGGTATCCCGCCCATGCCTCGCGTACGAGATACTGGTCCTCGGGTCGCGCTCCCTGGTAGTTGACATCATCGACGCGAAGGGCAATGGAGTAGGTCTCGCTGTCGATGCGCATGACGCCGTCAACCGTGAGCAACTCGTAGGGAACGAGTTTCGTGGTCGACCACTTAGGCTGGACGAGCTTCACATCGGTCGAGAGCGCAGTGTTGACGCCTAGCTCCATCTGCTCCTCGTCTATCGCCCAAGAGGAGCCGAGGGGGATGGAGGGCACGTCGGCGCCGTACTTCGCAACAAACTTGTCACGCTTCTTATTCAGCTTTTTCAGGCGTTTGTCCATCTGGCGCACGCCCTTTTGCCAACCGGCCTCGAGAGCACTCGCACGGCGCTGTTCGGCCTCGGCAATCTCTCGGTCGAGATCGTCAATAGTCAGTTTGCTCATCTAGGGTTTCTCCCATCGTTTCTCACGGAGGCCTCAGCCATCGCCTGGGCGATTCCCGCCGGCACGGCCTCCTGCTCCAACTTCCTCGCCTTCCTTGCTGCCTTTTCGCGGCGTTTCTGCTCGCGCACCTCTGCCTTCGTCTTCTTCGGAAAAGCCACCTCGAAAGTCGGGACAGCGAGCGTGAGCTGATCGGGCTCGGCGCGGTCCTTCAGCATAAGGGGGAGCCATTTCTCGGATTTGAGGCCATGGTGCGAATGGAGGCCGATGACACCGATAGCCACGCAGATCGGTATCACCATGTAGGTGACAATATCGAGGCTCCAGTCCCATGCGTAGACGCCGTATATGCCGACCGACACGACGGCGACGGCGGCAAGCGCGGCAATTGCCGAACGCTTGGAAAAGCGACCGAAGATGTTTCTCGCGACGTAGTTGTTGATGTCATCGCGTACGAATGTCTCAGCCATTTCACTACCTTCCCTAGACGAGGCCAAACAGGCTGTTGGCAACGACTTTTGACTTGTTCACGACTTCCGTAATGCAAAGGACGGAACACATCGACGGGATGAGCGCGGCCGCGGCGCCCCCGAAACCATTTAGGGTGCTCGTATCAGACGTGATGGGGGCTATAAGTTCGGTTGCGACCGTATTGATGAGGGGTATCATGCCAATCGCGATGACAATCATCACTGCCTGGAAACAGACCGCGGCAAAACGTTTGAGATAGCCAACCCCCATGGGCCTTGATTTGTCGTCAGCAAAGAACGATAGGCAAAGGGGGCTTGCCGCGGCCCTTAAATAGATTTCACCTATACGTACGAAGATGGTCGTCAGCACGGTGAATAGACAGGCTACGCAGGCAACAAGTGAGACGATGGCGAGAATGAGAAGGATAAACGAAGTTCCAGCCTGTGCGTAAGTCAGGGCGTCGAATGATTTGATCACCTGGTCTTTTATGCCAATGGAGTTGGTAGTATCGATCCCCATTGATGCAAGCGTACTATTCACGATGCCCACAAGGTGTTGGGCGAGAACGTATACGGCTGCACAGATGTCCATCGCGTGGATGATGAGGGTGTAGCTCACCGCGAACATCATGACTACGAAGGCGAGGCTTGCCATGATATCGACGCCGGCCATCTTGCGGCGAACATCCAGCTGGTGCATGAGGGCGACGCCGAAGGTCAGGCCGAGAAACGCCATGGCATAAGGCTGGAAAGCGCCTTTCGAAAGCTTCGACGCCATAGTGTAGAACTGGGCGAAAGGACCATTGGTAAAGTCGGATGTGAATGCAGTATTCGCCGTAGAGGACACTAGCGAAATGCACCATTCGGCAAGGCTCGTGGCGCTTTCCGCAAGCCCACGGCAGAAGGTCCACACCAGATTTTCAGCCGCATATTTAAAGAAATTAAACGACAAGGCGAATTTTGGAGGGTTTTTACTAATTAGCTTATCGTCTAAATCGTCTTCTTCCTTTGCTGCCGAGTCATTAGAGCCGCTGGGCTTGTTATTATCATTTCGGTTAACGCTGGTTGAGGCGGACGCGGCCTTTTCCCAACCATCGGGCGCCCATGAAGGCTCGAAGTTTTTCTTTAGGTCTTCCTTCTGTAAGCCACCGGTGTACTTCTTGCTTTTGCTATGTGACTTATCGACAACCTTGCCGTTTTTATCGTAGTAGACGGGCCCCTCGACGGTGTTTCCGTTAATGCCGATCGTTACGGTGTAGCCGATCTTGTAGGCCTTGATACCGTCATGCTCGAAGGTCACATACTTGTTCTTGTCGATGTCGCTCCACTTGATGGTAATTTGCTGACACTCGGGGGCCATGTTGTCAAAGCCGACGTTGACGTTCCACTGCCCCTTTTGCGCAGCATAAGCAATCGTCGCAATGGCGCATGCCACAACGAGCATCAAGACGCTGACGGTAGCAAAACGTAAGACGCGATCGCCAAACGAAGTCGGCCTTTCATCGTATTCAAATTCGTCATACGGGTCTGTTGGCCCGGGCGACGCAGCACCACCGATAGGGGAGCCGGCCGCGAAGGCGAGCAGCCTCTCTCGGATCTCCATTATCCGAGGATGCCGCTAAACAGCTGGGAGATGATATGGGAGACGCCGCAGCCGGCGATGAAGACGCCGGCGAGAACCTGCCACCACTCGGTACCGTGGCCGGGACGACCCTTGGTCTTCTCCTCGAGCAGATTGTAGACACCCCACAGGGCAAACAGAGAGCCGCCGGCGATCATGACGTTCTCGAATTTGGTGACGAGATCAGCAAGCTGTTCCATTGAAGATTTCCTTCCCTTAAGGATTTGTCGATACCTATTCACGCGCCCTTAGGCGTCGATGACGATGGTTTTGGGGTTAGTGCGGTCTATGAGAACGACACCCTCCGGTGTTGACACGACAGAGTTGTCCGCGTGCCGCCTGGCGCGTGCCCACTCGAGCATTTCGGTTTTGCCGGCGCTGAGATACTCCTTGCGCCTGGGGTGAATCTCGGGATCTGCCTTGAGGTCGCGAAACCACATGCCTTGTTTGTAATGGGTCACGCACTCGTCAGGGGACAGGCCGTCCTCCTCGTTGAAGCTGTAGAGCTCCTCGGGGCTCATGAGCGGAACCTTGACGTATCTCGTGCTCTCCTGGATGGATTTACCGCTCGCGGAGTTCGAGACTGAGTAGTCCGTGAACTTCTTCGTGGTGTTGCCCATCTCGCGCGATATCTGCTCGCAGTCGGAAAAGAGGGAAGAGCCCATGTACATAAAAATGGCCGAGTTTGCTCGGATGGATTCCGACTGCTTGCCATATCTTGCCTCGAGTTGCTTGCCGTCCTGCACGATTGCGCAGAGGTTGATCCAGAACTTACGGCTCTCGGCGAAGAGCTTCTCAAGGTCGGGGATCTTGCCTATCTGGGCGAGCTCGTCGAGATAGCAATAGAGGGGGATTTCGAGATGGCCGATTCCATTCGTTGACCCGATATCCTTCGAGATATCGAACAACTGGTTTAGGGCCATCGCGGCGACGAAGTCATAGGGGCCTCCGCCGGACTTGATGCAGAAGAAGATGGCGCGCTTGCGCTTGTCGATAGACTGGAGGTCGAGCTCATCGCGGCCCAGCATCTTCCTGATTGCGGGGTTATTGAGCCTTTGCAGACGAGCAGCGCACGAGGACACGACCGCCGCCATCTGCTCCGGAGCGCCGGCGTTGGCCTTGAAGGTGCGGTAGTTGGTGAGGACCGAGTTCTCGGGGAGCGACTCGTCATCAAGCGCGTCCTCTCCGTAGGTATCGATGATGTACTGCGCGAACCCATCGAAGCCGTCGCGCTCCCGGGTGCCCTCGAATACGAGGTCGAGCTTGTTGATGCCCTCGGCGCCGTCGGCCTTGGCCATCGCGAGGTAGTCGATGATGCCGGGAAGGGTGCAGTCGGCGGTATTGCCGTTGGCCTTGAACCAGAAGACGAACATGCCGCACACGCAGGTGTAGAAGTTCTTCTCCATATCGATGAAGAACTGCTGGTCCCCATGTGTGTCCTCACCCTTGGTGTTCGAGATGAACATATTGACCAGGGAGTTGATCGACGTGACGTCGCGGCAGTTGATAAGCGGGTTGTAGGGGGTTGAGGCAAGGATATGCTCTTCGTCGCGCAGGTCGATGACCTGCACGTCATAGCCGTTCTTCTCCAAAAAGGCGGCAGATGCACGGAACAGCTCGCCCGATGGGTCGGTGAAGACCATATTGCCGTTCATCTGCATGATCTGGTTGGTCACGAAGCGGTAGGACTTGCCGGCGCCCGATCCGGCCATGATGAACATGTTTCGATTTGGTACCTGGCTCTCGCGCCTGATCGGGTCCTTCTTGTCGTTGACGATGGATGTGCCGGCAACCTTGCTGTGGAGCGAGAGGATGATATTGTCGTCATCGACCGTCTCGCACCACTCGGGAACCGGCCATTCGTCTGTTGCCTTGTTGTGCGAGTACAGCAGACGCTCCTGGGCAGTCGAGAAGCGCTGGGATCCATATTGCTTGGCAGGTGAGATGTCCTCTCCGGGCGCCTCATGCTTAAGGAGAACGGCAAGGGCGATTACGAGGGCCGCGACAACCGAGGCCAGCAACGGAACCCCACCGAAATAGATGCCGAGGGGCCGACGGGATGCCGCCCATGCGACGAACGCCACGACGTCATCGGACGTTTCGATACCGCTTGTGCCGAGCATGACTTTCTGGACCGTGAGGTTCACGATCCAGAAGGCGGCAGATCCCAGAACGACGGCTCCGATAACCTTCGTTATGTCTATCTTCGGCAGCTTCATCGGCTACCTCTTGACACGCTTGTTGAGGGTTCGGGAGTGCGTGGCTGGACGGTTTTGGTTGCCGATTTGGTGACGGTTGGCCTTGCGGTCGGCCGCGTCGCGCATGTTGACGGCGCGGATGACCTCATGCGAACCCATTTGCTTGGTTCGTCCCTGGCGCTGCTGGAGTCTGACCGATCCTTCAAAGGCCTCGCGGTCCTTCAGCGTCTCGATTTGGGTATGGCATCGGACGATGGCATCGGCACGATCATCACGAAGCACGCCCTTGTCATCGCCCTCGCAGATTTGGTTTCCGATTTTTGCCGTGTGTCCGTCGGGATCGGTAATCCTGAAGGCTCCGGCCGTGGAAACGGCGGCAGAGTATACGACGCCGTCCCACCCGGTGAATTTACGCTTGTACATGCCATCGTTCTGATCGAGCTTCCAAGACTCCCCCAGATATTCGATATTCTCCGGTGCAGGCGGGAGCCCTACCGGAGGAAGACCCACAGCAGGTAGGCCGATTGCCGGAAGGGCGGGATACTCTTTTGGTTGTGCAGGCGTATGGATATCGTTTGGATTGTTTGTCGTCTGGACGCCACTCTCGACCGGGCCCCTCATCGCGTTGTCCACATCGGCATTCGAGATCAGTTTCCTCTCGATTGCCGTCTCAATGCAGGCGGCGAGCGCCTCCTGGTCCTTCATCTTGTATTCGATTGCGAAATAGCCAGTCGCCGGGTCCTCGAAGACAGCGAACCCGATGCGATGCTTTCGGCAGATGTCGGAAAGAAGTGACAGGTCGCTTCGATCGAGCGCACCTTCCTTGCCGAGGTTGACGAGCTTGATGACGTCATTGCGGTCACGCCTGAGCGTATGCTCGGTAACGAGGCCGTAACGGCCAAGCCCATTCACATGGCTGACCGCATGGTTCGCGCCGCGACCGGCAACCCTGCCGGCACCTCCAGCGACTTTGCCGGTACCACGTGCGAGCGCTCTCATCGTGATGATGAGGACTTCGCGTGCCGGGGGCAGAACAGCCTGGCCGAGCATCAGCAAAACGCGCATGGCCTCTTCATTCTCTCCGGGCATTACTGCTACCTCCTTCCGGCGACGTGTAGTTGGGGCCGCACATAAAGCGGCCCCAACTACAGTTTTCGCCATATAGGCCACCCGTGCCGAGCGGTTTGGTGCCACAGGGTGACAATTTCTTTATTTAGCTATGCCTGCGTGCCCCAGGTCGTTTGACATGCACGCCCGGTTGCTTCAGGCCCTCGGTAACTGCAGTCGTGTGTTGATATAGACGCCTTGTAGCCAAGGCATCAGCGAGCGCGGTATGCGGAGCGCCCTCGAAGCTGTATCCCATGGCATCTGCCGCAGAGGTGAGCCTCCATCTTGAATGGGACTCTGAGAATGGGCCGTATACGCGCCCGAATTCCTCCATCGCATCGACAATTTCCGCTGTCTGCGGAATGATGACGCCCTCATGCTCGAGGAATCCAAGGTCGAAGCCGACATTCCATCCGACGATCTTCTCCGTGCGGTCGAATAGCGACTGGACGGCCTCGAGATAATTCTTAAAAGGCTTATAGTTCGCCACCGAGTCGGGTGAGATGTGGTTCACGCGCTCCGCGGCAGGCCACTCGGTCTTATGCTGCGGCTTGACACGCAGGTGGACCGACGAGGGCGAATCCTGACCTTCGATATCGAGAACCATTGCCAGGGTCAAGATTTCATCGCCGTCAAAGGGGTCGAGCCCCGTCGTCTCGGTGTCGATAGTCATGCACTCGATGGGAGAGTCGAAAGGCACCAAGGTGATGCTCATCTTGCCGCCCCCCCTTATGCCTGTCCGTAATGGAAATAGGCAGTGCGATTGGGGGCCGTGGTATGAAGGGCGCCCTCGGTACCGCCACCCAGCTTCCTGCTGATCTGCGCGATGAGGTTTTTCGTGCCGGGCATCTCATGAGCTCGCTCGGTCTTGATATCGCTCTTTTGGACATAGCCCTCGTCGACAGACTCGTCCCACTCGTCCTGGGTCGCCTCGGTGTAGAAGACCGGCGCCTCGGGGTCGTTTTCGATAGCCTGAGAGGCAAGCGTATCGATGTGGCCGGTATTCCCCCTCACGGCAGCGTGGACAACGTCGTCGGTAAGTGCGCCGCCATTCGCGATGTACTCATAGAGGCTCTGGTCGGCCGGGTCGGGAATCACGCGCCCGAACTGCTCATCCGTGACATAGCCCTCGTCGCCGATCCTGAACTGGCCATAGGGCCCCGCCGGCCATGGCATCGCGATACGCGAGAGCTCCGTGTCCGCCATGACATAGAATTTCATGACAGCGAGCTTGTCATCTCGCGAGATATAGTCCTGGACGGCAATAGACGCCTTCGGGTTGATGTGGGTTCGATCCGACGGCGAGAGTTCGAGGCCGCGATCGATCTCATATTCGGCCTGGGCGGTGGAGGCCGTGAAAAGGGCCCGTGCGAGCAGCCAGGACTTCTGACCCGCATACGTGTCGGGGACGATGCCGTCAAGAGCGACCTCGGCCACGGCCGAGAGAAGGTTCGGCTCTGCCATGATCGCACCGAGCGTGGCGACAGCCGGCCACTTAAGGTATCCCTCGCATTGCTGCGGGTCCATGATCATTTCGCGCGCGGCATCGAAAACGCGGTCGAGGTCGAGCGGGCCCAGCCCGGCCGCACCCGCTCTATCCAGTTTGTCCATACGGCTCTCCCTTCGGTCATAGTTCCGTTGGTTGTATCGTCCGCCCTTGGGCTTGTCGATGAGAGCCGTTGAACAACTGTTCCTAGATTTTGGTTAATGTTTAAGCGACTGAGCGTGGGGGAGGGTCACGTCGCGCTCCATCGACACAACCCCATCAGGCGATGCCGTGCTTTTGGTCGCAAGTCGAAGCGAGTCAATGATCTTTTTCGTGCTGGGGCTGCAATCGACTCTGTGGGGAGCCACGCTCAGCTCTTCATACTGATCGAGGATCACGTCCACCTTCCGCGACTCGTCGAAGGTCTGGCCGCGGTAGAGCGTATAGTCGTGCCCGCCGATGCTGACAAGGCCGTCTGGCATAAGGGCAATGTCCTTCGCTTCAATCGCCGGCACGATGGCGAAATTTACGCCTGCGGCGATGGCGATATCCTTATATTCAGGGGGAATGACCATCTCGCGGAATTCCGGCAGGTCCCTCATCGAAAGAAACGCGTTCATGTTAATTTCGACGGCCTCGTATCCGCCCCGTCCGGCGCCATCGATAACGGAGCCGAATATCTCCGAGTCCATGAGAATGCCGGGCAAGGGATCCACACTTGACCTCTGCATGTAGACGGTACGGTCCCCTTGGGCAGGTCCGTCGAGGTTCACAGTCACATCCGACCAAAGCGAGCCGAATGAGTCAGAGCCGTCGGTCACATCGAAGGCTTGGATGCAGAGCGTGTCGTTCTCCTCGTAGAATTGCTTTACCAGCTCCACGGTCTTCGGCTCACCGTCAACCGAATAGTTGACCTTGATGCCGCCCTTGGTGGTTGCGTCCACATAGAGGCTGCTGTCCTCGATGCGCTTTTTGAGGTTCTCTCTATAGGAGGCCAGCGATCCTGGGAGCGCCTGGATCTGAGAAAGGCCTTTTTCCAATTGGTCAATATCGACAACGACGGGCTGTTCGATTTTAGGGAACGGGCCCAGCTGAAACGCCTTCATCGCATAGTCACTTCGATCCTCTCGGGCCGTCATGACGAGGGCGGCGTCGCTTGGAAACAGCGTAGTACCGTCAACCCTAACGATTCTGACGGCATCTCGCCTTGTAACCGATGCCACAGACTGAAGGACATTGGACGATGCCTGATCGATATTTCCGAGAACGATGGCGCCACCGCTTGCGGCAGAGATGACACCCGGCCTGATTGGGCGTCCGCCGCCGATAATGCTTGCGAGGCTCGCCGTCCCGATATCGGAGACGACGGCAACGTTACCCTTTGCACCGACGCCGGCAAGGTCCCTCATGAGCGTCGCCTCATCGCTTTCGCCGACGCGGAAGAACGCGCGAAGCGCCTCTCCCGCACGCTCCGGGCTATCCGTCTCAATTAGAATGGGAATCCGCGTCGCAAGGGCCTCGGCCACAGCGGAAACGGCCGCAGGCGGATAAACCGGGCTTAGCTGATCGGGTTCAACCGGCATAGATCTTCCGATTAGTTTCTCGGGATTACCCAAAGAGTCAGATGAGATTGAGTCCAAAGCCTGAAGGCTCGGATGGGCCGGCCTCAATCCGCGCGGGGTCGCCGCGGAAACGACTCCCTGGAGATTCAACTCATGACAGAGGTTCTCGACTGCAACAGTGCCCCGACACGACGTTACGTTGCCGCCGAAGTCCAGCGATCCGAAAAACAGCTTATCCTTGAGAAACTCGGAATCCAGTTGTCCCGAGACACTCAGAATGCCAAGAGCGATAGGAAGAGCAAGAGAATCGGGGGTCCGCAATCGGCCCGAGAAGCTCCTGTTATAACCGGGGGAAGGCATTAGCTCGATGGAGATATTGTCCCGGGGTACGGTGTACCCCTGCGCCTTAAGGGCGCATCTGACGATACCTCGCAACTCCACGGCGGCATTATCCTGAACACCCGCAATGGTTATGCCGGGTAATCCAGGCTGCATTTCAATTGCGATGTCAATGGGCACCGCAGAGGCGGCCTCTACAACAGCCCCATGGACAACAGAACGCTTGGCCATATCATGCTCCATTCCTCAATGGTCTTGAGGTAAGTTTGATATTGGCGACGGTTGGGCGAACCCATTGAACAACTGTTCCTAAACATCAACGGAGTCAAACGTCCATTCAACTTAAGCCCGTATTCATGCGCAAATCAGTGGTGGATAGTGGTGGATAGCCAGAAGAAACCAGTGGATTCTAGAAGGAATAGCCAATAGTAAAGCGGTTCCCCTGATTGACTGTATATCAGGGAAACCGCTGGTAGATAGTGGTGGGCCCTCCGGGATTCGAACCCAGAACCCAGGGATTATGAGTCCCCTGCGCTAACCGTTGCGCCAAGAGCCCTTATGTACGGTGAATACAATTTCAACTACGGCAATCCAGCCCTAATTGCTTCACTTCACGCGTGAAATACTACCATGGGCGAGCAAGTCGCACAACGCACGATCAAGTCCGATACCAAACAACGAATATTCTTAGTACCTCGCGATTAAGCTGTGGGACAGAGGTGGCTATGGCTTTTTTAAAGCTCAAATTCATTTATGAGTGATATTTATCTGACATCATTTCAAAACCATGCCGGTTTACTACGATGAATCGGCGGTCCTCGAGCACGCCTCATTTCCCGTTTACGAAACCGCAGGTAGGGCGCTTGCCCCATTGGTGAAAACGGGGGTGTGGTCGGCCGTCCCGGAATCATCGTAGTAAACCGGCCTGGTTTTGGGGCGACGGGGCGGGGCGGCTCGCGATCGGTGCCGATAATGGGCCCCGGGGGTAGGACGGACGGGGCTCGGGACGCGCGATTGGCCCCCGCGCTGCGCGCGGGGGCGGCGGCATCGCCGCCGCCGGAAGTTTTTCCAAAAATGTCCTTGCATCGGCGTTCGAGTTCCCGTATAGTACTTTTTCGCACGGGGGCGTAGCTCAGCTGGGAGAGCGCTTGACTGGCAGTCAAGAGGTCAGGGGTTCGATCCCCCTCGTCTCCACCCGAGCATTGAATGAGGCTCCAACGCAAGTTGGGGCCTTTTTTCATATAGGCAGACAAGGTCAAAGGCGGCACCATGATCCTCCTGGTCGACAAGATCGAAAAAAGCTTCGGCGCGCGCGTCCTCTTTAGCGGCGCGTCCTTCCAGATCAACCCCGGCGAGCGCTTCGCACTCGTTGGCCCTAACGGCGCCGGCAAAACCACCATGCTCAAGATCATCATGGGCATCGACAGCCCCGACGCCGGCCAGGTCCAGTACGCCAAAGACTGCCAGGTAGGCTACCTCGAGCAGGAAACCAACCTGGAGCACAAGGACACCACCATCCTTGCCGAGGTCATGGCCGCCGCCAAGGAAATCCGCCGCATGGGCGAGCGCGCCAACGAGCTGCAGGCCCAGATCACCGAGCTCTCCGAGCAGGGCAAGGACGTCGACGCCCTCCTTAACGAGTACGGCCAGGTCCAGGACCGCTTTGAGCACTTGGGCGGCTACGAGCTCGAGAGCAACGCCCGCAAGATCCTGTCCGGCCTGGGCTTTAAGGTCACCGACTTTGAGCGCCCGTGCTCCGAGTTCTCCGGCGGCTGGCAGATGCGCATCGCGCTCGCCAAGCTCTTCCTGCGCCATCCCGACCTGCTGCTTCTGGACGAGCCCACCAACCACCTGGACCTCGAGAGCGTCCAGTGGCTGCGCGGCTTTATCGCCAGCTACGACGGCGCCGTCCTCATCGTCAGCCACGACCGCGCCTTCATGGACGCCTGCGTCGACCACGTCGCCGCCCTCGAGAACCGCCGCGTAACCACCTACACCGGTAACTACAGCAGCTACCTTAAGCAGCGCGAGGACAACCTGGAGCAGATGCGCGCCAAACGCGCCGCCCAGGAGCGCGACATCGCCCACATGCAGGTCTTTGTCGACAAGTTCCGCTACAAGCCCACCAAGGCCGCCCAAGCGCAGGAGCGCATCCGCAAGATCGAGCAGATCAAAAAGGAGCTCGTCATCCTGCCCGAGGACCACAAGCACATCGACTTTAAGTTCCCCGACCCGCCGCGCTCCGGCGACATGGTCGTGGGCCTGGAGGGCGTATCCAAGTCCTACGGCGACAAGCACATCTACAGCGACATCGACCTCAAGCTCTACCGCGGCGAGCACGTGGCACTCGTCGGCCCCAACGGCGCCGGCAAGTCCACGCTCATGAAACTCCTCGCCGGCCTGGAGCCGCCCACCACCGGCACCCGCGACCTGGGCACCAACGTGGGCGTTGCCTACTACGCCCAGCACGCGCTCGAGGGCATGACCGAGTCCAACACCGTCCTGCAAGAGATCGACACCGTCACGCCCAAGTGGACCGTGCCGCAGCAGCGCAGCCTGCTGGGCGCCTTCCTGTTTAGCGACAACGATGCAATCGAAAAGCAGGTCCGCGTCCTCTCCGGCGGCGAAAAGGCCCGTCTAGCCCTGGCCAAGATGCTCGTGGCGCCTGAGGCGCTCCTGTGCCTGGACGAGCCCACCAACCACCTGGACATCGACTCGGTGGACATGCTCGAGAACGCCCTGCAAAACTTCCCCGGCACCATCGTGCTGATCAGCCACGACGAGCACCTGGTGCGCGCCGTTGCCAACCGCGTGATCGACATCCGCGACGGCAAGGTCACGGTCTACGACGGCGACTACGACTACTACCTCTACAAACGCGAGGACCTTGCGGCCCGCGCCGCCGCCGAGGCGGCAGGTGAGAGTGCACCGGCCGCAGCCAAGCCCGCCAGCGCCGCCCAGGCCAGCACCCCCGCCGCGACACCCAAGCCGGCCGAGGGCAAAAAGACCAAAGAGCAAAAGCGTGCCGAGGCCCAGGCCCGCGCCGCGCTCAACAAAAAGCTCAAGGGCGTGCGCAACCAGCTCAAGAAGATCGAGGCGGAGCTCGACAAAAAGCGCGCCCGCTATGACGAGCTTATGGAATTGATGGCCAGCGAAGAGCTTTATGCCGATCAGGATAAGTTCAACGCCGCGCTGGGGGAATATAACGGCCTTAAGCAAGAGCTGCCCAAGCTCGAGGACGAATGGCTGGAGCTTTCCACCCAGATCGAAGAGGAGACCGCGCGTGAACTCTCGTAAGGCCGCCGCCGTGGCGATGAGCATCATCGCCATCGCCTGTCGCATCTGCGGCATCTTTATGAGCGCGATGACCGTACTGCTGTGCTTTAGTGGTCTGACCGCCAAACTGCAGATCGTCGGCTTTGTCGTCGAGCTTTCGCGCGCGCTGCCGAGCGCCATTGCCGGCTACGGCGTCATCACGTCGCCCTTTGGCGGCGTGTTCCGCCTGGATTACGCTATCGTGGCCGTCATCCTGTTTGTGGCCGACTATCTACTAACGCGCGCCTCCCGCCGCGTCCGCTAGGGGAGCGCCATGTCCAGCAGTTACTTAATGAACCTGCTTGCGAGCGCCGTCGCCGTCATCGTCGGCATCGTCATCCACGAGAGCGCGCACGCCGCCGCGGCCTGGGCACTCGGCGACAAGACGGCCCGTTCGCGCGGCCGCGTCTCACTCAACCCGCTCAACCACATCGACCCGTTTGGCACCATTATCCTGCCGCTGCTCATGCTCGCTGCCGGCGGCCCCGTGTTCGCCTTTGCCAAGCCCGTGCCCGTCTACCTCAACAACCTCAAGCACCCCAAGCGCGACGAGGTCCTGGTGAGCGCGGCGGGTCCCGCATCGAACATCGTGCTCGCGTGCCTGGCCGCGGCCCTCATGCGCCTGACCTATGGCAACCTCTACGCCAGCATGTCCTTTGCCGTGGCGTCGCAGATCATGAACTTCGGCGCCACCTTTATCGTGGTCAACTTATCGCTTGCGTTCTTTAACCTCATCCCGATCCCGCCGCTCGACGGCTCGTCGATCGTCGTTCCGTTCCTTAAAGGCAAGGCGCTCGACAACTATTACCGCCTGCAGCAATACGCCATGCCCATCCTCATCATCGTGCTGTATCTGCTGCCCATGTGGACCGGCATTGACGTGATCGGCCGCTATTTCGACGTTACCGTGTATCCGCTGGCAGAGCAGCTCCTTTCCTTCGCAATCGCCGGCATCTAGGGTAAACTTACAGGTCGACCGTGCAAAACGGTCGCAACATGCACCCAAACCGCGCCGCGAAGGCGCCGTCAAAGGAGGTCGAAGATGTCGTATCGCGTGTCGACTCAGGTCTACAGCGGACCGTTCGACCTGCTGCTGCAGCTGGTAACCCGCCAAAAAGTTGATATCGGCGCCATCTCCATAAGCGAGGTCGCCGAGCAGTACCTGGCCGAGGCCGAGCGCATCGAGGCGCTGGACCTGGACGTGGCAAGCGACTTTTTGCTGGTCGCGGCAACCCTTTTGGACATTAAGGCTGCCTCGTTGGTGCCCCAGGAAGCGCCGCGCAAAGCCGATGACGACGACGAGTTCGACGAAGAACTCGAGGAGCTCAGCGCGCTCGACGGCGACGCCCTGCGCGAGGTCCTGATCCAACGCCTGATCGCCTACAAGCAGTTCAAGGGCGCGGCGGCGGCCCTTGGCGCCCGCATGCAGGCCGAAAGCCGCATGCATCCCCGCGTCGCCGGCCCCGACCCCGAGTTTCTGGGCCTGATGCCCGACTACCTGGCCGGCATCACCCTGCGCGGCCTGGCCGTCATCTGCGCCGATCTGGACGGCAAGCGCCAGACCTTCCTGCTGGAGGCCGAGCACGTGGCGCCGCATCGCGTGCCGCTCGACCTGACCGTGGCCTCGGTCGACCGCTTTACCATGGCGCACCAAACCTGCACCTTCCGCGAGTTGCTGGACGGCGACGCCACCACCGAGCAGCTCGTCGTCACCTTCCTGGCCATGCTGGAGCTTGCCAAGCGCGGCTCACTCACGCTGAGCCAGAACGAGATCTTTGGAACCATTCAAATCAACCGCGTCGAGGGCGCCGAGGCCTACGTGCCCGGCGAGGGCCCCGAGCTCACCGAATAGGAGCGGCCAACCATGTCAAACCTTTCCACGCTGGAGGCAAACAGCCTCAAAGGCGCCCTCGAGGCGCTGTTGCTGGTTTCGAGCGACCCGGTGAGCGCGCCCGCATTGGCCGGCGCGCTGGATATCGCCCCGGGCGAGTGCGCATCGCTACTCGCCGAGCTCAAAGTTGAGTACGAAGAGGCCAACCGCGGCTTTCAGCTGCGCGAGGTCGCCGGCGGCTGGCGTCTGTTTACGCATCCCGCCTACCATGATGTGGTCGAGGCCTATGTTCTGAGCTGGGACACGCAAAAGCTGTCGCAGGCGGCACTCGAGACGCTCGCCGTGATCGCCTACCACCAGCCCGTCACACGCGAGGTGGTCAAGGGCATCCGCGGCGTCAACTCCGACGGCGTCATCGCTTCGCTTGTGGACAAGGGCCTGGTGCGCGAACTCGGCCGCGACCCCCAACGCGGTCAGGCCATCATCTACGGCACGACCAACGCCTTCCTTGAGAAGTTCGGCCTGCGCTCCACCCGCGACCTGCCCGATCTGGAGCAGTTTGCCCCCGACGAGCAGTCGCGCCAGTTTATCCGCGAGCGCCTGAGCGGCCGTAGCATTCAGTCCACGCTCGAGGAACAGGCCGATGACCTGGACGAAGAGCGCGAACTGCTCGATACCGATGTTGAGGACATTGAGGCAGTCGAGGACGGGGATACCCTAGCCGCCGGTGACGCCACGGAGGATATGCATGACGAGAACTAACGAAGCAGGGGAGACGCACAACGCTGGCACCCCGTGCACGCCCGCACCCGACGCCCAGCCCGTCTACCCGCACACCATGCGCCTGCAGCGTTTTTTGGCGCGCGCGGGCGTGGCGAGCCGCCGCGGCTCGGAGGACCTGATGACCGCCGGCCGCGTGACCGTCAACGACGAGGTCGCGACCGAGCTGGGCACCAAGGTCGATGTCGACCGCGATCATATCGAGGTCGACGGCATGCCCGTCAAGCTCAACCAGGGCGCCGTGTATCTGATGCTCTACAAGCCGACCGGCTACCTCACCACCATGAGCGACCCGCAGGAGCGCCCCTGCGTGGCCGACCTGGTGCCGCGCGACCGCTTTCCAGGGCTCTTCCCGGTGGGCCGCTTGGACCGTGACACCACGGGACTGTTGCTCTTCACCACCGACGGCGACTTGTCGCAGGACCTGTTGCACCCCAGCAAGCACGTCTACAAGACCTACCAGGCGCTTGTAGACGGCCACCTCACCGACCGCGACCTCACACCACTCCGCCGCGGCATTGAGCTCGACGACGGCCTGTGCCAACCGGCCATCTGCCGCGTCATCACCGCGCACGAGGCCGAGGCCGTGGCGCCGCAGGGCGTCAAGCCCGGCACCACCGCCGTGGAGGTCATCATCCGCGAGGGCCGCAAGAACCAGGTCAAGCGTATGCTGAGCAAGATTCACCACCCGGTGATCCGCCTGCATCGCTGCAACTTTGCCGGCCTGGAGCTCGAAGGCATAGCCAAGGGCTCGTGGCGCGAACTCACCGACCGCGAGGTGCAGATCCTCAAGGACGGCGGCATCCCGCCCAAGCAGGCCAGCGCCAAGCGCGGCGGCAAGCCCCAGGACACCCCCGCGAGCCGCACCCGCCATCACGGCAGCCACGGCTCCGCGCCCAAGCGCAACACCTACCGCGAGCGATACACGGGCTAGGTAACCCGCCGCGCCCCAGCACTCGCGAACCATGCCAGCACGTCAACCACAGAAAGGAAGCATTGCATGATCGTCGCCATCGACGGCCCCGCCGGTTCCGGCAAGTCCACTATCGCCAAGGAGATCGCCCGCCAGCTGGGCTTTAACAAGCTCGACACGGGTGCCATGTATCGCGCCGTCACCTTTGCCGCCCTCGACCGCGGCATCGACCTGGACGACGAGGCGGCCATCGACGCCCTCGCCGAGCAGATCGAAATCCGCTTTACCAACGGCACCGGCGAGGACACGCGCCTGACCATCGACGGCCAGGATGCCTCGGCCGCCATTCGCACCCCGCAGGTCGACGCCAACGTGTCCAAGGTCTCGGCCTACCCGGGCGTGCGCGCCGCCATGCTCATCCACCAGCGCCGCGCCGCCGAGGACCGCGACATTGTGGCCGAGGGCCGCGACATCGGAACCGTCGTGTTCCCCAACGCGCAGGTCAAGGTCTTCCTGACCGCCGACCCGCGTGAGCGTGCCCGCCGCCGCGTGCTGCAACGCCACCAAAACGACGCCCAGCCGCTTACCTCAGAACAGCTCGAAGCCGAGGTCGACGAGACCCTCGACGCTCTCAAGCAGCGTGACAAGCTCGACAGCAGCCGCGAGGTCGCGCCGCTCGTGCCCGCCGAGGACGCCGTACACGTCGACTCCACCGCCCACACCATCGACGAGGTCGTCTCGATAATCGAGGACCTCATCAACCAAAGGAGGTAGCCCATGCGCCTGTTTAAGCAGACACCCGAGGACTATTACAACGCCCCCTACGCCGAGTTCCCGGCACTCATCCGCGGCACCGTCGTCGTTGTAATGGCGATTCTTTGGGCCTTCTCCAAGCTTATGTGGCGCTGGAAGGTCGAGGACGCCGACCTGCTGTTTGAGCGCCAGGAAGGCCGTGGCAGCGTGGTCATCTGCAATCACACCTCGATGGCCGAGCTCTTGGCCGTTGAGACGGCACTGTTCTTTGGCGGCCGCCGCATTCGCCCCATCTTTAAGTCCGAGTTTGCCAAGACCAAGATCGTCCGCTGGGCTTTTAGCCGCGTGGGTGGCATTCCCGTCGAGCGCGGTACCGCCGACATGAAGTGCCTGCGTGCCGCCCAGCATGCGCTGCAGCGCGGCGAGGATGTCCTGATCTTCCCCGAGGGCACGCGCATCCGCTCGCGCGAGATCAAGGCCGAGGTCCACGGCGGCTTTGCACTCATCGCCCAGATGGGCAAGGCGCCCGTCAACCCGCTCGCCATCTGCGGCTGGTCCGACATTACGCCCAAGGGCAAAAAACTCATGCGCCCCAAGAAGTGTTGGATCCGCGCCGACAAGGCCGTCTCGCTTTCCGACGCTCCAGCCGGGCTCAAGCGCACGGAGCGCCTGGCCTGGTTTGAATCCGAGGCCATGGGCCGCGTCTACACCATGCGCGACGAGCTGTGCGACGAGCATCCGGGCAGGTTCTAACTATGGGTGAGAACGTGAAGAACACCGCCGCGGCCGCCGCTGAGGATACCATCCCCACCATCGAGATCGCCGCCCACGCCGGCACCTGCTACGGCGTGCAGCGCGCACTCGACATGGCGCTGGCCGCCGCACCGCAGACAGGGGAGAGCGCGCAGGTTCACACCCTGGGCCCGCTCATCCATAACCCCATCGTGGTGCGCGAGCTTGCCGAAGCGGGCGTGGGCTTGGCCGAGACCCTGGACGACGCCGCATCGGGCACGGTGATCATCCGCGCCCACGGCGTGGTGCCGCAGGTGATCGATGCCGCCCGCGAGCGCGACCTTACCGTGGTCGACGCCACCTGCCCCTACGTCAAGAAGGTCCACGTGGCGGCCGAGCGCCTGGTACGCGAGGGCTACCGCGTGATCGTCGTAGGCGAGCCGGGTCATCCCGAGGTTGAGGGCATTCTGGGCCACGCAGGCGATGACGCTCAGGTCGTGAGCTGCGCCGCCGACGCCGACGAGCTACCGCTCAAGGGCAAGGTGGGCTTGGTCGTGCAGACCACTCAGACCGCACAGAACTTGGCCGAGGTCGTGGCCTCCATCACCCCGCGCGTGCAGGAACTGCGCGTGATCAACACCATCTGCGCCGCTACCAGCGAGCGCCAGCAGGCGGCCGCGTCACTCGCCCAGCGCTGTGACTGCATGGTCGTCGTGGGCGGCAAGAACTCGGGCAACACCCGCCGTCTGGCGCAGATTTGCGCCGACGCCTGCGAGCACACGTACCACATCGAGGAGGCCGCCGAGCTTGAGGCCACTTGGTTTGCCAATGCTCAGCACATCGGCATCACCGCCGGCGCTTCCACCCCGCAAGAACACATCGAACGCGCCGTCGCGCGCATCAAGGAGCTTTGCCGCTAATCATGGACCAGACCGTACCCGCATACGCCGCCGAGGTGGCCGATTACGGGCGCAGCCGCGACCCCGAGCCGGGTGAGGGCGCGCTCGTCAAGAACGTGCGCCCCGAATCGCCCGCATGGGATGTGGGTATCGAGCCGGGCATGCGCGTGCTTACGGTCAACGGCGAGCAGCTCACCGACATGATCGTGTGGCTCTGGGAGGCCGACGACGATACCGTCGAGCTTGAGGTTTTCGACCCGCGCGATGGCACCGTAACCCCCGTGGAGCTTGACCGCTTTCCCGGCGAGGACTGGGGCCTAGAGTTCGATGGCCCAATCTTCGATGGCATGCGTACCTGCGTAAACGCCTGCGTGTTCTGCTTTATGACCATGCTTCCCAAGGGCGGCCGGTCCACGCTCTATATCCGCGACGACGACTACCGCCTGAGCTTTTTGCAGGGCAACTTTGTCACGCTGACCAACCTCACCGACGAGGACGTGCAAAACGTCATCGACCGCAACATGAGTCCCATGAACGTATCGGTCCACGCCGTGAGCCCCGACGTCCGCCGCCGCATGATGGGCCGCAACGCCCAGCGCGGCATGGACGTGCTCGAGGCCATCATGGCCGCGGGCATCGAGATTCACGCGCAGATCGTACTGTGCCCCGGCATGAACGACGGCGAGGAGTTGCAGAAGACCCTGCGCTACTGCGAGGAGCACGAGCAGATCACGAGCCTGGGAATCGTGCCGCTCGGCTTTACCAAGCACCAAAACCGTTTTACCTGGTCATACAGCGACAAGCCCGCGCTCGCTCGCGAGACTATCGCCATGATCCGACCCTACCAGGATCGCGCGTACGAGCGTTTTGGCCGCCATACCTTCCAGATGAGCGACGAGTTCTACCTGGATGCCGGCATTGAGCCGCCCGAGGCGGACTTTTACGACGGCTACCCACAGTACTACGACGGCATTGGCATGATCCGCTCGTATCTGGACGAGACCGACGATGTCCTTGTCGCCGACGCCGAGCGCCTGGCCCGCGTTCGCGAAGCCATCACCGCCCGCGACCAGCGCCTGCTGTGCCTCTCGGGTGCCAGCGCACGCGACACCGTGGCGCGCTTCGTGGAGTCGCCGCAGGGCCTCGCCGGCACCGTCACGGCCATTAAAAACCGCTACTTTGGCGGCAACGTGGACGTGACCGGCCTCATCGTCGCGAGCGACATCCTGGAGCAGCTGCCGCAAGACCTGTCGGGGGTTATGCTCTTTGTGCCTAAGCTCATGTTCAACGCTGACGGCATGACGCTTGACGAGTATCATCGTGACGATTTACTCGCAAGCCTTAGAAAGCGCGGAGCCGAGGTTCATGTGGTATCGACCATGCCGCATGAGCTGCTCGATACCCTGGAGCACATCCTTGGCATTGCGCCTGCCGTCTCTACTAATTCCACTGACCCTACCCATTAAAGGAGAGCAGATGAAACCTATCGTCGCCGTCGTCGGACGCCCCAACGTGGGCAAGTCCACGCTCGTTAACCGCCTGGCCCAGACCTCGGACGCCATCGTCCACGAGTCCCGCGGCGTCACGCGCGACCGTTCGTATCACACGGCCGACTGGAACGGTCGCGAGTTCACCATCGTCGACACGGGCGGTATCGAGCCGCTCAAGAGCGACGACGTCTTCGCCACGTCCATCCGCGACCAGGCGCTCGCAGCCGCCGAGGAAGCCGCCGTCATCCTGTTTGTGGTCGACGGCCGCACCGGCGTCACCGAGGAGGACGAATCGGTCGCCCGCATGCTCAAGCGCTCCGACAAGCCGGTCTTTCTGCTGGTGAACAAGCTCGACAACCCCGATCGCGAGAACGACAACATCTGGGAGTTCTATTCGCTCGGCATCGGCGAGCCCACGCCGCTCTCGGCCCTGCACGGCCATGGCACGGGCGACCTGCTCGATGACATCGTGGCCCTGCTCCCCGAGGAGGAGGACGAGGTCGCCGACGAGTTCCCCGACGCGCTGAACGTTGCCATCATCGGCCGACCCAACGCGGGCAAGTCGTCGCTGTTCAACCGCATCCTGGGCGCCGACCGCTCCATCGTGTCGAACATCGCCGGCACCACGCGTGACGCCATCGACACCGTCGTCGAGCGCAACGGTAAGCACTACCGCATGGTCGACACCGCGGGCATTCGCAAGAAGAGCACCGTCTACGAGAACATCGAGTACTACTCCATGGTCCGCGGCCTGCGCGCCATCGACCGCGCCGACGTGGCGCTGCTCGTCGTCGACGCCTCCGTGGGCGTTACCGAGCAGGACCAGAAGGTCATGGGCCTCGCCATCGAGCGCGGCTGCGCCATCGTGGTGCTGCTCAACAAGTGGGACCTGCTCGACGACGACCGCAAGCGCGAGGCCTGCATGGAGACCGTCGACCGCCGTCTGGGCGTCATGGCCCCTTGGGCCCAGTACCTGCGCATCTCTGCCCTGACCGGCCGCAGCATCGAGAAGATCTGGGCGATGGTCGACGCCGCCGAGAAGACGCGCTCGCAAAAGATCACCACCTCGCGCCTCAACACGTTCCTCACCGACCTGCGCGAGTTCGGTCACACCGTGGTGGACGGCAAGCGCCGTCTGCGCATGCACTACGTGACCCAGACGGGCGTCAACCCGCCGACGTTCACGTTCTTTGTCAACCACAGCGACCTGGTCAACGACACCTACCAGCGCTATGTCGAGAACCGTATGCGCTCGACCTTCGACTTCGCCGGCACGCCCATTCGACTCTTCTTTAGGAAGAAGGAGCAAAAGGATGCATAATCCGATTCTGCTGACCGCCATCTGCGCCGTGGTCTCGTTCTTCATCGGAGCGATTCCGTTTGGCCTGATCCTGGGCCGCGTGTTCAACCACACGGACATTCGCAAGGCGGGCTCCGGCAACATCGGCACCACCAACGCGCTGCGCGTGGCCGGCCCCAAGGTGGCCGCGCTCACGCTGCTGTGCGATTGCCTTAAGGGCGCTATCTGCGTGATCATCGCGCGCCCGCTCATCGCCGGCGCGGGCTTTGGCTTCCCCGAGAGCATCATGGCTCCCGGTGCCGCCGGTGACTGGATGGTGGGCGTCGTATGCCTGGCGGCCGTGTGGGGCCACATCTTCTCGCCCTACCTCAACTTCCACGGCGGTAAGGGCATCGCCGTGGGCCTGGGCGTGATTCTTGCCTGGTATTGGCCGATCGGTCTTTCGCTGCTCGGCTTCTTTATTGTCGCCGTCGCGATCACCAAGTTCGTGTCGGTGGGCTCGCTCGCCGCTGCCATCGGCCTTCCCATCGCCACCTGCGCGATTTTTCCGTACAGCAGCCTGGGTCTCAAGTTTTGCATGGCGATGATCGGTGTCACCGTGGTGTGGGCCCATCGCTCGAATATCAAAAAGCTCGTCGCCGGTAAGGAGTCCAAGCTCTCGTTTACCAAACGCGTCACCGAGCCCGACGATAAGTAGGAGAGAGTCATGAATGTTGCGCTGATTGGCTCGGGCTCCTGGGGAACCGCCATCGCCGGCCTCGCCGCCGCGCGAGCCGAGCACGTGACCATGTGGGCCCATAGCGAGCAGACAGCCGCCGGCATTAACGCCGAGCACCGCAACCCGCGCTACCTGGTGAGCTATGAGTTGCCGAGCAATGTGGTTGCCACGACAGACCTGGCCCAGGCGCTCGACGGCGCCGACGCTATCATCTTTGCCGTGCCCTCTACGCATCTACGCGGCGTGTGCCATCAGGCGGCTCCGCATATCGCCGCCAACGCCCCGGTCCTGTGCCTGACCAAGGGCATTGAGCCCGAGTCCGGCCTGCTCATGAGCGAGGTCATCGCCAGCGAGATCGGCAACGAGGCTCGCGTGGCGGCGCTCTCGGGCCCCAACCATGCCGAGGAGATCTGCCGCGGCGGGCTTTCTGCCGCCGTCATCGCCAGCGAAGACCCGCAGATAGGGGAAACCTTTAAGGACTTGCTCCTATCCACGGCCTTCCGCATCTACCTGTCGCAGGACATGACAGGCGTCGAGGTCTGCGGCGCCATGAAAAATGTCATCGCCATCGTGTGCGGCATTTCCGCCGGCTCGGGCGCAGGCGACAACACGCTTGCCCTTATCATGACGCGCGGCCTGGCAGAAATCAGCCGTTTGGTGCACGCCCGCGGCGGTCAGGCCATGACCTGCATGGGACTTGCCGGTATGGGCGACCTCATTGCCACCTGTACCTCGGAGCATTCGCGCAACCGCACCTTTGGCTACGAGTTTGCCCACGGCGTGTCGCTCGACGAGTATCAGACGCGCACGCATATGGTGGTCGAGGGCGCCGTCGCAGCCCGCAGCGTCAGCGAGCTTGCCCGTTCACTGGGCGTAGACATTCCGCTCACCTTTGCCGTGGAGCAAACGCTCTACAACGGTGTTACTTTGGATAGGGCGCTCGAGATCCTTACCGAGCGCGTTCCCTCCCAAGAGTTCTACGGACTCACCGACTAGCGCAGAAAGGCTTCTACCATGGGTTCCATCAAAATCGCTCCGTCTATCCTCTCGGCTGATATGGCCAACCTCAAGGGCGACCTCGACAAGATCGCCGGTGCCGATTTTGTGCACTTCGACGTGATGGACGGTCACTTTACCGGTAACCTCACTTTTGGTGTGGATATCCTCAAGGCCGTCAAGCGCTCCACCGATGTACCGGTCGACGCGCACCTGATGGTGTCGAACCCCGACGAGACCGTCGATTGGTACGCCGATGCCGGTGCGGACATGATTACCGTTCACTACGAGGCTTCCACGCACCTGCACCGCACGCTCACGCATCTGCAGCAGCGCGGCGTCAAGGCCGGCGTGGTGCTCAACCCCGCCACCCCCGTCTGCGTGCTCGAGAGCGTCATCGAGGTCGTGGACATGGTGCTGCTGATGAGCGTGAACCCCGGCTTTGGCGGCCAGAGCTTTATCCCGGGCACCATCGCTAAGCTTCACGAGCTCAAGGCCATGTGCGAGCGCCACGGCGTGTCGCCCATGATCGAGGTCGACGGCGGCATCTCTTCCAAGAATATAGCCGAGGTCGTCAAGGCCGGTGCCAACGTGCTCGTGGCCGGTTCCGCCGTATTTAAGTCCCAAGACCCCGCCGCCGAGGTTGCACTGCTGCAGAAGCTGGGCAACGAGGCCGCACAGGAGGCATAAATCCCTATGACCGCAGGTCAAAACCGCATACCCGTGAATCTTGACTATGCCGCCTCGACGCCCATGCGCGCCGAGGCGCTCCTTGCGCAGCGCGAATACGACGACAGCGAGCTTGCCGGCGTCAACCCCAACTCGCTGCACTCGCTGGGGCGCAAGGCAGCCGCACGCCTGGAAGTCGCCCGTCGCGAGATCGCCCGCAGCTTTGGCTCACGGGTCCGTCCTTCCGAGATTATCCTGACCAACGGCGGCACCGAGGCAAACCAACTTGCGCTCCTGGGCCTTGCCGAGGGCGCCCGTCAGCGCGATCGCAAGCGCGCCCGCGTGATCGTCTCGGCCATCGAACACGATTCGATTCTGGACAACCTGCCGCTGCTGCGCGCTGCCGGCTTTACCGTCGACCTGGTGCAACCCTGCCGCGCTGGCTACATTGAGCCTGCCGCTTTGAATGAGCTGCTGGGCAGTGACGTGGCGCTCGTGAGCATTATGGTCGCCAATAACGAGACCGGCGTGGTGCAGCCCATCCGCGAGCTTGCCGCCGCCGCGCACGCTGCCGGCGCGCTGTTCCACACCGATGCCATCCAGGGCTATCTGCATATCCCGCTCGATGTGACCGAGCTGGGCGTGGACGCCATGACCGTGGCCGCCCACAAGATCGGCGGCCCCGTGGCGTCCGGCGCGCTCTACCTTAAGAGCCGCACGCCGCTGCGCCCGCGCGTCTTTGGCGGTGGCCAAGAGGCTGGACGTCGTGCCGGCACACAGGACCTGCGCACGCAGCTGGCCTTTGCCGCTGCCGCGTCTGCGCTGGCCTGCAACGTGGCCCAGGAGCGTGAGGCGTTGCAGGCCCTGTCCGACAAGCTCTACGCTACGCTCACGGCCCATCCACGCATTCACGCCACGATGGGCGACTACGCGCATGCCGACCGTCTGCCCGGCATGGTATCGATCTACATTGACGGCATGGACTCCGAGGAGCTCATCATCAAGCTCGACGCCGCCGGCTTTGAGGTTTCGGCCGGATCGGCTTGCTCGAGCGGCAGTATGGACCCGAGCCACGTGCTCAGCGCCATGGGTATCGGACGCGAGCAGGCATTGGGCGCGTTGCGCATCTCGTTCGATGACCGCGTAAACCCTGCCGACCTGGACGAGTTTGCCCAGGCGCTGCTCTCGATCGTGGGTGCAGCATGATCGTCGCCGAGCTTGAACGCGCGCTGCTGGCGCGCTATCCCAAGGCAGATGCCGAAGGATGGGACCACGTAGGCCTGTCCGTTGGAAACCCAGCTGCTGAAATCACCGGCGTGGCCTGCGCACTCGATGGTACCGAGGCCAACGTGCACCGCGCCCAGGAGGCCGGTGCCAACGTGCTGCTGACGCATCATCCTATCTATATCAAGGCTCCCGAGGCCTTTTGCCCGGCAGATGCTACGCGCCCCCAATGCAGCGCGGCGCTGTACGAGGCAGCCCGTTGCGGCGTGAGCATCATCTCGCTCCACACCAACCTGGACCGCTCGCACGAGGCGCGCGTCTGCCTGAGCGAGCTGCTGGGCGCCGCGCCCGTAAGCTCGCTGGAGCATGCGGACGACCCCGAGGCCACCGGCTTGGGCGCACTCGCGACTCTCAACGACCCCTGCAGTCTGCGCGACCTCGCCGCTCGTGCCGCCGTGGCCTTTGACAGCGACCCGCGCGTGTGGGGCGAAGCCGACCACGCGTGCCGTACCGTCGCAATCCTCGGTGGTTCCTTGGGTGACTTTGGCGAGCTCGCCATCGCCGCGGGCACGGACGTTATCGTGACCGGCGAGGCGGGCTACCACGTAGCGCAGGACCTTACCCTGCGGGGGCTGCCCGTAATTCTGCTCGGCCACGATCGCTCCGAGGAACCGTTCGTGGATATCTTGATGAACTCTGTGAGTGACGCCGGGGTCGACCCCCGTCATACGATTAAAATACTGAACCCTTGCCAATGGTGGACTGTGACAAAAGGAGAGAACTTATGAGCGCCGGCGCTACGCTACTCAAGCTGCAACAGATCGATTTGGAGCTCGCCCGCAACAAGAGCGAACTTGCCAATATGCCGGAGCTCAAGGAGCTCGCTTCCAAGCGCAAGACCTATGTGAAGCTCAAGTCCGAGATGACCAAGCTCTACGCCCAGCGCAAGGACCTGGACATTGAGCTCGACGACCTCAACACCACTGAGATCCAGACCAACAACGCCATCGAGGCCGCCAAGAAGCGCCACGTCGACGGTTCCGACTACCGCGAGGTGCAGGACCTGGAGAACGAGCTTGCCACCCTGGCCAAGCGTCTGGATAAGATCGAGCACACCCGCAAGGATGTCGTCGTCGCTCACAAGGAAGCGCTCGACCGTGAGGCTCGCGCGCAGGCCATCATTGCCAAGTTCGAGGAAGGCGTGAAGGCCGACACCAAGGCCGCCCGCGCCAAGGCTGCCGACCTGCAGGCCCAGATCGACGCCGCCACCAAGGAGCGCACCGCGCTTGCCGCCACGCTGCCGACCGACGTACTCACCGACTACGAACGCCTGCTCAAGCAGTTCCGCGGCCTGGCCGTCGAGACCATCCAGGGCAACATCCCTACGGTCTGTCACACCGCGTTGCAGGCGTCGTCCATGAGCGACCTTAACCACGACGGCAGCGAGATCACGCACTGCCCGTACTGCCACCGCCTGCTGGTGCTCCCGAGCAAGGAAGCTTAAACGATGGCGGCACCCAACAATTCAATGCAACTTGAGGGAAAAACGATCCTGCTAGGTATTACCGGCGGGATCGCCGCCTATAAGTCGTGCAATATCGTACGCCTGCTGCAAAAGCGCGGCGCACGCGTAAAGGTCGTCATGAGCGAGCATGCCACGGAGTTTGTGGGCCCGCTCACCTTCCGCGCGCTCACCAATGAACTGGTCGCGGTGGGATTGTTCGACGATCCGTCCGACCCTATCCATCACATTTCGCTCGCACAGGAGCCCGACCTGGTGGTCGTGGCGCCCGCAACGGCCAACATCATCGCCAAGATGGCCAACGGCATCGCCGACGACCTTATTTCCACGACGCTGCTCGCCACGCCGCGACCCATCGTGATCGCGCCGGCCATGAACAACGGCATGTGGAAGGCACCGGCCACCCAGGCCAATATGGCCACGCTGCGCGACCGCGGCGTGCACGTGGTGGGCCCGGGCAGCGGCTACCTTGCCTGCGGCGACGTGGACACGGGGCGCATGAGCGAGCCCGAGGACATTGTCGAGGCCATCTGTGAGGTGCTCACTCCTGCCCCGCAAGACCTAGCGGGTAAGCGCATCGTCATCACGGCCGGCCCCACACATGAGCCGATCGATCCGGTACGCTATATCGGCAATCGTTCGTCAGGCAAGATGGGCATCGCCCTGGCAGGGGAGGCCGCACGCCGCGGCGCTGCCGTCACACTCGTGCTGGGTCCGACATCGCTTGACGCGCCTCGCGGCGTGGAGTGCGTGCACGTGCAGACCGCCGCAGAGATGCTCCAGGCCGCGCTCAGCGCCTTCCAGACGGCTGACGCGGCAATTTGTGCCGCAGCCGTCGCCGACTACACGCCCGCAGCCCCTGCGGACCACAAACTCAAAAAGGCCAACGAGCGCCTCGACCGCATCGAGCTTGTCGAGACCGTCGACATTCTGGCCGAGCTGTCGCGCCAGAAGGGCGAGCGCCGCGTGATCGGATTTGCAGCCGAGACCGATAACGTCGTGGAGTACGCTGAGCGCAAATTGGCCCGAAAGGGCTGCGATGCGATTATCGCCAACGATGTATCGCGCGCTGATTCGGGCTTTGGAACGGAAACCAACAAGGCGTGGATTGTGAGCACAACGGGCACGCAAGAACTTCCCGTGCTAACAAAACCCCAGCTCGCAGATACAATTTTGGACTTGCTTCAAAATTTATAAAAAAGTTCTTGCACAAGGCTAAAGTTTCGGGTTAATATACTCCCTGTTGCGAGCGAGAGCAGAGCAACAAACAAAAGCTTCGGGACGTGGCGCAGCTTGGTAGCGCACTTGACTGGGGGTCAAGGGGTCGCTGGTTCGAATCCAGTCGTCCCGACCAGAAGTTTGCAGGTCAGGCACCTAGTGCCTGACCTTTTTTGTTTTGAAAGCAATTGATTCTCGTTGCTTTAATCAACAACATTCCCAATCGATGCCCACCGCACAACAAAACGTGTACGTCACCCTCCAAAACCGACATTTTTCGACATGTTTGGAGGCTGATGTACACGAATGTGAAATTCCCCGCGGCCCAAAAGCGCCCTCCACATGTCTGGACTCTCTATGCTCGCGCTGGATAGACATCGCCGGAACGGGTATAGTATCGAAAGTTTTGTCGTTAACCAGCGGGGGAGTCCTGTGGGCATCAAAAAGAAGATCAAAAAGGAGCTTATCGGCACTTCCGATTACCCGTCGAATAAGATCTTTACGATCTCCAATTTCATCACCTTTACGCGCCTGATCCTCACCCTGGTATTTCTATACCTGTTTGTGACGGATAACAACCGCGTCGTCGCCATCGTTATCTACGCCGTTGCCGCCTCCACCGACTGGATGGACGGTCAGATCGCCCGCATGACTAAGACGGTCTCGTGGCTCGGCAAGGTCATGGATCCCATTTGCGACCGTGCGCTGTTATTCACCGGCGTCTTGGGACTGGTGGTCCGCGGAGAACTGCCAATCTGGGTCTGTGTGCTCATTATCGGCCGCGACATCTATCTGGGCATCGGCACGCTTATCGTGCGTCATTATCACCCTCGCCCCATCGATGTCGTCTTTCCCGGAAAGATTGCCACCGCGCTGCTCATGACCGGCTTCTCACTCATGCTGCTCGGGTTCCCCATTGTTGACGGCCTGCACCTTTTACCTTCAACCCTCGCGGCCTTCCCGGGTCTCAACGGAAGCTCGGTGCCCCTCGGCATCTTCTTTGTGTACGGCGGCGTGATCTTCTCCATGCTCACTGCTGTCATCTATTCCATTAAGGGCGGAGCGGCCATTAAACAGGCCATCGCGCATCCCGAGGACGAGGACATCGACTTTCTTAACCCCGAAATCGAAGACTGATTCATTGGGGTATGATTACGTACAGTTCATTCTTTGCGGCGTGGCCGCTTTAGTTAGGGGTTGTCATGGACAACATGGTTAACAATATGCCTCAGAACGATAAGACTGCGGACGCTACCTGCGTCTTCCGCGTTCCTTCGAGCGATGTCACCGTTCCCGACCTCATGGCCAACGTGCGCATCACCGCACCCGTTCTGTCCATCGTCAAGGGTCCGCAGACTGGTGCCGCCTTTGAGCTCGAGGACGACGTGACCACCATCGGCCGCGATCCTGCGAACGGCATCTTCCTCAATGACATGACCGTTTCGCGTAGCCACGCGCGCATTATTCGCGAGGGGCTCGGCGCTCGCATTGAGGACCTGGGCTCGCTCAATGGCACCTGGGTCGACGGCGCCATTGTCAACGCGGCCCCGCTGCACGATGGTTCTTCCGTCCAGATCGGTACGTTTACGCTCATCTACCACGAGAGCACGCCGGAGCGCATCGAAACCGGTGAGTAGGGCATGGCCGAACGCAACTATCTGAGTATCGGCCAAGTCGTCAACCTTCTTCGAGGCGCATACCCCGATCTTTCGAACTCAAAAATTAGATTTCTAGAAGATGAGGGGCTCATTACCCCTCATCGTACGCCTAAGGGATACCGTCAGTACTCTAAGGAGGACGTTGATCGCCTGGAGGTCATTCTGCACTTGCAGAAGACCCGCTACATGCCGCTCAACGTGATTAAGCAGCGCTTGGAAAACGCCACGGACCTGTCAACGCTCGCCTACGAGGTGGGCTTGCTGTCCGATGTTCCGCTCAAGACGGAGCCCAAGGAGACCAAACAAAAGCTGCATCCCATTGAGACCATTCCCGATATGCTGGGCGTCGAGATTTCGTTTATCCGCTCGCTCGCCGAGAACGACCTCATTCGCATCATCAAGAGTCCGCAGAATCGTGAGCTCGTCGATGGTCGCGATTTTCCAATCATCCGCTACTGCTCCGAGCTGTCACGCTTCCATATCGAGCCCCGCAACCTGCGTCAGTACGTGTCTTCCGCCAACCGCGAGTCCTCGATGTTTGAGCAGGTGCTCGTGAGCATGCTCGGCATGGATACCTCCGATGACGAGCGCGACGCCAAGCTCGAGCGTGCGTTTAAGAAGCTTCACGACCTGACCGAGGGTGTGCACACTGCGCTGCTCAAGAACCGCGTTTTTGAGTCGCTCAACGCCGTGGTCGAGGACGCCGACATCGATGCACTCGATGAGGAAATCACTCGCTCCGAGTCCACCAAAGCCAAAAACGAAGAGATAGCCACGCCGGCTTCGCACGAGGATTCTCTCGTAAAGCCGCTCAAGGTCGTCGCCCCTTCGCACTCCGGCACCGCCACGGCGGGCAAATAACCGCTGCCGCTTATCCGGCAACCCATTGAAAGGTCATGCAATGTACGACTTCGAATCTCAAATCGTCGACATCCCCGACTATCCCGAGCCCGGAGTCATCTTCAAAGACATCACGCCGCTCTTTGGCAACCCCGAGGCGCTCAAAGCCATGACCGATGCTCTCGCCGAGCACTTTGCCGGCATGGGAATCACCAAGGTCGTGGGTCCCGAGGCTCGCGGCTTTATGGTTGGCGTACCGGTGGCTGTGGCCCTTGGTGCCGGCTTTGTTCCTGCACGTAAACCGGGCAAGCTACCCCGCAAGACGGTGAGCCAGAGCTACGAGCTCGAATACGGCACCGACTCTATTGAAATCCATGCCGATGCCATTACCTCTAAAGATACCGTGTTGATTCTGGACGACTTGGTCGCGACGGGCGGAACCGTCGAGGCAACAGGTAAACTTGTGCGAGATATGGGCGCAAAGCTTGTGGGCTACGGGTGTATCCTTGAGCTTGCGTTTCTCAACCCGCGCGAGAAGCTCACGCCGACTGACGACGATGTTGAGCTCTTTAGCCTGGTGACGGTAGACTAGCCGTTACCCTTAGTTACTGGAAAGGAAGCTACATGCGCACAGCAAACACGCACAAAAACATGGCACGCTGCGCTGCTACGGCAACCCTCGCTTGTGTTTTGGGCTTGGGCCTCGCGGCTCCTGCCTACGCCGATACCGCATCCGACCTTGCCGCTGCTCGTACGAAACTCGAGCAGATCGGTACCCAAACCCAGCAGATTTACGATGAGCTCGCCACGCAAACGCAGGCGCTCGATCAGACTGCCGGAGAGATCACGCAAAAGCAGCAGGAGATCGCCGATGGTCAGGCCAAGCTCTCGACCTATGTCGCCGGTGAGTACAAGACCGGCGGTCTGAGCCTGCTTCAGGTTCTGACGGGCGTTGACGACCTGAGCGATATGCTCAACCGTCTGTTCTACTACGGCAAAGTTTCCGATAAGCAGGCTCAGACCATTCAAGAGGTCAAGGAGCTTAAGCAGCAGCTCACCGATAAGCAGGCCGAGCAGGAGAAGAACGTCGCTTCCACGCAGAAAAAGGTCGACGAGCTTAACGCTCAGCAGGCTGAAGCTCAGAGCGTCGTAAACTCCCTGGATTCTCAGCTGCAGGCCGAGCTTGCCGCCGAGGCTGAGGCGAACGCCGCACTGCAGGCGGGCATTAACGCCAGCACTGCCGAGAAGGCCACGGTGAGCAGCGAAACTGCCGGTACGACCGAGAACACCAACAACGGTGGCCAGACCAGCAATAACAACAACCAGGGCGGCAACACTCCGGCTCCTACGCCGGCACCTGCTCCGACGCCGCAGCCCTCCACGCCCGCTCCGACTCCGACGCCTTCCGCGCCGAGTCAGTCCGTTGACGGCGGCTCCGTTGTTTCGCGTGCGTACAGCAAGCTTGGTTGCGCCTATTCCTGGGGCGGCATTGGACCGAACAGCTTTGACTGCTCTGGCTTTGTAAGCTACTGCCTCACTGGCCGTTACTGCCGCCTTGGCACCACCGGCACCTTCATGGGCTGGACCCGTGTGTCCGATCCTCAGCCGGGCGATGTCGTGGTCAACTCGTACCACACCGGCATTTACATCGGTGGCGGTCAGATGATCCATGCTTCCGACTACAACACGGGCGTTATCATCAGCTCTGTTGCAGCTGGCATGAATAACAACTACATCTTCGTTCGCTACTAAGGTATCAATCACAGCGAACGATGTGGACCCTGCGGCATTTCAGCTGCAGGGTCCATTGTTTTTGTTCCAATTTGCCTGTTCGCAAGGCAGCACTATCTAGTTTTGGATACTAGATATAAATCCCCAATTGTTCGTAAGTTGGCTATAATTGTTAAGGAACAATTAGAAAGGACCCTCTATGAGCTGGGCACTTATCTCAGATTCGAGCTGCAACCTTCGCGATTGGAAGCCAACCGCACCTCATACCATTTTTGCATTTGCACCCCTCAAAATTCGAGTAGGGGAGCGCGAGTTTATCGACGACTTGACGCTCGATGTACATGAGCTCAACTGCGCTGTACAAGCGGAGTCGAGCGCCTCTTCGAGCGCTTGCCCCAGCGTAGGGGAGTGGGCTGAGCTCTTTAAGCTTGCCGACAAGACAATCTGTATGCCCATCTCCGAGGGAGTTTCGGGTAGCTATAACGCCGCTGCCACCGCACGCGATATGGTGCTTGCCGAGGATCCGGACCGCCAAATTCATCTCGTCAATTCACGCGCGGCCGGCGGCAAAATGGATCTGATCTTCCTGCTGTTTGACCGTTATCTCGCGAGTAATCCTGACATTTCATTTGAAGCTGCCTGCGCTTACTTCGATAGCCTTGAGCAAAATAGCAGGATTCTCTTTAGCCTGTGCAACTACGAGAACCTCGCAAAGGCCGGACGTATCCCCAAGGCCGCCGGCGTCATCGCCAACAAGCTCAATATTCGCATTCTGGGTACGGCGAGCGAAGCAGGCGAGATCGAGCTCGTCGGGCACACGCGCGGCGAAAAGAAGATGCTCGGCAAGATTGTCGACACCATGGAGGCCGAGGGTTTTACCGGCGGTGAAGTCGTCATCGATCATGTTGAGAATGAAGCGGGTGCCCAAGCGCTCGCCGATCACATTGTTGAGCATTGGCCAGGCTCCAAGGCCATCATCATGCCCTGCAATGGCCTCGATTCCTATTACGCCGAGATGCACGGCCTCATCATCGGCTATGGCATGGGCATAGCCTCGGGTCGATAGACCCGCAACGTTGGTGGGACAAAAACTACTGATAATTATGTCCCACCACACCTCAGTTCCGTTAGCTGCTAAACCCGTTGAACTTAAGATAGCTCATCAGATACGCCTTCGAAACGAAGGACGAGACGGCGCTGCGAACGAGCAACGACTCACGCGTGACCTGATGAGCCGTATCGGGAACCGGTGTCTGCTCGATGGAAAATGCCGCACGAATCGATGCTTCGAGTTGGTCAACCACATAATCGAATGCCGTCGGTGCATCATAGCTCAGCCGCTGAATATTAAAGAGCGCCTGGACCGCGGCAATGGGCAAAACCTGCTTAAAAATGCAAATGGCAATCAGGCGCGCAATCTGCTCACAACCATACTGCTTTTTAACGGGGGCGGGAAGCAAGCCAACCTTTACATAGTTATTGATCATCGAAGGCGTAATAACGGGCTGCTCAACACAAATAGAAAGCGGCTCCATCCACAGCGAAACATACTCAATAACCTGGTCGCGATAGAGCGTCACATTGGGAAGCTGATCATAGCGCGGCAGGCTCAACGTGTTGAGTTTACGCACGATATCGGACTGGATAAATGCATCGGGTAGCACCGTTGGCTGAATATCCTCAGGCTTAATGCTGACCGACGTGTCGGACATCGGAATGACGTGTTTTGCATGGTTCATGAGGACCCTCCGTTCATTATCTATATTGTATTCTAGATTATCTAGTTTTGGATACCACGTATTACTAAGCCGCATACACAAAGATGGGGTCGATGCGGGCTTGCATCGACCCCATTATGTTAGAAGATAACAACCTTACATAAGATATATTATCGTACTTATCTACGGAGAAATGCGTATGCGCTGGTTGCCGCTATAGCTCCGTCAGAAACGGCGGTCACAACTTGACGTAAACGCTTGGAACGGATGTCGCCGGCAGCAAATAAGCCCGGTGTGCGGGTAGCCATAGAATCATCGGTAACAATACCGCCGTCCGGCGCCAGATCGACCAGATGCTCGACAAGCTCGGTATGGGGCTGCGTGCCGGTAAAGACAAAGATGCCAAACGAACCCGGTTCAAAGGTCTCGGCATGCGTCTCACCGGTCGCATTGTCCTTGAATGTGATCGTTGTGGGCATCGCATCACCGGAAAGCTCCGCAATACTAGTTTGGTACCTAACTGAAATGTTGTCCTTAGCAAGCACCTTCCGCACGACACCCTCGGGCGCACGGAACTGATCGCGGCGCAGCACGATGGTCACACTGCTGGCAATGTCGGAAAGAAACAGCGCTTCCTCACATGCCGAATTGCCGCCACCGATCACAAACACCTGCTTGCCGCGGAAGAACATACCATCGCATGTTGCGCAATAAGATACGCCACGACCACGATACGTATCCTCGCCAACAAAGCCAGCCGGACGCGGCGTGGCTCCCATGCACGCGATGACACTCCTTGCAGCCGTGTCGCCTATATCGTGGTGAACGGTAAACAGCGCGGAATCGGCATCGTAATCGATACCCGTCACCATACTCCATTCAACCCGAGCTCCCAGGCCCTCTGCATGCTGCTGAAAACGTTCACCCAGCTCAGCACCATTTAACAGCGGAATGCCAGGGTAATTCTCAATCTCGTTGGACGTGGCGATCTGGCCACCCGACATGCCCTGCTCAATCACGGTCGTCGTCAGGTTGGCGCGCGCTGCGTAAATGGCGGCAGCATAGCCTGCAGGGCCTCCGCCGATAATCGCAACATCGATCGGCTGATCGGTAGTCATGAAGAGTCCTCTCGTCGAAACATTGACGTTCGTTGCGCTCATACCCAAATTTACGTGAACATGACACTCATGCACTACAATGATAAATCGCGTAACAAAGCTGAAGGGGAGTTATCGATGAATCAAACGCAGACGAGCAATGACGCTCCCCTGCCTATGCAAGCCACTCCCCAACCGCAGCAAAAGGCTGTTGTACCTGCACAAAAGCCCCTCGTAACCATTGTGCACGCATCGGTTGGATCGGGCCACAAAGCCGCCGCTAACGCCATCGCGCAGGCATTTGATCTTATCCGTGGCACCAAAGGTATTCCTGAGGATATCGAGATTGAAGTACTCGATATCCTCGATTTTGGACGTATTAAATTCGACGGCAATAAGACCGCGGCATCATTTACGGGAGCAACGCGCCCGATTTACGACCTGACCTGGCGTTATACGTTTACAGGGCATCTGCTCTGGGGCGGCGGCACGGCATGGTCTCGCATTATGTTCCCAGCCTTCAACGAATATATCCGCACCCGCAGGCCCATAGCCGTGGTCGCAACACACATTACGGCAGCCAATGTTGCTGTGGGCGCCCGCGTCATCACGGGTATCGATTATCCGGTTATCTGCGTACCAACCGATTACGAGGTCGAGGGCTTTTGGCCCCACAAGGACACCGACTTATTCTGCGTTGCCAACGAGTTTATGGCCGAAACGCTCCGCCCACGAAAGGTTCCCGAGGCAAAGATCCGCATTACGGGAATCCCCATTCGAGCCGGATTCGACACCGACTACAATCGCGGGGAAGAACTGAAAAAGTTCGATTTGCCTACCGACAAAACTGTCGTACTGGTGATGGCCGGCGCCAGTTTACCCCAGCCCTACGTACGTTTCCGCGCAGCAATGGATCACACCCTCCCCTTCCTACGCGGCTTCGAGGACATGCACTTTGTCTTTTTACCGGGCAAGGATAAGGAATACGCCACTCGCCTCAAGACGCTCTTCGACGCCATGAAGCTCGAAAACGTCACAGTTCTGGACTACGTGGACGACATGGCGGCCCTCATGCACGGCTGCGATCTGGCAATTCTCAAATCGGGCGGACTCACCGTTACCGAGTGCCTATGCGCACACTTGCCGATGATCCTACTGGGAAAATCATACGGCCAGGAAAAGGCAAACACCACCATGCTCACCGGCATGGGTGCCAGCATGCATGTCACCACGGCACGTGAGCTCATCGTGACGCTCCGTCACCTACACGACCACCCCGAGTCACTCAAAGCTCTGCTCATCAACGGCGAAGTACTACGCCGCCCCCACGCAGCCGAAGACATCGCCATCGCCACCATGGAGCTCGTAGGCAAGCCCCAAAAACGAAAACGAGCCTTCTGCCGCTTCTACTGGGGCGGCAAGCCCGCACATATCCGCTAGAGTCTTAATGTCCGCTGCCCAGCGGGGGCCGCCCTTATATCATTCCATGCTCAAACATTCTCGCTACGCTGCGAAACTGCGCGTGGAACGATATAAGGGCGGCCCCCGCTGGGCAGCTACGTTTACGTACAAGTGGCTAACCCGATTTCCACATTAGAATCTTCGAAGGTAAACCAAAATAAATCACAATAGTTGGCCGATACGGCAAAGAGATCGTTCCTTTGTCGCATTGGCCAACTACTATGATTTATATTTTTTCAAGCATGTAGCCCTTTCGCCTGAGCCCCATATATATCGTCCCGCGCGCAGTTTCGCAGCGAAGCGAGAATGTTTGAGCACGGGATGATATATAGGGGCCTCCTAGGGGAAGCGGACATTGCGATGCTACGTTCAGCAAAGCAAAAGGGCTAAGCAACGCCGCTAGAACCGAAACCGCCGGCTGCTCGGTCGGTTTTGTCTAGTTCTTCTACTTCTACGAGGTTGACCGTGGGGACTTCTTGGATGACTAGTTGGGCGATGCGGTCGCCTTTGTTGATTTGGATGTTGTTGGTGGGATCTAGGTTGATGAGGATGACTTTGAGTTCGCCTCGGTAGTGGGCGTCGATGAGACCGGGCGTGTTGACTATAGACAGGCCTTGCTTGATGGCCAGGCCGCTGCGGGGCTGGACGAAGCCGGCGTAGCCGTCGGGCAGAGCGATGGCCAGGCCCGTGGAGACCAAACGGCGCTCAAAGGGCTTCAGGACGCAGTCCTCGTTGGAGCGCAGATCCAAGCCGGCATCGGTGGGATGGGCGTATTTGGGAAGCTCGACGGTGGGGTCGAGACGCTTTATGTTGACGGTAATGTTGGACATGGAATCACCTTAGCTTGTCGAGCTCTTGCAGAAACTCATCGACGTCTTTGAAATCGCGGTAGACCGAGGCAAAGCGAATGTAGGCCACTTTGTCGATCTTGGCCAAGCGCTTGAGCACCATGTCACCCAACTCATGGGACGTGACGGCCGTCAGCGTGCGAGAGCGCAACTCGACCTCGATGTCGTCGATAATCTCATTGAGCTTCTTAGTGTCGATATCGCGCTTGATGGTGGCGCGCATCAAGCCAACGAGCAGTTTATTGCGATCGAACCGCTGCTTGGTTCCGTCTGACTTAATGACCTCGATTGGGTCTTCACATCGCTCAAACGTTGTAAAGCGGTAGTTACACGAGCAACATTCGCGACGACGCTTAATGGTGTTATTTGACTCCTGCATACGGGAATCAACGACGCGGGTATGTGCCTTGCCGCATTTGGGACAGCGCATGGTACCTCCTCTTAAACGATAACAAGGGTACCATGCGCAGCGCGATAATGATTACGAACGAGCGGGAACCTTAAGATGCGCACCGGCGGCGAGCGAACCATGCTCCAGATGATTGACGTTACGGATCATGTCAGAAGTCTCATGCGTGGAAAGGCCTTCGATTGGATATTCCTCGGCAAGCGACCAAAGAGAATCGCCAGGCTGAACGCGAATGGTCTCGTAGGTAATGTTGGAAACGGACTCGACATACGCAGCGTGACGAGCGTTAAAGACCGACGTAGCGAGGACAAAGAAGAGCGTAAGCGCAACGGCGACGGCGACAATCGTCGGAACCTTGAGGGCAACGCGGGCCGGCGCGACTACAGTCTGCTGATTGCGAGCAGGCTTTACGGTCAAAGGCTGAATGCCGGAGCGGCCACCCTGAACAACCGTAAAAGTGGGTTCTGCAGGCGTCTCGAGCTTAAGGGCGAGGTTTCCCTGGACCATATTCGTTGCGTTCATCGTGTTCTCCTCTCGCGTGTTTTGCTGAGAACAGTTTTATCAAGCCGCGCGGACAAAAATGTCTAGCGCGAGAACGAATGTTCGGTTATTATTATCTTCGAACAGTTGTTCCTGTCAAGCAAAATTCGAACATTTGTTTGACATGGGTAGAGAGGATGCCCTGATGGCTCGCAAAATTACCAAGCGCCAGCAGCAAATTTACGACTTCATCAAGGAATATCAGCAGGAGAAGGGTTATCCGCCCAGCGTGCGCGAGATGGCTTCTGCCGTGGGCCTTTCCTCCCCCAGCACCGTGCACGCACATCTCTCTGCCTTGGAGGCTCGCGGCTTGCTTAAGCGCGACGCCACCAAGCCTCGCGCCCTAGAGCTCTTTGATGAGGATGGATCCTCCGTCTCGATCTCCAAGTCTGACGAGCCCACCGCGCCCCGCGGCACCGTATCGCTACCGCTCGTTGGTCGCGTGGCCGCCGGGATCCCCATCCTGGCCGAGCAGAACATCGAGGACACTTTTACCATCCCGACCGAAATCGCCACTGATCAGGGTTCCTTTATCCTTGAGGTGCATGGGAGCTCAATGATCAATGTCGGCATCTTCAATGGCGATTACATCATCGTCCGTGAACAAAAAAGTGCCATGAACGGCGAAATTGTCGTGGCCATGATTGATGGTTCGGCGACCGTCAAGACGTTCTACAAAGAGCAGGGACGCGTACGCCTGCAGCCCGAGAACGACACTATGGAGCCTATCTATGCGACGAATCCCGTTATCCTGGGCAAAGTCGTCGGATTGATGCGCCGGTTCTCGTAATGCAAAAACGCATCACCATCTTTGATACCATCCGAGGGTTTACGATGCTATCGATGGCAGGCTTTCACGCCTGCTACGATCTCGCATACCTGTACAGCTGGGACATGCCCTGGTTTACCCAGACCATCTTTCAAGATATCTGGCGCGCCAGCATCAGCTGGGTATTCTTGTTTATCGCGGGTTGGATGTGCACGCTCTCACGCAACAATGCTAAACGAGCCGCCAAATACGCTGTCGCAGCTTTGGTCGTCTGGATCGCGACAACGCTCGTATCGGTCGACGATTCGGTGAACTTCGGCATCATTTATTGTATGGCAGCGTGCACCGCGATGGTGGCCGTCTCACGACCGATGCTTCAGAACGTGTCCAGCACGTGGGGCATTGCGATATGTCTCGCTCTCTTTGCAGCGACATGGGGCATCCCAAAATCGACCTATTCATTCCCCTATCTGGCGTGGTTGGGATTTCCAGGGCCCTGGTTTGTTTCGGGGGACTACTATCCGATCATTCCGTTTATATTCATGTACCTAGCAGGATATTTCGCAGCGCGTACGGCTCAAAGATGTGAAAAACCAGTCCCAAACTGGGCTTATGCCAACCCCCTACCGGCACTAGCCCAGCTCGGGCGTCATGCCCTCCCCTTTTATTTATTACACCAACCCATAATACTTGGTGTATTGGAACTCATTTACTCGGTGCGATAGCGCTCAAGGCGCGGAGCGATTCGGGCCGGCAACTTAGCAACGATGCGAACGCCGTCCTCAAGGTATTCCTCGTGCAGAAGCGTTCCCTGTTCGTGCACGAGCGTGATCAAGGCGCCCTCTCGATACGGAATATCGGCAGACAGCAATACATCCGTTGCCGACGCCTCGCGAGCGATGCGCTCGACCAAGCCATCAAGCCCCTCGCCTGTCTCCGCCGAGAACAGCACCGCCTCGGGGTAGCGACGACGAAAGCTCAGGCGATCAACGCTATCGAGCAGGTCGATTTTATTGAACACGGTAAGCGTCAGGCGCTCACCGGCACCGATCTCATCGAGCACGCGATCGACAGCCTCGAGCTGACGCTCATAGTCCTCATCGGAAGCATCCACGACCTTAAGGATCAAATCGGCGCCGAGCACCTCGGATAATGTGGACTTAAAGGCGTCGACAAGACCGTGCGGCAGCTTTTGGATAAAGCCGACCGTATCGGTAATGGTCATGCCACGACCGCCAGGTAAGCGATACGAGCGCGTCGTTGGATCGAGCGTGGCAAACAGCTTGTCCTGCGAAAGCACCGTAGAGCCCGTCAGCCGATTGAGTAACGTCGACTTACCGGCATTGGTATAGCCAGCCAGCGCAACGCGAAACGCCGGCGACTCGATACGACTCTTGGATTGAACATCGCGACGCTGTTCTACCTGTTTAAGCTCGCGACGAAGCGCGGCGATCTTGTTGCGAATCAAGCGACGATCGACCTCGAGCTGGCTTTCGCCCTGGCCAAAGCGTGAACCGATACCGCCGCGCGTCTGTTCCTTGGCAAGATGGCTCCACATGCCACGCAGGCGTGGCAGAAGATACTGCAGTTGCGCCAACTGCACTTGCAGACGACCCTCACGCGTCTGAGCATGAAGGCCAAAGATATCAAGAATCAATGCGGTGCGATCGATAATCTTAACCGGTTCGCCCACGGCTTTCTCAAGATAAGACTGCTGCGAGGGCGTTAAATCGTCGTCGAAGATAACGACATCGGCATCCATACGGTGCACGAGCCCGCAAAGTTCCTCAACCTTACCGGAGCCAATAAACGATTTTGGATACGGCTTTACCAGACGCTGCGACAAACGCGCCACGCACTGGGCGCCAGCCGTATGAGCCAGGCGCTCAAGCTCGTCAAGCGAACGATCGAGCGGCCAAGCGTTATCGCGCCACTCAACGCCGACAAGAATGGCACGCTCGGGCTCAGGCGCCGTGGGAACAAGGGGAAACCGAGCCATTAGGCCGCCTCGATACGGTGAAGGATATCCTCAACAACCTCATCGATCGTAAACTCGTCCATATCGAACCAAACGATACGATCGTCGCGCTTAAACCACGAAAGTTGACGCTTGGCATAGCGGCGGGAGCGCATCTTGATGAGTTCGCGAGCCTCATCCATGGAAATCACGCCGTTAAAGGCATCGATAATCTCTTTGTAGCCAATCGCCTGCATCGACGTCAGGGCATCTCCCAGCCCCTGATCCATAAGACCGCGGACCTCATCAACAAGACCCTGCTCAAACATCAGATCAACGCGTCGGTTAATGCGCTCGTAGAGCACCTCACGATTACGCGTCAGGCCAAACCACAGGGCATGATAGCGCTCACGCGGAACACTGAAATTCGACTTCTGCTGGGCATACGAAACGCCATCATCGTGCATCTCGAGCGCACGAATCACACGGCGCACGTTATGGGGATGAATGACCGCAGCAGACTCAGGGTCACGGTCGGCAAGCAGCGCGTGTAGCGCCTCCTCACCAATACGCTCGGCAAGCTCTTGATAACCTGCGCGGCGATCATCCTCAAGCTCTCCCGAGGGAAAGTCCATCTCGTCGAGAGCAGCCTTAAGATACAGACCCGTACCGCCACAAAACACCGGCAGACGTCCCAGCCTAAGCAAGCGCTCAACATGAGCTCGAGCATCGGCCTGATACAGCGCTGCAGAATACGCCACACCCGGCTCTACGATGTCAACGAGGCGCAGCGGCGCCGTACACTCGTCGGGCGCCATCTTTGCCGTGCCAATGTCCATGCCTCGATAGATTTGCATCGCATCACACGACAGCACTTCGGACGAAAGACGAGCGGCCAGGCGGTCGGCGACATCGCTCTTGCCAACCGCCGTCGGTCCGACGATCGCTACAGCAGAAAGACTTGCACCGGGAGAAATCATTAGCGAGGCTCGCCCACAACGGAGCCAGACAGATACCACGTCTTGGCGACATCCACATCGACGTCAACGATCTTGCCGATGAGCTGATCGATGCTATAACCTGCAGGAATCGGCGCATGCACCGTCTGGTTCTTGGGGCTCTTACCAAGAAGAACAGCATCATTCTTCTTGCTCATGCCCTCAATGAGTGCGGGCACCACAGTGTGAAGCTCGCCCTGGTTGTACTCATGCGCCGTGGTCTCGATAACCTTCACCAGACGGTTAAAACGCTCAAGAATGACCTCGTGCGGCGTGGGGTCATCAATCTCGGCAGCCGGGGTTCCGGCGCGCTTGGAATAGATGAAGGTGTAGGCCTGAGCATAACGAACCGTCTCGGCAAGCGAAAGCGTCTGCTCAAAATCTTCCTCGGTCTCACCGGGGAAGCCAACGATGATATCGGTGGAGAGCGCAATATCGGGCATACGGTTACGAATGCGATCCACCAAGCCCAGATAGTCCTCGCGCGTATAGCGACGATTCATCTCTTTGAGGATGCGCGTCGAGCCCGACTGAACGGCCAGATGCAGCTGCGGCATGACGGCAGGCGTCTCGGCCATGGCGTCAATGGTCTCGGGCAGCAGGTCCTTGGGGTGCGAGGAGGTAAAGAAGATGCGCTCTACACCCGTATCGCCCACGGCACGCAGCAGGTCGGCAAAGCGCGGTTTGCCAAACAGGTCGCGACCGTAGGAGTTGACGTTTTGACCCAGCAGCGTAATCTCGCGCACGCCCTGGCGCACCAGACCGGTCACCTCGTCAACGATTTCCTCGAAGGGGCGGCTCTTTTCGCGACCGCGAACATACGGCACGATGCAGTAAGTGCAGAAGTTATTGCAGCCCGTCATAATGGGCACCCAGGCGTGATACTGCGTCTCGCGATGCCACGGCATGCTCATGGCATCCGTGTCCTCGTGTTCGTTGGTACGGATGTGGCGCTTGCCGTCCAAGAACGCCTCGGCGATAAGTTCCGCCACATGCGCAATGGAATGCGTGCCAAAGATGACGTTAACGTTATCGACGTTGGTAAGCAGACCCTCGCCGTCGCGCTGGGCGATACAGCCACCGACGGCAACCACGCGTTTGCCAGAAGGCGAAGGCGGCAGGCTCTTGCAGGAATTGCACTGTCCGTACAGACGAGTATCGGCAGCCTCGCGCACACAACACGTCATGAAGACGACGATGTCAGCATGCTCGGGATCAAGCGCCATCAGGCAGCCATACGAATCGAGCAGGCCACTCACGCGCTCAGAGTCGTGCTGATTCATCTGGCAGCCAAAGGTGCGGATAAAGTAGGTTTTACCGGCAAGAATATCGCGTGCGGAACGCTGGTCCATATGAATTAGTCCTAACGGGGTGGAATCTACGGAATCACGAAAATGAACGGACGCAGGGCAATGCGTCTATGCCACAGGCTTAACGTCATCCATGACGACGCTATCCATAGCAGATCGATTAATCTGATGAACATAAATCGAAAGACGGATAGCCGTGCGAGACTCTCCGTTGATGAGGATGTCCGAAAACACCGGTGCGCAGGAAATATCAAAACCGGTCGGAATCAGAAAACCACGCGCGATGGCAACGGCCTTGATGGCTTGGTTGACGGCACCGGCACCGACACACTGGATATTAACCGGCACACCATCTTTGACCATGCCGGCAATAGCGCCGGCAACGGACGCGGGCGATGATTTGCTTGATACCTTCAGGCAATCCATGAAGAAACTCCTGCGTTTAAAAGTACGTTTTAACTGCAACAACTGTATCGTACCGAGCGGACTCGGTAAAGGCACTATTCCTCTTTGGCAAGATCGAAGGTCACGGTGATGCGATCACGCGAAACACGAATCTTGGGGTCGCCGCAGAGGTTGAGATAATACCGGGCGGCAAGCTCATTAAAGTCGCGCTCGACAGCGCGAGAGAACTGAGCCATGTCGTCCTTGGCGATGCGCAAACCGCGCCGGTCTTTTGCGAGATCGACCGGGGCGGGGGCATGCGATGTCGAATCGCGCTCGCGCAGCAGACGCGCCGTCACGCCGCGCACGGGCTTGATTTGACCAGCCAAGATGCGATGAGCCGTTCGCTCGGACATCTCGAGGCCCAGCCCCAAACAGATGCGGATAAAGTCCTCAGCATCCGAGGCAAGACCCAGGCGGTCGACAACGGGAAGCTCGTTCTCGTCATCGATGAACAGAAGATGCGACGTATCGAGGCGGCTGGACGCCTGCGCATAGAGGGTCGCGGCGATCTCGGACGGAGAACCCAGATACACATCGCAACCACGCAGTTCCTCGAGGGCAAACTCGCACGCAGCGCGAATAATGTTATGCGGGCCGCGAGCACAGACATAATGCCCGTCCTCGTCCTTGACGGCCTGAGGCCAACTCGACTGATCGGCGCGCTCGCCGAGGCGGTCGGTAGCGACGCTCACCTTTATCGAAGAGCCAAGATCGACACCCGATGTGACCACGCGAGCCTCATCAGTGTTCTGCTTAATCGAGAACAATGCCATGCCGCGGCCGTGAACGCCCCAACGGTCCATCTTCATGCTCTCGAGCTTGGAGGTAACGCGGGCATCGAAGATGCGCTCCTGCATATCCTGCGGAACGCCCGAACCGTTATCCAGAAAGACAAGCGTGCGGACGCCATCTTCCTTGGTCGTGGCGAGATAGACCTTGTCGGCGCCGGCATCGCGAGCATTACGGAGCATTTCGATGACGATATCCTCGACATGCTGAATGTCGTGCTTTGCCTGGCGCCGCTCGGCCTCCGAAACGCGGAGGCGGACATACCCCTCGCCAAGGTTCTCCTCGACGCGAAGGTTGCCCTCCCCCGACATCGACGCGATAAATGAGATGAGCTCGTTCGCGTCGCTCATGTTATTTAGCGATATCGACAGCGCGGCTCTCGCGAATCACGACGACGCGCACCTGACCGGGATACTCCATCTCTTCCTCGATCTGATGGGCGATATCGTGAGCCAGGACCGTGGACTGGGCATCGGAGATCTTGTCCGGCTGAACCATGACGTGGACCTCGCGACCAGCCTGCATGGCATAGGTACGCTCGACGCCGTCATGGGAGTTGGCGATCTCCTCGAGCTTCTCCAGGCGCTTGATGTAGTTCTCGGCCGACTCGCGACGGGCGCCGGGACGAGAGGCGGAAACGGCATCGGCAGCCTGAACCAGAACGTCGAGCACCGTGTTGGGGTCGACATCGGCGTGGTGAGCCTCGATAGCGTGGACGATAACGGGCTTCTCACCATAGCGACGGGCGAGCTCAGCGCCGATGACGGCATGCGGGCCCTCGACGTCATGGTCGATAGCCTTGCCCAGATCGTGCAGCAGGCCGGCGCGCTTGGCAGTCACAACGTCCAGGCCAAGCTCAGAAGCCATAACGCCGCAGAGGTCGGAGACCTCGAGAGAGTGCTGGAGCACGTTCTGGCCAAACGAAGTGCGGTAACGCAGGGCGCCCAGGGTCTTAACGATCTCGGGATGCAGGTCGTGGATGCCAGTATCGAAGGCAGCCTGCTCGCCAGCCTCGCGCACGCGCTGCTGAACCAGATCGGCGGCCTTGTGGTACATCTCCTCGATGCGGGCGGGGTGAATGCGGCCGTCGGCAATAAGGTTCTCGAGGGCAACGCGGGCAGTCTCGCGACGGACCGGGTCGAAGCTCGAAAGCACGACGGTCTCAGGTGTGTCGTCGATCACGAGATTGACGCCGGAAACCTGCTCGAACGTGCGAATGTTACGACCCTCGCGGCCGATGATGCGGCCCTTGAGGTCATCGGAGGGAATGTGCACGGAGGTAACGGTGACCTCGGCAGTGTGGTCGGCGGCGCAGCGCTGAATCGCCAAGGAGAGGATCTCCTGAGCGGTCTTGTGGCACTCTGCGCGAACCTGCTGCTCGGACTCACGGATGATCGTGGCAGCCTCGTGGGTAACCTCGCCACGAACCTTATCGAGCAGCTCCTTGTGGGCGTCCTCGCGGGTCAGGTCGGCGATGCGCTCGAGCTCAGAGGTCTGCTTGGCGCAAAGTTCCTCGAGCTCGCGAGAGCGCTTCTCAACCTGGCCAGCCTGACTGGACAGCTGATGCTCGCGCTTGTCGAGGGCATCGTTACGGCGATCGAGGGACTCCTCGCGCTGCATCACACGGTTCTCGAGCGTACGAATCTCATTCTTACGCTGCTTGTCCTCAGCCTCGGCGGCCTGCTTGTTCTTGATGATCTCTTCCTTGGCCTCGAGCAGAGCCTCTTTTTTGAGGGTCTCGGCCTGACGCTTTGCATCGCCGATCAGGGACTCAGCCTGTGCGTGTGCCGACTGAATCTTTTCGTCGGCCTCGTGAAGACTACCCTGCTTGGCGGTGCGCATGTAGAAAATGGCGGCGACGGCACCCAAAACGATGCCGACGAGCGCTGCGATGATAGGCATGCTCACTCCTTTTTATGGATTCGTTACACAACAAAGCGAACCGTCCTTACGAACGGCTCGCGACATTTGAGTAATATGGGCGCAGCTTATGCGGGTCGGATACAGATAAACATATAAACAAACTCATCACAGATGAGCACATATCACAAAGCAAATGACAGTAATTATCGTACGTTGAACCGCAACAACTGTCAAATAAATGGCCCCAGCACGGCGGCTAAAACGCCGTGAACGGCAAGGCCGAAAAACGCATGCGCCTAAACTGCACATTCCTCACGATCGGCATCGAGGCGCACCTTAACGGCATCGGCGGCAATGTGGTAAGAAAAGCCCTTGGCCATCAAATACCGGACAAGCTTTTCGAACCCTCGCGTCTCGGGAACGCGGCGTTTAGCAAGCAAAGCAGATGCACGGGCCAAGTCGTCATCCGCGGCAAAATATTCTTCAGGATAGCCCGGGATATCGTCAAGAACAACATGACGGCGCTTAAGCTCGGTCTCGATCTTGCGCTGCCCCCACCCGCGCCGTTTGCGCTCCTCGATAAAGTACGAGCAAAAGCGATTCTCGTCTAAAAAGCGATACTCGGTGGCGCGCTCAACGGCGAAATCAATCGCAGCCGTGCGAAAGCCATAACGGGCGAGCTTGTCACGAACCTCGCCCGTTGCGTGATCACGGCGCGAAAGCATCTCAGTCACCATGGTGAGCGCACATTTTCGCTCGATGAGCTGCACGGCCTCGCGAAACTCGTCCCAATCGCAGGGAAGATCGGGGCGGTTTTTCATGTACAGGCGAGCCACCCGCACAGGAATCCAAATGGATCGTTCAAAACCGCCCTCGAGTTCACAGTCGATATGCGCACAGGGCTTTTTAGATGCATAACCGCTCGAGAACGAGGAGGCCGCCTTCTTATCGGGAAAGACGACCGTGGCCTCGGTCACCGTATACGACATGTCGGTATCAGCTACTCATCGTCATCATCGAGCATTGCGGAGCCGTCAATGGCATAGAGCTCATCGAACTCCTCACCGGAAGGCAGGTCATCCGACGGCTGATCGGTCAGCTCGACCTCGGACGGAGCGTCGTCATCAAACTCAAGGCCGCAGGCAAGGCGAACCTTATGCTCGATCTCGTCAGCGCAATCTGGGTGCTCGCGCAGGAACGCCTTGGCGGCCTCGCGACCGTTGCCGAGCTTGTCCTCGCCATAGGCAAACCAAGAGCCCATCTTCTTGCAGATGCCGCACTCGACGGCCATGTCCAGGATCGAGCCCTCCTTGGAGATACCAGTACCGTACATGATGTCAAACTCGGCGGAGCGGAACGGAGCGGCAACCTTGTTCTTAACGACCTTGGCGCGCACGCGGTTACCGATAACCTCGTCCTTAAGCTTAATGCTGTCGATACGGCGAATGTCAATGCGCACCGACGAGAAAAACTTAAGGGCGCGACCGCCCGTCGTAGTCTCGGGATTGCCAAACATGACACCGATCTTCTCGCGCAGCTGGTTGATGAAGATGCAGGTCGTGTTGGATTTAGATAGCGAGCCAGCCAACTTACGGAGCGCTTGGCTCATCAGGCGGGCCTGCAGACCGACCGTGGTGTCACCGATCTCGCCCTCAATCTCGGCACGCGGGGTCAGCGCGGCGACAGAGTCAACGACGATGGCATCGATGGCACCGGAACGCACGAGCATGTCAACAATCTCGAGCGCCTGCTCACCCGTATCGGGCTGGGAAATCAGGACTTCATCGATGTCCACGCCGATGCGGGCGGCATAGGTGGGATCGAGTGCGTGCTCGGCATCGATAAATGCCACGACGCCGCCCATGGCCTGGGCCTCAGCCAAGATCTCGAGCGACAGCGTCGTCTTACCAGAGGACTCGGGACCGTAGATCTCGACGATACGGCCACGCGGCACGCCGCCGATGCCCAGAGCGGCATCGAGAGCCAGAGCACCCGTGGGAATAGCCTCGACCTCGAGCTCGGGACCGCCGTCACCATACCTCATGATAGAACCTTGACCGAACTTCTTCTCGATCTCGGCCTTGGTGGTGGCGATCATATCATCGCGCTCTTTACCCGTCGTGGGCGCATGAACGGTACGTACGGGACCTGAATTCTTGGCCATGAATAGCCCTCCTCTTAACAACCTGCATCGATAATAAACGAACGGCTGTTCGTGGTCAACCGTTCAGGTCAATCATATGCAGCCGACCTTTCCAAAACCCAACCAAACGCCGACCAAACACTGACCAAACACTTGACCGCAGGGACCCCAAATGAGGCATTACAAATAGAAATACGGCAAATACCAGCGAAAACGATGAATCTGCTTGAGGTCCCTATCTCCACAATTAAGGGGCCCAAAGGCCCCTTAAAACACGTCTATTCCATAGAGTCGAGCACAAAGACAATGCGACCCAATGCTTCCGCGACCGCATGGGCGCGAACACACGAGCGATCGCCCTCATAATGGCAGCGCCCGGAATCGACAACCGGCCCTTCCCCATCGGCAGAGCGATACGCCCAGCCAATATAGAAGGTGCCAGCCGGATCGTCCTCGGTGCCTCCACCGGGGCCGGCATAGCCCGTCGCGCTCACGGCAACATCGCTCTGGTACAGCTCCAGCGAACCGGCAGCCATCTCGCGCGCCGTCTGATACGACACCGCGGTATAGCGGTCGAGTGTCTCTTGCTCGACACCCAGCACGCGATGCTTTATCTCGTCGCAGTAAGTCACCGCACCGCCGCGCAGCACCGCCGAGGCACCGGGAATATCAGCGATCGTCGAGGCGATCATGCCCGCCGTCAGCGACTCGGCTGTGGAAACCGTCATGCCGCGAGCGCTCGCACGCTCGACAATATCGCGCGCAAGCTCCTCGTTGTGCGCGGCAACCTGCCCAAAAGACTCCGTCATACCTACCAGGACCTAGACCGAAAAGACGATCTTGCGGCAGTTCCAGAAGTACTGAGCGCCCGAGATAACGGTCAGGACAACGGCCACGGCGTACAGGAAGCGAGACACCGAATAGATGCCGAGCGTCAGCGACACCGGGCCCAGCTGCAGGCCGGCCAGCGCAAAGACGCACAGATAGCCGCAGATGGAGACCATCGTGGTCGCCGTCTTATATTTACCGAGCTTATCGGCAGCGACGACCACACCGGCAGCGCTCGCGACCATGCGCAGGGCGCTCACCAGCAGCTCGCGGAACAGGATGATAAACACGGACCACACGGTCACGGCACCAAAGTCCAAGAACAGCAGCAGAGCCGAGAACACGAGCAGCTTATCGGCAATAGGATCCAGGAACTTACCGAAGTCGGTGATCTCGTTGCGGGAGCGGGCCAAATAGCCGTCAACCTTGTCGGTGCATGACAGAATGACATACAGAATGAAAGCAGCGGCAGCGAGCGGGCCGTCGAAGGTGCTCCAATCTGTACCGGCAACGCTCGTGTGAGACAGGGCCGACACGACCATGAACACCGGGATAAAGACGATGCGCACGCACGTCACGATGTTGGCGGGCGTCCAAACACTCGTCAGTTCCTTATTGCTCTCGTTAGCCACGACGCTCTCCTACTCCACAACATGACCGATGAGCTCATAGCAGAAGCTATCGGTAAACTCGACCGTCAGAATATCGCCCACGGATGCCTCGCTGGCGTCCAGATGCACCGCGCCATCGGAATCGGGCGCCTGGAACCAGGCGTGACCGATCAGCTCGGCTCCGTCCTCGGTCTCCTCGATACCGTCGACGATTACCTGGGCGCGCTCCCCCACGTGCGCGGCGGTCGCGGCAAAGCCAAGCGACTCGGCCAGGTCCATGGCCTCCTGGGCGCGCTCGAGCTTAACCTCTTCGTCGACCTGACCTTCCATCTTGGCGGCCAGGCTGCCCTCCTCCTGCGAGTAGGCAAAGACGCTCGTGTAGTCGAAGCCCACGGTGTCCATAAAGTCGATGAGGTCGCGGAACTCATCGTCGGTCTCGGTCGGGAAACCGACCATGGCCGTGGAACGGATCACGATGCCGGGGATGCGCTCGCGCAGGTCACGGAACAGGTCCTCGAGCTCCTGGCGCGAGCCGGAGCGGCGCATGGCCTTGAGGATGCGCGCGTCGCAGTGCTGCACGGGGATATCGATATAGGGCAGCACCTCGGGCGTATCGCGGATAGTCTCGATAAGCTCGTCGGTCATGCCCTCGGGCTGCAGGTAGAGCACGCGGACCCAGACGTTATTCGGACGCACCGACTTGGCAACAGCCTGCAGCAGCTGCGCCAGGTTGCGCGGCGAACCCTCGGCGAGATCCTCGTCGGCAAAGTCAGTACCCCAGATGCCCGTATCCTGACCGATCAGCACGATCTCGCGCACGCCGCCGGCGACCAGATCGCGCACCTCGGAGATAATGCTCTCGGCATTGCGCGAGTGATAACGGCCGCGGATGTAGGGAATCATGCAGAAGCTGCAGAAGCGGTTGCAGCCATCGGAAATCTTGACGTAGGCAACGGCACCCTCGACGGTACGCTTGACCTGCGGAATATAGGCGGCAATCTCGCGCTCGACGCCCAGCACGCCGTCAATGACTGCCACGATGCCGTCTTCTTCGTCGGCCTTCACAAAGGCCGCGACCTCGGGAAGCTCGTCGGGAAGGTCGTCGCCATAGCGCGACGGCACGCAACCGCACATGACGATGGGGCACGAGCGAACGCCGTCCTGCACCTCGTTGGCAAGCTCGAGCGTGGTCTCGATGCTCTCCGACGTTGCGGAGGCAAGGAACGAGCACGTATTGACGATGGCGATATCGGCATCCTGCGGGTCGAATGCCTCCTCGTAGCCCGCAGCGGTCAGCAGCGAACGCATGCGGTCGGTATCGACCTCGTTCTTGGCGCACCCGAGGGTGATGTAGAGCACGGAGCCCAACGGTGTATCCATGTTGGAGAGCGGTCCTTTCGAATGAATTAGCGGTAGTTGGTAAACTGCAGCGGCTGGCCGTAGTCCTGATCGCGCAGGAATTGGATCACGGTCTGCAGGGCATCCTTCGAAGCAGAGGAAACGCGCAGCTTATCAGCCTCAATCGTCACCTTGACCTTAAGCTTTTGGTCCTTAATGTCCTTGTTGATCTTCTTGGCGGTCGCCTGGTCGATGCCCTCGACGATGTGGCCGAGAACGCGCACGGTGCCGCCGGAGGCAGCCTGCGGGGCGTCCCAGGAAACAGCCTTGAGATCGATGCCACGCTTGATGAGCTTGGAGCTCAGCACGTCGATGATCTGCTTGGAGACAAAGTCGGCCGGGGCGTTGATCGTAAAGAGCTTGTCGCCCTTCGAGAGCTCGATCGTGGCGCCGGAATCTTTAAGGTCATAGCGCTGGGAAATCTCGCGCGTGGTCTGCTGGAAGGCGTTGTCGACCTCCTGCATATTGACCTCGGACACAACGTCGAAGCTGGAATCTTTAGCCATGATGTTTCCTTTCGCTTACGAGCGGCTTAGTAGCTGTCGTACGAATAGTCGGTAGAATCGTTAGTCGTCTGACCATCGGCGGCGGTATCAGTGCCGTCAGTGGACTGGGCCTCGGTGCCGTCACTGCTGTCGGCACCATCGGTGGAATCGGCACCATCAGTACTTTCACCATTCTCGGGGTCAGTCGTCTCCTTCTTGGGAACGGTGATGGTCACGCGCGCCACGCCCGACGTCTTGGTGTCGTAACGAACCTTTTCGCCGTTCTTGGTAACGGTGACGTCGGAAGGCTTGGATGTGGTGATCTCGATCGAGGACTCGGGCGTGTACTCCTGCTCAAAGGGACCGGTCGCCTGGGCGCCATAGACCGACTTGCCGTCGACCTTGACCTCAATCCAAGCGGTCTTACCCTTGGCAACGGAGACCTTGACCTTCGTGACCTCGTTTTCTTCCTTCTTGGCCGTTGTCTTAGCGGTATCCGAATCGGTCGACTCGTCCGTCGCCTCATCGGTATCTTCATCCGCATCGACGGTCTCGGTCTTCTTGGAAGACTTCTTAGTCGTTGTCTTGGTTGCCGCAGGCGTCTCGGGCGTCGACTCGGGCGCCGCAGAACCGCAACCGCGCAAAAGCACCACGATGAGCACGATCAGCAGCAGGACAACGGCACCGATACCGGCGTAGACGATACGCGGATCAAGTCCGTTATTCTGCGGGACACGCGACCCGCCGCGCCCACGATTGGAACCACCACGACCACTGTTTTGGGGCATTCGACCGCGGCTGCTATCGGAACGGCCACGATAGCTTCCCTGGCCCTGAAGGCTACGTTGCCCCGAGCGCGGAGCGAGCTCGCCACGACCCTGATAGCTGCGCTGGCCCGAACGAGAAGCCGATGAACGCTGCCCATAGGGCTGCGACTGCGAGCGAAGACGCGGCGTTACCTGCGTGGTATCGGCATCCGCATAGCCGCCGCGAGAACGACTGGCAGAAACGCCACGGTGGCCGCGATCGGAATAGCCGCCATCGCCGTATCCAGCGCGAGGGTCACGTGCGATTCCACGGGCAGCCGGAAGCGCACGGTCTTCGGGCATCGGCGTGCTACGGAACCGGTCACGTTGAGAGCGAATCTCCTCGCCCGAACCCGTCTCGGTAATGTAACCCGCCTGCTGAGGGCGCTGGCCATAGCGCGTCGAGCGACCGCCCTGAACCATCAGGAAGCGGCCGTTGTCGACCGATGAGCGCGAATTGACGTATCCGGCGGCGTCCTGAAAACGACCACCCTGCTGCGATGTCTCGCGCTCGTATGCCATCAGGTCGTCAAAGTAAGCATTGACGACCTCGCGCGGATTGAGGCCCAAGAAGCGTGCATAGCTCGAAATCATGCCCTGCGCATAGCCGCGCGGGGGCATCGATGCAAAGTTACCGGTCTCGAAAAACTCGATGATCTGCGGCCTGATTTTGATGGTGTTGGCGACCTGCTGAATGGAAAGGCCCATTCGGCGACGCTGCTCGAGCAGCATGTCACCAAAGCGTGCAGCCATCAGAATCCTCCAAACTCACGATCTTCACGTGCCATCTCGGCGTCAACGGACTCAAGCGCGGCGAGGCCTTCTTCGTCCAGCAGGACCTCGCGCGGCTTGGAACCATCGGGCGGTCCGACGACACCCTTTTCTTCCAGCATGTCCATAATACGCCCGGCGCGCGCATAGCCAACCTTGAGGCGGCGTTGCAGGCCAGATGTGGAGCCCAGCTGCGATTCCACCACAATATGGGCGGCTTCCCAGATGAGCGGATCATCGTCTTGCGGCTCGGCAACGCCGGTACGCACGATGCCGCCGCCACCCGCCATGGACATGGAGGCAGGCGCCACGGCCGAAAGAATCTCCTCGTGGTAATCGGGCTCGCTTTGCGACTTGACGAACTCGACAATCTCATTGATCTCGTCATCCGAAACGAAGCAGCCCTGAATACGACGAGGCTTGCCCCAGTCGACCTTGGAGAACAGCATGTCGCCCAAGCCGGTAAGCTTTTCGGCACCCATCTGGTCGATGATGACGCGTGAGTCGATGCCCGTGGCGACATTAAAGGCGATGCGGTTGGTGATGTTGGCCTTGATGAGACCCGTCACCACGTTGGAACTCGGTCGCTGCGTAGCAACGATAAGGTGGATACCGGCGGCACGGCCCAGCTGGGCGATACGCACGATCGATGCTTCGACGTCCTTGCCGGCGACCATCATCAGGTCCGAGAGCTCGTCGATGATGATGACCAGATAAGGCATCTTTTGCGGCGGGTTGTCGTAGTGCTCAAACTCGCCAGCGGCCTGCTTTTCGTTGTAGGTCGAGATCTTACGAACGTTCAGGCGCTCGAAGACCTTCAAGCGACGCTCCATCTCGGACACGGCCCACTGCAGCGCGCTGGCGGCCTGCTTGGGCTCGGTCACCACGGGCACGTAGAGATGCGGCAAGCCGTTATAGCCTGCGAGCTCGACGCGCTTGGGGTCGACCATGATCAAGCGAACGTCCTCGGGAAGCGCGCGCATGAGCAAGGTCGTGATAATGGAGTTGATCATCACCGACTTACCGGAACCCGTGGTACCGGCGATCAGCAGGTGGGGCATCTTGGCGAGGTCGGCGACAACCGGCGTACCCTCGGCATCGCGGCCGATGGCAAGCTCGAGCGGGCCACCCTTAACATAGGGCAGCACGTCACCCAAGTTGACGTTTTGGCGCTTGCAGTTGGGGATCTCGATACCCACAAGCGAAGTGCCGGGAATCGGCGCGAAGATGCGCACCGACTGGGCGGCAAGCGACAGCGCGATATCGTCCTCGAGGCTCGAAATCTTGCTCACGCGCTCGCCCTCGCCGGGCTGCAGCTTAAAGGTCGTCACCGTGGGGCCGGCAATCCAGCCGACGACGCGGGCGCTACGACCAAACTCAAGCAGGGTCGACTGCAGCGACTCTGCAGTTTGCTCCAGCTCCTTATCCGAAGACGCAGCAGAGGCGGACTGAGGGTTGGCATGCAGAATCTCGAGCGGCGGAAGCTTGAGGCCGTCCTCTTCTTCACCCTCATTATCTGCGGAGGCGTTGTCCATTCCCCCATCGTTGGCGGCGGGCGCTGCGGCAGCCGTAGAGATGGAGGCATCGGCGACCTTAGGATGCTTCAGGAAGTCGGGAATCTGCGGAGCTGCCGAAACAGGGTTCACGGCAAACGGAGGTTCGGACTCATCAATCTTGGCCGGATCGTCTTCCATCGAAAGCTGGCCAGTTACCTGACCGCGCTTGGCATGACGGCGCGGCAGTAAGGTCGTCTTGGCACTCTCGATCGGAGTCTCATCGTCCTCGTCATCGCCCTCGGTAAGCTCAATCTCGCTCTCGGACCACGACGGATCGGGTTTGCTTTTATTGAGTTTGGGCGCAGCCTTACCCTTCTTGGCGTGGCGGCGCGGCAGCAGCGTCGTCTTGGCGCGCTCGGCCTCTACGGCATCGGACACGTCGACAAACGGGTCCTCATCCTCGTCCGCATCGTCCAGAATCGGATCGACCTCGCCGCCCATAACCGTAGTCACAGCAGCATCGGAACCCTTTTGACGCAGAATGCTCAGGTGAGGGCGGGCGATACCGGGGACCGAAAGGGCTTCATCGTCACCCCACGGGCTCGCGTTGACGTCGGCACGACGGCGCTCGGCAAAATCGGCCGCACGGTCGCGGGCAGAGCGCAAAACGCCGCCCACCGAAAAGCCGATGATGACAAAGCCAACGACTGCCAGACCCAACAGGACCACCATCGCGATGGGCTTACCCAGGGCGTTCTGCAGCGCGCTCGCAATGAATGCACCGATGTACCCACCCGAGGCGGACAGGTTTTGCGGCGTGAACATAAGGTCGCACGAGTCACTGGTGCCCGGCACCATAAGCGACAAGATAGAAACGACGGCGACAAAGACCACCGCGCCGCCCGCAACAGAGCGCACGTTGAGCGGCGAATCATCGCCCAAAAAAAGCGTGGCGGCAAACAGCAGGATGACGATCGGCAAAACGTAGGCACCCAGACCAAAGCCCAAGTGGTAGAAACCGGCAACCGCAGCCGTAACAGGTGCGGTCGCCGGCGAAATCACGGCAATGAAGGACGCAATCGCCAAAACGGCGATGACCACGCCGGCGATATCGCGGTTGGCCGAAGGCTCGACCAAAGGCTCAAAATCGTCGAACTCGGCCTCGTGGCCCTTATTGGCACGAAGATGGGAACCGGCACCCTTAGCAGATGCCGGTTGATTGTTGGCTTTATTGCCTTTGGCGTTTTGTGCAGATCCGCGCGCCAAACTAAACCTCCATGACGACCGGGATGATCATCGGACGGGTGCGCGTACGGCTCCAGATAAAGTTGGAGAGCGAGTCGCGCACGGCCTTGCGAATGGCATCGGAGCCGCTGCTCGTAAAGCTAAACTTGCCCTTCTCAATCGTCTTCATGATGGACGCGGAAGCGTCCTCGGAGAACTGATCGTCGATGGCAAACGAGACACCGCGGCCCGAGAACTCGATGGCCTCGATCTTCTTGTGCTTAAGCGAGACGATAGCGACAGCCGTGACCATACCGTCGTTGGCGAGCTTCTGGCGATCGCGCAGAACGATGGGGTCGGTATCGCCGATGCGCAGGCCGTCGACATAGACGACGCCGGACTCGACGGGCGTACCGCGCTTGACGATACCGCCACGCATCTCGAGTGTGTCACCGTTGTCGAGGATAAAGATATGGTCGTTCTTGAGGCCCATCTTGCGAGCAAGCTGGGCGTGGGCGCGCAGATGCACGGCCTCGCCGTGAACCGGCATAAAGTAGGTGGGCTTGGCCATGGCCATCAGGAGCTTGAGCTCTTCCTGGCTGCCGTGGCCCGAGACATGCACCAGGGCGCGGTTCTTATCCCACACATCGCAGCCAAGCTTGGCCAGGCTGTTGACGACCTGCTGGACGGCCTTCTCATTGCCAGGGACCGGCGTTGCCGAGAGGATGACGGTGTCGCCCTCGTGGATGGAAAGCGTCTTGTGCTCGCCGTTGGCCATACGGGACAGGGCCGACAGCGGCTCGCCCTGCGAACCGGTGCACATGACGACAATCTTGTCGTCAGGCAGGTTGTCGATATCGAAGGCATCGATGATATCCGCATCGTCGATGTTGAGATAGCCGAGCTCGCGCGCCACGCGGGTGTTGGTGAGCATGGAACGACCGGTCACGACAACCTTGCGGCCGCACTTGCGGGCGGCGTCGCAGATCTGCTGCAGACGATGGATGTGGCTCGAGAACGACGCAACGAACACGCGGCCCGGAGCATTCTTGATGGCATGCAGCAGGTTGGGACCGACCTCGGCCTCGGACTTGGTAAAGCCGGGGACCGTGGCGTTGGTGGAGTCGGACAGCAGCAGGTCGATGCCCTGCTTGGCAAAGCGGCTGATGGCGGCATAGTCGGGCGTGACGCCGTCGATGGGCGTCTGGTCGAGCTTAAAGTCGCCGGTGTGCATGACGGTACCCTGGTTAGTGCGGATGAACACGCCCAGAGCGCCCGGGATGGAGTGCGTCATAGAGAAGAAGTCGAGCGAGATGCCGCCAAGGTTAACATGGCTGCCACCCTTGACCTCGCGGAACTTAGGCGCACGGATGCGGAACTCGGAGAGCTTGCCCTCGATAAAGCCAAGCGTCAGCTTGCTCGAGAAAATGGGCACCTTGTTGTTGAGGTCCTGCAGCAGGTACGGAAGCGAACCGGTGTGGTCCTCGTGGCCGTGGGTAACGATAATGCCGCGGAGCTTTTCCTCGTTCTCCAGAACATAGGTATAGTCGGGGAGCACTAGGTCGATACCGGGCTGGGAGTCGTCGGGGAACATGAGGCCAGCGTCGACGAGCACCATGTCGTCGCCGCACTCGAAGACCGTCATGTTCTTGCCGATGCCATCAAGGCCGCCGAGCGGGATGATCTTCAAGGGAGATGATTTTTTAGCTGCCATAAGTGAGTGTTGTTTCCTTTCTTCGAAACAGGGTCTGGAACAACCGACGGGGCGCTTCTGGCAAACCGACCGTCGGGAACGTACAAACATGCATCACGGAGTCGACGCATTAACCACAGTATGATACCCATTTGCACAGCCACAGACCACCCATGCATCAAAGTCCCATCTGGACCCGTCTATCCCGCCGGTTTCCCGTGGGGGCGGGCACTGATGAAGTTTCCTGCTCTACAGTCCTGCTCACGACGGAGGCCACATTAAGTGGCCTCCTGTTCGTGCGGAACTCGCGATAAACTTCATCAGTGCCCGCACCACGGGAAACCTACCAAAAAGGGACAGGTTTATTTTGATCGGTTTTATCTAGGGAAATACTGCACATGCATTGTCTAGAGATCTGAAATCCGATCACTCAATAGACTATTTGACAAAATCGCAACCCGCACTTACCAGCCCTTTTTGCTTGCGTGCGGGGGCGGCGCATATGAAGTTTATCGCGAGTTCCGCACGCAAAGGAAAGCACTTAATGTGCTTTCCGTCTTGCGCAGGACTGTAGAGCAGGAAACTTCATATGCGCCGCCCCCGCACGCAAGCAAAAAGGGCGACCCCAGTGCGGAGTCGCCCTTGCGTTGCTGCTTATGTGCGGCTGTTACTCGGCGTCGTGGTGACGGCGGGGCTTGCGGCCTCCGTTGTCGCCGGGACGGCGCGGACGGTCGCTGCGCTCGGAGCGCTCGCGACGCGGACGCTCACGGCGCTGGAAGTGCTCGCCGTCGCCCTCGGAGGCACCCTCGGCACGAGCCGGGGCCTCGGGCTTATCCAGACGATCGAGCGAGATCTTGCCGCGATCGTCGACCTCGATGACGACGACCTTGACCTCGTCGCCCACGTTGAGGACATCCTCGACCTTCTCCACGCGGCCCTTGGCGACGCGGGAGATGTGCAGCAGGCCGTCCTTACCGGGCAGCAGGTTCACGAAGGCGCCGAACGGCTGGATGGAGACAACGCGACCGGTGTACTCCTCGCCCGGCTCGGGAACCTTGATGATGAGCTTGATGCGCTCTACGGCCTGGTCGACGGACTCGCCGGTGCCGCCGACAAAGACGGTGCCGTCCTCCTGGATGTCGACCGAAGCGCCGGTCTCATCCTGGATGCCACGGATGACCTTGCCGCCGGAACCGATGACGTCGCGGATCTTGTCGGTCGGAACCTGAATGGAGACGATGCGCGGAGCGGTGCTGCGCGTGGTGTGACGCGGCTCGGGGATCACATCGAGCATCTTCTGCAGGATGAAGGCGCGACCCTCCTTGGCCTGCTGTAGGGCGCGGGCCAGGATGTCGAAGGTAAGGCCGGTGGCCTTGTTGTCCATCTGCAGGGCGGTGATGCCCTCGGTGGTGCCGGTGACCTTAAAGTCCATGTCGCCCAGGAAGTCCTCGAGACCCTGGATGTCGGACAGGACCACGGTCTTGCCCTCCTCCTGGATCAGGCCCATGGCGATACCGGAGACCGGACGCTTAATGGGCACGCCGCCGTCCATGAGGGCGAGCGTGGAACCGCAGGTCGAAGCCATCGAAGAAGAGCCGTTGGACTCCATGACCTCGGAGACCACGCGAATGGCATAGGGGAACTCGTTCTCGTCGGGGAGCACCGGGAGCAGGGCGCGCTCGGCCAGGTTGCCGTGACCGATCTCGCGGCGCTTGGGGCTGCCCATACGACCGGTCTCGCCGGTGCAGAACGGCGGGAAGTTGTAGTGGTGCATGTAGCGCTTGCCCTCGGTGGGCTCGATGGTATCCAGACGCTGGCCCTCATTGAGCATGCCGAGCGACAGGACGGAGAGCACCTGGGTCTGACCGCGCTGGAACAGGCCGGAACCGTGAACGAGCGGCAGGTAGTTGTCCTTCACCATGATGGGACGGATCTCGTCGGCGGCACGGCCGTCAACACGCTCGCCGGTCTCGACGACCATAGTGCGCATGGCCTTCTTCTCGAGCTTCTTGAGCGCCACGGGGATCTCGCGCTCCCAAGCGGCCTGCTCATCCTCGGTGAACTCGGCGCGGATGGACTCCTTCAGAGCCTCGACCTTACCGATGCGGGAAAGCTTGTCGGCATCGCGCAGGGCAGCGGCCATCTCGTCGTAGTGGGCGAAGACGCGCTCCTGGACCTCCTCGACGGGCTGGTCGAGCGGGTACTCCTTCTTGACGATGGCACCGTTGACCTGCTCCCACTCGGCGACAAACTCGTCCTGAGCCTGGCAGAAGGCAGCAAGGGCCTCCTGGCCAAACTTCATGGCAGCGAGCATGTCGTCCTCGGAGATCTCCTCGGCGCCGGCCTCGACCATCGAGATGAAGTCGGCAGAACCGCCCAGCTCAAGGTCCAGGTCGGAGTTCTCGCGCTCCTCATAAGTGGGGTTAACGATAAACTCGCCGGTCTCCACGTTGCGGCCGATGCGCACGCAGGCAAGCGGGCCCTCGAAGGGCACGCCGCCGAGCGTCATGGCCAGGGAAGCACCCATGACGTTGATGACGTCAAAGGGGTTGACCTGGTCGGCGACGAGCGAGGTAGCGACGATGTGCACCTCGTTGCGGAAGCCGTCCGGGAAGCTCGGGCGAATCGGACGGTCGATCATGCGCGCGGTGAGCGTGGCCTTCTCGCTGGGACGGCCCTCACGCTTGAGGTAGCCACCCGGGATGCGACCGGCAGCGTACATCTTCTCGTTGAAGTCGACGGTCAGCGGGAAGAAGTCGTAGTTCTTGCGCTCCTTGGAGACGACCACGGTATCGAGCATCGTGGTATCGCCCTGCTTGACCAGACAAGCGCCGGTGGCCTGCTTGGCAAGCTCGCCGGACTCGAAGGTGTAGGTCTTGCCGTACAGCTCAAAGGTCTTGGATACGAGTGTCATTGTTCTCCTTTACCCCACAGGCCCCTTGCCTGCGGGCTTCTCATGTGACGCGGGCCCCCTGCCCCCGCCACGCTTCAGAGCGCGATTGTTCACGCCCTTACACAAAAAGAGCGCCCCGCTGCGCAGGACGCTCTTAGCATGTACAAATCCTTACTGGATGTTGTCGCGGATGCCCAGAGCCTTGATGAGCTCACGGTACTCGACGATGTCGTTCTTCTTGATGTAGGAGAGAAGACGACGACGACGGCCGACGAGCATGAGCAGGCCACGACGGGTGTGGAAGTCCTTCTGGTGGGACTTCATGTGCTCGGTCAGCTCCTTGATGCGCTCGGACAGGATGGCGACCTGAACCTTGGGGTTACCGGTGTCGACCGGGGAGTTACCGAACTGGGCGGTCAGCTCCGCCTTGCGCTCTTTGGAAACAGTCATTGTTTCACCTTTCGTTTCGCGTCGCCCGCGGGCGACTCTATTCGCCTCGGACTGGGAAGCCGCCGGTGGAGCGAGCATCCAAGGTCGAGGTACCAACAGGTCGGTATGTTACCACAAGCGGCGCGCGCCTGCGCATCATCACCGACCCAACATGAATTCCATCGCACGGAGCCGCTGATCGGTATGCGTGGCGGCCCAGACATGCGAAAGCCCCAGCAAAAACGCTGCGGTATGCGGATCGATCTGCTCGGCCATAAGGGCATCGAACGTCATGGACATAAGGGCGCGCAGCCATGCGACCTCACCGACCGATACCAACTCGGCGCCAGGCACGCTCGAGGCGCACGACCCGCACAGAAGCCCGCCCGCCTGAGCCGAGAAATACGAGAGCATAGGGTCGCCGCATGAGACACAAGCCGAGAAATCGGGCCGATAGCCAATATTTGATAGCAGCTTAAAGACAAACGCCGCCACGAGCAGGTCCATATGTGCCGGATCGAGTCCACTGCCAACAAGCGCGAGCGCCCGCTGCGTAATGGCAAAGGTAAAGGGATCCTCGGCATCCTCGAACGAACACACGCGAGCGACCTCGGCAATCGCGCTTGCGGCACACGTCGCCTCGTAATCGGGCGCAGCGCCGAGCGGCGCCTCCATAAGTTCCGCCTGAGAGACCACGTCGAGCGAGCGCCCATGCGCCAGCAGCATATCCACGGTACAGAACAGCTCGCAGCGCGCCGCCAGGCGACCGCCGGGCTTACGTGCTCCCTTTGCCACGGCACGCACCTGCCGCCCCCGCTCGTCGAGCATCGTCAAGATCAGGTCGGTTTCCTTGAGCTTGGTCTTGTCGAGGACGAGCACCTTCGTGCGATATGTGCGAGAGCCTGCCATTGACGTGGACTAATCCTCCGCGTTGTACCCGAAGCGGCGAATCTGCGCCTCGTCGTCGCGCCAACCGGCCTTGACCTTCACATCCAGTTCCAAAAAGACCTGGGTGCCAAAGATACGCTCAAGGTCACGACGCGCGTCGATGCCGATATGCTTGATCATCTCGCCACCCTTGCCGATGATGATGCCCTTCTGGCCCTCGCGCTCCACGTATATCGTGGCGTGCACGCGCAGGACCTTCTTGGTCTGCTCGAGCGCGTCGCAGATGACGCCCACGGAGTGCGGGATCTCGTCGCGGGTGCGGCGCAGGACCTTCTCGCGCACAAATTCGGCAACGAGCGTCTCGTCGGACGCGTCGGTGCCCATATCCTCGGGAAACCAGCGCGGACCCTCGGGCAAAAAGTGCGCGACGGTCTCGATGAACGCATCGACGTTGAAGTTCTTGACCGACGACGTCACGATTTCGTCGTCGTATTCCATAAGCTCGTGAGCGGCCTTGAGCTGCTCCATAACCTGGGCGGGATCGGCCTCATCGGCCTTGGTGAGCACCAGGACCTTCTTGCAGCGAGCGCTCTTAACACGCTCGGCGACCCAAGCGTCCCCCCTGCCGATGGGCTTGGTGGCATCGATCAAAAACGCGACGACGTCCACGTCGTTGAGCTCAAACAGAGCGCTCTTGTTAAGCTCGGAGCCCAGGCCGTCCTTGGGCTTGTGGATGCCCGGGGTATCGACAAAGACCAGCTGGTAGCCGGGGCGGTTAACCACAGCGCGCATACGGCGACGGGTCGTCTGGGCCACCGGGGAGGTGATGGCGACCTTCTTGCCGTAGCAGGCGTTGAGCAGCGTGGACTTGCCGGCGTTGGGACGACCGACCAGGGCAACAAAGCCGCTGCGGAAGCCCGGCTCAACATCTCCAAAGCCCGCGAGGCTCTCGTCCTCGTCGCACAGGGCATCGAGCTCCTCATCGCTCATGCCCTCAAACGGGTCAAACTCCTCGACTTCCTCGAACTCCTCGGAATCCACCGCATCCAGGACCTCGTCGTCCAGAATCTCATCGGCAGGCTGCATATTGTCGGACATGGGAATCCCTTTCTAAATAAAGCCGAGCGCGTGGGCAAATACCAAAAGACCCACAATCGCGGCGGTAATGGAAAGAACGTAGACGGAGGCCGCGGCGATATCCTTCGCGCGCTTGGCCAGCGGATGCAGCTCCTGGGTTGCCAGGTCGACGATTGCCTCCATGGCGGTGTTGCACAGCTCGCCGTGAATCACTAGGCCGCAGCAAATAATGACCGTACCCCACTCGGCAATGTCGAGCCCCACGATGCAGCCGGCAATGACAGTGCACACGCCGGCCACGAGCATGACCTTAATGTTGCGCTCGGTCTTAACGGCGGTAACGAAGCCCTCCATGGCATAGGAGAACGACTTTAAAAAGGACGGATGGTCCTTGTTCGATCCGGGAATCATAGACGGCTCCTAGTCGTGGGCATGGTTGGTGATGGGACCGACGTGAACGAGCTTGGGATCCTCACCGCGCTCGAGCGCCAGATCGCGCAGGATAGCGTCCTCGCGCGCCTCCATGACCTCGGCCTCGTCGTCCTCAATATGATCGTAGCCTAGCAGGTGAAGCATGCCGTGCACGAGCATCAGGCGGCACTCGTCGGCGGGGCTGTTGCCAAAACCGGGGGCTTGGCGGGCAATGACCTGCGGGGCCAGGATAATATCGCCGAGCTCGAGCGTCTCATCGGCAGGGATATCCTCGTCAAAAGCCGAGTCGCACTCAAACGAGAGCACGTCGGTCGTGCGATCGATACCGCGCCATTCGTGGTTGAGCTCATGCATCTCGTCCTCATCGACATACGAAAGGGAGATCTCGACCTCACGCTCAACGCCCTCAGCGGCAAGTACAACCTCGCAGATGTGCTCTACCTCGGGGGCTTCGAGCAGCGTATCGAGCTCGGCATCGTTGCTGATCAATACACTCAACGGGACTCCTTTCGGTCGCGTGCACGCTGCTCGCGCGCATCGTCGTATGCATCATAGGCCTCAACGATACGGCCCAGAAGGGCATGGCGCACCACATCGGCGCGTTCCAGGTGCGAAAACGCCACATCGTCGACGCGGCCCAAAATCCGCTCGACATCGGCCAGACCGCCGCGACGACCCACCAGGTCGCGCTGACTCAGATCGCCGGTGATCACGAATTTGGAATTAAAGCCCAGACGCGTCAGGAACATCTTCATCTGCTCGGGCGTCGTGTTTTGCGCCTCGTCGAGCACCACGAAGGCATCACTCAGCGTGCGACCGCGCATATAGGCGAGCGGGGCGATCTCGATCACGCCACGCTCCATAAGCTCATCGGTGCGCTCGCGATCCATCATGTCAAAAAGGGCATCGTAGAGCGGGCGCATGTAAGGGTCGATCTTTTCCTCGAGGGTGCCGGGCAAGAAGCCCAGGTTCTCCCCCGCCTCGACAACGGGGCGCGTCAGGATCAGGCGACCCACCTCGTGACGTTTGAGCGCGGCGACGGCGAGCGCCATGGCCAGATAGGTCTTACCGGTGCCGGCAGGACCGAGGCCAAACGTGATGGTATGAGAGCGGATGGCATCCACATAGCGCTTTTGACCGAGCGTCTTAGGGCGGATGACGCGGCCGCGATACGACAACAACACGTCATCGCGCAGCGACGACGCATCATGCTCACCATCGCGCAGGACGGCTAGGCAGCGCGAGACATCGTCAGCAGAAAGCGTGCGGCCGGCAGCCGCCTCGCGAAAGGCATGTTCGAAAAAACGCGCTACCAGCTCGACCTCGTCCGGATCGCCGCTCACGGCAATGCTATCGCCGCGGGCAACCACATGGGAGCGCACTAAGTTCTCGAGCGCGCGAAGGACACCGTCGCCGGCACCCAAAACGCGCGAGGGGTCAATCCCCTCGGGAACGGTAAGTCTAATCTTCGAGGCTTCCATGAACCTCCCTGCGTGCATGGACCAAGCCGGAATCATCGACTCCGATGATAGCAACATCGAGCAGGCACGGGGCTGTGAGTCCACAGGTATCATCAAGACGGGCATGATGGAACGAGCCGAGCGTCAGGGTGTCACCGTACTCAAGCACGGCGCGCTCGACGGTGCCCACGCGACGACGGGCATCGGCAATAGCGAGCTCCTGTGCTGCGGCACGCATACGACGGCTACGCTCGGCCATGACCTCGGGGGCCACCTGGTCGGGCATGTCGGCGGCAAGGGTGCCGGGACGCTTGCTATAGCGGAACACGTGCATGCGCGAGAAGCCCACGCGACGGCACAGTGCCAGCGACTCCTCGAACTCCTCGTCCGTCTCGCCGGGAAAACCAACGATAACGTCGCACGAAAGAGACGCCTGCGGAAGGTTGGCACGAATCATACGCACCGTGTCCTCAAAGGCCTCGGCGCTATAGGGACGTCCCATTCGATGCAGGGTCGCCGTGCAACCAGACTGCACCGGCAGATGCAAAAACGGGGCGATACGCTGCGGATAGCGCGCCATCACCTTAAGCAGGCGCTCGGAAATATCCATGGGTTCGACCGAAGAGATACGCACGTGGGCAATCTCGGTGCGCTCCATGATTGCCTCGAGCAGCTCGTCGATCTCAACATGCTCGTCGGTCGCGCTCTTGCCGTCATAGGCGCCCAGGTTCACGCCAGTCAGCACCACTTCGGGCACGCCGGCCTCCTGCGCCTCGCGCACCTGGTCGAGCACGGACTCGACGGGCACGGAGCGCTCGGGGCCGCGGGCCTTCCACACGATGCAGTAGGTGCAGCGATGGTTGCAGCCATCCTGGATCTTCACGCCCAGGCGCGAGCGACCGAGCGCGTCGACCACATCGCCTTCGCTGCAGGCGGGCACGCTATCGGATTCGACGCCCAGTACCTCGCAGACGCGCTCGGCGACGTCAATCTTGGACGGCTCGGCGATCACACGGTCCGAGAGCTCCAGCAGCTCCTCGGGGTGCAGGTTGACCACACAGCCGGTGACGACCACGTAGGGCTCACCCGGATAGGCAAGCGCGTGACGGACGGCCTTGCGGGTCTTGGCCTCAGCCTCGCCCGTCACGGCGCAGGTATTGATGACGATCAGCTCGGCATCCTGGGGCTCCACCATCGCAAAGCCCAGGCGCATAAGATCGGCAGTGATACGGTCGGACTCAACCCGGTTGACACGGCAGCCGAGGTTGACGACAGAAATATGGGGTGCGAGCACACGGGCTCCTTAATCGAGGATGTCGTCGAGGGCACTCTTGATGCGGTCAGTCACAGACTTCTTACCGGATGTGACGTCATCGCCCATCTCGTCGGCAAAGGCGCGAAGAAGCTCACGCTGCTTGTTAGAAAGATTGGTGGGAACGACCACGCGCAGCTGCACGATCAGGCGGCCGCGCGAGCCGCCACCGCCAATGCGGGGCATACCGTAGTTGTTCACGCTCACGGTGTCACCGTACTGCGCACCGGCAGGGACCGTCACCTTAACGACCTCATCGGGCATGATGCCCTCGACCTCAATCTCGCAACCAAGTGCGGCCTGCGCAATCGAGATATCGCTCACCAGGTACAGGTCATCGCCATTGCGCTTAAAGCGCTCATGGTCGGCGACACGCACGTTGACGATCAAATCGCCCGAGGGCTCGCCGCGAAGGCCGGCCTCGCCAAAACCGCTCACACGCAGCTGACGACCGGTCGAGACGCCGGCGGGAATATCGATGTCGATCTTTTCGTGCGAAGGCGTGCGGCCCTGGCCATCGCAGGTCTCGCAGGGGTGGTCGATGACCGTGCCCTCACCATGGCAGTCGGGGCAGGGAGAGGAAGACTGAACCTGGCCCAGGAACGAACGCTGGACCGTGGTGACATAACCCGTGCCATGGCAGCGGCTGCACTGCTTTTCGGTCGCACCCTCGGCCCTACCGGTACCGTTACAGTCATCGCAGGGGGCCAGGCGATCATAGCTGATCGTCTTTTTGCAGCCGAGCGCCGCCTCTTCGAGCGTCACCGAAAGCGAGATAGCCATATCGCGACCGCGACGACGCTCACGACGGCTACGGGCGCCGCCACCGGCGCCACCGCCAAAGAACGACGAGAACAGGTCATCCATGCCCATGCCGCCAAAGATATCGTTGATGTCGACATAGCCAGAGCCACCAGGGCCGTCAGCGGTGCCGTAACGGTCATAGTTAGCGCGCTTCTGTTCGTCAGAAAGAACGGAATAGGCTTCGTTGAGCTCCTTGAACTTGGCCTCGGCCTCGGGGTCGTCCGAAACATCCGGGTGTACGGTACGGGCCTTCTTTAGAAACGCGCGCTTGATCGTCCGCGCGTCGGCATCCTTGTCGACGCCAAGTACCTCGTAGTAATCCCTATTTTCCGACACGACCGAATCCTTCCGACTTTCATTATTGTCACAGTGCGTCCTATACCCAAGCTGGGCAGATCGCAAACAGTACGCTTAATGTTATTGCATTCCGTAGGGCGAAAGCATGGCACGCTGAGAGCAGCTTGCGAACCATACCGACACGAGTGCAAACATAAATCCGTTGGCGAAACCATTGGCAAACTGCGTCGCGCCGCGCTTCCACCACAGCAGGCTTCGGTGAAGCACGCCATCCGAGAGCACCATAAACAGGCCCATGGCAAACGGAATGAAGCACATCATGGCAAAGGCCGAGAACACGCCCGAAATGGCCGACAGCACCAAGAACGGCGCGATGATGCCCATGAGGTAAAAGCCGGTGCGCGCTTTGCCTTCCAGGCGCTCGGCCTCAACGTGGGCGCGGCCGACCAAGTCACCGCCCGAAGCACCGTTCGTGCCGGCGTGGCCCATGTTGGGGATACGCACTTCGTCTCCGTCGTGGGTGCCGGCGGGGAACTCGATCGTCTGCTCGGAGGTCACGCGGGTACGGCCGCTGCCACCGCAATCGGGGCACGGGTCGGCCACGACCTTGCCGGAACCGCCGCACTCGGGACAGACCGACTGGAACGTGCCGGCGCCGAACAGGAAGGACAGGTCGACATCGATATGGCCTCGACCGCCGCAGCTCGGACAGGTATGGGCATGCTCGGACGAAACGGAGCCCGATCCTCCGCAATGGCCGCAAGTATCGTAATGCGCATAGCGCACGGTCTTACGGGCGCCTTCCTTTGCCTCCTTGGCGTCGAGCTTAATGTCGACGACCACGTTGGCGCCGTTCTCGGGGTTGTACGCAGCCTGACCGCGACGCGGCTGGCCCCAAGCACCGCCGAAGGGAAAACCGCCCTCAAAGGGATTGCCATAGCCTGTGTTGCCAGCATAGCCGCCGCCATAGGGTGAAGCCGACGGTGCACCGGCAAAGGGATTCCCCGAGCGCATGGCGTCGTAACGCGCACGCTTCTGCTCATCCGAAAGCACGGCATAGGCCTCGGAAACCTCTTTAAACTTTTCCTCGGCATCCGGCTCCTTGTTAACGTCCGGATGGAGTTTGCGGGCCTTTTGCTGGAAGGCCTTTTGAATATCACGCGAGGTGGCGTCCTTGGAGACACCCAGGATCTCGTAGTAATCTTTTTCGTTCATCGTCGCCATGCGCGGCAACCTCCTGCTCACAGCAGCGTATATATTGCGGTAATTCTACCCGAGCGGCCTAAGCTAGACCCCAAAACAGCTCGAACAGAACATTTCCATCGAGCCAGCCCAAGTGGGTCGGCGCCAGATGAGCGCGGGTGCGACCCACGATGACGTCGGCCGATGTGACGGAGCCCACATAGGGATCGTCGGCGTCTGGCACCCAGACGGCAAGCCCAAGCTCAAGGGCGCGGTCACAGGCCGCTGTCAGTTCGTCCACGGGAATCACGTCCGCCGCGCGAACCAGCAGATCGGACCCCACGCCACGCGTCATACGGCAGGCGAGCATCAGGTCCTCGGCCACCGCCTCGCACCGCGAAAGATACTCGGCCTCAAAAGTCGACGCAGCATCATCGCGCTGTACCAAGCGCACGCGATGCGCGTCACCACGAGGCGAAACGCCGGGAAACAGCTCGGCCAAGCGATCGAAATCCTCGGCGTCGAGCATCCCTGCGGCAGACCGACCAATACCCAAATAACCCTGGCCGGTCCAGTAGGCAATGTTATGGGCGCATTCGTGTCCATTGAGCGCATAGCTCGCCACCTCATAGGGGTGGTAGCAAGCAGCACTCAGGCGATCGCGCGCCACATCCATACAGGCAGCTTGAAAATCCTCATCGGGCTCAAGCGACTCATCGCGGCATGCCATGCGGAAGAGCGGCGTGCCTTCCTCAAGCGTGAGCGGGTAAACCGACACATGATGCGGAGCCGCCGCAAGCACGCCATCGAGCGTGCGTTGCCAACTCGCAGCCGTCTGTCCGGGAAGCCCGCACATGAGGTCGCACGACACGTCAAGCCCCGCGTCTTTGACAGCCGCGATGGCCGCGAGGGCCCGCTCGGCATCGTGGATGCGGCCGATAGCGGCAAGCTCGTCATTATCGAGCGTTTGCACGCCAAGTGAAATGCGCGTGACACCCGCCACGGCAAGGGCTTCTGCAAGCTCGGCAGTCAGCGACTCGGGATTGGCCTCGCAAGTAAACTCAACGGGCTTGCACCGTATGGAGATGCGCCGGGCAAGTTCCATCAGGCGCTCCCCCGCCAGCGACGGCGTGCCGCCGCCCACGTAGACGGTGCAGACCTGCTCAAGCGCCCCGACGTCGCCAAAGGCATCGAGACGCGCGTACAGCTGCTCAAAATAGGCATCGAGCGCAGCATTCAGATCGCACGGGGCAAAGCTGCGCGAGTCAAAATCGCAATAGCGGCACTTTTGAGCGCAAAACGGTACGTGCACGTACAGCGCGGTAACGGCCACCCTTAGGCCTCCAGAGGATGCGCGGGCACCGACTCGCCGGCGGCAAGCGCTGCCTCACAGGCCACCACATCGTGCTCGATATCATCGACCAGCGCCATAAACTCCTCATACGTAGAGCAGCGCACCACCTGGGCGCGCCAGGCGGCGGCATGGGGCATGCCTTTGAGATACCAGCTCGCGTACGTACGGGCACGCGACATGAGCGGCAACAGCTCGTGCGTGAGCGTCAGGTGCTCGCGCAGGGCGTCCAGGCGCTCGACCGAGCTGCGCGACGGCACCGGCGTGCCATCGAGTGCAAGGGCTCGCGCATCGCCAAACACCCACGGATTGCCGTAGATGCCGCGTGCGATAAACACCGCGCTGGCGCCCGAGCTGCTCAGATGTTCAGCCGCATCCTCGGCAGAGAACACATCGCCCGAGCCGATCACGGGAATCTCGACCGCGTCGGCGACCTCATCGACGACCGACCAATCGGCCTGGCCTGTATAGAGCTGCGTGGCACAACGACCGTGAACGGCAACTGCGGCGGCGCCGACGCCCTCGAGCATCTGGGCAAACGTCGCGGCATTGCGGTCCTCGGCATAAAAGCCCTTGCGGATCTTTACGGTCACGGGCACATGCGCCGCACCCACCGCCGCCTCGACGATCTTCTCGGCCAGATCGGGCGTGCGCATGAGCGCCGAGCCCTCGCCCTTGGTAACGACCTTACGGGCGGGACAGGCCATGTTGATATCGATGAGCGACAGGCGATCGCCCACGCGCTCCTCGACGGCAGCGACGGCGCTCGCAAACTGATCGGGTTTGGAGCCAAAGAGTTGCACGCAAATCTGCTGCTCCTCGTCGGCCGGCAGCACCAGGCGCCACGTCTTATTGCTGGCATAGGCAAGGCCCGCCACGCTCACCATCTCGCTGTAGGCAAGGTTGGCACCGCGACGGCGACACATGATGCGATAGGCGGGGTCGGTTACGCCCGCCATGGGAGCCATAAGGAACGGCTGCTCGGCATACGCGCCCAGCAGCCGCTTGCTGTATTCAGAAAGCGCCATGAACCTACTCGTCCACCTTGAGGATCGCCATGAAGGCCTCCTGCGGAACCTCGACCGAGCCGATGGCCTTCATGCGCTTCTTGCCCTCTTTCTGCTTCTCGAGCAGCTTGCGCTTACGCGAGATATCGCCACCGTAGCACTTGGCCAAAACGTCCTTGCGGCGCGCCTTGACGGTGGAGCGGGCGATGATCTTGTTGCCGATGGCGCCCTGGATAGGCACCTCGAACAGCTGGCGCGGGATAATCTCCTTGAGCTTGTCGCACAGGCCGCGGGCAAGACCGTAGGCCTTGTCCTTGTGCACAATAAACGACAGCGCGTCCACCTCATCGCCCGAAAGCAGGATGTCGAGTTTGACGAGCTCGGAGGGACGGTACTCGTTGAACTCGTAGTCGAGCGATGCATAGCCCTTGGTGCGACTCTTGAGCTGGTCGAAGAAGTCCAAGATGAGCTCGGCGAGCGGCATGTCGAAGCGCATCTCGACCGATTTGCTCGTCAGATGGATCATATCGGTCGTGATGCCGCGGTGCTCGATGGCAAGCTGCATGACGGCACCCGTGTACTCGGGCGGGCAAATGATCTTGGCCTTGAGATAGGGCTCCTCGATACGCTCGATGCGCGTGGCCTCGGGAAGATCCTGAGGGCTGCGAACGTCAATCATCTCGCCATCGGTCTTGTAGACGTGATAGTCCACCGAGGGGCTCGTGGCAATGAGGTCCAGGTTGAACTCACGCTCCAGGCGCTCCTTGACGACCTCCATGTGCAGGAGGCCCAGGAAGCCCACGCGGAAGCCAAAGCCCAGCGCCACCGACGTCTCGGGCTCCCATACCAACGACGGATCGTTGACGTGCAGCTTGTCGAGAGCGTCGCGGAGGTTCTCGTAATCTTTATTGTCGATGGGGAACAAGCCCGTGTAGACCATGGGCTTGGCCTCGCGATAGCCCGGCAGCGGCTCGGGGCAGGGATTTGACGCCCAGGTAAGGGTGTCGCCCACGCGCACGGCCTCGGGGTCCTTCAGACCTGTGACCACATAGCCGACCTCGCCGACGGTCAGTGCATCGACCGGGGTCTCGGCGGGACGCTTAACGCCCACGCCGTCGACCAAAAAGTCACCCTTGGCCTGCATCATGCGCAGAGTGTCGCCCTTTTTGATGGAGCCGTCAAAGACGCGCACCGTGGCGACGACGCCGCGGTACTCATCAAAATAAGAGTCCAGAATGAGCGCCTTGAGCGGGGCGTTCGCATCGCCCTTGGGCGGCGAAATCAAAAAGACGATGGACTCCAACAGGTCGTGGATGCCCTCGCCGGTCTTGCCCGACACGCATACGGCATCGTCGGCAGGAATTGCCAGGTCGTCCTCAATCTCGGTCTTAACCTCGTCGGGGTGTGCCGAGGGCAGGTCAATCTTGTTGATGGCGGGCACGATGTCCAGGTTGGCATTCATGGCGAGCGTAGCGTTGGAGACGGTCTGAGCCTCGACGCCCTGCGTGGCGTCGACGACCAGCACTGCGCCCTCGCAGGCGGCCAGCGAACGCGAAACCTCGTAGGTAAAGTCCACGTGGCCCGGCGTATCGATCAGGTTGAACTGATACGTCTCGCCGTCGTCGGCATCATAGGAGACGCGGACTGCATTGGACTTGATCGTAATGCCGCGCTCGCGCTCGATGTCCATCGTGTCGAGTAGCTGCGACTCCATGTCGCGCTCGTCGACGGTATGGGTGAGCTCGAGAATGCGGTCACTGATCGTGGACTTGCCATGGTCGATGTGCGCAACAATCGAGAAGTTGCGGATGTGGGAAATGTCAATTGAAGTACTCATGCGGACTATCTTACCCGAGCGGTACAAAAAATGGAGCCTGTTCCATAAAACAGGCTCCATTTATGCGCGTAATCTGTGTGGTGTGAAATTTACAACTTAGGCGTTGATGCTGTTCACGAGCTTGGCAAGACCGGACTTGCGGTTGGAAGCCTGGTTCTTGTGGATGACATGCTTGGCGGCAGCCATGTCGAGACGCTTGGTGACGGTCTTGAGGGCAGCCTGGGCCTTCTCGGCGTCGCCCTCGGCGACGGCGGACTGGACGTGCTTGGTCAGCGTCTTGAGCTCGGACTTGACAGCCTTGTTACGCATGCGAGCTGCCTCATTGGTGCGGATACGCTTCTTCTGAGACTTGATGTTTGCCACTTCTGGAGTTCCTTTCGAGTTCCTTGCAAAAAATGTATGACACCTCTGAGACACGGTGAGGTCATGCAAGCGCCTACTATAGCACGCTCCCCCTCAAAGGGATAGAACGAATTTGTCAAATAGGCAGGTATCATCACGATTTTCTCAAGATGTTCGTAATCCAGAGCAAAAGCGCGGTCTCCGAATCGGCCGAGCCCTTGAGTGCAAGCTCCACATCGACGGCACCCTCCAGGGCGGCAACGAGCTCAGCCATCGAAAAACGACGCGCCCAAGTCAGGTGGTTCTTGACCTGCCAGGACTGGAGCTTAAGCGTTGCGGCAAGCTCACGCCCCTGTCCGCGCGCATCGAGCGCCTTGGCGACAATCAGCTCACGGATGCGCCCGCACAGCAGCGTGTAGGTCCACACATAGCTCTTTGCCGGCAGCAGCTTAAAAAGCTCGAGCGAACGGCGCATGTCGCGGGCCGAGACGGCGTTGAGGAAGTCCCAGGGCTGAACCTCGGCCGTACGCACGATCCAACGCTCCACATCGGCAAGCTCAATCTGGGGCGCCTCGACCATCTGGGCGAGCTTTGCCAGGTCGTTATCGAGCATGCGAGTGTTTTCGCCCGAACGCGAGACGAGCTCCTCAGCCGCGGCCGTGGAGATAGACTTGCCGTGCTGCGTCGCCATCTGCTGCACGCGGCGCGGCAGCTCCCAGCGCTTGGTGCCCGAGCAATCGATCACGGCCTTCTTATTGAGCTTTGCGACCGCCTTATACAGGCGAGTGTTCTTGGCAAGTGAGTCGGCGATGATGAGGCAGACCGTCGTAGGACTGGGACTTGCGAGGTATTCGACGAGCGGCTCTGAAACCGACTTGGCGAGCTTTGAGCAGCCGTCGAGGATTACCAGACGAAACTCGCTACCCATGGGAAAAGTATTGAGCGAGCCGATGATCGACTCGATATCGGGGTCCTTGGACATGTCGCGCTCGTCGAGGTTGAACTCGACCATGCCCGACTTTTCCAAGCGAGCCTTCATACGCGAGACGGCGTGGTCGCGCTTGACTCCGTCGGTACCGACGATCAGATATGCCGGCAGCAGACCGTTTTCAGACATCGCGCTCTCCTCTCACAGGCCCTCATGTTCGCACCGTATCATTCTAGCCCAGGGACCTACGGCGCGCCAACGACGTCGTTATGGTCGCTGACATCGCATGGCAAAGCCCTTCGCGGTCGGTGTGATGGTAATGTCACCGCGCTCGATCGTACACGCGAAAGCGCCGCCCGCCTCCCTCACGGCATCGACGCAGGCATCCGACGGATGACCGTAGCGGTTGCCCTCGCCGGCGCTCGCAATGGAGAGTTCGGGCTTTAAGACATCCAGCAGCTCGCCGTCGACCGAGACCTTAGAGCCGTGATGTCCAAGCTTAAGGACATCGATATCCCCCACTTCCCGTACAAACTCGCGCTCTTGATCGAGCTCAGCGTCACCGGTTAGGAGCATACGCAGGCTCTTGCCTTCCTGAGCATAGGAGAGCAGCAGGACAAGCGAGTCTTCGTTGCCCTCGCCATCCACGGACTCGAATGGCCACATCACGCGGGCGCAAAATGCGCCAATGTCAACGGTATCTCCACGCCGCACCTGCCGATACTCCACGCCAGATCGGTTCAGCACCTCGGCAGGGGCATCCTCCAGCGCATTCGCCGCCACGGCAATGGTTCTAACCGAAAACTGTTCCAACACGTCAGGTAGACCGCCCCAGTGATCCTCATCCCAATGCGTTACAAACACAGCATCGATATGATGAACGTTGTTGCGCACCAGTGCCGTCACCACACGCTCATCGAGTCCGCAGTCCACGAGCGCCACGGCACCGCCTTGGCGAATAAGAATGGCATCGGCCTGGCCAACATCGAGAATCGTCACTGAAGGTGACGCGAATCGATCCCAGTAGACGTACGGGACAACCGCCGCGAGAGCCAAGCACAGCAACCCTACAGCCATGGGGCGAGCGTGGGGTCGTGGCCACCATACCAAGAGAGCCGTCAAAGAAAGCGGCACCACGTATACCCAAACGGAATCGGGCGGTACGCTCACGGACGCACCCGGCACGGCTGCGAAGAGCTGCTCAAAGAAAAGCGCACAGCGTGCGGCAACCATGGGCACCACAAGCGCCCAGGGTCGCAACAGGGGCACGAACGAGCACGGCGCCAGCACAATCGAAACAGCAAGCAACACGCTCACCACCGGGCCGATCACGGCATTTGCAATCGGAGCAATGAGCGAAAAAGTACCGAATGCGGGAACGGTGATGGGAAGCGTTGCCAGCTGCGAGCAGAGCGTGACGGAAAGTATACCGGCAATGCCCGCCGGCACGCCCAACTCGCCCAAAGCGTAGGTGGCATACGGGCAAAAGCACAAGATGGCAAAGACGCTGGCACACGAAAGCTGAAAGCCCATCTCGAACAGTACCGTTGGACGGAGTAGCACAAAAATCGACATGGTCACAAAGAGCGCCGAAACGCCGTGGCGGCGACGCCCGGCACCGTTGGCGACAAGCGTCGCGAACAACATGCAGCACGCACGAACAGCCGAGGGCGATGCACCTGTAAAGGCGGCGTAGGCCACAAGCGTTGCCGCCAAAAGCGCCCGCTGCAACCCACGCGAGCAACGAGACATTTGTAAAGCGCTCTCAATTACAAAGCCCACGATAGCCAGATGGCTTCCCGAAACAGCAATGAGATGCGCCGTTCCCGTCACCGAAAACCATTCGCCCGCCGGCTGAGCGCGCAGCTCGGACGAACGTCCGCAGACAACGCCGGCAATGAGTGAGCGCGCCGGATCGGTCGCGGGAGCAATGACGGCAAGCAGCTCATTTCGCAGCCGAAGCAATGGCCCCGGAGAACCTTCATTGACCGACACAATCCGGACAGCCTTAACCTTGCGCAGCTCACCCCGAAGCACGCGCGAACGCCCATACGCATCATTCTCGAAGCGCGAAATGCGGCCGATGACACGCACGCGCGACCCAGCACTGAGCTCGCGATCGCACGATAATCGAACGGCACCCACGCGCATACCGTCCGCGATCGCGTCACAGGTATAGGAATACGTCTCATCGTTTATGGACGGGTCGCCCTGCACCACAAACTCAAGACTGCTTGCAGCCCGTCCATCCAGAGCGTTGGAAGCTCGGAGGGCACCTATCGCCCACCCCGCGGACACGATCGCTCCCACCACGAGTCCGACTGCCGCGGCATATAGCCATCGCTTCCATCGCGCAAGGCGTATGCAAGACCGAGCCAATACGACGAACGCCGCAGCCGCAACGGGAATGCTCCAGAGTAACGTGACGGAAGTCAGTCCTTCTCCCAGCAGCGCATCAGCCGCCACGTTAAGCACCAAGCCGCAGCTCGCACACAAGCCGGCACAAAAGGCCATCGTCCACGGCATCAAAGGCCGTGGAGGCATCACGTGCTCACGCTCGGTCGCATTCATACGCAGATGCAATCTTTGATTTTGGCGAGTTTCTTCTCGCCGATTCCCGACACACGCATCAGGTCGTCGACCGAGGCAAAAGCGCCGTTTTGGGTCCGCTCGTCGATAATCGACTGGGCCATAGAGGGACCGATGCCCGAAAGCGTCTGCAATTCTGCCGCGCTTGCCGTATTGATGTTCACAAGCCCCGACGAAGCGCCCGTGCCCGATGCCGCGGCAGCGCCGCCTTCGGCCCCGCCAGCCGCCAAAGCCACCTGCTGCTCCCCCACTGTCGGCACATAGATCTTTTGTCCATCCGTGACTTTCGAAGCACGGTTAAGCCCCGTCACATCCGCCTCTGCCGTTAGCCCTCCGGCAGCATCAATCGCCTGGGATACCCGCGCTCCATCTTGAAGCCGGTACACGCCCGGGGATGCAACGGCACCATCTACATCGACGTACACCTCCGTTTCGGCAGACGCCTTAGACGAAGATCCATCGGATGCATCGTCCAAAGCATCGCCGGACCCCGGCTCCGCCGATGGACCCGAGTCCTCAACGCGCCCAAACGAAACATTGCCGGAGCGGTCACCAAAGCTCGCCATTGCCAAGCCGCTCGCCATCGCAATGACGACGAGCATCGCCACGACTACTGCCTTATGCCCGAGCAACTTGCCCGCCCAGCGGTCCATTCGCTTGACCCGTTCGTGTTGTTCGCGCTGCGCCATAGCAAAAACCTCCCAACACCATCGTGTCAGGAAATCGCAGCCGAACGAACCGCTCGGGCAAACCAGTTTTGACGGTCAAACCAAACACTGACCAAAACCTTGCGCAAACATGTCCATTTATTCAGTCACACGTCAGCGAATGAACATCTTGGCATTGTTTACCCAGATAACAAAAAACCGACGATACAAACGTATCGTCGGTTTATGCAGGGATTATTCGTGATCTTGGTAAATCTCACGCGGAGCAAGCTCCGAATGTTTGCGTTTTAAGGTCTTAGGGGCCTTATACGTGTTGCTCTCAAAGTCGATGTACTCGGTCTGCTTGAGTAAGCGCTCAATCATCTCCTCGTGATCGAACAGCTCCCAGGCCTCGTGAACGGCATCGAGCTTGGCGTGCGTCTCGGGACGGCGCGGCATAAAGAGCGTGCAGCAATCGGGCGCGGCCTCGGTCGAGATGTCGAATGTACCGATTTCCTCGGCACGCGCAATGATCTCCTGCTTGTCCGAACCGATGAGCGGGCGGAACACGGGAATCTTCACAGCCTCGTTGACAGCCATGATGTTCTCGAGCGTCTGGGAGGCGACCTGGCCAAGCGACTCACCGGTCACGATAGCCTTGGCGCCCTCGATATGCGCGATGCGCTCGGCAACCGAATACATGATGCGGCGATACATGATCACGCGCAGGTTGCTGGGACAGGTGACCGAAATCTCGCGCTGGCAGTCGCCAAACGGAACCACGTACAGACGACCGATCTGGACTCCCGGCGCAAGGGCACGGATGATGTCCTGCACCAGATACTCACTCGTATCGGGCGTCTGCGGACGACCGGAGAAATGCACCGGTACGCACACGGCGCCGCGGCGGGCGAGCATCCACGTCGACACGGGCGAATCGATACCCGAAGACAGCAGCGTCACGACCTTACCAGCAGAACCCACCGGCAGGCCTCCCACGCCGCGCTCCGAGCGCGCGTACACATAGACGCTACCCTGGACCACCAGCACGTGCACCATCGCGTCGGGGTCGTGCATCTGGACCTTTTTATCGGGAAACGCCTCGCACAGCACCTCGCCCACCTGTCGATTGATATCGATGGAGGTGAGCTCGTAGTCGGTGTTGGAACGCTTGGCATGCACCTTAAACGAATCGAAGGGACCGAACTCGCGCAGCGCCTTGACGGCGGCGGCGCAGTACTCCTGCGGGTCGCGGTTGGTGTGGTATGCCAGGGACACACGGGCGACGCCGGGAACGGTGCGAATGACACGCGCCGCCTCGTCGGCCTGATGCTCGTTAAAGGTCACGAGGATATAACCGGAAATTCGAGACACGGCGTTCACGGAAAAGGCGGCCAAAGCCGCCTTGATGTTATCCATGAGGATATGCTCAAAATGTGCGCGGTTCTTGCCCTTCAGTCCAACCTCGTGATAGTGGACCAGGCAGACGCGAGCTGCCATTTAGGCTTCAGCAACCTTGTGGCCGAGCGCCTTCTCGTAACGGGCCTCATCGTAGGAGATATCGCCGTCAACGATCTCGTCCATAGCCATCGAAATGGTATCGGCACCAGAAAGGCCGATGGTGATGTCATCGACATCCTGAACGGCAAGCACGCGGTTGTGCTGGCCGCGCAGCATGCTATTGATGTCGCAGGCGCGCTTGGAGGCAAGCGAAGCGAGCAGGAAGCGGTTGTGGTCGGTCTTCTCCAGAAGATCGTCAATGCAAGGCTTTACAACGGACACGGACCTCAGATCCTTTCATGCATATCGAGAACGCGAACGAGTTCGTCGGTCGCGCGGTCGAGATCGTCATTCACCACGACGTCGTCGTAGCGGTCGGCAAGGGCAAGCTCATCGGCGGCGTTTGCCATACGCAGCTCGATCGTCTCGGGCGTCTCGGTTCCACGACCGACCAGACGCTCGCGAAGCACCTCGAGCGAGGGAGGCTTGATAAAGATCAGCACGGCCTCGGGGAAACGCTCCTTGACCTGCAGGGCACCCTGGACATCGATCTCCAAGATCAGAGACGAGCCGGAGGCGAGCTTGGACTGGACCTCGCTCACCAGCGTGCCGTAGCAGTTGCCGTGGACCTCGGCCCACTCAGCGAACTCACCGTTTGCCACGCGGCGGTCGAACTCCTCGCGCGTCAGGAAAAAGTAGTTGACGCCGTCGACCTCACCTTTGCGTGGTGCTCGCGTGGTAGCCGAAACCGTCAGGCCCAGGTTGGAGCGACGCTCGCGCACACGAGTGACGAGCGTGCCCTTGCCTGCACCTGACGGTCCAGAAATCACAAAGAGCTTGGAATCCTGAGCACTCACTTATTTGGTCAGCTGCTCGAGGAGCTGCTCGCGCTGACGGACGCCGAGGCCCTGGACGCGACGGGTAGCGGAGATGCCGAGCTCCTCCATGATCTTGGCGGCCTTGGCCTTGCCATAGCCGGGGAGGGACTCGATGAGGGTGGAAACCTTCATGCGGGAAGCGATGGGGTCATCGGAGTTGAGCACGGACTCGAGGGACTTCTCACCCTTCTTGATCTGCTCGCGAAGCTCAGCGCGGGCATGACGTGCGGCGGCAGCCTTCTCAAGAGCCTGCTTGCGCTGCTCGTCGGTAAGCTGAGGGAGTGCCATTCGTACCTCCAAATAGTTGGGTTATATCTGATTCAATATTTGGCATTTTAGCACGTAAAACGTACAAAATGCCCAATCGCGGCTCCATAGGTTAGACGATACCCGCAAAAAGTGCAATATATTGCGCTAAAAGTTGAGCCCCTGACCTGCGATTCCACACAAAGGATGGGAAAGTTTTCGCAGGCACAGGGGCTAAATTGTGCTAATGAGACCCAAAAGTGGTGACTTAAGGGAATCTTTTACGCGACGTTTTCGACCAGCTCGGCGACGATGGCATCGAAAGCGGCAACCGGGTCATCGGCACCGGTGATGGGACGGCCCACCACGATGTGGCTCGCGCCACGCTCGATAGCCTGGGAAGGCGTGGCCACGCGGGACTGATCTCCCAGCGCCGCACCAACCGGACGAACACCCGGGGTAACGATGAGCGCATCGGGGCCCAGCAGCTCACGCATATCGTGGGCCTCCATCGGCGAGCACACGATACCGTCGATGCCGTTGGCCTGGGCGAGCTTCGCCAGACGCGCTGCCTCCTCGGCCACCGGCGACTCGACGCCGATCTCGCTGAGCGAATCCTGGTTCATGCTCGTGAGCACGGTGATGGCGACGAGCTTGGCACGGTCCTCGCGCGCCTCCTCGGCGCCCTCGCGGCAGGCAGCGAGCATGGCGCCCGAGCCCAGGCCGTGAACCGAAAGCAGGTCGGCACCGGCAAGCGAGGCCGAACGGGCGGCACCGCGCACCTGATGCGGAATATCGTGGAACTTAAGGTCGAGGAAGACCTTGAAGCCTAAATCCTTGAACGTCTTGACGATCTCGGGGCCCTCGGCGTAATAGAGCGTCATGCCGACCTTGAGCCAGGCAGCATGGCCCGAAAGCTCGCGGGCGAGCTCGAGCGCACGCTCACGGTCGCAGTCGAGGGCGACGATAACGCGGTCGCGGGCATCGGTCTCTAGCATTCGAACGCACCTACCAGCTCGTTGATGTCCTTCACGCCCTGGGACTCGGCCCAGGCCTCGAGCTCATGCGCGATCTTGAGCGAAGCGCACGGGTCGACGAAGTTGGCCATACCGACCGACACGCAGGTAGCGCCAGCCAGGATAAACTCAGCCGCGTCCTCACCGGTCATGACGCCGCCAACACCGTTGATGGGGATATCGACGGCCTGGGCAACCTCCCAGACCATACGCACGGCGATGTGGTGGCACAGCGGGCCCGAAAGGCCGCCCTTGGGCTTGGCGACGCGCGACTTGCGGGTGTGCACGTCAATAGCCATACCCTGGATGGAGTTGATGACCGAAAGGCCGTCGGCGCCCTCGGCCTCGAGGGCCTTGGCGATCTCGGCGACGTTGACCGGAGCCATCTTCACGAACAGCGGCTTGTCGGTCACCTTGCGGCAGGCGGCCATGACGGCAGAGGCGCCCTTGGGCGTGGAGCCCATGGCGGCACCGCCGGCGGCGATGTTGGGGCAGCTCACGTTGATCTCGTAGCCGGCAGCCCAGGGGCACAGCTCGACATACATCTCGAGCGCGCGGACAAACTCGTCAACGGAGTGGCCGGCAACCTGACAGATGACCTGGCAGCCGTCCTTGGAAAGCTGCTCGAGCCACGGACCGGACTCACGGGCGAAGGCGGCGACGCCGGGGTTCTGCAGACCCACGGAGTTGATCATGCCGCCGGGGATCTCGGCCATGCGGGGCGCAGGATTGCCGGGCCAGGGCTCGGCAGCGCAACCCTTGGTGGTGATGGCACCCAGCTGGGACACATCGAAGAAGTTCTGGAACTGCCAACCGTAGCCAAAGGTACCGGCTGCGGTGTTGATGGGGTTCTGCATCTTGACGCCGCCGAAATCGACGGCCATGTTCACGGTACCCACTAGAAGACCACCACCTTGGAAGCATCAAACACGGGGCCGCACATGCAGGCGCCCTTCATACCGTCGACCGTCTCGACATTGCAGGTGTTGCAGGCGCCAAAGCCGCAGCTCATCATGCGCTCGAGCGACACCTCGCAATACGCGCCGGCCTCGGCGGCAGCGGCGGCGACCTTCTTCATCATGACGGCGGGACCGCAGCTGGCGACGTAGTCGTAACCGCCCTCGCCTAGCAGCTCGGTGGCAGGATCGGTGCAGAAACCGTGCGTGCCCAGCGTGCCGTCGTCGGTGCACACGTTGACCGTGGCACCCAGCGCGCGGAACTCATCGACGCCCACGGCCTTGGACGCGGTACCAAAGCCCAGACACACGTCAACGTCCACGCCCTGATTGGCAAGCATGCCGGCCAGGCAGAGCACGGGCGGAACGCCGATGCCGCCGGCGACGAGCAGTGCCTTCCTGGTGCCCTCGGGCACGAGCCAGCCGCGGCCGCCAGGGCCCAGCAGGTTGGAGGTGGAGCCAGGGGCCATCTGCGACAGACGACGGGTGTCGTCGCCCACGACGGCGTACCACAGCTCAACGGTGCCGGCCTGGGCGTCGGCGCGATAGAAGCTCAGGGGCACGCGAAGCAGCGAGGACGCATCGCCGGGCACGGCGATGTTCACAAACTGACCGGGCTTGAGCGCACTTGCAAGCTTGGGGGCCGAGATAACGATCGAGAAGATGCCGTCGGCAATCTCCCGGTTCGAGACGACCTCGAAGTCGTGCATGCGTGCAGTGGAAGGTGTGGGCATAGACGCTCCAATCCCCCATGCGGTTGCATGGACCAAACGAACAGAAAGCGCGGCACCGCAAGGGCGCCGCGCACAAAAGCGATAAGGCTATGCTAGCAGATGCAGCCGTCGGCAAGCGTCTGTTTACCGCCGACAAATACATCGGTGGCACGACCGGTGAGCGTGCGACCGGCAAAACCGGAGTTCTCGGCGCGCGACTCGTAGCCGTCCTCGCCGACCGTCCAGGTGGCGTTTGCGTCGAAGACGGTCAGGTCGGCAACGGAGCCCGCCTTGACCTGAACCTGATCCAGGCCCAGGATCTCACGCGGCTTGATGGCCATGAGCTCGACCATGCGGCCCATGCCCATCTTGCCGGTGTTGACCAGCTCGGTGAGCACGAGTGCCAGCGAGGTCTCGAGGCCGATCATGCCGAAGGGCGCGAGCTCGAACTCACGGGCCTTCTCCCACGGGGTGTGGGGGGCGTGGTCGGTGACGATAGCGTCGACGGTGCCGTCGATGACGCCCTGGCGGATAGCCTCGGCGTCCTCGTCGGTACGCAGCGGCGGGTTGACCTTGAGCGAGGTGTTGTAGGTCTCGTCCAGGTCGTTCTCGGTCAGGAACATGTGGTGCGGGGTGGCCTCGCAGGTGACCTGCACGCCGGCGGCCTTACCGGCACGCACGAGCTCCAGACCGTGGGCGGTGGAGATGTGCTGGATGTGCAGCTTGGCACCGGTCAGCTTGGCGATCTCGATGTCACGGGCGATCTGAAGCTCCTCGCCTGCCGCCGGCCAGCCCTCGAGGGCCAGACGGGTCGAGACCTTGCCCTCGTTGATCTGGCCGTGACCGACCAGGTCCTCGTCCTGGCAGTGGCTCATAAAGACCTTGCCGAACATCTTGCCGTAGTCCATGCAGCGACGGAGCATACCCGCACCCTGCACGCCGCGACCGTCGTCAGTGAAGGCGACGGCGCCATGTGCGACCATATCGCCCATCTCGGACATGGCCTCACCCTTAAGACCGCGGGTCATGGCGCCCGACGGATAGACGCGGCAGTGGCCAACCTCGGCAGCGCGGGACTTGACGAACTCCACGACGGTGCCGTTATCGGTGACGGGGTCGGTGTTGGGCATGGAGCACACGCCGGTGAAGCCGCCCTTGGCAGCAGCGCGGGTGCCGCTCTCGATGTCCTCTTTGACCTCATAGCCGGGCTCACGCAGATGGACGTGCATGTCCACCAGGCCGGGGACGAGGTACTTGCCGGAAAGGTCGCGGACCTCGGCTCCCTCGGCGGCGAGATTCTCGCCGACCTCGGCGATCTTGTCGCCGTCAATCAGGACGTCAACGACACCGTCAAGCTCGACGGACGGGTCGACGACGTGGGCATTCTTAAGAAGCAAGGCCATTATCGGCACCTCCAAGCAGCAGATACAGGATAGCCATACGCACACAGATACCGGCGTAGACCTGCTCCAGGATGACGGAGCGTTGCGGGTGGTCGGCCATATAGGAGTCGAACTCGACGCCGCGGTTGATAGGGCCCGGGTGGCAGATGATCGCGTCGGGCTTCATGAGCTTCTCGCGGTCCTTGGTCAGGCCGAAGAGCTTGTGGTACTCGCGAATGGTCGGGAACGGAGCACCCTCGAGACGCTCCTGCTGCACGCGCAGCATGTAGACGACGTCCAGCTCGGGCAGGACGGAATCGAGGTCGCTCGTCACGTGGTCGCAGCCCAGGACCTCGGGCGCCGGCGGAAGCAGCGTGCCGGGAGCGACGGCGTAGGTCTCGCAGCCCATGATCTTAAGGGCGGGGATCAGCGAGCCGCAGACGCGGGAGTGGGCGATGTCGCCGACGACGGCGACCTTCAGACCGTGGAAGTCGCCCTTGTGCTCCCAGATGGTGTACAGGTCGAGCAGGGCCTGCGTGGGGTGGTTGTGCTTGCCGTCGCCGGCGCAGATGACGCTCGCGGGCGAGTTCTGCGTGACGATGTAGGGAGCACCGGCGTGCTTATCGCGAACGACGATGCAATCAATCTTGTAGGCGTTGAGGGTCTCGACGGTGTCGACGAGGCTCTCGCCCTTGACCGTGGAGGTCGAGGAGCCGCCAAAGTTGAGGCTGTCGGCCGAAAGACGCTTCTCGGCGAGCTCGAAGGAGCTGCGGGTACGCGTCGAAGGCTCGTTGAACATGTTGACGATGGTCTTACCCTTGAGCGTGGGGACCTTCTTGATGGCACGCTCGTTAACCTCGGAGAACGCCTTGGCGGTCTCGAGGATGAGCTTGATGTCCTCTTCGGAGTACTCGGTAATGTCGATCAGGTGCTTATGGTTGAACGCCACGGTACTACTCACCTCCCAGCGGCGCGGAGCCCACGTGGGAACCCGGCGCGACGTCGTTGATCTCGACAGCGGTGCGGCCGTCGACTTCCTTCATATATAGGTGCACGTTCTCCTCGTGAGACGAGGGAACGTTCTTGCCGACAAAGTCCGGCGAGATGGGGAGTTCGCGGTGACCGCGGTCAACGAGAACTGCCAGCTCAATGCGGCTCGGACGGCCCAGGTCCATGACGGCGTCCAGAGCGGCACGGATGGTTCGACCCGTATACAGGATGTCGTCCACCAGCACGACGCGCTTGCCGTCGACGCTGAAGGGAATGTTGGTGGCGTGGATCGCGGGAGCGAAATTGGTCGCGTAGTCATCGCGATAGAAGCTAATATCCAGGCTGCCGAGCGGAACGTCGACACCCTCGATCTCCTTGATTGCCTCGGCAAGCTTCTTTGCCAGAAGGTCGCCGCGCGTGACGATGCCGACCAGAGCGAGGTCTTCACAGCCCTCGTTGCGCTCGAGGATCTCGTGCGCGATGCGGGTCATCGCTCGGTTGACGGCGGTCTCGTCCATGATGACCGCCTTGGGGGAAGTCGTGCCCATCGATCTCCTTCCTCACATGTCTTGACTGCTGACACAGTCAAAAAAATAGATGCCCGACCGCTCAAAGCGGACCAGACACCCACAGGAAGGACTGCTCGATGGCAGCTATGTAATTCCATGTGGGTATCTCGTACCCCTTTAATGGTCAAGAGATAGTGTAGCCAACCTCGAGCTCAATTGCGAGTATAAAAACCAAGCAATCGATAAACGGGGGCAGTGCCTCCATAAACCTATATATATTTGCGGGATGCGCTTGAAAACGTACACGCGAGCTGGCATAATCCCCTTCGCTGCACGCGAATCGGATCTACGTCCAGGGCCGAGGCGTCGGCACTATCGCCAAAAGAGGAATATCTCTGTGTAGATTGCGCACAGAGGGCTGCTTCTGTGCTATAGTTCAGGCTTGTTTGTTAACGCGACATGTTCGTTTGTCGCCCAAGGAGGGTCAGTTATGTCCAAAGTTTGCGAAGTTTGCGGTAAGCACCCCGTTGCCGGTCGCTCCATCAGCCACTCTCACCGCGTCACCAACCGTAAGTTCCGCCCCAACATCCAGCGCGTCTACGTCGTCGTCGATGGTCACCGTCGCAAGATGAACGTTTGCTCCACCTGCCTCAAGTCCGGCAAGGTTGCGCGCTCCTAAATAAGGTCTTACTTAAAAGTACCTCGGACTCTCCGGGTCAAAGACCTCGCGTTCACATAGAACTTACCAAAGGCGTCCTCCCCCACGGAGGACGCCTTTTTTGGTGCAACACCCATTGGGGACAGACTTACACGAGTGTTTTCACGCATTTGGGACAGACATGACGCTTGCCGGCAGCGGTCCTCGGCCCCGCCTCACGCCGCCTCGTTCCAGCCCGCGGTGGCCTTGGTCACGCTTGTAGCGCCGATGCCGGTAATGCGGACAATTTGCTTGACCGTGAGATGCGCCCGCCTGAGCCTCAGCAAACAGGCATCGCGTTCGGAGCGTGGCAGGGCCTTGAGCAGCGTGGGATCTATGCTTGGCAGGACTTCATACGCGACGATAAGGGCATCCTCATCGGGAATCCGCCGGCGAGGAAGAACGTTCTCTGACCAGATCTGCCCGGCAACTTCCTTGAGATGATCGCAATAGCAACGGGAGCCTCCGACAATATCGAGCATAGGGGTCGCATCGCAGATGTCAAAGGGATCGTAGCCCAGCTGATATGCCTTGAAGCTTGACCAGCGGTACGCCTCGAGCGAGTCGAGCGCACCTTTCACGGGATTGAGATGAATATAGTCGAGCAGCTGCACCGCCTGCGTGTCCGACTCAACCGCGACCCGCGAATAGCGATTGTCAAACAGATGTCCCGTTCTTCCCGTTTTCCTATTGAAATACTTCGCATATGCCGTCAATGCGCACTGCATCGCCTTTGAAAGATTGTCAAATGGATCATCAACCATCAAATGGAAGTGATTGTCCATAAGGCACCAAGCCAACACCGCCACTTCATGGCACGCGAACCTGTCCGAGATATCCGATAAAAAGCGATAGCGGTCGGAGTCATCTTCAAAAATAATCTGTTTGGAATTGCCGCGGTCATAGACATGGTAATAGCCGGTGAGCGAAACAGCGCGGGCGCATCGGGGCACAATCTCTCCTTTCAAACTGTACAGGCTGTACAGGCAACGCCTAAAAGGAGAGAAAAAACGCAAAATGCTGAGCCTGCAACCTATTTATATCCAATAAGGGGCAATAACAGGCCCAGAACGGCAAAATGGCAAATCGATGTCTGTCCCAAATGAGTGAAAGCACTCATGCAAGTCTGTCCCCAATGAGCGGGGCGATGCTGGTAGCAAGTTTTAGTTAAAACGCTTCAGTTTATTGAAGCGTTTTAGTGTGCCTTTTACGGGAATCTTACCACTCACCGAATTATTTATTGCTATTATGCAAGGCGTAGGGTAAATCTCCGATCGCAAGGAGACACAAATGGTGAAAAAGTCACCGGAAAACACTACTCCCGCAATTGTGGACAACGTAGAGGCGCTTGAGGCTAAGCTCGCTCAGATGCGAGAGGCCCAGGCGCTTTTTGCTACGTACACGCAGGAGCAGGTCGACAAGATCTTCTACGAGGCTGCCATGGCCGCCAACAAGGCTCGTATCCCGTTGGCGAAGATGGCCATCGAGGAGACCGGCCGCGGCGTTCTTGAGGACAAGGTCATCAAGAACCACTACGCCGCAGAGTACATCTACAACGCTTACAAGAACACCAAGACCTGTGGTGTCCTGGAGCGCGACGAGGCTTACGGCATCACCAAGATCGCCGAGCCCATCGGCATCGTGGGCGCCGTCATCCCGACGACCAACCCCACCTCCACCGCGATCTTCAAGACGCTGATCAGCCTGAAGACCCGCAACGGCATCATCATCTCCCCGCACCCGGCAGCCGCCAAGTGCACTATCGCCGCCGCCAAGCTCGTGCTTGACGCCGCCGTCAAGGCCGGCGCCCCCGAGGGCATCATCGGCTGGGTCGATGTCCCCTCCATCGAGCTGACCAACATGGTCATGCGCGACGTCGACATCATCCTCGCCACCGGTGGCCCGGGCATGGTCAAGGCCGCCTACTCCTCGGGCAAGCCTGCCCTGGGCGTTGGCGCCGGTAACACCCCCGTCATCATCGACGACACCGCCGACGTGCTGCTCGCCGTCAACTCCATCATTCACTCCAAGACCTTCGACAACGGCATGATCTGCGCTTCCGAGCAGTCCGTGACCGTCATCGACACCATCTACGACCAGGTTAAGGCCGAGTTCCAGAAGCGCGGCTGCTACTTCGTCAAGCAGGGTGCCGAGATGGAGGCCCTGCGTGGCGCCATGTTCAAGAACGGCGCTCTCGACCACCGCATCCCCGGCATGGCTGCCGCTAAGATCGCCGAGCTCGCCGGCATCGAGGTTCCCGCCAAGACCAAGATCCTGATCGCCGAGGTCACCTCCACCGACCCCGCCAAGGAGGAGTTCTCGCACGAGAAGCTCTCCCCGGTCCTGGCCATGTACCACGCCAAGGACTTCCAGGAGGCCGTCGACAAGGCCGAGCACCTGGTGCTCGCCGGTGGCCCGGGCCACACCGCCTCTCTGTACGTGCACCCCGCCCAGGCCGAGAAGATCAGCCTGTTCGAGCACGTCATGAAGGCCTGCCGTATCGTCATCAACACCCCGTCCTCGCACGGCGGCATCGGTGACCTGTACAACTTTGGCATGAAGCCGTCTCTGACCCTGGGCTGCGGCTCCTGGGGCGGCAACTCCGTCTCCGAGAACGTTGGGGTGAAGCACTTGATCAACGTTAAGACTGTGGCCGAGCGCCGTGAGAACATGCTGTGGTTCCGCGCTCCCGAGAAGGTCTACTTCAAGAAGGGTTCCACGCCCGTCGCTCTCGACGAGCTCGGTACCGTCATGGGCAAGAAGCGCGCCTTCATCGTCACCGACCAGTTCCTCTTCAAGAATGGCAACACCCGCGCCATCGAAGCCAAGCTCGACGAGATGGGCATCGCCCACGACTGCTTCTACGACGTCGAGCCCGATCCGTCGCTGCAGTGCGCACGTCGCGGCGCCAAGCAGATGGCTCTCTTTGAGCCGGACGTCATCATCGCCGTCGGCGGTGGCTCCGCTATGGACGCCGGCAAGATCATGTGGATGATGTACGAGCACCCCGAATGCAAGTTTGAGGACATGGCCATGGACTTCATGGACATCCGCAAGCGCATCTTCACCTTCCCCGAGATGGGCAAGAAGGCCTACTTCGTCGCCGTCCCGACCTCCTCGGGTACCGGCTCCGAGTGCACGCCGTTCGCCATCATCACCGACAAGGAGACCGGCATCAAGTGGCCGCTCGCCGACTATGCGCTGCTCCCCAACATGGCTATCGTCGACGCCGACAACTGCATGACCGCCCCGCGCGGCCTGACCGCTGCCTCCGGCATCGACGTCATGACCCACGCCATCGAGTCCTACGTCTCCATCATGGCTTCCGACTACACCAAGGGCCTCTCCGAGCGCGCTGCCAAGCTCGTCTTTGAGAACCTGCCCTCCAGCTTCGAGAACGGCGCCAAGGACCCGCACGCCCGCGAGGAGATGCACAACGCCTCCTGCATGGCCGGTATGGCCTTCGCCAACGCCTTCCTGGGCCTCAACCACTCCATGGCCCACAAGCTCGGCGCTTTCCATCACCTGCCCCACGGCATCGCCAACGCCGTCATCCTGACCCGCGTCATGCGCTACAACGCCGCCGAGGCCCCCGTTAAGATGGGCACCTTCTCCCAGTATCCTTACCCCAACGCGCTGCACAACTACGCCGAGATGGCCAAGTACTGCGGCATCGAGGGCAAGGACGACAAGGAGACCTTCGAGAACTTCATCACGAAGCTCGAGGAGCTCAAGGACTTCATCGGCGTCAAGAAGACCATCGCCGACTACGGTGTCGACGAGCAGTACTTCCTCGACACGCTCGACGAGATGACCGAGCAGGCATTCAACGACCAGTGCACCGGCGCTAACCCGCGCTACCCGCTCATGAGCGAGATCAAGGAGCTCTACCTGGACGCCTACTACGGCCGCGAGCCCCAGGACTACGCCGTCTGCTAGTTCTAGCACGGTTTTTAACGGCGGGGGTGCACGGGTGTTTCACACACCCCCGCCGTCGCTTCTATCGCATCGTTGAAAGGATGCAACCATGCTGCTACCCGATTCCAAGACCGAGCTCGTCCGCCGTGGCAACAAGGTCGTTTACGACCTGGGCGACAAGATCGTCAAGATCTTCAACGAGACCAAGCCTGTCTCCGACGTGTTCAACGAGGCTTTGAATCTTGCCCGCATCAATGAGTGCGGCATCCGCAGCCCCAAGGCTCTCGAGGTTTCCCAGCTCGAGAACGCCAACGGCTGGGCGCTTGTGACCGAGAAGGTCCCGGGCACCACCCTTGCCGAGAAGATGACTGCCGAGCCCCAGCGCTTCGGTGAGTACCTCGAGATGTTCGTCGACCTCCAGATCGAGATCCACGGCTACACCTCCCCGCTGCTCAACCGTCAGCGTGACAAGTTCGCCCGCATGATCGACAGCCTGGATCAGCTCAATGCCACCACGCGCTACAACCTTCAGGAGCGCCTGGACGGCATGACCAAGGAGTTCAAGGTCTGCCACGGTGACTTCAACCCCTCCAACGTCATCGTTGGCGACGACGGCCAGCTCTACGTGTGCGACTGGGCACACGCCACCCAGGGCTCCCCTGCCGCCGACGTTGCAACCACCTACCTGCTCTTTGCCCTCAACAGCAAGGACCAGGCCGAGGCCTACCTGGAGCTCTACTGCGACCGCGCCGACATGCCCATGCAGGTCGTGCGTCAGTGGACCAGCATCGTCGCCGCTTCCGAGCTCGCTCGTAAGCGCAACGTGAACGATGAGTTCCTTAAGAACTGGATCGACGTCGTCGATTATCAGTAATATCTGAGCGATTTATTCGCATCGGAGGCACAAAGGAAAACCCCGCAGCTCATTTGGGCTGTGGGGTTTTCCTTTTAGAGTTTGAGTATACCGGTGTAAAAAACGGTCCCGCATCTCCCCGATCTGGAGAAATGCGGGACCGTCCCGTAGTACAGCTATCGGCAATGCCGTCGATTAACGACGGGCCGCCTTTACGAGCTCGGCGACCTTGGCGACGACCTCATCGATCGCCACATCCTCGCGCTCGCCCGTGGCACGGTCCTTGAGCTCGACGGTACCGTTCTTAAGACCGCGCTTGCCCAGAACGACCTGATACGGGAAGCCCATGAGGTCGTTATCGGCAAACTTAAAGCCGGGACGCTCGTCGCGATCGTCGACGACGACCTCAATACCCTCGGCGCACAGGCCCTCGACGATCTGGTCGCAGACGGTAGCGCACTCCTCCTTCTTGGGGTCGAGCGGAATCACCGCGACCTCGTAGGGAGCGACGGAAACCGGCCAGACGATACCGTGCTCGTCGTTATGCTGCTCAACGACGGCAGCGAGCGAACGGGACACGCCCACGCCGTAGCAACCCATGATGAGCGGCTTCTCCTTGCCGTCCTCGTCCATAAATGTAGCGCCCATGGCCTCGGAGTACTTGGTGCCCAGCTGGAACACCTGAGAAACCTCGATACCGCGAGCAGCAGAGAGCGGCTTGCCGCAGTGCGGGCAGGGGTCGCCGGCAACGACGGTGACCAGGTCGGCCCACTCATCGACAGTAAAGTCGCGCTCGGGGCAAGCGCCGGTAAAGTGATAATCGACCTCGTTGGCACCACAGGCCCACTGCTTGGACTCGCGCAGGCTCTCGTCGCAGACCAAACGGATGCCCTCGGGCAGGTTGACCGGTCCGATAAAGCCTTTGTGCAGACCGTAGGTCTGGAGCTCTTCATCGGTCATCATGCGATAGCCCTTGCCAAAGACGTGCTCGGCCTTGCAATCGTTGAGCTCGTGATCGCCCGGGACGATTGCCACGACGGGCTTACCCTCGGCATCGATGAGTGCCAGCGACTTGCGCGTGCCGTTCTCGGGGAAGCCGAAGAACTTGGCAACGGCCTCGATGGTGCCCATGCCCGGAGTCTCGACCTTGGTGAGCGTACCGTCGCCGGGGCCCTCAGTAACGACGACCTTGGTGCTTGCGGCCTCATCGTCGGCAGCAAAACCGCAGTCGTCGCAGTAGACGAGCGATGCCTCGCCGGCGTCGGCCAGCGCCATGTACTCGACAGAGGTGTCGCCACCGATCTCACCGGAGTCGGCGACAACGGGCAGAGCCTTGATGTAGCAGCGCTCGCAGATGTTGGCGTAGGCCTGCTTCATCTTGTCGTACTCCTCCTGCAGGCTCTCCTGCGTGGCGGAGAAGCTGTAGGCGTCCTTCATGATGAACTCGCGGCCGCGCATCAGTCCAAAGCGGGGACGGAACTCATCGCGGAACTTGTCCTGGATGTGATACAGGTTGACAGGCAGCTGCTTATAGGAGCGCAGCTCGTTGCGCACCAGGGCCGTGACGGTCTCCTCGTGCGTGGGACCCAGGACAAACTCACGGCCGTGACGGTCGTCAAAGCGCACAAGCTCCTTGCCATAGGCATCGATACGGCCGGACTCACGCCACAGCTCGGCATCGACCATGATGGGCATCATGAGCTCCTGGGCGCCGGCGGCGTCCATCTCGTCGCGGACGATGCTCTCGATCTTGCGGATCGATCGCCAAGCGAGCGGCAGGTAGGAATACAGACCGGCGGCCTCCTTGCGGATCATGCCGGCACGAAGCAGCAGGCGATGGCTTGCGAGCTCGGCGTCGGCCGGATCCTCTTTAAGCGTCGGCGCATAGAGCTTAGACATGTACATTGCTCGAGTCATTTATATCTCCTCAATAAGCTTGTCGACCTCGGCCATGAGCGCGTCGACAATTTGATCCTCAGCTACTTTACCAATGATCTGGCCATGCGAAAAGAGCAGGCCCTGGCCTCGTCCGCAGGCAACGCCCAAGTCGGCATCAGATGCCTCGCCGGGGCCGTTGACCGCACATCCCATGACGGCAATCGAAAGCGGTGCGGAGTAGTTCTTAAGCCGCTCGGTAACTTCCTCGGCAATGGGAATCAAGTTGACCTGGCAGCGGGCACACGTGGGACACGAGACGATCTCGGGACCACGACGGCGCAGACCCAGCGACTGCAGAATTCCCCACGCGACCGGCGGCTCCTCGACCGGATCGGCCGTAAGCGAAACGCGCATGGTGTCACCAATGCCCTCAGAAAGCAAAATGCCCAAGCCCACCGAGCTCTTAATGGTGCCCTGAAGCTTGGTGCCAGCCTCGGTCACGCCCAGATGAAGCGGAACGTGGGGAATCTCACGAGACAGGGCGCGATAGGTATCGAGCGTCGTTTGTACGCTATGGGCCTTGGCAGAAAGCACAATGTTGATAAAGCCGCGGTCCTCAAAGTGCCTGACGAAGCGCTCACTCGACATCACGAGTTTTTCGGGCTGCGTGAGGTCGTCGCGCTCGGCAATATCCTGCTCAAGCGAACCGGCATTGACGCCGATACGAATCGCACAACCCGCGGCACCCGCGGCATCAATCACCGCGTCAACCTTCGCCCAATCGCCGATATTGCCGGGATTGATGCGCAGTTTGGCAGCACCAGCCTTAACAGCACCAATAGCGAGCTTATGGTTAAAGTGAATATCGGCAACAATCGGCACCGGAGACTCGGCGCAGATAGTGCGAAAACCCACGAGCGCGGCCTCGGTAGGTACGCTCACGCGCACGATATCGCAGCCCGCCTGCGCCAATGCGCGCACCTGCGCAAGCGTCGTCTGGGCGTCGGCGGTATCGGTGCAGGTCATGGACTGAACCACCACCGGCGCGCCGCCGCCGATCTGCACACCGCCCACATGCACAGGACGCGTCAGCTCGCGAGGCAAAGGATAGGACAAAGACAATCCAAACACTCCCCTACAGAATAAATCGAAGGATGTCGGAACGAAGCATATAGACGAACAGCAGCGCAAAGAGTGCGATGCCCACATAGCTCACAATCGTCTGGACCTTGAGCGGAAGCTCGCGGCCCGCGATCTTTTGAATGATCTCGATAAGCAGCTTGCCGCCGTCGAGCGGAGGGATCGGCAGCAGGTTCATAAAACCCAACGAGAACGAGATGAGAGCGGCAAACGAAAGGAACGTAGCGGGGCCGGCAGCGGCCGCCTGCGAAGACATGACGCTGATGCCCACAATAGAGGTGGACTGATCGAGAATCTCCATCGTATGCTGCGGCTGCAGTAAGCGCATCACGCCCTCCGCCGTCTGCACGACATAGGAGAAGGAAAGGCGAGCCGACGTGATGGGGTCCAAACGGACCACCTGTGTAGAGGCATAAACGCCCAGCCGCTCGTCCTCTTTGAGCGCAACCGACGTAGAAAGCTGTTTACCATCGCGCTCATATTCAATGGCGATATCGTCCTTGCCCGCAGCGCTACCAATGGCGTCGTAAATGTCCGTCCAGGTTGAACAGGACGCACCGTCGACCGAAAGAATCGCGTCGCCGGCCTGGATGCCCGCCTTGGCGGCGATTGAACCCTCATCGACCTGACCGATCACGTTGGTATCCACCGGCACGGTGACGCCAGCGATGGAATAGATGCTCATAAGAAGCAAAAAGCCCGTCAGGATATTGACGATAATGCCCGCAAGCAACATAAAAGCGCGTTTGAGAAAGCCTTGGCCAAGATAGGTATGCGAGCGCTCACGCGCGAGGAACTCAGCCTCGCCGCATGGCAGTTCCCACACATCGCCCTCGACAGTCGCCTGCTCGCGATCGAACCGGCGGCCGTCAAAGATGGTATAGCCCGCCGCGTCACGCGGCAGGGTCTGGTACTTAGTGGGATAGTAGCCGGGCGAAGGCTTCTCCCCTTCTTCGTACCAGGGCGCGATGGAGCCCCAGCCCAGCAGCAGCGCGCAAGCCTCGAGAACTTCCTCCTCGGACAGCTCGAGCTCGACAGCAAGGTCGGCTACCGTCACGCGACCATGGCGATAAATGGCTGCCAGAACGCGATCGGCACACGAGACGTCGGTCGGGTCCATACCGCAGATGGCGGCATACCCACCCAACAGCAGCGGGGTCACACCGAACTTGGTGCCGATACGACGCGACGTATGGTAGATATCAAAGCGACACGGCAGGCCCAAAAAAAACTCGGTCACGCGGACGCCGCAGGCACGCGCCGCCAAAAAGTGGCCGCCCTCATGTAAAAACACGAGGACGGAAAGCATCAGAAGGCCCCAAAAGACCGATGAGAGAACGCTCAGAACGGTATCCATAAAACGAAAAAGCAATCCTTATGGGTTAGGAACGGGTTGCAGCGAGAACCGATGCAGCCTTTGCGCGCGCCCAGGAATCGATTTCGCGGAGCTGCTCAAACGAAGCGACCGCCTGCGTATCGTGGGCATCCATGCAGGACTCCACAATGCGGTCGATATCGGTAAAGCTACAGGCATCGTGCAGGAAGGCATCGACGGCGACCTCGTTGGCGGCATTGAGAACGCACGGCATGGTGCCGCCCGTCTTACCGGCGCGCTCGGCCAATGCAAGGCAGCGGAAGGTATCCATGTCGGCAGCATCAAAGGTGAGCTGGCCCAGCTCGCGGAAATCGATACGCGGAGCCGGCGTATCCCAGCGCTCGGGATACGAGAAGGCAAACTGAATGGGAATACGCATGTCGGAAGCACCGAGATGCGCCATCACGGAGCCATCGGCGAACTCGACCATGGAGTGAATCTTGGACTGACGCTGCACGACGACGTTGATAAAGTCGAGATCGCAGTCGAACAGATGCATAGCCTCGATACGCTCCAGACCCTTGTTCATAAGGGTGGCGGAGTCGATAGTGATCTTGGCACCCATAGCCCAGGTGGGATGCGCCAGGGCATCGACGCGCGTCACGCGATCGAGCTCGTCACGCGTGCGGCCAAAGAACGGGCCACCCGAGCAGGTGAGCCAAATGCAGTGGGCTTCGCGCGGATTCTCCCCCAAATAGCACTGGTAGATGGCAGAATGCTCAGAGTCGACCGGAATAAGCTGACCTGGCTGCGCCAAAGGCATAAGCAGATCGCCGCCGACGACGAGCGACTCTTTGTTGGCCAGAGCAAGGCGCTTGTTCGAGGTCAGGGCCGCATGGCTCGCCTCTAGACCCGCCGCCCCCACAATGGCAACAAGCACGCAGTCGACATCATCGCGACATGCAAGCTCGCAGACAGCCTGCGCACCAACGCCAAGCTCGGTGCCCGCGGGCAATTCCTGCAGCACGTCGTCTTCACCATGAGCGGCATCGGCCACGGCAACCGCCGGAACCGAGAACTCACGGGCAGCCGCAACGAGCTCAGAAGTGCTGGAGTTGACGGACAGCGCCGTCACCTGCAGGCGATCGGCATGCTGACGGCACACATCGAGCGCCTGGGTGCCGATAGAACCCGTGCAGCCCAGAATGGCAACGCGGAGACGCCCATCGGGGCCATACGTCGTCTGATGAGCCATTACAGCACGCCTCCGATCATCAGGAGCAGCTGCGCGGTGATGCAGCCAAAGATGAGCGAATCGCTACGGTCGAGCATGCCGCCATGACCCGGGATAAGGTTGCCGGAATCCTTGACGCCCACGCCGCGCTTGATGCGCGACTCAATGAGGTCGCCAATAACGCCCAGGATGGAGACGACTACGCCGCACAGCAACGCATAAGGCAGGCTCAGCTTATAGAAATGCGTAGCCCACAGGATAAGCCAGATCAAAACTGAGCCCAAAATGCCGCCGACAAAGCCCTCCCAGCTCTTTTTGGGAGAAATCTTGGGAACCATCTTATGCTTGCCGATACGGCTGCCCACGATGTAGGCAAACGAATCGGAGACCCAGAGGGACGCGCACACGCCCACCGAAAGCAGGGCGCCGGCAAAGCCGGGCACGGCGTCTCGCAGCAGCACGATGGCCGACAGCATAAAGCCGGTGTAGATAGGACCCATAAGCGTCACGGCGACATCCGAGATGCGGGTGCGCGGCGACCAGACATACCAGATACCCACCGCGAGCATCAGGGCAAAAAGCAGGGCATTCAGCAGCATCGAATCGCCCAGCGCCGAGAGCGGAAAGAGCACGGCAGCAGCGATACCCAAGCGCTCATTGGCAACCTTGCCATCGAGCCTCGTCATGCGGAAGAACTCATAGCAGCACAGACCGCTCATGACGGACACGAAGATGGCCGTGGGCACAATGCCCAAAACCAGGCACAGGATAAAGACGACGGCGTAGACGATGCCGGCAGCGGCACGGGTGATAAAGCCCGCCAGCCAGGAGCCAGTGCCGCCCTTCGCAGCAGGCGCTGCAGAAGCGGCAGCCTTGGGAGCGGATGCCTTGGGACGATCGGACACGATTAAGCCTCCTCGGTCTTGCTCAGTCCGCCAAACCTACGGTCGCGGCCCTGGTAGGCCAAAATGGCGTCGACAAGGCCCCAGCGATCAAAGTCCGGCCAATAGGTATCGGTGACATAGAACTCGGAATAAGCCACCTGCCACAGCAGATAATTCGACAGGCGCAGCTCACCAGAAGTGCGAATCACGAGCTCCGGATCGGGAAGACCGGCGGTGTACAGGTGTGAAGCCACCATATCGTCATCAATTGCGTCAGGATCAATCTTTCCGGCAGCGGCATCGAGAGCAAGCTGACGGGCGGCACGGGCGATCTCGGCGCGGGCACCATAGTTAACGGCCAGCGCCAGCGTCATGCCGGTATGGTCAGCGCACTCGGCAAGACCGCGCTCAAAGACATCGCGCGTCTTCTTGGGCAGTGCGGAAATGTCACCCAAAAAGACAACACGCACGTTCTCACGCTTGAGCAGCGGCAGCTCATCGACAAACGTCTTGGCAAAGAGGTGCATCAAGACGTTGACCTCGTGCTGCGGGCGATTCCAGTTTTCGGTGGAAAACGCATAGGCCGAAAGCACGTCAACGCCCAGGCGCACGCAGGCGGTAATGATCTCGCGCAGGGAGACGATACCCGCCTTGTGGCCCTCGGTGCGGGCAAGACCGCGCGACGTGGCCCAACGGCCGTTACCGTCCATGATGCACGAGATATGGTGCGGAATATTATTGAGGTCAAGGTCGGAAAAACCGACGCCCGCAGGGGCGTCGGCAAAGTACTCGACCAGTTTATGCTCGTCGTATTGCACCTTAGATCTCCATGACCTCGGCTTCTTTTTCCTTTAGAAGCTCCTCGACCTTGGCAACATACTCATCGGTATGCTTCTGAACCTTGGCCTGCTCGCGGCGGACATCGTCCTCGGTGAGCTCCTCGTCGCGCTCGAGCTTATTGTTAAAGTCGCGACGGATGTTGCGGATGGAGACCTTGGCCTGCTCGGCGTACTCGCGGCACTCCTTGACGAGCTCGCGACGACGCTCCTCGGTGGGAGCCGGGAAAGGCAGACGCACGACGGTGCCATCGGAGTTGGGGGTAATGCCCAGGTCGGAGGCGCTGATAGCCTTGACGATGGCGTTGATGAGCGCCTTGTCCCACGGCTCGATGAGCAGCATGTGGGCCTCGGGGGTCTTAACGGCGGCAACCTGCGTGACCGGCGTGGGAACACCGTAGTAGTCGACGGTGATGTCGGACAGAATATTGGCATTGGCGCGGCCGGTACGGACCTTGGAGAAGTTGTGCTTGAGGGACTCGAGCGACTTGTCCATGTGGGCGGTGATGTTCTCTGCCATGCTTAATCCTCCTGATAGACGAGCGTGCCGACGGGCTCACCCGCGAGCGCGCGCTTGACGGTGTCCTCGCCATCGATGTTGAGGACCAAAATGGGCATACGGTTGTCCTGGCAAAGAGCCGTAGCCGTGGAATCCATAACCTGCAGGCCGCGGACGAGCACCTCGTGATAAGTGATCTTGTCAAAGCGGACGGCGTCGGCGCACTTGACGGGATCCTTGTCGTAGATACCGTCGACCTTGGTGGCCTTGATCAGAATCTCGGCGCCAATCTCGCAAGCGCGAAGGGCCGCGGCGGTGTCGGTCGTAAAGTACGGATTGCCCGAACCGGCGGCGAAGATAACGACGTTGCCCTTAGACAGGTGGTTGATGGCGCGACGGCGAATATAGGGCTCGCAGATCTCGTTCATCTGGATAGCACTCATCACGCGGCAGGGAACATCGTTGTGCTCGAAGGCATCCTGCAGGGCAAGCGCGTTCATAACGGTCGCAAGCATGCCCATATAATCGGCCTGGGCGCGCTCCATGCCACCGGCAGCGCCGGCCATGCCGCGGAAAATGTTGCCGCCGCCGACAACAACGCCGACCTCATGGCCTACGGCGAGCAGCTCCTTGACCTGCTTGGCAAGATGGTCGGTAACCTTGGGGTCAATGCCGTAGTGGCCGTCGCCCATCAGCGCTTCGCCGGAAAGCTTCAGAAGCACGCGTTTGTATCGGATGTCGGACAAAACGATCCTCCTTTTAATAGACTCACAATATGATAGCAAAGGCTCTGCTCAGAGCCATGAAAAAGCAGGCTGTGAGTAAAACCCACAGCCTGCTCATTACCAGCTACAAGAGCTTATTTACTCGCCACGGACCAGACGGTCGAAGGCAACGACGGTAATGGTATCGCCGAGCTCCTTGGAGACCTGCTCAGCGTACTTCTTGATGGTGAGGGAGCTGTCCTTGATGAACTCCTGCTCGGTGAGCACGGACTGCTTGTAGAACTTCTCCAGACGGCCAACAGCCATCTTCTCCTGGATGGCCTCGGGCTTGCCGGACTCGGCAGCCTGAGCCATGTAGATCTGCTTCTCGTGCTCGACAGTCTCGGCCGGAACCTGCTCGCGGGTAGCGCAGATCGGGGCGACGGCAGCAACCTGAAGGGCAACGTCATGAGCGAAGGTCTTGAAGGACTCGGCCTGAGCGGTCTCGGCCTTCTCGAAAGCGAACTCGACGAGGACGCCGATCTTACCACCCATGTGGATGTAAGAAGCGAGCGCGCCGTTCTCAGCCTTGCGGGCGGCGAAACGAGCGATCTTCATGTTCTCGCCCATGATGTGAATCATCTCGGTGAGCTCGGAGGAAACGGTCTCCTCGCCCATCGGCTTCTCGAGCAGAGCGTCGACGTCAGCCGGCTCGGTGGTGGCGACAACCTCAGCGACCTTAGAAGCAAAGCCGGTGAACTTGGCGTTGGAGCCGACGAAGTCGGTCTCGCAGGAGAGCTCGAGCAGAGCGCCGGACTTGCCATCCTCGGAGACGAACGCGGCGACAGCGCCCTCGTTGGTCTCACGACCAGCCTTCTTGGCAGCCTTGGCGAGGCCGTTCTTGCGCAGAACGTCGACAGCGGCGTCCATGTCGCCGTCAGCCTCGACGAGAGCCTTCTTGCACTCCATCATCGGGGAGTCGGTCATCTCGCGGAGCTGCTTGACCATAGCGGCGGTAATCTGGGCCATTGTGGTTCCTTTCAAAGAGATGAAAAAGAATGAACTAAGACTGATTTACTCGGCCTTGGGCTCAGCGGCCATCTCGGCCTCGGAGACCTGCTCCTTGCCGGAGCCGGCGAGGCAGGCGTCAGCCATGAGCTCGCACATAAGGGTGACGGCGGAGATAGCGTCATCGTTGCAGGGGATGCCGTACTCGACCTCGTCGGGATCGGAGTTGGTGTCGATCAGGGCGACGACGGGGATGTTCAGGCGCTGGGCCTCCTTGATGGCGTTCTCCTCGCGCTTGGTGTCGATGACGAAGAGAGCCTGGGGCAGACCCTTCATATCGCGGGCGCCACCGAGGTTGGTCTGGAGCTTGGTGAGCTCCTTGCCGAGCACTGCCTGCTCCTTCTTGGGCAGAACAGCCATGCGGCCGTCCTCGACCATGGCCTCGAGCTCCTCCATGCGGTTGATGCGGGAGCGGATGGTCACGAAGTTGGTCAGCATACCGCCGAGCCAGCGCTGGTTGATGTAAGGCATGTTGGCGCGCTCAGCAGCGTTCTTGACGGCCTCCTGAGCCTGCTTCTTGGTGCCGACGAACAGCACGTTGCCACCCTTGGCGACGTTCTTGACGAAGGTATAGGCCTGGTCAGCGTCGAGGATGGTCTGCTTGAGGTCGAGGATGTAGATGCCGTTGCGCTCACCGAAGATGAACGGCTTCATCTTGGGGTTCCAGCGACGGGTCTGGTGACCGAAGTGGCAGCCGGCCTCGAGCAGGGTGCGGATATTAATCTTGGTAGCCATGTTAAACCTCCTGTGGTTTGCCTCCGCGCGGGGTCATCCTCCAAAACCAACCCGGACATGTGCTACCAAAGCCCGGGCACCACGGTATGAAGTAGCCGCGCGTGCGTGATAAAAACCTGTTGCCGTGAAGCAACCCGATGAATGATAGCAGGATTGCTTCTTCCTGCCAACCCGCAATCAAAACCACACACCTTGGAGGTTTTGCGCGGGACGCCCTTTCTACTCCCCACGGGGATGGGCCTGGGCCACGGCGTTCTTGAGCCGATCGGGCGTGAGGTGCGTGTAGATCTGCGTCGTGGACAGGCTCGCGTGGCCCAGCAGCTCCTGCACCGAACGCAGATCCGCGCCACCCTCTAGCAGATCGGTCGCAAACGTATGGCGCATCGCATGCGGGGCAATGTCAGCCGGAATGCCGGCGAGCGTCGCCAGCATATGAAAGCGCCGCCTGAGCATAGCGGCACTCATGCGGTTGCCGCGCGCCGAGATGAACAACGGATGCGGACCACCTGCGGCATCGCGGCGCTTTGCCTGGGCGAGCAGTGCCGGTCTCCCCTCCTCGATATAGGTGCGGGTCGCCTCGAGAGCGCGGCGATACAGGGGCACGATGCGCTCCTTGCTGCCCTTGCCCCATAGCCGCAGCGTGCGCTCGGACCATGCAATGGACTCCACGCTGAGCGCCGCGAGCTCCGAGATGCGTGCTCCAGAGGCATAGAGCAGCTCGAGCATCGCCGCATCGCGCAATCCCGCGGGCGTCGCGGTGTCGGGGGCACGGAGCAGCTCCTCAACCTGCTGGGTCGTCAGCACCCCGGGCAAGTCACGCGGGAGTTTGGGCGAGGAGATCGCCGAGACCGCATCGCCCTCAACGATCCCTTCGGCGGCCATCCACCGATAGAGCGAACGAATAGCAGACAGGTGCGCGGCAATCGTGCGCGGAGCCACCTTCTCACGCGAGAGCTCGGCGAGATAGGTTCGAACGGTGCGTACGTCGGCTGCGCGAGCGTCGGTGTCCATACGCTCGCACCAAGCCGCAAAACGTTCGAGGCGCGAGCTATAGGCGGCAACTGTGTTGGGAGACAGACCCTCGACGCGTGCGATATAGGCGATAAACGAGTCAACGGTATCGTACAAGTCAAAAACTATGAACGGTCGCCTCCAAACAGGTCGGAACGCGTGGCCAAGTAGGCATCGAGGGCCTCGAGGGCGCGGTCCGCATAGGCCTGGTAACGGTCGCGCTTGCTACGGCGCTTGCCATCCTCGAGCGGCGGCACCAGGCCAAAGTTGACATGCATGGGCTGGTAGCCCACCGTGGCGGGATCGGTCGCATAGCCCACGAGCGCACCCAGGGCGCCCACGCGAGGCAGCTCGACAGGATCCGCCCCGACAGCCTCGGCATAGGTGTTGACCGCAGCGAGCAGACCGGTCGCAACCGCTTCCATGTACCCCTCGGTGCCGGTAATCTGGCCGGCTAGGCGCACGCTCGTACCGGGCACGGCAAAGGTCCCGTCGAGCACGTGCGGCGCATCGACAAAGGTATTGCGATGCATGACGCCATAGCGGAAGAACTCGGCATTCTCCAGGCCGGGAACCATATGGAACACGCGCTTTTGCTCGCCAAAGGTCAGATTGGTCTGGAAGCCCACCAGGTTATAGGCGGTCTTCTCCTTGTTCTCGGCGCGCAGCTGAATCGCCGCCCAGGGACGACAGCCGGTTCGCGGGTCGGTGAGTCCGACGGGCTTCATGGCGCCAAAACGGATGGCGTCCTTGCCGGTGCGTGCGACCTCCTCGGCGGGCTGACAGGCCTGGAACAGGTCACCGCCCTCAAAGTCCTTGAGCACCACGCGGTCTGCCGTGGTGAGCGCCTCGATAAAGGCCTCGTACTCCTCCTTGTTGAGCGGGGCGTTAAGATAATCGCCACTCCCCTGCTCCTCGTAGCGCGACTGCGAGAACAGCACGTCCATGTCGAGCGTGGAGGCATCGACAATCGGGGCCGCCGCGTCAAAGAACGCCAGGGCGTCGCCACCGACAAGCATCATGACTTCCTCGCTCAACGCCGGCGAGCACAAGGGGCCCGCGGCAATGACCACATGGCCCTCGGGAATCTGCGTGACCTCGCCGTGACCGACTTCGATATTGGGTCGGGCGGCAACCTCGGCCTCGACAAGCTCGGAAAACTTGACGCGGTCGACCGCCAGGGCGCCGCCGGCGGGAACGGCAGCACGATGGGCGCAATCGAGCAGCACCGATCCCATGCGCTCAAGCTCGGCCTTCAGCAAGCCGGCAGCAGAGTCCGGGCGGGTCGACTTAAACGAATTGGAGCAGACGAGCTCCGCCAAGTGATCGGTATGGTGGGCAGGAGAACTCACCTGAGGGCGCATCTCGCACAGCTTTACGGTGAACCCGCGATCTGCCAGCTGAATCGCGCATTCCGATCCCGCCAGACCGCCACCGATAACCGTCACCTGATCAAACAGCATCTGCAAACACCTTTCTAATTGACACGCTTTCCATTGTGACCGAAGGGCGTCTGAGCGTGAAGCGCAAACTTTGAGGGCGCATACCTTCCATCCATCATGCGTTCGATGAGGCCCTCGAGCTCCAGCGAGCCCAAGAGCTTGAGCACGCCGACGGCATCGAGCGAGACGAGCGCGGCAATGTCGTCGACCTTGAGCGGCGACGCGATGAGCGCGTGCATCACGGTATGCTGCATCGGATCCAGATCGGCGATGCCGGGAGCATCGGGGCGCGAGTAACGCAAGGTGCCGTAGATGCGCGAGATGGCCATTTCGATGGACTCTTCGTCCACGATGCAGCACGCTCCATTGGCGATGAGGTAATTGGTGCCGCGCGACTCGGGCGACAGGATGGAACCCGGCACCGCGAGCAGTTCGCGTCCCAGGTCCATAGCGGCCTCGGCCGTCGAGAACGTACCCGAGGGCATGCCCGCCTCAGAAACAAAGAGTGCCTGCGACAGCGCGGCGATGATGCGATTACGCCGCGGAAAGGCAAACTTGCGAGGACCCATGCCCCACGGCGAGATCGACACGACCGCACCGCCCGTATCGAGCGTACGCGTGATAAGACCGGCGCTTGAGCGCGGATAGACCACATCGGCGCCTGTCCCCAGCACCACAACGTGTTTGCCGCCGGCATTGACTGCAGCCCAACCCGACGCCTGGTCGCAGCCGACGGCACCGCCCGAAACCACCGTCACCCCCGCCTCAACCGCCACCTTGGCCGCAAGTTCTGCCACAGCGAGACCGTACGGCGACGCCTTGCGCGCGCCGATGATGGAGAGCGCAGGCGTCGATAACACGGCAGGGTCGCCACGAACGTAGAGGGTCTCGGGCACATCCGAAAGCTCCAGAACGGTCTTGGGATACAACGCATCACCGGGATGCAACTCGAAGATCCCCTCTGCCATCATTGGTCCCTCCTTCCCTGATACATCGCCGCCTCGAGCACGTGGTCCTGCGTCACCTGCTCGCTCTCGGCGACATCGGCAATCGTCCGCGCGATGCGCACCAGACGCACGATGCCGCGACCCGTGAGATGCGTGCGCTTCGACAGGCCGAGCACGCACTTCTCCGCAGCCTCGTCGAGCGCAAAGGTCGATACGACGCCGTCAATCGACCGCGACTCATCGTCCTCGGCCTCGGCGTCCGCATCGTCCATATGTGACTCGCGCCAGGCACGGAAGGCTCGGCCGCGTACAACGTAATCACGCAAATCGGCCGATGACATGCCCTCGGCGCCCTCGATAATCACCTGGGGGTCGGGACGGGTCACGTCGAGCATCATGTCGATACGGTCGGCCAAAGGACCGCGTAACTTAGCCCGATAGCGTTCGACCATCGAGGCGGAGCAGCGACACGGCACTTCGCGATCACCCAAAAAGCCGCAGGGGCAGGGATTGCTCGCGGCCAGCAGCTGAAAGCGCGATGGGAAGGTAAAGGCCCCGTCAACGCGCACGATCTTCACATAGCCGCGCTCGATGGGCTGACGCAGCGTCTGCAGCACGCCGGTGGGAAACTCGGCGAGCTCATCCAAAAAGAGCACACCGCCATGAGCCAGGCTGATCTCGCCCGGATGCACCGGACGTCCGCCACCAATGAGGCCGGCAGTCGAAATGCTGTGGTGTGGGCTGCGGAACGGCCGATGCCCCGCCAGTAGCTCATCGATGTTTTCGCCCAAGACCGAATGGATGCACAGCGCCTCCTGCTGATCCTCAACAGAAAGCTCGGGCAAAATACCGGTCATGCGTCGTGCAAGCATCGTCTTGCCCGACCCCGGGGACCCAATCATGAGCAAGCCGAGTTCTCCTGCCGCCGCAAGCGCCATGCCGCGCTTGGCGACCTCCTGCCCCAGCACGTCGGCATAATCGAGTTCGGGCTCAAACCCAGCCTCGACGCCCTCAGAATCCAGATAATGCCGCGCGGCATCTCCCATGCCGTGGGCAAGTTGCGAGAGATGATCGATAAAGCCACAGTCCACGCCCGCGAGCGGCACATGCTGATCTGACCTGCCCGCGATAAAGGAAAGCCCCATATCGCGCGCGAGCAGCTGGAACGCCACCTCGCCCTTGACGGGCAACACCGTACCGTCCAGCCCAAGTTCACCCGCGATAAGGCAACGATCAAGGTTGTCGCGGGGAATCTGCCCATCGGCCGCCAGCACCGCGATGGCGATGGGCAGGTCAAAGCCGCTGCCGGTTTTACGGATGTCGCCGGGTGCCAGGTTGACGGTAATGCCCGACCGAGGAATCTCGAAGCCTGCCGAGCGCATGGCACAGCGAATACGCCCGCGCGATTCCATCACCTCCATACTCGGGATACCGAGCATCTGAATGCCCGGGATGCCACCGGCAAGCGAAACCTCGACGGTTACGGGAATTGCCTCGACGCCGCGGATACAGGCCGCGTGAACGGCAAAAGTATCGAACGCCATCACGACACCTGCCAATCGAACGCGTTGTACTGGTGCTCGATCTCGGCGATATGCCCACCACGGATGGTCACGCCAACGGCATCAAAACGAATCGCCTTAAGCGGATAGTGCTCCATCAAATAACAGCCCGCGATGCGGCGATAGCGGCGTTGCTTTTGAGCATCCACGGCCTCCTCGGGAAAGACCCGCGTGGCGCAATCCAGAGCGACGCGCCTGGTCTTGACCTCGGCCATCACCACGACATCATCGAGCTCGTCGAGCAACACCAGATCGGCCTCGCCCTCGGCGCATCGATAGCCCTGCTCAAGCAAGGTATAGCCCCGCTCGTTAAAGTAGTCGATAGTAATGAGCTCACCCAACATGCCAAGTTCGCGAGGACTGAGTTCCTTGATAAATTCGGGCGTAATCGACCCGCAATCGAGCTCGCCGTCTTCCCAACGCTCCTTGAGTTGCTGCGTCTTGCTCTTTTTGCTCGCGGCACACATGGGGTCTCCTTTCCCGCACACTGCATTGCCCCGATGATGAGGGCACCTTTCATGCGGGTAAGTACCGGAAACAAACCAAACGCTGACCAAATACCGACAAAAAACGGGCCGCGCGCAACAATCACGTTGCACACGGCCCGCTACCAGCAGGTTTATAAAACGCCAGAGGTCCCCGTCTCCACAATTGGCCTAGAAAAGGCGCTCGGTCTGCAGAAAGTTTCCGCAAAAGCTCACGCGATGCAGCGGACAAAGTCCATGTTTGCGAATCGCCTCGATGTGCTCGGGGCTTGCGTAGCCCTTTGACTCGGCCAGATGATACTCGGGATACTCGGCATCGTACTCGACCATCATCTCGTCACGCGTGACCTTGGCCATAATGGAGGCGGCGGCGATGCAGGCGATCTTGGCATCGCCCTTCACCACGTCGCGCTCGTTGGGAACGGCGCCCAAGGGATTGCCGTCCATAAGCACGCAATCGGGATCGAGCCCCGTATCGGCCACAGCGCCCGCGACGGCGGCGCGGATGGCGCGGGCCATACCCATATCATCGATATCCGCAGGAGCGATATGGCAAAAACCGATCGCGGTCGCCACCTCGGAAATCTTCACCGAGAGCAACTCACGGCGCGCAGGCGTGAGCTTTTTGGAATCATTGATGCCCCAAACGCGCGGCTCCATGGGAAGGCACACGGCGCACACCGTCAGTGGACCGGCCACCGAGCCGCGACCCACCTCGTCGACACCCACGACCACGCCATCGCCACCGAGTTCGTGCATAAGCTCATACATGCCGTTGACGCGCTCGCGCTCGGCAAGCTCCTTGGCATGGCGCTTAAGGGCACGCTCACAAGCTTTAATTACCTGCTGGCGCGGATCCTCGCGATAGTGCTCCACGAGGGCGGGAATCTCCTCGAACGTGGCGCTCGCCAACTCGCCGGCAACCTGCGAAGCCGAAACCGAGCTCGTCATGTTGGCCATACCAGGCCCTCCTTGCATGCAAATCAGATAAAAAGAAGGGCCACCCGAAGGTGACCCTTGTGTCCAAACGAGTGGACAGACGCTGCGATCTTCTTAGCGCTTCTCGGGGATGCGAGCAGCCTTGCCCACCTTGTCGCGGAGGTAGTACAGCTTGGCGCGACGGACGCGACCATGACGGACGACCTCGAGCTTGGCGATCTTGGGGCTGTGAAGCGGGAAGGTACGCTCAACACCGACACCGAAGGAAATCTTGCGGACGGTGAAGGTCTCACGGGCACCGGCGCCGGCCATGCGGATGACGTCGCCCTGGAAGACCTGGATGCGCTCGCGGTCGCCTTCCTTAATGCGGTAGTGAACCTTGACGTTGTCGGCGACGCGAACCTGAGGAATGTCCTCGCGGATCTGCTGACGCTCGATTGCGCGGATGTAATCCATGTGCAATTCCTTACTCTTCTAGAGGTGCCGTACCGCCTTGGCCGGCACGTAGTTGAACAAACGTATTCGAGTATACACGCGCAGGTTTGCGCTGCAAGAACTATTTTTGGCGCAGCCAAAAAGACAAAACCCGCACATGATAACCGCCCGCCTCACGAATGAGACGGGCGGCATGAAGGGGGGCTACACTAGACGTCGATGTGCGGGGCGCTAGGCGTTGCGCTTGGCCTCGAGCTTTGCTTGGGCGGCAGCAAGACGCGCGAGCGGCACGCGGTAGGGCGAGCAGGACACGTAGTCCACGTCGGCCACGTTGAACAGGCCCTTGATGGACTTGGGGTCGCCGCCGTGCTCGCCGCATACGCCAAAGTGCATACCGGGGTTGGTGGCGCGACCCTTCTCGACGGCCATGCGCACCAGCTCAAGTACTGCAGAGTCGATAGTCTCGAAGGGGTTATCCTTCAGGATCTTCTTGTGCATATACAGCGGGATGAACTTGGCCTCGGCGTCGTCGCGGGAGAAGCCGAAGGTCGTCTGCGTAAGGTCGTTGGTGCCAAAGCAGAAGAAGTCGGCGTGCTGGGCGATCTCGTCGGCGACCATGCAGGCGCGCGGCAGCTCGAGCATCGTGCCAACGGGAATGTTGAGCTCCACGCCCTCCTCGGCAGAAACCTCGGCGATGACGCGCTCGATGACCTCGCGGGTCTGGACATGCTCTGCCGTGATGGAGACGAGCGGGACCATAATCTCGGGGCGCGGATCGACGCCCTCCTTGATGAGGCGAGCAGCAGCCGTTGCCACGGCACGGACCTGCATGAGCGGCAGGTCGCCAAAGACGACGGACAGACGCACGCCTCGCAGGCCCAGCATGGGGTTGGACTCGACCATGCCGTCGATACGGCGCAGGCGGGCACGCAGGGCGGCGAGCTCCTCCCCGGGAGCGCCGGCGGCCTCCTTCTTAGTGATGGCGACCTCGAGCTCGCGGGGATCGTCCAGGAACTCGTGCAACGGCGGGTCGATCAGGCGAACGACAACGTCGCGACCGGTCATGGTCTTGAACATCGCCAGGAAGTCCTCGGTCTGGACCTTGAGCAAATCGGCGAGCGCCTGCTGCTTCACGGCCTCGTCGTCGGACAGGATGAAGCTCTGGATGATGTTCTTGCGATCGCCCAGGAACATGTGCTCGGTGCGGCACAGGCCGATGGCCTCAGCACCAAACTCGAGGGCGAGTTCGGCATCCTCGGGGTTGTCGGCGTTGACGCGCACGTGGTTGGCATGGCCGCAGGTCTCGTCCAAGCGAATCTCGTCGGCCCAGGACAGGATGGTGTCCAGGTCGCCCGTGAGCTCGGCGGAGACCAGGTCGACTGCGCCGTCGACAACGATGCCCTGGGTACCGTCGATGGAGATGATGTCGCTCTCGTGCAGCACGCGATCGCTACCCTCGATACGCACGACCTTCTCGGCCGCGTCGATATGGAAGCGCTCGACACCGCAGACGCAGGGCGTGCCCATGCCGCGGGCGATAACGGCGGCGTGGCTCGTCTTGCCACCGTGGCTCGTCAGGATGCCCTCGGCGGCAACCATGCCCTTCAGGTCGTCGGGGTTGGTCTCCCAGCGGACCAGGATGACCTTGTGACCCTCGGCAGAGCGCGCGACGGCGTCGTCGCTCGAGAACACGACCTCGCCCACGGCGGCGCCGGGGCTGGCGTTCAGACCGGTCGCGAGCGCCTCGTACTTCTTGGAGGAGTCGAACTGCGGGTGCAGGAGCTGGTCGAGCTGAGCGGGATCGATGCGGCTCACGGCCTCCTCGCGGGTGATCAGACCCTCCTCGACCATCTCGATGGCAATGCGCAGGGCGGCGGTGGCGGTGCGCTTGCCCACGCGGGTCTGGAGCATCCAGAGCTTGCCCTGCTCGATGGTGAACTCGATATCGCACATATCGCGATAGTGATCCTCGAGCGTCAGGAAGACGTGCTCGAGCTCCTCGCCTGCGGACTCGAGGCCCGGGGTGGTCTTGAGATCGGCGATGGGCTCGGTGTTGCGGATGCCGGCGACGACGTCCTCGCCCTGGGCGTTGACCAGAAAGTCGCCGTAGAACTCCTTGGTGCCGTCGGCCGGGTTGCGGGTGAAGGCGACGCCGGTCGCAGAGGTCTCGCCCTTGTTGCCAAAGGCCATGGCCTGAACGTTGACGGCGGTACCGAGGTCATCGGAGATGCCGTGCTGCTTGCGGTAAATGCAGGCGCGCTCGTTCATCCAGCTGCCAAAGACGGCCTGGATGGCAAGGCGCAGCTGGAGCTCCGGATCGTGCGGGAAGACGGGCTTGCCATCGGCGACCTCGAGCTCGGGATACAGGGCGGCTTCGACGTTGTCGGAGAAGATGCCCTTGAAGGTCTCGACGAGCTCCTGCAGGTCCTCGGCCGAAAGCTCGGAGTCAACGCGGACGCCGGCAACCAGGCGGGCCTGGGTCAGGGCGTTTTCGAACAGGTCGGCGTCGACGCCCATGACGACGTTGGAGAACATCTGGATAAAGCGGCGATAGCTGTCCCAGGCAAAGCGCGGGTTCTGCGTCTGGGCGATGAGGCCCTGGACGGAATCGTCGTTGAGGCCCAGGTTGAGCACCGTGTCCATCATGCCGGGCATGGAGAACGGAGCGCCCGAGCGCACCGACACGAGCAGCGGGTCATGGGCGTCGCCGAGCTTCTTGCCGCAGCGGGCCTCGAGGTCGGCCTCGGCGGCAACGATCTCGTCGAGTGCGCCCTCAGGCCAAACATTGCCGGCACCGGAGTACTCAACGCAGGTCTGGCAGGTAATGGTAAAGCCACCGGGGACCGGCAGGCCGATACGGCTCATCTCGGCAAGGTTAGCGCCCTTGCCGCCAAGCACAAAGTTCATGGACTTGTCGCCCTCGGTGACACAAGTGCCCTGGGCGTCGGTTCCAAAACGGTAAACCCTCTTGCAATCGCTCACGATACTTCCCCTTCTATGTGTTCGCACACACGACCGTGGTAACGAATCGACCCGCCGGATGCAGGCCGTGAGGGAACTATACGGCGGGTTTTGGGCGGGCATGAGCAGAGGCTGCGCGGTTTGGTAAACGTGCTAAAACTGGCGGTAAACGGTAGGTAAAGGTGGTTACCTTATGAAGATACCACTACAACGTAATTGCAGGTCAAAAGCGGTATAAACTGCTAAAACGCTTTAGCAAATAGGCGAATAAAATTTGATATTGAACGTTGCGAAAATGCTCAATTGCCAGGTGGGACAAATCTATCAGTAGTATTTGTCCCAAAAAGACTGCTCAGCGATTACTGCTGTTATGCGCGGCGAGCGGCTCGGCGGGCCCTTGCTTCTTGGATCTCCTCGAGGTGAGCGATGATCTCGGAGGCGCTCTCCTCGATCGCCTTGCCGTCGGTACGCACTACAAAGCAACCCAGGCGCTTCATGAGAGCACGAGCCTCCTCGAGCTCGCCACGCACACTCTCGGGCTCGGCGTAGGAACCGGCGACGGCGCGGGCGTAGTCATCGCCCAGGCGGCTATCGCGAATTTCGGAAATCACATCGACGGTCGAAATCAGGCCGAACAGGCGCATCGGGTCGACCTCGTAAATCGACTTGGGCGGCTCCATACCGTGCGCCAGCGGAACGTTGGCGACCTTGTAACCCTGGTAGGCCAAATACATCGAAAGCGGTGTCTTGGATGTACGCGACACACCCAGCAGCACGATATCGGCACCCGACAGATCATCGCAGCCACGTCCGTCATCGTGCTCGACAAAGTACTCCATGGCCTCGATGCGGTGGAAGTACCGGTCGTCTGTCTTATGGATTACACCGGCCACACCTTTGGGCGGCACACCAATAAGCGACGACAGCACCGCAAGCGTCGGGCCGATCAGGTCGACCGAGCGAATATGCAGCATACCCAAGTAGTCGAGCACGCGGGCACGAAGCGCCGGGTCGACGATGGTGTGGAACACGGCGATATCGCGATGGTCCGCATCCACACGCGGACCGACAAACGACTCCACCTGCTCCACCGAGGTCACCTTGGGCAGGCGCAATACACGAAAAGCCCCTTCATCAAATTGCCCGGACGCCGCAAGCACCACCTCGCAAGCGGTATCTCCGAGCGAGTCGGAGATAACGATGACGGTGGGACGAACGGTGACCGGGCAATCCATGCGGGGCTCCTTTTGCGCTTACGCGCAGGCTAGCTTACTTTTTGCGGGCAAGCTCACCGATGTTAGCGATGCCGGAAAAAACGGCCTCGAAGCGGTTGAGCAGCTTAAGGCGATTATCGCGGAGCTGCTCGTCCTTGTCCATGACCATGACCTCGTCGAAGAAACGGTCGATGGGCGCGCGCAGGGCTGCCAGGGCGGCAAACGCTGCCGGGTAATCCTCGGCGGCGAGCGCGGCATCAACAGCGGTCTGAGCGCCCTCGGAGGCATCGGCGAGTGCAAGCTCGACCTCGCCCATCAGGCTGCGGTCGTACTCCGCGCCCAGCTCGGGCTTGGAGATGTGCGCGGCACGGGCATAGGCGGTAGCCAGGTTGTCGAAAGTCTCGGCGTCGTTCTTGCGGGCCTCGTCGAGGGCGGCACAGCGAGCAAAGAAGACAGACGGGGCGATGATGTGCACCGCGGAGACGGCGGCAACGGTATCGGCCGGGATCTTCTCGTCGCGGGCCATGCTCACCAGACGGCCGTGGAAGAAGTCGCGAACCTGCTGTGCGACCTCGGCGGCGTCAAAGGCAATGCCCTGCTCGCTATAGAGCTGGAGAGCAAAGTCGATGAGCGACGTGGGGTCGATCGGCAGACGATCGCGCAGGATGTTGATGATGCCGATGGCGGCGCGGCGCAGCGCGTAGGGGTCCGAAGAGCCGGTCGGGGGCTCGCCGATGGCAAAGATACCGGCGATGGTATCGAGCTTATCGGCGCAGGCCACGATGCAGCCAGCGGTGCCCTCGGGCAGCTCGTCGCCGGCAAAGCGGGGACGATAGTGATCGCGGATAGCGTGGGCAACCTCGTCGTTCTCCCCCATCGCGGTGGCGTAGTAACCGCCCATCACGCCCTGCTGGCTCGTGAACTCGACGACGGCGTTGGACACCAGGTCGGCCTTGCACAGGTGCGCGGCGCGGCCGGCATCGGCGGCCAGGTGAGCACCGAGATGGGACTCGCGGGCAATGGCAAGCGCGAGCTGCTCGATGCGCTCGGACTTGGCGAGCACGCTGCCGAGCTTCTCCTGGAAGGCGACCTTGGCCAGACGCTCACGGAACTCGTCGAGGGAGATCTTCAGATCCTCCTCGTAGAAGAACTTGGCGTCGTCCAGGCGGGCGCGCACGACGCGCTCGTTACCATCGATCACGCGCTCGGCGTTCTCGGGCTTGCTGTTCGAGACGATCACGAACTCACGCGTCAGCTTGCCCTCACCGTCATAGATCGGGAAGTAGCGCTGGTTGGTGAGCATGGACTCGCAAATGATCTCGTGCGGAACCTTGAGGAACTCTTCATCGAAGGTGCCGACGAGCACCGTCGGCCACTCGCAGAGGTTGATGACCTCCTCGAAGACCTTCTTGGGCGTATCAACGTGGCAGCCAGGACGGGCGGCCTCGACCTCGGCGATACCGGCGAGGATGGCCTCGCGACGGCGCTCGGCGGAAAGCACGCCGGCGTCCTCGAGCACCTGCTCGTAGACGGCGGGGCTGGCGACCACATGGTCACCGGGGCCCAGGACGCGATGACCGCGCGTGGTGTTGCCGCTCGTCACGTCGGCAAACGACACAGGCACGACGTCCTCGCCCAGAAGGCAGCAGATCCAGCGGACCGGACGAACGAACGTGGCGTGCTCGTGACCCCAGCGCTGAGAGCGGTAGTTGGGCCACTGCAGGCCGGCGATGGTCTTCTCGCACAGGGCCGTCAGGATCGGGGTGGCCGGGGCGGAAGGAATGTTCTTCTCGGCAAAGACGTATTCGCGACCGTCGGTGTCCTCACGACGGACCAGGTCCTCGGCAGCCACACCGCACTTGCGGGCAAAGCCCTGGGCGGCCTTGGTGGCGTTGCCGTCGGCATCGAAGGCGATGTTGGCCGCGGGGCCGCGCTTGACCTCGTGAACCTCATCGGTCGCAGTGGCGACATCGGCAACGAGCGCGGCAAGACGACGCGGGCTCGAGATCACGCGGACCTCGCCGTGGGCCAGACCGGCCTCGTCGAGACCCTTGGCGATCATGGTGCCAAGCTGCTTGACGGCATTGTTCAGCGGTGCAGAGGGCATTTCCTCCGTACCGATCTCAAACAGGAAATCCTTAGCGTCTGCCATGGCTTACGCCACCTCGCCTTCCTGGTCGGCATTCTCGTTGATTCCGGCGACCTCGGCCATGTAGGCCTCGCAGCACGCCTTGGCGACAGCGCGGACGCGCAGGATGTAGTTGGCGCGCTCGACTGCGGACAGTGCACCGCGGGCATCGAGCAGGTTGAAGGCATGGCTGCACTTCATAACGCAGTCGTATGCCGGCAGCGGCAGCTTGCGCTCCAGGCAGGAGTGGCACTCGGCCTCGTAGTCGTCAAACTTCTGACGCATCATCTCGACGTTGGCGACCTCAAAGTTGTAGGCGCTGAACTCGCGCTCGTTCTCCAGGAACACGTCGCCGTAGGTCATGGGCGTGCCGTCGGGCAGATAGCTCCACACCAAGTCGTAGACGGAGTTAACGCCCTGGGCGTACATGGCGATACGCTCCAGACCGTAGGTGATCTCGACGGGCACGGGGTCGACCTCGATGCCGCCTACCTGCTGGAAGTACGTGAACTGCGTGACCTCCATGCCGTTGAGCCAGACCTCCCAGCCAAGGCCCCAGGCGCCGAGCGTCGGGCTCTCCCAGTCGTCCTCGACAAAGCGGACGTCATGGTCGTTGGGGTCCAGGCCAATGGCGGCCAGCGAACCCAGGTAGAGCTCCTGGGCATTGACCGGCGAGGGCTTGATGAGCACCTGGAACTGATAGTAGTGCTGCATGCGGTTGGGGTTCTCGCCGTAGCGGCCGTCGGCGGGACGGCGGCAGGGCTGCGCATAGCAGGTGCGCCACTCGGCGGGACCGAGCGAGCGCAGCGTGGTCGCGGTATGGAAGGTACCGGCACCGACCTCGGAGTCATAGGGCTGCATAATGACGCAGCCCTGCTCGCCCCAGTACTGCTGGAGGCGCAGGATGATGTCTTGGAAGGAAAGCGATGAAGCGTTCATGCCTCTAATATCCCCTCGTCGAAACGATTACACGGTTAGGTACTATAGCGGTTTTTAGTCGATAGCGCCGATACGGTTGAGCGGCCAGTAGCGCATAAGCGCCACGGCGATCAAGTCGGAGCGGTCGACCGGGCCAAAGTAGCGGGAGTCAGCAGAGTTCTCGCGGTTGTCGCCCATTACCCACACACAGTCGTCAGGGACGGTGTAGGGATAGCTCACCTGGGCGGCGGGCGCCTGGACCGAAAGCGGCCAGCTCATGCCGGTCGTATAGTCCTCATCGAGCGCCTGGCCGTCAACGACGACCTTGCCGTCCTGCAGGTCGACCGTCTGTCCGGCCGTGGCGATGACGCGCTTTACCAGCACGTCATGCTCGGACGTAGCATCGGGGTTGTGGAACACCACAATGTCACCCTGTTTGACGGGCTGTCCGAGCTCGAGCGTCACCTTCTGCGCCAGAATCTGATCGCCGATCTCGATCGTGGACTCCATGGAGCCAGTGGGCACCACGAAGGGCTCGACCACAAACGTACGAATCACGAAGGTGGCGGCGAGCGCAATCGCGACAATCACAATCCACTCAAAGGCGCCCCTCAGGGCAGAATGCTGCGATGGAACCATTCTCACTCCTCGCTCTGCGAATACGAAGCGTCCAGGATCTCCTGCGCATACGCGCGCTCTTCGGGCGTGAGGCGAGCCGTCTCGATAAGATCGGGACGCCAACGACAGGTGCGCTCGATGGCGTTTTTGCGGCGCCAGTCATCGACCTTGGCGTGGTCGCCGCTTACGAGCACCGGAGGCACGCCCTCGCCGTTGAACTCGGCGGGGCGGGTGTACTGCGCGTACTCGAGCAGGCCGCCGTCCTCGGCAGTCGAGAAGGACTCATCGACATTGCTCATCTCGTCGCCCAGGGCGCCGGGAATGAGCCGTACGACGGCATCGGCCACGACCATAGCGGGCAGCTCGCCGCCCGTAAGCACGTAGTCACCGATCGACAGGCGCTCGTCGGCATACGCATACGCGCGCTCGTCGACGCCCTCGTAACGGCTGCACACAAACAATAGGCGCTCGCTTTTGAGCAGGCGCTCGGCCACATGCTGCGTAAAGGGCTCGCCGCAGGGGGTAAAGAACACCACGGTGGGCTTGGGGCCCTCGGCACTAATGGCCTCGATGGCCTCGGCGATGGGCTCAACCTTCATGAGCATGCCCTGTCCGCCGCCGTACGGCTCGTCATCGACAGTGCGATGGCGGTCGTGCGTCCAGTCGCGCAGGTTGTACGCCTTAAAATCAAAAAGGCCGGCCTTGCGGGCGCGGCCCAAGATCGATGTGGACATGACGGGCTCAAACATCTCGGGAAAGACCGAAAGGGTCTCAATCAGCATGTTGTCCTCCCTACTTGACCATATCGATCAAGCCGTCCATAACCTGGACGGAAATTGTTCCTGTGTCGGGAAGATCGAGCACAACCTGCTCGATCACGGGGATCAGCACCTCGCCGTACCGATCGCCCTCGACAACCCAAACATCGTTGGCGGGCGTCGACATGATCTCGGCAATCGTTCCGAGCGAACCGAAGCGCTCATCGACCACCTCGCGACCCATCAGGTCGGTATAGGCGGCGTCGAGCGAATCGAGCTCAAAGTCGTCACGGTCAGCCAGCACGTAGCATCCGGTGATGCCCTCGGCGGCCGTCAAATCGTCTATGCCCTCAAACGAGACCAAATCGCCATCGCCCGTATCGGTGACGGACACGACCGTGCAAAAACGGTCGCGCTTGAGCGCCGGCGGTGTCAAGGCGACACGCATACCCGGCTCCAATACAGAAGGAAGCCCCCGCAGCGGCTGCGCGAGGACCTCCCCCTTCCTTCCGTGCGGCTTAACCACACGGGCGATGTTTTTGTACTGGGACCTCAAGGTCCTAGCCCAGAACCTCTACCTCGACAGCAGTGTCGAGGCGAGCGGCCAGTGCACGGGCGAGCGTGCGAATGGCCTTGATGGTACGGCCACGACGGCCGATGACCTTAGCGACGTCATCCTCGGCAACCGAAACCTCAATCGTGGAGGCGTCGTCACCATCGATGACCTCAAGGCTCACGGAATCCGGGTCGTCGACGATCTGAACAACGAGATATTCGACGAGATCGGCGATGCGATCTGAGAGCATTGCCTCACCCTCGAGCTGTGCAGCGTCAACCTCAGGCACGATTTACTCCTCGGCGCCCTCAGCGGCCTCAGCGGCAGCCTTAGCGGCCTCGGCCTCTTTGGCGAGCTGCTTCTTGGACTTCTTGACGACGGTCTCGGTCTTCTCGCCCTCGTTGGCGGCCTTGACCAGAGCGGCGACAGCGTCGGTGAGCTGAGCGCCCTTGGACTGCCAGTCGGCGATCTTCTCGAGGTCGAGGTTGATGGTCTTGGGGGCGGTCATCGGGTTGTAGCGGCCAACCTCCTCGATGATACGACCGTCACGCGGGGCGCGGGAATCGGCGACGACGACACGGTAGTACGGACGCTTCTTAGCGCCGTGACGAGCAAGGCGAATCTTGACTGCCAAAGGAAACTCCTCCAACCAAGCAGCTTTAGGCTGCAACTACAAACAAACAGTTGAACATAATACGCCATCGACGCGGGCAGGTGAAGTCCGTGAGACCAACTTCTTCGGTGTAGTCGAGGGCAAATCCATATCTTAGACAAGAATTCGCGATTTGCAAGCACATCCACGCACCCCACATGAGCTGCGCGGTATACTCATGACATGGAAAGACGCGAACATACATACGGTTATGAGGATGCTGCGGGCGTCACGCCGCCGCCCTGGACGGGTCCGGCGGTAGGCCTGATGGACCTCGATGCGTTTTTTGCGAGCGTGGAGATGCTCGACCATCCCGAGTGGCGCGGCAAACCGCTCATCGTGGGCGGCGATGCCGATTCGCGTGGCGTCGTGTCCACCTGTTCGTATGAGGCGCGCCGCTTTGGCGTGCATTCCGCTATGGCCTCGGCCGAGGCGCGGCGCCTGTGTCCGCAGGCCATTTGGACGCACGGGCATTTTGATCGCTACCGCGAGGTCAGCGCGCAGGTCATGGCAATTCTCGCCGATGAGACGCCGCGCGTGGAGCGCGTGTCCATCGATGAGGCCTTTATCGACATTACGCCGGGGCGTTTTGCGCCCGAGGACCCGCTGTTTGTCGCGCGGCGCATTAGCGACCGCGTGGCGGCGCTGGGAGTGACCTGCTCCATTGGCGTCGGCTGCAATAAGACGGTGGCCAAAATTGCCAGCGAACGCGACAAGCCATTTGGCCTAACTATCGTGCGTCCCGGGACCGAGCAGCGCTTCTTGGCCGCGCTACCGGTGTCTGCCATGAGCGGTATTGGGCGCTCGGCCGAGGAGCGGCTGCGCCGCATGCGCATCTATACACTCGGCGAGCTGTCGCGCGCACGCGAATCCACCTTGGCCTCGATTTTTGGCGTCAACGGCGAGCGTATGCGCCAACGTGCGCTGGGTCTCGAGATTTCCGAGGTCACAAGCCTGGATGAGGAGCGCGAGGTCAAATCGGTGAGCAATGAGCGCACCTTCGCCAAGGATTTGACTGAGCGCGAAGACATTGAGGCGGCGATCGCGCTGCTGGGCGAGTCGGTCGGTCGCCGTCTGCGCCGGCAGGGGCTTACGGGCGGCACCGTGACGCTCAAGCTCAAGTATTCGTATGGCAGCGGTCGCACGGCACAGCGCAGGCTTCCCCACCCCACCGATGACGAGAATATCTTTGTGGCCGTAGCGCTCGAGCTGCTCGACAACATCTGGCAGGAAGGCATGCACGTGCGCTTGGCCGGCATCGGCATGAGCGACTTCAACCACCAGGGCGGCATCCAGACCGACCTGTTCTGCGAAGTCGATGACCGCGGCGCCCAGTCGAGCAACCGCCGCGGCCTCTCCGTCGCCATCGATGCCGTCCGAGACAAATTCGGCGACACTGCCCTATCCTTCGGCCGCCAATCCCGCTTCAACGATTAACTACTTTTTGGCAAAAAGAAAGCCGGGCAGCTGCAGATGCTGCAACTGCCCGGCGAAATGCGCGAGGGTAGCTAAAAGAGCCCCGTCCCAAATTAACTACTAGAGGAGGTCGAGGGGGAGTTGGGGGGCGTCGCCCCAGAGCTTTTCTAGGCGGTAGAAGTCGCGGGCTTCGGGGGTGAAGACGTGGACGACGACCGAGCCGTAGTCCATGAGCATCCAGGTCTTCTGCTCGCGGCCCTCGATGGAAAACGGGTGCTCGCCGCAAGCCTCGGCGACCTTCTCTTCGATCTCGTCAACGATCGAATCGACCTGACGGTTATTGGTACCGGTGGCGAGCACAAAGTAGTCGCACACGTCGGAAAGCTCAGTCAGGTCGAGCACCTGAACGTCCTCACCCTTCTTGTCGTAGGCGGCCTGCGCGGCGGCGCGGGCGACGTCCTCGGCGGCGACTCCGCTCGCGGACAGCGAGGCGGCGGTACGGTCGGACGTGGCGGCGAAGCTCTTGTGCTCCACACCTTCAAGAATCTGCTCGTCAGTCATGGTCTCGTCGGCCATGGAATACCTCTTTCTAGACACACCCGAGCTAGCGCAGCTGGGCGTAATGGTTGTAAATCGTAATAGCCGTGGGATAAAGATAGCGCCCGGACTGGATCACGTAGACCAGACCCTGCGCAAAACAGGAGAAGAACAACTCGTCAAGCGTCGACTCCCCTACCATCTTGCGCAGCGCGTGGGCATAATCACCATGGCGGTTGGGTTCGATGGCATCGGCCACAAAGACCACCATATCGAGCGGCGTCATGTCGCAGGCACCCACGGTGTGACGGTCGACAGCCTGGAAAACGGCCGGCGACAGCTCGGGGAAAAGCTGCGGAAGCTCATAGGCGGCAACAGGGCCATGCAAAAGCGGCGTCGCGGCGGAAGGAGAGCCGGCAACCTTGATGCCATAGTGAAGCGCGCGGGCCACGAGCTCGTCGTCGGAGAGAACCTTATCCCAGTCGTGAATCAGGCCGGCGGCGGCGGCATCAAAGCGGTCAACGCCGTAGACCTCAGCCAGATGAAGTGCGGTCTCGGCAACACCCAGCGAATGCACATAGCGCTTGCGCTTATCTTTCATACGAACATCGAGCAGCTCTTGAATGCGCTTGAGCAGCGCGCGCTCATCGCCCTCAAACTGATCCTCTACCGACAACGTAGCCCCCATCACTCAAAATCTTCTTGACCCAGATCGACATACAAACTGCGCTTGCGAATGTAACCGAGCACAGACTCGCTCGTAAGATAGCGCACGCTCATGCCGCGGGCAACTCGCTTACGAATGTTCGTCGAGCTGATCGCCAGCGCCGGAATCTGAATATAGCGCACATCGAACGGCAGCCCCGACTCTTTGATTCGGGCACGCGCCGTATCGATATCAAAACCCGGTCGCGTCGCCGCAATAAAGGTAGCAAGCTCAGCGATTTGCTCGGCATCATGCCAGGTCACAATATCGATAATCGCGTCGGCGCCCGTAATAAAGTAGAGCTTTACCTGCGGCGGGTAAAAGTCGCGAAGGGCATGAAGCGTATCGGCCGTATAGGTTACGCCCGGACGGTCAATCTCGAACCGGCTCGCCAAAAAGGCCGGGTTCGCGGCGGTGGCGAGGACCGTCATGGCATAACGGTCCTCGGCAGGCGTCACCGGCTTGTCAAGCTTAAAGGCGGGAGAGCCCGCCGGCATAAAGAGCACAGCGTCCAAGTCGAGCGACTCGCGCGCCTGCTCGGCAGTAACCAAGTGCCCGTAATGAATCGGGTCAAAGGTGCCGCCCATAATGCCAAGCCGAAACTCTTTGCCCTCTTTTATGGGCAGCTCGGGCAAACCGATTCCACCGCGCAGCGACATGGCTTACTCGCCCTCCGAGGTCTCGGCATCGTCCGCGGCATCCGCCGCATCGACAACCTCGACGCCCTCATCCGGAGCATCGGTCACGTCAAGGGCCTCAACGGCAACGTCCTCGCCAGCGTCCTCGAGCTCCTCGTACTCCGAGAAGTCCTCGGCGCCCTCAAAGTCAAAGGCGCGCTGGCAAATGCGGACCTCGTCGCCCGCACGGCAACCGGCCTTCTCGAGCGCGTCGTCAACACCCATACGCGCAAACTTATGCTGCAGGTAGATGACGGCTTCCTCGTTTTCCCAGTCGGTCTGGATGACCATGCGCTCGATGGCACGACCGACCACGCGGAAGGCACCGGGCTCTTCCTGGACAATGCGGAACCGCTTCTCGCGCTGCAGACGGCGGCGCTCCCACTCCTCGTCGCGCAGATCGACCGGCTCATCAGAGACCGCCAGCTCGGCGCGAAGCTTAGCCACCTGCTCGCCTACGGCAAGCATCAGCGTATTGAGACCGGCACCCGTCACGGCGGACACGGCAAAGAACATATGACCGTCGTCGAGTGCCGCACGCTTAAGGTCGGCAATCTTGTCGGCCGTGCCCGGCGCATCGCACTTGTTGGCGACGACGATCTGCGGACGCTCCGAAAGCTCGGCGCCATACTGCTCGAGCTCACGGTTGATGATACGGTAATCCTCGACCGGATCGCGATCCTCAAACCCGCCCGTCATGTCAACGACATGCATGATGAGCGCCGTGCGCTCAATGTGACGCAGGAACTGATGGCCCAGGCCCTTGCCCTCGCTTGCGCCCTCGATCAAACCAGGAACGTCGGCAACGACGTAAGAATACTCACCGGCACGCACCATGCCGAGGTTCGGCACGAGCGTGGTAAACGGATAGTCGGCGATCTTGGGTCGGGCGGCACTCATGCGCGCGATAAGCGAGGACTTGCCCACCGAGGGGAAGCCTACGAGCGCGGCATCGGCCATAAGCTTCATCTCGAGCTCAATCCAGTGCTCCTCGGCCGGTTCGCCCAGCTGAGCGAACGCGGGCGCGCGGCGCACCGACGTCACAAAGTGCGTGTTGCCCAGGCCACCGGCACCGCCGGGCGCCACGACAACGCGCTCGCCATCATGCACCAGGTCGGCAATCTCGAACATCGGGGTCTGCGTCTCGGGGTCGAGCTCGCGCACCACGGTGCCCATAGGAACCTTCAAAATTAGGTCCTCGCCGCTCTTACCGTTACGACGGGCACCCTGCCCGTGCGTGCCGCGCTCGGCGCGGAAGTGATGCTTAAAGCGGTAATCGATCAACGAAGACAGCTGAGCATCGGCCTGGATGACGACATTGCCGCCACGACCGCCGTCGCCGCCATCGGGGCCGCCCTTGGGGACAAATGCCTCGCGCCTAAACGACATGCATCCGGCTCCGCCGTCGCCGCCGCACACGTTAATGCGGCTGATATCGGTGAACTGTGACAACAGAATCGCCTCCTACAAAAAGAGGGAGACCCTTGAATCCTAAAACTCAAGTGCCTCCCACATATGTGCTCTATGAAGGGTGAATTACGCGTTCGCGAGCGGGCGTACGCTGACCCTGTGCTTGATACCCTTGTGGAACTCAACGGTACCGTCGACCAGCGCGAACAGCGTGTCGTCCTTGCCACGGCCAACGTTCTCACCCGGGTGGATGTGCGTGCCGTGCTGACGGACGAGAATCGTGCCCGTGGTTACCGTCTGGCCGGCATAGCGCTTCGTGCCAAGGCGCTGACCGCGGGAGTCACGGCCATTACGGGAGGAACCGAGTCCTTTTTTGTGTGCCATTGTGTATACCTACTCTTTCGTTACGAGTGTAATCTACTCGGCGACGGGAGCCTCGGCAACAGCCTCGGCCTCTGCCTTGACAGCCTTCTTGGCGCGGGACGTAGCCTGGACCTTCACGATCTTCAGCTTGGTGAGCTGCTGACGGTGACCCTTCAGACGACGATAGCGCTTACGCTTGTGGAACTTGAAGACCAGCTGCTTCTCGCCCTTGAACTGCTCAACGATCTGAGCGGTAACCTTGGCCTTGGCCAGCTTGTCGGGATCGGTGACGATCTTCTTACCATCGTTGAGGAAGATGACCGGCAGGGTGACCTTGTCGCCCTCATTGCCCTCGATCTTCTCGACGGTGATGACATCGTCGGTGGCGACCTTGTACTGCTTGCCGCCCGTGTTAACGATTGCGTACATGTTTACTTGCCCTTCATGCATCAGTTAGTGCAACAGCCGAATATAGTAGCAGGCGAAAATACCCCCGTCAACGAGTATGTGGAGCAAATCCACAAGTTCGCACAGGTATGGGGCTGACGAGTCGGCCCTCGTCGTCCTCGCATGCTTGATTCTGACGCTCGACATCGTAGGAGCAGATGGTCACGAGGTCTTGCATACCGGTGGAAACAATAGGTGCATCCACGCCCGGGGTCAAGCCCTGCAACAAAACATCAGCTGCAGAAAGCAAAATTTCCGGACGCATGGAGCCCTCGTTGTCGGCATGGGTGTCGAGCATGAGCACCAAATGGTCCGGGCGCTCCCCCGCCGTGAGCTCATAGCCCACGAGCGTGTGATCCAAATCCAAGCGCTTGCTCTTTTTGCCGCGCGCGTAGTCGATGCCATGGTCCGCGCGCAGCGTGTCGATCGCACGACGCACCTCGTCGGCGCTTACGGGCGCCTCGGGATCCAAGTGCAGGTCGATGCGATACGACAGACGCGTGAGTTGCGCCGTCAACGCCGGCGTGCGCACGTCGATATACGCCGCCTCGATGGGCGCCAGATCGGCCGGAGACGCCGCAGCCAGGCGCCCAAACGCCTCGTCGAGCGCCACGAACTCGGTCATAAACAGGTCATACCACTCGCAGATCGACGACGTACCCACCGGTAGCGCCGAAGAGAAGCCCACTCGCATGTGCGGAGAGAAGCCCTGCGTGACGGCATAGGGAAGTCCCGCACGGCGCACGATGCGCTCAATGGTATGGATTACTTCGAGATGGCCCAGGTACTTAAGGCGATCGCGCTTGCCATAGCGAACACGAAGTCTAAAGAGCGTGGGGTTGTCGGTCAGGCGCTCACTCATGCGCGATCACCCATCAATACATTCTTGGCGTGGAGCGTGGGGCAGATTCCGCAGCCGGTGCACGACGTGCGAGTGCAGTCGGGAGTCGTGACACCCTCGAGCGAGCGACGGTACTCGCGCTCGAGGAAGCCGCGCGTGCAGCCGGGGCTCACATGCTCCCACGGCAGACGCCAGTCCAACTCGTAGGGCAGGTGCACAAGCTCATTGAGGTCGATGCCGTTTTTGGCAGCAGCCTCCTTCCAGTTATCGAGCGAGAAATGCTCTACCCAGGCGTCAAAGCGAGACCCCGAGCGCCAAGCATCGATGATGACGGGCGTCATGTCACGACCGGCGCGGGAGAGCGCGGCCTCGATGAGCGAGGTCTCGGCATCGTGGTAATGCACGCGGACGGCACGGTTGCGAACGCTCGTGATAAGCAGCTTCTGGCGACGCTTGACGTCGTCGTAGTCGAGCTGCGGGCACCACTGGAACGGCGTGGCAGCCTTGGGGATAAACACCGAAACCGAGATGGACACCGAGATCGAGCCGCGACGAGCCTTGGGCACCACGGAACGACCGAGCTCCAGCACGTGATCGGCCAGATTGGCGATGGCCACGATGTCCTCGTCGCGCTCGCCGGGAAGGCCCATCATAAAGTAGAGCTTCATGCGGTTCCAGCCGGCCTCGAAGGCCGCCTTGGCCGCACGGTCCAGGTCCTCCTCGGTCACGTTCTTGTTAATGATGTCGCGCATGCGCTGGCTGCCGGCCTCGGGTGCGAACGTCAGGCCGCCCTTCTTTTCGCCGGCGACCGACTCGGCCATATCCACGCCAAACGAATCCAGGCGCTGCGACGGAATAGACACGCGAATACCCGTATCCTCCAGGCGACGGTTGAGCCTGCCGAGCACGTCGCGAATGCAGGAGTGGTCGGTCGTGGAGAGCGAGGTCAGCGACACCTCGTCATAGCCGGTCTTTTCCAGACCCTGAATCACCGACGAGACGATCTGGTCGGCCGAACGCTCGCGCACCGGGCGATACGTCATGCCGGCCTGGCAAAAACGACAGCCGCGAGCGCAGCCACGCAGGATCTCGATAGACAGGCGGTCGTGGACCAGCTGCGCATAGGGTACACACGACTGCGACAGCGGATTCGTGGCGCCGAAATCCTCGACGACGCGCTTGTAGACCACGACCGGAGCATCCTTGCCCTCACGCGGCACGGTGTAGCCATGCGGCGAGCAGGGCTCATCGTGACGAACCTCATAGAGCGACGGCACGTAGTTGCCGGCAATGGATGCAAGCTGCTCAACAATCTGCGCGCGCGGGACTCCTTCGTCACGCAGGCGGCGATGCAGCTGGCAGGTCTCGAGCAGCGATTCCTCGCCCTCGCCGATGAGGATGGCATCGAAGAAGGCCGCGTACGGCTCGGGGTTGTACACCGAGGGACCGCCGGCGATGATGATGGGGTCGTCTTCGCCTCGGTCGGCCGCTAACAGCGGAATGCCAGCGAGATCGAGTGCCTCGAGGAAGTTCGTCACCGCCATCTCGTGCGGCACATGCAGACCGACGATATCAAACGAAGCGACGGGGGCAGCACCTTCGAGCGACAGCAGCGGAATGCCCGCCTCGCGCATGGCGTCACCCATGTCGGGCCACGGCACATAGCCGCGCTCGCAGGAGATGCCCTCGGCCTGGTTAAGAATGTTGTAGAGGATGGCGATACCCTGGTTGGGCAGACCAACCTCGTACACATCCGGGTAGATCAAGCAGCAACGGTAGTCGGCATCGGCCTTGGAAAGCGTGCCCCACTCGTGATCGATATAGCGACTCGGCTTTTCGACCTTGGCGAGCAGCGGCTCAATTAAATGAAAACAGTCTTGGTATGCAACGCGCAACGGAAAACCCCTAAGCAGCGAGATCGGATGCGTCTTGGTAGGACGCCATAGGACGGGTAGCGCCCGCGACCGTGGTCACCAGATCGCGAACGCGGGAGAACGTGGCAGTGACCACCTCGTTGGCACGGCTGTAGTCGACATCGCGCTCGTAGAGCGAAACGAGCGCACGGCCCATGCCATAGGTGCCCGCGGCAGCAGTGAGCGCCTTGACGGCAAACCCAATATGCGGCGTCTGCTTGACGAGCGCACGGGTGACCGCGCGGATCACAAGACCGCCGGCAAGCACGCCCGCGACCTCGTAGCCGCGCTCAGGCTTAATGCCGCGTCCAAAGACGGCAGCGAGCTCAAAGAGCATGCCCACCTGAGCCAGCGCCATAACGGGATAATCGGCGCCCGGCAAAAACACCAGCGCACCGGTCGCCATATTGGTGAGCGCGCACGAGGTAATGATACGATTGGCCGCCGCGATGCGCATGAAGGCAAAGTTCGCCGCAAAAGCCGTTTCCTTTTCGGTGCGATCGAGAATCCAGCGGGCAAGCGTCTCGAGCAGATACGTCTTATCGGTTGCCGCCACCACGCCGAGCATGGGCGTGGACTCCTCGATAAACGGCACCTCCACAGCAGACTCGGCAAGCACGCACACGGGCGCGCCGGCGATCACGAGCTCCTGCACGGCACTCTCCAAGCGGTCGGAACCGCACGAGAGCACCAGTACCACATCGGTATCGGTCTTTGGAGCAATTCGCTCCTCCCCCAGACGCTCGACGCGCACAATGCCCGAGGTCGTCTGCGGCACAAAGGCGTCACGCACCGTCTCGGCCAGAAAGCGCGAGGCGGACGAATCCAGATAGACCGAGACGCGCACCGGCGTATCGGAATCCTTCTTAACGGACGCGCCCATCTTAAAAGCGCGGGTCAGCTTATCTACGGGAATTTTCATAGCAAACCCCTCCAGCGGTTACGCGGCGCCCGAACGATGCCGCCATATGGATTGTACGATACCCACCGTCAGCAGCTGAATCATCATCGAAGACGAACCGAAGCTAATAAACGGTAGCGGAATACCGGTAATCGGCATCATGCCAATGCACATGCCGATGTTTTCGAAGGTCTGGAACGCCCACATGCCAACGATGCCCACACACGATAGGCGCAAGAACAGCGACTCACACTTAAAGGCGACGCGAATCGTCGAAAAGATCAGCAGCACGTAGAGGCACAGGAGCAAAAAGGAACCGCAAAAGCCAAAGGTCTCGGACAGGAAGGCGAAGACGAAGTCGGTGTGGAACTCAGGCAGAAAGCCGCCGGCCGACTGCGTCGCATGGCCCAAACCCTTACCAAAGAAGCCACCCGAGCCAACGGCGATAAGCGACTGCTGCAGGTTGTAGGCATCGTCCGAATCGGCATTATCGGGGTCGATAAAGACCGTCAGGCGGTTCATCTGATACTGCTTGATGAGCACATCGTGGCCGAGCAACGAATCAAAGACCGAATCGAGCGCCAGGACGAGGGCCACCAGGCCCACGAGCAGGGCCAGGGTCGACAGCACCCATTCGCGGCGCGCACCGCTCATGCAGATGACGATGGCGCCCGAGACCAGCACGACCAGGCCCGAGCCCAGGTCGCCCATGGCGACGACGGCCAAAAACGGGATGGACAGCATGCCGCAGAGCTTGACGTAGTCGCGAACGGTATCGATGCGGCCGTTATACTGCGAGCCAAGCGTGGCAATAAAGAAGATGGTGATGAGCTTGGCAAGCTCGACCGGCTGGAATGTCAAGCCGATACCGGGAATCTTGATCCAGCCCGTCATGCCCAGACCGCCCGTATAGGACAGACCCGGAATCTTGGGCGAGAAGATCACGATCAGGTCGATGACGAGCAACGCCGTCGAGAAATTGGAAATACCGCGCAGGTCGGTACGCCAGACCAGCACCGCCAGCAACGCCCCGATACCAATTCCCAGCAGATGGCGTGAGAACGAAGCATCGGCCTTAAACTGCGAAGCCGACCAGATAATGATGGCACCGTAGGCGACGAGCGCCACTGTGGCCACGAGCACACCGATATGCACCTTTTGGCGAAACGTGCCGCGCGAGGCCGAAAGTTGCTTGTTGACGCGGTCCAGGCTGCTGCGAGAGCCGGTCTTGGTTGAACGGAACAGATCCGCCGGAGAAAAATCCATCGCAACCTCCTATCGAACCGAAGAATCGCCCGAGGCCGAAGAGGTATCGGGCTCGTCATAAATCACGCCGAGCACGTCGCGCACGACATGCATCGCGGTATCCGAACCACCGCCGCCCTGCTCCAGGACAGTAGCGATGACATACTTGGGATCATCGGCCGGTGCATAGGCGCAGAACCACGCGTATTCGTCCTCGCCGCTTTTCTCGCCCGTGCCCGACTTGCCGTATACCTGCGGCGTCAGGGTGCCAAAGTGAGCCGCCAGGGACGTCGATGCCGTGTAAATCACGTCGTGCATGCCGTTGCGAACAAGAGTCAAATCCGAATCGCTGTTGATCTTGGCCTCCAGGCGCTTCTTCTTGCCCTTGCCGTTGTACTTATAGGCATCGCCGTCGCCATCGCGCGACACGGCAGACAAAAACACGTGAGGCACGTACTGTTTGCCGCCGTTGGCAAGGCCCATGTAGGCGCACGCCATCTGCAGGGGCGTCACCAGGATGTCGCCCTGGCCGATGGCAATGTTGGTCATATCGCCGGCATTCCACTTGCGGTCCTCGGCAGAGGCGTCTGTGAAGTACGACTCCTTCCACTCGGCATCGGGAATACGGCCCGCGCCCTCACTCGGCAGATCGATACCGCAGGTCTTGCCTAGGCCCCAGCGACGAAAGATCTCCTGCAGGCCCTCGGAATGTTGCTCGTCATAAAAGAACGCCTTGCCCATGTCGTAGAAGACGGGGTCGCACGAGTTGGCGATACCCGACTGCAGCGTCATGGTGCCGTGGCCGGAATGCAGCCAGCAGTACTTGCCCCACGACTTGCCCAGACCCGTCCAATAGCCCGTGCAGTTGGTCGTCTGCCCCGACGTGTAGGTTCCAAACTCAAGACCGGCCAGTGCCGAGAGCGGCTTGATGGTCGAGGCCGACATGTACTGTCCGCTAATGGCGCGGTTGAGCAGCGGGTGCGAACCCTTGTCATCATTGAGCTCGGTCCACACGTCATTTGAGACGCCGCCGATAAAGACGGACGGATCGAACTTGGGCTCGCTCGCCATGCCCAGGATCTCGCCATTGTTGGGATCGAGACACACCACAGCGCCGTTGCCGGCATTGCTGTAGCCAGTGGTCTTGGCAAGCTCGATGGCGCTCGCCAGCGCCGTCTCGCAGGCCTGTTGGATCTTAAGGTCGAGCGTGAGCTTAATGTCGGAGCCGGCCTTGGCGGGCACGGCGCCGGCCTGACCGGTCACATTGCCCGAGGCATCGACCTTGACGGTCTGCTCGCCACGAATACCCTGCAGCAGGTTTTCGTAGTAGCTCTCAACACCCGCCTGGCCCACGATATCGCCCGACTGGTACGTAATCCGGCCAGCAGAAGCATCATCATCGCCAGACGTTTTCTTATTCTGGGCCTCGAGCTGCTCGGAGGTAATGGTGCCGGTATAGCCCAAGATATGGCATGCCGTCTCGCCATATGGATACTGGCGCTCGGTACGCTCGGCAATCTTGACGCCCGGGAACTCGCCGGCGTGCTCCTTGATATAGGCAACCGTGGAGCGACGGACGTCCGTCGCGATGGTATGCAGGCTCTGGGCGCCCTCGGAATTGTCCTGAATATTGCGCAGCACCGCCACGTAGGGCATACCGAGCACGTTGGCAAGATGGCGAACCAGAACCTCATCCTCGGCAAGGTCGCGGTAGGCCACGACAGCAAGTGAGGGACGGTTCTGGACAAGCGCCACGCCATTGCGGTCGAGGATGCGGCCGCGCACAGCGGGTGTGGTAACGGTGCGCGTCTGATTACTATTAGCCTGCTTTTCGTAATAGTCCGACGAGACCATCTGCATGCCCCACAGCTTGACGGCAAGCGCCGCGAACATCGCCCCCACACCCGTGGTGAGGATGGAGAAGCGGCCCTTAAAGGCGGTCGCCGCGGTATTGCCCTCGCCCTCGGTGGCGCGCGGGGCCGTTCCATGCTGCGTATCGTAAGTAAAACGGGAATCACCGCGACGCATGATGACCAGCGCAACCACGATGGCCACAACCAGCACGATACCGGCGATAATAACCGTCATCTGGGAAGACATCTACGGGCCTCCCCTATTTGAGCTTACGGGTCTTGGGCTTAAAGCGCATGCCCGTCTGGCGTCCGCCACGTGCGGAGAATCCATAACCGGACTGCGGCACGACGCCGGACATCAAAAACGGAATGGCAACCAGACCCGTCAGGATCGAAGACGGAAGCGCATGGCCGAAGATCGCAACGACAAAGCTCGTCTCCAAACCCATAAACAGCAAGATGATGCTGTAGATCACATTTATGACGAGCGCGAAGGCGCCCACCGTGATGCCGCGCGCACTCGGGGTACCGCCCGTCTGACCGGCGGCGCTATGCACCAGGGCAAAAGAACCCACGGTCAGCAGAAGCGACATAACGCCCACCGGCACGGCAGCGGAAAGGTCATAAAACAAGCCGCTGCAAAAACCGCACACGACGGCACGGGTCGGGTCGCCCAAGAACACGCTTAGGCACACCAGGATAATCATGAAGTTGACGCGACCGCCCGCAATGGAGATCTGCGGTGCCAGGCCTGCCTGCAGCAGCACGCACACGACGGCGGCGATTACAAACGTGCGGGAGCTCATCCCCTGCTCGTGTAGATCCATGGACATGCCCCCTATTCGCTCGAGCCGGAATCGGTCGTCTCGGACGTGTCGGAACTGTCATCCGAACTCTCGCCCTTCGTCTTGGCCGCAGCATCGCGCGACGTTCCCTGCGGCGTGCTGTTGGCCGTGTTCACGTCCTCATCCGAGGCCGACTGTTCGTCGGTCAGCGAGGTAATGACCAGCACTTCCTCGTTGTTCTCGGCCGTGGTCTGAGCGCGCACCACAATGGTGTAGTACACGTCGTTTGCCGATTTCTCAACCGACGAGACGGTGCCGAGCGGAAGACCCTTGGGGAACACACCGCCAATGCCAGAGGTCACGATGATGTCGCCAACCTTAACGTCGGAGTCGACGCTCACATACTCAAGACGCAGCGTGCCGTCAGCCTGACCTTGCAGCATGCCCTGGGCGCGCGTGTCCTGCACCATGGCGGACACGCCCGAGTTCTCGTCGCCAATCAGGCGCACGGTCGATGTCTTGGCCGAAACTTCGATGATCTGGCCGATAACACCGGCAGAACTCGTCACGGGCATGTTGATGGTAAGCCCGTCGGCAGAACCCTTATCGATGGTAACGGTCGAGGTCCAGGCATCGCCCGAAGCGCCGACGATACGAGCTGCAGTGGACTTGAGGTTGTAGGTCGACTGCAGACCGACCAGACCCTCCAGTCGCTCGGCGGTCTTTTGAGCCTCGGAGAGCTCGGCGACCTTAGAGGTCAGTTCCTCGTTTTGCTTCTTAAGCTCGTCAAGCGTGTCCTGTGACGCCGTAAGGTTAGAGAACACGTTACCGATCGCATTGAAGGGAGCCGCCACAGCCGAGCCCAGAAAACGCACCGGCGAGGTAATCGTCGTCACGCCCGAACGAACGGCATGAATCGGCCCCGTCTCGCCCTCACGAATATAAAACGTGAGCAGCAACACCGAAATCAGGCTGAAAACAATCAACGGGCGCATACCCGTTGATTGTCGCTTGGTATTCAGATTTGTGGAGAAACCCGAAGATCGTGCCAAATGGAAACCACCTTTTGGAAATTAAGCATTGGTCTGGACGAAGCCGCCATCAAACGCATTGGCCTCGAGCACGCGGGCACAGCCGTTAACGACGTTATCGAGCGCCGTGGGGCTGACGTTGACCGAAACGCCGGTCTCATCGCGCAGGCGCACGTCGAGACCGCGCAGCAGCGCGCCGCCACCGGTCAGCAAAATGCCGTAGTACATAAGGTCCGAGGCAAGATCGGGAGGCGTAGCGTCGAGTGCGTCCTTGACGGCCTTGGCCATCTCGTCGAGCGGCTTGTTGAGCGCGCGACGAATCTCCTCGCTCTCGATACGCACGGTCTTGGGCAGGCCCGTGATAACGTCGCGTCCGTTGACCTCGACGTCGAGCTCATCCTTAAGCGGCACGGCGGAACCGACCTTGATCTTGATATCCTCGGCCGTGCGCTCGCCGATAGCCAGGTTGTAGGCATCGCGAACATGGGTGAGGATAGCCTGGTCGAACTCGTCACCGGCAATGCGGATGGACTGCGACACGACAATACCGCCCATAGCGATAACGGCGACCTCGGTGGTGCCGCCGCCGATATCGATGACCATGGAGCCCGTGGGCTCCTCGACGGGCAGGTCGGCGCCGATGGCAGCCGCCATGGGCTCCTCGATCAGATAGGCCTGGCGAGCGCCGGCCTGGATCGTGGCCTCAAAGACGGCACGCTTCTCGACAGACGTGACGCCGGAGGGAACGCAGACGACGACGCGCGGACGCGGAGTCCACGGATAGCGCTTCTCGGAAGCCTTGTCGATAAAGTAGCGAAGCATGGCCTCGGTGACATCGAAGTCGGCGATGACGCCGTCCTTAAGGGGACGAACGGCAACGATGTTGCCGGGCGTACGACCGAGCATGCGCTTGGCCTCGATGCCGACAGCCAGGATGCGCTCGTCGTTCTTGTCGATAGCGACAACGGAGGGCTCGCGGATGACGATGCCCTTGCCGCGCACGGAGACAAGCGTATTGGCGGTGCCGAGGTCGATGGCAAGATCGCCCGCATAGCTACCGAAGAACATATCCATCAAAGAAAACAACGCAACTCCTGATGTGTTGGATGATTGCTGGAAAACTACTAGCCCATCATACTAACGCAAGCCCGGCACCTCACTTGCGGTGAAGCACCGGGCAGCGCCAAATCTCATAAGGTCACTACTGGTTGTCAGCGGCCGAGAAATCGATGTCGAGCGAGGAGACAGCCCAACCGATATGGTTGTCGGAGCGCACGAATTTAACGGTGTACTCCTGCTCGCCGCCCTTGGACAGCGAAGCCTTCACCTTGGCGGTGGCTTCGGTCATGGACTGATCCATGCCCTCGATAGAGACGGTGGCGCCCTGCGGGATCGAGGAGATGATCATCGCCTTGGCGTCCTCGGACAGGCTCGAGGCCAGGCAGGACTCGGCCTTGGCGGTATCGCCATCACCGGCAGCCTGGAACAGGTCGGTGATGACAGACTCCTGCGAGGGATAGCCCATGCCGTGCGTATAGGCATAGCCCAGGCCACCGGCAGCGATCACGATGAGCAGAAGCAGCACCAGGAATATCTTAAGACCCGTGTGGCGGTGGCGACGACGCACCTTGGCCTGTTTGCGGTCCTGCTGGACCATCTCGGACTCGGACAGCGTAAAGAAGCCGGTGTCAGAGGGATCGGGCATAAACTGACCGGTCGCGCCCGTGGGATCGAGCGGGTCGACAGCGGGAGCGTCCATCGCGGGAGCCGGAGCCGTAGACATGGCCGTCTGGGCCGAAAGCGCGGCGAGCGAGTCGTGCACGCGGGCAAGCTCGTCGGCCTGCTCGGGCGTGAGCTGGTAGATACCGTCGGCGGTGGCGGCGTTAAAGGCATCGAGCGCATCGGAGGGACGGCCGGCGGCGGAAAGCGCTTGGCCCATGCCGGCGTTGAGAGCGCGCGTATCGTCGCGCGGGCCGGCAAAGTCGATAGCCGTGCGGTAGGTCTCAACGGCATCTGCGGGGCGGCCGAGCTTGATGAAGCAGCGGCCCAGATCGCCGAGGGCGGCGGCAGGAGCCGGGTTGGCGCCGTCGATGGCAGCCTGACGGAAGGCAGTACCGGCGTTGGCATAATCGCCCGACTGGAACAGCGCGTTGCCCAGACCCAGGTAGGCCTTAAAAGGCGTGGCGTAGGAAGCGTCCTGGGTAGCTGCAGAGAACGCCTGGGCAGCCGTGGTGTAGTCGCCCACCGCGGCGAGTGCCTTGCCGCGGTTGGTGAGCAGAGCGCCGCGCTTGCCATAGGCGCCGTCGTTGAGGGCTGCGGCGTAGGCCTCGGCGGCCTCGGCGTACATGCCCAGATGCATCAGGGCGTTGCCACGCAGGTGGTCGGCCTCACCCATGATCTCGTTGGGAGTCTTTGCCGCGCCAAGCATCTGGGCGGCAGCGGAAAAATCACCCGCGCGATAAGCGGCGCGGCCCTGTTGGATCAGCTGGCTATTCAAGGAAGTCCCCTTTACTCGTGAACGATCTCGACATGAACGATCTCGTCGCCGGCGCGCAGCTGCGAGATGACGTCGAGGCCCTCGACCGTGGTGCCAAAGACGGTATAGCCGGAGTCGAGGTTGTGCTGGGCACCCAGGCAGAAGTAGAACTGCGAGCCCGCGGAATCGGGATCCATGGAGCGGGCCATGGCAAGCGCGCCGTCAACATGGCTGTTACGCGGATTGGTGGCAAACTCGCCCTTGATGCAGTAGCCGGGGCCGCCGGTACCGGGCATGCCGTCGGGACCCTCAAGGCCGGCAGCAACGTCGGCGCCGGACATATCGCGGGTATTGGGGTCGCCGCCCTGGATCACAAAGCCGGGCACATAGCGATGGAACTTAAGGCCGTCATAGAAGCCCATTGTGGAAAGCTCGCAGAAGTTCGCCACATGGATGGGGGCGCCCTCACCGTCAAACTTGACCTTGATGGTGCCCTTCGACGTCTCGATCACCGCGCACTCGTCACCGACGAGCTGGTACTCGGGCGTATAGAGCTCTTTCTTAAAACCAAACATGTGGTTCCTTCCTCGTGCGTTTAAAGCATATTTGTACGAATTGTAGCAATAAGCACGGGCTTCCATCAATTGCGCACGCAGGTTATGCCGCCGGAGGGCAACAAATTACGAACGCTGCTGCGGCCTCCACGCGCTCACGTTGGCGTCGTACTGGTTAAGCGCGCTGTTGCCGCCTTGTGCAATGGGCGCCAGGATCTCGCTTTGACGGGCGCTGAGCGACTCGCCGTCGGGAATGGACAGCGAGATATCCCAGCTCTGGCAGATCACATCGACACGCTCGTACATCCACTGGGCAAGCTGCTTTAGATGATCGATGTCCTCCGCATAGACCGTGTCGTCCTGAACCTTGAGGTTGTTGAGCTCATCCTGGGTCTTTTTAATCTGATCGCGTAGGGCATAGGCGCTCTGTGACAGCTCCTGGCGGGTGGAAAGCGGTGTACGCAGATAGCCGTTATTAAACGAATCGATGACCTCGCCGATCTGATCCTCGTCGCTGTACGACACGATGGTCTGGTACAGGCCGTCGAGCCTGGTGTAGAGCTGGTCGTCGGTTAAGACGGTCTCCTCCTGAACGACCTCGGACGTATCCTCTTGCTTGGACTCTTTCTCGGTGGCCTCGCCCTTTTGTCGCGACGGGAAGGTGGTCTTGGCGGCCTGGCCAAACTGGTCGTAGAAGCCGGGCATAACGCCCATGGGATCGGCAGTTACAAACCAATAGGCACCACCGCACACGGCGGCGAGCACCGCGATGACGATGAGCGGTTTGGGGATATGGCGCTTGTGCTTATGATAGGCATCCTCGTCGGGGTGGACCTTGCGCTTGGGCTTTTGCTTTTTGGGCTGGTCATCATCGCGCAGGGACACCGGCGTGGGGATATCGACCTTGGGGATGCCAAAGTCCTTATCGAAGGCAGGCAGCACGCAGGTCTCGTTGGGGTCGGCTGCGTCGGAGAGCACCGCGGCGGCAGATGCCGGCGCGTGGGGCACCTCGGTATCAATCTGCTCCTGCGTCAGGCGCGGAAAGCCGGCCGTGCGCCCTGCTGCCAGGTCGGATGCGGCGGCGTCCTCGGAAAGGATGCCTGGCGCGGGGCGTCCACACTTGGGACAGGTACGGTCGTGCGGGGACAGACGTGCGCCGCAGCCGTCGCAGAACACGAACTCGGTATGCTCGGGGCCATCGCCCGGACCAACGTATGCGTTGCAATAGGGGCAGAACGAGGCGCCGTCCTCGATGGTCTTTAGGCAATGCGGGCAGATCACGGCATCCTCTTTCCGAAGCAATTCAAACAATTGAGGTTAGAGCATAACATCGACACGGCCCCACAAGCGCAAGGCACCAATTCAACATCGCCAGAAAAATCATCCCTGAAGGCCGCGGACTATTTCTTTTTCTTGGGCATCGAGACCTTAATGCCCTGGGCCGATTTGGTCACGCGGGAGCGCTTGGCGCCGGCGCTCTTCTTTTTCTTGGGCTGGGTCTGGGCCACGCCCTCAAGTGCACGGGCCTCGGCCTCGCGGACAGTGCGCGCCTCACGGCGCTGCGCCATATTGGCGGCAACGCGCTTGGCAAAACGCTCGGCGGTCGATCCCGTCGAGCTCACCTTACCGCCACCGCGACCCAGACGAACGCGCACGCCACGGCCAAAGCCGGTAGCCGCATGACGGCGACGAGGTTTAAGCGAGTCCATCATCGTTGCAAGCTTAAAGAACACCGCACAGGTAAAGACGACGATAACCGCCAAGATGACAATCTGACCCATCGACAGGTTGGCGATCGACAGCAGCTCCGGGAACCCGATAACGCCCGTCAGGATGCCGGCGACGACAAACACGAAAAGCACCACGCGCAAGGGCGTGAGCGGCTGCGAGATGCGCCAAATCAGGCTGACACTCGCCGCGCACGACGTGAGCAGGCACATCGTGGACAGCGTAAGCTGGCTAAAGCCAAACACACGCGCCACAAAGATATCGAGCACCGCGGCCAAAATAACCGCAATCGACGCCGGCAGCGCACGCTTAAGCACGTTGGTCAAGAACGACCCCTTCACGCGGGCGTTGTTGGGCTCCAGGCCCAGCACAAAGCCCGGCGCGCCGATGCAGAAGAAGTTGATGAGCGTCATCTGAATGGGCTCAAAGGGATACGGCGGCAGGGCGATGCACAGCGCCGCCAGGCCCATCGAGAAAAGCGTCTTGGTCAGAAAGAGCGCGGCAGAGCGCTGCAGGTTGTTGATGGAACGACGGCCCTCTGCCACCACAGCGGGCATCGAGGCGAAGTCGTTGTCGACAAGCACGATCTCAGCCACGTTGCGCGCGGCGTCGGAGCCGGCGGCCATGGCCACGGAGCAGTCGGCCTCCTTGAGCGCCAGCACGTCGTTGACGCCGTCGCCCGTCATGGCCACGGTGTGCCCGCGGCGCTTGAGCGCCTGCACGAGCTCGCGCTTCTGCTGCGGGGTCACGCGACCAAAGACATGGTAGCGGTCCACCGCCGCATCGAGCTTGGACGGCGTATTGAGCGTCGTGGCGTCCACGTATGCGTCCGCCCCGGGCACGCCCACCACGCGCGCAATCGAAGACACCGTGCGGGGATCGTCACCACTGATCACGTTGAGGGTCACGCCCTGCTCGTTAAAGTAGCCGATGGTCTCGGCCGCCGAGGTACGGATCTCGTCGCGAATGGTCACAAAGCCCACGGGCTCGGCCTCGCCCACCATATCGCCGTCGGGCGTAAAGCCGTCCACGCGCGCCACCACGAGCACGCGGCAGGTATCGGCGAGCTCGGCCACACGATTCTCGACCTGCGCAAATGCGCGAACGGAGAGCACAAACTGCGCAGCGCCCATTACATAGGAGCCCTGCGAAAACGACGCGCCACTCCACTTTTTGGACGACGAGAACGGAATAACCGACAGCGGCTCGGACACCTCGACCGGACGATCGGCGTAGTAGTTGAGCAGCGCCTGGCAGGTCTCATTGGCATCGGCCGAGGTCGCGCGCGCTACGTTGGCAAGCGCAAAGTCGAGCACCGTGGTCTCGACGGGAACAGCCGCCTCGTCCGAGTCCGCGCCAAAGCCCACACCCTCAACAGGCAGCGGATAGGTGCCCTCGACCTCCATGCGGCCCGAGGTAATGGTGCCGGTCTTGTCCAGGCACAGCACGTCGACGCGAGCGAGCGTCTCGATGCAGTAGAGCTGCTGTGCCAGCACCTTGCGACGCGCCAGGCGCACCGTGGCAATCGCGAGCACCGACGAGGTCAGCAGCACCAGACCCTGCGGAATCATGCCCAGCAGGGCGCCCACCGTGGACAGCAGCGCCGAAGAAGGCACACGACCGGCCAGCAGCTCGGAGAAGCACCAGGAAAGCGCGCTATCGCCCGGGGTTCCCGCGGCATCCCACAGCTCGCTCACACTCGAGGTAAAGAGCGCCAGACCAAGCGGAATCATGATGATGCTCGCGAACCGCACGATGGCGTTCAGCGCGTTCATAATCTCGGAATTGACCTTTTTGACGTACTTAGCCTCGTTGTTGATCTTGGCCACGTAGTTGTCGGCACCGACGTGGATCACGCGGGCGCGCAGAAGACCCGAGTCGATAAAGCTGCCGCTCATGAGCTCGGAGCCGGGCTGCTTCTTAATGAGATCGCTCTCACCCGTCAGCAGGCTCTCGTTAACGAGCGCCTCGCCCGATACCACCACGGCGTCGGCGGGAATCTGGTCACCGCGCCCCAGGCGAATGATATCGTCGAGCACGATCTGGTCCAGGTCGAGCTCCACCTCGGCGCCGTCGCGCACCGCAATGGCCTTCTTAGAGGTGAGCAGCGTGAGCTTGTCGACCATCTTTTTGGAGCGCATGGACTGGATGACGCCGATGGCGGTGTTGAGGAACACCACGAACAAAAACGTCAGGTTCTTAAACGAACCGGTCATAATGACCAGAATCGCCAGAATCACGTTGATTAAATTGAACAGCGTGCAGAGGTTTTCGATGATGAGCTCGCGGACCGACTTGGTCTTGAGCTCCATGTTGCGGTTAATCTTACCGGCGGCGATGCGCTCCTCGACCTCGGCGGTCGAGAGTCCGCGCTCGATATCCGTTGCTGCCATACCACGTCCCATCACGTCGCGTCGGTATAAGAAAAACCGCCCGGACCATGCGAGGTTCGGACGGTCTTACGTTCGATGGTGCCCCATGTTGGATTCGAACCAACGGCCTTCTGCTCCGGAGGCAGACGCTCTAATCCCCTGAGCTAATAGGGCGAACGGAATGCATTATACCCAAGTGCGCCATGGGCTATCAAAATAAAAGAAAAAGCTTTGCAATTCCGAGGAAGACGCGCCGCGACGGCGCGCTTTAGGCGGCAAAAGCGAGCCAGATAGTATAAACTCTCATGCACCATATAATACGGCTCGCGATGCGGGCCGTTTTTGCAAGGGCTATCCATCGAGGTGAGAGGCACACCATGATTGCAATTTTAAAGCAGAGCGCCAGCGACGAGGCCGTCAGCCACATCGTCAGCTGGATTGAAAAGAAGGGCCTGAAAACCGACGTCTCGCGCGGCGAGAACGAGACCATCATCGGCTTGGTGGGCGATACGACTAAGATCGACCCGTTCCTGCTGGAGTCCATGGACGTCGTCGAGCGCGTGCAGCGCGTCTCCGAGCCGTTCAAGCGCGCCAACCGCAAGTTCCACCCCGAGGACTCCGTCATCGACTGCGGCCACGGCGTCAAGATCGGCGGCGACCAGTTCCAGGTCATCGCCGGCCCCTGCTCAGTCGAGGGCGAGAACCTCATCCGCATCGCCCGCCGCGTAAAGGCCGCCGGTGCCACGATGCTGCGTGGTGGTGCCTACAAGCCCCGCACTTCCCCGTACGCATACCAGGGCATGGGTCCCGCCGGCCTGGACCTGTTGTGCGAGGCATCCGCCGAGCTCGATATGCCGATCGTCACCGAGATCATGGACCCGCGCGACGTGCAGGTCTTTCTGGACAAGAAGATCGACGTCATGCAGATCGGCGCCCGCAACGCCCAGAACTTCCCCCTGCTCAAGGAGGTCGGCAAGACGCAGACCCCGATCCTGCTCAAGCGAGGCATGTCCGGCACGATCGACGAGCTGCTCATGGCCGCCGAGTACATCATGAGCGAGGGCAACGACAACGTCATCCTGTGCGAGCGCGGCATCCGCACCTTCGAGACCCGCACCCGCAACACCTTCGACCTCAACGCCGTGCCGGTGCTGCACCACCTGTCGCACCTGCCCGTCGTCGCCGACCCCAGCCACGCCACCGGCTACACCCGCTACGTTGAGCCCATGGCGCTCGCCGCGACCGCCTGCGGTGCCAACGGCCTGGAGATTGAGGTCCACGACGAGCCGAGCCGCGCTTGGTCCGACGGCGCCCAGGCCCTCACCCCCGACCAGTTCGACGACACCATGCGCCGCATCCGCGCCATTCGCGAGGTCGTCTGCCAAGAGACCATGGAGTAGTCCATGGGAACGGTGAGAAACGCACGCGTTAACCAGGGCGGCCCCAAGTGTGCCGGCATCGTGGGCCTGGGACTGATCGGCGGCAGCTTTGCCCGCGGCTATGCGCAGGCGGGCGTCCGCGTGCTGGCCTGGGACCCCGATGACGATGTCATGACGGTCGCCAGCATGGGCACGGTCGCAGGCGAGCTCAATGACGAGACGCTCGGCGAGTGCGATATCATCGTGCTGGCCTGCTACCCCGAGGCCTGCATCGAGTGGCTCGAGGCGCACGCCCAGGCGCTCGCCGATGCCACCGACACCGATGCCATCATGGGTCCTGTGGTGATCGACACCGTGGGCGTCAAGGGCATCGTGTGCGAGCGCGCCTTTGAGCTCGCCCGCGAGCATGGCTTTTACTTTGTGGGCGCGCACCCCATGGCGGGCACGCAGTTCTCGGGCTATGCGCACTCCCGCGCCGACCTGTTCCAGGGCGCACCGCTCGTGCTCGTGCCGCCCGCGGTGGACGACGCACTTAAGCTGGAACTCTTGGGCCAGGTACGCGAGATGGTGCGACCCCTGGGCTTTGGCAAGTTTAGCGTGACCAGCGCCGCCGAGCACGACCGCGTCATCGCCTTTACGAGCCAGCTCGCGCACGTCGTCTCAAACGCCTACGTTAAGAGCCCGACCGCCCAGGTCCACCATGGCTTTTCGGCCGGTAGCTACCGCGACCTCACCCGCGTGGCACACCTCAACCCACAGATGTGGTCCGAGCTCATGATCGACGACGCTGACGCTCTCGCCTTCGAGATCGACCATCTCATCGAGTCGCTCGGCGCCTACAGCCGTGCGCTCAAGGACCGCGACCAGCGCTATCTGGAGAACCTTCTTGCCGAGGGCGACCGCATTAAGCGTGCGCTCGACGACGAGGCCTCCCACTAGACCACCTATCACGCCAGGTCGAAAGGACCGAAGCTTATGGCGATTACCATCGATATCGACACCGCACGCCCCTACCAGGTGCATGTGGGCACGTTTTTGCTGGAGCAAGCGGGCGAGCTCGTGCGCGCCACCGCCGGCGGCTCCCGCGCCGTCATCGTGACGGACACCAACGTAGGTCCGCTCTACCAGATGCCTGTTAAGCAGAGCCTTGAGGCAGCTGGCTACGAGGTGAGCATCTGCACCTTCGAGGCCGGCGAGGCCCATAAGCGCGCCGAGACCTACGTTGCCATTTTGGAGTTTGTGGCCGAGCACGAGCTTTCGCGCTCCGACGTGATCGTGGCACTCGGCGGCGGCGTCGTGGGCGACGTGGCCGGCTTTGTGGCCGCCACGTACATGCGCGGCTGCAAGTTTGTGCAGATCCCCACGAGCCTACTCGCCATGGTAGATTCGTCGGTCGGCGGCAAGACGGCCATCGACCTGGCTGCCGGCAAGAACCTCGCCGGCGCGTTTTGGCAGCCGAGCGTGGTTATCGCCGACGTGGGGTGTCTGGCGACCCTCACGCCCGAGCAGTTCGCCGACGGCTGCGGCGAGGTTGTGAAGCACGCCGTGATCGCCGATCCCGAGCTTTTCGACGAGCTGGAGAAGACCCCGCTCACGCTTGAGCTCCTCAACCGGGACGTAGCCCGCGTAGCGCTCATCATCGCCCGCAATATCGACATCAAGCGCGCCGTGGTCGTCGCCGATGAGCGCGAGACCAACCAGCGCAAGCTCCTCAACTTTGGACACAGCGCCGGACACGCCGTCGAGGCCTGCGAGCACTTTGAGCTGGGACACGGCAACTGCGTGTCGATCGGCATGGGCATCATCACGCGCGCCGCGGCCCTGCACGGCGTCTGCGATGCCGCACTGCCCGGTCGTATTGAGGAACTCTGCGCCCGCCATGGCCTCAAGACCCGCTGCAACTTGGATGCCGATGCCGTCTTTGCCGAGGCGCTCCACGACAAGAAGCGTGCGGGCGACACCATCGATCTGGTGATTCCGCACGACATCGGCCGCTGCAGCATCGACCGCACGCCGCTTTCCACCTTCCACGATTTAATTGCCGAGGGCCTCGGCCAGAAGGGAGACGCATCCGCATGCTAGCCCGCATCACCCCGTCCCCGCTCAAGGGCACGGTTCCCGCCATCGCGTCCAAGTCGATGGCGCATCGCCTCATCATCTGCGCCGCGCTTGCCAACGGCGAGACGCACGTCACCTGCAACACCACCTGCGCCGATATCGAGGCCACGGTGCGCTGCCTCACGGCGCTCGGTGCCCGCATCGAGACCGTCGAGGACGGCTTCCAGGTCCACCCCACCATGAAGAGCGTTGAATTTGGCCTGCTCAAAGCCCTCGCCGGCGGCACGCTCGACTGCGGCGAGAGCGGCTCCACGCTGCGCTTTATGCTGCCCGTCGCTTGTGCGCTGGGTGCGGAGGCTACCTTTGTGGGCCAGGGTCGCCTGGGCGCCCGCCCACTTTCCCCGCTCTCGGATGAGATCATCGCCGCCGGCTGCGACCTGCAGGGTCCGGGCGGTTTTCCGCTCAAGACGAGCGGCCGCATGCGCCCGGGCACTTTTGTACTGCCGGGCAACGTGAGCTCGCAGTACATCTCGGGCCTGCTGCTGGCAGCCCCGCTGCTGGCCCAGCCCTCCTGCGTGCAGGTGACCGGCCTCATCGAGAGCCGCCCCTACATCAACCTGACGATTCAGGCCATGAAAGCCTTCGGCGTCGAAGTCAACGTTGAGCGTATCCCCGCCAAGGACGGCCAGCCCGAGGTCACGAACTTCCGCGTGAGCAGCGGCTCGTACCGCACGCCCGGCAGCGTGGCCGTCGAGGGCGACTGGTCCAACGCCGCCTTTTGGCTGTGCGCCGGTGCCATCGGCACCGACCCCATCACCGTGGAGGGCGTGTCGCTGAGCTCCGCGCAGGGCGACCGCAACGTGCTCGCCGCGCTTTCGCGCTTTGGTGCCCGCATCGTGCGCTCCACCAACGCCGCCACCGTCCAGTCCGACAAGCTCGCTGGCTTTGAGATGAGCGCCCACGACATTCCCGACCTGGTGCCCGTTATCTCGGCCGTGGCCTCGCTGGCGCAGGGCCGCACGTTCATCCGCGACTGCGCGCGTCTGCGCATCAAGGAATCCGACCGCCTGGTCACCACCACCCGCGAGCTCACCGCGTTGGGCGCACAGGTGCGCATTGCCGGCGACGACCTCATCATAAAGGGCGTCGATGCCTTTACCGGCGGCGAGGTCGATTCGCACAACGACCACCGCATCGCCATGATGGCCGCCATCGCGGCGAGCCGCGCCACTGGCGAGGTCGTGATCCACGGCGCCGAGGCCGTCAACAAGTCCTATCCCGATTTCTTCGACCACTACCGCCTGCTGGGCGGCAAGGTCACACTCGAGGAGGAATAGCATGTCCTCGACCTTTGGCAACGTCTTGCGTTTGAGCATCTTCGGCCAGTCGCACTCCCCCGCCATCGGCTGCTCGCTCGATGGCGTCCCCGCCGGCATCGCCGTTGACCAAGAAGCGCTGCAGACCTTTTTGAACCGTCGCGCCCCCGGTCGCGACGAGACCGCGACCAAGCGTCGCGAGGCCGACGCCGCCCAAATCATCGCCGGCGTGGTCGATGGGCACACCACCGGCGCGCCCATCGCGGCGATTATCGAGAACACCAACACGCGCTCCAAGGATTACTCCGAGCTGCGCCGCAAGCCCCGCCCCGGACATGCGGACTTCCCTGCGCGCGTGAAATATCACAACATGCACGACGTCGCCGGCGGTGGGCACTTCTCCGGCCGTTTGACGGCGCCCTTATGCATCGCCGGCGGTATCGCGCTGCAGGCGCTCGAGGCCCGCGGCATCAAGGTGATGGCGCACGTGGCACAGATCGGCGGCATTTCCGACCTCCCCATGGACGACATGGTCTATCGCGAGGCCGACCGCAAGGCGATCCTTGAGAACGACCTGCCGTGCATCGATGCCGCCGCTGCCGGTCGCATGCGCGAGGAGATCCTGGCCGCGCGCGACGAGCTCGACAGCATCGGCGGCATCGTGGAGTGCGGCATCTATGGCCTGCCCGCTGGCATCGGCGACCCGATGTTCGACGGTATCGAGAACCGTATCGCGCAGATCGCCTTTGGCATTCCCGCCGTGAAGGGCGTGGAGTTTGGCATGGGCTTTGCCGTCGCCGCCATGCGCGGCAGCGAGAACAACGATCCGTATCGCATCGACGCCGAGAGCGGCGAGATTGAGGTCGAGTCCAACAACGCCGGCGGTATCCTCGGCGGCATTTCGACCGGCGCGCCCGTCATGTGGCGCATGGCCGTAAAGCCGACGCCCTCCATTGGCCGCGAGCAGCAGACCGTGGACATGGACGCCATGGAAAATGCCGAGCTTTCGGTCCACGGCCGCCACGATCCCTGCATCGTCCCCCGCGCCGTCCCCGTAGCCGAAGCAGCCGCGGCACTCGCCATCTGGGACGCCCTCCTAGAAGACGCCGCCCAGCGCTAAGACCCACCAACCCAGGGGTAGTCTTTTTGGGACGGGGCTATTTTAGCTGCCCCGGCAGTTAACGCGACGGTTTGGTCGATTTGTGGCCGGGGTAGCTAAAATAGCCCCGTCCCAAAAAGACTACCCCTCAGCATCACCATCCGACACGTGAAAGGGGTCCCTATGGACCTTGCCGATATTCGCCAGGCCATCGATGGCATCGACACCACGCTCCTCAACAGCTTTGTCGAGCGCATGGACATTGCCACCGAGGTCGCCAAGTCCAAAATCGAGATGGGCAAGGCCGTCTTCGACCCCGCCCGCGAGCGCTCCAAGCTCAATAACCTCGCCAGCCGCGCGCCCGAGCGCTACGAGGCCCAGACCATCACCCTGTTCCGCCTCCTCATGAGCATGAGTAAGGCCGAGCAGCAGCGCTACATCAACGAGCTCAAGGGCATCACGGTGTCGCAAAAGGCCCACGCCACGGCCGAGGCCTTCGACACGCCCTTCCCCCAGACGGCAACCGTCGCCTGCCAGGGCGTTGAGGGCGCCTACAGCCAGATTGCCGCGTGCAAGCTCTTCGACGTGCCCGACATCGCGTTTTTCGAGACCTTCGAAGGCGTTATGCGCGCCGTACGCGACGGCTTCTGCGAGTTTGGCGTGCTGCCCATCGAGAACTCCACGGCCGGTTCGGTCAACGCCGTCTACGACTTGCTCGCCCAGTTCGACTTCCACATTGTGCGCTCGCTGCGCCTCAAGATCGACCACAACTTGCTCGTTAAGCCCGGTACCAAACTGCAGGACGTTCACGAGCTTTACAGCCACGGCCAGGCCATCGCCCAGTGCACCAGTTTTATCGAGGCCCACGACCTGCACGCCACCAAGTACCCCAATACCGCGATGTCGGCCGAGATGGTCGCCAACTCCGACCGCACCGACGTCGCCGCCATCGCATCGCGCAGTTGCGCGGCGCTCTACGGTCTGGAGGTGCTGGAGCCCAACATTCAGGACTCGGACAACAACTACACGCGCTTTGTCGTCATCAGCCGCGAGCCGCGCGTCTATCCCGGCGCCAACCGCACCTCGCTCATGATCACCACGGCCAATGAGCCGGGCGCGCTTTATCGCGTGCTCGAGCGCTTCTACGCGCTCAACATCAACCTCATCAAGCTCGAGAGCCGCCCCATTCCCGGGCGCGACTTCGAGTTTATGTTCTACTTTGACCTGGACTGCCCCTTTGGCAGCAAGGCGCTCGACGACCTACTCGATTCCATCGACGACGTGTGCGAGAGCTTCACCTACTTTGGCAGCTACACGGAGGTGCTCTAGATGACCGATACCGCCGCAACCCGCCCCTACGGCGTACTGGGCCGCGTACTGGGCCACAGCTACACCCCGACCATCTACAAAGAGCTCGCGGGGCTGGAGTACGTGCGTTTTGAGCGCGAGCCCGAAGACCTCGCGGCCTTTATGACGGGCGACGAATGGGAGGGCACCAACGTGACCATTCCCTACAAGCGCGCCGTCATGGACTACCTGGACGAGCTGAGCCCGCTCGCCGAGCGCATGGGCAACGTCAACACCATCACCCGCCTGCCCGACGGCCGGCTGCGCGGCGACAACACCGACTACTTTGGTTTTCAGTGCCTGGTCGAGGAGCTGGGCGTTGAGGTCGCCGACAAGAAGGTCCTTGTGCTCGGTGCCACCGGCGGCGCCGGCACCACGGCAAGCATGGTGCTCGGCGACTTGGGTGCCACTGTGGTGCCCGTGGGTCGCAAAAGCGAGGTCAACTACGACAACATCGCGAAGCAGTCCGACGCCGCGCTCCTCGTCAACTGCACGCCCGCCGGCATGTTCCCCCACTGCCCCGACGCGCCCTGCACGCTCGAGGGTCTCGACGCGCTCGAAGGCGTCATCGATATTGTCTACAACCCCGCCCGTACGGGCCTGATGCTCGAGGCCGAGCGTCGTGGCATCCCGTGCATTGGCGGTCTGTTCATGCTTGTGGCCCAGGCGGCGCAGGCCGTCGAGCGCTACACCGGCCAGGTCACCCCGCGCGAGCGCATCCTGGACGTAACGGAGCGCCTGACATGCCGCGAGCAGAACATCGCGCTGATCGGCATGCCGGGCTCGGGCAAGACCCGCGTGGGTGAGCAGATCGCCCTGCTGACGGGGCGCGAGCACATCGACCTGGATCGCGCTCTCGAGGAGCGTCTTGGCATGCCTTGCGCCGACTTTATCGTCGAGCGCGGCGAGCCCGCCTTCCGCGAGCAGGAAACGGCAGCCCTGGCAGACATTTCCAAGCGCAGCGGTCTGGTGCTCTCCACGGGAGGTGGCGTCGTCACGCGCGACGAAAACTACCCGCTGCTGCACCAGAACAGCCAGATTGTGATGCTCAACCGCAAGCTCGATGAGCTCGCCCACAAGGGCCGCCCCATCACCGCCCGCGACGGCATCGACAAACTGGCCGAGCAGCGCATGCCGCGCTACCGCGCCTGGGCCGACTACATCATCGACTCGCGCGACAGCGCCGCCAACACCGCCCAAGCCCTCCTCGACACCCTCTAACCAAAAACCACCACAAAGGGGACAGCCACCTTTGTGGTGGTTTTCCATTCAACTCCGCCCAACCGCAAAGGAAGCAACCATGAAAGCACTCGTCATCAACGGCCCCAACCTCAATATGCTCGGCATCCGCGAGCCGGGCATCTACGGCAGCGACAACTACGACCGCTTAGTGCAGATCTGCCAGGAAGCGGGCGCCGCACAAGGCTTCGACAAGGTCGAGGTCTTCCAGTCTAACCACGAAGGCAGCATCGTCGACAAGATCCAGGAGGCCTACGGCAAGGTCGACGGTATCGTCATCAACCCGGCCGCATACACGCACACGAGCGTGGCGATCCTGGACGCCCTCAAAGCCGTCGCCATCCCCGCCGTTGAGGTCCACATCAGCGCCGTCGAGACCCGCGAGGACTTCCGCCAGGTGAGCTACACACGCCTAGCCTGCTTCGCCACCATCACCGGCGAAGGCCTCCAGGGCTACGCCCACGCGTTGGAGCTGCTGAAAGAGCATCTCGGAAAGTAAGGCTGTTGCTCCAGAGCCAAAATAAACAATAAGTCCAGCGCCATTCATTGCGGCGCTGGACTTATTTAGAAATACCGTTGACTAATCGATCTGTTCTGTACGCCTCAAGTAGCGGTCAAACTGAGGGACAGTAAAATCGACCTCTCCCCTTGCAGCGGAATAAATCAAACCCCTGCTGATTAATTGAGCACGCAAGGGCCCAATAGACGAGACATCTCTCCCCATGTAATGGGCCACGTTCGCAAGCGTGCAAGGAAGCTCGCCGCAGCGCACCATGGCAATCAAAAACTCCTTTTGCCTCGGGGTGCACCGATCGTAACGAACGCTAAAGAACCCCTCGTCAAGGCGGATATCAGTTAAAGAGGTGCACTCGAGCACGGTCTCCAACGAAACACACCTGCTATCAGACGAAGTCCAAATAGTCGAACAAAGCTCCTGAATGAAATACGGATACCCCTCTGTATAGTCAATGATGGCATCAACCGCCTCATCGGAATAGTGCACATCAAGCTTTTGCGCCGGCCTGACAATAGCCTCAACCGCCTTGTCACGAGGAAGCGAATCGACCTTCACGAAGTTGAACTGCCTCTCGGAGTAGGTCTTAGCTTCACCCAGCATCTTTAAGAGTTTGGGCAGCCCGGCGCAGCAAAACATAACGGGAAGCCCGAGCTGAGTGACACGATGGAGCGCGCACGCCAAAGCTTCGAGCTCTTCTTTCTGGGCATATTGCAACTCGTCAATCCCAATTAAGATCGAAGCTCCGGCAGCCTGAGCATATTTTCCAAGCACAACAAGGATATCGGTAAAATCTCCGGACAGATTACGAGACGACGCCAGAGACGTCCCGAGGACATCTTCATTAAACCCAAAAGACAGGGAGCCGTCACCAGCATCGACCGACAACGTAAGAGAGGTGAACAAATTCTTAATTTGTTCCAATTTACCCTTAACGAGCTCGATTTTATTAAGCGAAGAAGACAGCGAACAGCAAGCAGAAGCCAAGGGAGCAATCAGGCCCTTCTTCTCCTCAACCTCGATATGACGCACAAGGACGCCCTCGCCCTCGGCAATCGATTCAATCGAATTGAGCAAAACGGTTTTACCGACGCCCCTTAAGCCATACAAAACAATCGAGCGATTTTGATAGTTTGCGGCAAGGGCTTTAATCTGAAGAGAGGCTGCCTCAAGAATGTCATCGCGCCCAGCAAGGTATTTGGGCATTGCGCCCGCGCCGGGGGTATATGGATTGCGATAGTCAATCATAGTCAGCTCCTAGAGAAGAACGAGCGCCCGCCCGGCACCAAATGGCACCAATAGATTTGCACAACGCCCGACAGCATGTCACACATCATACCAAGATACTGATTAGGCGATATTGACAACAAAGAGGCGTACACGGTCGCCCTCGCTTTCGTTGCGCCCTCTTGATCACATATGCCAAGCCAATGTCACAGACACAGCACACAAGATAAAAAAGCCCAGACCACCAAGCAGTCCGGGCTTAATAAACGATGGTGCTCCATGGCGGATTCGAACCGTCGACCTTGGGATTAGAAGTCCCCTGCTCTATCCAACTGAGCTAATGGAGCAAATAACCGCACGCGCAGCCAAACAAATCGGCTAAGCGCAAGTAATTATAACCTAGTTGAACTGCTCGCGGTACGCCTTGCAGACCTCATCGACCGGGCCGTCCATGCGAAGGTCACCCTTCTCAATCCAAACGGCACGCTGGCAGATGCGCTCAACCTGCTCCATGGAGTGCGAAACGAACAGAACCGTCACGTCGCCGCTCTGGATAAAGTGCTGAATACGCGCCTCACACTTTTGCTGGAAGAACACGTCACCGACAGAGAGCGTCTCATCAACAATCAGAATATCAGGCTCGGTGATCGTCGCGATTGCGAAGGCGATACGCGCCACCATGCCCGAGGAGAAGTTCTTGAGCGGCATGTCGACAAAGTTCTGCAGCTCAGCGAACTCAATAATGCCATCGAAGTTGGCGTCGATAAACTCCTTGGTATAGCCGAGCAGCGCGCCGTTCAGGTAAATGTTCTCGCGCGCCGTCAGCTCGGGGTCAAAGCCAGCGCCAAGCTCAATCAGCGGTGCGATGTTGCCATGCACCTTAACGCTACCCTCGCTGGGCTCGAGCACGCCGGCGATAATCTTGAGCATCGTAGACTTGCCGGAACCATTGGTACCCACCAGGCCCACAACCTCGCCACGATGAATATCAAAGGAAATGTGCTTGAGCGCCCTAAACTCCTCAAAGAACAGCTCGTGCTTGGCAAGCTTGATGAAGTACTCCTTGAGGTTGGTCAGCGACTCGGACGCCATGTTAAAGATCATGGTGACGTCGTCGACCTCGACAGCCAGAGGCTGCTCGCTGTAATCAACAACAGATTCAGTCATCACAGCACTCCTTAAATGTAGAGGATGAACTTGCGCTCGGACTTATGGAATACGGTGTAGCCAATAACAAGCGCAAGGACCGCCCAAGCGACGCACATACCAAGCGTCAAGAGCGAGGGCGTGGTCTGGAACAGGAAGATATCACGCATAAACTGCAGGTAGTTGTACATGGGGTTCGCGTACACCAAGACACGCACGAGATGCGGCATTTGCGCAACGAAGTCAGTCGTCCAGAAGATGGGCGTAAGGTAGGTCCACGCCGTGATGACAACGCTCCACAGGTGCATAACGTCGCGGAAAAAAACCGTAAGGGCCGAGAGCATCAGGCCCAAACCCATGCAGAAGCACATAAGCAAGAACAGACAGACAGGCAGCAGGATCAGGTGCCACGAAGGCATAACACGGAACCACAGCATAACGATGGCGACAGCGACCAGCGAGAAGGCAAAGTTGACCAGCGAGAAGAGCACCTTCTGCACCGGGAAGACCCAGCGGTGCACCTTGACCTTCTTGAGCAACGGAGCCGCGCCCACGATCGACGTCAGCGCCTGGTTCGTGGACTCGGACATGACGGCAAAGGTGACGTTACCCACGATCAAGTACAGCGGGTACATCTCAGGCGTAATGGAGCCGTTGCGGCCCTGGGCAAAAATCGTCGAGAACACGATAGCCATGACGATCATCATCAGCAGCGGGTTGAGCACCGACCATGCGACGCCCAGAACGCTACGACGATACTTGATCTTAAAATCCTTGGTAACCAGCTGACGAAGGATAAACGCATCCTTCTCAAATTCGTTCTTAGCAAACGTCGCAGGCAGACTGCGAGTTTCTTGTTGCTTTGTCTGATCCGACACGGATGCAACTCCTTTACTCGTAATCGTTGACAAACGAACAGTATAGACCCGACGGCCATGCAAACGATTCGCGCAACAAAACTGGAGAACTAACCCACATCTTAGGATGCCAGGCGCAAACGGCTATACTTTCAAGGATTGAATTTATAAGGAGCATTGAGTGAATCCAGAATCTATCGCCGTCATTATCCCCTGCTACAACGAGGCCCTCACCATCGGTAAAGTCGTCGACGACTTCCACCGCGAGCTTCCGCAGGCGACGGTCTATGTCTATGACAACAACTCGTCGGACGATACCTCACGCATCGCCGCCGAGCATGGCGCCACGGTGCGTTTTGAGCCCCGTCAGGGAAAAGGCAACGTGTGCCGTCAGATGTTTCGCGATATCGACGCCGATTGCTACCTGATGGTCGACGGCGACGACACCTACCCCGCCGAGGCGGCCAAAGCCCTCTGCGAGCCCATCCTCAACGGCACGGCCGACATGACCGTAGGCGACCGCCTTTCCAACGGCACATATGCCGAGGAAAACAAGCGCGCTTTCCACGGCTTTGGCAACAATCTGGTCCGCGCCATGATCAAGTGGATCTATGGCTACAGCTTTGATGACGTCATGACCGGCTACCGCGCCATGAGCCGCCCGTTCGTCAAAACCTTCCCTGTGCTTTCAGAGGGCTTCCAGATCGAAACCGAGCTATCGATTCATGCCGTTGACCACCGCTGGCGCATTAAGGATGTGCCCATCGAGTACCGCGACCGTCCGGAAGGCTCCGAGTCCAAGCTCAATACCGTGAGCGACGGCATTAAAGTCGTCGCCATGATCGGCACGCTGTTCAAGGACTACCGCCCGCTGAAGTTCTTCACCCTGGTCGCGCTCCTGTTTGCGCTTATCGGCCTCGCCCTGGGCATGCCCATCGTTGTCGAGTATTTCCAGACCGGCCTCGTCCCGCGCTTCCCCACCGCCATGCTCGCCGCCTCGTTTATGTTCCTGTGCGGCCTGAGCCTCGCAACCGGATTCATCCTCGACTCCGTGGCAAAGGTCGAAAAAAAGCAATGGGAAGTCAACGTGTACAGCAGATACGCCTTCGATGACTATCGCGGCGACAAAACGAACGAGAGGTAAATCGCTATGCCGCTCATTTCCATCGTCGTTCCGTGCTACAACGAGCAGGAATCGCTTCCGATCTTTCTCAAAGAGCTCGACGGCGTTGTCCATGCCATGACGCAAACACACCCCGATATTTCATTCGAAGCGGTCCTCATCGACGATGGCTCAGTGGACGCAACGCTCACCGCCATGAAAGCCGAGGCCGCGGCATCGCATCCATATACCATTCATTGGTACTCCTTCTCACGCAACTTTGGCAAGGAGGCGGCGCTGTTTGCCGGACTCCAGCATGCAAAGGGCGACTATGTCGCCACCATGGATGCCGACATGCAGGATCCGCCCTCGCTCCTGCCGCAGATGTACGAAATCTTGCAAACCGAAGACTACGACAACGTCGCCACGCGCAGGACCACCCGCGAAGGCGAGCCTCCCATCAGGTCGTTCTGCGCTCGCATGTTCTACAAGATCATCAATCGCATTTCCAAGGCCGACATTGTCGACGGAGCACGCGATTTTAGGCTCATGAAGCGCCCCATGGTCAACGCCATCATCTCCATGGGCGAATACAACCGATTCTCTAAGGGCATTTACGGCTGGGTCGGCTTTAAAACCAAGTGGCTCCCTTACGTAAACGTCAACCGCGTTGCCGGCGAGACCAAGTGGAGCTTTTGGTCACTGCTCCTCTATTCCATCGATGGCATCGTCGCGTTCTCTACGGCGCCACTCTCCCTTGCCGCCCTCACGGGCATCATATTCTGCCTCATCGCCATTCTGGGATTCATCGTTATCCTAGTCAAAACGCTTGTATGGGGTGACCCTGTCGGCGGATGGCCCTCCCTCGCCTGCCTCATTACGCTGTTTGGCGGCATGCAGCTTCTGTGCCTGGGAATTATCGGCGAATACCTGGCAAAAGCCTATTTGGAAACCAAGAGGCGCCCCATCTATATCGTTCGCGAGTCCAATGAGGATTCTGATGACACGGTCCAATAACAGCACGCTCAAGAACGTTGCGTTTTACGCTGCCTGCTTCACGTTTTCCATTGCGCTCTTTGTTGCGCTCGCCATAGCAGGGCATGTCTATCCCTTTGGCGACAACTCGTTTCTCACCAACGACCTAAAGTACCAATACATCGACTTCTTTGCGTGGTTCCGACGCGTCCTTTTGGGCGAAGCGAACCTTCGCTATTCCTTTTCCCAGGGACTCGGCATGAACACTTGGGGGCTCTATAGCTACTACCTCGCGAGTCCCTTCAACCTGCTCTGCGTGTTGTTTCCCGCAGACAAGCTCACGCTCTTTGTCTTTGTCATCACCGCGCTCAAGCTCGGATGCATCCATATCAGCAGCGCTTGGTATGTGCAAAAGCGCTTTGGCTTATCCAATTCCGCGGCATTCCTGCTTTCCGCGTCGTTCACGTTTTGCAGCTGGACCGTCAGCAACCTGCGCAACCCGCTCTGGATCGACTGCCTCGTCCTGCTCCCCATCTGTGCTTACGGGTGCTACGAACTCATTCGCAAGCGGCGCATGATCCGTCTCGTCATCGCAACGGCACTCAACGTCATGTTCTGCTGGTATACGGCCTATATCAGCATCCTGTTCCTCTGCATCTTCGTGCTGGTCGAGTTTGTGGATTACGTTGCCGTAGAAGGATTTAGCTGGAAACTCATGCTCGATCGAGCCCTGCGATTTGCCGGGACAATCGTACTTGGACTGCTTCTATCCTCATGGACGTTCCTGCCGACCATCCTTGCCATGTCCAAAGGCGGTCCCGTCCTAGCACTCGGTCCGCTGCTCAAAACCGGTCTTAAATCGCTTGTCAGGGGTTTTATCCCCTGCATGTGGGTCAACAATGATGGTACGCCGCAGTTCTATAGTGGCGTCATCATGATGCTGCTTGCCCTAAGCCTGCTATTCAACCGCAAGGTCCCTGCCAAGACGCGCATCACAGCACTCGTTGCCGCAGCCATCCTCATCGCCAGTTCTGTCTTAAGCCCGCTCGAGTACATTTGGTGCGGCATGCGCGTCCCCAACGGATTCTATTCACGCACGGCTTTTTTGTTGAGCTTCTTTACGCTGTGGGCCGCAAGCTACGCCTTGCAGACACTTAAGGACCAGCCCAAATTACAGCGAGCGTATAGCCCCGCCTTTATCGTTCCCCTGTTGGCGCTCATGACCATTGAGCTGTTTGCCAACACCCACGTTATATGGAATCAGCTATACGCAGGCTATTCCGAGGACGAGAACAGTGCCTATGTAACCAACGCGACCAGCACCATAGCTACCATTCAAGAACAGGATTCGGCGCCGTTCTACCGCATCGACCGCACGACTACGCGCGTCGATAGCGCCGCCCTCAACGAAGGTTTGGCGCTTGGCTACGACCAGCTGTCGTCGTACTCGTCCGCCAACAACCCGCAGGCAATCGCGCTACTCAATTCCCTTGGATACAGCAGCGTTGGCGAGTTTTCGACCCGCTATGCCGAGCCCATCCTTGCCGTCGATGCCCTGCTGGGAGTCAAGTACGCCATCGCCGAGCAGGCCCCCGCAGGGTACATTGCGACTAATACGACCCAAATCGGCACCGCAAGCGCGGTCTACGAAAACCCCTACGCGCTCAACGTTGGCATCGCAGCATCCAAAGACATCATGAATAGCGAGCTTAATGGCAAGAACCCCTTTGAAAAGCAGAACGACCTGTACGGCAAGATCCTAGGCCGCAATGTTGAGCTCTATACCAAGGTCGAGGCCACGAACACCGAAGACAATCCGGGCGCAAAGCAATGGAACGTTACTGTACCGGCGGGATCCATCGGGTATCTCTACATCAACAAAGATGCGAGCGCTGGCAGCTATTGGCCCGTCGCCCTCACTATCGACGAGCGAGTCATCAATAACGAAGCCTGGAGATTCGACAATAATATCCGCCAGATTGCGGACGCTTCGGACAGTCCAAGCTCGCACACCATAACGATGACGCCGGCAGAGGGCTACACCGATATGCCCCAAGACGATGAGCCGGTCTTTTACGCGCTGAATCTGGAGGTCTTTAAACAAATCTCAGACGAGCTCAAGGCCGCCGAATTTATTCCGACGGTATTTGAGGACGGTAAAGTCAAGGGCGAATATACCGCCGAGGATGAAGGTAGTTTGCTGCTCAGCGTTCCCTACGACGAAGGCTGGAGCGTGACGGTCAATGGAGCTACCACTGAGCTAGCGCCTGCAGCCGATAAGGGCCTTTCGTGCCTGAACGTGCGGAAGGGCACGAACAAAATCGAAATGATCTATAAGACCCCAGGATCCTCTGCGGGGCTCGCGGTAAGCCTAGCAACCGCTGCCGCTCTTGTCGCGACAGGGCTTTGCGCCAGGCATAAGAAAAGCCGCCGTTAACGAACGGCGGCTTTTACTCTTGAAAAGGCAATAACAGCTAGAGCGTCTTGAGGTACTCCCCCAGCTCTTCCTCCCAGTCGGGCATGTGGAAGCCGGCGGACTCGAGCTTGGACAGGTCGAGCGCCGAGTGGACAGGACGCGGTGCGACGGGGCCCTCGGCGCTCGCGTAGTAGTCGGCGGTACTGACCGGCACGACCTTATCGCCGTTGCCGTTGGCGGCCTCAAAGACGGCGCGGGCGATATCGGCCCAACTCCTGACGGCACCCGAGCCGGTGCAGTCGTAGGTGCCGTAGGGCGCATGCGTCCCCAGCACGTGGAAGATGGCCTGCGCCATGTCGCGCGTGAAGGTCAGGCGGCCCAGCTGGTCGTCAACGACGGTGACCTGCGCGAGCCCGTCCTCGGGGTCGGCGACGCGGTCGGACAGCCCCTTCATGGTCTTCACGAAGTTGTGGCCCTCGCCGATGACCCAGCTGGAGCGCATGATGTAGTGGCGGGGGCACCCGGCCACGGCGATGTCGCCGGCGGCCTTGGTCTGGCCGTAGACGGACAGCGGGCTGAAGGGCTCCTCCTCTGTGTGCACCTCGGCGGTGCCGTCGAAGACGTAGTCGCTGGACACGTGCACGAGCGTGATCCCGTGCTCGGCGCAGGCGCGGGCGAGCAGCGCCGGCCCGGTCGCGTTGGCCTTCCAGGCGATGGCGCGGCCCTCGGTGGTCTCCGCCTTATCGACGGCGGTGTAGGCGCCGCAGTTGATGACCGTGCCGTAGAGCGACCAGTCGTAATTGGAGTAGGCCTCGGGGTCGGACATGTCGAAGGTGTCGATGTCGCAGAAGTCGAAGTCCTTGGCGACGCCGCGCTCCTCGGCGAGCGCGCGCACCGCATGGCCCAGCTGGCCGTTGCAGCCGGTGACGAGCGTGCGCCTGGGCGCCATCGGTACGACGTCGGCGAGCATCGGGTGGCTGAGGTCCGCCTCGGATACGGTGGCCTGGTCGAGCGGGATCGGCCACTCGATGGCGAGCTCGGGGTCGGCGAGGTTCACGAAGGTGTAGGTCTTCTTCAATTCGAGCGACCAGTGGGCGTCCACCAGGTAGGTGTAGGCGGTGCCGTCCTCCAGGGCCTGGAAGGAGTTGCCCACGCCGCGCGGGACGTAGATGGCCTTGGAGGGGTCGAGCACGGTCGTGTAGACCTTCCCGTAGGTGGCACTGCCCTCGCGCAGGTCGACCCATGCGCCGAAGACCGAGCCGCGGGCGACGGAGATGAACTTGTCCCAGGGCTCCGCGTGGATGCCGCGGGTGACACCCCTCATCTCGTTGTAGGAGACGTTGTTCTGAACGATGCGCAAGTCGGGGATGCCCAGCGCGCACATCTTGGCGCGCTGCCAGTTCTCCTTGAACCAGCCGCGCGAGTCGCCGTGGACGGCGAGGTCGACGACCCTGAGGCCCTCGATGCCGGTCTCCGCCACGGAGAGGTCCTTCTCGAATGCGATGTCTGCCATGAGGGAAAAGCTCCTATCGAAGAGGTTGGGAAACCTAGGGCGCCCGCGCGGGGACGCAGGATCATCCCCATGCCCTGCGGCCCTGCGCGGGCGCCCCGCGGTGCGGGATGCCGTGCGGGCGGCCTACTGCCCCTGAGAGCGGTAGCGCGCCTCGGTGGCCTCCTTGGCCGGGCGCCACCAGGACTCGTTGGCCACGTACCAGTCGATGGTGGCCT
>CAKULD010000006.1 GCA_934667065.1 uncultured Collinsella sp.
TTGCCCGGATAGCGAGCGAATTCTGCGCGTTCGGCAATATAGGGCCAGTCTTCGGCGGTCTCGGGAAACGCTTCCTCGCGTCCTCCGCGGTGCAATTCTATGTGATCCATGTTTCGCATGGCATCAGTATAAAGCGCGATGGACTTAGATTGCCCTTGCCTGTTCGGGGAACGCCTTGTCTAGGGATGCTTGGAGCTTTTCGAACGATGCTCGTAAGTTGAGGTTCTGATTAGTTGAGCGTTTGGCTTTTGTGGTGGAGGAGTCGAGGAGACCGTCTCTCTGTGTCGGGGGGAAGGAGAAAAGGTCCGCATGTTTTAGGGATGGCTGTGCTGCGTCATTGGAAGAATGCATGCGTGCGGCCTCCTCGATGTCCACCAAAAGGTTGCGCACGGGGTGTGCTGCTAGGTCCCGTGCGTTGGCAGTATTATGCCGCGGTTGCTGCAAAGAAGCGCTAAAGAAAGGCTTAATGAGGTTTGCGATTACGGTGAAACCGCAGGTCAAGGCTATCGAGTAACACTCTTGAAAGGTTTTGAGCTTAAGGGCTTTCTAAGGTTTGTGGCGCGGATGTGGCGCGCGCTTGCGGGGTCTGTGAATGGCTCGTTTTAGCGCTGCGGGGTCGCGGCGCGAACCTGCTCGATGACCTTTTCCATGGTGGCGTCGATGCGGTCCTTTTTGAGTTCGCATTCCCAGATGGTTATGGGGCTCCAACCCATCTCGGTGAGTGTTGCCACGGCGGCCCGGTCACGCTCGACGTTGCGGCGGAACTTTGCTTCCCAAAACTCAACATTGCGCTTGGGCTGGCTGGGGTTGCACTTGGGGCAGCGATGCCAAAAGCAACCGTTGACGAAGATGGCGATCTTGCGTCCGGGGAAGGCGATATCGGGTTTGCCGGGAACCTTCCATTCCAAGCGATAGCCCGTAAGGCCCGCTGCGCGCAGGCGCTGGCGTACGAGAAGCTCGGGCTTGGTGTTGGCGCGTTTGTTGCCCTTCATGGACTTTTTGATGGCGGCACGACGACGTACCAGCTCGCGCTCATCGGCGGAGAGGTCCGAGGTATCGATACCGTCGAGCAGACCGGGCTTGGGGTGCTTTTTGCTGCGGCGCTTAGGTGCACGCTTGGGCTTGGCGGCGGGCTCGTCGGTTGTGGCAGGCTCGGCGTCGCCGGCAGCGTTGGCCTCAAGCCGGTCTTCCTTTAGCTCGATCAGTGCATCGATAAGCCCCTTGTCGGCGGGCATCCACTCAACGGTGGCGAGAGACGTGCGCGGAATCCAGCGGATATCGAGCTGGCGGTCGTGCTTCTGGGGCTCATCGGATTCATCGGCGAGCGAGCAGTAGTAGCACTCCATCGAAAGGTGAAAATCGGGGTAGTCGTACTCAACGGTATAGAAATCGCGCAGGTTGGTGACCTTCACCTGCAGCTCTTCCATCAGCTCGCGGCGCACGGCATCCTCGGGCGACTCGCCGCGCATGAGCTTGCCACCCGGGAACTCCCAAAGTCCCTGCATGTCGCCGTAGCCGCGCTGTACGGCAAGCAGCTCGTCGGATCCTTCCTTGCGAATGATCCCAGCGGCAACATGAACAGTCTTCAACAGGAGTCCTCTCTCGACATCGACAATCTACGGGGGTAGTTAATTTGGAACGGGCTACCTTACACAACGGTAAGGCAAGCGTAAGCCATATCGATGGTAGCCGACTCGTCTTCTTGCGACTATAGATGCCGTAGACTAATCGCAAGAAAGGACTCGGTATGCAAACCATGCAAGCAGCGACCCCGGTACTGGAGGTCGCGCATCTCGAAAAGGTATACGGCGCGCTGGGCAACGTGACCCGCGCGCTCAACGATGTCAGCTTTACCGTCAACCGCGGCGAATTTGTTGGCATCATGGGCGCTTCGGGCTCGGGCAAGTCGACGTTGCTCAACTGCGTGTCGACCATCGATAGCGCCACAAGTGGCACGATCCGCATCAACGGCCAGGACGTGACGCGCATGAAGCAGGCCAAGCTTTCGCAGTTCCGCCGCGAGGAGCTGGGCTTCATCTTCCAGGACTCCAACCTGCTCGACACGCTCACGGCACGCGAGAACATTGCCCTGCCGCTCACCATCGCCCGCGTGAATTCGGCCGAAATCTCGACCCGTGTGCAGGACGTGGCCGCACGCCTGTCCATTAGCCAGGTGCTCGACAAGTACCCCTACCAGATGTCCGGTGGCCAGCAGCAGCGCGTTGCCGCAGCTCGCGCGCTCGTCACCGACCCCACCATGATCATGGCCGACGAGCCCACCGGCGCCCTCGATTCCAAGAGCGCCCGTCTGCTGCTCGAGAGCCTGGAGGCCCTTAACCGCCGTCTACGCGCCACCGTGCTCATGGTCACGCACGACAGCTTTGCCGCCAGCTACACGAGCCGTGTGCTGTTTATTCGCGACGGCAAGATCTTCACCGAGCTGCGCCGCGGCGACACCGACCGCCGCGAGTTCTTCGACCGCATTATGGAGGTCGTTGCCATGATGGGCGGTGAGGGCTCCGATGCTCTGTAAACTCGCTTGGGGCAACGTCCGCCGCGCCGGCCGCGACTACCTCGTCTATCTTTTGACGCTCACCCTGGGCGTTACCGTTTTCTATGCCTTTAACACCATCTCGATGCAGGTCGACATCGCCGGAATCGATGAAGAGGGCTTGGCACAGGTTATGGGCAGCATGCTCGGCTACCTTACGTACTTTTTGGCCGGCGTCATGGCCTTTTTGATGGTGTATGCCAATAACTTCATCATGAAGCGCCGCAAGAAGGAGTTTGGCCTGTACCAGGTGCTCGGCATGGGGCGCGGGCGCGTCGCCACGATTATGGCGCTCGAGACCGTGATAGTATCGGTCGTGGCCTTTGCCGCCGGCATTGTGCTGGGTGTGGGACTCTCCCAGCTCATGACGTTCTTTACGGCCTCGCTCTTTAAGACACAGATCGCCAATTTCCACTTCTTTTTCTCGGTGCATGCGTTCAACCTGACGCTCGCCTGCATGCTTGTGATGTTTGTGCTCACGCTGCTGCTGAACCTGCGCGCCGTGCGTCGCACCAGGCTCATCGAGCTTATGGGTGCCGAGCGTCGCAACGAGAGCATTAAAACGCGCAACCCGTGGATTGCGATTGCCATCTTTGTCGTGGGCGTGGCGCTCGTGGGCGTGGCCTATTACCGTCTGCTACGTGATGGGTTCCCGCTAACCGCGACGGACAGCAAGCTGCAAGAGGCCATGAGTCAGTTCGGCATTACGACCGCTATGGTTACCGTGGGCACCTTTGCGCTGTTCTGGGGACTTTCGGGCATACTTATCAAGCTGCTGCAGAGCCTGCGCAGTGTCTATTGGCGCGGCCTCAACATGTTTACCGTGCGCCAGCTTTCGGCCAAGGTCAACACGGTGTGCTTTTCGATGGGCGTCATCGCGATGATTCTGTTCCTCGCCATCACCTCGGTGACCTGCGGTATGTCGATCGCCAACGTGATGAACGAGAATCTGGAGCGCTATAACCCTGTTGACGTGTCTCAGACGTATGTCTATTACACGCCCGAAACGCTCGACTACTACAAGGAGTATGTCAATCCGTCTGAGGCCGATCGCATGGTTCTGGCCGATGCAACGGTCGATTTGTACGCTGCATGGCATGGCGAGCGCAAGTCGGCGGACAACAACGACGAGACCGGCAAGAAGGTCAATATCGCCGATGTTGCCGGTGAGCATGTGCAGATCGATTCGTATCTGAGCTACCCGCTTGGCGGCTCGGGTCCCTCGGTAGTGGCGGGTGAGATGTGCAAGGCCATGGGCGAAAAGCTTCCCAAGGCGCTCGAGGGAAGCAACGCCGATGCGATGGGTCTGTTTGTGACTCCGGCGAGCCAGTATAACAAGCTGCGCCAGATGATGGGCGAGGAGCCGGTGAGCATTGGCCGCGACCAGTATCTGCTCACGTGTGATATGGGCGGTGAGCTGGGCGACCTGTACACCAAGTATATGGCTGGCGGCCATACCCTCACCTTGGGCGGGCATGAGCTCAAGCCCGCAACCGATAAGTCGGACGAGGACACGGCGGCCATCGCCAACTCGGCGATGGGCAGCAATCCCGGTACCGTGGTCGTAGCCGATGAGCTGCTGTCCCAGCTTAATCTGCAGCCGTATTCCAGTAATCTGCTCGTTAATTACAAACAGGGTATGGATACGACCGAGGCAGACGAGAGCATTAAATACACCTTGCTCGATAATCTGCTCGTTGACGGCAAGAAGCCGGGGTCGTGGGGAGTCTTCATCACGCGTTCCGAGATGTACACGCAGGCGGCGCAGATGAACGGCATGATCAGCTATCTGGCCATCTACATCGGCTTTGTGCTGGTGGTGGCGTGCGCGGCAATCCTGTCGATCCAGCAGCTCTCCAACGTGGCCGACGGCAGTCGAAGCTATCGCGTGCTGGCGCAGATCGGCTGTGACGATCGCCAGATTCGCCATTCGGTGATGGCACAGCAGGCGGTGTTCTTCCTGTTTCCGCTGGCAGTGGGCCTGGCGCACTCCTTTGTGGCGCTCAAGGTAATTATCGAGCTGGTGAGCACATTCGGCTACATGAGCATCGGCGGCACGGTAGGCCTCACCTGTGCCATCTTCCTAGCAGCCTACGGCGGCTACTTCCTGGTGACCTACCTCATGAGCACCGGCATGGTACGAGCCGCCATCGCCACCCGCTATAGCGAGTAACAAGCCGGTAAAACCGTCGCAAAATCAGAGGCGTATGACCGCCGCGAAGGGACCAGGGGCCCTTTCGCGGCGGTATTTTGCCTATCTGGTGCGTCTCGGATGCAAGTGAGTAGACTTTTTTGAACTTGCCGAGCACATCACGACAAATGATCGATAAAACCGCAGGTCAGGGCTGTGGCGTTTTAGGGCGTGCTTGGCCTGCTGCAAAAAGCCTACTCACTTAGTTTTTCTACTAGAAGACCGCCACGAGGGAAAACAGCTCTCTCGCGGCGGTTGGCGTTTGCCCAGATAAAACCTACCAAAATAAACCTGTCCCTTTTTGGCAGGTTAGCGCTTCCAAAAGTGGAGGATGAGCGTGGTGCGGTTTTGCTGCTCGGTTTTGACCAGGATGTTGTGGATGTGGGTCTTGACGGTGCCCACGGCAAGGAATAGCTCGTCAGCGATCTCTTGGTTCGACTTGCCCAGCACAACCAGGCGCATGACCTCGGTCTCGCGGTTGGAGAGCTTGTAGGCGTTGCGATAGAAGGGCATCTGCTCTTCGATGTGTCGATCAAGATCGCTGACGTTCTTTTCCTCGGGCGCCTCCTGCATGCGGATCGAAAGCACGTGATAGGCGTAGATGATCAGCAGGATGGCAAAGTAGCACGCAAAGACGTTCTCGCTAAAGTTGCGCTCGGACAGGTACAGCTGCAGCCAAGAGGGTGCCAAGCTCATGGGGACCACCAGGATGTTGTAGAAGTCCTCGGCAACGATGCAGCCAACCAGAATGGCGCCGATAATCAGGTGTTTCTTCTGGTTGTTAACACGCGCCTTCAGTTCAACCTTCGTACTCTTGCGAGCTGTCCAAAAGATATACAGTCCCACAAAGACAAGGAACACCTGACGCATGGTGTAGTAAAGCCACTGGTGCATGGGGCCATAGGGGACGGCAACGATAATCAACAGCTCGCTTACCAAGAACGTTGCGACGGGAATGACGAACAGCTTCTTAGAATGCTTGTCGAGCAGGTCCATGGCAATCAGCCAAATAAAAGCCTGTGAAGCGGTCGCCACAAGGGTCCGCAACACAGGCATGGTAATTGAGTAATAGTCACTGGCAGGAAAACTCTGGTTTTGCAGCGTGTATTCAAAAAAGAAGATCTCGGTCATTTCGATGGCATAGCAAATAAAAACGCCGCTGCCATAGATAAAGAAGCGTCGACGGGACGAGGCATAGGCGGCAAGCGAAAGCACAGCCGTCACAATACAGATAACCAGTATTGCCAAGGTATAGAAGAACATAAGTGTGTTCATCTGTCGCCGCCCCATCTCATTTGATCTCTGAATGAGCCCCGTAAACCCTACGGATATACCGCCCTCAACCGCGTGTCCCATCGCGGATTAGACGATGTGATACAGGATACCCTTATACCGTTCGCGGTTCCAGATAGTAAACCCCCTGTAAACACTTGACCTGCGGGTTTATATTGGTTTAGAGGGGATGTAACTCCGTGAACGGTCTTTAATCCCGAATAAACTAGGTAAAAATTGCATACGGGTGAATGATGGTGTTGTCAACACGAGGCGTGATGTACGAGCGCCTCATAGTAATAGTCGGCAAGGCCGGCGGAAAGGAAATCGACATGGCACTGCCTAAGGATTTCATCGACACCAACGAGTTCACCAAAGAGCAGATCATGGCCATCGAGGATCTTGGTCTGGCAATGAAGAAGGCCATCAAGGTTGACGGTTATTATCCGCACCTGCTCCGCAACCAGAGCCTTGGCATGATCTTCCAGCAGGTCTCCACCCGCACCCGTCTTTCCTTCGAGACCGCTATGACCGACCTCGGCGGCCATGCTCAGTTCTATGGCCCTGGCACCATCCAGCTCGGCGGCCACGAGTCCCTGGGCGACACCGCTCGCGTCATGGGCTCGCTGCTCGACATCATGATGGCTCGCGTTGACCGTCACAAGGACGTCGTCGGCCTCGCCGAGGGCTCCGCTGTGCCCGTCATCAACGGCATGTCCGAGTTCAACCATCCCACGCAGGAGATGGGCGACCTCATGACCATGCTCGAGAACCTTCCCGAGGGCAAGAAGATCGAGGACTGCACTCTCGCCTTCATCGGTGACGCCACCCAGGTCTGCGTCTCCCTCATGTTCATCGCCTCCAAGGTCGGCATGAAGTTTGTCCAGTTTGGACCTAAGGGTCACCAGATTCCCGACGGCGGCCTGCATGTTGGCACCGTCGAGGAGCGCACCGAGTTCGGCAAGCAGATGATGGCCATCGCCGAGGAGAACTGCAAGGTCTCCGGCGGCTCCGTCGTCATCTCCGACGACATCGAGTGCATCAAGGGTGCCGACTTCATCTACACCGACGTGTGGTATGGCCTGTACGACGAGGAAGTCTCGGGCGAGAACTACATGGACGTGTTCTATCCCAAGTATCAGGTCACCATGGACATGATGAACTTCGCCGGCCCCAACTCCAAGTTCATGCACTGCCTGCCGGCCACCCGCAACGAGGAGGTCGTCGACGAGGTCATGGACGATCCCGAGCGCTCCCTGTGCTGGGTCGAGGCCGAGAACCGCAAGCACTCCATCCGTGCTCTCCTTGCCGCTCTGGGCAAGCGTACCCCGCTCAACGACGAGGGTGTCGAGTACTCCGCCAAGGCTGAGCTCCACGCCGCTCTCGAGGCTCTCGAGCAGCTCTAAGCCCCAAGGCGCCTAAAAGCACGTTTGCGGGCGGCGGATGCTCGTCTCCTGTCGCCCGCTCACCGAGGCCTGAGCGATTGCCTTAGTGCCTTGGGCCTCGGATCTGTCCAAGACTGAGCGAAGGAGCTCATCATGAGCGACGGAAAGAAAAAGCTTTCCTTCTTGACGGTCATTTCGACCATCATCTGCGTCGTCTTCGTTTGCGAGGCCGCCGCGCCTGCTGCTGCCATTGGCAACCAGCAGTTCTTCTGGTGGATCTTCCTGATCCTGACCTTCCTGCTCCCGTATGGCATGGTTGTTGCCGAGCTCGGCACGACCTATGACGGCGAGGGCGGCATTTACGACTGGGTGCGCGATGGCCTGGGCGACAAGTGGGGCGCCCGCATTTCGTACTACTACTGGGTTAACTACCCGCTGTGGATTGCCTCGCTGGCAACCATGTTCCCCGACATTTTGGGCATGGTCTTTGGCGTCGAGTTCAATCTGATCGCCAAGATGGGTATCGATCTTGCCTTTGTGTGGATTGTTTACCTCATGGGACGCTCCAAAGCGGCCGACTCCGAGTGGGTCCTCAACGGCGGCGCCATCATCAAGGTCGCTGTTGCCGTTATCGTCGGCGCTCTGGGCATTTGGTATGCCATGGAGAACGGTTTTGCGAACGACATGTCCGCTGCCACCTTCCTGCCCGAGCTCACCAACACCAACGCTCTCGGTTACCTGTCGATCATCATCTTTAACTTCATGGGCTTCGAGGTCATCTGCACCATGACCGACGACATGGCCGATCCCGCTCGCGATATCCCCAAGGCCATCATCGTCGGTGGCCTGTCCATCGCCGTGATTTACCTGTTTGCCGGCTTTGGCATCGGCGCCGCCGTGCCGGCCGATGCCATCGACCCCGACTACGGCATGATTTTTGCCGTCCAGACCATGGTGGGCGACTCCATGATCTTCAAGGTCATCTGCATCGCCTTCCTGATCACCCTGTTCGCCAACATGGCTGCTTGGTCCTTCGGCGTCAACTCCGTCGCTCGCTATGCTGCCGAGCACGGCAACATGCCCAAGATCTTCGCCTCGATGATCTCGGATGACGACATGCCCAACGGCGCCAACCTGGTCAACGCCATCGTTGCATCCCTGGTGCTGTGCCTACAGCTGGTTCCCATCGATGCCATCTCCGAGGGTGTCTTCTGGATGCTCTTTGGCACCTCCGTCGTCTTCCTGCTGCTCACCTATATCCCGATGTTCCCGGCGTTCCTCAACCTTCGTAAGAACGACCCCAACCGTGAGCGCATCTTCACGTTCCCGTTTAAGGGCGCCATGATGAAGGTCATGCTGGCCATCCCTTGCATCGAGCTGGTCTTGGCTATCGTTGCGACGCTGATTCCGTTCTCCGCCGCCGAAATTGCCGACAAGGTTCCGATGATCGTTATCTTCATCGTGCTTTTGCTCATTGGCGAGGTCTTCCGCGTCGTCAGCGCCAAGGGCCGCGAGACCGAGTACAAGGGTCTCACCCCCGAGCTGGCTGCTCAGCGTCTCGCTGAGGAGGCCGAAGAGGACTAGAGCACCCGGATCCGGGGCTCCAACCCTCCTCACCTTCTAACCATTCCCTGGGGTGGGTGCGAGCGATTGCTCTGGTAACCACCGCCCGCCCCAATCTCTCTCCCGTATCCTTCGTGCGTTTTGTCTCCGCGCACCAGGTTACGTCGTCGCTTGCCGGTGCGACTCCGTGAAAACCGGCGCCGGGCGCCCCGACCTTTGCCGGGGAACGGGCGCCTTCCACTCTTGGTTTTAGGCTGCGGGTAACCCGCCCGCAGCAAGCGATCGTTCGATTTGGAGGAAATCTTATGCGTACGATCACCGAGTCCGAGTCCACCCCCAAGGCCGACGGCTTCTTTATGCCCGCTGAGTTCGCCCCGCAGGATCGCGTGTGGATGGGCTGGCCCCACCGCACCGACACCTGGGCCCACGGCGCCAAGCCGGCTCAGAAGCAGTATGCCGCCATCGCTCGCGCCATCGCCGAGTTCACCCCGGTCACCATGTGCGCCAACCAGGCCGACTACGCCAACTGCAAGGCCGTCTTCGAGGAAGACGAGAACGTCACCGTTATCGAGATGACCACCGACGATGCCTGGTTCCGCGACACCGCCGCTACCTACGTCATCAACGGCAAGGGCGAGAAGCGCGCTAACCACTGGCACTTCAACGCCTACGGCGGTCTGGTCGACGGCTTGTACTTCCCGTGGGACAAGGACGAGCAGATCGCCCTTAAGATGGCTGAGCTCTCCGGCTGCCGTCGCTATCGTCCCGATGACATGATCCTCGAGGGCGGCTCTATCACCGTCGACGGCGAGGGCACCCTTGTCGTGACCGACCAGTGCCTGCTTTCCCCGGGCCGCACCTGCTCTGCGGTCCTGGAGGAGGAAGAGGATCCCGAGTCCATCTGGCCCAAGTTCAAGAAGAAGTTTGAGCCCTGGAGCGAGGAGCTTCGTGCCTATATGGACGAGCACCTCAAGGATTACCTGGGTGTCGAGAAGGTCATCTGGGTCAAGGAGGGCATCGACCCCGAGGAGACCAACGGCCACATCGACGACGTCGCTACGTTCATCGCCCCGGGCGTCATGGCCTGCATCTGGACCGACGATCCCGAGTATCCGTTCTACGAGCAGTGCCACGCTGCCTACGAGACCCTCTCCAACGCCGTTGACGCCAAGGGCCGCAAGATGAAGGTCTACAAGCTCTGCATGCCCGTGAACCCGCTGTTCATGGATCAGGCTTCCTGCGACACCATCGATGCCGACGAGAACGCCGAGCCGCGCGTTGCCGACGAGCCGCTGATCGCTTCTTACATGAACTACCTGGTCACCAACCACGGCGTTATCGTCCCGCAGTACGGCGACGAGAATGACCAGCTGGCCGTTGACACGCTCCAGAAGATCTACGACGAGGTCTGGGGCGAGGGCGTCTACAAGTGCGTCGGCGTTCAGTCCGAGCAGGTCGTCTTCGGCGGCGGCAATATCCACTGCATTACGCAGCAGGAGCCGTCCGCTTAATCGTCTGGCTTTCCGAGGCACCCCATCTCGCCGCTCAAACCGTCGCTCGCGTACCAAAGTACGCTTCGCTCCTCTTTCGCGGCGACCTGGGGCACCTCGAAAACCCAGCCGATCAATCGGACATTGGCGGCTGGTTCGTCCGGGGCACGGCACCAGTTTGCTCAATGTCATGGTCGGCTGGGATTTCGTTGGGCACTCCTTTGCCTCCACATCGGGGTGCCCTTTTTCTTTGATTGAGTACGCGTCTGGCCTGGGATTTTTTGCGGGTTAGGCCAATTGTTCGCTTGAATTTCCCAGGTCAGACGCGTCTTCAATTGCTTAAAGCTTCCGGTCGCGAGTGCGACCGTTTTGATCGGAGTATCTATGTACCAGCGCATTGTCATCTACACGCGCCTGTTCCGCGAGCGCTGGTCCAACAACTGCATCCTGTCCTCTCTTTGGGATGGCACCTGTACCGATGACGCGGCCTGCAACCCTACCTTGGGCTGCGCCTTCGGTACAGATGCCATCCTTTTTGCTGTCGGGGGAGCGTGTCATGGCAGGTAAGAAGTTCTCCCTGATCGAGGTCATCCTCTCGGTTATCTGTGTCGTCTTTACCATCGAGGCGGCGGCTCCGGCATCTGCCATGGGTAACGTGCAGTTCTTCTGGTGGATCTTCCTTATCATTACGTTTTTGCTGCCCTATGGCCTGGTGGTGGCCGAGCTGGGCACGGCATTCGATTCCGAGGGCGGCCTATACGACTGGGTTCGCCTGGGCCTGGGCGACCGTTGGGGCGCCCGCTGCTCTTGGTGCTACTGGGTCAACTTTCCGCTGTGGGTGGCAAGCATCGCTTGCATGTTTCCCAGCGTTATCAACGCGGTATGGGGTGTTGAGTTTTCGCTCGGCGCTCGGATCGCCATCGAGCTTGCCTTTGTGTGGGGTGTCACGCTCATGGCGATGCAGCCGGTGGCCGAGGCCGATTGGGTCATGGACGGCGGCGCGGTCATCAAGGTGCTCATTACCGCCGTGGTGGGCATCGTCGGCATCTGGTTTGCCTGCAATAACGGTTTTGCCAACGACATGTCGCTCGAAACCTTCATTCCCAATCTGGGCGATACCAACTCGCTGACGTATCTGTCGATCATCCTGTTCAACTTTATGGGCTTCGAAGTGGTCGCGACCTTTGCCAGCACGATGAAAAACCCCTCGCGTGATATCCCTAAGGCTGTTATCGCTGGTGGCGTGGCCATTGCGGCAATCTACATCATTTGCGGTATCGGCATTGGAGCCGCGGTTCCCACTGAGCAGCTTTCGCTCGATTCGGGCATTGTGGATGCCGTCGCTGCCATGGTGGGACGCAGCCACCCGCTAACGATGATCGTGGGCATGGCCTTTTTGGTGACGCTGTTCGCCAACATGATCTGCTGGAGCTTTGGCGTCAACAATGTGGCGAGCTATGCCGCGCGCCATGGCAACATGCCGCGTCCCTTTGCGCTGGTGTCCAAGAAGACCGGCATGCCTAACGGCTCGGCGCTCATCAACGGCTGCTTCGCCAGCCTGGTGTTGCTGCTTCAAATTCCGTTGGGCGAGGGCTCCGACGTCTTTTGGGTCTTCTTTTCCATGAACGTTGTCTTTCTGCTCATGAGTTATATCCCGATGTTTCCGGCGTTTTGGCGCCTGCGCAAATACGACGATCGCCCGCGCGTGTTCCGCGCCCCCTTTGAGGGCAAGGTGCTCGCGGTGGCGCTCGCAATTCCCGTGGTAGAGCTTGTGCTTTCGATCGTCGCCACGATCGTGCCACTCAACAGCTCGCCTGCCGAAATGGCAAAGTTGCCCATTCTCGTGGGTGTGGTGATCGGTGTGCTGCTGGGCGAGGTTTCGCGCCTCATATCGCGCCGCGGCCGCAGCATCGACAATCCCGGCGTTGGTCTTTTTAAAAAACACTGACCGGTGATCTTACGTGCCGCGGGCGTTAAGTATGAGATTGCCCCTAGGTTAACAAATCGCCGCAGGGGTTCCGCGGCGATTATACAGACTATGCTAGCGGTCGTGCTGCTCGAGCGAGGGGGTGAGTTTAGGTGCAAAGAAAGGGACGTGCCCCAGGTAGGGACAGCTGTCGCTGCGCTCCTCAACGATACAGGGCACATCGTCGTAGGTCATCGTCGAGCCGATCTTGGCGATAGCCTTGGCGGCGGGTGCGACGATGATCTTGAGCGGTGCAATTGGCGCCACGGCATCTCCTTTCGACCTTAGTGCGTGTTGGATGTTTCTATCACAACCGTAACACGAAATCAAGCAAGTTGTGCATGGATTGAGGATAGTATGAGTTTTGCATTCTATGTCTATACGATTCTCATCATGGGCGTTGGATTGGTGACGGTATCAACGGCGCTCGTTGTATGGCTTATGACACGCCGCCGTGATTGTTTGGTAGCAGCCTCAGGCTTTCTGCTCTACATCTTTGATATGTCGGTAATCTTCTTTGATGAGTACAATCGACTCAAATACGACTATGCAGTAACATTTGATGAGCCGCTACAGCACCCATTGCTACGCTGTATGTTGGGCATTGCGATTCTCGCGTGTATATGGCTGTGGGTGACGTTGCGTCTGCGCGACAAACTGACCGTTGGTCGCGTGGCAGCATTCGTCGTGCCAATAGCCGTGTTTCAGTTTGTTCTAGTGCCCCGCACGAGCTTCGCAAACCAGATGCAGCAATACCTTTTCTGGCTCACGCGCGATCTTGGAACAATATTCTGTTTGATATATGCCTACATTCGCTACCGCAAGACGGAGAATAAAGCCGAGCGGCTCGATCTCGAGCGCTCTAAGACGTTCTTTTACGTTGCCTGCACACTCGCCGTGATGGTGGTTGTCGAGGATACCTACATGATCCTTTTCTGCACGCCGGCCATGGACAACGTGATGGTGAAAACCTTTCTCTGGTATCTGAGCGAGCGGAATATCTCGGAAAATTTGCTATATATAGCTGCAGCTATTCAGCTCTTCAAACAGTTCAGCCACATCCTACGCGTGTTTTCGCGCCATCCTCGGGCTGATGAGGATGTGGCGATGGAACGTCGTGATGCTCAGGATGACCTCGTCTCGCGCGTCGTGATTTTTTCGGATGGGCATGGGCTTTCGAAGCGAGAGCAAGAGGTGCTAACGCTCGTGTTGCGTGGACTTGATGTTCAAAATATTGCTCATGAACTCGTGATTAGTCCTGGCACCGTTAAGGCTCATCTGCATCGCATTTACGTTAAGAGCGAGGTCAAGACGCGCGACGACTTGATTGAGGCGTTCTGGCGATCGTAGGGCTCAATAGGTTTGGTCGGCAGTACATCGCAGACCGTTTAGCGTAATGAAGCGGTAATAAACCAAGACAACAAAATACCTGTTCAAGCGTGTAAACCTCCTTAACCCAGCCGTTCGCTCGGCTCCATCTTGGCAGCTCATGCAAGAGGTGCGTCAATGGGTGTTGACGCGGGGTGTAGGGCGCAGGACAGGCGCCCAACCGCCTGTAGGCACGTGTCACGTAGGGGGCGGCAAATGCTCCCTCACCGATTGTGCGCGCCGTATTGAGGCGCTCATCCATTGTCCTGTAACGTCTGAGGAGGCTCATATGGACAAAGCGGATTTAGTCATCAAAAGTAATGCTGTGTTCACTGGTGACGGACTGGCCCCGTTCAAGGGTGGCGTTGCCGTCGCGGGTGACAGGATTGTTGCGTGCGGCGAGGATAAGTACCTTGACGCTTTTATCGGGCCCGATACCGAGGTGCGCGACTATGGCGATAAGCTCGTCATGCCTGGCATCATCGATTCGCATACGCATTTTGCACAGGGCGCCTTTATGACCGATCCCGATTTCGCCGTCAATCTTATCGATTGCACGAGCTTCGAGCAGTGCATGGAGCGTGTTCAGGCATTTGCCGAAAGCCACCCGAGCAACGAGTGGATTGTGGGCTGCCAAATCATTCAGTTCCAGTGGGATGTGCCCGAGATGCCCACGGCCGCGATGATTGACAAATACATCTCCGACCGTCCGGTATTTCTGCAGCAGGTTGACATGCATACGTTTAGTGCCAATACCTGCGCTATCGAGAAAGTCGGCATTACCGCCGAGACGCCTGATCCTACGGGTGGCAAGATTCTCAAGGATGCGGACGGCAACCTCACGGGGGTTTTCTCGAACAACGCCGGTGCCCTTTTTATGGACGAGGTATACGACCCTGCCCCCGAAGTGGTCGATGCCTCCTTTGCCAAGACCGCACACCGCGCCAACGCTCTCGGTATTACGACCGTCGGCATGGTTAATCCGACCTTCGTGAGCATGGACAACCCCTACAAGGTGCTTGCAGAGCTCAACGGTAAGGGTGAACTGCCGTTACGCGTGTTCATGTACACAGACCTTTTTGAGAACGAGACCATGACACTCGAGGAAATTCGAGCTAAATACGACTTCCCGGGCACGCAGGTCGAGTGGCATGGCTTTAAGCAGTTCATCGACGGCGTGTGTTCCGATCATACTGCTTGGATGCTCGAGCCCTATGCCAATGCTCCCGAGACCTGTGGCGAGCCAGCTGAGGAGCCCGAGCATGTGCGTGCCGCTATGCTCAAGGCGCTTGAGTGGGGTGTTGATACGCGTATCCATGCGATCGGCGACCGCTCTGTGCGCTTTGTCCTCGACTGCTTCGAAGAGGGCGAACGACTCTATGGAAAGCAGGGGTGCCGCCATTCGATGGAGCACAACGAGACCGTTCAGCCCGAGGACCTGCCGCGCTACGCCGAGCTCGGCGTAAGTCCGGCCATGCAGCCGTGGCATATGCTTCTCGATATGGCTGACCTCGCCAAGGACGATGCTGTTGGTCCCGAGCGCGCTTCGCTCTCCTGGCCGATCCACAGCCTGCTCGCAAGCGGTGCGAACGTGCATCTGGGCTCTGATTTCCCCGTCGTGGGACTCGAGCCCATGGAAGAGGTTTATGGCGCGGTCTGGCGCATGCTCGAGGACGGTTCGAATCCCGAAGGCTGGTTCCCCGAGGAGCGCATCACGATGGCTGAGGCCCTGCGCGCTTACACCTATGGCAGCGCCTATGCCATGCATGCCGAGGACCGTATCGGCACGCTCGCTTGCGGCAAACAGGCCGACATCTGTGTACTCGATCGCAACCTCTTTACCTGCGAGCCGGCGGAGGTCCTCGGTGCCACGGCCGAGCTTACGGTGATCGCCGGCAAGGTCGTCTACGAGAAGTAACCCCACAGTCTTTCAATCTCTCAAGGAAAGGGGAGAACCATGGCAGAAGAAACAACCGCTGTCGTCGAGGAGGAGCATGAGCTCGCCTCAAAGCCGATTCCAGAACTCGTGCGCCGCTACACAATTGTGACCGGTCAGGGCATGCTCGCCCAGATCATCATGGTCGTGCTCGAGGGTCTCGTGATGGGCTGGGGCTTGGGCTCTCACGGCCTGGCCTGCGTCTCGATCATCATGTCTGTCGAGTACATCAATCTGGCCTTCGGCAACCTCTTCGGTACGGGCGTGCCAGCCGTGGTAGGCAACCTGCTCGGCGCCGGCGATGTTAAGGGCGCGAGTAAGGCGTTTAGTCAGGGTTTCTGGCTCACGACGATCGTTTCGGTCCTGCTTGCTGTCGTGATGGCAGTCTTCACTGAGCCTATTTGTGCGTTCTTTGGTGCCACGCCCGACATCATGGCTGACACGGTTGCCGGTGTGCGCACGTTTGCCGTGCTGTTGCCGCTCACGGTCATCGGCCAGATGATCACTGCCGTCATGCGCGTCGATGAGAAGGTCCAGATCCAGGCAAACCTCATGACCGTCTCTGCCATCGTTGCCATCTGCTGGCTCGCGCTGTCGACCTTCGTGCTCAAGCTTGGCGTCATGGGCGCCGGTGTGTACTACGGCCTGTCCATTGGCATTTGGGCCATCGGTATCTTCTGGTATGTGGGCGGCAAGAAGTCCCAGCTCCAGATCAACCCGGCCGATCTCAAGCTCGACATGGGTATCTGCGGACAGATCGTTAAGATCGGCTTCCCGTTCTTCCTGGTCCAGGCCGCGACGTTCATTTTCAATACTGTTGCCAACTCGCTGCTCGGCACGCTCGGAGGTGACATGGGTTCGCTCTACATTGCTGCTTTCGGCGTGATCAATGGCTACATCCTCTACATCACCATGATGGTTGCTCAGTGCTTCTCCTATGGCCTGCAACCCATTGCTGCCTTCAACGCTGGCGCTAAGGCATGGGCTCGACTCAAGGAGACGCTCTCCTGCACACTCAAGTTTCAGATTGTGGTGCTGCTTATCGTCACTGCCGTCCTGTGGGCCGCAGCCACGCCGGTCTGCGCGTTCTTTGCGGGCTCCGACCCGGCGCTTGTCGAGGTCGCTGCCAGCGCTACACGCATCGTGGTCCTGGCCGTCGCGCTTGGGTACCTTGCCATGACCATGTCCATGTATTATCAGGCGGTCGAGAAGGTCGGCGTCGCCACGTTCTGCGGCCTGCTCCGTTACGTGATTTGCTCCGTGCCACTCATGTACTTGCTTGGCGGCATGATGGGTGCGCAGGGCGTTTGGATTGCCTTGGTTGCAGCCGATGCCATTACCGGCCTGGTTTCCATCGCGCTTGCTGCAAAGGAGCAAAAGCGCCTGAATGGGCTCATTGCGTAGTCTAGGGTCGCTCCTCATTCAAATGGCGAAATCAAAGGGCGTTCTCCGCATGGAGGGCGCCCTTTTTCATCGCAGGATGTTTTGCGCGGCAGTCATAAGGCCCAGGCGGTTGCTGACGCCGAGCTTGCGATAGATGGCGTTGACGTGCTTCTTGACGGTTGACTCGCTTATGAATAGCTCGTTTGCCATTTGTTTGTTCGTTTTGCCGTCAAGCATGAGTCGCATGACTTCGGCTTCGCGCGGTTGGATATTGTGCTCTTCGATGAAGGCATTCAGTTGGTTTGTGTCTTCGGTCTGGGAGAGTTTAATGCCACCTGGGTAGAGGTTACCGAGTGCGATGCTCGCGTGCCGAGCGACTTCGAGCAGGATTGCGAGCTCGGTGTCGGTGAAGTCTCCGGCCGTGCGCTCGCGAAACAGCGTGATGCTTCCCAGCGGGTTGTCGTTGTGCGCGAGCGTTGCCGTGCAGCCAAAGTAGACGCCCTGCGGTTCCATCCATTTGCGATAGATGGGAGTGGCATCACGCCGCTCGACGTCGACGAGATCGAGGTCGCGATAGACGCCGACCTTATGTAGGTCAAAGCTCCATGTTGTATAGTCCATCGCGGCGTAGCGGTCGTAGTAGTCGCTCAGCGCGCGGTCGTCCATTCCGCGGCATGCGGGATGGACGTAGCGCGGGACATCACTGCCCGCCATTTCGATCAGGTCGAACATGGCGATCCGATGGGGCACGAGCCCTGTCGTTTCCTCGAGGGTCTCTTTTTGCAGCATATCGACATCGCGTGCTGCATGAATTGCGAGCGCGAGCTCGTTGAGAGCGGTCCAAGTCGTACTGTCGAGCTCAATAGCCTGCTGTTTATTGCATGGGGGCATAGGGCGTCCTTTCCATTATGGAACCCAGTATGTCATGTTCTCGGCCTGACTAGAACTTTAGGTCAGCGAACGGTATCCCGCCGGTCACTGAAAGGGGCCCGAGGGGCCATTGAGAGCATCTTGGTGCGGCGGCATTATGGTCTTGTCAACTAAAAGCACCGAGAAAGGGAGCTTGGAAATGAAGACCATCTACGAGAGTGAGTCCACGCCCAAGAAGGACGGGTTCTATATGCCCGGCGAGTATGAGGAGCAGGAGCGCACTTGGATTCTGTGGCCGCACCGTTCCGATGTGTGGCGCTGCGGCGCTAAGCCGGCACAGAAGGTCTTCACCGAGATTATCAAGACCGTTGCACGCTTCCAGCCCATCACCGTGGGCGTCAACGCCGAGGACTTCCCTGCGGTGTGTGAGATCTTCGATGGCGTTGAGAACGTGCGCGTTATCCACATGGAGTACAACGACAGCTGGATCCGTGACCCCGGCCCGGCGTTCCTCGTCAACGATAAGGGTGACGTTGCGCTCTCGCATTTCCACTTTAACGCCTACGGCGGCTTCATCGACGGCCTGTACTTCCCGTGGGACAAGGACGCTTCCATTGGCCTGCAGGTGGCACAGCTCGAGCAGGTCGACCGCTATCGTCCCGAGGACTACATCCTCGAAGGCGGTTCGTTCAACTGTGACGGCCAGGGCACCGTCGTGACGACCGAGATGTGTCTGCTCAACGAGGACCGCAACCCGCAGTACACCAAAGAGCAAATCGAGGAGAAGCTCGCCCAGTATCTTGGCATCGAGAAAGTCATCTGGATCAAGGACGGCATCGATCCGTACGAGACCAACGGTCATGTCGATGACGTCGCGTGTTTCAGTGCCCCCGGTGAGGTTTGCTGCATGTGGACCGACGATTCCAACCATAAGTTTTACAAGGAGTGCCAGGAAGCATACAAGACGCTCTCCGAGGCGACCGATGCCCGTGGGCGCAAGCTCAAGGTGCACAAGGTGATCATGCCCGCAACCTCCGTCTATATGACCGAGGAGGAGGCCAGCACGATCGATCCTGTCGAGGGTGTGTTGCCCCGTACTCCTGAGGACGCTTTCGAGCCAAGTTACCTCAACTTCCTGCCCATCAACGGAGCAGTGCTCGTGCCGCAGTTTGGCGATCCCAACGATGCCCAGGCGCTCAAGGACATCCAGGCTGCCTATCCGGACCGCGAAGTCATCGGTATCATGACGCGCGAGGTTATCTATGGCGGCGGCAACATTCATTGCATTACTCAGCAGCAGCCTAAGGCGCGCTGTAAATAGGAGTTCCATGGCGAACAGGGTTTGATTATCCACACGTGAAAGTCCGTCGGCTTCAATGGCCGGCGGATTTTTGTGTGATGGCTTGACGTTTGCCCAGATAAAACCTAGCAAAATAAACCTGTCCCTTTTTGGCAGGTGGTGGTTTCAGCTGAACGGCGGGACGGTCGGCCTGGGCGTGCGGGCTCACAATCTGGAAAAACAGACCAGATTGGGGGCTTGTATGATCGATTCGAAGGGGAACGTGCGACCCGAGGGCATGTTTAACAGGGCGCATCTGGCTCCCGAAGCCCAACGCGCATACGATACGCTGCTCGAGTGTGTGCTCAACGGACAGAAGGGCTGCGAGGTCTCGGCGCACGCAGGCATGGATACCATCAAGGCGCTGGTAGAGCTTATGCGCTGCGACTGCCCCGAGCTCATTCATCTCCTGGGCGGTGTGCGCTACTGTCGCCACGGTGATAAAGTCCTGCTTGTGCCAAATTATGCCAAGGGATACAAACAGTCGGTCACCCGGCTCTATACAAATCTTGCCAAGATGGAGCGTGCGGCCGCCGCAATTCTCCAGGCGGCACCGGCGGGCGCATCAGCCTTCGACCGGGTTTTGACGATCTGTGCAAGCTCACCGCGGGGCTCCACGACATCGGTATTACTGTGGGCGACTGGAACCCTCGCAATTTTCTTGTCGACGAACAAGGAAGCCTTGAGCTTCTCGATACCGATTCGTATAGCTTTACCCTTTCGGATGAGACGCATGGAACCAGCTGCGCAGCACCCGGCTTTATTGCGCCCGAGGTGCTCAAGCTCATGGAGTCGACTGGTATCGGCGATTTTGAGGGCTTGGCAGCCGCCACGAAGGCTCCGGTGTTTACGCCTCAGACGGACGATTTTGGGCTGGCAGTCCATATCTTCAAGATGCTCAACCGCGGAGTTCACCCCTATTCGGGTGATCTGGACTTAGATTTCTATGATCTGGATGACGATGACATTCCGCCGGCACCGTCGCTCAACACCTGTATTCGCAATGGTCAGAGTCCGTTTATTGGGACCTCGATTGGATACGCTATTCCGGATTACGCCCTTAGACTCGATGATTTTGGCGGCCTTATGGGCGAGGCATTCTGTCGATCGCTCTTTGGTAAGCCGGAAGAGCGTTTAGACGCACGCACGTGGGCGCGCCTGCTCGACCGGTATCTTTCCGAGACAATCGAGTGTGCGCATGGCCATCTGTACCACTTCTACCACTCGTCGCAGGGTGAATGCCCCTATTGTCGAGGTGAGCGCGCCCTGTTGGCTCGTCTTAGTTGAGATTGACTCGGGCTGTCTTGGAGAAAGCCCGTCAGGCGACACGCAGGTTAATCCTGGGTGTCGCCTCCGTACATATAGACGATAAAACCATCGCCAGTGTCCTGACTGTGGTCCTCCAGGATGCGTTTCATGTTGAGATGCTCGTAGAACTGCCAGTCGGAATTGCAGTCGCTCATCAAGAAGAACTTGCTGCAACCGGCTTTGGCGAGCTCGGAGCGCGCAAAGTTGATAAGTGCGCGGCCGAGTCCCTTTCCCTGCCACTCGGGCACGATGATGTTGAGGTTGAGCTGACCCTGGGCATACTCGTTGCCCGTGGCGGCAAAGCGGTCGGCCGTGGCCTTCTCGCGGCTGTCGCCAAAGAGCGAACCCTCGAGTTTGGCATCGGCGGTCTTTGCCATCTCGGTCGCCTGGGCAAACATCTCGTCGTAGCAAGGCTTCCAGGTTGGGTTGGTACGTGGCTTGCCGTCCTCGAAGATGCCGATGCAGCAGGCTGCGATGATACGGCCCTCGGCTTCGGCAACGAGCGCGATGGGGGAGCGCTGCAGCTGCATGGCGATGTTAAACCGCGCGCAGAAATCGGCAGCTTCGACGTCACCGCGGTTGCGCAGCGTATTGCACCACAGCTGGTTATAGATGGCGGCGATGCCTGTCAGGTCGTCGAGTGCGGCGGCGCGCAGGGTTACGTTGTCAAGGCTCATGAAGGCTCCTTCCAAGTTGGGTCAGGCCATCTCTGAGTGTGACATGGCCGAAGCGCCGCCGCATCAATCATTCGGCAGACGACTCCCAATCCCTCGGGGACGGAGGAGTGGTCATTGGGGACGTTCTTAAACGACTATGCTTGCACTTTAGCGTGCGACAGCGGATAATGCCGAGCATTCGAGAATTCGCCAATTGTTTCCGTCGATTGATCAAGGAGGCCCCGTATGGCCATGGAATTCAAACGTAGGCTGCCGATCCCCATGGAGATCCGCGAGGAAATGCCGCTTTCTGCCGAGCTTACCGCCAAGAAGCAGGCATTCGATGCCGAGGTTGCCAAGGTTTTTACCGGCGAGGACGCGCGCAAGGTGCTCATCATTGGCCCGTGCTCTGCCGACCGCGAGGATTCGGTCCTCGAGTACATGAACCGCCTGGCCAAGACCGCCGAAGAGGTCAAGGACAAGCTCATCATCATCCCGCGTGTCTACACCAACAAGCCGCGCACCAAGGGCACCGGTTACAAGGGTTTGCTGCATAACCCCGACCCCGAGGCTCCCGACGACCTGCTCGAGGGCGTCAAGGCCATCCGCCATATGCACCTGCGCGTCATCGAGGAGACGGGCTTCTTTACCGCCGACGAGATGCTCTATCCCTCCAACTACCAGTACCTCGTCGACCTGCTGAGCTACGTCGCCGTGGGTGCGCGCTCGGTCGAGAACCAGGAGCATCGTCTGGTGTCGAGCGGCATTTCGGTGCCCGTGGGCATGAAGAACCCCACCGCCGGCTCTACCACCGTCATGCTTAACTCCATTTACGCTGCTCAGGCCCATCAGAGCTTTATCTTCCGTAACTGGGAGGTCGAGTGCGACGGCAACCCGCTCGCGCACGCCGTCATGCGCGGCTACATCGGCCTCGATGGTCGCACCTACCCCAACTACCATTATGAGCACCTGGAGCGTCTGGCCGAGCGCTACACCGAGCACGCTGGCTACGCCAACCCGGCGGCGGTCATCGACTGCAACCACGACAACTCGGGCAAGCGTCCGCTGGAGCAGTACCGCATTTGCAAGGAGGTCCTCGACAGCTGCCGCCGCAACGAGTCCATCTCCAAGCTGGTCAAGGGCTTTATGATCGAGTCCTACCTGGAGGACGGCAACCAGCCGGTCGACGGCGGCGTCTTTGGCAAGTCGATCACCGACCCGTGCCTGGGCTGGGAAAAGACCGACTACCTCATCCATGAGATCGCGGAACGTATTTAGTTACGCGGTTTTACCAAACCGCGTAACGGCTCGACGCTGCAAACGCCCCTAAGCGGCAATCTGACGTTCAATCGTCGGTCGCGTACCAAAGTACGCTTCCCTCCTCTTTCACGTCACCTTGCTCGCTTAGGGGCGTTTTCGCTGGCTTATGCTCAACCTGCGGCGTTATCCTGGTCCTATATCGGCAGATGGGGACGTTCCCTATGTGCCGGCATTTGGGGACACTCCTTGTCAAGGTTTTGGTGCATGGGGGTCAGGTTACTTTGCGCCAAGTTGGTGCAGATTAACCTGACCCCCATGCACCAGCATGCGGTCTGGTTGCTGGCATTGTCAGATCTTTGGCGCTCTCCATGCCCGGTGGGCAAAAAATGCCAAATATGAGTACTGTTGCTAGCGTAGTATCATATCAGTCTAGCGAGATAATAGACATAATGGATAATATGTTCATTAGCGTTGGCACACAGAAGCCCGCTAACGGGCGTTTTGATTAATTTGAAGGCGTATAGAGGCCACAACGTGGTCATTTGAGGCGGTTTTGGCTGCTACTAAAAAGGTGACAGTACTCATATTTGACCTTTTTTTGACCACAGGGTTCAGGAGGGGCTGTCAATCGGGCCTCCAGGGGAGGGGATTTGAGTGCTACGGATGTAAAACGGGGGCGCAGGTTATCCTGCGCCCCCGTTTTCTGGGCGTTGCGGTTGTTTGCCGCTGGTTTTTACGCCGCCTCGTCGAACTGCGAGTTGTACAGGTCGGCGTAGAAGCCGCCCTGGGCGAGCAACTCGTCGTGCGTGCCCTTCTCGACGATATCGCCGTCGCGAATCACCAGGATCACGTCGGCGTTGCGGATCGTGGACAGGCGGTGCGCGATGACAAAGCTCGTGCGGCCCTGCATCAGCGCATCCATGGCGCGCTGGATAAGCTCCTCGGTGCGGGTATCCACGTTGGAGGTCGCCTCGTCCAGAATCAGCGCCGGACGGTCGGCCAAAATGGCGCGGGCGATGGTCACGAGCTGGCGCTGGCCCTGCGAAAGGTTGGTGCCCTCCTCGTTGATCATGAAGTCATACCCACCGGCAAGCGTATGAATGAAGTGGTCGCAGCGGGCGGCGCGTGCAGCGGCCTCGACTTCGGCGTCGGTCGCATCGGGGCGTCCGTAGCGGATGTTCTCGCGGATCGTGCCGTTGAACAGCCAGGTATCCTGCAGCACCATGGCGAACTCGCCGCGCAGCGCCGCGCGGTCCCAGTCGCGCACATCGATGCCCTCGACGCGCAGTGAGCCGCCGTCCACATCGTAGAAGCGCTGCAGCAGCTTGATGAGCGTGGTCTTGCCGGCACCGGTGGGACCGACGATGGCAATGGTCTGGCCGGGCTGCGCCTCGCAGCTAAAGTCGTGGATGATGGTCTTGTCGGGCGTGTAGCCGAACTTGACGTGGTCGAACTCCACGTGACCAGGGCGCGCCTCGGGAATCTGCGCGTCGGCCTTCTGCTCCTCCTCGGGGGCAGCCAAGAACTCAAACACGCGCTCGGTGGCGGCGGCCATCGACTGCATCGTGTTGCTCACGTTGCCCAGCTGCTGCACCGGCTGCGTAAAGTTGCGCACGTACTGGATGAAGCTCTGAATATCGCCGGGCGTGGCGTTACCGGTCAGCGCGAGCTGCGCGCCCACCACGACAACGCCCACATAGCCCATGTTGCCCACCAGGCTCATGAGCGGCATCATCAGGCCCGACAGGAACTGCGAGCGCCAACCGCTAATAAACAGGCGGTCGTTTTGGCGGTCGAACTCCTCGATCGAGGCCTCGGCGCGGTCGAACACCTGGATGACGTTCTGACCGGCAAAATCCTCCTCGATAATGCCGTTGACGGTACCCAGGACCTGCTGCTGCTCGCGGAAGTACGGCTGCGAGAAGTGAATCATTACGGCCAGGATAATCGCGGCGGCCGGCAGCGTGAGCACGGTGACGCCGGTGAGCGGCAGGCTGATCGACAGCATCATGACGAGCACGCCGATAATCTGCGTGACGGACGTAATGAGCTGCGTCACGCTCTGGTTGAGCGACTGGCCGAGCGTGTCGACGTCGTTGGTGATGCGGCTGAGCACGTCGCCCTTGCTGTGACCGTTGAAATAACTCATCGGCACGACAGCGATCTTGGCGGCGATCTCCTTGCGCATGCGGTAGCAGATCTTTTGCGTGACGCCGGTCATGAGCCAGCCCTGGATCAGGCTGCAGGCAGAGCTCGCCAGATACAGGCAGAGCAAAAAGCCGAGCGTCTTGGCGATCCAATCAAAGTCGACATCGCCGGTGCCGTTGACCTTGGCGACCAGGCCCTCGAACAGCTTGGTCGTAACCTGGCCGAGCACCTTGGGTCCCACAATGTTAAAGATGACCGAGCACACGGCGAAGGCGACGGCGGCGAACACGGCAATCTTGTGCTGCCCGATATAGCCGAGCAGCTGCTTTATGGTGCCCTTAAAGTCCTTGGCCTTCTCGCCGCGGCCCATGCCGCCCATGCGGCCCATGGGCCCACGCTGACGGGTGGGTTTGGGAATCTGAGTCTTGGTCTCGTCTGCCATTAGCGCTCGCCTCCTTCCATAACGGCTGCAATCTCTTCTTGGGTAAGCCCCAGCTCCTCGGCAGAAAGCTGCGACTGCGCGATCTCCAGATACGCCGGGCAACCATGCAGCAGCTCCTCGTGCGTGCCGGTGCCCACCACGTGGCCGTCGTCGAGCACGATGATCTGGTCGGCGTGCATGATGGTCGCGATGCGCTGGGCCACGACCACGAGTGCGGCGTCGGTGACGTTTTTGGCGAGCTCCTCGCGCAGGCGCGCGTCGGTCTTGTAGTCGAGCGCGCTAAACGAATCGTCGAATACCACGACCTCGGGCTTTTTGGCCAAAGCGCGGGCGATGGCCAAGCGCTGGCGCTGGCCGCCCGAAACATTGGAGCCGCCCTGGCTGATGGGGGAGTCGTAGCCGCCCTCGCGCTCGGCGATAAAGTCCTCGGCCTGGGCGATGCGCGCGGCCTCGTGCATATCCTTGTCGCTCACTATGTCGCCGGCAAACTTGAGGTTGCTCTCGACGGTGCCCGAGAACAGGCGGCCCTGCTGCGGAATATAGCCAATGCGGCGACGCAGCTCGGAGAGGGTCATGTCGCGCACGTCGACGCCGTCGAGCGAAATGCTGCCGCCCGTGACGTCGTACAGGCGCGGGATCAGCTGCACGAGCGTGGACTTGCCGGAGCCCGTGGAGCCGATGATGCCGAGCATCTGACCGGCGTGCGTGGTGAAGTTCACGCCGCTGATCACATCGGCGCGGGCATCGGGGTACTGGAAGCTCACGTCGCGGAAGCACAGCTCGCCGCGCGGCGCGCTGGCTGCGGGCAGCTTGGGCGAGACGGGGTCGTTGATGCTGGTGGGGCAGGTGATGACTTCCTCCACGCGCTCGGCGGCAACCTCGGCGCGGGGCAGAATGACCGATACCATGGTGAGGATCATAAACGCCATGACGATCTGCATGGTGTAGGAGATAAACGCCATCATGTTGCCAACCTGCATCACGCCGTCGGACACGCCTTGCGCGCCAAACCAGACAATGAGCACGGTGACGCAGTTCATGACGAGCATCATGAGCGGCATCATAAAGCTCATGGCTCGGTTGGTGTAGAGCTGCGTGGTCATCAGGTCGAGCGATGCCGCATCAAAACGCTCGAGTTCATGCTCCTCGCGGTTGAACGAGCGGATGGGCATAAGGCCGTCGAGCAGCTCGCGGGCGGTAAGGTTCACGCGGTCCACAAAGCTCTGCATCTTTTTGAACTTGGGCATGGTAAGACCCATGAGCACGCCGACGACGGCCGACACCGCGATGATGGCCACGGCGATGGTCCACTCCAGGCCGGTGTGGTTGGCCAGGACGCGCATAACGGCGACGACGCCCATTACAGGGGCCATAAGGCACATGCGGATAAACAGGGTCGCGGCCATCTGGATCTGCTGAATATCGTTGGTGCAGCGGGTGATGAGCGAGGCCTGACTAAACTTGCCCACCTCGGCAGGCGAGAAGTGCATGACCTTGTTGAAGGTCTCGCGGCGCAGGTCGCGGGCGATGGAGCAGGCGGTGCGCGATGCCACGGCGCCGGTCAGGATGGTGGCGACGAGCGACACCAGGCACAGGCCGAACATCGTGGTCGCCATGTGGCTCAGGTAGGCATTTTGCACGTCGGCGGGGTCGATGCCCTGCGCCTTGTACTCGTCCTGCACGTAGGTCACGGCGCGCTGGGTGACGATGGAGCCCGACATGGAGCCCATTTTGTCGGCCATCTCGTTGGCGCCGTCGACAAGCTTGCTCTGGTCGATCAGGCCGCCCTCGACGCCCAGACGCAAGCTTGCCATGGTGATCTTGCCACCGTCGGCGTCAATCTGCGCCTGCATTTCCTGTGCGGCTGCGGCCTTCTGCTGCATCTCGGCGAGCTGCTCGGGCGTCATGGCCGCCATCTGCTCGGGGGTGGGCATGGACTGCTGGGCGCCGTCGCCGGTGTCGCTCGTGCCGGTCATGTCGTCCATGGAATCGGGGTCGATACCCTGGTTGAGGGACAGAACGACGGTCTCGGGCAGGCTCATGATGTTGGCAAGCTTGCTGCCGTCAGCGCGCTCGTCCTCGGTGCCCTGGTACGTGCGAATGCCATTCTGGTCGGCCTTGCCAAACGCGGCCTCCACCGTTTTGGCGTCCTTGGCGCTCATAAAGAGCTCAAGGTCGTCGAGCGCGTCGGCGCGGATGGTGTCGGGCACGGGCGAAGCGATGCCTCCCTGCTGCACACCCACGTCGACGATGTCGCTCATATACGTGGGTAGCGCCAGGTCGGCGTTACAGCTGATCACGATGAGCACGATAGCCGCAAGCAGTGCCAGCACATGCCTCTTAAAGAGCTTGAGAATCCTCACTCGGCATCTCTCCTTTCTTGGTTGTGGTCAATGATCTGATTGGTGCGTCGAAGCAGGCGCACCAACTCGTTGGTATCTGCTTCGCCGAGCTGCTCGAGGAATGCCGCAGCGCGGTCCTCAAACTCCCGACGCTTGATTTCAAGGTCTTGACGACCCTTGTCGGTCACGGTCACATGTACGCGACGGCGGTCGGTCTTTGAGTGCTCGCGTTCGACCCAACCCTTGGCCTCGAGGGCGCGCAGGATATTGGCGATGCGGGCGCTCGAGACCCATGCCTTGTCGGCAAGTTCGCTCGGCGTGAGCGAGCCGCCGGCGAGCAAAAGGGCGCGCATAACGGCCATCTCGCCGCTCAAAGCCTGGTCCGTAAAGCGCGAAACGCGCTGGTGCAGGCTGCCAAACTCGAGAAAGAGCTGGCGTCCAAGCTCGTGGAAATCGGTACCTTCCACTGAAAACCCCTAACACTAGAAACCATTTTTGGTGAAAGATGATACCCCTATACGTGCGCCATAATCGATAGATTTCTAGGCATGTCCCAAAAATCTACCGGAGGCTGTGCGATATAAAGGTCGTATAAACAATTCAAATTTTTCAATTACTGAAACGTTCCAAAGAACTATGATGCACGCGGTTAGGCGAGGGGTTGTCACCACCATGACGACTGGGACTCATTTATCGCCACGTGCGATGCTCCAACTTCCCGCAAGGAGACACCAAAATAAAGGGGGTTGGAGTCATGGCATTTGACTTCACGGGTAAAACCGCGATCGTTACCGGCGGCACTCAGGGCATTGGCCTCGAGATCGCCAAGGGTATCGTGGAGGGCGGCGGACACGTCGCGCTCATCGCAAGGAACGCCGCTAAGGGCGAGGCCGCAGTGGCCGAACTCGGCGAGGGCAACAAGTTCTATCAGCTCGATGTCGCCGATGCACCCAAGGCGCGCGAGACTGTCGAGCAGATTTTCGCCGATCTGCCTCAGACCAACATTCTGATCAACTGCGCCGGCGTCATCAGCACCAAGAAGTTCGACGAGATCGACGACACCGAGTGGCGCCGCACCATCGACATCAATCTCAACGGTACCTTTACCATGATGAACGCCGTGTACCCGCACTTTAAGGCGGCCCATGCCGGCACCATCGTCAACGTGAGCTCCGTGGCCGGCAAGATCGGCGGCGGGCTGCTCGGCACCGCGGCCTACGCCAGCTCCAAGGCCGGCGTCAACGGCCTGACCAAGGCAGTTGCCAAGGAGGGCGGCAAGTTCGGCATCCGCTGCAACGCCGTGTGCCCGTCGCTCACGCTCACCGATATGACCTCGATTCTTTCTGACGAGAACTCCCAGCGCATCATCAACGGTATCCCTCTGGGCCGCGCCGCCCAGGCAAGCGAGCCGGCGCAGATGGTGCTGTTCTTCGCTTCCGACCTCGCCAGCTTCGTGAACGGCGAGATCGGCGACTGCGATGGCGGTATCGTCCTGGACGGGTAATACCCCGCGGCAATAGTTCGGCGACGGCCCCTGCGACTCGGGACCGTCGCCTTCTTTCTGATGTAGCCGCGTGCGACAACAACCCGCACGCATCAAAAGGAGATATATATGAGTGAATCAACCGCGGTGGAGGCGCCGGCGGCCAAGGAGCCGTTCTTTAAGATGTCCTCCATCCCGGGTGCCAATATTCTGGTGCCGCTTTTGTTGGGCTGCCTGCTCAACACGCTATTCCCCGACCTGTTCAAGACGCTCGGTAGTTTTACGCTCGGCATGACGCAGCAGGGTGCAAGCCCGCTCGTGGGTGCCTTCTTGCTCATCGTCGGCACGACGATTTCGTTTAAGAGCGCCCCCGCCGCTGCTGCCCGCGGTGCCATCATCATCGCCATTAAACAGATCGTGGTCATCGCCGTGTCGCTGCTCATTCTCTATGTGTTCAACGACAACCTGTTTGGCATCTCGGCTATGGTGATGCTGGCTGCCTGCACGGGTGCCAACAACGCCATGTACGCTGGCCTGATGGGCACCATGGGCAACGAGGCCGAGCGCGGCGCCGTTGCCATTACCACGCTGGTCGTCGGTCCTCCGGTCACGATGATCGTGCTCGGCGCTGCCGGCCAGGCTCCCATCGGCTGGTCGCTTGTGGGCGCCATCCTGCCGATCGTCGTTGGCATTATCCTGGGCAACCTGTTCCCCAGCTTTAAAAAGATGATGGCCCCGGCGCTGTCCGCCATCATCGTGCTCGTCTTCTTTGCCATGGGTTCGACCATGACTTTTGGCCAGCTCATCAACGGCGGTCTTCCCGGCATTTTGCTTGGTGTGATCTGCTCGGTGGTCTTTGCTATCCCCACTATTGCGGTCGATAAGCTTACCGGCGGCACGGGTGTCGCAGGTGCGGCAATCTCGAGCTGCGCCGGCGCCAATGTTGCCACGCCTGCCGCCATGGCAAGCGTCAACGAGGCTATGTACGGCGGCGCGGTGCTCGCGACGGCGACGGCACAGGTTGCTGCCTGCGCTATCGTGACGGCCATCCTCACCCCGCTGGTAACCAGCTGGTGCTACAAGCATTTTGAGGGCAAGTAGAGCAGCAAAAAAGCCGCGACCGACAAGGCTGCCGCTGCCGCGTAACGCCACGCGCGACAACTCAACGCTCGCAACAAGCCAACGCTTCAGGGCGGTCACGGGGGATATTCCTTCGTGGCCGCCCTGCTGTCGCCAGAGTCTCTGAGTCACTTTACCCTGCTAAAGCTGGCATAACAGCTAGAGCGACAGGCGTATAAAGGCAAGGGGAAATATCAGACAATTCGGTGAACGGTATCTGCCCGCGCTCGCATTTCCTGCGGATTTGTCAAAAACGCTCTTATGTTATAAAAAAAGAAACATATAACAGCCCAGATGGAGAGGGTGGCTATGTTATCCTTCTCAGACGGGTGAAATCTTGGGTTTTGGGTTGCAGCGCCAAGGTGGACAAACGTTTTTCCCTGCACCAACGTGCGGTGAAGAACGGAAGAAGCCGGTCGTGCAAGTCGAACATTCAAGAATTCAATAAGCAGCGGTGTGAGAGAGCGCCGCATTACACGTAACTAGGAGCGTGGTTACACAATGCAGGAGGCATGGGAAGGCTTCAAGGAAGGCATCTGGACGGGAGAGGTTGACGTCCGAGACTTCATCCAGAAGAACTACACCCCCTACGAGGGCGACGAGTCGTTCCTCGCCGGCCCGACCGAGCGTACCAAGGAGCTGTGGGGCGAGGTTCTCGACCTGCTGCTCAAGGAGCGTGAGCAGGGCGGCGTCCTCGATATGGACACCAAGACCGTCACGGGTATCGTGAGCCATCCCGCTGGCTACATCGATAACGCCCATCGCGAGAAGGAGACCATCGTCGGCCTCCAGACCGACAAGCCGCTCAAGCGTGCCCTGCACGTCAACGGCGGTATCCGTATCGCTTGCCAGGCTGCCAGCCAGCATGGCTACAAGATCGACGAGAACGTTGTCGAGCGCTACACCTTCGAGCGCAAGACCCACAACGCCGGCGTCTTCGATGTCTACACCCCCGAGATGCGTGCTTGCCGCTCGGCTCACATCATCACCGGTCTGCCCGATGGCTATGGCCGCGGCCGAATCATCGGCGACTACCGTCGTGTCGCCCTGTACGGTGTCGACTACCTGATCAAGGACAAGGAGGCCCAGAAGGCTTCCACCCCGACGGTCATGACCGCCGACAACATCCGCGATCGCGAGGAGCTGCAGGAGCAGATCCGCGCCCTCGGCGAGCTCAAGATGATGGCCGAGACCTATGGTTTCGACATCTCCAACCCTGCTACCAACACGCAGGAGGCCATCCAGTGGATGTACTTCGCCTACCTCGCTTCCGTCAAGGAGCAGAACGGCGCCGCTATGTCCATCGGCCGTACCTCCACGTTCATCGACATCTACGCTGAGCGCGACCTTGCCAACGGCACCTTCACCGAGGAGCAAATCCAGGAGTTCGTGGATCACTTCATCATGAAGCTTCGTATGGTCAAGTTTGCCCGTACCCCTGAGTACCAGGCCCTGTTCACCGGCGACCCGCAGTGGGTCACCGAGTCCATCGGCGGCATGGGTGTCGACGGCCGTACGCTCGTTACCAAGATGAGCTACCGCTACCTGCACACGCTCGAGAACATGGGCACCAGCCCCGAGCCCAACATGACCGTTCTGTGGTCGACCCGTCTGCCGCAGAACTTCAAGAAGTTCTGCGCCAAGGCATCTGTCGCCAGCTCCTCGATCCAGTACGAGAACGACGACCTCATGCGCGTCTACCACGGCGACGACTACGGTATCGCCTGCTGCGTGTCCTCCATGCGCATCGGCAAGGAGATGCAGTTCTTCGGCGCCCGCGCCAACCTGGCCAAGTGCCTGCTCTACGCACTCAACGGCGGTGTTGACGAGGTCTCCAAGAAGCAGGTCGGCCCCAAGTACCGTGCCGTCGAGGGCGATACGCTCGATTACGACGACGTTGTGGCCAAGTACAACGACATGATGAAGTGGCTCGCTGGCGTGTACGTCAACTCCCTCAACATCATTCACTACATGCACGACAAGTACTGCTACGAGCGCATCCAGATGGCTCTGCACGACAAGCACGTGCATCGTTGGTTCGCTACGGGCATTGCTGGCCTTTCCGTTGTGGCTGACTCCCTGTCCGCCATCAAGTACGCCAAGGTCCACCCCGTCCGTGACGAGAACGGCATCATTGTCGACTTTGAGACCGAGGGCGAGTTCCCCAAGTACGGTAACGACGACGACCGCGTCGACCAGATCGCTCACGACGTTGTGCACCAGTTCATGGAGTACATCCGCATGAACGACACCTACCGCAACTCCGTGCCCACGACCTCGGTTCTGACCATCACCTCTAACGTCGTGTACGGCAAGAAGACCGGCTCTACGCCCGACGGCCGCAAGGCTGGCCAGCCGTTCGCCCCGGGTGCTAACCCCATGCACAAGCGCGATAGCCACGGCGCCATCGCTTCGCTGTCTTCGGTTTCCAAGCTCCCGTTCCGCGATGCTCAGGACGGCATCTCCAACACCTTCTCCATCATCCCGGGTGCGCTCGGCAAGGAGGACCAGGTGTTCTTTGGCGATATCGACCTTGATCAGCTGGGCGAGTAACTATTGTTAGTGCTATACTAACAATAACGATTACTGATTAGCGCGCCGGTTTCGGCCGGCGCCTATCAATCGAAGGAGACACATTATGAAGGTTTCTGAAGTTTCCGAGACTCAGGCCGATAACCTGGTCCACATGCTCGACGCTTACGCCGAGAAGGGTGGCCACCACCTGAACATCAACGTCTTCAACCGTGAGACGCTGCTCGACGCTCAGGCTCACCCCGAGAAGTACCCGCAGCTGACCATTCGCGTTTCCGGCTACGCCGTGAACTTCCACACGCTCACCAAGGAGCAGCAGGACGAGGTCATTTCGCGTACCTTCCACAACAAGTTCTAAAGGGACTCAACTCCTGCAGGATTGCTGGGGCCGGATTTGGGTTATTTTCCAAAACGTCCTCGGATATGCGAGAAGCCCCCGCTGCGCACTACGTGCGGCGGGGGCTTCTCGCGTCCTGCGGGATGTTTTGGAAAATAACCCAAATCCGGCCAGGCGGGGTCCTTCGGAGTCACCCTTTAGGCGGAACTCACCTACTATTTTTTGAATGTGCTGTTTACTTGGTTGGGCGGATGCCGTTTCCCGGCTGTTGTTGGGGTATGCTGGGGTCTGTGAAAACGAATGACATGTGTTGCTGATGGGGGAGAGCGGTTTATGGGTCGCGAGGGTGGTCGTTCTAAGGATGCTGGCAAGCCTGGTATTAAGGAAGTTGCTGCGGTGGCGGGGGTTTCGCCTACTACGGTGTCTCGCGTTCTCAATAACCGTGGTTACATTAGCCAGGAGACTCGCGATAAGGTTCACGCTGCCATGGAGCGCGTTAACTACGCGCCTAACGATATCGCCCGCGCCATGCTCAATGGCCGCCTTAATCTGATTGGCATGATCGTCCCCTTCGTGAGTAGTCCGTTTCATGCTCAGGTTGTGCAGGCAGTCGAGCGCACGCTTGCAAAAAACGGCTTCAAGATGTTGCTGTGCAATAGTGCCAATCGACCAGATCGCGAGCGTTCCTATATCGAGATGCTCCGCCGCAACATGGTCGATGGCGTTATCGTTAATTCGCTCAACATTGGTGCCGAGGCGTATGCCGAGATGGGTTTGAGCTTGGTTGGCATCGATTGTGATCTTGGCGAGGGTTCTGTTCAGATTGCAAGCGACAGCTATAGCATCGGAGAGCTCGCTACGCGCCGCCTGATTGATGACGGCTGCACGCGCATTCTGTGCCTTCGCAATAATAGTCGCATGAGGATGCCAGGTAATAAGCGCTCCGAAGCATATTGCGACGTTGTCGCCGAGGCGGGCATGCCTGCACTCGTCCGCGAGATTGAGTTTGTTAAGCCCGATGACGAAAAGGGTGCAGCGGTCACACAGATTCTCAAAGAGAACCCCGATATCGATGGTATCTTTGCCGGCGATGACACGATGGCCGCCATCTGCCTCAACGTTATGAGGCAGCGCGGTTTGCGTGCGCCGGAGGACATCAAGGTGGTCGGTGCAGACGGCGCTCGTCGCACCATGACGTTTATGCCCGACTTGACGACTGTGCGCCAGGATATCGATCGCATTGGCGAGCTGGCGGCACAATCCATCATTGCACTTGTTAACGGAGAGCAGCCCGAGTCGAATATCAAGCTTCCCGTTGAGCTTATCGAGGGTAAGACCGCGTAATTCAATTTCACAGCAAAAGAGCCCCTAAACGTCATCTATGACCGTTCACCGGCATATGTCAACCGTTTGCCGACGACTGGAGCTGCAAAAAGACGTATCAGTATGAAAACGTTTGACACATGAAAACGATTGACATATCTTTCAATTGTTTCGAGTCGGCATCGTGTGGGAAGGAAGCCTCTGATGCATAAGGTCTATTACCAGCCTGAGGGAATTTGGGTGGGCGACATCATGCCCTACGGCGAGGATGGCACGTTCTATCTCTATCATCAGCGCGATACGCGCAATCCTGGTCCTTTTGGCGAGCCGTTTGGTTGGGCGCTCGCTACGACCAAAGACTTTGTCGATTACAAGGACTTTGGTGAGAGCCTGGAGCGTGGCGGCGACGAGGAAGTCGACCAGTACATCTACGCTGGCACCGTCTTTAAGGTTGGCGAGAAGTATCACGCGCTGTATACGGGCTGCAACCGCGACAAGGTCAAGGCACGCCTGATGAAGCAGGTCCTGCTCCACGCCACGAGTGATGACGCCGTTAAGTGGGAGAAAAACATCGCCGAGACGCTGCTTCCTCCGCAAGAGGGCTACGATGACCGCAACTGGCGCGATCCCTTTGTTCTGTGGGACGAGGAGAACGAGGAGTACATGCTCATCCTCGGCACGCGCGTGGGCGAGGACAAGCGTCTGATGACTGGCCGTCTGGTCAAGTTCACCTCCAAGGACCTCGAGAACTGGGAGTTCCAGGGCGACTGGTGGAACCCGGGCCTGTACACCATGTTCGAGATGCCCGACCTGTTTAAGATGGGCGACTGGTGGTACCTGGTGTTCTCCGAGTACAGCGATGGCAACAAGACCCGCTACCGCATGTCTCGCTCCATCAACGGCCCGTGGATCACTCCCGCCGACGACTCCTTCGATGGCCGTGCATACTACGCGGCCCGCACCGCATTCGACGGCGAGCGCCGCGTGCTCTTTGGCTGGGTCCCCACGCGCGATGAGGGCGGCGACCCCAGCTCGTATCTGTGGGGCGGCACCTTTATGCCGCTCGAGGTTGTCCAGCGCGAGGACGGTACGCTGGGTACGAAGCTTCCCGACAGCATGATCGCCGCGTTTGGCGAGGGCAAGGCTGTCGAGGCCTTCGAACTTTCCTGCGAGAGCGGTAAGGTTGAGCAGGTCCTGTCCGCAGATGCCGGTTCCACGTATCTGCTCGATGCCGACATCGAGCTCGGCGGCGACGCGGCGGGCTTCTCGGTGAAGTTTGCCGAGGATGCCGAGACTGGCCTTGCCTATGAGTTCCGCGCTAACCTGCGTGAGGGCAAGCTCGAGTTTACGCCCGCGCCGCAGTATCCGTGGTTCCAGGTCAACAACATGGGCCTGGAGCGTCCGCTGTTCTTTAAGGGCGAGGGCACCCACCATGTGCGCCTGGTCGTTGACGACGACATCGCGACGATTTTTGTCGACGATGTCGCGCTTAACGCTCGCTTCTGCAACAAGCAGGGCCAGGGTGTGGCACTCACCGTCACCGACGGTACGCTCAAGTGCTCGTCGGCAACGATTGCAAGCCTCTAACGGGGCGTTAATCTAGTCGTGTAGTAATCAGGATTGGAATGGGACATGGATTACAAAGAGATATCTCAGCAAGTCGTCGATAACGTCGGTGGCCTGGACAACATCGAGGGCGCTACGCACTGCGTCACGCGCCTGCGCCTGGTGCTCAAGGATGCGAGCAACTACAACAAGGCCGAACTCGAGAACATCGATGGCGTCAAGGGCGTGCTGTACAACAGCGGCCAGCTCATGATCATCTTTGGCACCGGCACCGTCAACAAGGTCTATGACGCCTTTATGGCTCTGACCGGCGTCAAGGAGATCAGCGCCTCCGAGGTCAAGGGTGCCGAGGCGGACAAGAAGGGTAAGATCTTCTCCGTCCTCAAGGTGTTCTCCGACATCTTCATCCCCATCATCCCCGCCTTCGTCGGCGCTGCCATCATCATCGGTCTTAAGTCGCTGATCGTGGCCAACGGCCTCTTTGGCATGGAAGGTAGCCTGGCCGACCAAAGCGAGTTCCTCAAGAACGTCGCGAGCTTCTTTGGCATCATCGCCACCACCTTCGATTACCTGCCTGTCCTGGTGATGTACAGCGCGGTTAAGCGTTTTGGCGGCAACCCGATCCTGGGCATCCTCGTCGGTATCGTCATGGTTCACCCGAGCCTTATGAACCGCAACACGTTCGTTATGGATCCGACGGGCGCTGAGTATTGGAACTTTGGCCCGCTCTCCATCCCCATGGTTGCCTTCCAGGGTGGCGTATTCCCCGCAATCCTGACTGCTTGGTTTATGGCTAAGGTCGAGAAGATCGCCCAGAAGTACATCCCCGAGGTCGTCTCGTTCGTCTTTGTTCCGACCGTTACCCTGATTCTTGCCAACGTTGCTCTGTTCACCGTGTTCGGCCCGCTCGGCAACCTGATCGGCGATGTGCTCGCCGGCGTGATCGATGTCCTGTACAACAGGATGGGTGTCTTTGGCGCCTTCGTGTTTGCCGCATTCCTGCAGCCGCTCGTTGTTACCGGTACGCACCAGTTTATCCAGGGCATCGAGGCTAACCTCGTTGCCACGACTGGCTTCAACTACATTCAGGCCATCTGGTCCGTCTCCATCATTGCCCAGGGCGGCGGCGCCATCGGCATGTACCTCATCCACAAGAAGCACTCCAAGGAGCGCAGCATCTGCATGTCCTCCTTTATCCCGACGCTGGTCGGCATCTCGGAGCCCGCAATCTTTGCTGCGAATATGCGCTACTCGATCATCCCGTTCATCTGCGCTTGCATCGGTGCAGGCTGCGGCGGCGCCTTCGTCAAGCTCTTTGAGGTTCGCGCTATCGGCCAGGGCCTGACCGGCGTGCTCGGCTTGCTCATCGTCACTCCCGAGACGCTCGTGTGGTACGTGGTCGGCAACCTCATTGCCTTCTTTGTGCCGATCATCCTCATTTTTGCCTACAACAAGGCAAAGGGTGTTCCGACCACCGACGCCGAGGGCGCTGGCGCTGGTTTCGATGTCAGCTTCTAGATTGAAGTCGACAATGTAATCAACGGGCTGGCCCGTTAGGGGAGGGCGTTCGGCTTGCTTGGCCGGGCGTCCTTTCCTCTCAATGAGAAGGACAAATGACATGTTCAATCAAAAGAGCAAGGTGACGCGCTCAGGCTACGAGCAGTGGCGCGCTGGTCAGGATAAGGCGGCGGCTCGCATTGCCGCCGATTCGGAGAGGCTTGTGTTTCACATTGAGCCCGAGCTCGGCTGGCTCAACGACCCCAACGGACTGGTGCAGGTTGGCGATACCTACCACATCTATCACCAGTACGATCCGTTTGATGCCGCGCACGGCGGACCGGTCCTTTGGAACCATCTGACGACAAAGGATTTTGTGACGTACGAGAATCGGGGCCCGGCGCTCTTCCCCGATTCCGACATAGATTCGAGCGGTGCGTACTCTGGGTCGGCGTTTATGCACGACGGCAAGGTCCACTACTTCTATACCGGCAACGTCAAGCATTTTGACCGCGATGACTACGACTACGTGTTGACGGGGCGCGATCAAAACCAGATTCATATGGTTACCGATAACCCCGACGAGCTGGGCGAAAAGCGTCTGGCGGTCGGTCCGCTCGATTATCCCGACGACATCGGTACCCACGTGCGCGATCCCAAGATTCTTGAGCACGATGGCGTCTATTACATGGTGCTGGGCGCGCGCACGAAAGATGACCGCGGATGCGTGCTCGTGTTCACGTCGTGCGATTTGGAATCTTGGAAATATGCGACGCGCATTGAGTTGGACGAGAAGTTTGGCTTTATGTGGGAGTGCCCCGACCTGTTTGAGTTGGATGGCGAACTCGTGCTCGTCTGCTGTCCACAGGGTGTGCCCGCCGAGGGCTGGCGTTACCACAACCCGCACCAGTGCGTATGGTTCTGCATTGAGGCCGATTGGGAGGCTCCGAGCTTTAAGGTCGTCGACCAGGGCATGCCGCCGATGGTCGACGCGGGATTTGATTTCTACGCGCCCCAGTCCTTTGAGGACAATGAGGGCCGTCGCCTGATGATCGGCTGGGTTGGTTGTCCCGATGCAACAGTGGAGAATCCGACGGTTGAGCGCGGCTGGCAGTGCGCACTGACGGTGCCGCGCCAGCTGAGTATGCACGACGGCAAGCTCTGCCAGTGGCCTGCCCGTGAGCTCGAAAAGCTGCGCGGTGATTGCGCGCATGTTCATGCTGGCGAGACCGTCGCGGAACCGGGCCGCCTGTTTGATGCCGTTATTTCCTGCGAAGGGGCAAAGACTGTCGAGCTCGAGATCCGCGAGGGCGTTACCGTGCGCTTTGCAGACGGCAAGCTCACGCTCGATATGGGCGTTGAGGGCTATGGGCGTGAGGTAAGGTCGGTTGAGATCGGTGAACTTCACGATCTGCGCGTTCTGTCGGATACGACCTTGGTAGAGATTTTCGCCAACGGCGGAGAGACTGCGCTCACAAGCCGTACGTATTCGCCTGCGGCATCCACGATAAGGCTGCTCGTCGAGGGCACGGCATCGATGAAGTTTTACCGTCTTGCCAAGTAGCCTGCGTGCAGTGGGATAAATAATCGACGGTTACCGTTTATCGCATATAGCTACCGTTTGCGGTATAAGCAACAGATTTTTCTGAAGCGTGTAAAATCTTTTACCAAGCACGGAGTTTTTCAGGGAGACGTCGTCCTTTGTTATAGGCGAAGGGCGGCGTCTCTCTGGCGCCTGTATGCCGGTGCGCAACGGCGTGGCGGCAGTGCGTTGAGTAATGAAAATGCCAACGGCTAGATAGGTAGTGATGATAATGGGCAAGTACGTAATCGTGGTTGAGTCTGGGTCGGATGTGACGCCGGAGCTCTGCGAGCGCTATGGCATCGTGCGCGTGCCCATGCATGTCACGATTGGCGACGAGACCGTCGAAGACGGATCGATCGACCCGCTTGAGATTTACTCGCGCTGCAACGAGTTTGGTGTGATGCCCAAGACCAGCGGTTGCTCGCCGGCGGATTTTGCGCATGTGTACGACCGCATCCACGCCGAGCGGCCCGATGCGACCATTTTGCATCTTGCGTATTCCGAGGTTACGACCTGCTCGCATCAGTCGTCGAAGATTGCGGCAAAGGGCCGCGATTACGTCTTCTCCATGGATACGCGCTTTGTGTCGGTGGGCCAGTCGCTTGTCGCCGTTGAGACCGCCAAGTATATCGAAGCCCATCCGGATGCCACCGTCGACGAGATTTTCGCCTTTACCAATTCCGTTATGGACCGCGTGCTGTTGGGCTTTGTCCCCACCGATCTCGCCTTCCTTAAGGCCGGCGGTCGTTTGTCCAACGTGGCATTCCTCGGTGCCCATCTGCTCAAGATTAAGCCCTGCATTGAGGTAACGGGTGGCAAATTCGTGGCGACCAAGAAGTTCCGCGGCTCTATGCTCAAATGCGCCCGTGCCTTTATTGACCACATGGTTGCGAAGGGCGATATTGATTACTCGCACATTGGTTTGGCGTATTCAGTGGGCCTTTCCGAGGAGCTGCGCGACGACATGGAAGTCTATGCGCATGACCTGGGCTTTAAGGACATTACATGGACTCAGGTCGGCGGCGTCATCTCGAGCCACTGCGGCCCGACCGCCTTTGGCGCGGTGCTTACGCTTAAGGCGTAAGGCCTGGCGACTATCGATTTCTATTGCCACGGCGGCGGGCGGGTTGCGATAACCTTCCCGCCGCTTTTGCGTGGAGTCAAATAGGACGATCTAATTGACCGCTAAACCGTTTCGCCATCAGGCGTATGGGCTAGAATGGCTCTGGCATTTTAATTGACAAAAACCAAAGAGAGGCAAGGTTGCGGGAATGGCTGAGATGACGCTTGAGGGTGTGGATGCTCATCCCGAGGACTCTGCGTATGCCCTGGGTCGCGTGCATTCGATCGAGACGATGGGAACGGTCGACGGGCCCGGCATCCGCTTTGTGGTGTTTGTTCAGGGCTGTCCTATGCGCTGCGCGTATTGCCACAATCCCGATACCTGGTCTGTTAACGGCGGCACGATGGTGACCGTCGAGCATCTCATGGACGAGTTCCAGAGTAACCATGAGTTCTACCGTAGCGGCGGCATTACCGTTTCGGGCGGCGAACCGCTCCTGCAGCCCGAGTTTTTGGCCGACCTGTTCCGTGCAATGCACAACAACCCCGATGGCCGCGTGCATACCTGCCTAGACAGCTGCGGATATGCGTTTGACCCCAACCACCCCGAGAAGTTCGACGCTGTGCTCAACGAGACCGATATGGTGCTGCTCGACATTAAGCATGCCAATCCGGTTGAGCACAAAAAGTTGACCGGATGCGATCCTGCGCGCATTCTGGCGTTTGGCGATGAGCTTGCTCGTCGAAAGATCAAGGTCGTTATCCGTCACGTGGTGGTGCCGGGCATTACCGACACGGTGGAGGAGTGTGAGGCGCTCGGCCGCTTGATTGCCCCGTGGCACAACGTGGTGGGTCTGGAAATGCTGCCGTATCACACCATGGGTGTCGTCAAATATGAGCAGCTGGGGATCCCCTATAAGCTCGAGGGCGTGCCCCAGATGGATACCGCGCGCATGCCCGAGCTGCGCAACGCCGTCATGGCCGGCATGAAAAAGCGCCGCGCCGAACTCAAAAACGCCATCGGCTAACGAGCTACAGCCATAGCGGAGGCTCTGTTTGATACGAGAGCTGCACTGGCTCAGCGTGTTCGTTTGGCGAGGTCAAACAAAATGCTGGTACCATACCGTGGTTAAGAATTTCGTATAGGTTTGGGGGATGGTATGGCTACCATCGCGATTATCGGCGCGCTCGAAAAAGAGGTCATGCAGATTAAGGAAGAGCTGAGCGACGTTCACGTGGCGAAAGAGGCTGGTTTGAACGTTGTGAGTGGCGAGTTGGACGGCATATCGATGGTTGCCACGACGGCGGGCATGGGCACGGTGAACGCTGCTGCCGCAACGCAGCACCTCATTAGCAAGTATGCACCACGAGCTGTAGTGTTCTCGGGCATTGCGGGCGGCCTAAATCCCAAGCTCCATATCGACGACGTGGTCATTGGCAAATGCCTGCGCTATCTGGATACCGATATGGCGCTTATCGCCGAGTCGGCACCGGGGCTCGAGGAGTTCGCCTCGACGCCTGCGTTGGTCGACATTGCCGCCGATGTGTTGGCTGAGCATGGGTTTGTCGATGCTTCGACAAATGTGGCCACCTCGAACGAAGGCTCCAAGCAGTTCCTGATCGGCACCATTGCCACGGGCAACCGCTTTGTGGCGGACGGTGCCATGCGCGATGCCGCGATTGAAGCGACTCATGCCGATTGCGTTGGTATGGAGGGCGCGGCAATTGCCCACGTCGCAACGAAGAATGGTGTTAATTGCCTGGTGCTCCGTGCTATCAGCGATAATTGTGACGAGGCATACGATGCGTTTTGCGACCACGAGTTCGATCTGTTTGAGTATGCCCGCACCGCGAGCGGCATCACGCTCGATATTGTCCGCCGCATTGCCGCTGCGCAGTAGCGCAGTTTTGTTGTAAGCACCTACGACCAAGGAGTGTCCATGGCCGATTCCATTAACTATCAGCTTGCCAAGTTTGTCGCAAGCTACGGCAAGGTTTCGCAGATTCCCGAGTCCACCTGCCCCGAGGTGAGCTTTGTCGGTCGCTCTAACGTGGGCAAGTCGTCGATTATGAACAAGCTCTTTGGCCGCAAGAACCTGGTCAAGGTTTCCAGTACGCCGGGCAAGACGAGCAACATCAACTTCTTTGAGGCCGACGACGTGCATTTCGTGGACCTGCCGGGTTACGGTTTCGCCCGTCGCTCCAAGGCCGAGCGCGACCGTTGGGCCGAGCTCATCGGTGACTTCTTCGACTCCGAGCGCAGCTTTAACCTGGTTGTGTCGCTGGTGGACATTCGTCACGACCCCAGCAAGCTCGACCACGACATGATCGACTACCTACAGGGCAACGAATTCAACTTTATCGTCTGCCTCACCAAAGCCGACAAGCTCAGCCGCACCCAGCAGGCTCGCCAGGCAGCAGCCATCAAAAAGCAGCTCAACGTCCCGTCCGAGAACGTGATCATTACAAGTTCCCAGACGGGCACCGGCATCGACGAGCTTAAAAAACGCATCGCCGAGGCCTGCCTCTGATGTGCCCAGGCACGCGACCTTGCCCCTCAAGCCTGCGGGCATGGCCTCAAGGCCTATGCCCTTGTCTTTCGGGGTAATCTCGCGCACCTGGACACATCAGTCGTAAGGACGCACGACCGCCCTTGACTTGAAGCACGCTCAAAGGTTTACGATGCCTCCTGAAGTACGTACTTTGGGAGGCTTTTCTATGCTGTATAAGGACTTTGAGGGCGAGCAGCTCTCCTCGCTCGGGTTTGGGGCCATGCGCTTGCCGGTGGTCGATGACGACAATGCCAAGATCGACCAGGATGCCGTCAACGAGATGGTTGACTACGCGCTCGATCGTGGCGTGAACTATTTCGACACCGCATGGGGTTACCACGATGGCCAGTCCGAGATTGCCATGGGTATCGCGCTTAACCGCCACGCTCGCGATGAGTTCATGATCGCGACCAAGTTCCCCGGTTACGACGTCAACAATATGGACAAGGTCGAGGAGATCTTCGAGAAGCAGCTCGAGAAGACGGGGATGGAGTTCTTTGACTTCTACCTCATCCACAACGTGTGCGAGAAGAATATCGACGAGTACCTTGACCCCAAGTTTGGCATCATGGACTATCTTCTTAAGCAGAAGGAGGCCGGTCGTATTCGCCATCTGGGCTTCTCCGCACATGGCGATATCGCATGCATGACGCGCTTTCTCGAGGCGTACGGCAAGGACATGGAGTTCTGCCAGATCCAGCTCAACTACTTGGATTGGACGTTCCAGGATGCGCACGGCAAGGTTGAGCTGCTCAATAAGTGGAGCCTGCCTGTGTGGGTCATGGAGCCGGTGCGCGGTGGCAAGCTCGCACAGATTCCCACGGAGGACGAGGCGAAGCTCAAGGCAGCACGTCCCGACGAGACGACGGTCCAGTGGTGCTTCCGATTCATTCAAAGCATCGCTGAGGTCAAAGTGTGCCTCAGCGGCATGTCCAACTTTGAGCAGGTCAAGGAGAACATCGAGACGTTTAGCGAGGATAAGCCGTTGACGCCGCGTGAGCGCGAGATCCTGCAGGGCGTTGCCGACGACATGCTCGGCCGCGGTACGGTGCCGTGCACGGCGTGTCGTTACTGCACTGAATACTGCCCGATGGGCCTCGATATCCCCAAGCTGCTCGAGATGTACAACCAAAATGTGGTGACGGGCGAGCGCGACTTCATCTCAAACATGTACGTGGACACCCTTCCCGAGGACAAGCGTCCGAGCGCCTGCATCGGCTGTGGCGCCTGTGCAGCGGTTTGCCCCCAGCAGATCGACATCCCGGGCACGATGGCCAAGTTCTGCGAACGCTTGGGGCGGTAGCGCAGCAGGCTCTTCATGGCCTCTTGCGTATATAACTATTAGGTATCACCCCAGTGATAGTTATTGGTACACTATCACTGGGGTGATATTTGCTTCTGGAGGTCGCAATGGAGCTTTGGCACGGGTCGGAGGGTGTTGTCGAGCATCCGTCGTTGGATAAATGCAGACAATTCAATGACTATGGGCGCGGGTTTTATTGCACGCCGCATGAGCAAATGGCGATGGAGTGGGCGTGTCGGACCGAGTCTGATGGCGTCGCGAATCGATATGAGCTTGATATGGATGGGCTCACGGTTCTCGATTTAGAGTCCGGGGAGTTTTCAATTCTCAATTGGCTTGCAATATTGGCGGACAACAGGGAGTTCAACGTTTCGACGCCGTTGGCGCGTGAAGGGCTTCGGTTTCTGCTCGATAACTGCTTGATTGATATCGCGCCATACGACATTATTCGAGGCTATCGTGCCGATGACTCCTATTTTTCGTTTGCGAGGCAGTTTGTTAATGGCATGATCTCGCTTCGACAGCTTCAGCGCATTATGCGCTTAGGTGATTTGGGTATTCAGTACGCTCTTATGAGCGAACGCGCATTCTCGGCAATTCATTTTTGCGAGTGGAAGCAAGCTTCGGGATCTGAGTTTTATCCCAAACGTTTTGAGCGAGAACAGAATGCACGACGTAAGTATTTGGACACGGTCAATGGGTTCGATTCCGAAGGCATCGATATTAGGGATTTAATGTCGGGGAGGGTTGATCTAAATGATCCAAGAGTTAACGGATTGTGGGCCGAGTAGGACGTACCCCGTCTACTATCTTGAGGACGCTATGAACAACCTCGGTGACTACTTCGACTATGCCGTGAACGATTATGGCGCGGAAGGGTCCGAAGTTGCCGAGCTCTTTTGCCTGAGCGGCGTAGCTCACGAGTTTGAGCACGGCAACGCATGGGTTGTTTCTGGAAAATCGGGCGTTGAACTGTTTGCACTTATTTCCGAAAGGTCGGGCTATCAAACCAGGTCCATGCCGGACCGTACCTATCGATTTGAGAAGACGCCGGAATACTGGACGGGCTGGATACTGGCATATTTGCAGTGGCGCCTTGGAGAATCGTTCGAAGATCTGCTTCATGTCGTTCCATTTGATGTTCTGCGAAACCTGTACTACCCCTGGCACGAGGCATCGGAGGAGCGCGTGGCACGCCTTGTCTGCGATATGGCAAAGAAGGCGCCTCGTCAAACCAAGCTTGCGCTAGCAAGAAAGAGGCTCAAGAAAACCCAACAAGACCTGGCATACGAATCGGGCGTATCGCTTCGATCAATCCAAATGTACGAACAGCGCCAGCGAAACATCAACGAAGCCTCGGTAACAACCGTAAGGGATATGGCAAAAGCCCTACACTGCAACATCGAAGACCTCCTAGAACCAGCCTTCGAATACAAAGAACCCAGCGCCGCCTAAGCAAAGCAATCACCAAAGCCCACCTCAAGAACGAGTCCCACCCCAGCAAGAGCCCCTATCAATAAAAAGCAGAGTATCAGCCCGGCGACTTTCCAGAGCGTAGGTCCCTGCAGTCGCCGCCGGGCAAGTCAACGTAGGGGAGGCCAGAGGCTTTACTCCCAAATCTTTCCGCAGGACGGCAGGACCCCCGCCGCACGAAGTGCGCAGCGGGGGCCCTGCCATGTCCGAGGACGATTTGGGAGTAAAGCCTCTGGCCTCCCCGGCGGGTATACAGGGCGGCGTCTACAGGTATTCGATCTGGGCGCCTTCTGTGTCGCACGTCAGAATGTGCGTGTCACACTTGGGGAACTGCTCACGCAGCTTGACCTGCAGGAACTTTGCCACGATGGTATCGTCGGTCACCGCCATGAGGGTCGAGCCGGAGCCGCTGATCCAGATGGTCTTGGCGCCGCCGTTGAGGCAGGTGTCGCGCACGGCGTTGTAGTCGGGGATGAGGCGACGACGATAGGGCTCCTGAATGCGATCGTCGTTGGCGGCGGCAATCAGGTCCAGATCGCCGGTCTCGAGACCGCGCGTCATGCCGGCGATGCGGCCCATCTGCCATACGGCGGTGGAAAGCGGAATCTCCTGCGGCACGACCTTGCGCGCCTCACTCGTGTGCACCTCGTAGGGTGGAATGACGGTAATAAAACGCAGGCGATCGCTCACCTCGTAGCGCAGGCACTGGGGGAGCGAATCGGTCGGCGTAAAGGAGCAGACGGCGCCGCCCAGGATAGCGGGGGCGACGTTATCGGGATGGCCCTCGACCTCGGTGGCAATGCGGACGAGCTCGGCGCGGTCGACGGTGTGGCCCGTCAGCGCGGCGGCGGCCATAATGCCGGCGACAACGCAGGTGGAGCTGGAACCCAGGCCACGAGCGACGGGAACGTCAGTCTGAATGTCGATGGCGACGGGGAAGGCCGGCTCGCCCCATGCGGCCAGCGCATCCACAAAGCTCACGTAGACTAGGTTGTTCTCGTTTTGGAATTCCTCGGGGCAGCCCGTGATGGTGAGCTTGTCGGCGCGCTCGAAGGTGAAGTGCGAGTAAAGGCTGACGGCCATGCCGAGGGTATCGTAGCCGATGCCCAAGTTGGCGCTTGTTGCTGGGACGGTGATCTTGATCATGGGAATCTCCTGGGCGGGTCTGGCCGTTTAGTTCGCTGCTCGGGCAGTCCTGGCTCGCTCGGAAAGCACATTAAGTGCTTTCCGGCTCGTGCGGAACTCGCGACGAACTAAACGGCCAGACCCGCTCGCATGTTCGTCATCATCCCGGGGGTTATCTGATGAAAGAAGGTGCGCCGGCTTTCGCCGGCGCTTAATGTGGGGTTTAGTTGGTGGCCATCTTTTTGGCGGCGGACTCTACGTAGTTGGCCATTTCGTCGACGTTGCAGACGTCTTCGAAGCGGACGGGCTTGGACTCGAGTTCGGCGAGCTGGGTCGGGGCGACCGTGTTGGTGGCCTGCTCGAGTACGCGCATGGCCTCAAAGTCGTCCTCGGGAACGTCGAGCCCCAGAGCGTCGCAGCAGGCGCGCGGGAACTTGTAGGGGCTGGCGGTCGAAAGCAGCACGCGGGCCTTGGCGCCCTCGGCGGGGGCGACCTGCTCAAAGACGTGATAGCCGCAGGCGGTATGCGGATCGATCACGTAGCTGTTCGCATCCCAGCAGCTCTTGATGGCAGTGCGGACCTCGTCCTCGCTGGCCCAGCCGCAGCCAAACACGCTCTGGATCTTGGCCAGCAGCTCGGCGGGCACCTCGTAGCGGCCGGTCTGGGCAAGCTGCTCCATAAGGCCGGCAACGAGCTCACAGTCGCCATCGGACAGGAAGTACAGCATGCGCTCCAGGTTGGAGCTAATCAGAATGTCCATCGACGGCGAGATAGTCGTGAAGAACGGACGGTTGCGGTCGTAGACGCCGGTGGTCAAGAAGTCAGCGAGCACGTTGTTCTTGTCGCTCGCGACGATGAGCTTGGCGACGGGCAGACCCATGCGCTTGGCGTAGTAGCCGGCCAGGATATCGCCAAAGTTGCCAGTCGGCACGCAGAACTCAACGGCGTCGCCGGCCACAATGGCGCCGGCGCGCAGCAGTTGCGCATAGGCGGCAAAGTAGTAGACGACCTGCGGTACCAGACGGCCGACATTGATGGAGTTGGCGCTCGAGAGCACGGTGCCGGCGGCCTCAAGGCGCTCGGCAAGCTCCTTATCGGCAAAGATGCGCTTGACGGCGCTCTGGGCGTCATCGAAGTTGCCGCGGATGCCGCAGACGGCGACGTTGTCGCCCTCCTGCGTGGACATCTGCAGGTTCTGGACGCGGCTGACCTTGCCCTCGGGATAAAAGACGGTGATGCCCGTGCCCGGAGCGTCGGCAAAACCGGCGAGAGCGGCCTTACCGGTGTCGCCCGACGTAGCGGTGACGATCATGATGCGCTCGGCGCCGCCGTCCTTGGCGGAGGTGCGCGCCATCAGGCGGGGGAGCATCTGCAGGGCGACATCCTTAAAGGCGCTCGTGGGGCCGCCAAAGAGCTCCATCACATAGGTCTGCGGGGCATTGGCGCCCGGCGCAGCGTCAAGTTTGACGAGCGGCGTGACCTCTTCGCTCGCAAACGTGCCGCGGTATGCCTCGTCGACACACGCCGAAATTTCTTCGGCCGTGTAATCATTCAGTAACATTCCCAACACATCTTGAGCGATTTCAAAGTACGATTTATCTGCAAGCGAGCTGATATCGAGCTGCTGGGTGCCCAGCTCGTCCGAGACAAACAAACCCCCGTCGGGAGCGATGCCGGTACGGATTGCCACCTTACTTGAGCACGATAAAGTGCGTCCTCGTGTACTATGATAAGTTCCCATATAACACTGCTCCTCGGATGCCTTGGTCCCAATCGGTGAAACCATGGTATCAGAGCGCACAAAGTAGGTTCGCAGAGGCTTTTTAGAAAGGTAACCTCAAGCCCATGATTAAGATTGCCAAGTTTGGCGGCTCGTCGGTCGCCGACGCCGAACACTTCAAGAAGATCAAGGCCATTGTCGACGCCGACCCTGCCCGCCGTTTTGTGGTGGTTTCTGCCTGCGGTCGCCGCTTTAAGGGCGATACCAAGGTGACCGACCTGCTCTACTTGGTCAACGCGCACGTCAAGTACCACGTGTCGTGCGAGGAGCTGCTCGAGGACATCGGCCAGCGCTACTTTGATATTGCTGACGAGCTGGAGCTCACCTATCCCATCCGCGAGGAGTTCGCGGCCTTTGCCGAGCGTGCCCGCTCGGGCGGCTACTCCACCGAGGAGCTCGTGAGCCGCGGCGAGTACTTCACCGCCCGCCTCATGGCCGAGTACCTGGGCCTGCCGTTCCTGGATGCCGCGACAGTCGTTGCGTTCCATCATGACGGTACGCTCAGCATGAACCGCACCTCCGAGCTGGTGCAGGAATACGGCCAGCAGGGCGGCTTTGTCATGCCCGGCTTCTACGGCGCGACCCGCGAGGGCCAGATTAAGCTGCTCGACCGTGGCGGCGGCGACATTTCCGGTGCCATTCTGGCCAAGTGCCTGGGTGCCGATCTGTATGAGAACTGGACCGACGTTTCGGGCTTCTATTCCGCCGACCCTCGCATTGTGCCCGAGGCCCAGCCCATTGCCCGCGTTACCTACGAGGAGCTGCGCGAGCTTTCGTACATGGGTGCGAGCGTCCTGCACGAGGAGGCCGTGTTCCCCGTGCGCGAGGCCGGTATTCCGCTGGTCATCAAGAACACCAACGCCCCGCAGGACCCCGGCACCATCATTAGCGAGACGGCTGACGAGGGCGAGGCGGAGCCCATCATTACCGGCGTGACCGGCAAGCGCGGTTTTGTCGCCATCAACGTTGCCCGCGACCGTACCAAGCCGCGCGTCGGCTTTATGCGCCGCGCGCTTTCGGTGTTCGAGCGCTATGACGTCTCCGTCGAGCACATGCCCACCGGTGTCGACCGCTTTGGCGCCGTGGTGCAGGAAGAGGATGTGCACGATTCGCTGTACTCGCTCGTGGGTGACATCCAGAAGGAAGTCGAGCCGCTCGAGATTGAGGTCGTCGAGGGTCTGGCGCTCATCGCGACGGTCGGCCGTAACCTGCGCGGTCGTGCCGGCATCTCCGGCCACCTGTTTGGCATGCTTGGCCAGGCCGGCGTGAGCGTGCGTATGATTTCACAGAGCTGCGACGAGATCAACATCATCATCGGCGTGGAGGAGAAGGACTTCGATCTGGCGATCCAGACCATCTACCGCGCCTTCTCGGACGAGAACGGCATCGTCAAGGTCTCCGATCTGGAGCCTTCCGCGCCGCTCGAGCCTGCGCTGGCTGCTCTCAAAAAGTAGCGGCCACCCCGGTAGATTTTTGGGACATGCCTAAAAATCTACTGCGGGGCGTTTCGTTTCGGTTTCGTTTCGGTGGGGCGGGTTTTGTGTCCGCCCCGTTCTTGTATAAACTGGGCAAGAATATTCGGCCTGCTTGTCGTGCGGGCAAAAGCCAGAACCTTTAAAGGGGGAAGCATGAAACAGTACACGGTTGCTATTTTGGGCGCGACGGGAGCCGTGGGCACCCAGATGCTCGAGTGCCTGAACGAGCAGGAGTTTCCGGTCGGTAAGCTCAAGCTGCTGGCGAGCGCACGCTCGGCGGGCAAGACCGTCGAGTTCCGCGGCGAGCAGGTTGTGATTGAGGAGGCTTGCCCCGAGGCCTTTGAGGGCTGCGACATCGTGCTCGGCGCCGCTGGTGACGATATCGCCAAGGAGCTGCTGCCCGAGGCCGTCAAGCGCGGTGCTGTCGTGGTCGACAACAGCCATGCCTTCCGCCTGGATCCCGAGGTGCCGCTGGTCGTGCCCGAGATCAACGCCGATGACATCAAGTGGCATCACGGTCTCATTGCCAACCCCAACTGCGCGACCATCATTGGCCTGGTCCCCACCTGGCCGCTGCATCAGCTTGCAGGCGTCAAGCGCATGATCGTCTCGACGTATCAGGCGGCTTCGGGCGCAGGCGCTCCCGGCATGGCCGAACTCGAGGCCCAGCTGGCCGCTCTGGGCCGTGGCGAGGAGATTCCCGAGCCGCGCGCCTTTGCCGCCCAGCTGGCGAGCAACCTGATTCCACAGATTGGCGGCGTCAAGGAGGAGGGCTTTACCTCCGAGGAGATGAAGCTGCAGAACGAGGGCCGCAAGATCATGCACCTGCCCGAGCTGCGCGTGAACTGCACTTGCGTGCGCGTGCCCGTGCTGCGTTCGCACTCCGAGAGCATTACGCTCGAGTTTGAGCGCGACATTACGGTTGAGGAGGCCCGCGCTGCGCTGGCTGCCGCTCCCGGCGTCAAACTGGTCGACGATATGGCTGCCGAGGATGCGCACGATCGCTTCCCCATGCCGATGGATACGTCCGACCAGGATCTGATTTGGGTCGGTCGCGTGCGCCGCGACATCTCGAACCCCGAGGCCGCGCGCGGCATCACCTTCTGGTGCTGCGGCGACCAAATCCGTAAGGGCGCGGCAACCAACGCCGTCCAGATCGCTAAGCTGCTCTGCGAGTAGCGGCGGAGCTGTCCGGCGGGGGCCGGGCTTAGTTTTCAGAACGTCCTCGACCATGTGTGGCGCCTTGTCCTGCTCCTTCGGAGCCGCGGACAAGGCGCCACACTGGTCTGCGGAGTGTTCTGAAAACTAAGCCCGGCCCCCGCCTGTGGTGACGTTGTTGCGAACGGCCTGCGATGGGGCCGTTGTTGGTTGGGGCCGCTGAGCTGATGTGGGGGCACGTGGCTGTTGCGGGCCCTGGTCCCGGCGGCGGCCTCGGCGCTTCGCGCCTGCCGCCTTGGGGGACTGTGGGGCGCGGCCGGCAGCTGCGGCGCGTTGCGCCTGCTGCCTGGGGTGACTTTGGGATCGTACGGCAGCTGTGGCGCTTCGTGCCTGCTGCCTGCGGGGACTTTGGGCTTGGGGCGAAGTGAGGTCTAATACTTTTCACGAGAAGTGAACGACCTTATTTGAACCCTCGAAGCATTGGCATATTTTGACCATTATTTCCTGCGGTTTTATCGCATGAATCCTGCGATTTTGCGGTCTAAAGGTGTGGATGCTCCGGGGCTTCGATTTCGCTCGTTCACTTCTCAGGAAAAGTATTAGAGATCAACTGGTAGGGGTGCCGCTCTGGCGTCGAAACCCTGCGCCTTCTTCGCTTGGTTGGGGAAAGTGGCATCGCTTAAGCAACGCTCGGACGTATCTGCGGGGGTTGTCTGCACAATTCGCGGTATTATGTTGCGGAGTTTTGAAAGGAGCCGCTGGTGGTCACGACGACGTTTGCTTCGCCTTTGGGCGAAATCCTGCTTGCCGCTGATGGCCGCGGCTTGACGGGGCTTTGGTTTGAGGGGCAGGAGCACTTTGGCTCCACGCTGCTCAAAGAGGATGCGGAGCACGTCGAAGGCGTCGATGCGGTTTCTGGTGCTGGGGGAATGTCTTCGGCAAATCCCGCGAATGGTGCGGCTTCTTCGGTGCTTGAGCGTTCTTGGGCTTGGCTGAATGCTTATTTTGCTGGTCAGGAGCCTCGGTTTACGCCGCCGTTGCATATGATCGGCACGGCGTTTCAGCGTGAGGTTTGGTTTGAGCTGCTTTCTATTCCGCGTGGTGAGGTCGCTACGTATGGCGAGATCGCCCAGCGTGTCGCGGCGCGACATCGCGTGCCGGGTAATGAGGCCCCCGTTGTATCTCCCCGTGCTGTGGGGGCTGCGGTTGCGCGCAATCCTATTTCGATCATCGTGCCGTGCCATCGCGTGGTCGCTGCCGACGGCTCGCTCAACGGATATGCCGGCGGGCTTGATCGCAAGGAGTGGCTGCTTCGGCTTGAGGGCGCGTACGAGGAATAACGCTCGAACGCTTTGCATGGATAAGGCGCCGCGAAGGGACGAGTCGCTGTCCTCTCGCGGCTGACGCGCGGGCAGGCGCTCGGCATATGCGCCTTAAGTTTGGCTAAGCCCTATCCAGCGTTTTTAAAAACATGCAGGTTGAGCCGCTAAGGCTGCGCTAAGGCAGCTTTCGCTGCGCTATTATCGGCAGTATCGAAACCTGTATTTCCATGCGCCAAAGGAGCAACTATGAAGCTGATGCTTGCCGAGGATGAACCCGGCCTCTCCCGCGCCCTTACCGCGATTCTTCAACATAGCGACTACGAGGTCGATACGGCACTCGACGGCCTGACGGCGCTCGAGTATCTGCTCGCCAACGATTACGACGCCGCAATTCTGGACATTATGATGCCCGGCATGGAGGGCATCGAGGTGCTCAAACGCACGCGTGCCGCCGGTAAGCGTCTGCCCATCATTATGCTCACGGCCAAAAGTGAGGTGTCCGATAAGGTCGAGGGCCTGGACGCCGGCGCCAACGACTACCTTACCAAGCCGTTCGCCGCCAAGGAGCTGCTCGCGCGCATTCGCGCCATGACGCGTGCCGCCACGGCTATCGACGCCACGACGCTCAGCGTGGGCAACGTGCGCCTTGACACGGCGGCGTGCACGCTGGTGGGTCCCTTGGGCGAGGAGCATCTAGCTAATCGCGAGTTTCAGCTCATGGAACTCTTTATGCGCAACGCCGGTACACGTATGCCCACCGAGCGCCTGATGCTCGAGGTTTGGGGCGAGGACGCGCCCGAGGGCGTCAACGTGGTGTGGGTCTACATCTCGTATCTGCGCAAAAAGCTGACGGCACTCGGTGCCGACGTGGCCATTCGCGCATCGCGCAACCAGGGCTATTCGCTTGAGGTTGTCGAGGAGGGCGAATAAGCGTGAGCGCGAGCGCGAGCGCGTGGTGGAAGCGCATGGCAGCAAAGCTCGGCATGGGTGCGGACTCGGGTAATCCGGGGCGCGCCGATGCCGCTAGCGCAATGGGTCGTCGCCTGCGCCGCAAGTTTATTCTGGTGGCCATGGGTGCCGTCACGGCGGTGCTTGCGCTCATCATCGCTGGCATCAACATCGTCAACTACTCGCATGTTTGCAAAACGGCCGACGCGCGCCTGGACTACATCTTGGCGGGCAAGGGCAGCATCGATTGGACGGATGAGCCCAAGGCCGATCCGGGCGACGGTAAGGATGCAGCTGGTAACGGTGGCGCGGCCGCTGGCGGCGGCGAAGATAGTGACGACGGCGCCGGCATTAACCTGGAGCATGTTCCCATTAGGCATTTCGAAGGCATGACGGCGGAGTCGCCCTTCGATACGCGCTACTTTACGGTGACGATTTCCGGTGGGCAGGTTGCCGATATCAACACGTCCCGCATTGCCGCGGTGGGCACCAAGCGTGCTTCGCGTATTGCCTCGGAGCTGTATTCCAAAGGCTGGACCTCGGGTTTTTCTGGCAACTACCGGTACACCGCCACGGTCCAGGGCGACGAGACCACCTACGTATTCGTCGATTGCTCGCGCGAGCTTGCAAGCTTCCATTCGTTTTTGGGCGCGAGCGTGGCCATCAGCTGTATTGGCTGGCTGGCGGTGTTGGCGATTGTAGCGGTTGCCTCGGGCGCGGTGATTCGACCGATGGTCGAGAGCTACAGCAAGCAAAAGCGCTTCATTACCGATGCGAGCCACGAGATTAAGACACCGCTGGCTGTAATTGACGCCGCCAACGAGGTACAGGAGATTGAGAGCGGCGAAAGCGAGTGGACGCAGAGCATTCATGAGCAGGTCGCTCGGCTGACGGCGCTGACGGAGCGCCTGGTGTTCTTGGCACGCATGGACGAGGGCTCGGCCGGCTTTACCATGGCGGCGATCGATCTTTCGGAGGCCGTGGACAAGGCCGCGGCGCCGTTTGAGTCGGTGGCGGTCTCGCGCGGCAAGCGCATGTCGACATCGATCGCGAGCGGTGTGCGGGCTCATGCCGATGCCGCGGCGGTGGCGCAAGTGGTTGAGCTGCTGCTGGATAACGCCACGCGCTACGCGAGCGAGGACAGCGTGATTGAGCTGAGCCTGCGCGCCGTTTCGCGCGGTGCGGGCAAGGGGGAGCTTGTCGTTGCAAATGCCGTGGATGAGCTGCCCCAGGGCGATCTGGACCGACTGTTCGACCGCTTCTACCGCGCAGATGTTTCGCGCAGCTCCAAGACGGGCGGCTCGGGCGTGGGCCTATCCGTCGTGCGTGCCATCGCCGAGGCCCATGGCGGATCAGCTACCGTATCCGGCCACGACCATCAGATCACCTTCACCGTCCGCCTCTAAAACCTTCCAAAAAGGGACAGGTTTGTTTTGGCAGGTTTTATCTGGGGAAATGCCGGCTGAGAGGTTGCGGGCGGAAGCAACGCCCCGGTGCGGCGCGCGAAATGGGATGCGGTTTCCCCTTGGGGCGCCAAGCAGAAACCGCATCCCAGTTTGAAGCCCCAGAACGGGACACGCTTTCCCTTGGGAGGTCGTTCCGGAAACTGCATCCCAGAATATCGCCGCGGAATGGGACACGCTTTCCGGATGAAGCCTTCAGCGGAAACTGCATCCCAGTTTGACTCCTTGGAATGGGATGCTCTTTCCGGATGAGACTATCGGCGGAAGCCGTGTCCCAATACATCAACTCAGAACAGGATGTGCTTTCTGCGGGTAGCATCATTCGGAAACTGCGCTCCATTCTGAGGCGGGTTCGTGAGCCAGGTTCTCCGCGCTGCTGTTCTTGGTGCCGAAATTTCGACAGGGCGGCTTTTTACGCTCGCTCCTGCAGAGCGTAGATCGATTTGTCCATGTTGAACAGATAAGCCACGACGCAGACGACAAAGAACGCCGGCAGATTATCAAAACCGAAGACCTCGCAACCGATAAGGATGGGCGCGAGCAGCGTGTTGGTGGCGCTGCCAAAGACGGCGGCGTAGCCGAGCGCGGCGCAGAGCTCGACGGGCATGCCGAGCATCCCGGCGAGCACGACACCCAGGCTGGCGCCGATGGAGAACAGCGGCGTCACCTCGCCACCCTGATATCCGGCGGCGAGCGTGACAATGGTGAGCGCAAACTTGAGTGCCCAATCCCAAGGCATGATGGCTACCGCGCCGTCTTCGCTCAACGCTGCCGAAATCAGATTGGTGCCAAGTCCGCAGTATCGCCCCTGCCATAGCGCGAACAGAATCGCCGACAGCGCAAGGCCCATAACGGCAATGCGCATATAAGGGTTGGGGAGAAGACGCGCCGCTAGAGTCTTGGCATGGGCGAGACACCAGGCAAAGGCACCTCCTACCATGCCAAACACAATGCCCAGCACCGCAAGCCGTCCAAGGCCGGGAAGATCAAGGGCGCACGAGGCGACAACGGCGACCTCGAATTTCTCGAGGCCCAAGGCGCCAGAGGTCATGCTCGCAGCGAGCGAGGCGGTAAGCGCAGGGAACAGCGCGCGGTATTCCATGCGTCCGGCGACGAGCACCTCAATGGCAAAGACCGTGGCGGCCAGAGGCGTTCGGAAAAGTCCGGCAAAGCCGGCGGCCATGCCAATGAGCAAAAACGTGTTGCCGGGGTCGCGGAAGGGCAAACGCTGGCCGATCCAATGGGAGACGGTCGCGCCAATCTGCACGGCCACGCCCTCGCGTCCCGCGCTGCCGCCAAAGAGGTGCGTCCCCCACGTGCTCAGCATAATGAGCGGCACCAAGCGCGGGGAGATAGCATCCTCGCGCCCGTGGCCCACTTCGAACACCAAGCTCATGCCGCGGTCGGTACCTTTGCCCCAGGTGCGGTAGGCAAATACGATGGCCAAGCCCATGAGGGCGAGGAAGGGAAGGAACAGCGTGATGTGCTCGTCACGGAAGGCACCGATCGCCAGGAGCACGCGTCCAAAGAGGGCGCAAATGGCGCCAACGATGATGCCGATAGGGATTCCGACGGCACCCATGAGCACGAGGCCGCTATAGGTGTTGACCAGGCGTTTAATCCTGTTCGATGCGCTGCTTTCCGACATTTTGCTTTCCGACGTTGTCCTCTTGATAGAAAAAGAGCTGGAGTTGCGCATCGTTGAGAGGCTTTCCAGCTTTAGCAAAACAAACTTATAGGATGCGACGAATCGCGTCAAGGAAGCCGTCGGATGTTCTTGAGGCTGTCGACCGACTAGCCTCAATCTGATCCGCCGGGTGGTGTCCCACGCTATTCGACACGTTTGATGGGATGACGAACCACGGTCTTGAGCTTTTCCGGTGCGCATTTGCGTGGGTCGGAGAGGTAGATCTCGTGATGAAGGCGAACATCGGAGAAGTCGAGGGCGTAACCCTGCTCTGCCGCAAATTCATGCATGGCGCCCACGGTCGCCGGTTCGTTGTCGTAAGGTCCGGTGTGCATGCACTGTACGCATAGGCCTTCGTCAACCTTAAGCAGCTCAACCGCTGAAAAGTCCAGCTTCTTTTTGGCAGTAGCTTCCGCGACGGCCCAGTCAAAGTCTGCCTGGGTGACGAAATCGGGCAAGCGGATGCACGAGATGAAGTTGAAGTCGTCCTTGCGCACATAGTCGATGTCGCTGCTGGGGGAGTCTTGCCACCAGCAGCCCTCGAGCGGCGGTACCACAAAGTCGAAATAGCCCTCGATGTTTCTCGAACCTTTCTTCGACATCTTGATGGTGTAAGCGATGCCATAAAGCAGCGGAAGGGCGCTTTGATACTCGCCGCCCGCGGTGTTTGGGTCGCCCTTTCCGCGTACGGCGACATAGCTTATGGGCGGGACAGTTACGATGCTCGGCTTGCCTGCGGGCCTATAGAGCTCCTTGCATTCCTTCTTGAAGTCGTACGCCACGGTGGTCGCCTTTCTGCGGATGAGCTTGTTTGGATGGCAGCATCATAGCATAGAAACGAACAGCTGTTCGAAGAACTTGGCTGACAGATTGAGGTGCGTATTATGCGTTTGACAGGCGCCCTGACTCCGTGGATGGCCCCTCTGTCGCCTCGTCGCTCTACCAACACCCGCCATTCCCCCATATAAAACCTGCCAAAATAAACCTGTCCCTTTTTGGCAGGTGCGAAATGGGTAATACTAAAGAGTTATCCGACCAGATGGGAATCAATCGATGGCCTATATCGAATTCAAAGACGTCATCAAAGCATACGGTGAGGGCGATGCCCGTATTCACGCCCTCGATGGCGCGAGCTTTACCGTTGAGCGTGGCGAGCTTGCTATTATCCTGGGTGCTTCGGGTGCCGGTAAAACCACGGCGCTCAACATCTTGGGCGGCATGGACACGGCGACCTCCGGCACCGTGACGGTGGACGGGCGCGACGTGAGCGCTGCCAACGAGGCGCAGCTTGTGGAATATCGTCGTGCCGACGTGGGCTTTGTCTTCCAGTTCTACAATCTGGTTCCCAACCTGACAGCCCTCGAAAACGTCGAGCTCGCGGCGCAGATCTGCCCCGATTCGCTCGATGCCGAGCAAACGCTTCGCCAGGTTGGCCTGGGCGAGCGTCTGGGCAACTTTCCGGCGCAGCTTTCGGGCGGCGAGCAGCAGCGCGTGTCCATCGCCCGCGCGCTGGCCAAGAACCCCAAGCTGCTTTTGTGCGACGAGCCTACGGGTGCACTCGACTACAAAACCGGCAAGCAGATCTTGCAGCTGCTACAGGACACTTGCCGCAAGCAGGGCATTACGGTCATTATCATCACCCATAACTCTGCGCTGGCGCCCATGGCCGATCGCCTGATTCGCTTTAAGAGCGGCCGCGTGGAGAGCGAGACGGTCCAGCAAAATCCCGTGCCGATCGAGACGATCGAGTGGTAGCGCCCATGGACCAAGACCGCCAAAACAGCCAACGCCGCGATGCGCAGAACACGGAGCGCGAGCAGGATTTTACGACCTACCGCACCGCCCAAAGTTCAAATGACATGGTGCCGACGGTCTTTCGCCGTGGCATCTACCGCACGATCCGCGGCAGCCTTAAGCGCTTCCTGTCTATCGTGGTCATCACGGCGCTCGGCGTGAGCGTGATGTGCGGCCTCAAGGCGGGTTGCGAGGATCTGTGCGATTCGGTTGATGCCTACTTTGACCAGCAGAATGTCTATGACATCAACGTGCAGTCGACCTATGGCCTGACCGATGATGACCTTGCCGCGATCCAAGAGGTCGACGGCGTCGAGACGGCCGAGGGTATCTATACCGAGACCGCCTACACCGCCGTGGGCACGGCGCGCGAACGCGTCGTCGTACAGAGCCTCTCCAAGGAGAATATCGACCAACCGGTGTTGGTGCGCGGCGACTTGCCCGAGACTTCGGGCGAAGTGGCAGTGACCTCGCGCTTTTTGAAGGCATCGGGCAAAAAGCTCGGCGATACGGTGAGCTTTGCCGCCAACGATGCGAGCTCATCGAACCAAAGCGCCAAGGATCAGTTTGCCGCGGCCGATTACACCATCACGGCTGAGGTCCTCGATCCCACCGACGTGAGTTCCGACTCGACTGTCAATGCCTTCCGTGCTTCTTCGGCAGCGGACTACAAGTTCTACGTAAGCGAGGATGCCGCGACGTCGTCGTCCTATTCTGCGATTCACGTGGTCGTCGAGGGGGCTAAGAACCTCAACTCCTATTCCGATGTCTATACGACAAAGATTGACGAGGTCAAAGCCAATATTGATAAGATTCGCGACGAGCGCGAGAAGGTGCGTGCCAAGGAGCTGACGGTCGACACGCCAGCGAACTTGGATGCAGCTGAGCGCCAGGCGAATATGGTCTTTGGGATCGAACAGGACAACATCAACCGCATGGCCGAGGGCAGCGAGGAGCGTGCGCAGGCGCAGGCCGACCTGGACCAGCGTCGCGCCGCCGCCGACCAACAGTTCGCCGATGCCCGCGCCGAGCTCTCCGACCTGGGCGAATGCACCTGGTACATCCAAGACCGCGGCAATATCGCGAGCTACTCGAGCGTCGAGAGCGATAGCTCCTCAATCGAGGCCATCGCCACGGTGTTCCCGTTCATCTTCTTTATCGTCGCCGTGCTCATCAGCCTCACCACCGCCACGCGCATGGTCGAGGAAGAGCGCACGCTCATTGGCCTGTACAAGGCGCTCGGCTATTCGCGCGGGCGCATTCTGTCCAAATACGTGGACTACTCGCTGTGGGCCTGTCTGATCGGCGGCGTGCTCGGCAATATCTTTGGCTTTGTGGGCCTGCCGCTGTTCCTGTTTACGGTGTTCGACGACATGTACTCGCTGCCTCAGATGCTGCTTTCATACGACATCGTGTCCTCGATCGTCTCGGTGGCGCTGTTTGCCGTGGGCGTGGTGGGCGCCACGATTATCGCCTGCCGCCACGAGATGGCCGAGACTCCGGCCTCGCTCATGCGCCCCAAGGCCCCGCGCGCCGGCTCGCGCATTTTCCTCGAGCGCATCGGCTTTATTTGGCGCCGCATGGGCTTTTTGAACAAGGTGGCCGCGCGCAATTTGTTCCGGTACAAAAAACGTGCCTTTATGACTATCTTCGGTATTGCGGGCTGTACGGCGCTCGTGATCTGCGGTATGGGTATTCGCGACACGTCGGTGGCGCTTTCGCCCAAGCAGTACGGGCACATTACGCGCTATGACCTGCTGGCGGTCGCTAACCCCGATGACTTTACGCAGACGTGCGCGGCTCTGGACGAGCGCAGCGCGGCCAAGGACTCCAACGTGACCGTGACCTCGACGCTGCCGATCATGACCGACAACGTCACCTTTACGTATGGCGGCAAGAGCGAGACCGTGCAGCTGGTCGTGGTGCCCGATGACCGTACGAGCGACTTGGGCGATTACGTGCGCCTGGAGGATGAGTCCAAAGAACCGCTCACCCTGCGTGACGGGGATGTGTATTTGAGCAAGAGCTCTCAGCTGGTGCTGGGGATCAAGCCGGGTGACACGGCGCAGGTTCAGGACTCGTCGCTCAATGTCGCCGATGTCGAGGTGAGTGACATCTCGCTCAACTACCTAGGCAACACGCTCTATATGACGCAGAGCACCTATGAGCGTGCGTTTGGTCGAAGCGTTCGTCTCAACGGCATCTTTGCGTTGCTCAAGGGTTCATCGGCCGATCAAATTGCGTTTAGCAAACAACTTAAAAACGACGGCTGGCTCACGATTTCGAGCACGGCCGAGCATTGGGAAAACTACGAGGCCAACTTCACTATCATCAACTCGGTTGTGGTGCTCGTAACCTTTATGGCGGCGTGCCTGTCGTTTGTGGTGGTGTTTACGCTGTCCAATACGAATATCTCGGAGCGCGAGCGCGAGCTGGCGACTATCAAGGTGCTGGGCTTCCGTCGCGGCGAGGTGCACCATTACGTCAACAAGGAGACGTTGATTTTGACGGCGATTGGTGCCGCGCTGGGCGTGCCGCTGGGCGGCTTGCTAGCCGAGAGCTTTACGTACATCCTGCAGATGCCGTCGCTGTACTTTGACGTTGAGGTCGAGCCGTTGAGCTACGTGCTGTCTGTGGTGCTGGCTTTTGGATTCACGATTATCGTCAACCTCGCCACCAACCGAACGCTCAACAAGATCGACATGGTCGGCGCCCTCAAAAGCGCCGAGTAACCTACCAAAAAGGGATGTTAATTTTGGCAGGTTTTATCTGCGCAAACGCCGAGCGGCCCCACGGGCTGCCCGGCGTTTGCCCCGTTTTGCTGGGAATGTCTGTTGCTCAGTGCTCTTACTGACCAATCCAGTGTTGTGCATAGCTCTTGATGTCTTCGGTAAACCCGTCAAGATCGCTGAGAGAAATTACGTCGTCAGCAAGCAGGCTGGCTATCTGGCGACGCATCGTGCTGCGGCGGATATCTTCCATCATTACGCCGCCGCACCGCCTGTCCCTATTGACATGCTCCTCGAGCGCCCAAAACCTATCAGAGGCTTCGCCGTCGCCGTTCAGTATCTCGATGTACTGATTGATGAGCTTTTCCATATAGCGTTCCTGCCATTGAGGAAGCATTTTCTTAAATAGCTTCCAGTCGCTTTCGGCTACGTCGCGCATATTTCCTCCGCTCGTCAAACGGACTTTTCCATTTGCCTTTCATTTTATTTGGTTTTCGCTTGCGCGCGTGGATGAAGGGCTCTCTTCAGCCTTCGAGACTGACCTTGAATGGGTCGTGTGCCACAAAAAGGGCCTATCTACTACGTTTAGTTGAACACCCTTGACCATGCCGGGAAAACGAAAAATAAAACCGCAGGTAGAAAGCTTGTCGTTTTCGAAAAATGCGGTCATGGTTGACCCCTTCGAGTTAAACGTAGTAAATAGGCCCTTTTCTTGGCGAGCCATTGATCCGATGCCAATTTGCGTGTCGCGACTGCCCCTGTCTTTCGTGAATTGCGATGGAATAGTTCCTGAATAGCTTCGGTAAAGGCGAAAACAGGAACTATATCACCGCAACTTAGGGGAGGGCGTCGGCTGGGGCTTGCTGGTGGGACGGGGCGGACTAGGCTTGCTTGTGATGCTTCCATTGTTTGCGGCACCAGTGCATGAGTGCTCCTACGACGGGAATGGTGATGAGGATTACCCAGGCAGGATGGGGTTGTCCCAGGTAGAGCCACATGTAGAGGAACCAGGCAATAGCAGCCGCCGGGTAGACACTGCCGATGAGCTTAGACAGGCGGCGTCGGTCGATAAAGTCGCCAATGGCGTAGTAGATGGGAATCAAAAAGACGAGGAAGAGCCCCATGCCCCATGTGCCGTAGACAATGCCGAGCGCCAGATAGGCGAGGGCGACAAGCGCGGGGAAGGGAAACTTGTTCCACGCACGTCCGAGCTTGGTGTGGAAGTGCTTGCCATGATGGTCGAGCTTGTCGTGCGCCTCTTTCCAGCTGGAAAACGTCTCGCCGTCGATGGTAACGGTGCCGTCGGCATTGGTGTGCACGCTATGCCCGTCGTCCTCAAGCGTATCAACGTGTACGCCGCCCGGCCCCACATGGACTTCTTCGCCCTTGCGGTCGTTGGTTACGTGGATTCCATTCCAGCCCACGTGAACCTCTTCGCCTTTATCGGGATCGATAACGTGGATACCGTGCGCAAGGGAAATGTCGACGAGTGGCTTGTCGCTGCGACTGGTGTTGTCGGCAGAATCCTCATCCTCTTCGGCCTCATCCGACGCCTCGGCTCCAGCATCGCTGTCCTCAGAGCAGTCAGCGTCATCTGCCGCCTCCCCATACAACAGCTCATCCAGCGACACGCCATACAGCGCGGCGAGTGCAATGAGGTTATCGGTATCGGGCGAGGATTCACTGCGCTCCCATTTGCTGACAGCCTGGCGACTCACGCCCAGTTGGGCGGCAAGCGCTTCCTGAGAAAGCCCGGCAGCTTTGCGGCGATTGACGAGTCGCTGCGCCATTGCAAGATCCATGGTGGTTCCTTTCGTGAGGTGACCGTAATCGAATGAGCCGAGTATGCCGAGAACAGCCGGTAGCGACCACCATTTCTAGTTAGAATCTGCCTCAACCCTACCGCAACTACCAGTAGCAACCCCCAACGACCAGCCATTTTGTGACAAATGTCAGTGCAAGTAACAGCCAAGAGCCCCCTTCATTCCAAATCCTCCAGACCAGGCACCCGCAGCAAGAAGACGACTAGCCTCGACGAGTGTGTAAACGCAGGGCCCTCCGGCCTCCGCCTGACGATTTCGATTGGCGACCTTTGACGGAGTCAAGGGAGGAGCCAAATCGAAATACGTCAGGCGGAGGCCGGAGGGCCCGATGGGATGGATTTTCGCCGAGGCTATTCGTCGCCGAAGCTGATGCCCAACGATTTGGCCTCTCGCACCAGGTCGCTCTGGGGGTCGACATACTTGAGCTTGCCGGCGACCTCCTCGAGCGGCATGTGGCACATCTTGCCGTCGCGCAGGGCGATCATGTAGCCAAACTCGCCGCGCAGGCAGCCGAGTGCCGCCTCGACACCGCACTGGGTCGCAAAGATTCGGTCCTGGGCGTCGGGCTGGCCGCCGCGCTGCGTGTGACCGGGGATGGCGACGCGGGTCTCGCGACCGGTCTTAGCCTCGATCTCCTTGGCGATGTCGTAGACGATCGACGGGCTCGTGCGCTCGGCGAGCTTCTTCTTGTACTCCTTCTTGGGCAGCGCCGCGTCCTCCTTGGAGATGGCGCCCTCGGCAACGGCCACGATGGTAAAGCGGCTGCCGGTCTCCATGCGATGCTCGATGGTCTTGATGACGTTGTCCATGTCGTAAGGGATCTCGGGGATCAGGATGACGTCCGCACCGCCCGCAACGCCAGCGTACAGCGGAATCCAGCCAACCTTGTGACCCATGATCTCGATGACGAACACGCGGCCGTGGCTCGAGGCGGTGGTGTGGATGTCGTCGATGCACTTGGTGGCGACGTCGATGGCGCTCGTAAAGCCAAAGGTCATCTCGGTGCCCCAGGTGTCGTTATCGATGGTCTTGGGCAGGGCGATAACGTTGAGGCCCTCCTGGCGCAGACGATTGGCGGTCTTGGTGGAGCCGTTGCCGCCCAGCATAAACAGACAGTCGAGCTGCAGCTTGTGATAGGTGTGGACCATCGCGGGCACCTTCTCGACGCCGTCGGCCTCGGGAATGTCCAGACGCTTGAACGGCGTGCGGCTCGTGCCCAGGATGGTGCCGCCGCGGGTGAGGATGCCGCTGAAATCGGCGGGTGTCATAACACGGAACCTACTGTAGATAAGGCCCTGGTAGCCGTCCTCGAAACCGTAGATCTCGATAGGCTCTGCACTATTGGTCATGAGCGTTTTGACGATGCCGCGCATGGTGGCGTTGAGCGCTTGGCAGTCGCCGCCACTGGTAAGAAGACCGATCCTAAGCATGATGAATCCTTCCGGGCAAGTTATAACATGCGCATAAGTTTACCCCCGCACACTACTGATACGGGGGTAAAACGTGTTAGCTCAAATGTATAGAAATGTAAGCAACGTCAGGCGAACGTAAGGCCGACGGACGTGCCTCCTTACAGCGCGAAGGCGTCGACGTCTCCCCAGTGACGGCGCAGCGTAATGGCCGCGGCGGGCTCGGTGTTGTCGAAGACGACCGACCACTGCGTGTTGCTTGTAATGTCTTCCGGATTGGGCTCTTGCGCCGCGGCGCGTAGAGCATTCCAGGCAACTGCTTCGTCCTGAGCGCCGGTATGGGCGTCGAGGACATCGGCGATGGCGAGCGCGCGCTCCTTGCCGTGACCCAGCTCACCATTCTTTTGATTGGGAAGCACCTCGTCGCCGTGGCAGGCGTAGAAGTTTGTGACTTGCCGCACGGGCGTTGCCTTGAAAGCGCGGTCCGGATCGCGCGGATCCCACTCCACCACGCGTGCGTCACCGGCGGCATCGTTGATAAAGAAGTGGTAATCGCGCCCGGCCATGGCGTGCATGTCGTAGGCGGAAAGCAGATCGACGGCCTCCTGCGTGGTGGCCGCGCGGTCGAGCACCAGGCGGATGGCGAGCGAGGTATTGATGACGGGGCGTTGCGTGTCCTGGTCACAGGGCTTGGAATCCAGGGTGAGCACGGCAATGGACACGCCGCATTCGTTGACGCCGTCGAGCTGGGCGAAGGGACCCATAAGCGCGGCAGCGCGGCCGGCAATGGAGTCAAGCGGGGCGTTGTTGCCCAGGTTGTTGAGAGCGGCAAACCCAATGGAGGCATAGCCATCGCGCGGGTGGTTGCGCACCAGCAGCGCCGAGGTGTCGTCCTTAAAGTCGTAATTGCGACCGGTGCGCACGCGTCCTTCGACATCGACGGCGGCAAAGGCGCTGCAAGCAAACTGGGGCGCCTGAACATGCGCCGGCACACCAGGCAGTACCTGAGCCACCACGGCATCGATGTAGGCCTGGTCGTCGCGCACATCGGCGGCGATGATGCGGTCGAGGTCGTAATCGTAAGCGATGTCGATCGCGTACAGGTCGTATCCATCCGCATAGTCGGTCAAGCGTTTGAGCGACGCGGCGGACTTGATTTGCTTGTGGTAAACGATACCGGTGGCAGCGGCAAGGCCGACGGCGACTCCTGCGACACCGCAGGCGATGGCAATGTTACGTGGCTTCATGACGGCTCCTCTCGTCCTGTTAACGTAATTGTCGCAAAAGGTGCACGGGCATGATGGCTCAACTTGGTGAGCGGCGCGGGATTAAACATGGATTGAAAGGCGCGGCACTGGCGCGGCGGGGTATGCTGGAGGGGACCAGCAGCCCAGCGAAAGGGGAGAGCATGACGGATCAGGAAGCGCCCGAGCGCGTGCACGTGACAGCCGACGATATCGAGGCCGCCAACGACCTTATCGACTTTATCGAGGCATGCCCCAGCATGTTCCATACAGCGGCGACCATTATGGCCGAACTCGATGAGGCGGGCTTTACCTACCTGCCCGAGAACGCGGCGTGGGATATCGAGCCGGGCGGTCGCTACTACACTCAGCGCAATACATCGAGTGTAATCGCCTTTAAGGTGGGCGAGGATCTGGCCGCAACGTGGGGCGAGGACGGCGTTGCCGGCGACTATCATTTCCAGCTCACGGCATCGCATAGCGATTCGCCGACGTTTAAGGTCAAGGCCGTGCCCGAGCTCGACGGTGCAGGCGAGACGCTGCGCCTGAACACCGAGGCCTACGGCGGCATGATTGACTACACCTGGTTCGACCGCCCGCTAGCGCTGGCCGGTCGCGTGCTGGTGCGCGAAGGCGACCGTATTGAGAGCCGCCTGCTTGCCACCGAGCGCGAAGTTGCTATCATTCCGAGCCTTGCCATCCACATGAACCGCGGCGTCAACGAGGGCTTTGCGCCCAACCGCGCCGTCGACCTGTGCCCGCTCATCAGCGCCGGCGAGCTGAAGCAGGGCGACTTTGATGCCCTGATCGCCGATGAGCTCGATGTGGAACCCGAGCAGATCTTGGGCCGTGACCTGTTCCTGGTCAATCGTCAGGATGCACGCATTTGGGGCTGGGCCGACGAGTTTATCTCGACGCCCAAGCTCGACGACCTGGCCTGCGCCTACACCTCGCTGCAGGCGTTTTTGGGTGCCGAGAACGCGCGCGATGTCTCGGTTTTCTGCTGCTTCGATAACGAGGAGGTTGGCTCCGAGACCAAGCAGGGCGCCATGTCGACGTTCTTGGCCGACGCGCTGCACCGCATTAACGGGTCGCTCGGCTTCGATGACGAGTCGTACCATCGCGCACTTGCTGCTTCGATGCTCGTGAGCTGCGACAACGCGCATGCCGTGCATCCTAACCACGCCGAGAAGTGTGATGCTCGCAACCAGGTGGTGCTCAACGGCGGTATCGTCATCAAGGAAGCCGCCAACCAGCACTACTGCACCGATGCTTTTAGCCGCGCGGTGTTCCAGGCTATTTGCGACGACGCCGACGTGCCCACGCAGGCCTTTGCCAACAAGAGCGACATGGCCGGCGGCTCCACGCTCGGCAACCTCTCCAATATGCAGGCGAGCATGCATGCCGTGGACGTGGGCCTGCCGCAGCTGGCCATGCACTCAAGCTACGAGACCGGCGGTGTACGCGACGTCATGTACGCCATCCGCGCCCTCACCGCCTTCTACGAGCGCAACCTAACCATCAACGGCGCCGAAAGCGTGGAGCTCTAGCCATGGGCGCCGAGGTCGACGAATCGGTTCGTGCGCCGGAGGACAGCCGCCCGTCCATCAGGCATTTCAGTCTTATGAATTCACTGCTCGCGGTGGTTAATCGAAGCCCTCACGACTCTATGGACAGTACACTCGCCCGCTATTTTCTGGAGCGGTTCGACCGACTCGCCGACCTTAACGTCTATGATGTAGCCGAGGAGTGCTATACATCGCGTTCGGGGATTCGGCGTTTCTGCCAATCGATTGGCTTGGATAACTTCTCGGACCTTAAATCTTATGCGTGGGAATGGTCGCGTCACCGCCGACTGTTCTCGCGCTATACCGATCATGAGAACTACCGGGACTATCTCGTTGCGGCGCTTGCCGAGATGGACCGTACAATCAACGAAGCCGTTCCCGAGGAGACGCTCGATCGTCTGGCGCGGCTGCTGTATCGGTCCAGGCGCATCGTGATCCTCACCTCTGACTTTTCGAGTGGCGCCGTGAGGCAGTTCCAACAGTCGATGCTCTACCTGCACAGGGTAATCGACATCGTCACCGATTCGACGGGAGATATCACTCAACTCGAAGCGTTGACCGGTGACGACGCCCTTGTCGTTATCTCGGAGCATGGAAATTACGCACGGGCTGTTCGTGCAACCCTCGTGGATTCACCGGTCGTGAGCGTGCTCGTCACCGTTGATGCCGATGGTGAGACCATGGCGAACTTTGCACATGCCGTTCGCCTCTCTCCGGCGTCGGCGACGGAGGGACGCACCGTGTTCGCGCAGTACGGGATTACCTATCTCCTTGATCTTCTCTACAACCGATACTTTGTTCTCTATGGCGGTTCCGAGCTCGCTCGGTTCGCCTAGGGTCCAAATCCCGAACCCCGCGCCGAGAGGGGGCCGTTATATGATGCAGCCATCAGCAAGCGCGCGCTGAGATGCACTACATCAACGGCGAAGGGATAGGCCCCATGGCAGCCAAGAAAGACTATGCGGCGATGTGTTCGGCCATCGTGTCCGCATGCGGCGGCGAGCAAAATATCGCTAACGTCGCGCACTGTATGACCCGCTTGCGACTTCAGCTCAAAAATGCCGGCGTGTTTGACGAGAATGCGGCAAAGGCGGTTTCCGGCGTGATCGGGCTTGTCGTCCAGAACGGTGAATATCAGTTTGTGATCGGACAGGACGTACCGAGTCTTTACGAGGAGTTTCTCAAGATCGAGGGCATTGCGGCGGGCGGCTCGGTTGACGATCCGCAGGCGGCAATGGTCGACCACAAGGATCACGGAAGCGTCGTCAACGCTATCCTCTCATTCCTTGGCGGAACGTTTTCCCCGGTCATTCCGGTTATCGTCGCCGGCGGTCTGACGGGTGCCGTGCTCACGCTCCTCGTCAACTTCTGCGGCGTTTCGAGCGATTCGGGCACGTATCAGTTCTTTTCCTGCATCAATCAGGCGACGTTCTATTTCCTGCCGGTTTTCATCGGCTTTTCCGCCGCCCAGCGCCTCAAGTCCAACGGCTATCTCGGTGCGTTCCTGGGCGCGGTGCTGCTCTTCTACACCATCGGTCAGGGCAACGATACCGCCTATGATTTCTTTGGCCTTGCCGTTCCCGCGGTGAGCTACAACTCCACGGTCTTCCCCGTCATCCTGGGCGTGCTGCTCATGAGTGTGGCTTATCGCTGGTTCCAGAGGGTTCTGCCCGAGGTTCTGCGCACGGTTTTTGTTCCGCTGCTCACCATGCTGGTGACCGTGCCTGTTACGTTGCTCGTTCTGGGTCCCATTGGCTATACCGTGGGTACTGTACTTGCCGACGTGCTCATCAACGTCTATCGCGCTTGCCCCGCTGCTGCTGTCGCGTTCGTGGGTTGCTTCACCCCGTTCCTCGTCTTCTTTGGTATGAATAATGCGCTCTACCCGCTGCAGTTCATCCTCATGGCCGAGGTCGGTTCCGACCCGCTCATCTGTGCCGGCATGACCGCCGCCAACCTTGCCGTCGCCGGTGCGTGCCTTGCCGCCGCAGCCGTCGAGACCAAGGTGGAGGAGCGTTCCGTCGCGGTGGGCGCTGGCGTCACGGCTATGTGCTCCATCACCGAACCGGGTGTGTACGGTGTGCTGTTCACCAAGCGTTTCCCGCTCGTAGGTGCCATGATCGGTGGCTGCATTGGCGGCATTATCGCCGGACTCACTGGTATGACGCAATACGTCATCACGGCGTGCAGCTTCATTGCCTTCCCGGCGTATATCGGTGCGGACGGTTCGCTCACGAACCTTGCGCTTGCACTCACGGTCATGGCCGTGTCTCTCGCCTGCGCCTTTGTGTCGACGTTTGTGCTCGGTAAGCGCGCCGCCGTCAAGGAGCAGGCCGCGGAATAACGGGGCTAACTTCTGTCAAATCGTCTGAGCCGGGCGCCTTTTCTTGGCGTCCGCCGCTCGGGCTCCGTCGATTATTGGAGACAACCATGGCATACACTACCACGGCTTTCCCGGAGGGGTTCCTTTGGGGCGCCGCTACGAGCGCCTACCAGGTCGAGGGCGCTGCGTATGAGGATGGCAAGAAGCCGTCTCAGCAGGACATCATCAACCAGCACAGCTACGAGGAACGTGGGTTTGCTACCGCCGATATTGCGAGCGACCACTATCATCACTTCCGTGAGGATGTGGCGCTCATGGCCGAGATGGGGCTCAAGGCGTACCGCTTCTCGATTGCTTGGTCGCGCGTAATCCCCGACGGAACGGGTGCAGTCAACCCGGCGGGTATCAAGTTCTATCATGACCTGATCGACGAGCTTTTGGCGCACGGTATTGAGCCGATCGTGACACTCTACCACTATGATCTGCCTTGGGCGCTTGTGGAACGTTACGGCGGTTGGATTTCGCGTCAGGTGGTCGACGACTTTGAGACCTACGCCCGTTTTGTGATCAACGAATTCAAGGGCCAGGTCAAGTATTGGACGACCATTAACGAGCAATCGATCATCGTTCAGTACTGGACGCAGAAGTGCTATATCCCCGAGGAACTGAGGGGCGACAATCAGCTGCGCTATCAGATCAACCATCACATGAACCTAGCGCATGCCGTGGCGTGCAATCTGGTTCATGAGCTCGTGCCCGATGGCATGGTGGGATCTGTAATCGGCTATTCGCCCATTTACCCTCTGACCTCCCACGCCGAGGACGTGATGGCCGCGCAGAACGCGCACGACCTGCGCAACGGCTATTACCTGGATATCTACTTTAAGGGCCGCTATACAGATTCTGCCATGGCCTATCTTGAACGTCATGGCCTGGCGCCCAAGATTGATCCGGGCGATATGGAACTCATTGCGAGTGGCACGTCTGACATGCTCGGCATCAACTACTATGCGAGCGAATGTGCACGATGGTGCCCCGATGACGGTTCCAAGCAGATGCGCTGGAATGGTGTGAACCTCACCGGTAAGAAAGGTGACATTAACGGGTTCGAAACCCATCCCGGGTTCTACGAGATGTGTAAAAATCCCAACCTCGATACGAATGATTGGGATTGGGCGATCGATCCGATCGGTCTTGAGTATCTGTTGCGCGATATCTACATGCGTTACAACAAACCGCTCATGGTATGCGAGAACGGACTGGGGGCGTTCGACGAGCTCACGGCGGATGGCCGCGTTCATGACCCGTACCGTATCGACTACCTGGAGAAGCATATCGCGGCCATGAAGCGTGCCATGGATTACGGCGTAGAGATGCTTGCTTATTGCCCGTGGTCGGCGCTCGACCTGCTGTCGACGAGCAACGGCGTCAAGAAGCGTTATGGCTTTATTTATGTCGATCGCACCGATGACGACCCGCGCGAGTGCAAACGTTACCGCAAGGATTCTTTTGCCTGGTACAAGGATGTTATCGAGCGCAACGGTGCAGGCCTTTCTCTGTAGATCTGTTTAAGGGCGGCACACGCTCGCATGTAAAGGGCGCCTCTCGGGGCGCCCTTTTTGTTTGTACAGGGTATGACATATTTCAATAGCTGCTATACATGCTTTACGTATTGACCATAGTATTTTATGATTGGTTTAGGATGATAAGGAGGAACCATGACTACGGCGGCAGCTCAGATTAACGTGCGTCTCGATGCCAACCTCAAGCGAACCGGCGATGCTGCGCTCTCCAGCGCCGGCATGACACCGAGCCAAGCGGTGCGTGCGCTCTGGCAACTTGCGGCATCTCTGGCTGATCGGCCCGGCGTGCTCCAGGACATCCTTTCGCCCGATCGAGCCCGAGCGGAGCAACGCGAGCGCGAGAAGGCTGCCAAACGCAAGCTCGAGCTCATCGATCAAGGTTCAGAACTGTTTATCACCGCCTGCCGTGAGTCGGGAATCGACTTGGCTAAGGCGCAGCCCTCGGGCGATGAAGAGCTCAAACGGAATGCCTATGCGGATCGCTATGGCGAGGAGATGGGCTGGTTGTATGAGTGAGGCCCCAAAACGCATTTTGGTCGATACCAACGTATGGCTTGATTACTTCATTCCTTCAAGGCGCGGCCGCTCGGCGGCGATTGATTTTTTGCGCGATGCGTGTGCGGTACAGGTTGAGCTGCTGTATGCAGCAACATCATCGAAGGACCTGTTCTATTTGATTTCGAGTGAACACAAGGCATGGTATCGACGAGAGCATGGCTCGCTTTCTCAAGATGCCGCTGCCGCAGCGACGTCACTTGCATGGGACTGTCTCGACGTGCTGTCACAAATTGCAACGCCGGTGCCCTGTGACCTGAGCGACATATGGATGGCGAGCAAACAGCGCGAGCTCCATAACGATTATGAAGACGATTTAATCATCGCGGCGGCGATGCGCGTAAAAACAGACCTCTTGGTCACTAACGACGCTAAGCTCTGCTCGCACGCGCCCGTTGCAGCAATGAACGTCGAAAACGCAAGAAACTACCTAGCATCGCTCCAATAAAAAGACCTAACAGGTAGAACAAAAGTCAGCGAGAGCCCGCCAGAGCGAGCAAGGTGACGTGAAAGAGGAGGGCATAGGCCTTTTGGCCATGCCCGACGATTGAACGTCAGATTGCCGCTCTGGCGGGCTCGCAGCGTCGAGTAGTTCCGGCGTTCGGTAGAACGCCGGAACAAATTAATGCTCGATCCAGCAGCGCAGCGTCTCGCCGGCTTGCAGATGGCGTAGATTCTCGGCGGCGATATCGACTACGTTGTTGAGCGTAGCCTCTAGGTGGAACCAGCCGGAAACGTGCGGCGTGATGAGCATGTTGGGCGCATCCCACAGCGGGCTCTTGGCCGGCAGCGGCTCGGGGTCGGTGACGTCGACCGCGGCGCCGGCAAGGTGCCCCGACTCAAGGGCGGCAACCAAGTCGTCGGCAACCACGAGGTCGCCGCGACCGCCGTTGGCAAAGAAGGCACCCGGCCTCATTGCGGCAAAGAACTCGGCATTCGCCAGACCGCGGGTCTCGGGCGTGCTGGGCATAAAGGACGCGACGATGTCGGCCTCGGCCAGGCGCTCGGGCAGAGCATCCATGCCGTCCATGTCCTCAAACACGATGGGGTAGACGTTCGGATGGCGCTTGATGCCGCGGACATGTGCGCCCATGCTGCGGCAGAGCGTGGCAAAGTGTCCGCCGATGTCCCCCGCGCCCAGCACCAGCACATTGGCATTTTTGAGCGAGGTGACCGGACCCAGGTCCTCCCAGCGATGCTCACGCTGCAAGTCTTGGTAGCTGGGCAGGCGCTTCATCATAGAAAGAACCATGGCAAACATGTGCTCGCTCACGGCCTGGCCGTAGGCGCCCACCGAGCAGGAGAGCTTTGCTTCGGCCGGTACGGTGCCGGCGGCAAGGTAATCGTCATAGCCGGCGCTCTGCAGCTGCAGCAGTTGGAGATGCTCGCATGCGGTGAGCATGGCGGGATTGATGTTACCCAGGATGACGTCGGCATCGGCGACCTGCTCGCGTGTGACGGCGTCGGCGCTCGTATAGATAAAGTCCTCGCCCGGAGCACTCGACTCAAGGATCGCGCGATGACGATCGTTGACGGGCAGCAAAACCAAGATGTTCACAGTCAGTCCTCTCCGGTCGACCTGCCAAAAAGGGACAGGTTTATTTTGGCAGGTTTTATCAGGCAAAACGTTCAAATAAAACGCCGGATGCAAGACGGGTGTGCCCGCCAGCATCCGGCGTCCGTACGGTTACCAGCTCAGCAGCTCGTAGCCATCTTCGGTCACGACCAGCTGAACTTCGCACTGAGCCGAGTCGCTGCCGTCCTTGGTACGTACGCACCAGCCATCGCCCTTGCTGATCTTGATATCGGGCTTGCCGGCGTTGACCATGGGTTCGATGGTAAAGACCATGCCCGGCACCATGATGGTGTCCACGTCGGGTGCCTCGGTGGTAAAGCCCACGAACGGGTCCTCGTGGAACTCCTTGCCAATGCCGTGCCCGCCGTACTCGCGCACCACGCTAAAGCCGGCGTCCTCGACCGTCTTTTGCACGGCCTCGGCCATGACGGACAGCGGCAGCCACGGTTTGACGGCGGCAAGGCCAGCCTCCACGCTGGCGCGGGTGACGTCGACCAGGCGCTGGCGCTCGGCAGAGACCTCGCCGATGCAGAACATGCGGCTCGAATCGCTAAAGTAACCGTCCAAGATCGTAGAGCAGTCGACGTTGATGATGTCGCCCTCGTGCAGCACATCCGCATCGCAGGGGATACCGTGGCAGACAACGTCGTTGATAGAGGTGCACACGCTCTTGGGATAGCCCTCGTAGTTGAGGTCGGCCGGCGTGCCGCCGTGCTCGACGGTGTAGTCGTAGATCATCTGGTCGATCTGGTTGGTGGTCATGCCCGCGGCGATGTGCTCGCCGACGTAGTCGAGCACGCCAACGTTGATGGCGGCCGAGCGCTTGATGCCCTCGATGTCAGCAGGCGTCTTGTAGAGCGTGCGGGGCAGAACCTCCCAGCCCTCCTCCCACAGGCGCTCGAGGCGCTCGTCGAAGGCGCTGTGACATTTCTTATATTTCTTGCCGCTGCCGCACCAGCAGGCGTCGTTGCGGCCGGGCACAGGTCCCTTGTCAAACATGGCTAACTTCCTTTCATCCGCAGCTAGTATAGCCCACCCACGTGTCCATAAAAGTTGCGGTGATATAGTTCCGATTTAAGCGGTTTAACAGCACAAATAGGAACTATATCACCGCAACTGATGGGGCGGGATGGCGGCACTAGCTGCTGCGTGGTTTTGCTAGTAGCTCACCTGGCAGGGAATGCCGAGGGTTTGGACGCGCGCGGCAATGGCGTCGAGCACCTCGGGCGCCGCTTTAGCAAGGCCGGCGACCGGTGTCTCGCGCGCCACCGTGTAGATGGTCGTTTCTTGCGGGCGAATGCGCTCAAGCGCCGCGAGCCAGGGGGCAACGTACTCCTCGCCGGTGTTGTCGATGAGCTTGCCCTGATACTCGCCGGTCAAAAAGATCGTCTGGATAATAACGTGACCGTCAAAGCTTGCGAACGTCTCGATCTGGTGCTCGACGTCGTAGGGGCCAACAGGCTGGTCGAGCAGCTGGATAAACGCCGGGTCGACCGTATCGAGCTTAAGAATGTTGTCGTCGACCATCATGAGCGCATCGTGTACCTGGGGACGGTCGGCGCGTGTGCCGTTGGAGAGCACGGCAATCTTGGTGTTTGGGGCAAGCTCGTCGCGCAGCGCGGCGGCACCGGCGATGGCCTGCGGAAACTCCGGCGCGGCGGTGGGCTCGCCGTTGCCGGCGAAGGTGATCACATCGGGAAGCTCGCCCTCGGCTGCCATCTCGTGCAGCTTGGCCTCGAGCGCGTCAAGCACCACGGCGGCCGTGTTATACGGCTCATGGCACGGGCGCTCGCTGTTAAAGCCGTTCTCGCAGTAAATACAGTCAAACGTGCAGATCTTGCCGCTAGCTGGCATCATGTTGACGCCGAGCGAAAGCCCCAGGCGTCGGCTACGGACAGGGCCAAAGATCGGGCTGGCATTCAAAAACGTAGACATAGACATATGCTCCTCAAGACAGTTGTGCCTAAGCATAGCATCGGCGCCAACGTAAAGTTCGGACTTGCGCTTGGCGGGTTTCGATTTTTAACTCCGCCCTCGATGCCGTGCTATGAAAGGTATCGGGTCGGGTACAGTTACTGTGTTAACAAGGCACAAGACGATGAGGCGCAACATGGATTTTACGGTTGAGAATGCGGGCACCGCGATTGCCTGTCGCGAGTATGCCGGCCCGGACGTGCCGTCCGATGCGCCTGCTCTGGTATGCGTGCACGGAGCCTGCGTCGATGGCGTCTTTTTTGACGGTATCGCCCGCGAGCTCAGCCGCGACTACCGCGTAATTACCTACGACCGTCGCGGTTGCGGTGGGAGCGGCGATGCTGCGGACGGCCTCTATGACCTCGCCGCTCAGGCCGCCGATCTGCAAGCCGTAATCGAGTACGTCGGCGCTCCGGCAAACGTGCTCGCGCACAGTGCCGGTACGCTGGTTGCCCTGGAGCTTCTTCGTACAAACCCGGCTGTCGTCTCGCGTGCGATCCTACATGAGCCCGCCGTGACGGGCGAGGGCGTTGGCCTGGGCGCGGCTCCTGTTTTGCTCGACATGATTGCAGTGGGGAAGGTCTCGAGGGCATTGAGGGCCTTCCTGGGTGCCATCGGCGACCCAGATCCCGAGGCCCCTAGGACAACCGAAGCAGAAGCCAAACATGCCCTGCGCAACGGCCGCAGTTTCATGGCAAACGAATACGGGACCAATATGACCTGCGTTCCCGATTGGGATAGCGTTCGTGCGTCGAAAACGGTGGCCGCCGTGCTCTTGGGTGAGCTCTCAATCGGCACGTCCCGCGAGGCGGGCACGCGGTCGGCGGCGGAGCGCCTGGGTTGCCCCCTCGTGACGATTCCCGGTGCCCACAATGGCCTGCGCGATCGCCCGGCGCCGGCGGCCCAGGCCGTCCGCGGAATCCTGGGGTCGTAGCAGTCGCGCCAACCCACTCGCAAGCGTTTCGGCGGTGTTAACAAACGCCCCCAAAACCTTGCGCCTGCACCTCCAAACATACCGTCTGCCAACTCATGAAAATGTAACGGTATTCACGTGCTTACCTGCATCGACAAGATGCTACCCTTGTACCATTTGATACCAACTGCTATCAAACGCATCGACCGAAAGGGCCCCCATATGCTCAATGATCACGAGGCCAATCTAACCGACGAAGAGGCTGCCGCCGAGGTTGCCCGTGTCGCGAAGATCTACCCCGTGGTGCGTCTGCTGTCGGCCGATCAGGTCAAGAGCGACCGCAACTGCCTGCTCGCCGGCGATCGGTGCCCTTGCCTGCGCCAGTCAAGTCTTGAGGCCATGGCAAGCTCCGATGAGATATCGGAGCGGCTGCTCAACGACGGCGTTGAGTACCGTGCCCGTGTGCGCTCTTTGACGGTCGAGGGCGAGCCTCACGTTTTGCTGATGGTGCGCCCTATCGATGAACAAGAGGCCGCAGAAGAGGACCTTGTCTACACCGATGTGCTGACGAGCGTGCATAATCGCCGATATTACGAGGAAAAGCTTCGTAGTGCCCGCATGAACGCTGGCGTGGCGATGATCGACCTCGATGATTTTAGGGTCTTCAACGATACGTGCGGTCGTCATGCCGGCGACCTTGCGCTCGGTGCTGTGGCGGCGGCCATTCGCGGCGGCATTCGCTCGACTGACGAGCTTGTGCGCCTTGGCTGCGACAAGTTCGTGGCCGTCATGCCCAATATCCCCTCCGATGACTTTGCGCGTCGCCTGCGCCATGTATCCGATGCCGTTCATGCCACGATCGTCCCGGGCCATGAACACGTCAGCTTGTCGGCGTGTGTGGGCGGCGTTCGCATTAACGGCGAGACGGTCGATGAGGGCGTAAGCCGCGCGGTTCAGCTTTTGAGCCACGCCAAGGCAAAGCCCGGTACGGTCGTGACCGACAACGACGCAATCGCGACTTTCCAAAGCCAAAAGCCCTCGATCCTTATTGTCGATGACTCCGAGATGAACCGTGTCATCCTCAACGAGATGCTCAAGGGCGAGTATCACGTCCTGGAGGCTGACAACGGCCGCGCGGCGCTCGATATGGTCGACCGTTATGGTGATGAGCTGTCGCTTGTGCTGCTCGATATTGTCATGCCGGGCATGAGCGGCTTTGAGGTACTAGCCGACCTGTCGCGCCGGTCTGCCGCCGATAACCTGCCCGTCATCATGATCTCGAGTGAAGATTCCGATGACGTGGTGCTGCGCGCCTACGAGTTGGGCGCTTCGGACTACATCAACCGTCCGTTCAACGCGCGCGTCGTGCGCCGCCGCGTGAGTAATACCATCCGCCTGTATGCCAAGCAGCGTCGTCTGACAAACCTGCTGTCTCAGCAGTACAACGAGCGCGTCAAGAACAGCCGCATGCTCATCGATATCATGGCCGGTGTCATGGAACTCCGCAACGGCGAGAGCGGCCTGCATGTCACGCATATCGAAAAGCTGACCGAGCTGCTGCTGGGCTGCCTGGTGCATCGCAGCGACAAGTTTCCGCTCGACAACGAACAGCGCTCCACGATCGCTATGGCCTCGGCACTGCACGATATCGGCAAGATGTCGATCGACGACGCTATTCTCAACAAGCCCGGACGCCTGACGTCCGAGGAGTTCGAGATCATGAAGACCCACACCACCCTCGGTGCCGATATGCTGCTTGAGTTGGGCCGTCAGCATGCCGGCAATTCCTTGTTGGAGTACGCATACCAGATCGCGCGCTGGCACCACGAGCGTTGGGACGGCAAGGGCTATCCCGACGGCCTTAAGGGCGACGACATTCCCATTGCCGCGCAGGTGGTCTCGGTGGCCGACGTATACGATGCGCTCACGAGCGTGCGCGTGTACAAGGACGCCATCCCGCACCAGGAGGCGATCCAGATGATTCTGGACGGCAAGTGCGGTGAGTTTAACCCGCTGCTGCTCGACTGCCTGCTCGAGGTGCAAGACCGTATCGCCGAAACGTTGGCGCGCCCTGCCGACGTCGTCGCGTTTCCCACGATTTAGTTCGACCAAAGGAGTTTTAATTCATGGGTTCCATGCGTGAAGCGTATGAGAAGATCGGCGCCGATTACAACGGTGCTTGCGTTCGCCTGATGGGCGAGGAGATGCTCGCCCGCTTTGCCCTTAAGTTCCTGGATGACGAGAGCATGGACAAGTTCGAGGCCGCTATGGCGGCAGGAGACGCCGAGAGTGCGTTTATGGCTGTGCATACGCTCAAGGGCGTGAGCCAGAACCTGGGGTTCGACAATCTGTACGAGCCGGCGGTTGTGGTGACCGAGGCGTTGCGCGATGCGGATACCGTTGACGGTGCCCGCGATGGGCTGCATGCGCTACGGCAGCAGTATGCGGCAACGATGTCGGCCCTGCGCGAGGCGGCTGAGTAAGGGCTTGCAGGCCTTGTGCCGCCCAGAGTCCGTTGATGTAGACATAAAAGGGCATCCCCAACAACTATGAGAGTGGATAATCTCCCGTTTTAGGCCCGGTGGCGGCCTCGAAGTGGGAGATTATCCACTCTCGTTCGATACGTGTCCAAAAATCCACTCTCACCCTTTCTGATTAGTGAGTGGGCTATGCGCACTGGCGGGGCTTTCCGCATGCAATCCATATCGTTGTTCGATAAACTATTCCGATAACGATAGATTCGATGAGGGTGAGTATATGTCCAACAGCGTTCAGCGTATGGCCAAGGCGGGCGAAAACATCAGGAAGCTTGGTTTTTGCATGGCGGTCGTTTTTGCGGGAATGCTCGTCGCTTTTGCCGCGTTGGTTGTTTACGTGATCTGGTATGCGGTTGCAAACGTTGCTTCTGTCGATTCTTTCGGTGTTGTGACGCTTCTCAATGGCGGGTGCATCGTTATCCCAAGCGGACTGTGCATGGCGCTTGTTATGGGTATTTCGCTTGTCGTTCTGTGCGGGATCAGCCGTAACATCACGCGAGGCGTCTCGCCCTTTACCAAGACGCATGTGCGACTTATCCGTGTTCTCGCGCTTGCCTTTGCTGTTAACGCCGCGGTTTCGCTTGTTGGTGCCTATGGATCGGTCAATCTCACCATTGGTGGGTTGGAGCTTTGTATCGTGCCTCATTCCTTCGTTATCACGATTTGCCAGGGCGTTGCCTTTGACGCGGGGTCGCTTATCGGTGCGGCTGTCTGTTTGTTTGTCTCGGTGATCTGGAGCTATGCCTCGCTGCTCCAGGAGCAGTCTGACGAGCTTGTGTAGGAGGAAGCATGAGCTATCTCATTATCGAGCTTGAGACGCAGCTGCTTAAGACCAGAAAGACCAGCGCTGATCTGATTCGTGCCACGGGGCATACTCCTGCTAATATTTCAAAGCTAAGAAACGGAAAAATTAAAGCTATTCGTCTTAAGACGCTTCTCGATATCTGCGATGAACTTGATTGTCAACCGGGAGATATTATTCGGCGCGTGAGCGAGAAGGAGCTTGAGGAGCTTATTGTCGAGCGCGCAAAAAATGTCGTGAGGCAGATGCGGAATGGTGGAGGCAATGAGGCGTCGCTTCCGACATCAGTCTTTGCTGTCGATTTGAGCGACGAATAGCATAAAACGAACAGTTAAAACGAAATATCAGTGCGAAAGGGCCCGTGTCTAACACGGGCCCTTTCTTTATGTATTATCTTGACAAATACAAGTTATCGTCAAACAATAACAACGAGAATTTACGATAAAAGAAAGGGGGAACGATATGAGCGCATCAGCGGTAAGGCTATCAAAGGTGTCGAAGCGCTATAGGAAACGGCGCGTTTTGCGTGACGTTTCCTTCGAGGTGCATCAGTCTGAGCTTTGCGCCCTTGTTGGTGCAAACGGGGCGGGCAAAAGCACGCTTATTAAAATAGTGCTGGGCCTCTGTGAGCCATCGTCGGGGAGCGTGGAGCTCTTTGGAGGCAAGTCGAAAAAAGAGCTGAGCCTGATGCGGACGCGTGTCGGCTATGTGCCAGATTCCTGCGGAGCATACCAATCCCTCAGTGCGGCTGAGAATCTTCAAATCCGATGTGCGGAATGGGGGCTTGATGAGAGTCGTGAGGTTCCTCGCGTTTTGAGTCTAGTCGGGCTGGACGTCGATGAGAAAAAGAGCGTGAGCAGTTTTTCTCTGGGAATGAAACGTCGGCTGGATATAGCTACGGCTTTGTTGGGTGACACTGACTTGCTTATTTTTGATGAGCCGGCAAATGGGTTGGACCCGCTGGGCATCGAGAATATATGGGCACTTATCGGACGATTGAATCGAGAACAGGGCAAGACCATGCTCATCTCTAGCCATGATTTGGATGAGTTGGCATCGGTTGCAACAAGTTGCGTGTTTATCCATGACGGTGAACTACTGAAAAATGAATCGATGGATGTCATAAGGGATGAGGCGTCGTCCCTAAAAGAGTATTACAGGCGCTTGATGAAGGCGGTCTCGCTATGAAGCAGGCGATTCGTGCCATAAGGGCAGATTTGATGCGTTTGCACAGAATGTTCCCGGCTCAGTTTGGTCTTGCGCTTATGTTGGCGTTCGGTCTTCTCTTTGGCGTCATCCTAAATAACGGAGCAACTTTGCTAGCCTTTGGCAATGGCGTTTGTGGGGAGGATATTGGTTTCATCTGGAATGTAATCGACCCTTCTGCGCCTGACGAGTCCCTTGCGCGCAGCGCTTTTGCCGGTACATCCCTGTTCGTCCCACTCATCATTTGTCTGGTGCTTTTACAGGAGCATGGCTATAAAGAGGGATACCGAATTTCTTCGGCAAGAGGACTCGCCCGCTTTAATGGGGCTCTGGCACACGTGCTTTCGTCTGCTTTAATGATTGTCGCAGCATATAGCGTGCTTTGCCTTCTTCTGCTTGCAATAGCCATAATACGTGGGGGACAAAACTGCACGCACGGAATGCTGGCTGCATTTTTGCCTGCGATGTTAATCAACGCCGTATTGGTGATATCGGTTGCGTTGGAGACGGTGACCATCTATCGGATCACAAGCAGCGCTGTATTGAGCGGAGCTGCGGTGATAATTGGATTTGTCATGAGCCTGACGCTCTACGGAGCTTACCTTCAGTCGCCCATACCATCCTTGCGATGGATCTTCTTTCTTCCGGGGCCGTACCTTGGAGTCGGGTGTGCCCTTGGGTATAGCGATATGGGCCAGCTCACGCTTCTGGGATATGGCGTGGCAGCTGGCTGTCTATCGGTATTGATTTACGCTCTCGTGACCTGTCGTGTCGGAGGTGTGCTCAATGGCTCGTCAGATTAAAAGGTTCCTCCATTCAGAATTGAAGCATGTGAGCAAAAGAGCATACGCCTTAATCCTGGCAATTTATGCGTGCATGGTGGTATTGCAGCTTAATTCTTTCCCGATGTGGTTCTGTAGCCTCCGTGAGAACAGTTTCTTGGGCTTTTTCCCAGACCCGACGCTTCGGCTATCGGCAGAGGATGTCCTTCTATTTGGTAATGCAGAGGTTTTTCGCGGTCTGCTGTTCAACGTGGCCCCGTTGGCTCACGCATTGTTCTTTCCGTTCATCGCGGCTTGCATTGTGCCGTGCTTTGTCAGTTCGGGCTTTGTTGAGGAACCGTGGGGGTTGTCGGAGGCTCGGGGAGGGAAGCGTGTGTGCGCTATCGTTGCGCGAGCGATGCTGTCTTCTTTCGCCCTTTTGGGCGCCTTTGTCCTGTCGAGCGTCGTTTTGTACCGTCTTAACTGCGCAATCGTTCTGGATGCACAACAGTATTTCAACCTAGATATATTTTGCTATCGACTTCTTCTGACCAGTGTCGTCTGCCTGGCATACACGGTCTCTAGCGTGATCGTTGTTTCTTATTTTGGGTCTGGCTTCGGTCCCATTGGCATGTTGTTGCTTGCCAACGTCGTAGCGATCTACATACAGCTCGGAGCCGATTCCATGCTTCCGCTTCCGTCCTCGATGCTCATGTGGACTTGCGGTGTGACCCCGTTGGGGAATGGCCAATGCGTTTCGATTTTAATTGACTGTCTAATAAACGTAGCAAGCGTTTTAGCCATCTGCTTTACCGTCGACCGATTGCGGTCGAGATTTCTTTGACTTTTTGCGAGGGATGATCATACCGAGCATACCAAATACAGGGGGGGGCGGGCACCGTGGCTGGTGTCCGCCCCCCCCTGGCTTAGGAGGCTTTAACCTGAGTGGTTTGCGAGCTAGCGGGCTCGCTTAACCTCGGCCGCTGCCTCGACAAACGACTTCCACAGGTTAAAGTCGGTCTCGAGTGTCTGCCAGGTGTACTCGGGGTGCCATTGCACGCCCAGGCAGAAGGGCTGGCCCTCGACCTCGATGCACTCGGGCACGCCGTCGGTTGCCTGGGCGACCAGGCGCGTATGCTTGCCCAGACGATCGACGCAGCAATGGTGCGCCGAGTTGGTCTGGATGAGCTTGTGCCCGCCGAGTGCGCGCTCCAGCAGCGAGCCCGGTACGACCTCGACGGGATGCACGGGGTCGTTGAGCACGTGGGTGTGGCGCCACTGCGTGCGGCCCTCACGCGCACCCAGGCTCGGCACGTCCATGCACAGGGTACCGCCGGTGGCGACGTTTAACAGCTGCGTGCCGCGGCAGGTGGTAAAGAGCGGCTTTTTGGCGCGGAGCACCTCATTGACCAGCTTGAACTCAAAACGGTCACGAATCTCGCAGCACAGCGTGGGGTCGTAGGGGCGCTCGTCGCCCCAACGCTTGGGGTTGACGTCGGGGCCGCCAGGGATGGCGATACCGTCGGCGATGTCCACGTAATGGCGGATGACCTCGATATCCTCGGTGATGGACATCTGCAGTGGCAGGCCGCCGGCGGCAAGGATGGCGTCGACAAAGACGCTGGCGATCTCCTCGTTGGGGGAGAGCGTCTCGCTCAAAAACGGCTTCGCTTCTTCCCAGCGCGGCGCGACGAGGATAAGCGGGCGGTCGGCAGGGGCGACGTCGACATGCGGGGTATAGGACGATGAAGTGCGAGTTCCGATCATAGGTGTAGCTTTCGAATCCGGATTGACATGGCAGGCGTGCGTGGTTCCCGGGTTAGTGGCCCTTGATGGAGTTGAGGAAGTCCTGGGCACGCTTGGTCTGGGGGTGGTCGAAGAACTCGTCGGGCGTGCCGGTCTCCACGATCTGGCCGTCGGCCATAAACACGACGCGATCGGCCACGCGGCGGGCAAAGTTCATCTCATGCGTAATCACGATCATCGTCATGCCCTGCTGGGCCAGACGGACCATGACCTCGAGCACCTCATTGATCATCTCGGGGTCAAGGGCGCTCGTAGGCTCATCAAAAAGCATGGCCTTGGGCTGCATGGCAAGCGAGCGAGCGATGGCCACGCGCTGCTGCTGGCCGCCCGAGAGCTGTGCGGGCACCTTATCGGCCTGCTCGGCCACGCCCACGCGGCTCAGCAGGTCCATAGCGCGCTCGCGAGCCTCGTCCTTGGACACGCCTAGCACGTCAACCGGACCAAGCATGACGTTCTGCAGCACGGTCATGTGCGCAAACAGGTTGAACTGCTGGAACACCATGCCCAGCTCGGCGCGCATGCGGGCAAGATCTCTGCCTTCTTGCGGCAAGGGCTGGCCCTCAATGAGGATCTCGCCGGAGTCGATAGTCTCCAGGCGGTTGATGGTACGGCACATGGTCGATTTGCCCGAACCCGAGGGGCCAATCACGACAACGACCTCGCCGCGGTCGACCGAGAGGTTGATGTCGTTGAGGACATGCAGATCGCCGTAGTGCTTATCGACATGCTTGAGCTCGATCAGCGGCTGGTTGCCGGAAGCGGAAGTGCTCTGTGCCATAATGCTCGGCTCCTAATTCCTAGAAATCGTAAATCGTTAGCGGATGATGGTCGCGCCGGTCTTGTGCGAAACGTAGATGGCGGCCTTGTTAATCGCGACGTTGATGAGGATGTAGATGACCGCAATCACCAGGTAGACCGACACGAGGGCGTCGTAGTTGGTGATGAGCACGCGGGCGTTCTGCATCAGGTCGGGATAGCTCACCACGTAGGCGACGGTGGTGTCCTTGACCACGACCACAAGCTGCGAAATCAACGACGGGATGATAAAGCGAATCGCCTGGGGCAGCACGATTTTAAAGGTGATTTTGGCCTTGGAGAGGCCGAGCGCCTGGGCTGCCTCGACCTGGCCGCGCGGTACGGCGTTGACGCCGGCGCGGAAGATCTCGGCCAGTACGCCGGCCGCCGCGAGCGCGACGGGCAGCGTGAGCATCCAAAACGACGGCAGCGCGATTTTGTACTGGGGCAGCACCAAAAAGAAGAAGTAGATGAACAGCAGGCTCGGCACGCCGCGGAAGAAGTCGGTGAGCACGCGGCAGATAAGCTGTAACGGCTTGATGTCGCTCGTGCGGCCAAGCATAAGGGCGAGGCCCAGCACCAGTGCGATGGCGCCGGCGGTGAGTGCAACCTTAACGGTGCCCTCAAAGCCGGCGAGCAAGAACTTCCAGGTGGTGAGGTGCGTAAAGAAGTACCAGTAATGGACCGAAAGCTGACCGGTCACATAAAAGCGCTGCAGCACAAGGACGACGAGTGCGGCTACGGCAACGAGCGAGATGGCGGTGCCGATACGAATCTTGGCGCGCATTTTGGGGCCGGGAGCCTCGTAGAGCGCATCGCGCATGGTGAGCGCGGGGGAGGAGTGCTTGCTCATCGGAGGATCCTCACCTTCTTATCGATGTAGTTGCCAATGTGGCTCACCACAAAGGCCGTACCCAGGTAGCCGAGGGCCGAGATAAAGAACGCGGCGACGCCACCGAGCGAGCGCGTGTTGATGTAGCTCACGACGCCGGTGAGCTCCTGCGGTTGAAGCGGCACCTGGCTGCCGAGGGCGGTGGTGAGCATGACGGCGATAAAGAGGTTGGTCATGGGCAGCACGCTCGAACGCAATGCCTGCGGAATCACGATTTTGGCGAGGATGCGGCTGAAACTCATGCCGAGCGAACGGGCCGCCTCGACCTGGCCCACGCCCACGGTGTTGATGCCGCTCATAAAGTTCTCGGAACCAAAGGCCGAGCCCAGCAGCACCGTGGCGACGATGACGCAGGTGCGATAGGGCAGGACGATCTTGAGCGGCGGCAGCGCGTAGACGACGATGATGAGCAGCGCGATGCCGGGGATGTTACGGAAGACCTGCACGTACAGGTCACCAAAGACGCGCAACGGCTTGAGCGGCGACACGCGCATCACGGTGACGGCAACAGCCAGCACCATGGCGATGGCAAACGACTCAAGCGTCATGCCCCAAGTCGCGAGCAGCGCGTCGATATAGTTCTGGCCATAGAGCGACCAGAGCTCGGAGAGACTCATGCGGACCTCCCGCCGGTAAGGAAAGGGGCTCCCGTATGTACGGAAGCCCCGACAACTCAGTAAGGAAACAGTTTAGCGCAATAAAGCGTTCCGTACGTTTCCATATGGTTTCGTAGCGGCTGTTGCCCAGCTTACAAGCTTAGGCGCCGACCTCGGGCAGCTCGGGAACGTTGGTGTCGCCCGTGCGGTCGCCGATGCAGATCTGCCACAGCTCGGTCCAGGTGCCGTCGTCCTCGATCTTCTTAAGGAAGTCGTTGACAAAGGCGACGCCGTCGGAATCGAGCGGCAGGCCGATGCCGTAGGGCTCCTTGCTGCCGAAGGGCTTGCCGGCGATCTTGTATTTGCCGGGCTCGCGCACCAGGGCGCTCTGCTGCATGTTGTTGTCGATGACGTAGGCGTCGACGCGGCCCTGCTGGAGCGCCTGGCGGGCCTCCTCGTCGGTCTTGAACTCCTGCTGGCTTGCCTTGGGAGCGAACTCCTCCAGGATGGCGGGGCCGTTGGAGCCGGACTGGACGGCGACGTTCTTGTCGGCCAGGTCGTCGACGCTCTTGATGTCGTCGTTGTCGGCGAGCACCAGGATGGCCTGCTGGGTGTAGTAGTAGGGGCCGGCAAAGGAGACGAGCTTCTTGCGCTCATCGGTGATGGTGTAGGTGGCGAATACGGCGTCGACCTGGCCGTTCTGCAGTACGGACTCACGCGTGTCGGAGGTCACCTGGGTAATCTCGACCTTGTTCTCGCCCAGGATGTAGTTGGACAGGAGCTGTGCGATACCGGCGTCGAAACCACGGGTCTGGCCATCCTTCTCGTTGAGGAGGGAGAACAGCGTGGAGGTCTGAACGCCACCGATCTTAAAGACGCCGGCGTCCTTGACGGCCGTGGCCCAGGTGCTGGCGGCGATGGCATCGTCATCGGCCTTGGGGCCGTTGTCGACGAGCTTGTCGAATGCCTTGGCGTCGAGTGTGGTGGAAGCCTCGGTATCGTCGGAGCTCTTGGAAGAGCCGGCGGCGGAGCCCTTATCGGCCTCGGCGCTGGTGTCGGAGCAGCCGGCAAGACCCAAGCCGGCGACGGTTGCGAAGGTGGCGGCGACAAAGCCGCGGCGGTCGAGAACGACCTGCTGGGAGAGGTTCTTGCTCATGGGAGAACACCTTTCTCAAAAAATCCTAGCGGTTGAGTAGAGTTATACCCTATCAAGCTCAAAAGGGTCAACACGAAATAACTCAGAAACATACTTACCTTATGGGTTATTCCACCTACCAAAAAGGGACAGGTTTATTTTGGTAGGTTTTATCTGGGCAAACGTCGGTTTTCGCTGTTGGGACGGTAGCTTGCGGCCGGGGCGGCTGCGCACGGCGGTCGCTATAATGGCGGCAACACGACACATATATACGTGAGGAGATCATTGCATGAACGGCTATTCATTCTTCGCGCCGACCAAGGTGTTGTTTGGCGCGGGCAAACTGAGCGAGCTGGGCGCACAGAAGCTCCCCGGCGCCAAGGCGCTCATCGTCACAACGGGCGGCAACTCGGTCAAGCGCTTTGGATATCTGCAGCGCGTGGAGGCCGAGCTCGACCGCGCCGGCGTGGCACACGAGCTGTTCGACCGCATTGAACCCAACCCGCTGCGCGAAACCGTCAACGCGGGTGGCTGGATGGCGCGCACCCATGGCTGCGACTTTGTGCTGGCGCTCGGCGGCGGCTCGGTCATGGACGGCAGCAAGGGCATCTGCGCGGTGGCGGCAAACCCGCACACGGACGCCGAGGGCAACGAGTGCCCTGGTGATATCTGGGACTTTGTGAACGGCGGCACCGCGCTTGGGCTGCCCATTCCCAACGATCCGCTGCCGCTGGTGTGCGTGACTACCACGGCCGGCACCGGCTCGGAGGCCGACGCGGGCGGCGTGATCTCCTGTGAGGAGAATGACGAGAAGCTGCGCTTGGGCGATCCGCGCCTGTTCCCGGTGCTTTCGGTCGTCGACCCCGAGCTTATGGTGAGCGTTCCGGCGCGCTTGACGGCCTATCAGGGATTCGATGCTCTGTTCCACAACGTTGAGTGCTATATCGCCAATACCAACACGCCCATGGGTGACATGGTTTGCCGCGAGGGTATTCGACGCGCCGCGGCTTCGCTGGCTGCATGCGTGAACAGCGGCGACGACCTGGATGCGCGTGCCGAGCTCGCTTTTGCCAACACACTCGGCGGCTATGCCATGGTGTGCTCGGGCTGCGCGGGATGCCACGGCCTTGAGCACGGTATGAGTGCACATCATCACGACCTGCCGCACGGCGCCGGCCTCATCATGATCGCGCGCGCCTACCACACGTGGATGATCGATCACGGTGCCGCGCCCGAGCGTTATATCGACATGGCGCGCCTGATGGGTAATGTTGCCGCGGATGATCCGCACGATTTTGTAATTGAACTCACGCGCTTGATGGAGGCTTGCCATGTGGCGGACCTCGCCATGAGCGAGTGGGGGATTACTGCCGAAGAGCTGTCGGCGATCGCACACAATGCCCTGACGACCAACGACGCCCTGTTCGGTCACGATCCTATCGCCCTAACCGAGCCCGACGTCGTCGAGATCCTCAAGCAAAGCTATTGCTAACTACCTTGCTGCTTTGTCTCAATCTGTAACATCTGCAGCCGTTTTTGACGAGTAACTGTTACAGATTGAGATTTTCTCTTCAGGGGAATTCGAATGTCTCGATCTGTAACAGTTGGACGTGATTTTGGCCCCTAACTGTTACAGATTGAGATAAACATCAGGGGCTTAAACGTCTCGTCTCAATCTGTAACGTCTAGATGCAAATTCTGCCTCTAGATGTTACAGATCAAGATAATTGCGTCGCGAAAATAAAAACCTCCGCAAGGGCGTTTCCCTTTGCGGAGGTTTTTCTACTCGTTTAGTAGCCTTACGGCTTCGGCGGCCATGTTCTCGACCGTCATGCCGTTCTGCTCGAGCAGAACGTTGGGGTCGTAGCGGTCGGGGAAGCCCTTGGCGATGCCGAAGGTACGGGTGCGCAGCGGCGTGCAGGCCAAATAACATGCCACGCGCTCGCCCCAGCCACCGTCCAGGATGCCGTCCTCGATGGTCACGACAACGCGGTGCTCGTCGGCAAGGCTGTCGAGGAATTCGCGGTCGAGCTCGGTTGCGAAACGTGGGTTGACGAGCGTGGCCTCGATACCGTATTCGGCGGCCAAGCGGTTTGCCACACGCTCGCCCAGCTCAAAGAAGTCGCCGAGTGCAAGCACGGCAACGTCGCGGCCCTGGCGCACCACGTTATAGCGTGCAACGCTGTAGTCCGCGTCCCCGGCAGGTGCCAAGTCGGGGCGGCTTACCAGGCCAATGCCTGGCACGCGAATCGCCACGGGATGCTCGCGGTGATCGAGCGACCAGCTCAGCATGGACAGATACTCCTCCATGCAGGCCGGCGCCAGGTAACGCATGTTGGGAAGAGCGCCCAGCATGGAAATATCAAAAAACGAAAGGTGCGTCTCGGACGTGGTGCCAAAGATTGACGCGCCAAATACCAGGATGGTCGCCGGGGCGTCGTTGAGGCACAGGTCGTGCCACAGCTCATCATAGGCGCGCTGCAAAAACGTGCCGTACACGCCAAAGACAGGCTTGGCGCCCGAGCGGGCAAGCGCGGTGGCAAAGGTAATGGCGTGCTCCTCGGCAATACCCACGTCGACAAACTGCTTGCCGGCGGCAGCGCGAAGCTCTGGCGTAAAGCCCATGATGTAGGGCGTTGCGGCCGTGATGCCCACGACCTGCGGATCGTGCTTGATGGCTGCGCTCAGCGCCTCGCCCGTAATATCGGCATAGGTGCGCGGCGCAGGTTCGCTCGGGTGACCCGGGCAGAGCTTGCGGCCGGTCGCCATATCGAAGGGACCCACGTGATGCCAGCGCTCGGGATCGCTTTGGGCCGGCTCAAAGCCCTTGCCCTTGGCGGTCGAGATATGCAGCACGATGGGGTGGTCGATGTCGCGCAGCTCCTGCAGCGTGTCGACCAAGGCCAGCACATCGTTGCCGGAGTCCAGATAGCGGTAGTCGAGTCCCAGCGCGCGAAAGACGTTGCGCTCGGCCGTGCCGTTTGTGGCGCGCAGTTCGGCAAGATTGCGGTAGAGGCCGCCGTGGTTTTCGGCAATGGACTGGTCGTTATCGTTGACGATGATGATCAGGTTGCTATCGAGTTCGGCGGCATTGTCGAGGCCCTCAAACGCCAGGCCGCCCGAAAGCGAGCCGTCACCAATAATGGTAATGACGTTGTACGTATCGCCCGCCAGGTCGCGAGCGTGCGCCATGCCGCAGCCCAGGCTCACTGACGTGGAGGTGTGGCCCATGGCAAACAGATCGTGCTCGGACTCGTCGGGGTTGGCAAAGCCGGAGGCCTCGCCAAAACGCTCCGGATCGATATAGGTATACGCGCGCCCGGTCAGTGCCTTGTGGGCGTAGGTCTGGTGTGACACGTCAAAGACAATCTTGTCGGTGGGGGAGTTGAACACGCGATGGAGCGCGACCGTGAGCTCAACGACGCCCAGGTTGGGGGCAACGTGCCCGCCGACGGCGGCGGAGCTTTCGAGGATGGCGTGGCGGATCTCGCCGCAGAGCAGCGGAAGCTCGGCGCGATCGAGAGCCTTGACGTCCTCGGGCGTTGTCGTTTGCGTAAGCAGCATCGTTGTTGGTTACTCCATGCGAATCGAGCGCCGGCGCTCCTTCGGCCGGCACAATTGCACAAGACAGTCTCGCACATTTTGACGTTTGATATGTGACGGCGGCGCGGTAATTCGACAACTGGTGGGGCAAAACGTTTTGTCCGATGCCATACTGGTAGGTTCCATGAGGATTTTATTGATAGTGCGCAGGCAATAGCTCGCCGCCATGAGCCACTGGAAGGAGGCTGCATGTCCGAACCCACTCGTGCCGAGAAGATCGCGCGCGAAGTCGACCGTGCTGCCCGCCAGCTGGCCCAAGCGGGGCGTTTGGACCTGACACGGGAGTTTATCCAGCACGGCGATGTGACGGTGTACGCCCATGTGACCTCGGTGGCACGGGCAAGCCTGTCCTTTGCCGAGCGTTTGGACCGTGTCGGCGTTTCGGTCGACCGCGCCTCGCTGCTGCGTGGGGCTCTGCTGCACGATTACTTTCTCTACGATTGGCATGACCCCGATCCAAGCCATCGCCTGCACGGGTTTCGGCATCCGTTTTTTGCCCTGGCCCGTGCCGAGGAAGATTTTGAGCTGACGCCGCGCGAGCGGAATATCATTGCGCGCCATATGTTTCCGCTGGTACCGGTGCCGCCGACGTGTCGCGAGGCCTGGATTGTGTGTATGGCGGATAAGTGGTGCGCACTGCGCGAGACGGTTGCCGGCCGTCTGCCGCACAAAGGCGGCGCGAACGATTTGAACGAAGGCTCGAGTGACAGCTCGAGCAAAGATTCGAGCGACAAGAGGAGAGGGTAGACGTTGGGGACCGCGATTGACATGGCATTTGGCGGTGCGACGCTTGCCGCCTGCCCGCTCTCGGCGCTGGTGCTCTCGTTTGCCTTCTACGGGTTTTGTGGCTGGGCGTGGGAGTCGACGGTCTGCGCCATGCTCAACCACGGACGCTTTGCTAACAGCGGCTTTTTGCTGGGACCGTGCTGCCCCATCTACGGCGCGGGTGGCATTGCCTGTTGGCTGCTGCTGCGCGGGATCCCGGACGCCTCGAGCCAGTTTGTCGCCGCGGCGCTCGTGTGCAGCGTGATCGAATATAGCGTGGGCGTGTTGCTGGAGAAAACGACCGGCGCTCGCTTTTGGGACTATTCGCATCTGCCCTTTAACCTGCACGGACGTATTTGCCTGTACTGGGCCTGTGCGTTTGGCCTGGGCGCCCTGTGCATTTGTCGCCTGGTGGAGCCGGCGCTGCTGGGGCTGCTTGGCCATCTGCCGGTGTTGATCGTGCGACTGGCGGCCTTTGCCGTTGCCGTTGCGATAATCGTGGACGCGTTGTGCTCGCTGGCGAGCTGGCGCCGTCTGTCCGACCAGCTCGAGCGCGTGCGTGCCGACCTTGCCGACCGCATCAACGAATCGCTCGCCGACGCCTCGGATTCCATGCTTGAGCGCATTCCCGACTCGGCGATTGACTCGGTGGCGCAGACGCATATCCGCAGTCGTGCCGTCAACGCGTGGCTGGCAGAGCTGGGCGATGCGGCACTCGATGCCCTGCGTGAAAAGGCCTCGGTGCCGACGTTTATCTCGGACGGTGCTCGCGGCCTGGCGCTTGCCGCTCGCCGCGTTGCCGATGCCGCGCCGAGTATGCCGCGCCCGTCGCTTACTCGTCGCCGCGCCGGCAAACGCGCGAGCCGTCCGGTACCAAGCGTGTCGCTCAGCCGTCGTGACCTGCGCTTTTTCAACGCCTTCCCGCGCCTGCGCATCAACCGCTACGAGGGCGTCATCCGAGCCACCAACCTCCGCGATCGCGCTCGCGAGCTGTTCCGTCGCTAGCCGGGGCCGGGCCGGGCGCGCCCCTTTCGCCCGTACGTTTCCCGTTCGTTTCGCGCCCGTTGCCGCGTCGTTTCCAAGATTGCGGCACCGTTTCCATTCGACAACGCAGCGTTTAATAACGCCGTATCTGGTCTACACCAGTTGCCCCTCGGCTCCATCATGAGCGCCGACAACGTTCATGCGACCAAGGGGGAGCGAATGTACGATACGGGATCGACAACGTTTATGCTCATCTGCACCATGCTCGTGTTTTTAATGACACCGGGCCTGGCGTTTTTCTACGGCGGCCTGTCTAGGCGCAAAAATGTCATCAACACCATGCTCATGTGCTTTGGCGTCATTGGTCTGGTTGGTGTGCTGTGGATTGTGGCGGGCTGGTCGCTGGCCTATGGCGGCGATGGTTCCAGCCCGTTTATTGGAGGCTTTGACCAGCTGCTGTGCCTGCCGGTGCTCAATCAGGTGCTGCAGGCGGCCGAGGGCAATGCCGCGGACGGCGCCGTCTACCCGGAGATTATCAACATCGCCTTTCAGATGGCGTTTGCCATGATCACCGCCGCCATCGTCACGGGAAGCCTGGCTGGACGCGTTAAGTTTGGCGCCATGGCGACATTCCTGGGCATTTGGCTGCTTGTGGTCTACGCGCCGCTCGCCCACATGGTGTGGGGCGGCGAGGGCTCCTTTATCGGCGACATCATCGGCGCGCTCGACTTTGCCGGTGGCGACGTGGTGCACATCTCGTCCGGTCTGACGGGCTTGATTCTCTGCCTGATGCTCGGCCGTCGTCGCGGCTTTGGCATGGTGAGCTATCGCCCGCATAACGTGCCGTTTGTGGCACTGGGCGCCGGTCTGCTTTGGTTTGGCTGGTTTGGCTTTAACGGCGGCAGCGAGTTCAAGGCCGACGCTGTGGCAGCGCTTGCCATCCTCAACACCGTGACGGCCAGCGCGGCGGGCATGGTTTCGTGGCTTGCCATCGAGCGCGTACACACCGGCCGCCCCACGCTGGTGGGCGCTAGCACCGGCCTGGTTGCGGGCCTCGTGGTGGTCACGCCGGGCGCGGGTTTTGTCGAGCCGTGGGCTGCGCTGGTCATGGGCCTGATCGTCTCGCCCGTCTGCTATTTGGCCATCAGCCATCTTAAGACCAAGTTCGGCTACGACGACGCGCTCGACGCGTTTGGCTGCCATGGCATCGGCGGCATCCTGGGCGGCGTGCTCACGGGTCTGTTCTGCGTGCCGGAGCTTTCGTGGACCGGCAAGGGCGGCCTGTTCTACACGGGCGACGTGTCGCTGCTCATCTCGCAGATTCTGGGCATTGTGGTGACGGTCGTTATCGTGCTGGTGCTCGACCTGGTGATCGCCGCGGTGGTCAAGGCGCTCTTCCACGGCAGCCTGCGCGTAGACGAGGCTGAAGAGGCGCTGGGTCTAGACGCGAGTCAGCACGGCGAAAGTGCGTATCCCTCCTTCTCCGGACTCGACTGACGGCTTCCCCAGGCACCGCACTTTGCCGTTCAATCGTCGCTCACGTACCTAAGTACGCTTCGCTCCTCTTTCACGGCAATCTGCGGCACCTGGGAAACCCGTCAAGACCTGTTAGTTGCACTTTTTTGATCTGCAAGGTTGGTTTGTGGCACTTGGGAAACCCGTGCCATGTGAAGGACAATTCATTTCTTTGGTATAAGAGAGGAATTCACTATGAAGAAGATTACGGCGATCGTTCGTGCTGAGAAGCTTGAGGTTCTTAAAGACGCGTTGTTTGCTGCCGATGTTCGCGGCATGACTATTAACCAGGTGCAGGGCTGCGGTGCGCAGCACGGCTGGAAGGAGTACGTGCGCGGCAACGAGCTGCTCGTCAACACGATTCCCAAGGTGCAGTTCACCCTTATCTGTGCCGACGAGCACGTCGACGGTATTGTCGACATCATCTGCAACGCCGCACGCACCGGCGCCGTCGGCGACGGCAAGATCTGGGTCGAGCCGGTCGAGGAAGTCATCCGCATCCGCACCGGCGAACACGGCCCCGCCGCGGTGTAGAACCGACCGTTTGCCATCCGCAACGTTAAAATATCGAAATGAGGCATAAGGCTTGCGTTGCGGATGGGCGGATTATGGGTCGCAATAAATATCCCGAAGAGACGGTCGCGAAGATTCTCGACGCGGCGCTGGAGCTATTCTGCGCACAGGGTTATGAGGGAACGAGCATTCAAGATATCGTCGACCGCCTCGATGGCATGACCAAGGGCGCTATCTACCATCACTTCAAGAGCAAAGAAGAGATTTTCAACGCCGCGTTTGATCGAGCGATGGCCCCCTTGGTTGAACGCCGCCGCGCGACGCTGGGTGCCGGCGACATGACGGGCGCTCAAAAGCTCAAGCGACTTTATGCGCCCGAGTCCGTCGTTCCGCAGATTGAGCTATGGACGCGCATGCACCCCGCGGCCGATCCGGTAAAAAGCTCGCGGCTGTTGGCGATGCAGTACCGGGGTTCGTTTGACGAGTCTGCCGATGGTTATCTGTTGCCGGTGATCGAGGAGGGTATCGCCGACGGCTCCATTGCGTGCGAATGTCCGCGCGAAGCGGCAGAGGCCGTATCGTTGCTGGCGAATCTATGGCTGCTGCCACTGTTTCGTCCGCTTGAGCCCAAGGACCGAATGCTTGCCCGTGCCAAGTGTTTGGCTCGGATGGCGGCTGCGGTGGGGCTCGAATTGGGTAACGAAGTGCTTCAGACAACGGATCAGATTTGGGACGTATGGAACCGTGCCGGGTGGTAATATAGATACCAACAGTATGTAATAGATTTGAGAGGGTGGCTCCGGCCGCCCTTTTCAAGTCGTCAAATACATACTAACGGTATGTATAAGGGGCGAACCCATGGATAAAATAAGAAGCGCTCGCGTCTCGCTGGCACCAAAAACAGCGCGGTCTATCAGGCTCATTGGTCTTCTTATTGCGCAGCTGTGCACGTATTCGACGCTATCGGCACTGTGCTTTGCGTGTCCGCTTTACCTGCTCGATCGCAGCGGTTCATCGACGTTATATGGCGCCGTCGCGGCGATGGCGTTTATACCGGGCGTGCTTGCGACTCCGGCTGGCGGAGTATTAGCTGATCGAGAGGGGCATCGCAGCGTTCTAGCAGCTCTCGGTATTGTTTTAATGGTTGCAGCGATGCTATTTATCCCCATGAAGTGCTCGTTGCCCCTTGCGGCCGTTGTGGCGGTGATGCTGTGCGTTCAATACGTCGTTCAATCTATTCTGAAGCCGATACTTCAAATTGAGACGCTGCGAATAGCCGGCAAGGAAAAGGTCGAGCGGGCCACCGCATTAGTGTCACAGACGACCATGGCGAGCAATATTCTAGGTCCCGTGGTTGGAACAGCCGTCTACGGATGCCTTGGAATTGACGTCCTTTGCGCCATCGCGGCGGTGGCGTTTGCGATGTCGTCGCTGCTGTTTTGGGCCGCACCCAAACGAAATGCTCCTTCTGAAATGACGGGGGACAGCTCGACTCGTATGGCATGCCAAAGCGACTATCTGTCGGCGATTCGGTACCTGCTTCAAAACACCTCGTTGCTCGCTGTGATTTTGCTTGCGGCTGTTTTGAACCTTGCGTTGGCGGGGGTGACGATTGGCGCTCCCGTTATTGTTACAAGGCATCTCGGCATGCAACCTTCCTGCGTCGGAATTATTGAGGCAGCTATGGGGCTGGGCGGCCTTGCAGGCGGTGGCCTAGTCGGTATGTGGCCGCACCGTTTTTCGTTTAATGGCATATGCCGATACGTCGCAATGATCTGTTTTGGAGTAGTGCCGATTATTGTTGTGCTGCTGAGCGGAGCTGACCAATTTTTGTTTGCCGCGCTTGCGGCTGGTTCGGCATGGGTCATGGTATGGGCAAGCATTGCATCGGTCGAAATCGTCGCGTCCGTTCAGCGGGCGGCGCCAAGGGAGCTCTGCGGAAAAGTGCTTTCGGTCGTATACATGGCGCTTTCCTGCGCAACGCCTATTGGCCAATTGGCATACGGGTTTGCATATGATCAATGGGCGCCGGCGGCTGTATTCGCAGCCTTGCTGGTGATGCTGGTGCTGACGACGGCGTTGTTTTACCGCATGAAAAGTCGCTCACGACAAACAATGTGACGTTCGCACTGCAGCGGTTTAACAGAAGCAGCCGCTGCAGTGCGGGCGCCCATACGAGAACGCGCCTCTCCTTCGTCTACAATATCGTGCAGACGAAGGAGAGGCATGCCCATGATCAAGATGTTTGCGAGTGACCTAGACGGAACGCTGTTGAACGCCCTGCACGAGGCCGACGGAACCATCCGCCGCGCCATTCGCGAGTTGACCGAGGCCGGGCTGCACGTGGTCCCCGCAACGGGCCGCTCGACGCTGCCGATCGGTGAACATGGCTTTACAGGTTTGGCGCTCGATGCCTGTTGCTCCAACGGATCCATCGTTCGTGACAGCCACGGCGAGGTGCTCAAGACCTGGACCATCGATCCTCAGATTACCGAGGAGCTGCTCAAGGCGTTTCCGGACATCTGCTTTGATTGCTCCACGCCCGACGGCATGTTTTCGAGCGGTTCGTTTGAGATGCATCAGGCGGGCTTTAAGAAGGACAGCCCCATCAAGCGCATTGTGATGCGCGGCATGCGCGCCCGTGGCGGTTATCACGAGGAGCAGTATTTTGACCAGTCGATCGGAGACATCTTGCGTCATGACGTGTGCAAGATTAACTGCCGCGTGACCTCGCCCGAGCTGGAGCGCGACCTTAAGGCGTATCTTGCCGAGCGCTCGGGCCGCGTGGTCAACGCGCCGTTTGACCCGGTAATGTTCGAGATCACCGACGCGGCGTGCAACAAGGGCGAGAGCGTAGCGTGGCTGGCGAACTACTACGGTATCGCCGAGGACGAGGTCGCGGTCTACGGCGACGGCGGCAACGACATCGCCATGCTCAAGCGTTTCCGTCACAGCTATGCCACCAAGAATGGTAGCGATGCGGCTAAGGCTGCTGCGGGCGCGACTATTGGCAGCTGCATGGCCCACGCCGTTCCCAAGCACATGCTCACCACCATGCGCAAGCAGAATTCCCGCACCGTAATCGAATAATGCGACAAAGGGACAGTCCCTTTGTCGCATCTCAAATATTGCCTTTACGTGTTGATGCACACGGTGTGCAATAATACTCGCACTGTGCAATAGCGCACAGGATGAGTAACAAGGAGGACGCTTGTCCCAGCTCGAGAAATGCGACCGCCGGTCTCTTCGCTCGCAGCGTGCCCTTCGCCAGGCACTTGCCAGCGAACTTGCCGAAAGCGGCGATCTTTCGCGCGTTAATGTCGCGTCGCTTACCGAGCGTGCCGGCCTCACGCGCCGCACGTTCTATTCGCACTATCGCGATATCCCTGACTTTATCAATCAAATCGAGGACGATCTGCTGGTCGAGATCCGCGAGCGCGTTGAGTTCATCACCGCAGCTCAACTGCCCGATCTTTACCGCAATATCGACGAGCTCGAGCCGGCGCCCGGCTCGGTTGAGTTGCTGCGCTATCTCGCTGCCAACCGTGACCTCATCGGTTCGCTGCTGGGGCCGGGAGGCGACCAAGCCTTCATTAAAAAGATCATCGACACCGCGCGCGAAGCCGTAACTCCGCGTGCACAAACAGGCATTTTGGGTCTGGCCCTGGGTACATTCTTTGACTACTACGTCACCTACGTCGTAAGCGCCGAAGTCGGCCTGCTCCAACGCTGGTTTGAGCGCGGCCTTGCCGAATCACCCGAGACCATGGCGCGCATCATGACGGTCATCGCCTTTGTGCGCCCTGGCGACCTGTATGGCCAACCCATCGATATCAACGTGCCGGAATACGGCATGAAGCTATTGAATTTGCAGCTCGAGGACGCGGTCGACACCGCCGCGCCCGCCGAGTCCAACAACTAAGAGGAGAGACAATGAGCAAACTCGTCGAAGGCATTAAAGACCGTATGGTCGCTGCCGCACGCGAGGCCGTGCCCGCCGTGGCGGACGCTGCGCAGAAGGCCGCGACCGCGGCGGCCGAGAGGGTTGCCGGGGCGGTCGCCGAGGCCAAGAGTGCGACAGGGGAGACGCTCGCCGCCGATGCAGCCACGTCCGGCGTTGCCGAGCCCGTAGCCGCCACCACCGCCCAGACCCCCGAAGGCGCGATCTTCAACCCCGAGAACGCCCGCGGCAACCTGCACCTGGGCATCGACGTGGGCTCCACCACCGTCAAGCTCGCCGTGCTCAACGACGACAACCAGATCGTCTACGCCAAGTATCAGCGTCACCACACCGACGTTCGCGCCTGCGCCCGCGACCTGTTCGAGGGTGCCGCGACCGTGCTGCCGACGGCCCAGATGACCTGCGCCATCACCGGCTCGGGCGGCCTGCTGCTGTCCCAGTGGCTCGACCTAGAGTTTGTCCAGGAGGTCATCGCCAGCAAGCGCGCCGTCGAGACCCTTATCCCTGCCACCGACGTCGCCATCGAGCTGGGCGGCGAGGACGCCAAGATCATCTACTTCGATAACGGCATCGAGCAGCGCATGAACGGCACCTGCGCCGGCGGCACGGGCGCGTTCATCGACCAGATGGCCACTCTGCTGCACACCGACGCAAGCGGCCTCAACGAGCTCGCGGCCAACGCCACCACCATCTATCCCATCGCCAGCCGCTGCGGCGTCTTTGCCAAGACCGACGTGCAGCCGCTGCTCAACGAGGGCGCCCGCCCCGAGGACGTGGCCGCCTCCATCTTCCAGGCCGTCGTGACCCAGACCATCTCGGGCCTGGCGTGCGGCCGTCCCATCCGCGGCAACGTCGCCTTCCTGGGTGGCCCGCTGCAGTACCTCTCCGAGCTGCGTCACCGCTTCTATCTCACGCTCAACCTGGACGAGGAGCACCGCATCGTGCCCCAAAACGCTCACCTGTTTGTGGCGAGCGGCGCCGCCATGGCGCACGAGTCCAATAAGCTCAGCACGTTCCCGCGGCTCATCGAGGCCATCGATGCCCTGGGCGACACGCAGGGTGCCGAGGTCGAGCGCCTGGATCCGCTCTTTGCCACCGACGAGGACTATGCCGAGTTCAAGGGTCGCCACGACACCGAGGTCGTTCCCAAGGGCAAGCTCGACGGCTACACCGGCCGCGTGTTCATTGGCATCGATGCCGGCTCCACCACCATGAAGGCCGCGCTCGTGGGCGAGGACGGTCAGCTGCTGCACACCTGGTACGGCAACAACAACGGCGATATCCTGGGTACGGCCAAGGTCATCATGGCCGATTTCTACAACCACATTCCCGCCGACTGCACCATCGGCCACGTGACCACCACGGGCTACGGCGAGGCGCTGCTCATCGAGGCCCTCAAGGCCGACTCCGGCGAGATCGAGACCGTCGCGCACCTGCGTGGCGCCAAGGCGTTCCTGCCGGGCGTTGAGTTCATTCTGGACATCGGCGGTCAGGACATGAAGTGCCTGCGCGTCAAGGACGGCGTGATCGAGCACATCATGCTCAACGAGGCCTGCTCGTCGGGCTGCGGCAGCTTTATCGAGAGCTTCGCCGTGTCCATGAACATGGACGTGCGTGCGTTCGCCGATGCCGCCATCCACGCCAAGGCTCCGGTCGATCTGGGCAGCCGCTGCACGGTCTTTATGAACTCGCGCGTTAAGCAGGCGCAAAAGGAAGGCGCCACGGTGGGCGACATCGCGGCCGGCCTGTCCTACTCCGTCATCAAAAATGCCCTGTTCAAGGTCATTAAGCTGCGCGACCCCAAGGAGATCGGCAGCCAGGTGATCGTCCAGGGCGGCACCTTTATGTCCGATGCCACGCTGCGCGCATTTGAGCGGCTCACCGGCGTGCACGCCGTGCGTCCCGACATCGCCGGCTGCATGGGCGCCTACGGTGCGGCCCTGCTCGCCCGCGATCGCGCCGGTGCGAACGGCACCTCGACCATCCTCTCGGCCGAGGACATCGCGCACCTTACCGTGACGCAAAAGCACGTCCGCTGCGGCCGCTGCTCCAACAACTGCCAGCTCACCGTCAACGACTTTGGCGGCGGCAGGCGCTTTATCACCGGCAACCGCTGCGAAAAGGGTGCCGGCCACAAAAAGCAAAAGACCGAGGCTCCCAACCTCTTCAAAAAGAAAAACGAGCTGCTCTTTAACCGCGAAGTGCTGAGCCCCGACGAGGCCCCGCGCGGCACCGTCGGCATCCCGCGCGCGCTCAACATGTACGAGAACTACCCCTTCTGGCACGCGTTCTTTACGCGCCTGGGCTTTAGCGTGCAGTTGTCCGAACAGTCGAGTAAAAAGACCTACCAGGCCGGCATCGAGTCCATGCCGTCCGAGAGCGTGTGCTACCCGGCCAAGATGAGCCACGGCCACGTGATGAACCTCATCGATCGCGACGTCGACTTTATCTGGATGCCGTGCGTGCGCTGGGAGCGCAAGGAAGACCCGACGGCCGGCAACTGCTACAACTGCCCCATCGTCATGAGCTACCCCACGGCGCTGGCGCTCAACGTTGACGAGATTCGCGAGCAAAACGTCGAGTTCCTGTACCCGTTTGTGCCCTATCACGATAAGACCGAGCTCAAGCGCCGTCTGTACCAGGTGCTCGCCGTCGACCGCGTGGCCGATTCGCAAGCTGGGCGCGGGCGCGTGCGCGGGCCCAAGATCACCCGCTCCGAGGTCGATGCCGCCGTCAATGCCGCCTACGAGGCCGACGCGCGCTTCCACGAGGACATTCAGACCATGGGCGAGGAGGCCCTTAAGTGGGTCGAGGACCACGGCGGCCACGGCATTGTGCTCGCCGGCCGTCCCTACCACAACGACCCCGAGATCAACCACGCCCTGCCCGAGCTTATCTCGAGCTTTGGCTTTGCGGTCTTTACCGAGGATTCGCTCGCGCATCTGGTAAAGCCCGAGCGTCCAATCCGCGTCGTCGATCAGTGGATGTACCACAGCCGCCTGTACGCCGTCGCGCGCTTCGTGACGATGCGCAACGACCTGGACCTGATCCAGCTCAACTCTTTCGGCTGCGGCCTGGACGCCCTGACCACCGACCAGGTACAGGAGATCCTGGAGGCCAGCGGCAAGATCTACACCGTGCTCAAGATCGACGAGGTATCCAACCTGGGTGCCGCGCGCATCCGCATCCGCTCGCTCATGGCGGCGCTCAAGGATCAGGAGGCCGAGCGCCTGGCCGAGGCCACGGCCGCGGGCGAGGCCTACGAGCGGGGCGACGCCGCGCCGGTGGCGCCCTCCACGGATGCCCCCGCGTTCGCGAGCCGCAAGTATACGTTTGAGGCTCAGCGCGAGAGCGCTTCGACCGCGTGGCCCAAGGTGCCCTTTACCGAGCAGATGCGCGACAAGGGCTATACCATCCTGTGCCCGCAGATGGCGCCGATTCACTTTGACCTGGTCAAAGAGGTGTTCCGCGGTGCCGGCTACAACTTGGAGCTGCTGCCCTCGACCGACCACGACGCCGTCGAGGCAGGCCTGCGCTACGTGAACAACGACATCTGCTACCCGTCGATTCTGGTGACGGGCCAGATTATGGAGGCTATCGAGAGCGGTCGCTACGACCTGTCCAAGACAGCCGTGGTCATCAGCCAGACTGGCGGCGGCTGCCGTGCCACCAACTACATTGCGCTCATCCGCAAGGCACTGCGCGAAAGTGGCCACCCCGAGATCCCGGTGATCTCGCTTTCGGCCGTGGCGCTGGGCGAGGACAACCCCGGCTTTAAGATTACGCCGGCGCTGCTCAAGCAGGCGGTCTACGCGGTGCTCTTTGGTGACGTGATGATGCAGATGCTCTATCGCTGCCGCCCGTACGAGGCCACGCCCGGCGCCGCCAACGCGCTCTACGAGGAGTACATGGCGCGCGCCCGCAAGCTGGCGCCTAAGTTCAACAGGCATAACTACACCAAGCTCGCTCGCGAGGCCATCCGCGCGTTCGACACCATGCCGCTTGTGGGCGAGGGTACCAAGCCGCGCGTGGGCGTGGTCGGCGAGATCTTGGTCAAGTTCCACCCCACAGCCAACAACCACGTGGTCGATGTCATCGAGCGCGAGGGATGCGAGGCCGTGGTTCCGGGCCTGCTCGACTTCTTCCTGTACTCCATGAGCAACGCCGAGCTGCAGAAAGACGAGTTGGGAAGCTCTGCTACGTCGCGTGCGGGTATGCAGGCGCTCATTAAGCTCGTGGATTGGATGCGCACGCCGGTGGAGGAGCTGCTCGAGAAGTCCCTCCGCTTTGAGGCGCCCGAGCGCATCGGCACCATGGCCGACAAAGCCCGCACGGTGCTTTCGGTGTGCAACAACATGGGCGAGGGCTGGCTGCTCACGGCCGAGATGCTCGACCTGATCGATCACGGCGCGCCCAACATCATCTGCACGCAGCCCTTCGCTTGCCTGCCCAACCACGTGGTGGGTAAGGCTGTGATCAAGGAGCTGCGCCGCCAGCACCCCGAGAGCAACATCGTCGCGGTGGACTACGACCCCGGTGCGTCCGAGGTCAACCAGCTCAACCGCATTAAGCTCATGATCAGCGTTGCTAAGGAAAACATGCGCGCCGGCAAGGGCTTTAAGCTCGAGAAGGTGGCGCCGCTCGCGATGGACGAAGTCACCGGCCAGATGCGCGCCCACGATGGCTGCGTGAGCTGCGGCTCAGTCGACGAGAGCGCCGTGGCGTCGGTCGCCGAGCGCCTGGGACGCGGCATTAAGAAGTAACTGGCCCGCGTTGGGCTGGATATGAGATAAACGGGTGGCAGCCGTGCCGGCTGCCACCCGTTTTTGTTGGACATCTGTTGCATAAATATGCTTGCTGCTGCCTTCAGTGGACTCGGATTTCGGAAGTGTGGGGAAAAACTCGAAACCTCCGAGCGCACCGCTCTTTCGTGCTCTTGTGACCTGCGGTTTTGTCGTCAAAAAAGCCGGTCTGGTCGGCGAAACTCGATTTTTCCCCGCACTTCCGAAAACAGGGGTCTCGTGGCACTAAAAATGACCAGTATTTCTCCGAGATAATGAACAGATGTAGCCGTTCGCCGCGAAATACCGTCCGTTTAGGGAACCCACCTTCGCCGCGCGACCTCCTTACGGTTGAATAAATACACATCTATGGAATTACGTAAGAGAGGACTGTTCCTATGAGCTACAAGACCGTTTGCGTTGCCGGCGGCGGCGTACTGGGAAGCCAGATTGCCTTCCAGGCTGCCTACTGCGGCTTTGATGTAACGATTTGGCTGCGCAGCGAGGGCAGCATCGGGCGCACCCAGCCCAAGATCGACCATGTCCGCGAGGAGTACATCGCGGCAATCGAGGGCATGGCGGACGGTACGGGCGAGTGGTGCGCCGGTATCGCCGATAGCGACCAGGCTTTCGACAAGGAGGCGGCGCTTGCTGCCGTTGAGCGTGCCTATTCCACGCTTAAACTGGAGCTCGATCTTGCCAAGGCCGTGGCCGATGCCGATCTGGTCATCGAATCCATGGCCGAGGACACTCAGGCCAAGATTGACTTCTACAAAAAGCTCGCCCCAGTCCTGCCGCAAAAGACCGTCATCGTGACCAACTCCTCCACGCTGCTGCCGAGCACCTTTGCCAAGTACACCGGCCGTCCCGAGAAGTACCTGTCGCTGCATTTTGCCAACTCCATCTGGAAGAACAACATGACCGAGGTCATGGCCCAGGACCAGACTGACAAGCGCTACTTTGATGAGCTGGTCGACTTTGCCAACGACATCCGCATGCTGGCCCTGCCCGTCAACAAGGAAAAGAACGGCTACCTGCTTAACTCCATGCTGGTGCCGTGGCTGCTCTCGGGTCTGGACCTGTATGTCTCGGGTGTGAGCGACCCCAAGAGCATCGACCTTGCATGGACGCGCGGCACCGGCGCCCCCAAGGGGCCGTTCCGCGTGTTTGACACCGTGGGCATTCAGACGGCCTACAATATCGTCATGCAGTATCAGAAGGTCCCGGGTCTGGTGAGCCCACTGCTCAAAAAGATGATGATGCCCTACAACTTTAAGGCCATGGCGTCCGTCCTCAAGAAGATGCTCGACGAGGGCAAGCTGGGCGAAAGCTCGGGCGAGGGCTTCTTCAAGTACTAAAAATGACCCTTTGGGGACGGAGGAAAACGGATCACCTGCGACCCGAAAGGCGCCCCTGATCCCCTAGGGACGGAGGAAAACGGATCATTTTCGACCCCGAATAGTGAGAAGATGGGAAAGAGATAAATAGAAAGGAACGAGCATGGACCGGAAAATCGTTCTTAAGCAGGACGTCCTCGACGCGCTTGCCGCCGTCGGCATGGGTTCGGGCCAGACGGTCATGGTCCATTGCTCGCTCAGCTCGCTCGGCTTTGTGTGCGGCGGCGCGCAGCCGGTAATCGAGGCGCTGCTCCAGACAGTGGGCGAGACCGGCACCATCATGATGCCGACCCAGTCGTGGAAAAACCTGGACCCGGCAAGCGGCGTCCATTGGCAAGAGCCCCAAGAGTGGTGGCAGCTGATTCGCGATAACTGGCCGGCCTATGACAAGCGAATCACGCCCACCAATACGATGGGCGCGGTGGCCGAGATGTTTCGCACGTGGCCGGGTACGCTCCGGAGCGATCACCCGGCGCGTTCGGTGGCGGCAAACGGCCCATATGCCCAGTTCCTAACGGAGAACCACGACCTGAGCAATATCTTTGGCGACAGATCGCCCATTGCGCGCCTGTACGATTTGGACGGCTATGTGCTGCTTGTGGGCGTGGGCTACGACAAGAATACATCCCTGCATTTGGCGGATGCCCGTGCGCAATATCCTGGCAAGCACGATTGCGTGGAGCACAGCGCGATCATGGAAAACGGTCAGCGCGTGTGGAAGGAATACCGCACGCTCTATGTCGACGGCGAGGATTTCGACGAGATTGGCGCTGCCTTCGAGCAGGAGTGCGAGGTCCACACCGCGCCCCTCGGCAACGGGACAATCCGCTTTATGCGCCAGCGCGAGCTCGTCGACTTTGCCGTGGAATGGATTGAGCACCATCGCGGCCGCAGCTCCGTACCGTCGCGAGCCTAAGCTTGCATTAAGGGGCGTTTGTTAAGCTGCGAGCCATATTGGACAAAGCTGGGCAAGCGCCCTGACATATGAAGGAAGCAAAGATGGCATTCTTTGACGGTGATGATGTGAGAGCAGGCGGGAGGAAGGGTGCGCTGTTCTCACGCCGAGCTACCCTTGCGGGCACGGCGGCGGGCGCGTTGACCCTTGCAGGTGTTGGGCTCATGGGCTGCTCTGCTGCCGGAGCCGATACAGACGATGCTTCCTCTTCGGACGACGGGCTCACCGACGAGCAAAAGAAGCTGCACAAACAGATCGTCGCGACCTATAACGTCGAAAAGCAGGCGGCTATCAAGGAACAACTCGATGCCGCCTATGCCGCAGGAAGCTACGACGAAACCGTCCCGTTCGTCAAGCTGGATCCCTTTGGCACCGATACCCTGAGCTGCTACGTTCGCTTTGCGACAACGGATCCCGTAACCGTCGCCTACGAGGTCGCCGGTCGCAAAAAGACCAGCGACGCACCCAAGGTTGCGGCTTTCTCCCGCACGCCCCGCGGCGGTGACATGCCAACAACAGAGCACGAGTTCAAGGTCGTCGGTCTCATCCCCAACCACAAAAACACGGTGACTCTCACCTGCACCGCACAAGACGGCACCAGCCGCACCTCGACGTTTACGGTCAAGACCCCCGCGCTCAAGGGCGAGGAGGAAGAGCGCCTTGCCGTCACGGCGGGGGAGTCCAACACGCCGCTTGCCGATGGCCTCTTTACCATCCTGGGCAATGACTCGTCCAAGCTCGACTTCATGTACCTCTACGACAACGCGGGCCAGATTCGCGGCGAGGTGCCGATTATCGGCTACCGCAGTCACCGCCTGTTGTTCCCGGGCGGCGGCAGCATAATCATGAGCGTCTCGACTACCAAGATGGCTCAGATCAACGCCATCGGCCAGGTGGTAAACGTTTGGAGCACCGGCGACTACGAGCTACACCACGACTATGCCTTCGATGACGACGGCAACCTGCTGGTGCTGGCGAGCCATGCCGGCTCCGAGGCCGACCTGGACGTTGACCGCGCCGCCGACAAGGATAAAGGCGAGCGCGTGAACGTCGAGGACCTCATCATCAAGATTGACGTGACAACCGGTGACGTCTCCCTTGTCGCGGACTTGGGCGACATCTTCCCCGACCTCAAGGCGAACGCCAAAGTGGCACAAGACGGCGACCTGGATTGGATCCATATCAACACGATCCAGTGGCTCGGCGGCGGTACCGTCCTGCTCAGCTCGCGCGAGACCTCGACGGTTATCAAGCTCACCGATATTTACGGCATGCCTACGGTCGATTGGCTCATGGGTTCGCCCGACTTTTGGGCCGGTTCGGGCTTTGAGGACAAGCTGCTGCAAGCCCAGGGCGATTTTTCGCTCAACGCGGGCCAGCACAGCGTGACCTATCTGCCGAGCTTCGATACGGCGACAACCGGTCGCTACCAGGTGCTGCTGTACGACAACAACTTTGGTGCGGCTGAGAGCTATCCCAAGTTTGACTGGGGCAAGTTGGGTGCCGCAGTGGTGACCGACTACAGCAAGGGCACGCATTCGTTTGGGCGCATCTTTACGGTGGACGAGACCGCACGCACCTACGAGCTTGAGGAGCAGATTGCGGTGCCGTTCTCGGGCTACGTGAGCAGCGCGCAGCGCGTTAGCAACTCGGGCAGCATGCTCGTGGCATCGGGCCAGGCCAAGACCTTTGCCGAGTACGACCGCTACGGTCTGCCCATCGCCACCTACGAAATGGAAGCCGAAAAGTACATCTATCGCGCGTACAAGTACGAGCTGTAGCGCGCCTGCATCACTTCACGTCGAACTCCACGCGGTCGAGTTCGGGGACGTTGAGGTCGATGAGTTTGCGGGCGACGTGGCGGTCGTGTGCTCCGAGCGTTTCGCTCGTCGTCACATGGGCGACAATCTCGCGCTCGACAATGCCTTCCTCGTCGCCTTCGGTGGCCGAGGTCTCGACGGCGACGGTGTAATCCTTAAAGCCCGGCAGCACCGCGGCAAGCTCGCGCGTGGTTTCGGTGACGCCGTAGCCGTCCTGAACGCCGGCCTGCGCCGAGCCGATAGACCCCGCCGTCATGACGATGCAGGGGATGGCAAAGATCACCGTGCCCACAATGATGCGGCGGCGCACCTTGCGCGACAACTCGTCGACCTCGGCGTCTTCTTCGGCGGTTACGATGCCGTCGCCGTTGAGGTCGCGCTTGAGCGGCACGCGCAAAAGCAGCAGCACGGCTTCGGCCGCGAGCGCGATAAAGACCACGTTGATGCCAAACTCGTAGAGTGCCGAGATGAACAGTGACCCACTCGCGATGGCAATGCCGTAGCCCGCTGCGCACAGGGGCGGCATGAGTGCGGTCGCCACGGCCACGCCAGCGATGAGCGTGGCGGGCTCCTGGTCGCGTGAGTTGCCTAGGCCGCCTGCAAAGCCGCCCGCGAGTGCAACAGCAAGGTCCCACACGGTGGGCGTCGAGTTGTCGATGATGGCGGCCGTGGTGGTGCCAAGGGGCGAGAGCTTAAAGTACAACGTGGACGTGACCAGGCAAAAGGCCATTTGCAACGCTAGGCCGGCGACGGCCTCGACGGTTATCTCGCGGTCGAGCGTGGCGATGCCGTATGCCATGGCAAGGACCGAGCCCATGAGCGGGCAGATGAGCATGGCACCTACGATGGCGATATCCGAGTCGATATCGAGGCCAATGCTCGCAATGAGCATGGCGATGATGAGGATGCATAGGTGCGAGCCGGTTAGGCGCGCCCCGTTTACAAAGCGCTTGCGAATCACGTGATAGGGCGCGCGACCCTCGCGAATGTTGAACGCCTGCTTTAGGAAGCGGGAGGCGTTCTCCATGGCCTCGCTGTGTGCAGGGCGGATACCGTGGCGCCGATGATGGCGCTCACGCAGCCGCTTGATCTGTTGTTTGTCGAGTTCCATGTCCACCTCGTTCCGGCACGGTCCGCGCATCGCCCCCGTTGCCCCTACTCTACACCGTGGATGGCAGGAGAATCATCTTTAGCGACCATCTGGGCGGCCAAGCTACATGCCGTCACAGACAAAACCTCGACAAATGCAAAAGCGCGGAGCCGGATAGATTCCGACCCCGCGCTCTGCGTTGGTGCGTCGTTGTTCGGTCTAGCCTAGCAGGCTCAGACCAACAGAGACAAACGCCAGGATAACGCCGACGATAGACTCGCCACCGAGCAGGCCGCTGGCGACAACCAGGCCCTGCTCCTGGAAGGCGGCGTCCTTAGCGGCCTTCTCCTCGTCCGAAAGACCGGCCGTGGCGTCGCGGTGAGCGGCCCACTTGTCGTAGGCAAGCTTGACGCAGGAGCCCAAGAAGGCCGTGAGCGACATGTAGAACGGCAGGTACACGCCCAGGCCGATCATCATGGCCGGAATACCGAGCCAGTACATGACGATGCCTGCGATAAAGCCGCCGACGAACCACGGCACGCTCGGGATGCCCGAGACCATGGTGGCGACCACGCTTGCCTGCGCGGCGACGAAGCTCTTGTCGGGGCCGAAGGCGTCCGGACCATAGGCGGTGACGAGCGCGACCATGACGGCGGCGGCGACCAGGGCGCCCACGATGCCGCCAATGGCCTGGCCGATCCACTGTGCGCGCGGGTTGGTGCCCAGCACGGCGCCGGCCTTAAAGTCGTTCATGACGTCGCCCGCAAGGCCGCACGCCACGGCAACGATGCCGGCGATAAAGAACAGCTTGACCTGGGCGATCTGAGCGCAGGCTGCCACGATGAGCATGACGATGAGGCCAAAGATCTCCATGGGGTCGATACCCGTCTGGCCGCAGCTCTGCGCGCTCATGATGGTGGTGACAAAGGTGAACAGCGTGACGATGACGGCCGGAACGGGGCCAAGGTCGAGCACGATGGCGATGATCACGGCGATGGCAGCGGCGCCCAGGCCGATGATACCGGCGTCGAGCTTAAGGGAGCCCGAGATGAGCGACTGCTCGTCGGTGTCGGTGGAGCTGTCGGCGGCAAGACCGCGGACGATGCCGGCGACCTGCGGCAGGATGTCCTTAAGGACGACGGCGACGCCAAAGCCCATCATGAGGCCCATGCCCAGGGACTTGACGATGCCCTGTGCGGTCACGACGTCGAACACGCCGGCGGCGGTGCCGCCGACGATGATGCCAAAGTTGCCCAGCAGCGCGCCGGCAAACCAGAAAGCGACCGGGGCGAAGCCCACGAGGAAGCCGACGGAGAGCAGCATGGGCGAGTTGTAGATACCAAAGGTCACGCCGGGGATGTTGAGCGTGCACAGCATGCTGGGCACAATGCCCAGGGCATCGCGCAGCACGCTGTAGATGCCGGCGAGGGCCATGGAGCCAAAGAGCTGCTTGCCGGTCTTGCCGCCGGCCTCGGTCGCGCGCAGGGTCTGAGCTGCGGCGTTGCCGGTGGGGAACTCAAGCGCGGCGTCCACGATAAAGTGGCGGTGGATGAGCGCCGTGGCCAGCAGGCCCAGGATGGTGCCGGCGAGTGCCACGATAAACATATCGAGCCAGCTGATCTGGTCGGCATAGCCCAGCATCCAGGCGCCCGGGATGGTAAACGCCAGGCCTCCGGCGACCATGGCGCCCGCGGACATGATGGTGTGGGTGACGTTGGCCTCGTTGAGGCTGGCGTTGCCCATGAGCTTAAGGAAGAACAGCGAGATGACGGCAGCGAAGACGATCGGCCAGGGGAGTGCGCCCATCTTGAGCGCCGTGTAGGCCGAGCTTGCCGTGATAATCACGCAGCCAAGGACGCCGATGACGACGCCGCGCAGCGTGAGTTGCCCGCGCATCGAGGCGCGGTTCGAGGGATTGCTCATATATAACTCCTTTGCGTATATCCGCTTCCCCCGGGAGCGCCGCTACGGATACGGCGCGGGAAGTCGGGTTACCAAGGGCCGCCGCGTGAGCTCGCAAACGACCGCGCTCCAGTATAGCGGCATCGCCCGCCCTGCGCTCCGCCAAAAGCAGCTAATTTGGGATGCATTTGTATACGGGATATACTGCTGGGCAGACGAAAGGAGCGCCGACGATGCTTAATGGGTGCGCATATATATTGACGGTCGACGTGGGCAACACGTTTATTCGCTTTGGCCTGTTTGCCGAGGACTCGGCCGCGGCGCAGGAATGTCCGCTTGCGACGTGCGAGATCACCACGCCGGCGCGCATCACAGCAGACGAGGCTCGCATGCGTCTTGTGCAGGTCATGGGCGCCCTTGCCGCCGATGCGGGCATGCCGGGCACGCTTGCACCCACGGCGGCCGTGCTGAGCTGCGTGGTGCCGGCACTCGAACGCCCGTGGAAGGCGGCGCTCTCCCGTACCTGCACGGGGCGCGTGCTTACCGTGGGGCCGGGACTTAAGACCGGCATGCCCGTGCATTACGACGACCCGGCCGAGATCGGCCCCGACCGCATTGCCGACGCCGTGGCGGCACGCGCCGTCTATGGCTCGCCGTGCATCGTGATCGACCTGGGCACGACGACCAATATCGAGGTGATCGACGCGCGCGGCACCTTTGTCGGCGGCGTCATCGCTCCGGGCCTGGCGCTCGGCGCCCGCTCGCTCTCGGCCGCTGCGGCGCGCCTGCCCCAGGTTGAGCCCTCGGCACCGACGCATGTCATCGGCCGTAACACGCGTGAGGCCATGCGCTCGGGCGTGGTCTTGGGCGAGGTGGCACGCATCGACGGCATGCTCGACATGGTGCTTGCCGAGATGCGCGCGACTAAGGCAGCGGGGGAGGGCGATGTGCCCATCGTCATTACCGGTGACGATGCTGAGGCACTCGCAGCGCTGGTCGGCCATAGCCTGACGGTTGACGATGCGCTGACGTTGCGAGGTCTGGCCGAGCTCTACCACATCAACCAAAAGCCCCGCCGCGCGTAGAGGCAAGGGGGTCGGTGGGGCAAACGCTCCCACCTTTCACCTGCTACAATGAGTCAAACTATTGCGATTACGGAGGTGTCTGCCATGTCGGACGATCTTCATCAAACCGCGTCGGGCAAGCGCCGCGACGTCATTAGCTGGGACGAGTTCTTTATGAGCGTGGCCATTGCCGCGCAGCGCCGCAGCAAGGACCCCAACACGCAGGTGGGCGCGTGCATCGCCAGCACCAACCACCGCATCCTTTCGGTGGGCTACAACGGCACGCCCTCGGCACTCAACGACGACTTTTTTCCGTGGGGCACGAGCGACGACCCGTTGCAGGACAAGCACAACTACGTGGTGCATGCCGAGGCAAACGCCGTGCTCAACTATCGCGGTTCGCTCAAGGACCTGGAGGGTTCAACGGTCTACGTCACGCTGTTCCCGTGCCACGACTGTGCCAAGATCCTGGCGCAGGTGGGCGTAGGCGAGGTCGTCTACCTGGACAATAAGTACGCCGACACCGACGACGGTCGCATTAGCCGTCGTATCCTCGATTCCTGCGGTATCAGCTACCGCCAGGTTATCGTCGATGTCCACATCGGCACCGAGGGGCAGGCTCAGCAGTAGCGCGTGGCGACGCCGGCTGGCAACAAAAAGCAGCTAAAAGAGCCCCGTCCCTAATTGACTGCTCGTGAAAGTCGCGTCTGTGCGCATGGATGGCTCGTGAGCGGGTACATGGCTGTAGTAACATAGCTTCTGTCCGCGGGCGTGCCCGCGTTATTGTGAGAAAGGAGCCCCTGTGGCTGTTAACGAAGAGCTGCTTAAGAAGGTTCTTGAAGAGATCCGCCCCAACCTGCAGGCCGACGGCGGCGATATGGAGTATGTGGGCGTTGACGACGAGGGCGTCGTCAAACTGGAGCTTCAGGGCGCTTGCGCCGGCTGCCCCATGAGCTCGCTGACCCTTTCCATGGGCATCGAGCGCATCCTGAAGGAGCATGTGCCCGGCGTTACCCGCGTTGAGCAGGTCAATGCTTCCGGCGAGACCGACGACCTGTACGACGAGTACGCGCCGTTCTAAGTTGCGAAAGCTGCGGACGGCATGCTCCGCATAGACGTTACGCCCAGATATGCGGCTGCGAGCGCAAGGCCCGCGGCCGCTTTTGTATGTAGGGAGTAGGGAGACGACATGCTCAACGACCTCTACCATATGCTTGATCCTGTCGCGATTTCGGCCGGGCCCATCACCATCTATTGGTACGGTCTGGCCTATGTGGTCGGAGCCCTGCTCACGGCGGTTGTCATGTACCGCACGCAGCGTCGTTGGGGTTTCGATATTACGATCGATGACCTGACGAGCGTCGTAGTCGGCGTGGTCTTTGGCCTCATTATCGGCGCGCGCCTGTTCTACGTTGTCTTTTACGGCGACGGCTACTACTGGGCCCATCCGCTCGAGATTTTTGCCACCAACGAGGGCGGCATGAGTTTCCATGGCGGTCTGGTGGGCGGCGTCATCGGTGGTGTGCTCGTGTGCCGTATGTACAAGCTCGATGCGTGGACGTTGGCCGATCTTGCTGTTATCGGCGCCCCGCTGGCCCTGTGCCTGGGCCGCTGCGCCAACTTTGTCAACGGCGAGCTGTGGGGCAAGCCGACCGATCTGCCCTGGGGCGTGATCTTTGGCGGCACCGCAGGCGACATGCCGCGCCATCCCTCCCAGCTCTACGAGGCATTCCTGGAGGGCATCGTGCTCTTCTGCATTCTTCAGGTGCTCAGCCGCAAAAAGCCGTTGCTGCCCCAAGGCACGTTTATGGGCGTGTTCGTGATGGGCTACGGCATCGTCCGCTTCCTCGTCGAGTTCGTGCGCGTGCCCGATGCCCAGCTGGGCTATCTGCTGGGCGGTGTCATCACCATGGGCCAGCTGCTGAGCCTGCCACTCGTGATTGCGGGCCTGGCGCTCATCATCTTTGCCCGTCACCGCAACCGTCCCCAGCGCATCTACCTCGATGACTAGCTACCACATACCGCCACAAAGGGGACAGGCACCTTTGTGGCGGTTTTCTAGAAAGGTTATTTGGACTGTGAAGGATTCCGACCTCTCCACAACGGCCGCGCGCGACGCCGCCCGCATCGTCTGGTTTAAGCGCTACCCCGCCAAGCAGACGCTCATCGCATTTTTGCTCGCGCTGTTGGCGACCACGGCGTTTTCCATCGATCCCGCCCCGGTGTCGAGCAACTCAGTCTTGGCGATTGACCCTAAAGCCTCGGGCATGCTGTACGTGTGCTACGAGGTGCTCCTCTCGTTTGCCGGGCATACCGACGCGGTCATGCTGCTTGCGCTTGCCTGCCTGCTCACCTTGCCGTTTCGCTACGTATTCTTTGGTCGCGGCGACACTTGGCGCCCATCAATCATCCTGCCGTCGCTGTTCTTCGCCATCTGCATGGTGTTCGGCCGCAGCTACGATCTCACCGACTCGGCCGAGATCGTGCTCGGCGACAAGGCCCGCATCATCTGCGCCTGGATTGGCGGCGCGGGCTGGATGCTCCTGGCGATTGTGGCCTTCTACCTGGCTTTTGAGTGTCTGGATTGGCTGAGCTCCCGACGCATTCCGTTTTCCGAGGCGCACTTTGGCCGCATATGGCGCGTGGCCCACGCCGTGCTCTCAAAGCATCCCTTTGCCGGGCCCTTCCTGGTGCTCATAATTGCCTGGTCGCCCACGCTCATCGCCTCGCTGCCCGGTCTTTTTATGGGAGACACCGGCGCGCAGATTCGTCAGTGGTTCAACTATCCCAACGGCACGAGCGATTACCTGCGCTTGCTCAACCCCAATGTGCTGCTCAACGGACATCATCCCGTGGTGCACACGGCCATTATCGGCTCGTGCGTACAGCTGGGGCTTTCGCTGTTCAACAGCGCCAACGCCGGTCTTGCCATCTACACCTGCACCCAGTTTGTCATCACGGCCGCCTGCATGGCCTATTCCATCTCGTCGCTGCGCAAGTTGGGCGTGAGTCTGCCGGTCCGCGGCATTATCCTGCTGTTCTTTGCGTTTATGCCGATGTTCTCCAACTACGCGGCGCTGCTCACCAAAGACGTGCTCTTTGCCGACGCGTTTTTGCTGCTACTGGTGCAGACCGTTAAGCTCGTTGCCTGCGGCCTGCCCCGTCGCGATGCCAATGCCGAGCGTGCGGGCGAGCCCGAGTCCGTCCTTTTTGCGCGCCACGATTGGCTACTGCTCACGCTGGGCGCTATGGGCTCCACGTTTTTGCGCAACGGCGGTCTGGTGTTTCCCCTGGCGGCATGCGTGATCGCGGCTGCGTTTTGCGCTTGGGACGCTCATGCGGCTCGTCGTGCAGCCAGGCAGTCGGGTGCTGCGCCTGTGGGCGTTACTCCGCGTTTCCGCTGGGTGGGGGTTCTTGCAGTGCTCGCGCTCTGCCTCGTCTCTAATATGTACTTCACCAAGGTCTTTATGCCGGCACACGATATCACGCCTGGTTCCAAGCGCGAAATCCTCTCGATTCCGTTCCAACAGACGGCGCGCTTCGTCCAAAAGCACGACGGTCTTAACTCGGGCGTCAACCCCAAGGTCAAGGACGACGACACGATTGAAGAGGCGCCCTGCGACGGATTGGTAACCGACGAGGAGCGCGCCGTGATCGATCGCGTGCTCAAGTACGAGAACCTGGGGCGTCGTTACAACCCGGATAAGTCGGACGCCGTCAAGAATTGCTTTAACGAGTACGCCTCGCAGGAGGACATTCAGGCCTATTTTGAGGTGTGGGCCCAGATGTTCAAAAAGGACCCAGAGTGCTATATCTCGGCGCTTATCAATAACTACTATGGATACTTTTATCCGAGCGCGCGGGATGCTTGGGTCTACAGCACGGCGCGCAGCGCCGAGATCATGGCGCGTCCCGACAATCTCAAGTACTTCGATTTTCATCCGGTCGACAGCAGGGCCGTACGCTGGTGCGACCATCTGATCAACCTATATCGCGTGGCAGTGCAGCGCATCCCGTTTATCTCGCTCACCATGAGCTCGGCCACCTATGTGTGGATTATGATCGCCGTGGTGGTCTACCTGCTGCGTCGCCATTCGTGGCGCGCGCTGGCTATTTGGGTGCCGCTGCTGGGCGTGCTCGCCGTGTGCCTGATCGGTCCCTGCAACGGCTCGACCTACATGCGCTACCTGTATCCGGTCATCGCCTGCATGCCCTTTGCCATCGGCGCCACCATCACGCGCAGTGACCTCCTCTGGTCCTAACTTGGTGCATTGGGGTCAGGTTATCTTGCACCAAAGGGTTGCATCATCACGACGCCTTCATTTTGGGGTTTATCTCGCAGGCCAGTAGGTATATCATAACGACGTTTGTTTATATTGCCCGAGCATCTGCGTTGGGCTTTAGGTCGAAACCGATAGGAGACACGTATGTCCGGACACTCTAAGTGGGCCACAACCAAGCATCGTAAGGGCGCGCAGGACGCCAAGCGTTCCGCCCTCTTCTCCAAGCTGAGCCGCAACATCACCGTTGCCGCCCGTCTCGGCGGCGACCCGCTGCCCGAGAACAACGCCAGCCTCGCTGCTGCCGTTGCTAAGGCTAAGGCTCAGTCCATGCCCAAGGACAAGATCAAGTCCGCTATCGACAAGGCCTTTGGTTCGGGTGCCGACGCTGCCGTCTACGAGAACATCGTGTACGAGGGCTACGGTCCCGCCGGCGTCGCCGTCTACGTCGACTGCCTGACCGACAACCGCAACCGTACCGCTGCTGACGTCCGTTCCGCCTTCTCCCACGCTGGTGGCAACCTGGGCACCTCCGGCTCCGTCGCCTTCCAGTTTGAGCGCAAGGGCCAGATCGTCGTCGCCAAGGAGATCCTGGACGAGAACGCCAAGAAGGAGACCATGATCGCCAACGGTGCTGCCGGTGACGAGGAAGAGTTCATGATGGCTATCGCCGAGGCCGGTGGCGACGACTACGAGGACGCCGGCGAGGAGTGGATCGTCTGGACCGCCGCTAACGACGTCATGGCTGTTTCCAAGGCTCTCGAGGAGCAGGGCATCCAGGTCAAGGGTTCCGAGACCACCATGGTCCCGACCACCCCGACCGAGGTCTCCGGCGCCGACGCCAAGAAGGTTCAGCGCCTTATCGACCGTCTCGAGGAGCTCGACGACGTCCAGGACGTCTACAGCACCATGGACATGACCGACGAGGTCATCGCTGCCCTCGAGGAGGAGTAGCGCCCGCGCGGGTTAAGCCGTGCATATCTGGGCATAATGAAGCGAGCATGCAAGCCTCGTGGAATAGATGAGCCGGATCCGCGTGCGTACAGCACCGGACCCGGCTCTTTTATAATGATGCGAATCGTTTTGCATTCCGAGAGCCGAGATTTGAAGGGAGCGCGCGTGCGCGTACTCAAACGAGCCCTAGCGATCGTGTATCTTGCCGCCGCCATCGTGGCGCTGGGTACGTTCGTCTGCCAGTTCTGGGGGCCGTATACGTATCGCTTTATGCTGCTGATGCGCGATCCCATGCCGCGTATCGTCGTTACGGTGTGTGCCGGCGTTGTGGCGCTTGGCGTGCTGGTGGGATTCTTCCGCCTGATGTTTGCCCGTCGTGAGCCGTCTTGCGTGCATCCGGCGGGAGAGCGCAATATCGAGGTCACCCTTGCAGCACTTTCCTCATGTGCCCGTTCCGCGGCGGAGTGCGATGATCGCGTGATGGTCGAGCATATCGAAGCACGCGTTCAGGGTTCCGACGAGTCGCGCGTTCGTTTTAAGGTCGAGGCCATCGCGCTCGACGATAGGGACGTCGCTTCTCTTGCTACCGCGATGCAGCAGCGTATCGAGGAAGCCTGCGACACCATGCTCGGCACGCCGGGTACGTCCGCGCGCGTCCGTTTTTTACCGTCCAAGACTACCGTCCAGACCGTGGAGGTTTCCGGTGAGTGATACCAATCAAGATAAGACCACCCGCACGCCGCGCCTGACGATCGACCAGAGTGCCGCACCGGCGGGCGAGCCTGTTGATTCCAAGCACGAAGCAACCGAGCCGCATGACACGGCTGCCGCGGATTTTGACGAGGCTATGGGTCTCATCAAGGGAACCGGGGCTGCCATCTGGAGCTATGCCGTGCGCCACCCCAACACCACGCTTGGTGCTGTCGCGGGCTTTATTCTTGCCGTTTTGGTGCTCACGCTGGGCCTGTGGGATACGCTCGTCATCGCATTCTTTGTGCTGATCGGTGCCGTGATCGGCCAGATTCGCGACGGCGAGAACGGGATCGTCAACTTCTTCGGCCGTCTGTTTAGCGGCCGCTAATACGTATTCGACTGCCGCATTTGCGGTGGACATAAGGAGGAACCATGGCTTTTAATACGAAGGTCGATGTGGCCGATACCGAGCTCGAGGAGAACGAGGCAGTCGTCGCTGGGGCCGAGGACGCCACGCTCGAGGACGAGGCGCTCGTCGAGGCCGAGTCCGATGCGGATGAGGATGACGAGGAGGCGGACGAGTCCGAGGACTCGCTGACCTATTCTAACGGCGTAATCGAGAAGATCGTCGCCATGGCCACCCGCGAGGTTCCGCACGTCCTGGGCATGAAGGGTAACCTCATGCACTTTGTGCAGGAGCAGTTTGGTGCCGAGAACCTGACCAAGGGCGTGACGGTCGAGGTCACCGACGACAACCGTGTGGTCGTCAACATCTCCGTCATCATCGAGTACGGCGCCTATGCGCCTGCAATCTTCGACGACGTCAAGGAGCGCGTCACCGAGCGCCTCGCTGCGATGACCGGTCTTGAGGTGGCGGGCGTCAACCTGCGCATCGAGGATGTCATCACCCCCGAGGAGTACGAGCACCGTACCAGCCAGCACGAGTAACCTACCAAAAAGGGACAGGTTTGTTTTGGCAGGTTTTATCTGCGAAAACGTTAAACGGCCGACCGCGCAAGCAAAAGCGCGGCCGGCCGTTGTTTGTACGCCCCCGATGTAGGCATGCCGTTTGTCTAACTAAGGGTTGCAATCGCTGCGTTCCGCGTTACCCTAATGGGCGCATTGTTTCCAAATTGTTAACGAGGAGTTGCCGTAATGGCCGACGAGCACGAGACAGAAAGCAAGGCATGGGCGATTGAGGCCGCTGCGGCAGAGGCGGCGTCGCGTGCTGCCGAGGAGGTACATCGTCCTCCCGTAGTGCCGATGGAGCGCGTGGTCGATCGCGATGTTATCGAGCGTGGCGAGCGCGCTGGTCGCAAGCGCAGCCAGGAGCCGGGCTTTCCGCGCTTTTTTGCCGAGCTCAATTTGGGCCTGATCCTCACGGCCTTTGCCATCGTCGCATTTAAGACCCCCAACCACTTTGCCTTTGGCGGCACCTCGGGCGTTTCGGTTATTCTTTCCACGCTGTTCCCGACCCTGCCCGTCGGTGTCTTTATGTGGATCATCAACGCGGTCCTCGTCGTCCTGGGCTTTATCTTTTTGGAGCGCAAGGCAATCTTGTGGAGCGTCTTTGCCTCGTTTGCACTTTCCGCCTACGTATCGCTGTTTGAGCTCTTTATCCCGACGGATGTTTCGCTAACGGGCGATATGTGGCTCGACTTGTGCTTTGCCGTGATTCTACCGGCGCTCGGCAGCGCCATCGTTTTCGACATTGGCGCCTCGACGGGCGGCACGGACATTCTCGCCATGATCCTCAAGCGCCGCACGACGCTCGAGATCGGCCGTGCGCTGCTGCTGGTGGATATCGGCATCGTGACGATCGCTGCTTTCCTGTACGGTCCGCGCGTCGGTCTGTACTGCGTGCTTGGCCTGTTTGCCAAGACGCTTGTGGTCGATAAGGCCATCGAGAGCATTCACCTGCGCAAGGTCTGCACAGTCATTTGCTCCGAGCCGCGCAAGATCGAGGAATTTATCGTCAAGCACCTCAACCGCACGGCAACCATTAGCCGTGGCTACGGTGCCTTCTCGGGCAAGTGCGTAACGGTGATCATGAGTGTGTTGAGTCGCCGCGAGGCCGTGCAGCTGCGTCGCTATGCCCGCGAGATCGATCCGGACGCGTTTATCACCATCGTGGACAGTTCCGAGATCGTCGGCAAGGGCTTCCGCGGAACGAACTAGCGCGGGCGTCTATAGCGTCTATAGTAAGTTGCCTGCTGGCTCCGTATATCTTGCAAATCGGTCATCTTTGAGTATTTGTCCTCACATTGGGCAATAATGATGCTAAAGGCATCGTTAGCGATCCAAGTGATTCGCTCAAGATACGAAGGGATGATTTCGATGTTCTGCTCGCAGTGTGGCGCTCCTATGGGCGATAGCGATAAGTTCTGCGGCGTGTGCGGCGCTCCTAATGCTGGTGCTACCGACCCCGCACCCCAGGGACAGCCTCAACCGTTTGTTCCGCAGCCGCCTGTGGCGAATGTGCCCAAGGGCTGTGTGGCTCAGGCGTTCCAAGATATGACCAAGACTCCGGGCGTACTGCAGCGCGTGTGCCAGATCGCCTTTTTGCCGGCGCTTATCTGCGTTGTGTCGGTGCTCGTGCTGTTTATTCCCGTTATTGGCGGCATTGCGGCAGCCATCGGCTTTTTGGCGGCTTGCATTGCGAGCGTGTGCGGTTCCGGCTTTGGCATCGAGTGGGGCCGTGATCTTTCGCTCAAGGTCGATGGCGGCATGGACCGTCCGCTGATGCGCTCCACGTCGTTTGGTCTCGGCGTCTTCTCGGGCGTCATCTCGGTGGTGCTCGAGGTTATCGCTGCCATCCCCGTTTTTGGCGTAATGCTTTCACTCGTCGAGAGCGTGGCGCTTGGTGCCGCAGGTTCGTACTCCTACTATGGCTCCTATGCGCTCGAGGCAGCGCTGTTCGGTTCGCTCGGCCTGCTTGTCTTGGCTATGATCGCGACGGCGATTCTGGGTGTCTTCTTTAAGATGTTCGCGGATATCGCCGTGATGCACTTTGCGGTGACCGGTCGCGTCGAGAGCGCGTTTTCGCTCGATAAGGTCTGGGCGGCCTTTAAGCACAATAAGACCAAGCTGTTCTGCGCATCGTTCCTTCCCGAGTTTTTGACGGGTCTGGTCGCCAACGTTATCACATGGATCCTGACGCTCGTCTTTGGCACCATTGCCTCTGTCGGTATGTATAGCTACTACTACCGTCCTACGGCTATTGAGGCGCTTGTTACCGGCGGTGGCATTACGCTCGTATTGTTCTTGGTGCTGACGGCGTTTGTCACGGTATTCCTCACGGTCTTTGGCACAATGCTCAAGCATCGCGCCATTGGCTACTGGGTCGCACGCTATGCAAGTGTGTGGGCCGACGAGGACAAGGATGACGTCCTGACCTTCGTGCTGCCCTTCGAAAAGAAGGCCGCTCCTGCAAGCTACGATGCTCCGGATGTTGCTCCCGCGCCTGTGCCCGAGTCCGCACCTGCGCCAGAGCCCGCACCTACGCCCGAGCCCGAGCCTGCGCTGGAGCCCGAGCCCGAGTCCGCACCTGCGCCGGAGCCCGAGACTGTGTCTGTGCCCGAGCCTGCGCCTGTGCCCGAGCCTGCACCGGATCCCGCGCCCGACCCGAACTCCGACGAGGCTCCGCAGGACGAATAGCCCTGCCACCTGCCATTTGGGAACGGGGTGGAAATGGCAGAAATAGCGCTTAACAAATAAGCGGAGGAGGACGTTCATCTTGACGTCCCCCTCCGCTTTGTTATTGACGATTAATCTAGAGTGCGCGATGGCTACTCGTCGCGATGGTCTTCGTGGCGAGCGGCGGCGCGGGCATCGTGGATGCCCTTAATCGCGGCATGGCGGGCGGTGCGGGCATCGTGCACGGCGTCGCGAGCTTCGGCAGCCGTTGCCTTGGCAGAGCGCAGTTTGGCGGCCAGATCGGGATTGGTCTCGGCGACGGCAGCAATCGTGGGGCCGTCGAGCTCCTCTTGCGTGGGCTCGGCCAAAAAGTCGATGGCATACTGGGCGGCTACCATGGAGCCCTTGGCAAGCACGCTCTCATCAATCTTGTAGAAGCAGGAGTGTTGGGCGTACGTCGCACCGATTTGGGGATTGCGCGCGCCCACAAAGGCAAGCACGCCCGGCACGCGACGCAGATACTCCGAGAAATCCTCGCCCGAAAGTGTGCCGCGGTAATGGCCCTCGCCCGCGGGGCCCAGGCACTTGAGCACGGCTTGGCGGCAGCGCTCGCTCGAGGCGGCGTCGTTTTCGACCTTGTAGTTGGCGATGGTGTAGTCGGTAAGCTCGGCTTCGGCACCTAGTGCTGCTGCAGTGTGCTCCACGATGCGGCGCATAAGCTCGGGCATCTCCTCATGCGTCTTGTCGCCATAGGTGCGTACCGTGCCGGCGAGGTATGCCGTGCCAGCGATGACGTTGCGTGCGGTGCCGCCGTGCAGCTCGCCGACGGTGATGACGGCGGGCTCGTAGGGGCTGATCTCGCGCGAGACGATGGTCTGCAGGGCGTTGACGATCTCGGCGGCAACCATAACGGCGTCGTGGCCGCGCTGGGGCATGGCACCATGGCACGAGGTTCCGCGGACGTTGATGCGGAACCAGTCGGTGTTTGCCATACGCGGGCCGGGCTCGCAGCTCACGGTGCCGGCGTCGACCTCGCTCCAGATGTGTGCGGCGTAGGCGCCGTCGACGCCATCGAGCACGCCGGTGCCGATCATGAGCTTGGCGCCCTGGCCGTTTTCCTCGCTGGGCTGGAATACGATACGGATCTCGCCGTGAATGTCATCGGTCATGTGGCGCAGAATCTGCAGCGTGCCGAGCATCATGGCGATATGGCAGTCGTGACCGCAGGCGTGCATGCAGCCCTCGTTGACGCTGGCGAACTCTTCGCCGGTCTGCTCGGTGACGGGAAGGGCGTCGATGTCGGCGCGCAGCAGGATGCGGCGGCGCGGCGTGCCGTCCTCGCGGTAGGCATCGGGCGCGGTGCCGCGAAGTGTCGCCACCAGGCCCGTCTTGAGCGGGCGCTCGTAGGGGATGTTCATGGCGTCGAGCTGGTTGGCGATGTCGGAAGTCGTGCGCTCCTCGGCGAGGCTCAGCTCTGGGTGCTTATGGAAGTGCCGGCGCTGCTTGATGATGTAGGGCTCAAACTCGGCGGCGATATCTTGGATGGCCGCGGTGACGTCATTGGCTGCGCGAACCTCGGTAGCCGCCATAATCTGCTGTGCCTTGGTCTTCGTCATGGTCGATTTGCTCCTTGCTGGTTGTATCGCAAAATCGTACAGGCTCTCTCCAGTATGCCACCTGCCACTTGGCGTGGCAAAGCAGCCGTTTGCCGCTTGGCGTTTTGTAACAGGGGTGGGGGAGTACACTCGGGGGTGTTGAATTTCCTGCCAGAGATGGGGATGCCCATGCAGCATATCGATCGGATTATCCGCTCCAAGAACGTCTTTACTGCCCAGGATGGCATCGATGCCGCCCGTGAGCTCGCGATTGCCATTGCGGGCGATCGTATCGTCGCGGTCGGTAAGCCCGATGACGTGATTGCCGCCGCGCCTGCCGCCACGCCGGTTATCGACTACGGCGAGCAGTTTGTCTGCCCCGGTTTCCACGATGCGCACCTGCACTTCTTCCATACCTCGGTCGGCTCCTCGCCCTACATGCTCATGGATATGGGCACCTCTGAGGCAGCATTGGTGCAGCACGCGCTCGAGTTCTCCCAAGGTCTGCCCGATGACGCCTGGGTCGTGACCCAGGGCTGGCGCGATTACCGCTGGGATCCGCCTGAGCATCCTACTAAGGCATCGCTCGACGCCGCCTTCCCCGATCGCCCCTGCGTCATGTATTCGGGCGATGGACACACGTTGTGGCTTAACAGCCGCGCACTCGAGGCCCTCGGCGTGACGCGCGACAGTGAACCGCCAGCGGGCGGCAGCTATGACAAGGATGCAAACGGTGAGCTCACGGGTATCGCGCACGAGGCGGCTGCCATGCAGCTGCTGCCGCGCTGCCTTGAGTGGCTGGGCGAGGACCGCATCGCGAGCGCTTACGCCGACCAAATGAAGCGCATGGCCGAGCAGGGCATCACCTCAATCTGCGACATGTCGCTCATGCCCATGCCGGGCTGCGACTTTATTCGCGACGATGTCTACGACAAGCTGCAGGCCGCCGGCAAGCTGGGCATCCGCGCCCATCTATTCCCCACGCTGCTGGATGACCAGTCGCGCTTGGAGGAGCTGCAAGCCCGCTACACGAACAATGCGCTGCTCTCGGCGCCGGGCTTTAAACAGTTCTTCGATGGCGTATCGAGCGAACATACGGCGTATCTCACCGAGCCCTATACCAACCCGCGTTTCCCGGGTGACCAGGGTCGTCTGACGGTTCCTGCCGAGCGCATGCGCAAGCTAGTTCTGGCGGCAGCAGAGCGCGGCCACACCGTGCGCATCCACGTCATCGGCGACGGTGCCATCCACGCTGCACTCGATATCTTCGAAGAAGCGGTCAAGCTTTACGGCCTGCCCCAGCGCGGCCACAACACGCTTGAGCATCTGGAGAATCTCCTACCTGAGGACATCGATCGTCTGCGCAAGCTCAATGTCATTGCCTCGAGCCAGCCCTGCCACATCACGCTCGATCCGGGCGGTCCGGAGCGCGACCTGGGTCTGGAGCGTAGCCGCATCATGTGGCCGTTTGCAACCTACAAACAGCGCGGCATCCGCCAAGCCTTCGGCACCGATAGCCCCATCACGGCGGTTACCAGCATGAACGTGCTCTACACGGCCATCACGCGCCAAGACCCCCGCAGCCACTGGCCCGAGGGCGGCTGGCTCCCCAGCGAGCGCATCGACGCGGCCACGGCCCTGCGCAACTACACCCTGGGCAGCGCCTACGCAGCGGGCGACGAGCAAAACCTCGGCAGCCTGGAGCCCGGCAAATACGCCGACCTGGTAGTCCTGGACCAAAACCCACTCACCATCGACCCCCAAGAGCTCCAAACCACCAAAGTCCAAGCCACCTACCTAGCCGGCAACCTCATCTACGAACGCTAGCCTCACACATCCCACCCATCAGTTGCGGTGAAATATGGACTAAATAACGCCTCAACAGCCAAAAACAGTCCATATTCCACCGCAACTTAAAAGGGGCACGTTCCAGCAACGTGCCCCTTTCTTGTACATCCCATCCGCATCGCCATTTTGCTGCACTGACTTTTCTGAATGCCGGGCCCGAATAAGTTACCCAGCTCCCGGGGCGGACCGGAGGGCATGAAGTTTGTCGCGAGTTCCGCACGCAAAGGAAAGCACTTAATGTGCTTTCCGTCTTGCGCAGGACTGTAGAGCAGCAAACTTCATGCCCTCCGGTCCGCCCCGGGAGCCGCGCACAAGTTATCCCCCGGCATTCAGAAAATCTAAGTGCCAAAAAATAAGATTTTTTGACTCTGTGTTGTATAACCCGCCATTCGTGGGTACCATTCATCGCGTACGCAAACGAAGTAGGGAAACCCGCACGGTTCAATCGTGCGGCCCAAAAAGGAGGAAACAAGTATGTCGTCTTTGAAGCCGCTTGCAGATCGCGTCCTGGTCAAGCCCGACGAGGCCGAGCAGAAGACCGCTTCTGGTCTGTACATCGCCAGCAACGCTCAGGAGAAGCCGCAGCGCGGCACCATCGTTGCCGTTGGCGCTGGCAAGGTCAACGACAAGGGCGAGCGCATCCCCATGGACGTCCAGGTTGGCGACGTCGTCATCTACGGTAAGTTCGGTGGCAACGAGGTCAAGGTCGACGGCGAGAAGTATCTGCTGATGCGCGCCGACGACATCTACGCCGTCGTCGAGGCCTAGTCTCGTCAGAATCTCTGATTCGTCTTTGAACGCGGTCGCCGCATAGGACTCGGAAGCGGCGACGCGAGTCATATTTCTTTTGGAGGATTACCTACCATGGCAAAGAACATTACGTTCAACACCGATGCCCGCGCTAAGCTCGCCAAGGGCGTCAACACTCTGGCCGACGCCGTTACCGTCACCATGGGCCCCAAGGGCCGCTACGTTGCCCTGCAGCGCACGTTCGGTGCTCCGACCATCACCAACGACGGCGTTTCCGTCGCCAAGGAGATTGAGCTCGAGGACAACATCGAGAACATGGGCGCTCAGCTGGTGAAGGAGGTCGCCACCAAGACCAACGACACCGTGGGTGACGGCACCACCACTGCAACCCTGCTCGCTCAGGCTATCGTCAACGACGGCCTGCGCAACGTCGCCGCTGGTGCTAACCCGCTGGCCATCCGTCGCGGCATCGACAAGGCCGTCAACGCCGCCGTCGCCGAGATGAAGAAGCAGGCCAAGCCGGTCGAGACCAAGGAGCAGATCGCTTCCGTCGGTACCATCTCCGCTGGTGACCCCGAGGTCGGCGAGAAGATCGCTGAGGCCATGGAGGTCGTGGGCAAGGACGGCGTCATCACCGTCGAGGATTCCCAGACGTTCGACATCCAGATCGACACCGTCGAGGGCATGCAGTTTGACAAGGGCTATGTCTCCGCCTACTTCGTCACGGACAACGACCGCATGGAGGCCGTGATGAAGGATCCGTACATCCTCATCACCGACCAGAAGATCTCCAGCGTCCAGGACATCATGCCCGTGCTCGAGGCTGTCCAGCGCGCCGGCCGTGGCCTGCTCATCATCGCTGAGGACATCGATGGCGAGGCTCTGCCCACCCTCGTCCTCAACAAGATTCGTGGCGCCCTCAACGTCTGCGCCGTCAAGGCTCCGGGCTACGGCGATCGCCGCAAGCGCATCCTCGAGGATATCGCCGTCCTTACCGGTGGCCAGGCAGCTCTCGACGAGCTGGGCGTGAAGGTCGCTGACATCACCGCCGATATGCTCGGTACCGCTAAGTCCGTCACCATCTCCAAGGACAACACCGTCGTCGTCGGCGGCGCTGGCTCCAAGGAGGCCATCGACGCCCGCATCGCTCAGATCAAGGGCGAGATGGAGAACACCACCTCTGACTTCGACCGTGAGAAGCTCCAGGAGCGCCTGGCCAAGCTCTCCGGTGGCGTTGCCGTCATCAAGGTCGGCGCCGCTACCGAGTCCGAGCTCAAGGAGATCAAGCACCGCGTCGAGGATGCCCTGCAGGCTACCCGCGCTGCTGTCGAGGAGGGTATTGTCGCCGGTGGCGGCGTCGCCTTCATGGACGCCGTGCCCGCGCTCGACGCTGTCGAGATCGATGATCCCGAGGAGAAGATCGGCGTCGACATCGTCAAGAAGGCTCTGACCGCTCCGGTCGCCACCATCGCCAAGAACGCTGGCTTTGAGGGCGCTGTCGTGGTCGACAAGGTTGCCGAGCTGCCCGCTGGCCAGGGTCTCAACTCTGCCAACGGCGAGTGGGGCGACATGATCGAGATGGGCGTCCTCGACCCCGTCAAGGTCAGCCGTGTCACCCTGCAGAACGCTGCTTCTGTCGCCAGCCTGATTCTCATCACCGAGGCTACTGTCTCCGATGTGCCCAAGAACACTCAGCTTGAGGACGCTATCGCTGCTGCTACCGCTGGTCAGCAGGGCGGCGGTATGTACTAAGGCCGACAAGGTCTAGAACTCCCACCGGGAATCCGGGGGCGGGACGGGGGCTTCTCTCCGGAACGTCCTCGGTTAGATTGGGACCCCTTGTCCTGCTCCTTTGGAGCCGCGGACAAGGGGTCCTTTTCGTATTCACTTTGGGTCGAGCGACTAATGTGCGCCAAATGGATAAACCGAATATATTGAGCTAATTAATATTCTACTACCAAATAGTAGTAAAATATTAACGTAACGATTGGAGGCTCATGGTCCAGATACACCCGAGAGTCCATGAACGACACCCTGAGCTTGATGACGAAGATGTCGAGGCGGCGTGGGAGAACTATTGCTTCGCAGCCGTTCGTATACCCGGGGAACGCGAGATGCGAACTGGTTATGACTTGCGGGGTCGGTATGTTGAGATGGTCGGTGTTCTCCTGGCAGATGGCGCATGGCTTGTCTACCACGCCATGACGCCACCGAGCAAGAAGACGCTGAAAGAGATCGAGAATGCACGAAGGAGAGGTTACTGATGGAGTACAGGCTCGCAAATGGAACTGCAATCACAGATGAGGATATCGAGCGTGAATGCGCTGAATATGAATCTGGTTCTTGGACGGGGAGTCTGACAAACCTCCGCGTCGGTCGACCCAGGCTTTCCGATGGAGAGGCCAACGCCAACCTGTCTTTCAAGTGTCCGAAAACGGGAGCAGACCTCATCGAGAGGGCAGCTGCCGCGTGTGGGATGCGGAAGTCCGAGTTCCTGCGCTCGGCTGCAATCGAGAAGGCCGAGGAGATTCTCAGGTCGGCATAGCTATGCACCGTTCTGTCCCTGACGCATTCCTGGAACGTTTCCCTTCAGAAATTACCCTTGGCGTACTTGTGCCTTTCTTTCCTCGTGCTACACTTTTCCTTGCTGTTTCAGGGCGGGGTGGAATTCCCCACTGGCGGTAAATCGGGCGGTGTCAAAGGGGCGCCGTGGCGCAGGCGAGGTGCTTGCGGCCGAGCCGATGAGTCCGCGACCCGTGTGTGCGTTGGTTCGCATGCCGGCTGAACTGGTGAGATCCCAGTACCAACGGTTAGAGTCCGGATGAAAGAGGCAGGTGATCTTATGTCTGAACAGTCGCAGCATATCCATTTTGAGAACACGAATAGGTGGAGCACCAAACAGCTCGTTACCATGGCGCTGATGTGTGCTTTGGGCGCTCTATTTATGTATGTGCAGCTGCCCATCCTTCCTTCGGCGCCGTTTTTGACGTATGACCCGTCGCTGGTGCCGGCGATGGTGTGCGGATTTGCGTATGGCCCTGGTGCTGGTACTGCTGTTGCCGCCATGGCGATTGTCATCCATGCGCTCACCACGGGTGACTGGGTCGGCGCGCTTATGAACCTGGTCGCCACGCTGGGCTATATTCTGCCTGCGGCGATCGTCTACCAGAAGATGCATACCTACAAGGGTGCCGTGATTGGCCTGGTGCTTGGCGTTATTGCCGCTACGGCGCTGTCTATGGTGGCAAACCTGACCATTGGCGTTTGGTTCTGGTATGGCTCGATCGATGTGATCCTGCCGCTTATGATTCCCGCCGTGCTACCGTTCAACCTCATCAAGACCGTGCTCAACTCGGTGTTGACGCTGGCGGTGTATAAGGCAGTCTCGAACCTCATCACGCCCAAGAAGGACCAGGTCAAAGGCCGCGCATGATTGAGTGTCGGGGTGTTTCCTTTAGCTATGACGGTGCTTCACCGGTGCTCAACGGTGTCGATCTAAACATCGAGGATGGCGAGTTTTTCTGCATTCTTGGTGGCAACGGGTCGGGCAAGTCGACCTTTGCCAAGCACCTGAACGCGCTGCTGCAACCCGATGCGGGAACGGTGCGCGTCAACGGCATGGACGCGTCCGACCCCGAGCTGGTCTATGACATTCGCTCGACTGCGGGCATGGTGTTTCAGAATCCCGACGACCAGCTTGTGGCGACGCTTGTCGAGGACGATGTTGCCTTTGGCCCCGAAAACCTTGGGGTCGAATCGGCCCAGATAGCGCAGCGTGTGCGCGAGGTGCTGAAGGCCGTGGGTCTGGTGGGCTTTGAGCGCCACGAGACCCACGCGCTCTCGGGCGGCCAAAAGCAGCGTGTGGCGCTTGCTGGCGTGCTTGCCATGGAGCCGCGCGTGCTTATCTTGGACGAGGCATCCTCGATGCTCGATCCGCGCGGACGCAAGGGTCTCATGAAGGCCTGCCACGCGCTGCACGATCGCGGCATGACGATCGTGATGATTACGCACTTTATGGAAGAAGCCGCCGAGGCGGATCGCGTCGCGGTGTTCCGGGCGGGGCGCGTCGCCATGCTCGGTACGCCCGAGGAGATCTTGACGCGGGCGGACGAACTCGCGCGGCTCAACTTGGACATACCGGCGTCGTGCTGTCTGGGCAGGGCACTCCGTGCGAAGGGCGTGCCCGTTTGCGCACAGGTGCGCGAGGCGGACATGGTCGCCGAGATCTCGCGAGTTTATGTCGAGCAGGATGGGGCGGACGCTGCGGTGCACCCCGTGCCACCGCGTTCGGATGCCGCCGTCGGCGATTCCGTCGTGACCGATGGGCCCGACGTCTCGGATCCCGTTATCGAGCTTTCCCATGTTTCGTACAGCTATTCGCTGAGCGCCCGCGAACGTCGTCGCTGGCACAAGCGCTCGGCTGTCGAGGGTGCATCGACCAAGCAGGCCCTTTGGGGGAACGACCCCAGTAGCCCGTGGGCATTGCGCGATGTTTCGCTGACGGTGTGTCGTGGCGAGTTTCTGGGCTTGGCGGGTCATACCGGTTCGGGCAAGTCGACACTGGTCCAGCATCTCAACGGCCTGATCCGTCCCCAGGAGGGATCCGTTCGCGCGTTGGGGTTCAATCTGTCATACAAGAAAGACGCCGCTGCGGTTAAGGCAAAGGTCGGCGTAGTGTTTCAGTATCCCGAGCGTCAGCTGTTCGCCGAGACCGTGGCGCAGGACGTGGCATTTGGTCCGCATAACCTTGGTCTGCCGCAGGATGAGGTCGACCGCCGCGTCGAGTCATCGCTTGCGCGCGTGGGCCTCGATCTGGCCACGGTGGGCGATAAGAGCCCCTTTGAGCTCTCGGGCGGGCAGCAGCGCCGCGTGGCGTTTGCCGGCGTGCTCGCCATGGAGCCCGAGGTCCTGGTGCTCGATGAGCCCATGGCGGGTCTCGATCCGGCGGCGCGCAGGGATTTCCTGGAGCTCATTGATCGGCTTCACCGCGAGGGCCTGACTGTCGTTATGGTCTCGCACAGCATGGATGACCTGGCCAATTGCTGCGACCGTATCGTCGTGATGAACGAGGGCGCGGTGTTTGCCGAGGGCACGCCCGCACAGGTGTTTGCGCATGCCGATGAGCTCAAGTCGATCGGCTTGGGTGTTCCCGCTGCCCAGCGTATGGCGCTGGCGCTTGCGGAGGCCGGCGTGCCGCTGCGTCGCGGCGGGCTCTATACGGTTGGGTCGCTGGCCGACGAGTTGGCGGACCTGCTGATCGGTCGCTCGGATGGCGTTTCGAGTGCCGTGGGCAAGGCCAAATTCGAGACGGTCGCGCGAGAGGAGGGCTGCTAATGGAGGCGTTTTCGTTTGGCAGTTACTACCCCGGAGATAGTGCGATCCATCGACTGGATCCGCGCACCAAGTTGCTCCTGGGCTTTGTGTTCCTGATCACGACGCTCACCGTCAGCAACTTCCGCGGCTTGCTTCCGGTGGCGGCCTTCGTTGTCATGATCTATGTCGTGTCCCTGGTGCCGTTACGCCGTGTCCTATCGTCGATGGCGCCGCTGCTGGCGATCGTCGTGGTGGTCGCGGTGCTCAACCTGTTTACCGACCAAAGCGGGCGCATCCTGTGGCAGCTCGGCTTTCTGCAGATAAGCGAGGGCTCACTGTATTCCGCCGCCTTTATGGCATGCCGCCTGACCTTGATGATGGCCGGCATGAGTGCCATCACGCTCACCACGCCGACACTTGACCTCACCGCGGGCTTTGAGCGCCTGCTCGCGCCGTTTGCGCATGTGGGGCTTCCTGCGCATGAGCTTGGCATGATCATGGGTATTGCACTGCGCTTTATGCCGCAATTCGCCACCGAGATGAAGCAGACGGCCGATGCGCAGGCAAGTCGCGGTGCACGCGTGAGGGGAGGTCCGCTCGGCGGCGTGCGTATGCTCGGCAGCGTGGCGATTCCGCTGTTCACGGGCGTGTTCCGTCATGCCGAGACGCTGTCGGCCGCCATGGATGCCCGTTGCTACCACGGCGAGCAGGGCCGCACGCGCCTGCATACGCTTGCATTTGGCCGAGGGGATGCGCTGGCTGCGGTGGTGACGGCGCTGCTGCTCGCGTGCGTCATCGTTATCAACCTTCAACTTGTTTAGGCGCGATTCGAGCGCAAGAAAGGGGTCCCTATGACCGACAACGATCGCACGGCGCAGCTCGAGCGCGCCTGTTCGTATCTCAGGCGTATTCCGGCGTGGTATCTGGCCACGACCGATGTTGCCGACGGGCATCAACCGCGCGTGAGGCCGTTCTCGTTTGCCATGGTCGATGATGGCAAGCTGTGGTTTTGCACCTCGCGTGATAAGGATGTATGGGCCGAGCTGAGTGCGAACCCCAAGTTTGAGGTTTCGGGTTGGAAGCCGGGGGAGTGCTGGATCGTGCTGACCGGCGAGGCCGCGCTCGAGGACGACGCGGTCGTGAGCGACCGGGTGCGCTTGGCTGGCTTTAAGCACATGGTGGGCATTGGCGAGGATCACGAGAGCGCCAACGACGACCGTCTCGCGTTCTTCTCGGTCCGCAATATCGCTGCCCGCTTCTGCGATATCGACGGCAGCGAGGAACAGCTCGAGCTCTAATTCGCACAAATGGACCGGTGACAGGAGGAAACGTGGACGGATTGAATACGGTGCTGGAGTATCTGACGTCGGTGCCGGCATGGTATTTGGCGACAAGCGTGGACGGGCAGCCGCATGTTCGTCCGTTTTCGTTTGCTCAGATTCAGGACGGCAAGCTGTGGTTTGTGACGGCGCGCACCAAAGACGTGTGGCAGGAGCTGCTGCAAAATCAGCGCTTTGAGGCCACGAGCTGGTGGCCGGGCCATGGTTGGCTCATCTTGCGCGGGCGTGCCGGCTTGGATGACCAAGCGGTGGGCGATATGCGTGAGGCCGGATGGAAGCATCTAGAGCGCCTGGGCGAGCATTACGAGGGGCCAAACGATCCCACACTTGTCTTCTTTAGTGTGGAGGACCCCGAGGCATTTATCTGCAACCACGACGAATGGGTGCCGGTCGAGCTCTAAACGAGTCTCTCAACAAGCTTCGACAATTCAAATTCTCGCATGTAGCGGGCCCCACATTGCAACGTCACCGTAAGGCGCACTGGGTAATAGGGGGCCCGCATTTATTTGTCAATTCCTTCGAGTGAATGTGTCGGGATTGTTTCAATGCATGAATATGCAAAAGATTTGCGTATATATGCATCTTTTGGTGTTAAAGTTTCAACCCACTTCATAACGACGGCTGCGGAATGCGCATTGGTGCATAACTGCAGACAAGGAGTCTGATATGTCTGTAAAGGTTGGAATCGTCGGTGCGGCTGGATATGCCGGCGCCGAGCTCATTCGCCTCGTCCTCGGTCATCCCGAGTTTGAACTTATTGCCATTACGTCCAACGCCGATGCCGGCCAGCCGCTGTCCGCGGTGTATCCGAGCTTCACCGGCGTAAGCGATCTTGTCTTTACGACGCATGATGCCCCCGAGCTCAAGAACTGCGACGCGGTCTTTTTGGCCGTGCCGCACACGGCTGCCATGGCACAGGTGCCCGCGCTGCTTGCATCGGGCGTCTCCTGCTTTGATCTTTCGGCCGACTACCGTCTGAACGACGCGTCCATCTTTGAGACATGGTATGCCGCCGAGCATACGAGCCCCGAGCTGCTCAAGACCCGTGCCTTCGGTCTGCCCGAGCTGTTCTGCCAGGACTTGGAGACCGCCGCATCCGACCATGCCGACGGCAAACCCGTGCTGGTCGCCTGCGCCGGTTGCTATCCCACCGCAACGAGCCTTGCCGCCGCGCCCGCCGTGCGCGCGGGCTGGGTGGCCGAGAACGGTCCTGTGATTGTCGATGCCATTAGCGGCGTGACGGGCGCCGGTAAGTCCTGCAACGCCCGCACCCATTTTTGCAGCGCCGACGAGAACTTGGAGGCCTACGGCGTGGGCAAGCATCGCCACACGCCCGAAATCGAGCAGATCTTGGGCCTAACCGATCGCGTCGTCTTTACCCCGCACCTGGCACCGCTCAAGCGTGGTCTGCTCTCCACGGTGACGCTGCCGCTTACGCCGCAGGCTATCGATACCTTGACCCTTGAGGACGTTGTCGACCATTACAAGCAGTTCTACGCCGGTCGCACCTTCGTACGCGTACTCGATGCCGGTCAGCAGCCCAAGACGGCTTCGGTCGTCGGCACCAACGCCGCCCAGATCGGCCTCGCGCTCAACAAGCGCGCGGGCGTGCTGGTGGCGACGGGTGCCATCGACAATCTGTGCAAGGGCGCTGCGGGCCAAGCAGTCCAGTGCGCCAATATCGTCTTTGGCTTTGACGAGCGACGAGGCTTGCCCCCAGTGGCGTGCCCGGTGTAGCACATTCGATTGTTAACGATTTGGTAGTCGGGCATCGAGTGGGGCGCCACTCTTAAGCTGGTCTCATGATCACGACTGGCATGGCGCACCAACCGATGTCCGTTTTTTGTTTGACATAAGGAGTCATAAAGACGATGAATACCGAGCTGTTTGATATCAAGATTCGCGCCGTCGAGGGTGGCGTTACGGCTGCGGCTGGTTTTAAAGCCGCAGGCATCCACGCTGGGTTCCGCAAGAATCCCGAGCGCCTGGATTACGCGCTCGTCGTGCCCGATAAACCCTGTCCCGGTGCCGGCGTGTTTACCACCAATCGCTTTTGCGCGGCGCCCGTGCAGGTGAGCCGTGCCAACCTGGGCGGTGCCGACAAGGGCTACGGTATCATCGCCGGCGTTTCGGTCAACTCTGGCAATGCCAACGCCGCCACGGGTGAGACCGGCCTTGCATGCGCGCGCGAGACGTGCAACATCGCCTCGCAGGTTATCGGCTGCGAGCCCCAGCAGATTTTGGTTGCCTCCACGGGCGTCATTGGCCAGATTCTGCCGATCGATACGTTCGAGACCGCCATTCCTGCTGCCTACGAGGCACTCTCCGCCCACGGTGGCGCCGATGCGGCCCGCGCCATCATGACGACCGATACGCATTCCAAGGAATATGCCGTGTCCTACGTCAGCGATGCCGAGGGCCATGCGGGCAATGTCTATACGGTGGGCGGCATGTGCAAGGGCTCGGGCATGATCATGCCCAACATGGCCACCATGATCGCGATCATCACCACCGATGCTCCCGTTGAGCCTGCGGCGCTCCACGCCCTGCTGCTTTCGACTGCCAAACAGACCTTCAACAAGGTGACGGTCGACTCCGACACCTCGACGAACGACACCTGCATCATGCTAGCCTCTGGCGCTGCTGCCGCAGATGCCGAGCTTATTGTCGAGGGCACCGATGCCTTCGACGAGCTGGCCTTTGCCGTGCATGAGGTATGCGAGAGCCTGGCACGCAACATCGCCGCCGATGGCGAAGGCGCATCCAAGCTCGTAACGGTCAATGTCACCGGCGCCCTCAACGACGAAGAGGCGGATATTGCCGCCCGTGCCGTCGCCAACTCGCCGCTCGTCAAGACCTGCATCGCCGGTCACGACTGCAACTGGGGCCGCGTTGCCATGGCGCTGGGCAAGTGCGGCGTGAAGTTTAATCAGGAAGACGTTTCCATCGACATGATGGGCATGCCCGTCTGCCGTGACGGCCTGACCGTTCCCTTTGACGAGGATGAGGCGCTGCGTCGCTTTGAGGCACCCGAGATTGTGATTTCGGCCGACCTGGGCGCGGGTGACGCGGCGACCACCGTCTGGACCTGTGACCTTACGCACGAGTACATCTCCATTAACGGTGACTACCGTTCCTAGATTCCCGACGTGCCGCGCGTCCCGCTGCGATTGCGGTCAACGAGGCGTGGCGCGATAGCTATACGAAAGACGAGGCCGACTATGAAGTTCGCACGCGATTGTCGCTCGAGCGAATCCAACGAAGTAACCGCGCAGCTGCTGTTTGAGGCGCTGCCGTGGATTAAGAACCTGACCGGTAAGACGGTCGTTATCAAGTACGGCGGTGCCGCCATGGTCGATGAGCAGCTGCGTCGCGACGTGATGAGCGACATCGTCCTGCTCAAGATTATCGGCATGCGCCCTGTTATCGTGCACGGCGGCGGCAAGGCCATCAACGAGGCGCTCAGCCACTACGACATCCCCGTCGAGTTTAAGAACGGGCAGCGCGTGACCACGCCGGCGACCATGGATATCGTGCGCGAGGTGCTGGGCGGTAAGGTCAACCAGGAGCTGGTCGCGGCGCTCAACCACCACGGCAACCTGGCCGTGGGCGTGTCCGGCAGCGATGCCGGCACGCTTATCGCCGAGCCGCTCGACCCCGAGCTCGGTCGCGTGGGTAAAGTCACGCACGTCAACACCGACTACATCGAGCGCTTGCTCGACAGCGAGTACATTCCCGTTATCGCCACGGTTGCGGCGGGGGAGGACGGCGGCTTCTTCAATATCAACGCCGATACCGCCGCCGGCGCCGTCGCCGCAGCGCTCCATGCGCACAAGGCGATCTTCTTGACCGACGTCGACGGCCTGTACAAGGACTTTAGCGATAAGGATTCGCTCATATCCAACCTGACGCTCGACGAGGTCAACGAGATGCTCTACGGCGGCGAGGTCGATAAGGGCATGATTCCCAAGCTGCGCGCTGCCGTCGATGCCCTTACCGCTGGCGTCTTCCGCGCCCACATCATCAACGGCACCACGCCGCACTCGCTGCTGCTGGAGCTGCTGACCGATGCCGGCGTCGGTACCGTGATCCATTCCACCGAGACGGCCTACGAGTTCGATACGCATCCGCACCCGCTTTCGACTTTTGCGGCGCGCCTGGCCGAGAACCTCGACGAGGTCGAGAAGCTCCAGACCGTTTAGCCTGTCCGCAATCGTCGCATATCTACACCCATAGCCCGCGCCATCTGGCGCCCAACGAAAGGCATCCCATGTCACTTGCAGCTCAACAATCGCTCGAATCCCATTACGTCATGCATACCTTTGGCCGCTCTCCGGTCGAGTTTGTCGAGGGTCACGGCATGAAGCTCACCGGCGACGATGGCCGCGAGTATCTCGATTTTCTTGCTGGTATCGGTGTGTGCAGCTTGGGCCATGGCAACCCTGCTGTGCTCTCGGCGCTCGAGGCACAAACCAAAAAGCTCATGCATGTCTCCAATTACTTCTACATTGAGCAGCGCGGCCAGGTCGCGGCGCTGCTGTCCAGGCTCGCTAACGACGACGTGGATGGCGCGCGCGTGCTTGCCGATGCCATTGCCGCTGGCGATGAGACCTCGGTCGCCGCGCTCGGTGCTCCGGCTGCGGACGAGCAGGTGTGGGAGACGTTCTTTGCCAACTCCGGCGCCGAGGCTAACGAGGGCTCGATGAAGCTCGCGCGCTTGTATGCCAAGCGTGCCGGTAACGGCGGCAATACCATCGTGTGCATGCGCGGAGGTTTCCACGGCCGTACGCTCGAGACCATTGCCGCCACCATGCAGGATTGGCTGCAGGACAGCTTCCGTCCTCTGCCGGGCGGCTTTGTGGCCTGCACGCCCAACGACGTCGACGAGCTGCGTGCGATCTTTAAGCAGCTGGGAAGCGAGATCTGCGCCGTCATGCTCGAGCCGATTCAGGGCGAGAGCGGCGTACATCCCATGACCGAGGAGTTTATGGCGGCAGCGCGCGACCTGGCACACGAAGTGGGCGCCGTGCTTATCGCCGACGAGGTCCAGTGCGGCATCTTCCGCTCCGGCAAGCCGTTTGCATTCCAGACCTATGGCGTGGAGCCCGACATCATGAGCCTTGCCAAAGGCATTGCCGATGGCGTGCCCATGGGCGCCGTGGTGGCCAAGAAGGAGATCGCCGATGTCTTTAAGCCCGGCGACCATGGCTCAACTTTTGGCGGCAGCTGCTTGGCCGTCGCGGCGTGCGCCGCGACGCTCTCCGCGCTCGTGCGCGGCGACTATGCCGAGCACGCTGCTAAGGTGGGTGCCTATATGGAGACAAAGCTCGCCAAGCTGCCGCACGTGACCGAGGTGCGTGGCCGCGGCTTGATGCTCGGCTGCGATCTGGATGACGCTGCGGGCGATGCGCATGATATTGTTGCCCGCGCGCTGGCAGCCGGTGCCGTGATTAACGCTACTGGTGCCCACACACTGCGTTTCCTGCCGCCTCTCGTCTGCGAGGAGACCGACGTGGACAGTCTGATCGAGATTCTGTCGGGCGTTTTGGCCTAGCACGGGCAAATATAGTTGCTTGGAACGGGCTCTGGGTTGCTGACGCGCCATATGCGGCACGATCGGGCGATCCGGAGCCCGTTTTTGCTATCGATTCACGCTGACTAGGAAGGTCGGTGTGCAAAAAGTGGCAAATATGAGTACTGTAACCAATCGTATAACATATTAATTGGGTGACTTTAGGTTAGTTAAACCACAGATGTCCAGTATTACAGTCAGAAATACTGCCCATCTGGACTGTCGGTCGCCGTTTTGATGTTTGGTTTGCCCACTGAGGCCTTGAAAACCCTGCTACTAAAATGGTAGCAGTACTCATATTTGGCATTTTTTGCACACAGCCCCTGAAACGGGGCGCACCCTGTCGGGTTCGAATCCCATGCACGGGGGTCTAACAAGAGAGGCCCCCATTGCTGGGAGCCTAACAAATCAAATGGTGGGCGATGAGGGATGTCGCGTGCGGCTTCGCCGCCCGCTCTCGCTTCGGGCCTACGGCCCTTGCGTGCTGCGCTGGAAAACGCTTGCGCGTTTCCTCAGCTCCGCACCCTGTCGGGTTCGAATCCCATGCACTGGGCCCTAACAAGAAAGGCCCCCGTCGCCGGGAGCCTAATAAGAACAAGTGGTGGGCGATGAGGGATTCGAACCCCCAGCCTTGTGCGTGTAAAGCACCTGCGCTAACCGTTGCGCCAATCGCCCGTGCGGAGAGAGTATAGCAAAACAATTGGGTTGTTCACCTCATATCCATTAAAGGTAACCGGCGCGTGTCGCAGCGGAGCTGATTCAGTTGAGATTGCCTGAACATTCCGTCCCCCTTTGCGCCCTCGGGTATACTCAAAAGCTATTGATTCGATTTGATACCCAGCAACAGCAGAGGGGATAGTATATGTGCGGTTTTGTCGGTTTTGTCGGTGGGACGGATAACCAATCCGAGGTGCTCACCAAGATGATGGACCGCATCGTCCATCGTGGTCCCGACATGGGCGGCCAGTTTATCGACGGCCGCGTCGCTCTCGGCTTCCGCCGCCTGTCGATCCTCGACCTGACTGAGGCCGGCGCCCAGCCCATGGCCAATGAGGACGGCAGCGTCGTTATCGTCTTCAACGGCGAGATCTACAACTTCCAGGAACTTCGCTCCGAGCTCGAGGCCAAGGGCTACAAGTTCCACTGCGGCGCCGACACCGAGAGCCTCCTGCACGGCTACGAGGAGTGGGGCGAGGCCGTGCTCGACCGCCTTCGCGGTATGTACGCCTTCGTCATCTGGGATAAGAAGAAGAACAAGCTTTTTGGCGCCCGCGATATCTTTGGCATCAAGCCGCTCTACTACTATCCCATGGCCGATGCGGGCGACGGCGCTCCGGGCGTGCTCTTTGGTTCCGAGATCAAGAGTTTTCTCGACTACCCGCACTTCCACAAGGCGGTCAACAAAAAGGCCCTGCGTCCGTATATGACGCTGCAGTATTCGGCGACTGAGGAGACCTTCTTCGAGGGCGTCTACAAGCTGCCGCCGGCGCATTACTTTACCGTCGATATCCCGACCGGCAAGATGAACATCGAGCGCTACTGGGATTGCGATTACTCTGCCGTCGAGAAGCCGTTCGATGAGTACGTCGACGAGCTGGACGAGGTCGTGCATGAGAGCGTCGAGGCCCATCGCATCGCCGACGTCAAGGTCGCTTCGTTCCTCTCCGGTGGCGTCGACTCCAGCTACATCGCCGCTTGCCTCATGCCCGACAAGACCTTCTCGGTAGGCTTCGATTACAAGAACTTCAACGAGACCAACTACGCCAAGGAGCTCTCTGACAAGCTCGGTGTCGAGAACGTCCGCAAGATGATCACCGCCGACGAGTTCTTTGGCGCGCTCGAGGACATTCAGTATCACATGGACGAGCCGCAGTCCAACCTGTCGTCCGTGCCACTGTGGTTCCTGGCCGAAATGGCGCGCAAGGATGTCACCGTCGTGCTTTCGGGCGAAGGCGCCGATGAGCTCTTTGGCGGCTACGCCTATTACGAGGACACGGTTCCGGTGCGCAAGTACAAAAAGATGGTTCCGCTGCCCATTCGTCGCGCGCTCGGCAACCTGGCGCTGCATGTGCCGTACTTCAAGGGTCACAACTTCCTGGTCAAGGGTGCCGAGATCCCCGAGAAGTCGTTCCTGGGACAGGCCCTGGTATGGCCGGAGCGTGAGGTCGACGGCGTGCTCAAGCCCGAGTACAACACCGGTGACGGCGCCTTCGAGCTCGCCGCCCCCATCTACGCGCGCGTAAAGGGTCAGCCCGAGCTGGTCAAGAAGCAGTACCTGGACATGAACATGTGGCTCCCGGGCGACATTCTGCTCAAGGCCGACAAGATGTGCATGGCGCACTCGCTGGAGCTGCGCGTGCCCTTCCTGGACCGCAAGGTCATGGAGTTCGCCGAGCACATTCCCGACCGCTACCGCATCAACGAGAACGGTAACAAGCAGGTGCTCCGCCATGCCGCCAACAAGTCGCTGCCCGACGAGTGGGCCACCCGTCCCAAGGTGGGCTTCCCGGTGCCGATCGTCTACTGGCTGCGCGAGCAAAAGTGGTACGACTACGTCAAGGAGTACTTCACCGCGCCGTGGGCAAGCGAGTTCTTCGATACCGACGAGCTCATGCACCTGCTCGACCTGCACTTTGCGGGCAAGGGCGATTTCCAGCGCAAGATCTATACGCCGCTTGTGTTCCTGGTGTGGTACAAGCGCTTCTTTATCGACGAGGACCAGCCTTCTGTTCAGGCTGCCTAGCCTCGGCTTACGAACGCCCGCGCGTAACGGCTCCTCCGGGAGCCGTTTTTGCGCGGGTGCGTTTCAGTTACTATGAAAACAGTCCCTGCCAAATGGCTGAGAAAGGTGAAAGATGCACCATTCGGATTCCGCAACCGTGACCACGGTCGATACGCTCGCCAAGTTACTCGATGTGTGCGGCGAGCTACGCGCGTCGGAGCAGGTTGACGAGCGCGCCGTGACCGGCTGCTCGTTTGATTCGCGTGCGGTCTCGGCGGGTGACGTGTTCTTTTGCAAGGGCGCTGCCTTTAGGCCTGCGTTTTTGAGTATGGCGCTCGATGCGGGTGCCGTTGCATTTGTGTGCGAAGAGTCGCTGGTCGAGTCTCTGGAACCGCTGGCTAAGGAGAGCGGTGCCGCGATGCTGGTCGTGGACAGCGTTCGCACGGCTATGGCCTTGCTGCCGCCGGAGGTCTACGACCGACCTGACCACGACGTCAAAATCGTGGGCATCACCGGTACTAAGGGAAAGACCACGGCCGCTTTTATGCTCCAATCCATCATTAAGGCGGCGGGCGAGTCCTGCGGCATGATCGGATCGGTGAGCACCGACGATGGTATCGAGTGCTACGAGAGCACCAACACCACGCCCGAAGCCCCCGAGGTCTGGCGTCATATCGCCAACTGCCGCGCGTCCGGTCGCCAGTCCATGGTCATGGAGGTCTCGAGCCAGGCGCTCAAATACCAGCGCGTCGAGAACCTGCCGTTTGATGTGGCGTGCTTCCTCAATATCGGTCGCGATCACATTTCGCCCATCGAGCACCCGACCTTCGAGGACTATTTTGAGAGCAAGCTCAGGATCTTTGACCAGGCAAAGACTGCCGTGGTCAATCTGGGCACCGATGAAGTCGAGCGCGTACTGGAGGCGGCATCGACGGCCGAGCACTTGGTGACCGTTGGCGTCGAGCATCCCGAGGCGAGCTTGTGGGCAAGCGATGTCCGCATGGTTGGCTTTAACATCGAGTTTAACTTGCATGGCCTGAGCGCCGACGAGCCCGAGGCGGGGGAGAAGGTCCTGTTGGGTATCGCGGGCGACTTTAACGTGGAGAACGCACTGGTCGCTATCGCCGCCGCGCGCGAGATCGGCATCGGTGTCGATGCCATCAAGAAGGGCCTCTCCAAGCTGCGCGTGCCGGGTCGCATGGAGGTTGTGGAGTCGAAGGACGGCCGCGTGATCTGCGTCGTTGACTACGCTCACAACCAGCTTTCGTTCCGTTCGCTTTTCTCGTCGGTCAAGCGCGCGTTTCCCACCAGCCCGGTCATTGCGCTGTTTGGCGCTGCCGGCGGCAAGGCGCAGGAGCGCCGCGAACAGCTTCCGCGCGAGGCAGCACCGTACTCCGACCTGATGATTTTTGCCAACGAGGATCCTGCTCACGAGGACCCGATGAAGGTCTGCCGCGAGCTTGCCGAGCATGTTCCCGACGATACGCCGAACAAGATCATCCTCGATCGCGAGGCTGCCGTACACGCAGCCTTTAAGGCAGCGCGCGAGGAATACGTCAACCCCGATGCGCCCACCATCGTCTTGCTGCTGGCAAAGGGCGACGAGGAGCTTATGCACGTGGGTGACGAGTTCGTGCCCATCGAGAGCGATCTTTCGCTTGCCAATCGTTTAATCGATGTTACCCAGTTTGACTAATCAAACTGCGATAGCGGAGGCGTCGTGAGCGCGCTGCCGTTGCAAGCACGTTTCCCCTCAAGCGGGGCGCGCCACATAAGACCAGAAACCCCTTCTACGTAATGGAGTGACCATGTCCCACAATACCCTGCCGACCGTCGCTGAGCTTTCGGGCGAGATGCGCGAACGCCTTGCCAAGGTCAAGTACGTCTTTACCGACCTGGACGCCACTATGCTCGCGCCTGGCTCGTGCGTGCTGCGCGACAACGACGGCAACCCTTCGACCAAGCTCGTCGAGGCCGTCGTGGCGCTCGCCCGCGCTGGCATCCAGGTGGTCCCCACCTCGGGCCGCAACCGAACCATGATCCACGAGGACGCGCGCGTGCTCGGCCTCAACTCCTACATTGGCGAGATGGGCGGCCTGGTCATGTATGACCTTAAAGCCAACGACTGGGAGTATCTGACCGGCGATATGCCCTACGACCCAGCCTGCGGGCTCACGCCGCATCAGGTGATCGAGCAGACCGGCGTGTGCGAGAAGATCCTCGCTCGCTGGCCGCACAAGATCGAGTACCACAACGATATGTCGACCGGCTACAAGTACCGCGAGGTCACCGTCGGCATGCGCGGCGATGTGCCCGACGACGAGGTTCAGGCCATCCTCGACGAAGCCGGTTGCGGCCTGGTCTGGGCTTGCAACGGCCATCTGACGCACCTGTCCAAGCCGACGACGCTCGAGCTCGATCGCGTCGAGGACGGTCGCGCGTTCAACATCAATCCCGCGGGCCTCAACAAGGGTGTCGCCATCGCACGTTTCTGCGAGCACCTGGGTATCGAGCGCGAGGAGACGCTGGCACTCGGCGATTCCGAGTCTGACTTCTTCATGGCCGACCACGTGGGCACGTTCTGCTTGGTCGAGAACGGCCTGGCCAGCGCCGGCGCGCCCGAGTTCCTGGATACCTGCGACAACGCCTACGTCACGCGCGGCAAGATTGTCGACGGTTGGGCGGCAACGGCCGAGCTGCTCGTCGCGGCCCGTTCGTAGCGCGGTTCCGTCGCGCTGGGCCATATCTTTTCGAGAAAGAATCTGGTGAGGTCATGTCCGATATCGAGAATCTGGCAGGTGACACGCGCCCGATCGGCGTGTTTGACTCGGGTCTGGGCGGTCTGACGGTTGCGCGTGCGATCGCGACGGCGCTGCCGCACGAGTCCGTCTACTACTTTGGCGACACCAAGCGCTGCCCCTACGGCACCCGCACCGAGGACGAAGTGCGCTCGTTTGCGCTGCAGGCGGGCCGTTGGCTGTCGAGGCACGACGTCAAGATCATGGTCATCGCCTGCAACACGGCGACCGCTGCGGCTTTGCGCCTGGCCCAGCAGGTGCTCGACGTCCCCGTGATCGGCGTGATCGCACCGGGCGCCCGTGCGGCAATCAACAGCACCCGCACGCGCCGCGTGGGCGTGCTCGCCACCAACCTCACCATTCGCTCGGGCGCCTACACGCGTGCCATTCAGGACCTGGATGCCGGTGTTGACGTATATGGCTGTCCTGCCTCGAGCTTTGTCGAGGTCGTCGAGCACGAGCTCGCCTCGGGCGCGCATCTGCAAGAGCAGTGGCTCGAGAACGAGGATATCTTCGATACGCCTGCCGTGCGCGCGCTGGTCGGCGCTACGGTCGAGCCGCTGCGCGACCGCGGTATCGATACCGTGGTGCTCGGCTGTACGCACTTCCCGCTGCTCGTGGGTCCTATCCGCCATGCGCTGGGGCCCGGGGTGCGTGTGGTGAGCTCTGCCGAGGAGACCACGCGCGAACTGACCGATATCCTCACGCGCCGCGAGCAGCTGGCGGGCGACGCTGCCGAGCCGCAGCATCGTTTTGCCACGACAGCCGATAACATTGCCGAGTTTGCGGTGGCGGGTAGCTTTATCTTCGGCCAGCCGCTCAAGAGCATCGAGCATATCGATATCGACGAACTTGGCTAGGCGCGCAATAGCCGCCAAAGCTTTCGCCTCATCTTTTCCCGAAAGGATCATCCCATGGAGTATATGCAGGTCAACCGCGTCAACGGCCGCGCTGCTGACGAGCTTCGTCCCGTTAAGCTCACCCGCGGCGTCATGAAGCACGCCCACGGTTCGTGCCTGGCCGAGTTTGGCGACACGCGCGTGCTGTGCGCTGCCACCATCGAGGAGGGCGTGCCGGGCTGGCGCAAGGGCGCCAAGGCCGGTTGGGTGACTGCGGAGTATGCCATGCTGCCGGCGTCGACCGGCAAGCGCTGCAAGCGCGAGCACGCCAATCGCAAGGGCCGCTCCATGGAGATCGAGCGTTTGATCGGTCGCAGCTTGCGCACGGTCGTCAACATGAAGGCGCTCGGCGAGTACACCGTTACCGTCGACTGCGATGTTATCCAGGCCGATGGCGGCACGCGTACGGCGAGCATCACCGGCGCCTGGGTGGCACTGCACGATGCACTTGCCATGTGGGTCGAGGCTGGCAAGATCGAGCGCATTCCTCTCACGGGCCAGGTCGCCGCTATTTCCATGGGTGTCGTCGACGGTAATACCCTGCTCGATCTTGATTATTCCGAGGATAGCCACGCCGAGGTCGACATGAACCTCGTCGCTACCGACACCGGCGAGATGATCGAGCTCCAGGGTACCGGCGAGCAGGCGCCCTTCGATCGCAAGCGTCTCAACGCCCTGCTCGACTTGGGCGACAAGGGCATCGCTGAGCTCATCGAGCTCCAGCGCCAGGCCCTCGCCTAACCTCCCAAAAAGGGCAGGTTTATTTTGGCAGGTTTTATCTGCGGAAACGCCGAACTGTAAAGGTTTTTGCCGCCAAGGAGGGGAGAGGGCCCAAAGCCAATTTCCCCTGGGCGGCTTTGCTATACGGACAAGGAGGCCAGCTATGGCACTTGAAAAGATTGACATCGACACGCTCGACCCCGCGGCCACCATCGTCGTGGCTACGGGCAACGCCCACAAGCTCACCGAGATTGAGGCCATCCTGGGCAAGGTCATGCCCGAGGTACGCTTTGTGGCGCTCGGCCAGCTGGGCGATTTTGAGGACCCCGAGGAAAGCGGCACGACGTTTTTGGAGAACGCCATCATCAAGGCGCAGGCTGCCGTCGAGGAGACGGGCCTTATGGCCATCGCCGACGATTCGGGCCTGGTCGTCGACGCGCTTGACGGTGAGCCCGGCGTGTATAGCGCGCGCTACGCGGGCGTCCACGGCGACGATGCCGCCAACAACGCCAAACTGCTCGTGAACCTGGAGGGCGTGGCCGACGAGGACCGTACCGCGCGCTTTATGAGCGTCGTTGCGCTTGTCGATACGGACGGCCTGGTTACCTATGGCGAAGGCGCCTGCGAGGGTGTTATCGCGCACGAGGGTCGCGGCGACCATGGTTTTGGCTACGACCCGCTGTTCCTGCCGGTCGATACGCCGGGTAAGACCATGGCCGAGCTGACGGCGGAGGAGAAGAACGCCATTAGCCACCGCTTCCATGCGCTCGAGCACCTGTCCGCCAAGCTGACGGGCGAGGAGTAAACCGTGCGTGCGGTGGTGCAGCGCGTGCTGAACGCCGGCGTGACGGTCGACGGCGAGTGCGTGGGCCGCATTGGACGCGGCTACCTGGTGCTGCTGGGCGTGGGTCACGGCGACACGCGCGCCGAGGCCGATAAGCTGTGGGGTAAGCTCCGCGGCCTGCGCATCAACGAGGACGAGAACGGCAAAACCAACTTAGCGCTCGCCGATGTCGACGGTGAGGTGCTCGTGGTGTCGCAGTTCACGCTGTTCGCCGACTGCCGCCATGGTCGCCGCCCGTCGTTTACAGATGCCGGCGCGCCTGATATTGCCAACGAGCTCTACGAGTACTTCTTGACGCTCGTGCGCCAAGATGTCGAACACGTGGCGCACGGCATCTTTGGCGCCGACATGAAGGTCGACCTGGTCAACGACGGTCCGTTCACCATTGTTCTTGATACCAACACTTTGTAAGTAGCCAATTTGGGACGGGGCTTATTTAGCTACTTGCGCGGGGCCACAGCAGGGTGCTATAGTATTAGAGTTTTGTCTATCTTAGGGGTATTATCCCCTTTTTGAATTGCACCTTCTGGAGGCCCTGTTCATGGAAGAGATGGAAGTCAATCACGTCGACGACATCCACGAGAAGCTGACCGATATGGTGGGCGATCGCGTCAAGGTGAAGGCCAACATGGGCCGCACCCGCGTCGTCGAGCGCATGGGCACCATCAAGAGCGTCCACCCCGCCGTCTTTATCGTCGAGGTCGATGAGCGCCGCGGCCGCAAGTCGCGTCAGTCCTACCAGTATATCGATGTCCTCACCGGTCAGGTCGAGCTGTTCGACCCCGAGAGCGGCGAGCATATCTTTACCCCGCTCGGCAATCAGCTCGAGGAGCACTAACAGTGACCGATTGGTCCCTGACGCTTTCCGCGCCGGCAAAGATCAACCTCTACCTGGGGGTTCATACCGAGCGCGATGCCCGCGGCTACCATAAGGTCGATTCCCTGATGGCAGCCGTCGGCCTAGCCGATACCGTGACGGTCGCTCCGGCACAGGAGCTGACCGTCCAGACGGTTCCGGCATCCGATTTTCCCATGCAAAAGAATACCGCGTATCGGGCTGCGGTTGCCATGGCCGAGCATTATGGCCGCGAAGCCAATATCTGCGTAACGATCGAGAAGCATATTCCGCTGTGCGCCGGCCTGGGCGGTCCTTCGACGGATGCCGCGGCGGTTATCGTTGCTCTGGCCGAACTCTGGGGCATCGATCGCACCGATCCCGCGCTCGATGACATCGCCCGTAGCATCGGTGCCGATGTGCCGTTCTTTTTGCATGTGAGCCCCGCATTTTACGTGGGCGGGGGAGACGTTCTGGCAACCGAGTACCCCGCATTGCCCACAGCACCTGTCGTGCTGGTTAAGCCGCGCGAAGCAAGCGTTTCAACAATTGAAGCCTATCGACGCTTTGACGAGACCCCGGTGCCTGCGGAGAAGCCCGGTGCAATCGCATCGGCACTTCGCTCGGGAGACGCCGAGACGGCCTACGCGCTCGTCCACAACAACCTGGGCGTTATCTCCGCGCAAATGGAGCCGCAGATCCAAACCGTGCTCGACTGGCTGCGCGCGCAGAACGGTACCGTTGCCGTAGATGTGTGCGGATCGGGTGCCTGCTCGTTTGCCATGTGCGACACCGCCGCCACGGCTGAAAGGCTTGCCGACGCTGCCCAGCAAAACGGCTGGTGGTCCTGCGCGACGGAGCTCATTCCCAACACGGTTCGCGTCGAAGTGCCAAAGAAGTAAAAATTTCTCTAGCACACGACGGAAATCTTTGTTACTATAGTCGAGCTAACGGGTTGTGGCTCAGTTTGGTAGAGCACTGCGTTCGGGACGCAGGGGTCGCTGGTTCAAATCCAGTCAACCCGACCAGAGCATGAGGAGGGACCGCTTCTTGCGGTCCCTTTTTTTAGCTATTGTTGTGATACCGCGATACCCGCGGTATACTCATTCGAGCTTGTCTCGCTGTATTGTGGAGGTCTACATGTTTGGACTGAGGGCTCCTGAGCTCATCATTATTCTCGTCGTTGTCCTGATCATCTTCGGGCCCAAGAACCTGCCGAAGCTCGGCAAGTCCCTCGGCTCTACCGTCAAGAATATCCGTGAGGGTATGGAGGGCGACGATAAGGCCGAGACCAAGCAGGCCGAGGAGGTCGTGGTCGAGCAGTCCGAGGAGGACAAGGAGATCGCAGAGCTCGAGGCCAAGCTCGCTGCTGCCAAGAAGAAGCAGGCAGAGGACAGCGACGCGGACGCAGAGTAGTCCCATCCCTTTGGGGTGAGCACCTGACCGGCTTGCCCGCAGGCTAGCCGGTCTTTTTCGTTTTGTTGACAGTTGATTGTTTGATCAGAGTTGGGGAGATATCCGTATGGACGCAAGCCAGATCGTACTGACCGCTGAGGGCCGCCAGAAGCTCGTCGAGGAGCTCGCCTGGCGTGAGGGCGATTACGCCAAGGAGATCGTCGAGGACATCAAGGAAGCCCGCGCGTTCGGCGACCTTTCGGAGAACTCCGAGTACGATGCCGCCAAGGACAAGCAGGCCCAGAATGCCGCTCGTATTGCCGAGATCCAGGCTATCCTCGCCAACGCTCAGATTGCTGCCAGCACGGGCGACCTGACTGTCTCCATTGGCTCGACCGTCACCCTGGTCGACCCCAACGGTGAGCTCATGGACGTCACGCTCGTCGGTACCACCGAGACCAACTCGCTCGAGCACAAGATCTCCAACGAGTCTCCGGTCGGTCACGCCATCATCGGTCACGGCGAGGGCGATTCCGTCGAGGTCGTTACGCCTTCCGGCAAGACCCGCATCTACACCATCGCCAAGATCGCACGCTAGACCACGGTCCCGCGTAAAGGTATGTTTTCGCTCCCTGGGACCGAATCCTGGGGAGCGTTTTAGTTTGAGGAGCTAACTTATGGCAGAGAATCAGAACGCCGCCGATCAGGCATCGACGCTCAACGACGAGCGCGCCACCCGCCTGGCCAAGCGTGCCGCCCTGTTCGAGGCGGGCCAGAACCCCTATCCCGAGCACTCTGAGCTCGAGGACTACGTTGCCGACATCGAGGCTAAGTATGCCGAGCTTGCCGATGGCGAGGACACCGAGGACGTCGTGAAGATCGCCGGCCGTGTTGTCGCCAAGCGCGGTCAGGGCAAGATCATGTTCATCGTCGTGCGCGATGCGACTGCCGAGATTCAGCTGTTCTGCCGCATCAACGACATGGACGAGGCTGCCTGGAATACGCTCAAGGCCCTCGACCTGGGCGACATCCTGGGCGTGACCGGCGTGGTCGTGCGTACCAAGCGCGGCCAGCTCTCCGTAGCCCCCAAGAGCGCGACCCTGCTTTCCAAGGCCGTTCGCCCGCTGCCCGAGAAGTTCCACGGCCTTTCCGACAAGGAGACTCGTTATCGTCAGCGCTATGTCGACCTGATCGCCAACGACGACGTTCGTGAGACCTTCCGTAAGCGTTCGCAGATTCTCTCCACCTTCCGTCGCTTTATGGAGTCCGACGGCTACATGGAGGTCGAGACCCCCATCCTGCAGACCATCCAGGGCGGCGCCACGGCCAAGCCGTTCATTACGCACTTTAACGCGCTCGATCAGGAGTGCTACCTGCGCATCGCTACCGAGCTGCACCTCAAGCGCTGCATCGTCGGCGGTTTTGAGCGCGTGTTCGAGATTGGCCGCATCTTCCGTAACGAGGGCATGGACCTTACCCACAACCCCGAGTTCACCACGATGGAGGCCTACCGTGCCTTCTCCGACCTCGAGGGCATGAAGGCGCTCGCCCAGGGCGTTATCAAGGCCGCGAACAAGGCCATCGGCAACCCCGAGGTCATCGAGTACCAGGGTCAGACCATCGACCTTTCTGGTGAGTGGGCAAGCCGTCCCATGACCGACATCGTCTCGGACGTGCTCGGCAAGCAGGTCACCATCGATACTCCGGTCGAGGAGCTCGCCGCCGCCGCGCGCGAGAAGGGCTTGGAGATCAAGCCCGAGTGGACCGCTGGCAAAATCATCGCCGAGATCTACGACGAGCTGGGCGAGGACACCATCGTCAACCCCACTTTCGTGTGCGATTACCCCATCGAGGTCAGCCCGCTTGCCAAGCGCTTTGAGGACGACCCGCGCCTGACCCACCGCTTTGAGCTGGTCATTGCCGGTCACGAGTACGCCAACGCGTTCTCCGAGCTCAATGACCCGGTCGACCAGGCCGAGCGCTTTGCCGCCCAGATGGCCGAGAAGGCTGGCGGCGACGATGAGGCCATGGAGTACGACGAGGATTACGTGCGTGCACTCGAGTACGGCATGCCTCCCGCGGGCGGCATCGGCATCGGTATCGATCGCGTGGTCATGCTGCTTACCAACCAGGCCTCCATCCGCGACGTGCTGCTGTTCCCGCACATGAAGCCCGAGAAGGGCTTCCAGTCCGGTGCCGCTGCCGCCAAGGCCGCCGAGGCCGGCAACGCCGCAAGCCCCTTCGTCAAGTCGCTCAAGCCTACGCTCGACTACTCCAAGATCGCCGTTGAGCCGCTGTTTGAGGAGTTCGTCGACTTCGACACCTTCTCCAAGAGCGATTTCCGTGCCGTTAAGGTCAAGGCTTGCGAGGCCGTCAAGAAGTCCAAGAAACTGCTGAACTTCACGCTTGACGACGGCACCGGCACCGATCGCACCATCCTCTCCGGCATTCACGATTACTATGAGCCCGAGGACCTGGTCGGCAAGACCCTGCTCGCCATCACTAACTTGCCTCCGCGCAAGATGATGGGTATCCCCAGCTGCGGTATGCTCATCAGCGCCGTCCACGAGGAGGAGGGCGAGGAGCGCCTCAACCTGATCCAGCTCGACGCCTCCATCCCCGCCGGCGCAAAGATGTACTAATTTGTTACGCGGTTTTACAAACCGCGTAACGGCTCGACGCTGCGCGGGCCGCATTTGGACAATCTGACGTTCAACTTCAAGGGCGCGACCAGAAGGTCAGCGCCCTTTCGTTTCACGTCACCTTGTCTCAAATGCGGCCCGCTCGCTGACTTATACTCAACCTATGGTGTCATCTCGCCCCAAAGGCACCTTGCTCGCTCTGACGGGTTTTCGCTGTCGTTGCCAAAACATCGGCGTTGCCAGGGTAGTCATTGGGGACGTTCTTAAATGACTAGTCGTTGGGGACGTTCTTGCTTGACTAGTCGTTTATGAACGTCACCAACGACTACTCTGAGTTGCGGTGAAATAGGGACTGAATGCGCCTTTGAGGCCAAAACAGTCCGTATTTCACCGCAACTTATATTGGATTCGACGGCGGTCGCCGCCTTGAGCTTCGTGCGTGGACGACAAACGTCTCTTTTATGTTTCCTTTAACTGCTGCTGTCTACGATGGGAGTGACCAGAAGGAAGGAAGCGCCAATCATGGATGATGCGAGCGAGCGGGCTATCGAAGACGATATGCTCGACCAGTTCAATTTCTTTGATGAAGAGGATGAGGAGCTGGCGGACCGTCGCAATCCTGCGCCGCTCGATTCCTTTGACCTTGTGGACGATAGGCCGAATGAGGACGAAGACCTGGCGAAAGACGAGCCGAAGGGCAAACCGAACATGCTGCGACCCGACTCGTGGCCTTCGATCCTCCCGCAGCACCATGGTGTGCGTGCTGGCGAACTCCATATGAAAACTGACTGGCGCCAGATCGTGACCGCGGGCGATCAGCTTGCGGTTAACGCACCACTGACCGATAAGTCGTCCATCATCTGCCGCACCGGTATGCTCATGCTCGCAAGCGGAACAGGTGCCTGGCGCGTGCGCGATACCATGAATCGTGTTGCTGCCGTACTCGGCGTCACGATTCACGTCGACCTGAGTCTCCTGTCGTTTGAGTGCACCTGCATCGAAGGCGGCCACTGCTTTAACGAGGTCGTCAGTCTGCCCACAACGGGAGTCAATACTCATCGCATTTGGATGATGGAGAGCTTCTTAAAGGAAATCGAGGTTTACGGGCGCCGGTTTACCGTGCATGAGTACCACGAGATGCTCAAGACCGTTGAGAGTTCAAAACCTGATTACACTCCCTGGCAACAGGGCCTTGCGGCGGCCTGTGCTTGTGGCGCCTTTGTCTTTTTGCTCGGCGGTGGCCCTATCGAGATGGCTTGTGCATTTGTGGGCGCTGGTGTCGGCAACTTTGCTCGCTCCCATATTCTCAAGCAAGGCCTTGGCCAGTTTAGCGCGCTGACGATCGGCGTTGCGCTCGCTTGCGTTTCGTATCTGCTGGCATTGCTCGGCCTTGGCCAGGTCATTCCGGGGGCAATGTCGCACCAAGAAGGCTATATCGGCGCCATGCTCTTTGTGATTCCCGGCTTTCCCCTCATTACGGCAGGCCTCGACATCGCTAAGCTCGATATGCGAAGCGGCATTGAGCGTCTTTCGTATGCTGTGTCGATTATTGTGATGGCGACCCTCGTAGGCTGGATGGTTGCCGAGTGTGTGGGGCTGGCGCCGGATGACTTTGCCCCGCTCGGGCTCTCACCGTTGGCTCTTACACTCTTGCGTGTGGTGATGAGCTTCGTCGGTGTATTTGGCTTCTCGGTTATGTTCAACAGTCCGGTAAAGATGGCGGCGGCGGCAGGGCTCATCGGTGCAGTATCCAATACTTTGCGTCTTACCCTTGTCGATGCACCGACGCTGTTTCCCTTCTTGGGCATGAGCGCGGGTATGCCTCCCGAGGCGGCGGCGTTTATCGGCGCGCTGGTATCAGGGCTGCTCGCGAGCTTAGCCGAAATCAAGCTCACCTATCCACGTATCGCCCTCACGGTGCCATCGATTGTCATTATGGTGCCGGGCTTGTATCTGTATCGCTCGATGTATTACATGTGCACCTTCGACACGGTCAATATGCTCGGCTGGTTTGTGCGTGCAGTGCTCATCGTGGCGTTTTTGCCTGTTGGCCTGGGTGTGGCGCGTACGCTCACCGACCCTCGCTGGCGCCACACCAGCTAATTGGTGCAAGGGGGACAGGCTACTTTGCATCAAATGAGTTGCGGTGAAATAGGGACTGAATTGCTGCTTAAAGGGTCAAAACAGTCCGTATTCCACCGCAACTTATGGGGTCGGGGGATTATTGGTGCCCTGCATCTCCATAAACTCAACGCTTACGAAGCGCGGGGTTTTCGTGCTAGGCTGGTTCCACCACATAAGTAGTCGCAGACGCGCGTACCACGGGCGGGCGAGATGAAGTCCCAACAGCTCCATCTTGCCCGCCCGTTTTTGTTGCGTGGTGCCGCGGCGTAACACAGAAAGGATTTTGCCCTTTATGCCTATCAACAAACGAGAGAGCCTGCTGTTCACCTTTATCATGTGCTTTTGCATGGTGCTCTGGATGAGCATCTACAACGTTGCCCTGCAGCATGGGGCCATGAACGGCGAGGTTATTGCCGCTGCGTGGCTCGGCTTCCCCGTTGCCTATGTCTTTGCCATGTGCTGCGACTGGTTCGTTGCCAGCCCGCTCGCCAAGGGTTTTGCCTTTAAGTACCTGGTCACGCCGGGCAAGAGCTCTCCGCTCGCCATGACGCTCGCCGTTAGCTCCTGCATGGTCGTTCCCATGGTCATCATCATGTCGCTCTATGGCGCCTGCGAGGGCCTGTTCCACATGCCCGGCGGTCCGCTCGCCAACCTGCAGATGCTGCCGATGATGTGGCTCATCAACATTCCGCGCAACTTTGTCATGGCGCTGCCTTGGAATCTGCTGGTTGCCGGCCCGGTTGCCCGTTTTGTCTTCCGTCGCGCCTTCCCCATGGGTACGGTTTTTGAAGAGCAGCATATGGAGCTCGTGCGCATGCCGGGCGCTCCCGCCGCCGATGCCGCCGGCGACGTTGCCGAGGGTATGGACATCGAGCCCGCCTGCTAGATAGCAACTCAAAACCAAACCGCCAAACGGACCCGAGCGATTCCTTTTTTGTAGACGTTGTCGCGCGGCTACGGGTGGGAAAGGTCCCAACGGTTAACATATACTCCATATGGGTAAAGAGACCAAAGCGCTGCCGCGGGGCGGCGCTTTGCGTTTGAAAAACTAGCTCGTCTAAGAGGAACTAGCATGTTAGACCGTTTTACCGATCGTGCGCGCAAGGTCATGTCCATGGCCAAGCAGGAGGCGCTCGATCTTCACTCAAATAAGGTGGGCACCGAGCATCTGCTGCTCGCGCTTGCCAAGGAGGACGAGGGCATTGCCGCCGAGGCACTGCGTTCGCTCGATATCTCCTACGACGACATCATGGACACCCTCAAAGAGGTCCAGACCACGGTTCCCGAGCCCAGCGAGGAGACCGAGGCCGCCAAGCTCGCCTTTACGCCGCTCGTCATCAGTGTGATGGAGCGTTCTTTCCGCGTGGCGCGTGAGAACAACCAAACCTACGTGTCGACCGAGCACCTGCTCATCGGCATCGTCGAAGAGGGTAACGGCATGGCCATGGATATCCTCATGCGCCTGGGCGTGTCGTCCGCTTCCATTAAAAAGGCTATTGAGAAGCTTACCGCCAAGGATCAGGACAAGAAGCGCCCGCTTGCTGGTGCCGGCGCCGGTCGTCCCGGTGCGGGCCTGCCGTTCTTTAGCGGCTCGGACGCCTCCCAGCAAAAGGGGAGTGGCACCGATACGCTTAAGCAGTTTGCGACCAACCTTACGCAGAAGGCCCGCGACGGCGAGCTCGACCCCGTGATCGGCCGCGAAAAGGAAGTCCAGCGCATGATGGAGATCCTTTCGCGCCGCACCAAGAACAATCCGCTCATCCTGGGCGACCCCGGCGTGGGCAAGACCGCCATCGTCGAGGGCCTGGCTCAGCAGATCGCCGCCGGCAATGTTCCCGAGAACCTCATGAACCAGAATATCTGGACGCTCGACCTGCCGGGCCTCGTTGCGGGCGCTAAGTATCGCGGCGAGTTTGAGGAGCGTCTCAAGAACGTGATCCAGGAGGCCACCGAAGCCGACGACGTCATCTTGTTTATCGACGAGATGCACACCATCATCGGTGCCGGTTCTGCCGAGGGCTCTATCGACGCAAGCTCCATGCTTAAGCCCGTGCTCGCGCGCGGTGCTTTCCAGATTATCGGCGCCACCACGGCTGAGGAATTCCGCAAGTACCTCACCAAGGATCCGGCCTTTGAGCGTCGCTTCCAGACGATCGATGTGGAGGAGCCGAGCGTCGAGGACACGGTCAAGATCCTGACCGCGCTCAAGCCGCGCTACGAGGAGCACCACCACGTGCGCTACACGCAAGGTGCCATCGAGGCCGCCGCGAACCTCTCCAACCGCTACATCCAGGACCGCTTCCTGCCTGATAAGGCCATCGACCTCATCGACGAGGCGGGTGCCCGCGCCCGCATCGCCGCGAACCGCGCACCCGAGCCGGTGCGCGCGGCCGAGCATCGCGTGGAGGAGCTCAAGGCCGCCGCGCAGGAGGCCACCGAGAGCGATGACATGAACAAGGCCGCCGAGATCACCGAGCAGCAGAAGGCTGCCGAGATTGAGCTCGCCGAGGCCAAGGCCGCCTGGACGGCTGAGCTCGATGCCAGCCCGCTCACCATTGACGTGAGCCAGATTGCCGACATCGTGTCCGTGACTTCGGGCGTGCCGGTGTCCTCGCTTACCGAGAGCGAGAGTCGTCGCCTGCTGCAGGCCGAAAGCGTGCTCAAGACCCGCATCATCGGTCAGGACGAGGCTGTCGAGGCTGTTGCCAAGGCCGTGCGCCGCAGCCGCTCGCCGCTCAAGGACCCGCGTCGTCCCGGCGGCAGCTTTATCTTCCTGGGCCCCACCGGCACAGGCAAGACCGAGCTCGCCAAGACGCTCGCCGAGTATCTCTTTGGCAGCAAGGACGCGCTCATCAGCTTCGACATGTCGGAGTTCGGTAGCGAGTTCGAGGTCTCCAAGCTCATCGGTAGCCCTCCGGGTTATGTGGGCCACGACGAGGGCGGCCAGCTCACCAAGGCTGTGCGTCGTCACCCGTACTCGGTCGTGCTGTTCGATGAGATCGAGAAGGCGCACTCCGACATCTTCAACATCCTGCTGCAGGTGCTGGAGGAGGGCCGCCTGACCGATAGCCAGGGCAAGACGGTCGACTTCCGCAACACCGTGATCATCATGACGTCCAACGTGGGCGCCCGCGAGATCGCGCAGGATGCGAGCGTTGGCTTTGGCACCACGGGCGAGCAGGGTCTTTCTTCGAGCGAGATTAAGGGCCGTGCGATGGGCGAGCTCAAGCGTCTGTTCCGCCCCGAGCTGCTCAACCGCATCGACGACATCGTGGTGTTCCAGAAACTCTCGGGCGAGAACCTCACCAAGATCGCTCACCTGCTGGTGGACGACCTGCGTCAGCGCCTAATCGCTAACGGCATGAACATCAAGCTCACCGATGCTGCTTACGACAAGATCGTGGCCGAGGGTACCGACCTCACCAACGGCGCGCGTCCGCTGCGCCGTGCCATCCAAAAGCTTATCGAGGACCCGCTGTCCGAGGAGCTGCTGGCTGGCGAGTGGGGCGAGGGCGATACCGTCCTGTGCGACGTGGCCGACGGCAAGTTTGTCTTTAGCCACGGCACCGGCGAAATTCCGGCGCCGCGTCCGGCGGGCACGCTCGGCGGCGATACCGCTCCGGCGGCACCGAACACCGGAAACGCCGCACCCGTAGGTGGCGGCGTGAGCTCGGGTCCCGGCGGCATGATGCAAGCCGGTTCCGGCGCGCTGTAGGGCACAACATAGCGTTGTGAAGGGGGCGCTCCTGTTGGGGCGCCCTTTTTTGACGAGTAATCGGTGCTATACTCGTTTTATAAGTATGTATAGCAGAAGGAGCTAACATGCCTACATCGATGCTCAACTCACGGCCGGTCCAGATGAATGTGCGCATTGATCGCCAGCTCAAAGAGGCAGGAGATGCCGTGCTGGCACATATCGGCATGACGCCGTCGCAGGCCGTTCGGGCGCTTTGGGAGTATCTGGTCGTCAACGGATGCATGCCCTCAAGATCGGGGGCTGCGGCTTCGAGTTCTGACATGGCGGTGACTGCGTCAATGGAGTCAAGGGCTGTGCAGGGCAGCCACATCGTGCGCGATGCATGCCTCAAATACGGCATTCCAGTCCCCGAGCTATCGGGTGACTACGATGACCTTTATGAGGAGGTCATGACAGAGCGCTATCCCGAGTGGGTGGAGCTATGAGCGCGGGCGGCATTCTCAAGTTGCTCATCGACACTAACGTATGGATGGATTATTTCTCTGGCAGATCCGACCGTACGGCAAATGTAGTCCGTCTGGTCGAGATTGCTGATGCCTCGGAGCGGATTGTCCTGTTTGCCTCGTCTCTTTCGGTCAAAGATGTCTCGTATCTTGTCTCGGCGGGAATCAAGCGGGAGTGCCGAAGAAAGACTGGCTCACTGAGTGAAGGCGCGATCGCGGCAGCGGACGAGATCGCCTGGGCATGCGTTCGGCAGATGCGAGAGCTCGCCCTTGTTGCGCCTGTCGGTGCAGACGAGGTCTTCGACTCCTTTGTGTTTAAGTATCATCACAACGATTTCGAGGACGACCTGATGCTGGGCGTTGCCAATCGTATCGATGCCGACTACGTGGTAACGGAGGATAAAAACCTCATTAGACATACCAATGGCGTATGCATTGACGTAGAGCAGGCGCTGAGGTTGGTTGGCAAGGCCAAAGACCCCTCTGTGCAGCCCATCTAGCCTGCTTTATCTTGATAAAGTGGCGTTTCCACACCGTTAGCCGATGATGCAAGGGCGCTCGGCGTTTTCGACTGGTTTATGCACGCAAAGTCTGGGAATATACAAGTCGCATGTCTTACTGTCTAACCAGTTGCGCCAAGGAGGCACCATGGACTACAAGATTACCGGTTACGAGCCCGCCCAGCTGTTCCATTACTTTGAGGAAATCAGCGCGATCCCCCGCGAGTCTGGCAACGAGAAGGGCATCAGCGATTTCCTGGTCGCGTTTGCCAAGGAGCGTGGCCTCGATGTATATCAGGACGAGGTCTACAACGTCATCATTCGCAAGCCCGCTTCTGTCGGTGCCGAGAACGCCCCGACCGTGATGCTCCAGGGCCACATCGACATGGTGTGCGACAAGCTGGGCTCCGTTGAGCACGACTTTACGACCGACGGCATCGACCTGGTCGTCAAGGATGGCGTTCTTACCGCTAACGGTACCACCCTGGGCGCCGACAACGGTATCGCCGTCGCTCTGATGCTCACCGTCCTCGATGACGATTCGATTGCTCACCCGGCCCTCGAGTGCGTGTTTACCACCGACGAGGAGTCTGGCCTGGTTGGTGCCGAGACGCTCGACAAGTCCCAGATTAGCGCTCGCACCATGATCAACCTCGACTCCGAGGAGGAGGGCGTGGCTACTGTCAGCTGCGCTGGCGGCGTCGTCGTTACCTACACCTGCCCGATCGTGCGCGAGCACAAGACTGGCAGCACCCTCACGCTCGACATCTCTGGCCTGTTGGGCGGTCACTCCGGTAGCGATATCCACCTGGAGCGCGGCAACGGTAACCTCATCATGGCTCGTATCATCGATCGTCTGATGGTCGCCGGCGAGCCTGCCCTTGTCAGCTTTAACGGCGGTACCAAGGACAACGCCATCAACCGCGAGTGCAAGGCCGAGCTGGTCTATGCCGATCACGCTGCCGCCGAGGCCGGCGACGAGATTGCCCGTGGCATCATCGCCGACGTCACCGCCGAGCTCGAGGTCTTCGACCCCGGATTTACCTGCACCGTCGAGATTGCCGATGACGTAGAGGTCGAGGCCATGGACGAGAAGTCCGCGCTCGCCCTCATTCGCGCCCTGCGCCTGGCCCCCAACGGCGTGATTCGCCGCAACGTCGCCACCGACGGCTCCGTCGAGGTTTCCTCCAACATCGGCGTGGTCGCCACCTCCGACGACCAGGTCAAGATTATGCTATCCCCGCGCTCCTCGATCACCTCGCTGCAGAACGAGTTCAAGGATCGTCTGCAGACGCTGGCCGATGTTTTGGGCTTTGACGCCAAGTTCGAGTTCGAGTATCCCGGCTGGAGCTATGCCGAGCATTCGCCGATCCGCGACATCTTTGTCGAAAGCTATCGTGAGCTCTTTGGTTCCGAGCTGCGCATCGAGTCCATCCACGCCGGTCTTGAGTGCGGTCTGTTTGCCGAGGCGTTGCACGGTCTGGACGCCATCGCCGTGGGCCCGACGCTCTCCGACGTTCACACCCCGGACGAGAGCATGGAGCTCGCCTCTTCCGAGCGCTTCTACGAGCTGCTTATCGACGTCCTCAAGCGCCTCGCCGCGTAAGGGGCGCACTAACAGCAGTCCGGGCCCTGTGCCGACAGATTGCAAATGACATTACGAGAGGGGGCACCCGAGCTTTTAGCGACGGGTGCCCCCTCTCTTCTTTTGGAGAATGGGAAATTGTCTGGCGCCTAGCCCATATCTGCCCTGATAAGCTCGAGAGCGCGCTGGCAGTTTTCGCGGACGGGGCCAAGCATATGCTCGCGCAGGTCCGTCATGCCAGGCAGATCGGCGTATTCGTCCATGACCTCTTCCATGCAAATGGGCACCTCGTAGGCGAGGTCCATCATGGTCGCAAAGCAAAACTTCTCGGTTAGCCCGGCATCGACGAGTGCCGCTTCCAACGCGGGGTCGCCCATACCGTGATAGCGGCGGATGGCGTTAGGTCCGATGCGTCCCACGCGATTCTCGCCGCCAACGCTCATGGCAAGGCGCGCTCGGCGGCGCATGCGCTCATACGCCAGACCCGACGCGACGTCGTACATACGAGCCATCATGGCTGTGCCGCCGTTTCCAAGGAGCAGGGAATAGTTTTTCGCATGCGCATCCGGTGCGCCGATGATGGCGTTAAAGAACAGTATTTGCGTAAACAGATACAGGTTAAGTTGATGGTGGCTCGTATTTACGAGGAGTTCTTGAATACCGCGTGCGGTCGGGCCGCCGTCTGCCGTGTACTTTTGAGCGGGCATCACTCCAAGGGCCTGACAGAGGTCTTCTTGGTGCAGGCGCATGATTGTTCCGTCTTTGACTTTCACACGGTCATAGCGCTCAACAATGAGAGCGGGCTCGTCCTCAAATAAGCGATACTCAACGTTTGCCGTTGCAATACCCGCGCGCTGAGCGCTTTTCATGCAGACAAACTCATTTAGAGCCTCAAGCTTAAATCCGATAACGCCATTTTTGAAAATATGCGTCGTGGGCGAGGAGCCCACGCATTCGCACCAGCGGCCGTCTATGAGCGCGAGTGCGAACTTGCCCTGGTTGCCTCCAAGTGACCAGCTTTCATCTAAACCCATCCACGATGCCTCGCAGTCATCCCTGATCGACTTGAGGCGCAAGGCAATTTCGCGGTCGTCTATAGGGCGGTATTCGCCGGTGCGATGCAAAACGGCGTCGACGTCTTCTTCGGCGCAAAACTGCACTCCGCCCGGACAGTCGAGTCCGATATGGCTGAGCAATGCAACGGGATTATTGGGCCTGGCGTCGAATTCGGCGGCAATCGCTTTCCGTTGGTCCTCACTGTCGGGCAGAAGGCCAAACAAGTACGGATTCATGACCTGTTGGCCGTATGTGCGATTTGATACGGGTATGTTTGTCGATAGGGCTGGCCCGTCATAGTCTTGATCGTAGACAAAGCTGATAAGACCGTTGTCATCTTGCGTGAGCGTTCCCGCAGGTACGCCGCAAATAATAGTCCGAAGCGTTTTACTGGCCATTAGCTACCTCCCTTTGGGCCTGGTTTGGTCGGATGCGTTTGCGGCAATCGAGACTCCGAGATTGGACATGGCGAAATCGGCGAAGGCCTTGTCGTAGAGATCGGACGTAAAGGGGGTATCTGCGAGAGCCGGAATAGCTGCGCCGCGACGGTTGCGATGGTGAAGACGTTGAGCGCGATGGCGGCTGGAGGTGCTACGAGGCTGTAAGTCGGCATGCGGGGCGTCGACTGGTTGCTCGTTTTTCGCTTCGTCGATATCCCCTTGAGCGGCGAGCGCCAGTCCGAGAGCGTTAAAAATCGCCAGCAGCTTGTCGAGCCGAATGCCGGTGGCGTCTCCCAGCTCGAGCGATGCGAGCAGGCGCTCAGAAACACCGGCTTTTTTCGCGAGGGCGGCGCGGGTAATTCCCTGCGCCTCGCGCGCTTGGCGCACGTAGATTCCGGCTTGGCGCGGTGTTGTGATGGGAAAAGTATCCATGGCGATATCCTAACGTGCAGACTTTTGCATATCAGTATGACATGCAAAACTCTGCACGAAAAGGCCTCATGCAAAATTCTGTATGAGGCCTAGTGTGGGCGTATGACTTTTTAAGCCCCAAACGCCCGAATGGGAATAACGTATACGCCGTCAGGACGTTTATATGCGATCTCTCCCATCCCTGTGAGAACGGCAAGAAATGCCGGAGGCTTCGTGCGTCCCATTTTGTCGCTAAGCAACTTGTCTCTCATTCGCAGCAAACTGTTGGCGGCCTGCTCAACTTTTGTCTCGCTGAGCTTGATCTCGAATGCCCCCCATGTTCCATCCGCAAGCTCAATAACGGCATCGATTTCTAAATCTGAATCATCGCGGTAATAACGGACAGGGTGAGACCCGGCGGCGTCGAGTGATGAGGCGTATACCTGCAAATCGCGCATGCAGAGGTTTTCAAACGCAAGACCAAGCGTCTGGTAGTCCTCAAGTAGGTTTTGTTTGTTAAGGCCCAGTGCGGCAATGGCTAATGAGGGATCTGCGAAGTAGCGTTTGGGTTTAGTTCTCATGCGATTGGGGGAGCGCGACGCCGGAACCCATCCGGGCAACTCGTCAATTAAATAGAGTTGCACGAGGTATTCAAGATGTTGGGAAACCTCTCGTTTTTGGGTATCAGTTGGTGCTAATGCGCCATCCAGAGCAAATACATCACGGGCGAGTGTGACATTTGTGCTGGACTGTCCAAGATTTCGCGCAAGAGACTCTGCCACGCGTGAACTAATGAGCTCGCGTCCGCCAAGGTCAGGAACGCTCTTATTATGCACAGCTTCTAGATAGCCCATCAGTACAGGTCGAATTGTGTCAGAAGTTAGTGCAAGCGCGCCGGGCCATCCGCCGCGACAAATGAGCTCGGTAAGAGAATCGATTCCCGACGCGCAAGGGCATGGGGCAAACCCGCCTTTAAACAGGGCGGCTAGGCTTACCTTACCTGTTGAATCTCCGCTCTCCTGAAGACTCATGGGATGCATGCTCAGCCGACCGATTCGTCCGGCTCCGCTGTGGTTTACCTTGTCTTTTGCCGGCGTAGAGGAGCCTGTTAGGATCCACTGGCCCTTTTCTGTGGTGTCATCAACAGCGTGGCGCACGCAGTCCCAAATCTGAGGAACACGCTGCCACTCGTCAATAACATGAGGGGTATCGCCAACGAGCGCATACTGCGGGTCAGACTCGATGAGCAATTGGTTCGAACCACGATCGACGTATATGGCACTATTTGCATGAGCAAGCGCGGACCAAGTCTTTCCACACCATTTAGTGCCTGAGATTTCAACGGCACCGAACAGATTGAGATATTGATCAATCTTGCGGTCAATGAGCCGGGGGATATACGTGTCTTTCGCCATCGTTGCCATACTGTTTACCTCGCATTTCCCTAAATACGAATGAAATCATACTCGAAAAACGAATAATAGAGTCACATAAAAACGAATGAATCTTTGCCCAGAAAACGAATGGAATGACGATGAAGGACTGGATTTCCCAGCCTTGTTGAGTAGGCGTTCTTTTACATGAAAAGGCCCCATGCAAAACTCTGCATGAGGCCTTGTTCGACATTGGGTTTCGAGCAATAGGGTTTGGGCGTTACAGCACCAGGATTCCGAGGTGCTCCAGCAGGATTTTGAGGCCGATGAGGATGAGGACGACGCCGCCCACGATGGAGGCGGGCTTTTCGTAGCGCGAGCCAAAGGTGTGGCCGATTGCCACGCCCGCAACGGAGAAGATAAAGGTCGTAACGCCGATGAGCGACACGGCGGGGACGATATCGACCGAGAGCGCGGCAAACGAGATGCCCACGGCCAGAGCGTCGATCGAGGTGGCGATAGCCAGGATCAGGTATTCGCCTAGGTCGATCTTCTCGGCGTCCTTGCTGTCGCTTTCGTCCTCGCCTTCGGTAAAGGCCTCCCACAGCATCTTGCCGCCGATGAAGGCGAGCAGGATAAAGGCGATCCAGTGGTCGATGGGACCGATAATCCCCAAGAACTGACTGCCGAGCGCCCAACCGATCACGGGCATGCCGGCTTGGAAACCACCAAAGAACAGGCCGAGCACTACGGCGACCTTAAGGTTGATTTTCTTCATGCCGAGGCCCTTGCAGATGGATACGGCAAAGGCGTCCATCGAAAGCCCGATGGCGAGCAGCACAAGCTCTGCGAGTCCCATGGTTTGGCTCCCTCCTTGCGGGCGAACCCGCGTGTACCTCTAGTGGGGGAGCAACAAAAAAGACCCGTGGCGTACGCGTTGCGCGCACAACCACGAGTCTCGTTCATTAAGGCAAGCCAGACCGTTTCGGCCAGTATGTTGACTTGCCGCGCCACCGGAAGCGAAACCGGGTACGCGACTACTCCCTCATTTATGTGAATCCCGATGCTACCACATAAGCAGCTCATTTGGGACGGGGCTCTCGGCTGTGTTCGCTCATTCTGTAAGCATCGGATTTTGCGGGCGCCACAGGGGCAAACCGTGAGAAACTTATTGACGTTTATGGAGCGTATACGATGGGAGCGATGCCTTGGATAAGAACGAGCTGCAAAAGCGAATGGAACAGGCCATTCGTCTGACGGCACCTGGCCAGCCGATCCGCACCGCCCTCGACATGATCATCGCCGGCCACCTGGGCGCCCTTATCTGCGTCGGCGACACCGAAAACGTGCTCGCCGCCGGCAACGACGGTTTCCCGCTCAACATTTCGTTCACCTCGAACCGCCTGTTCGAGCTTTCCAAGATGGACGGCGCCATCGTCATCGATGGCGACCTTACCCAGATTCTGCGCGCCAACTTCCACCTCAACCCCGATCCATCGCTCGCCACGAGCGAGACGGGTATGCGTCACCGTACCGCCGCTCGCATGTCGGTGCTCACCGACGCCATCGTAATCTCGGTCTCGGCCCGTCGTGCCGTCGTCAACGTGTACGTCCATGGCAAGAGCTACGAGATCCAGCCCGTCACTACCATCATGAGCTCGGTCAACCAGCTCGTCGCCACGCTCCAGACCACCCGTCAGTCGCTCGACCGCTCCCTGCTGCGTCTGACCGCCCTCGAGCTGGACGACTACGTTACGCTCGCCGACATCACCGGCATCTTCTCGAGCTTCGAAATCATGCAGCAGGCGAAGACCGAGCTTAAGGATTGCATCGTCAAGCTGGGCAACCAGGGCAAGCTCGTACAGATGCAGCTCGAGCAGCTCGCAGGCTCCAGCATGGATACCGAGTACGACCTGATGATCCGCGACTACGCGAGCGATTCTTCCGAAGCCAACGCCGAGAAGATCCGCGCCGAGCTCGCTCGCATGACGCCTAAGGACCTGTCCGACCCGCAGCACGTGGCAGCGGTTCTGGGCTACGACGACCTGGACGAGGACTCCGTCATGACGCCGCTGGGCCTGCGCACGCTTTCGCGCGTGTCCGTCGTGCGCGATGGCGTTGCCGAGAAGATCGTCGACGAGTACGGCTCGCTGCAGGAGCTCATGGACGACATCAGCGAGGACCCGGAGCGCCTGGGCGACTTTGGCGTCAACAACCCTGCCATTCTTGCGGATTCGCTGTACCGCATGAAGGGCACCAAACAGGGGAACGCATAATGGCGCCCGTATGCGCCGTGGTCGTTGCCGGCGGCAGCGGCCAGCGCTTTGGCAACCCCGGCGGCAAGCAGCTCGTCAACGTGGCGGGCCGTCCGCTCATGAGCTGGTCCATTCGCGCGTTCGATCGTAGCGACAGGGTCGGCCACATCGTTGTGGTTTGCCCTGCCGAGCGCCGCGCCGAGATGCGCCGCTTGGCCATCAGTCCGTTTGACTACGACACGCCCATCAGCTTTGCCGATGCCGGCGATACCCGTCAGGATTCCACCCGTGCGGGCGTGCATGCGGTGCCGGCGGGCTTTGAATACGTCGCCATCCACGACGGCGCCCGTCCGCTCATCACGACCGAGGCTATCGACCATGCGATTGACGTGCTTGTGGGCGACCGCTCACTCGACGGTGTCGTGTGCGGCCAGCCTGCAATCGACACGCTCAAGATCGTCGACGGCGATAACATCGTCGAGACGCCGCCGCGCGAGCTCTACTGGGCTGCGCAGACGCCGCAGATCTTTAGCGTCGACGCCATGAAGCGCGCCCACGCCGCCGCTATTGCCGAGGGCTTTATCGGTACCGACGATTCGTCGCTGGTCGAGCGCATGGGCGGGCGCGTCCGCTGCGTCCAGAGCCCGCGCGACAACCTTAAGGTGACGATGCCCGAGGACCTGCGTCCCGTAACCGCGATTCTGCTCGGCCGCATGGCCGAGGGAGAGGACCTTCCCCATGTTCAGTAACCTGCGCATTGGCCACGGCTACGACGTCCACCGTTTGGTGGAGGGGCGTCGATGTATCATCGGCGGGGTCGACATTCCCTACGAGCGCGGCTTGCTGGGCCACTCGGATGCCGATGTGCTCGCACACGCGCTGGCCGACGCCATTTTGGGCGCCTGCCGCGGGGGAGACATTGGCAAGCTATTCCCCGACACCGATCCCGCCTATGAGGGTGCCGATTCGATGGTGCTGCTTGCCCGCGTGATGGATTATGCGCGTGAGCTGGGCTTTGAGTTTGTCGATGCCGATTGCACCATCGCCTGCCAGCAGCCCAAGATCACCCCGCACCGCGATGCCATGCGCGCGAATCTCGCCCATGCCCTGGGCGTCGACGTCGAAAACGTGGGCGTCGCCGCCACCACGACCGAAAAGCTCGGTTGGGAAGGCCAGGGCGAGGGAATCGGCGCCTGGGCTGTCTGCCTGCTACAGAAAACCGTTAAGGAGTAACGAATGCGTATCTACAACAGCGCTACCCATAAAAAGGAAGAGTTCCAGCCTATCGAGTCCGGCAAGGTCCGCATGTACGTGTGCGGCCCCACGGTCTACGACAACATCCATATCGGCAACGCCCGCACGTTCATCAGCTTCGACGTGATTCGCCGCTGGCTCATCGCGAGCGGCTACGAGGTCACGTTTGCCCAGAATCTCACCGACGTCGATGACAAGATCATCAAACGCGCCAACGAGCAGGGCCGCACGGCCGCCGAGGTCGCGACGGAGTTCTCCGACAAGTTCATCGGCGTCATGCGCGCCGCCAACGTGCTCGATCCCGATGTGCGCCCCCGCGCCACCAAAGAGATTGGCCCCATGATCGCCATGATCAAGACGCTCATCGAGCAGGGCCATGCCTATGCTGCCGATAACGGCGACGTGTACTTTGCCGTGCGCAGCGATCCCAATTACGGTCAGGTCTCGGGCCGCAACATCGACGACCTGATGGTGGGCGCGCGCATCGAGGAGAACGAGGACAAGAACGACCCGCTCGACTTTGCCCTGTGGAAGGCCGCCAAGCCCGGCGAGCCCAGCTGGCCGAGCCCCTGGGGCGAGGGCCGTCCCGGTTGGCACACCGAGTGCGCCGCCATGGTGCACCGCTATCTGGGCACCCCGATCGACATCCACGGCGGCGGCTCCGACCTGGCCTTCCCGCACCACGAGAACGAGTGCGCCCAGGCCACCTGCGCCTGGCACCAGGGTTTCTCCAACACCTGGATGCACACGGGCATGCTGCTGGTCGACGGCGAGAAGATGTCCAAGTCGCTCGGCAACTTCTTTACGCTGGCCGAGGTCCTCGAGCAGCACTCCGCTGCCGCCCTGCGCCTGCTGATGCTGCAGACGAGCTATCGCTCGCCGCTCGATTTCTCTTGGGAGCGCCTGGAGGGTGCCGAGAACTCGCTCACGCGTATCGCCGGTACGGTCGAGAACCTGCGCTGGGCCGCGAACCACGCGACGGCCGCTGCCGATGAGGCAGCTGCCGAGGCGTTTGCCACTAAGGCGGCCGAGACCCGTGCCACCTTTAAGGAGTGCATGGACGACGACTTTAACACCGCCGGTGCCATGGGTGCCGTCTTTGGCTTTGTGACCGAGTGCAACCAGTACCTGGAGCAGGCGGGCGACGCTGCCGACAAGGCTGCCGCGCTTGCCGCTGCCGATACGCTGGTCGAGCTGCTCGACACCTTTGGTGTTGAGCTTCCCGAGCCCAAGGTCGAGCTGCCGCTGGGCCTGCTGGGTGTTGCCGCCGGTCTGGTCGCCTACACGGGCGACGACGTGGACGAGGCCGCTGCCAAGATTCTCGAGGCCCGCGCCGAGGCCCGTGCCGCCAAGAACTGGGATCTGGCCGACGCCATCCGCGACCAGCTCAAGGACCTGGGTCTGACGATCGAGGATACGGCCGCGGGTACTCGTATTAAGACCCTCTAGTATTAGTCGACCGTTCGAGGTGCGGCAGATTGCCTTGAAAGAGGAGGGCATAGACCTGGCGGTCATGCCCGACGATTGAAAGGCAAGGTGCCGTGGCTCGGACGGTCGATTCTTGTCCGTTATCTATTTAAGGAGGTCGCCCTATGGCCGACAATCGTAAGCGTGCGCCGCGTGGCGGCAAACAGGCTGCTTCTGGCTCGCGTCCGATTCGCCGCAACGACCGCGCTGCCGCTCCCAAGGGCCAGCGCGATCGCTCCCAAGCACAGACTGCGCGTCCGCAACGAGATCGCAACCGCGACAACGTTCAGGCTCCCAAGGGTGAGTTCATCGAGGGTCGCCGTGCTGCTGCCGAGGCGCTGCGTACCGGCTTTCCCGTCAAGTGCGCGCTCATCGCCGAGGGCGGGGAGCGCGATGCCGCCCTGTCTCGCCTGGTCGATGACCTCAACGCCGAGGGCGTCCGCATTAAGTACGTGCCACGCACGCAGCTCGATGCGCTGTCGAGCCACGGCGCCCACCAGGGCATTGCGCTCGAGGTGGGCAACTTCCCCTACGCGGACGTCGCCGACATCCTCGATCGAGCGGGCGATGGCCCGGCACTTGTCGTCGTGCTCGATCACGTGACCGATGACGGTAACTTTGGCGCTATCGTGCGTTCTGCAGAGGTCGTGGGTGCTGCCGGCGTCATCATCGCCAACAAGCGCGCTGCCGGCGTGACCGTGGGCAGCTACAAGACTTCCGCCGGTGCCGTTATGCATCTGCCCATCGCGCAGGTTCCTAACATCGCCCGTGCGCTCGACGACCTCAAGGCAGCCGGCTTTTGGGTGGGCGGCGCCTCCGAGCATGCCGAGGGCAGCTGCTGGGATACCCCCTTCGAGGGCCGCGTGGCGCTCGTCATGGGTTCCGAGGGCGATGGCATTTCGCGTCTGGTGCTCGAGAAATGCGACTTTTTGACCAAGCTTCCCCAGCGCGGCATGACCGAGAGTCTCAATGTTGCCCAGGCGACCACGGCCCTCTGCTTTGAGTGGCTGCGCCGCAACGCCGGCGAGCTTATGGGGGAGGAGTAGCGCATGTCCAAGAAGAACCGCGCCAAGTCCAAGGCCAAGCGCTTTGGCGAGGGCTCGGCCAAGCCGATTGTTTCGGCCGCGACCTATGGCGTAGGCGGCAATGCGTTTGCGCAGGCCATCGCCGATCCGGTCTCGACGGTGCACTCCAATAAGCCCGAGCTGCTGGTGGTCGACGGCTACAACGTGATTCACTGCACGCCGCGCTACGAAAAGCTCGTGTACGACCATTCCGACGATCCGTATTCCAGCGACGTCCACGATATGGCGCGCACCGCACTCATCAACGATGTTGCCGCGTTTGCCCAGGGCCGCTACGAGGCAGTGATCGTCTTTGACGGCGCGGGCAACATCTCCAGCGAGCGCCCCAACCTGCCGGCGCGTGGCGTGCGCATTGAGTTTTCGCCGACGGGCGTTTCGGCCGATACCGTGGTGCAGAAGCTCTGTATCGAGGCACGTGAGGAAGGCCGTGCGTGCTCCGTGGTGTCGAGCGATGGCACCATCCAAGCCGTCGTCATGGGCAAGGGTGTCACGCGCATCTCGAGTCGCATGCTGGTGGACGAGCTCAAGCAGATCGACAACGACGTGCACGAGGCCGAGGAGGCACCCCAGATCAAGATGACTCTGGGCAGCCGCCTAAGCCCCGAGGCACTGGCAAAACTCAAGGCCCTGCGCGGCCGTTAGGGGAGTGGCCGCTGCTGTGGCGTAAATGCATAACGCTATGCAGTCCTGTTGCGCCTCGTCCGCAATTCCTTTATTCTTAACTGGCTTCGCGCGAAAGCGCCAAGTGTGCCAGTGTGGCGCAACGGTAGCGCAACTGATTTGTAATCAGTGGGTTGCGGGTTCGATTCCTGTCACTGGCTCCATGA
>CAKULD010000007.1 GCA_934667065.1 uncultured Collinsella sp.
GCCGCTGACCGGTGGACGGCACCGAGCCGTACGCCTGAATCGAAGAAGGGGGAGGCCTCGCGGCCTCCCCCTTTTTTTGCGTTAATTGAGCTTAATGACTCAATTACTCCAGTCGCTCTATTTGCTATTTAGCTATTGGGCCTTTACTTAAAGACAACGAATCGAATTACAAGGGCAACCGCTATGATCGCAATAATCAATAGCAGGATTGTCAGTCGATGCTGCTTGCGTCGTTTACTTGATGAAACGAAAATCGATTTTCCTTGTTTTGGCGTCTCGAGATAACGAGCCGAATGCGTCAAGGTTTGGTTAGGTCGAGGACCTCTATGCTCTCGAGCCGCGGGCGCATTCGTTGGCTCGGCATTGATTGCGCTGTTTTTTGATAACGGTGCATCTTTAAGATATACGGGATCTCCTGAGGCGACGCCCATATGCTTGCGTCCTGTTTGGGCATCCTCGAGTGTTTGGTATCGATTTCTCGTTACATACTCGGGCTCAAGATCGTTGATGGGTTCTTGCGAGATATGGGGGCGATGAAACCGCGTCGGCTGCGGGGTGGATTCTTCCCCCTGAGCCGGCTTAAACATATTGTTTTGGTTTTGGTCGTTCATGATGCCCTTTAGCTCGTTACCAACAACGCATATGCGCTCATTGTAAGCCCCTTATGCTGATTTGCTAGGGATATACGCACTATTTAAGGGCCGGTTCAAAGAACCTTAACCTTCCTAAAACCTTAGTCATATACACTTAGATATGCTTATAGTACGGGACTCAAAAAACTTTATGGTCTATGTATATATAAGAGACGGGTGGGCATATATAAGAGCGTCAAACGAAGTCCCAGTCGCCTAGAAGGTGGCTCGGCAGTTCCCAAAAGGAGTGGTAAACATGGCAAGCATGGTTCCTTATCGTTCGGTTTTTGGCGTTCGTCCCTCTGCAAGCTCGCTGTTCGATCTGTTCGATGATATGACCGACCTGGCGAACAACTCGATCGCCTCCAAGGCGTTTCCCGTTGACGTTGAGGACAAGGGCGATGGCTACGAGGTCAAGGCTTATCTGACCGGCGTCGCCAAGGACGACATTGATGTTGAGCTCAACGAGGGTCGTCTGTCCATTAGCGTGAATGTCGAGGAGGACGAGGAGAACGAGGGCAAGAACTTCCTGCAGAAGGAGTTCAGCTCGTACAGCGCGACGCGTGGCGTGTATCTGAAGGACGCCTCGAGCGAGGGCCTTTCGGCTAAGTACGCTGACGGCATCCTGACCGTTACGGTTCCCAAGATTGTCGAGAAGAAGAACGTCACGAAGATCTCCATCGACTAACGGCAACGCTGCTTCAATCGAGTGTTTAAATTGGGGGCTGGGAAGAGATTCCCAGCCCCCTTTTTCTTACGACGCGCTATTGAATGGTCATGGGGCGATATTGTCCTGCGGGGCATATGGTGAGCTGCTGCGAGCCAGAATGTCTGGTCGCAGTGCTGCCGAGCTCATCGTCAAGTGTTGCATCGAGCGCTCGGGCGTAACTTTTGACCGTCAGGCTCGGACGATTGTTGTCTTGGTTGATATGCATGGCGATGAGCTGCTCGGTGCGATCGGTGACAAGTTCGCGCGCCGCGTTGGCGGCTTGGTCGTTGGAGAGATGGCCTCTCGTGGACAGGATTCGCTCCTGAAGAAAGCGGGGATATTCTCCCTCGCGTAGCATGGTCACATCGTGGTTGCTTTCGAGCGCGAGGACTCGACAATCCTTGAGGGTGCTCATGGCTTGGCTCGATAGCTCGCCGGTGTCGGTGGCAAAGCCGATGGAATCATCGAGGGCGTCGAATCGATAGCCGACAGGATTGATGACATCGTGTGATGTCGAGTAGGTCTGCACACGGATGCCGGCAACGGAGAGAATGTCACCGGGATCGAATTCCTCGACAGACAGATGCGCGAGGCTTTCTTTGGATGCAAGTGTGTCCCTGCTGGCAAAAATGGGACCATTCCAATGTTTGCACCATACCTCTAGTCCCTTAATGTGGTCGCCGTGCTCGTGGGTGATAACAAGGGCGGACACGTCATCTGCCGATAGGCCCAGCTCCGCCATGCGTTTGAGTGTCTCGCGGCGGGAAAGTCCGTCATCGATCATGATGAGCCCCTGCGGGCCCTCGATGAGTGCGCAGTTGCCTTTTGAGCCGCTGCCGAGGATATGAAGGTGCAGGCGAGACATAAGATTCCAAAGGATACAATGGGTGCGGACGAATAGAGGAGGAAGCGAATGCCAACGGTATCTCAGCACTACGGACATCATGCTGCGTCGAGGGCGGACGATTGCACCCTGGCGACGCGGCAGACGGCTGCTCCTGTGGTGCTCATGGTATCAGGTGGTGCGGACTCGACGGCGCTGCTCCTCATGGCTTGCACATCAAAGCTGGATATACAGGATGGACGTGGCGTAGCCCCCATCGCGCGCGAGCGGCTGCATGTGCTGCATGTAAACCATCATCTGCGTGGCGAGTCATCCGATGGCGACGAAGCCTTTGTGCGCGACCTGTGTGCACAATACGGCTTGCCGCTGTGTGTCGAGCATGCCTATTTTGACAACGAGTCGGGCAATATCGAGGCCGCGGCGCGCGAAGTGCGCTATACCGCGGCGCGCAGATATGTTCGCGAGCTCTGCGCCCAGACGGGGGCACCGCGAACGGCAGCTCGTATCTGCACCGCGCACACGTCTTCGGATCGCGCGGAAACGTTTTTGATGAACGCGATTAAGGGGTCGGGGCCCGCGGGCCTATCGAGCATTCCTCGCCGGAGGAATATCGTGGTGCGTCCCTTGCTCGACCTAACTCATAGCGAGCTCGTGAGCTATCTGCAGGTACATGGTCAGCCGTGGCGAGAGGACGAGAGCAACGAGGATATCTCGTATCTGCGCAACTACGTACGTCATCGCGTGATGCCGGCGGTGGCTCAGCGCAACGCGAACGTGTGCAAGACGATCGGCGCTGCCTGCGAGATCCTGGAGGACGAGGACGCGTTTCTGTCTCAGCTTTCGGCGCAAGCCTTTCGAAGCTGCCTGCGCAAAGAGGCGGCGGGCGCGCTGGTCCTTGACGCGCGTCGCCTTGCGGCTGCCGAGGTTGTGATCGCGCGGCGTATCGTGCGGTTGGCGATTAAGCGCATCGACCCCGATGCTCGCCCGGAGATGCGGCATGTGGAGCGTGTGCTCGCCTGCGTCGCCGAAGGTGCAGGATCGGTCACGCTGCCGGCGGGAATTGATGCGCGTGTGGAGTTTGGCATGCTGGCTTTTAAGGCGCCTGTGGCGCGTGAGGGGTTGCTTGCCGATTGGATTACCATTCCCGGTCGTTTGCCACTGGGGGCGGGACGCATCCTGGTGGCAGAGCCGTTGGCCGTCGAGCCCGGATGCGATATTGTGCGCCGTGCCCGCGAGCTTGCGGCTGCTGGAGAGGTGGCCGCTATGGTGGATGCGGCGGCTCTGGGCTTTGTCGACCGTGATAGCGAGCGAATGCTCGCCGGCTCGCGCGGGGAGATTCCCGCCGAGGCACGTTCGGCGCGTCTGTGGGTTGACGGCCCCGCTCCGGGGGATGTGATGTGTCCGTTAGGTATGAGCGGCCGAAGCAAGAAGGTATCCGATCTGCTCAATGAGGCCCGTATACCTGTTTCTGAGCGTGCGAGCGTCCCCGTGGTAAGAACGGCTCCGGGAGGTTCCGTGGTATGGGTCGCAGGCGTTCGCGCGGACGAGCGCTTTAAATGCACGGCCGCAACGCGCGTGGCGTATCTGCTCCGCGTGGTCGATGCGGAATAGCGCCCTGCGCCAGCTATTCTGTGCGACGTTGACGCTATTCCCGCGCTGATGGCGCACGGGCTGGTAAATTTACCCCGTGCGCTGCTAGAATGTGTAGTTCGCGTCCATACGGCGGTGTGTGGACGATAAGCACAAGAAAGGGTTGTCATGGCTTCTCAACATCCGGATATCGAGAAGGTTCTGTTTACGCAGGAGGATATCGACGGTATCGTCTCTCGCCTGGGCGAGGAGATTACTCGCGACTACGCGGGTAAGGATCTGGTGCTGATTGCGGTCCTGCGCGGCGCCGTGGTCTTTATGGGCGACCTGATGCGCAAGATCGAGCTGCCGACCAACATCGATTTCATGGCTGTTTCGAGCTACGGCGACGGAGTGAAGTCCTCCGGTATCGTGCGTATCATTAAGGACCTGGATATCGACATCCGCGGTCGCGACGTGCTGATCGTCGAGGACATTCTGGACTCGGGCCTGACCCTCAAGTACCTGATGAAGAACCTCGAGAGCCGCAAGCCCGCTTCGCTGGAGGTCGCTGCCTTCCTGTGGAAGGACGTTGAGGACCGCGTCTCGGCCGTCACGCCCAAGTATGTTGGAACCCATTGCCCCGATGCCTTTGTGGTGGGCTACGGCCTCGACTATGCCGAGCGCTATCGTAACCTTCCGTATCTGGGCATTTTGAAACCGGAGGTTTATTCGTAAGATGCCCGACGACCGTAACGATAACAATTCCCAGACTCCCCGGGAGCCTAAGATCCCGGGGATGCCCGGAGGCAAGAAGCCCACGCGTACGGGCTGGCTGTATTTTATTTTGGCTTGCGCGCTTCTGGGCTATGCCTTCTTTAACATGGGCTCCGGCTTTGCCAATTCCAGCAATACCGTAAAGCTCGCGACGAGCGAGATGGTCAACGCCATCAAGCAGGATCGCGTCGACGACCTGACCTACACGGTCGTGGACGGCAGCGTGACCGGTCATTACTGGAAGGCGAGCAAGGACAAGGGCGATACGAGCGAACTCAAGAGCTTCTCCTCGACCTATGTCGGCTCCGATTCGCTTGCCGAGCTCATGGCGGAGCACCCCGATACCAAGTACATCGTCAACACCAATGACCCCGATTTTTGGGGCGACTTGGCGATGAGCGTGCTTCCGACGATCGCCCTGATCGCCATTATGTTCTACTTTATGCGCCAGATGATGGGCGCCAACAACAGGAACATGCAGTTTGGCAAGACCAACGCCAAGACCAACGAGGCCACGCGCCCCAAGGTCAAGTTTGAGGACGTTGCCGGCGTGGACGAGGCGGTCGAGGAACTCGAGGAGATCCGCGACTTCTTGAGCGATCCGGATCGTTACCGCAAGCTAGGCGCCAAGATTCCGCGTGGCGTATTGCTCGTGGGCCCTCCGGGCACCGGTAAGACGCTGCTGGCCAAGGCTGTTGCCGGCGAAGCGGGCGTACCGTTCTTTAGCATTTCGGGTTCCGACTTTGTCGAGATGTTTGTGGGCGTCGGCGCCAGCCGCGTGCGCGACCTCTTTAAGGAGGCCAAGTCCCAGGCCCCGTCGATCATCTTTATCGATGAGATCGATGCTGTGGGACGTCAGCGCGGAGCCGGCTTGGGTGGCGGCCACGACGAGCGCGAGCAGACGCTCAACCAGCTGCTGGTCGAGATGGACGGTTTTGAGGAGAGCGAGTCGGTCATCCTGATCGCCGCCACCAACCGCCCCGACATTCTGGACCCGGCACTGCTGCGTCCCGGCCGTTTTGACCGTCAGGTTACGGTCGACCGTCCGGACGTGAAGGGCCGCGAGCAGATTTTGCGCGTGCATGCCGAGAACAAGCCGATGGACGAGGACGTTAAGTTTGAGAAGCTCGCCCAGATGACCGTTGGCTTTACCGGCGCCGATCTGGCGAACCTGCTCAACGAGTCTGCGCTGCTGGCTGCCCGCCGCCACCGTTCCGTGATCTCGATGGACGAGGTCGAGGAATCGATGGAGCGCGTGATTGCCGGACCGCAGCGCAAGGGTCGCGTTATGACCGAGGCCGAGCGCACCACGATTGCCTACCACGAGAGCGGCCACGCCCTGGTGGGCCACATCCTGGAGCACTCCGATCCGGTCCACAAGATCTCGATTGTCAGCCGCGGCCAGGCCCTGGGCTATACGCTGCAGCTGCCGCAGGAGGACCACTTCCTTAAGACCAAGAACGAGATGCTCGATGAGCTTGCCGTGTTCTTGGGCGGCCGCGTTGCCGAGGAACTCATGTGCGACGACATCACGTCGGGCGCGAGCAACGACCTGGAGCGTGCGACCAAGATGGCGCGCGAGATGGTCACGCGCCTTGGCATGAGTGAGGAGCTGGGCACGCAGGTCTTTGGCGAGGCTCAGCATCAGGTGTTCCTGGGCCGCGACTACGCCGATCACCAGGATTACTCCGAGGAAACGGCGCGTCGCATCGATATCGAGGTTCAGCGCATTATGCGTGAGGCCCATCGTCGTGCGGTCGAGATTCTTGATGCCCGTCGCGATCAGCTCGATCTGATGGCCAAGGTGCTGCTTGAGCGCGAGACCGTTGAAGGCGATGCCGTGAACGCCCTGCTCGACAACGAGTGGGATTCCTACCTTGAGCGCGAGGGCGATATCCTGGCGGCCAAGGAGGAGCGCAACGCCAAGGCGGCCGGCATGCCGACCAAGAAGCGCCCACCTCGCATGAGCGAGGAGGAGCTGGCGGCCGACGCCGCGGCATTTGCGCAGGCGGCTATGCAGGAGGATGCCGAAGCCGCATCCGACGACACCGGAGATGCCGACAACGGCAATACCGACGCCGACGAATAGCTCTGCTACGAAAGCCTCCGCGGGGAAACCTGCGGAGGCTTTTTGAGCGATATGGAGCCGCCTGTTGATTGGGGACAGACTTAAATGAGTGTTTTCACGCATTTAAGTCTGTCCCCAATCAACATTGCTGCGGCACTTTGCCCGACTAAAGCGTACAATACCGCCTATGCGAAAGGGGAACAGATGATTAACGAAACCATGTATGCTCGCGGCGCGGAGAGTTCCATCATCCGCGAGATCTTTAGCTATGGCCTTGAGCGCAAGGCGCAGATCGGCGCGGAGAACGTGTTCGATTTCTCGCTGGGCAACCCGAGTGTTCCGGCGCCTGCAGCCGTTGCAGAGTCCATTAAGAAGGCGCTTGAGCTGCCGAGCGAGCAGCTGCACGGATACACGCCTGCACCGGGCCTGCCGCAGTGTCGCGCGGCTGTGGCCGACTCGCTCAACCGTCGCTTTGACACGAGCTATGAGGGCAAGGACGTCTTTATGACGGTGGGCGCGGCGGCTTCGCTCACCTGTACGCTCAACGCCATCACCAATCCGGGCGATGAGGTTATCGTCATTGCTCCGTATTTTCCGGAGTACCGCGTCTGGATCGAGAAGGCCGGTTGCACGTGCGTCGAGGCGCTTGCCAACGAGGATACATTCCAGCTGAGCGTGGGCAACGTTCTTAAGGCTATTACCGACAAGACGGCGGCGGTCATTATCGACTCGCCCAACAACCCGACCGGCGCCGTGTATACGCGCGATACCTTGACGCGTCTGGCTAATGTCTTGCGAGAGGTCAACGCCAAGCGCGATCCCGAGAACCCGATCATGCTGATCTCGGATGAGCCGTACCGCGAGATCGTCTATGGTGCCGAGGTGCCTTGGGTACCCTCGATCTACGAGCACACTATCGTGTGTTACTCGTATTCCAAGTCGCTTTCGCTTCCGGGTGAGCGTGTGGGCTGGATTTTGGTCCCCAATACGAATCCGCAGGCCGCCCGCTTGATGCCCGCCGTTGCCGGCGCCGCCCGTACGCTGGGCTTTGTGTGTGCACCGGCGCTCTTCCAACGCGTGATTATCGACTGTATCGACGAGCCGAGCGATGTTGAGGCCTATGCACGCAACCGCACGGCGCTAACCGGTGCGTTGGCGGAGTATGGCTACACGTATGTTGAGCCGGATGGTGCGTTCTACCTATGGGTGAAGGCGCTGGAGCCCGATGCGAGCGCCTTCTGCGAGCGCGCGAAGAAGTACGAGCTGCTCGCGGTGCCCTCGGATAGCTTTGGCATGCCGGGCTGGTTCCGCTTGGGCTATTGCGTGAGCCATGAGACGATCATCAACTCGCTGCCTGCGTGGAAGCAGTTGGCAGACGAGTATCGTCCAAAGTAAAGCGCTCTGCTTACAATGTTTTACGTGAAACGGGGTTTGGTGTTAAGCCGGACCCCGTTGTCTATGCCGTTGTGTGATTGGGATGAAGCGGTTTTACGACTGCCGAAGGCTATGCGTACAATGAATATACGCGACGGCCATACTGGATAAGGAGACCCGATGCCCTACCTGCTTTCTTGTGATATCCATACCCATACGATGTTCTCTGCGCATGCGTATTCAACCATTGAGCAGAACATATATTGGGCGGCCGAGCGCGGCCTTCAGGTGCTCGGTTCCGCTGACCATCTGAGCTCGATGGTTACGCCTTGCCCCGATGACCTGCGTAGTTTCCAGTTCTTTATCAACCAAGATATCTGGCCGCGCATTTGGAGCGGCGTGCTGTTGCTCCGCGGCGCCGAGGCCGATATCGTTTCGTTGGACGGCAGCCTGTTTGGCGAAGACATTCCCGTTTCGCTCGATATCGCCGGCGATGCGTACAGTCGCCAGCATTCGCTGTTCGATTTGGTGACGCGCAATTTGGATTATTTGGTGGCAAGCGTGCATAATCCGCAGTTTGCCGAGGGTGCGACGCTCGCCCAGACGACCGAGATGTACGTCAATGCCCTGGAGCACCCCAAGGTGTTCATGTTGGGCCATGCGGGCCGTTCGGGCGTGCCGTTTGATATCGACGAGGTGCTGCTGGCGGCCAAGGCCAAGCATAAGATCATCGAGATCAATAATCACAGTCTTGAGCATGGCACCGATACCGAGCATTGGGACGTATGCCGCAAGATCGCCGAGCGTTGCGCCGAGCTGGGCGTGGGCATTGGCGTTTCGACCGATGCGCACATTGGTATGGCGATCGGCAAGCTCGACCATGCCCGCAAGATGCTCGACGAGATTCACTTCCCGCTTGATCTGATCGTGACACGCGACCGCGAGACGCTGCTGCGCGAGATGGCAGCGGCTGGTGTGTGCGACCTTCGCAAACGCATGTAACGAGAGGCCAATGTGTAATGAAAAAGGGGCGGTCCAGACGGGCCGCCCCTTTCTTGTGCCGGTAGATTAGCGGCGCTCGAGGACCGCTACGGTTTCGGTGTGGTCGGTATGGGGGAACATGTCGACCGGCGTGATCTTGAGCAGGCGGTAGCCTCCGTCGAGGAGCTGGTGCAGGTCGCGCTCCTGGGTCACGGGGTTGCAGCTGATGTAGGTGATGCGTCGCGGCTTGAGCGCACAGGCGGCATCAAGGAACTCGGGCGTAGAGCCGGCGCGCGGCGGGTCGATGGAGAGAACGTCGACGCGCTCGTTGTTGTCAGCGGCATCCAGGATATAGTCGGTCGCGTCGTCGGCCATAAACCACGCGTTGCGGGTAAGGCCGTTGAGTTCGGCATTGCGACGTGCATCGGCGATGCCGGCGGGATTGCGCTCAACGCCGAGCAGCATAATGCCGGCACCCTTGTCCTGGGCATCTTTTGCGGCGCACAGACCGATTGTGCCGCTGCCGCAGTAAGCGTCCATAAGCACGTCGCCCTGCTGCAGGTCCATGCCGTCAATAGCGAGCTGATAGAGCAGCTCGGTCTGCTGCGGGTTGGTCTGGTAAAACGCGGTGGGGGAGATATCGAACTCGCAGCCGAGCAGCTGGTCGCGCATACATTCGGCGCCATGGACGATGCGGGTCTCCTCGCCCAGGATGGCATTGCCGGGACGGCCGTTGATATTTTGGGCAACGGTGACGATATGCGGATCGAGTGCGGCGACGGCCTCAAAGAACTCCTGCGCGTGCGGCAGATCGCGCTGGGCGGTCACGAGCGTAACCATGATCTGATCGGTACACCAACCGCAACGAACGACGGCATAGCGAAGCAGACCAAGATGCTTGTCTTCGTTAAAGGCGGGAATATGCAGCCGCTCAGCTTCGCGAGCGATGCCATTAAGAATCTGACGAGCCCCGGGAGCCTCAACAGGACACTTGGGCACGGCAACAATCTTGTGCGTACCGCGCTCAAAGAAGCCACAGCGAACGGCACCCTCCTTACCAGGAGCAAAGGGGGTCGCAGCCTTATGGCGAAAACCACGCGGCGCAGGATACTTACCGGGGTCGCCCAAGGTGACACCCATGCCGCAAATGGGATCAACGACGATGCCCTCGCGCTCACAAAGCTCGGCAAACAGCTCTTCCATGGCAGCCTGCTTGGCAGCGAGCTGCTTCTTATAAGGACGATTAAGCGCCGTGCACCCACCACAAGCCTTCATGATGGAACAAGGCGATTTGGGATCCACGGTTTTACGAGCAGGCTGAGTCGAATCCTTATGCGAGCGCTCAGTGCGAGCCGCAGGTTTCTTGCCTCCACCCTGACGAGCACCAGAACGCTTGCCCTTAGCCTTGTTCTTAGTCGACTTATCCTTCGCATCCTTAGACGACTTAGATTTCTTAGAAGATTTCGTCTCCTCCGGCCCCTCAGCCGCCTGGATCAAAGCACGCCGAGCCTTACGCTCAGCACGAGATTCTGCCATGAATTAACCCCACTAATTTATGAATTGAAAGCCATAAGCATTGTACCGTGCCAAGCCAGCAGACGATATGCAAGCGGTTTATTGGCGTCAGTGATAAGTCCAACGACGTTTGCCCGCTGGGCTCCGGGGCGGGGGTTAAGTTTATCGCGAGTTCCGCACGAACAGGAGGCCACTTAATGTGGCCTCCGTCGTGAGCGGGACTGTAGAGCAGGAAACTTAACCCCCGCCCCGGAGCCCAGCGGGCAACCCCTCCCTTGTGCTCCATCACGCTAAAGTGTATGATTCTGAACGTTACATGACTCACTTTACCTAACTAAAGTGCTATCAAGGGGGATACCATGAATACCGATATGTCTCGTCGTCAGTTTGTTGGCCTAGCCGGTTCGCTTGCCACGGTGCTCGGCCTTGGTCTGGTCGGCTGCGGCGGCGGTGCCGATAAGGGCTCCGCTGCCGGTTCTGCCGCAGCCAAGGACATGAAGGGCGCTGCGGAGTCCAAGAAGCTCGTCGTGGGCTTTGACAAGTCCTATCCTCCGTACGGTTTTGTGGGCGACGATGGCGAGTACACCGGCTTTGACCTCGACCTTGCCAAGGCCGTTGCCGACAAACAGGGCTGGGACGTTGAGTACGAGGCCATCGACTGGGACGCCAAGGACACGCTGCTCAACTCGGGCGCCATCAACTGCATCTGGAACGGCTTTACCATGGAGGGCCGCGAGGACGACTACACGTTCTCCGATCCGTACATGCTCAACGAGCAGGTGCTGGTGGTCAAGAAGGACGCGGGCATCAAGAGCTGGGATGACCTTGCCGGCAAGACCGTGATCACCCAGACCGATTCCGCCGCACAGGATGTGCTCGAGGGCGACCAGAAGGATCTGGCCGCGACGTTTGCCACGCTCGATACCATCGGCGAGTACAACACGGCGTTTATGCAGCTCGAGAGCGGCGCGGTCGATGCTGTCGCCTGCGACCTCTCGATCGCTCAGTATCAGCTTGCCGCCAAGCCCGATGCCTATACGCAGCTTGATGAGCCGCTATCCAGCGAGCACTATGCCGTCGGCTTTAAGAAGGGCGACACCAAGTCTGCTGACGCCGTGACCGAGTCGCTCAAGGCGCTCTACGAGGACGGCACGGTCAAGGACCTGTGCGACAAGTATGCGGATTACGGTTTGTCCTTCGATAACTGGGTGCTCAAGTAATGTCTATCCAAGTCATGATGCAGATGCTTGGCCAGGGGTTCCTGGTCAGCCTGCAGCTATTTGTGCTGACACTGCTGGGGTCGATTCCGCTGGGAATCCCCGTGGCGTTTATGCGCATGAGTAAGATCGCGCCGCTTCGTTGGATCGCGCGTATCTACATTTCGGTCATGCGCGGCACGCCGCTGATGCTGCAGATGTTTGCTATCTACTTTGCCCCATACTATGTGTTCGGCATTTCGCTCACGCCCGATTCCAAGTGGACGGCGTGCGTCGTGGCGTTCATCATCAACTATGCCGGTTATTTTGCCGAGATCTATCGCTCGGGCCTGCAATCCATTCCGCGCGGTCAATACGAGGCCGCCGAGGTACTGGGCTATTCGCGCATGCAGACGTTTCTGTACATCGTGATGCCGCAGGTCGCCAAGCGCATTTTGCCGGCGATGGGCAACGAGATCATCACACTGGTCAAGGACACGTCGCTGGCGTTCGCCATCGGCGTGGGCGAGATGTTCTCGACGGCCAAGGCGCTGGTCGCCTCGCAGGTGAGCATGGTGCCGTTTGCGATCGCGGCGCTCATCTACTGGGTCTTTAACTTCGTGGTCGAGATGCTGCTGGGCGCTGCCGAGAAGAAGCTGGACTATTACCATGACTAGGTCGTTCCGCCGTTCTGACGAACGGCGGACTGCTCGACGCTGCGCGCGTGCCTGACGGCCAATCTGCGCCTCAAGCCGTCGCTTGCGTACAGAAGTACGCGGCGCTCCTCTTTCGAAGCACATTGTCTCGTCAGTCACACGCTCGCTGACTCTTCAAATACATGGAGGTTCCCGTGTCCGGAACGGTAATGAATATAACGAACGCTCGTAAGGCGTTTGGCGGCAATGAGGTGCTTAAGGATATCTCGCTCGAGGTGAAGCGTGGCGAGGTCGTGGCGATTATCGGGCCTTCGGGTGGCGGTAAGTCTACGCTGCTGCGCTGCGCGACGCTGCTCGAGACGCTCGACGGCGGCTCGCTCTCGTTTGGCGATCTTGCGGTCGCGACGGACGCGGGCTCAGGCGCGGTCTATGCGAAGGGCGATGTGCCCAAGCAGGCGCGCTCGCGATTTGGCCTGGTGTTCCAGAACTACAATCTGTTCCCGCACTATACCGTGATGAAAAACATCACCGACGCACCGATCCGCGTGCTCAAGCGCCCGCGCGAGCAAGCGGAGGCCCGTGCACGCGAGCTGATTGCGCAGATGGGGCTTACGGGCAACGAGAACAAAGTGCCCTGCGAGCTTTCGGGCGGTCAGCAACAGCGCGTGAGTATCGCCCGCGCCCTTGCGCTCGATCCGGAAATCTTGTTCTTTGACGAACCGACCTCGGCACTCGATCCCGAGCTGACGGCCGAGGTGTTGCGCGTTATTAAGGATCTGGCCGCGCAGAACATGACGATGGTAATCGTGACGCACGCGATGCAGTTTGCCCGCGACGTTGCCGACCGCGTCGTCTTTATGGACGGAGGCCGCATCGTGGAGGAAGGCCCTGCCGAGCAGGTTATCGACCATCCGCGCGAGCAGCGTACGCGCGAGTTCTTGAGCCGTATCGAGGGATAGGCTCAAATAATCATTGAGGCGAACCGCCGCAGGTCTTTTGGTCTGCGGCGGTTTTTATTCGCATCGGTGGGACCCAACAATCGCCTTCCATGCCCGCTTTCTCCTCTCGCCGCCCGTATCCATACGCGTGCCGAAAGGTATGCATGGACAGGCGGCTGCAAGGGTAGGGTGGTGACATAGGACATTTGGAGGGTGAGTCGGCTCGGTTGCCGACCATGCTGCTCCCGGGACGGCACCGACCGCGAACTCTCCCCGTTGGCGTCGCGCATAGCGCGCGACCCTGCAAGGAGGTCATCATGGGTGCTCCCAAGACCGGCAACGTAAGGAACGTGGTGCTCGTAGGCCAAGGCGGGGTGGGCAAGACTTCACTCGCCGAAGCCATGCTCCACCTTTCCGGCAAGACCGCCCGTCTGGGCGGCCACGACGGCACCAAGCCCACGCTCGACTATGACCCCGAAGAGGTCAAGCGTGCGTTCTCCATCTCGACGACCATCGCACCGATCGACTGGAAGGGCGCCCGCATCAACGTGCTCGATGCCCCGTGCTACCCCGATTTTATCGGCGACGCCTTCGCGGCGATGAGCGTCTGCGAGACGGCGCTGTTCGTGGTCGACGCCGAGGCTGGCCCGCAACCGACGACCGTCAAGCTTTGGTATGCGGCCGAGGACCTTCGCCTGGCGCGCGCGGTGTTCGTGAACCGCCTGTCGCGTCCCGAGGCCAGCTTTGCGACCACCATGGAGCTGCTGCAGGAGCGCTTCGGCACGCGTCTGGGCGCCGTAACTCTTCCCTGGGGCGAGGGCGAGGACTTTGACGGCATCATTGATCTGGTGCGCATGAAGGCGCGCCACTGCAACGGCGCCGAGGCCGTTGAGTCGGAGATCCCCGAGGAGTATCGTGCCCAGGCCGAGGAGGCCCACGACCATCTGTGCGAGCTGGTGGCCGAGGCTGACGACGAGCTGATGATGAAATACCTCGAAGGCGAGGAGACGCTGACGCAGGAGGAGCTTGAGGGCTTGTTGTCCAAGGCGATCGCCGAGCGCATCTTTGTGCCGGTCTTTGCGGGCGATTGCATTAAGGAGCAGGGCGTCAACTCGCTGATGGACGACATCGCCACGTACTTCCCGGCGCCGACCGACTACGGCGAGATGCCGCTCATCGACGGCGATTCGCTCAAGATCTCGAGCGATGACGACCGCCCGGTGGCGTTTGTGTTTAAGACGCTGGCCGACCCGCAGCAGGGTCGTATTAGCTTTATCAAGGTGCTGACGGGCACACTTGAGCCGGGCCTAGAGCTGATCAACGCCCGCACGCGCAAGAGCGACCGTCTGGCTCACCTGTATGTGATGTGCGGCCGCGACATGACCGAGGTCGGTCACGCCTACGCCGGCGATATTATCGTGGCGCCCAAGCTGGCTGCCGAGACGGGCGACACGCTCTCCATTACCGGTAAGGTCGAGGCGGCGGCGTTTAAGTTCCCCAACTCGCAGTACCGCATCGCCATCGAGGCCGAGAACCGCGGTGACGAGGAGAAGCTCTACACGTTTATCGAGAAGGCATGCAAGGCCGATCCGACCATGAGCATCGACCGCGACGAGGAGACGGGCCAGACCATCATCTCCGCCGTGGGCGAGGCGCAGGTTTCGGTGCTGCTCAACCGTCTGGAGGACCGCACCAAGGTTGCGGCCAAGAGCGTGCCGATCCGCATTCCGTATCGCGAGACCATTCGCCGCACGGCGAGCGCCCAGGGCCGTCACAAGAAGCAGACCGGTGGTGCCGGTCAGTATGGCGACTGCTGGCTGCGCGTGGAGCCGCTTATTGGGCCCGACGGCACGAGCGACGGCTATGAGTTTGTTGACGAGGTCGTGGGCGGACGCATTCCGCGCTCGCTGATCCCCGCTGTGGACAAGGGCGTCCAGGAGACCATGAAGGACGGTATTATTGCCGGCTATCCGCTCACGGGCATTCGCGTCGCGGTGTACGACGGCTCGTATCACAGCGTCGACTCCAACGAGATGGCGTTCCGCGCGGCGGCTCGCATTGGCCTGCGCAAGGCGTGCGCCGATGCTGACCCAGTGGTGCTGGAGCCCATCGAGGAGATCACCGTGACCATTCCCGAGAGCTATGCCGGCGCCGTGATGGGCGACATCTCGGCCTCGCGCGGTCGCGTGACGGGCATGGAGACCGATGAGCGCGGCGATACCGTGGTCATCGCCCAGGCGCCGTTGGCCGAGCTGACGGATTATTCGACGCGCCTGCGCTCTATTACGCGCGGCACGGGCGACTTTACCATGAAGCCGGCCGGCTATGAGCAAGTGCCTTATGACGTGCAGGCCAAGCTGGTCGAGCGCTATGAGGAGGGCCGCGCTAAGTAGCGTGTGATTTTGTCTGAACCATAAGTGCTGACAATAAGGCCGCCCTGGGTAACCGGGGCGGCCTTATTTGGTCCCTTGGGGATGGAGGAAAACGGATCATTTTTCTTTGGGATGATGCGGCGGCGTGGTCGACCCTAATCCCCCGAAGCCTGATTGCGGCCAGTGGCGTAGTCGATCAGCACATGCGGCTGCAGGTTGTAGCAGTACACGTGGAAGCACAGGGTCTTGCCGTGGTCCTCGACCGATTGCGCCTCTAGGCGCACGCCATGGCAGACGAGTTCCTCCTCGTTGTACATGGGCGTGACGCGGTAGAGCACGTGGTTGCCCGTGTTGCGAATGTAGTCGAGAATCTGCTCCTCAAAAGGAAGCATGCCCGTCTCGTTGAGATAGCGTGTGCCGGTGAGGAGATTCTTGCGATTGGCGTTTTCGCCGCAGAGTGACCAGGCGATAAGGTGGCAGCGGTTGTAGAGGCTCTGGCCGGGGATGAAGTCGTAGCGCTGCTGGTGCCAGCCGGCGGGGTGGATGCGCGAGATGTCGCCGCGCTTACCTTGGCCGAGCGATTCGGGGCCTACGCAGACGAGCGCCTTGCGGGTGCGACCCAGGCTATCGAGCTTGGAGAATTTCTTAAAGCAACCTTCTTCGGCGGCTCGTTCGTATTCTTCAAGCGTGAACGACGGCGTCCCCAGTGCATGTGTGCTGTCGGCGCGCAGGGCAACGTAGGGGTTGCCCGTATAGTCGGGAATGCTGCTGAGGTATACTCCGCGGGCGCGCTCGAGGTCGGGGTTTTCGACCTCGTCGATGGGGGTGATGGAGCCGTCCGGGCCGGTGTCGCCGCCGGTGTCGGTTGTGGTGGCCTCGGAGTCATCGCCGGCGTTCGGGCTGCCTTCGGAGTCCGCGGAGCTTGCCGTCCCCGATTCGAGTCGGGCGACCAGATCGGCCTCGTCTTCGGTGCGGCTAGGGCTTTCATTTTGCTTTTCGGCTAGAGCCGCCGCCTGCTCGTCACTTTGCGGCGACAGCAGCTTGGGTGCGCCGTCGAGCGATCCTGTAAACAGCGCAAACCCCAGCACCACGGCAGTGCCGATGGAAAGTACTTGCTTGTAGGCGGACTTGCGCGACATTGCGGCTCCTGGATAGTCGGTTGGGAATCTACCAGTCTAGCAGGTGCCATCGCAGGTCATTCGATCGAACAAATACTTAAGATTTGGGACAAACACTCCTGATTACTTTGTCCCGCGGTCTAGATCGAGGTGGAGTCGAGCCAGTTGAGCTTGCACTCGAGGATGCGCTGCTCGCCGGGCTCGCTGCTGCCATCAAGCAGGGCGAGCAGCATCTCGGCCGCCTCGCGGCCTTCCTGGTCGACGGGCTCGATGATGGTGGAGACGGTGGGCGTGGTGAGATTGGTCCAATCCTCGCAGTTGAGTCCCAAAAGGCCGATTTGCTGTGGAATCAGATGGGCCATAGGTTGAAGCGCCTTGTAGACACGGGGAAGTGCCCATTGGTTTTGTACAAAGATAAGCGTGCGCTTGGCGGGATTGAACTTGTACTTAAAGTACTCGGTGAGTTCGCTGATTGACGGCTTGTTGTGGTCGATGGGGATGGCTTTGTAGAGCTGCCCGTTTGCGGCCAGCGCCTCGGCATAGCCCTGGAAACGCTCCATGCGGGTGCGCATTTCGGTCATATTGGCGGCGATGGAAAAGAAATCTTCGTAGCCGGCATCGAGAAGCGCCTGCGTGGCGTTGTATACGCCGTCGTAGAGGTTGGTTTTGATCCAACTGGTGCCTGGGCTATAAATGGCCGCATCGAAGAAGACGACCGGCTTGCCGGCGCGCCTAATGCGGTCGTGGACGGCTTTGAAGTTTGCCGTGGGCTGGATGATAAAGCCATCGACGCCCAACGAGAGCATCTTTTCGACGTACATGAGCTCGGTGTCGGGATCGAAGTTGCTCGTGCAGACGACCGTCTGGTAGCCCGCAGGGAGCATGACCTGTTCCATGCCGTTGAGGACAAGTCCTGCCCACTTGTTGGTGTTATCCAAAATGATAATGGCGATGACGTGGGTTTGTTTGCCGGTGAGTGTCTGCGCCTGCGCGTTGGGAACGTATCCGAGTTCCTTGATGACGCGCGCAATCTTCGCCTGCGTTTTCTCGCTGAGCTTATCCCGTTTGTCGTTGAGGTAGTACGAGACGCTTGCCGTTGAGGTCCCTGCCTCGCGAGCGACGTCTGCAATCGTAACGCGCTGTTTTGCCACAGCGACTCCTTCCGACAGATGAACGTTTCCCGGCTTGGTGCTTTGAGTTTTGGGCGCGGGTGCTTCTCCTGTTGGCGCCCCCTCCCGCCCTTCATGAGTATGCAACAATGCGGCGCTTGCGGGCCACCTAAATCCAAGACAGATATATGAGTTTGCCGTCCACCGAGAAAATCAAATACTTCTTGACTTTTTAAATCGAGGTTAAAAACGCAGGATTCAATTTTGGTTAAACGCATAACCAAAGAGCATAACCAACGCTCTGACCTGCGCGTTTACCGAAATGAGCTGGCATTAAGAAAAGTGAGCACCTATATTGGTCTTGTCGAAAAGACAGCAAGTCCAAACGGCAGGGGATGCTCCGGAGGCCTCCGCAAACGGTGTCTTGCGCACGCAACTCTATGAAAAGAGGGAAGCAATGAAGATCGTAGGCGTTGCCGCCTGTACCGTGGGAATCGCCCACACGTATATGGCCCAGAAGGCGATTCAGGATGAATGCGCCGCTCGTGGCATCGAGTGCAAGGTCGAGGCTCAGGGTGGTCTGGGCATCGAGAATGAGCTCACGCAGGAAGACGTGGACTCCGCCGACCTGGTCCTTGAGTCCGTCGATGTGGGCGTCGAGAACGAAGATCGCTTTGAGCAGAAGATGGCCGAGGGCAAGTTCCTGAAGGTCGGCACTTCCGACGTGATTGCCGATCCGGTCAAGATCATCGACCAGGCTGTCGAGATCATCAAGGCGACGGGTGGCGCCGTTGACGCGCCCAAGGCCGAGGCCAAGGCAGAGAAGAAGGCCGTCTCCGCTGCCCCGCAGGCCCCGACACCGGCGTCCAAGCAGTCCATCTTTGCCGATCCCGGTAAGACGCTGCTCAATGCATTCAATACCGGCGTTTCCTATTTTATCCCCATCGTCGTTATCGGTGGCGTGTTCCTTGCATTCTCGTTGGCATCCGGCACCGCCGGCGCCAGCGGCATGGAGGTCACCAACCCACTGATGGTGAGCCTTAACACCATCGGCATGGCCGGCATCTCCATGATGATCCCGGTGCTTGCGGCATACATCGCCTACTCGATGGCCGGCAAGCCCGCACTTGCCCCCGGTTTTGTCTTGGGCTATCTGGTCAACAACGCCGTCGTCACTCCCAGCGGCAACAGCGTCTCGACCGGTTTCTTGGGCGCCATGATCATGGCCGTCATCTGCGGCTACTTTGTCCGCTGGATGAAAACCTGGAAGGTCAACAACACCATCCAGACCATCATGCCGATCCTGATCATCCCGATTCTGACCTCGCTCGTCCTGGGCATGGCCTACATCTACATCTTGGCCACGCCGCTTGGCTTTGTGATGGACTGGCTCACCAGCGTGCTCGGTAGCCTGCAGGGCGGCTCCGCCGTCGTCCTGGGCCTGGTCATCGGCGTTATGACCGCCTTCGATATGGGTGGTCCCATCAACAAGACCGCCTCGACCTTTACCATGGCCATCATGGCCTCCGGCATCTATGGCCCCAACGGCATGTTCCGCGTCGCCGTCGCCATTCCCCCGATCGCCTGCGGTCTTGCCGCGCTCATCGCCAAGAACAAGTTCGATGACGCCGACCGTCAGATGGGCATCTCCGCACTGTTCATGGGCTGCATCGGTATTACCGAGGGCGCTATTCCCTTCGCGGTCAAGGACCTTGGCCACACCCTGCCCGGCATCTGCATCGGCTCTGCCGTGGGCGCCGCTCTTGCCGCCTTCCAGGGCATCGACTGCTACGTTCCGCACGGTGGCTTTATCGTCGCCCTGGCCACGAACAACGTCGCGCTGTTCTGCCTGGACATCGTGATCGGCTCCGTGGTCGCCGCCGCGATCCTGATCGCCATGAAGCCCAAGCTTGACAAGCAGGCTAAGTAAACCTTAAAGGACCCCGGTTGCGCGGAGGGCTGGATTTGACTCCGTGCAACCGCCCCTAAACAACAAAATCCATCCGCACTGAAAGGGCTCGAACCCGGGCCCCAGGGAACTTTTGTCAAAAATCCTTAGGAGAAGGAGAACAAAATGTCCAATCTCACCATCCGTCAGGCCGTTCAGGGCATGCTCAAGCTGCAGGATAGCGGCGACCAGGCAACCATGGTCGGCATTGGCCCCATGAGCCCCAATCTGATCCAGGCCGTGTTCGAGCTTGCCCGCGATGAGGACTTTCCGCCCATGTTCATCGCCAGCCGCAACCAGGTCGATATGGACGAGATGGGCGCCGGCTACGTGAACGGTTGGGACCAGACGCGCTTTGCCGCCGACATCAAGAAGGTCGCCGACGAGGTTGGCTACACCGGTCCGTACTACCTGTGCCGCGACCACGGCGGCCCGTGGCAGCGCGACGAGGAGCGCAACGCCCACCTGCCCGAGGATGAGGCCATGGAGCTCGCTCGCAAGTCCTTTGTCGCCGACATGGAGGCCGGTTTCGACCTGCTGATGGTGGATCCGACCAAGGACCCCTATCAGATCGGTAAGGTCATCCCGCTCGATGTGGTGCTTCGCCGCACGATCGACCTCATCGACTATCTTGAGCAGTATCGCCGCGAGCACAATCTGCCCGAGGTCGCATATGAGGTCGGCACCGAGGAGACCAACGGCGGCCTGACCTCCACCGACAAGTACGAGGAGTTCATCTCTCAGCTGCAGCCCGAGCTCGAGAAGCGCGGATGCCCCATGCCCACCTTCATCGTCGGCCAGACCGGCACCCTTACCCGCTGGACGGAGCAGGTTGGCCACTACAACTTTAAGAACGCTCGCGAGCTTGCCGATATGGCCAAGCGCTACGGCGTGGGCCTGAAGGAGCACAACGCCGACTACTTGGATGATGCGACGCTGCTCGAGCACATCCCGGCTCACGTGACGGCCTCCAATGTCGCCCCCCAGTACGGCACCGAGGAGACCCGCGCTTACCTCAAGCTCTGCGCTACCGAGCAGATCCTGGTCGACAACGGCCTGTGCGACGATCCCTCCGACCTGTATCACACGCTGCTGGTCAAGGCCATCAAGACCGAGCGTTGGCGCAAGTGGATGACCGGCGACGACGTCAACCTGCAGGTCGACGACATCCTTGCCGACGATGAGCTCAGCCTGAAGATCCTGGATGTTTCCGGTCACTATGCATTCAACGACCCCGAGGTCAAGGAACAGGTCGAAAAGCTCTACCGCAACCTCGCCACTCAGGACATCGACGGCAAGCGCTTTGTGGTCGAGCGCATCAAGCGCCCGATCAAGCAGTACGTCGTGGGCCTGAATCTTAAGGGCGTCACGACCCGCATCGAGAAGGCTCTCGAGGACTAAGGGGTTCCGGCGTTTTAACAAACGCCGGACCACTCGACGCTGCGCGGACATCTGCCGGGCAAGGTGGCGCTCAAGCCGTCGCTCGCGTACCAAAGTACGCTTCGCTCCTCTTTCGCGCCACCTTGCCACGGCAGCTGCCCGCTCGCTGACTTTGGTTCGACCGGCGATTCAGCTGTTGTCCTTAGATTACCCGCTATTTATTTGAAGGAGTAAAGCATGAAGTTCTTTATCGATACCGCCAACCTTGACGAGATCGCCGAGGCCAAGAGCTGGGGTTGCCTGGCCGGTGTTACCACCAACCCGTCCCTGTACGCCAAGACCGGCGGCAAGCTTGCCGACTTTGAGCCGCATATGCTCAAGATCGCCGAGCTCTGCGATGGCCTGCCCGTTTCCGCCGAGTCAACCGCCACTACGGCCGAGGGTATGATCGAGGAGGGAAAGCGCCTTGCCGCCCTCGCCCCCAACATCGTGGTCAAGCTTCCCGTGTGCGAGGCCGGCCTCGCCGCCTGCCGTGCGCTGGCCGATGCGGGCGTGCGCGTCAACATGACGCTCGTCTTCTCGCCGACGCAGGCCCTTATGGCCGCCAACGCCGGCGCCCGCTACATCAGCCCGTTCGTCGGTCGTTTCGACGACATCGCCGAGGACGGTATCTCGCAGCTCGACAACGTCGTGACCTGCATTAAGAACTACGACTGGACGGGCAAGAACGTCGACGACACCGTCGAGATCATCACCGCCTCGGTCCGCACGCCCAACCACGTGACCCAGGCCGCGCTGCTCGGCGCCGACATCGCGACCGTGCCCATGGCAGCTCTTAAGAAGTGCCTGCACCATCCGCTGACCGATCAGGGCCTCGCGAGCTTTGAGGCCGACTGGCAGAAGGTTGTCAGCGCCCAGTAACGATGGCTTCGCCTGCCTGGCATTTGTCCATGCCGGGCAGGCGCGCTCAAGAGAGGAATTCCCTATGACCAATCAGGAGCTGGCGAAGGTTGCCAACGAGGTCAGGAAGGGTGTCGTGACGGCGGTTCATGCTGCCAAGTCGGGACATCCGGGCGGATCGCTTGGCGCTGCCGACATCATGACCTATCTCTACTTTGCAGAGATGGATGTCGACCCGGCGGATTCGCGTCGCGCCGACCGCGACCGCTTCGTGCTTTCCAAGGGCCACTGCGCCCCCGCCCTCTACGCCGTGCTTGCCGAGCGCGGGTTCTTCGGCAAGGAGGAGCTCGAGACGCTCCGTCATATTGGCAGCCGTCTGCAAGGCCACCCCAATATGAACGACACCCCGGGCGTTGACATGTCCACCGGCTCGCTCGGACAGGGCATTTCCGCTGCTGTTGGAATGGCGCTTGCCGCCAAGCACTGGGGCGACAGCTACCGTGTCTACACGCTGCTGGGCGACGGCGAGTGCGAGGAGGGACAGGTGTGGGAAGCGGCCATGTTCGCCGGTAACCACGCGCTCGACAACCTTGTGGCGGTCGTCGACCACAACGGCCTGCAGATTGACGGAACGATCGACGAGGTCAACTCGGCGATGCCGCTCGCAGATAAGTTCCGCGCCTTCAAGTGGCATGTGATCGAGCTAGCCGACGGCAACGACATGGAGCAGATCGCAGCTGCTTTCGCCGAGGCTCGCAAGGTGAGCGGCGCGCCTGTAGCCATCATCGCCGAGACGGTGAAGGGCAAGGGCGTCTCCTTTATGGAGAACCAGGTGGGCTGGCATGGCAAGGCGCCCAACGACGAGCAGTTCGAGCAGGCTATGGCCGAGCTCGCGGCAGCAGGGGAGGAGCTCTAATGGCAGAGGTCAAAAAAGTCGCCACGCGCGTAAGCTACGGCGAGGCGCTTGTCGAGCTGGGCAACGAGCGCGATGACTTCGTGGTTCTCGATGCCGACCTGGCGGCCGCCACGCAGACCGGCAAGTTTAAGGCCGCCCATCCCGAGCGCTTCTATGATGCCGGCATCGCCGAGAGCAACCTGATGGGCCTTGCCGCCGGCATCGCGACCACGGGCCGCGTCGCCTTTGCGAGCACCTTTGCCATGTTTGCCGCCGGTCGCGCCTACGAACAGGTCCGCAACTCCATCGGCTACCCGCATCTCAACGTCAAGATCGGCGCTACCCACGCGGGCATTTCGGTGGGTGAGGATGGTGCCACGCACCAGTGCTGCGAGGACATCGCGCTCATGCGCACGATTCCGGGCATGACGGTGATCGTTCCCGCCGACGATGTCGAGGCTCGCGCCTGCGTGCGCGCCGCCTGCGAGTTTGAGGGACCGGTCTACATGCGCTTCGGCCGCCTGGCGACGCCGGTCATCAACGATCGCGAGGACTATGAGTTCAAGATCGGTCGCGGCGTGGTCGTGCGCGAGGGGTCCGATGTGACGATCGTCGCCTGCGGCCTTATGGTCGCCGAGGCGCTTGCCGCTGCCGAGGCGCTCGCCGCCGATGGCATCGATGCCGAGGTTATCAACATGCACACGATCAAGCCGCTCGACGAGCGCCTGGTTGTCGCCAGCGCAAAGAAGACCGGTCGCGTGGTCACCGCCGAGGAGCATTCGATTATCGGCGGTCTTGGCGAGGCGGTTGCCTCGGTGCTTGCCGAGCAGCATCCGGTGCCGATGCGTCGCGTTGGAGTGCGCGATGTGTATGGCGAGTCTGGCCCCGCGGTCGATTTGCTGCACAAGTACGGTTTGGATGCCGACGGCATCGAAGCCGCGGTCAGGTCCGTGCTGTAAGGAGGGTTTTTCATGGGATTTGTATCTGCCAATCAGGTGACAATCGGACACGCCGCCGCCTCGCGTGAGGATGCTCTGCATTATTTGTCCGAGCAGGCTGTCGAACTTGGCTTTGCCGATGACGCGTCTGCCGTAGAGGCCGCCTTTATTGCTCGCGAAAATGAGGCCGAGACCGGTCTTGTCGCTGGCTTTGCCGTTCCGCATGCCAAGAGCGATGCGATTCATACGCCGGGCGTGGCCGTGCTCAAGCTGACCGAGCCTGTTGAGTGGCCAAGCTTTGATGGCGTGCCCGTCGATGTGGCGCTCGCGCTGTATGTTCCTGCGGGCGAGGCTGGAACCACGCATCTGCGTCTGCTTTCCAAGGCAGCCGTGATGCTGATGGACGCCGGCTTCCGCGACAAGGTGCGCGAAGGCACCGACCCCGTAGAGATTGCCGAGCTTATCAACGCCGGCCTCGAGGGCTAGAACGGTCTTTCCGTTCAATCAATCGATCCTTCTCCAAGGAAAAGGGCCGCGACGCCATAAGCGCCGCGGCCCTGCTTGCGTTTGCCCAGATAAAACCGACCAAAATTAACCTATAGGTTACGACGTTTTACAAACGGCGTAACTGCTTGGCGCTGTGCAGGCCCCGGGCGCGGCAATCTGACGTTCAACTTCGCGGGCGCGACCAAAAGGTCAGCGCCCGCTTGTTTCACGTCACCTTGCCGCACCCGGAACTCGCTCGCTCACTTATGCTCAACCTGAATTAGTTAATTTAGGACGGGGCTTTTTTGACTAGTTGGGCAACTAGGCTGGCGCAAATAGTCAAAAAGTCCCGTCCAAAAAGACCGATCTGGTGTCGCGCCACAAAAACGGCCTATCTACTACGTTTGACCCGCACCGGTCGACCATGGCCGTGTTTTCTGAAAATCGGTAAGCCGTCTACCTGCGGTTTTAATTTCGTGTTTTTCGGCATGGTCGAGGGTGGCCAGCGAAACGTAGTAAATAGGCCCATTTCGTGGCGAGCAGTCCGATTCACGGTTCAAGGCAACCGGCTTCGAATGATCATTTGGAAGTTGCGGTGGAATAGTTCCTGTTTGGGCGCAAAAAGCCGTTAAACAGGAACTATTTCACCGCAACTTATTGGGCGTTGCTTATTGATTCATGGCTCCGTGGATGTAGGGGGTTACCTCGGGGGAGATGTGGCCGCAGCCTAGGTTGCGTAGGGCGGATTCGATGGCGGCGGGCAGCGGGGTTTTGCCTTCGGCGTCGACTGGGGTGCCACCGAGGGCGGCAATCTTGTCGACGTCGGACGGGACTGCCTCGATATGCATGCAGCCGCCGACCAGGCGCGCGCGGACCTGCGAAAGGTCAAGGTCGTGTAGGTAATCCTCGCAGGCGCGAATCAGGTCGACCTTCTCGCGCGTAAGCTCCTCGCCTGTGGGGATTCGCGTGGCGAGACAGGCACCGGCTGGCAGATTCCAGACGGGATAGCCCCATGCGCGCAGCAGCTCGCGCTCCTCTTCCTTGGTAAAGCCGACCTCCATAAGAGGCGAGCGCACGCCGAGCTCCTCGGCGGCACGCATGCCGGGGCGGTAGTCGCCGCGGTCGCTCGCGTTGCTGCCGTCGATGACGGTGGGGAAACCCAGTGACTTGGCGTGGTTGACGATGGCGGTGAAGCCGGCGCGCTTGCAGTGATAGCAGCGGTCGGCGTCATTGCAGGCAACCTGCGGAAGCTGGAGCTGGTCAACCGAAAGATTAAGCACCGGAAGCTTAAAATGCGGGCTCTCATCGGCTTGTCCGTCAACAGATCGCTCAAACGAAGCCTGCTCGGGCGTGCCGATGAGCGGCGTGGTGAGATGGACGAGAAGGGTGTTGGCGGGCATGATGCGGGAGCAAACGGCGGCCAAAAAGCTGCTGTCGACGCCGCCGGAAAAGCCGATGGCGACGCGTCCATATGCCAAAAGCAGCTGCTCGAGCGCTGCGAGTTTGTTCTGAAGCTCCTCTGCGGGTGCGGTGGTGTCTGAAAGCATGAAACGTTCCTTACAGTTGAAAGCTCGGACGAAACTATAATCCTACCGAGCCGCTCGCCATAAGACATCTATCTATGTAACGAAAGTGCAATATGTATATACGTTATATACAAGTTTGTAAAGTGCGGTAGAGTAGCGGCAATGCAAGCCGATGAGGGGGAACGAAATGATCAAGGCTGTCATTTTTGATATGGACGGAACGCTGGTCGACACCGAGCGACTGGGTATTAAGGCGTGGAAGGCGGGCGCTGCCGAGCTGGGGCTCGCGATTGATGACGCGCTGATTCATCGGTTCATCGGTCGCACGCTGCCCGATGTCATGGGCATTCTCGAGAAACACTACGGCAGCCACGAAACTGCCGATGCCCTCTATGTTCGTCACAAAGTAATTCGCGACGAGATGGTCAAGACCGAGCTGGAGCTTAAGGCCGGCGCTACCGAGTGCCTGGGCGAGCTTTTGGCTGCAGGCTATCACGTGGGCCTCGCGACGTCGTCGCGCCACGTTACGGCCGAGCGTAACCTTAAGATGGTCGGCCTCTTTGACAAGTTTGAGACCGTGACCTGCGGTGAGGATGTTGTGCACGGCAAGCCCGATCCCGAGATGTATCTGCTCGCCTGCAAGCGCGCGGGTTTTGTTCCCGAGGAGTGCGCCGTGGTCGAGGACTCGCGCAATGGTTGTGTCTCGGGCATTACTGCCGGCTGCCATGTCTTTGCCGTGCCCGACATTGTGCCGCTTCCGCAGGATGTGGTGGATGGTTGCGATGCCGTGCTCGACACGCTGTTCGATCTGACGGCGGCGGTCAAGGCCGTGCGCTAACGTTTGTTCGCAAACCATTTCAATTGCATTTTTATTAGCGGTCGTTTGCGTTGTGCTAACGGCCGCTTTTCTGTTTGTTCCGCCGTTCTAACGAACGGTAGAGAAAAGGGCCCGACAAGTGCTTGCTTGTCGGGCCCTTTTTGTTTGGCGATGGATTGGGTTGTTGGGGAAAGGTGCTACAGGTAGGCACCGAGGTTGATGGCGGTGGCTTCGGCGTGGTTGCTTGCCTGGGTGCTGGCGCGCTCCAGCAAGAACGGGCGTACGAGTTCCTGGCGGTTGATGTCCTCGACGGCCGTGACCGCGGTGACGGTGCGTGCGGCGGAACCGATGCGGACGTGTTTGGTCTTTGCCGGGGCCTTGTTTTCGATTTGCTCCATGAGCAGCTGGACACCCTTGCGGCCAATCTCGTAGCCCGGCGGCGCTACCGTAGTGAGCGGGACCGATCCACTCCAGGCGAGTGGATTGCCGTCGCAGCCAGCCACGCGGACCTGACCGGGGACGGATATACCCTTGTCGACCAGCGCCGAGATGACGCCCGAGGCCAATACATCGGTCAGGCCGACGACAAAATCGGGGCGCTCGTCGGCAGGGCGCTCGGCAATTTGGGCGCCGATGCCGTAGCCGTCGGCAGCGGTATTCCATTCGCCGGCGTCAATGACTTCAATCTTAATATCGGGATGCAGAGCAAGGGCCTTGTGAATGCCAAGCACGCGTAAGGTGAGCTGCATAAATGCCGCTCTGCCCACAACGACGATATGGTGAGCGCCACGGGCGATGGCGAGCTCGGCGATGATGCGGCCTTGGGCCTCGTTGTCGGCGGCAACATAGTAACCAGGCTCGGAGCAGTGGATGTCCAGATGGACGATGGGTACGGGCATCTTGGTCATGGCCGGGTGCCAGTCGGGGGATGCCATGGGCTGAACCATGACACCCGACATCTGCGTGCCCATAAAGTAGCGCAGGTAATGATCCTCGAGAATATCGTCGTTATCGGCGTTGGCGATAAGTAGATCGTAGCCGTGCTTGCGGGCCTCGTTGTGGGCGCCGCTGGCGATCTGGAGCGAGAAGCCGTGATCGAGGCGGGGGAGGACCAGGCCAAAGGACTTGGTGGTGCCGCCTGCCAATTGCCGAGCGCTTTGGTTGGGCAGGTAGCCTAGGCGATTGATGGTTTCGTTGATGAGTTTGAGGGTCTCGGGGCGCAGCTTTTCGGGATGGTTGAGCGCGTTGGAAACCGTGCCCAACGAAACCCCGGCCTCGCGCGCGACATCGCTGATTTTTACCTTTGCCATAGCGGCCCCTTTGATGCGTTTCAAGTACAAGCCAGATTGTAGCATCGCCCGCCCCCGGGGTGTCAAAACCTGCCAATGAGGGACAGGTTTATTTTGGCAGGTTTTATTTGGGGAAACGCCGACTCCGGCGCAGGCCACCACGAAGGGGGGGCAGTCCACAATCCCCTTCATGGTAGTTTTGCTGCCCCGGCTTTCAATTGTCTCGATCTGTAACATCTGGACGGTAAAACCGGCTCTACCTGTTACAGATTGAGACGAAACGCCGAGGCGGAACCGTAACGTCTCGATCTGTAACAGTAAGCCCGTTTTCGGAGCCCTAGATGTTACAGATTGAGATCTTTTGCCGGGACAGAGCACCGGCCCGGTCCAAACCACCACAAAGGTGCCTGTCTCCATTGTGGTGGTTTGGACCGACTGGGCGTGTGTGTATCGAGTGGTATCCAAGTTGAGATACCACTTCTGGTATATCAGCTTGCGCTCGCGTGAGTACAATACTCGAACGTTATGCGTCTCAGCGCCCCTTGTGCGTGGACGTTTTGCAGTCTCGCGAACGAAGGGATTTATCCTATGTGCGGAATCGTCGGCTACACCGGCTCTGATATTGCAAAGAACATCCTGGTCACGGGTCTTAAGCGTATGGAGTATCGCGGCTATGACTCCTCGGGCGTTGCGCTCGAGGTGGGCGAGGGCGCTGCGGCGCACCTCGACGTCATTCGCCGCGTGGGTAAAGTTGCGGGTCTGGAGAGCGAGCTTTCCAACGTCGATAGCGACGCCACCTGCGGCATCGGCCACACTCGCTGGGCTACCCACGGCAAGCCCTCCGTCGCCAACGCCCATCCTCACACCAGCTGCGACGGTCGCATCGCCATCGTCCACAACGGCATCATCGAGAACTTCGCCGAGCTGCGCGAAGAGCTGGAGGGCCGCGGCCATCACTTTAAGAGCGAGACCGATACCGAGGTCTTCGCGCATCTGATCGAAGAGGCTTATGCCGAGACGCACGACCTGATGGCCTCCGTGCGCGAGGCCTGCACCCACGTGGTGGGCGCCTATGGTCTGGCCGCCGTGTGCGCTGACGAGCCCGGTGTAATCGCCGTTGCCCGTAAGGATTCCCCGATTGTGGTCGGCGTGGGCGAGACCGGCGCCTACGTCGCTTCCGATGTCATCGCGCTCATCGACGCCACCCGCGACGTCGTGGTGCTCGAGGACGGTCAGTTTGCCAAGCTTACGCCCGCGGGTGTCGAGTACACCGACGAGGCCGGCAACGTCATCGAGCCCAAGGTCACCCACATCGACTGGGACCTCGACATGGCCGAAAAGGGCGGCTACCCCGACTTTATGCTCAAGGAGATCCACGAGCAGCCGCGCGTCGTGCGCGATACGCTGGTCGGTCGCATGACGCCTGCCGGCGAGCTCGACATCGATGAGCTGGGCCTTTCGCTCGAGGAACTCAACGACATCGATCGCGTTTATGTGATCGCCTGCGGCACCAGCTACCATGCCGGCCTCATTGCTAAGAACCTTATTGAGGGTTGGGCTCGCATCCCCACCGAGGTCGAGGCGGCGAGCGAGTTCCGCTACCGCAACCCCATCATCACGCCGACGACGCTCGTCGTTGCCGTGTCCCAGTCGGGCGAGACGGCCGACACCCTTGCCGCCATTCGCGACGCGCGCATCAAGGGCGCCAAGGTCTTCGGCATCACCAACGTGGTGGGCAGCCCCGTGGCGCGCGAGAGCGACGGCGTCATCTACACCAAGGCCAACAAGGAGATCGCGGTCGCCTCGACCAAGAGCTTTATCGGTCAGGTCGTGAGCCTTACGCTGCTGGCTCTGCTGCTGGCGCAGGTTAAGTACCGTCTGACCACCAAGCAGGCGCGCATGCTGTTCCGCGAGCTTTCCGATACGGCCGAGCAGATCCAGTGGATTTTGGATACCCAGACCGAGGCCGTTCATGAGGCCGCCATGCTGTGCAAGGACGCGCAGTCGGCGCTGTTCGTGGGCCGCGGCATGGGTGCCGCTATTTCCTACGAGGGCGCGCTCAAGCTCAAGGAGGTCAGCTACCTGCATGCCGAGGCCTACGCCGCCGGCGAGATGAAGCACGGCCCTATTGCCCTGATCGACCCGGGCTTCCCCGTCATCGCCGTGGCCACCAAGAGCGCCACTTACGACAAGACCGTGTCGAACCTTATGGAGTGCAAGGCGCGCGGCGCCAAGGTCATCGTCGTTGCCACCGAGGGCGACGAGGAGATCAACAAGATCGCCGACTGCATCATCCGCGTGCCGGCAGTCCGCGACGTGTTCAGCCCCATCACGGCGAGCGTTCCGCTGCAGCTGCTCGCCCGCGAGGTCGCCATCCTGCGCGGATGCGATGTTGACCAGCCTCGCAACCTGGCGAAAAGCGTTACGGTTGAATAATTGTTGTTCCGCCGTTCTACCGAACGGCGGACCGGCCGACGCTGCGCGGGCCGCATTCGCGACAATCTGACGTTCAATTTCAAGGGCGCGACCAGAAGGTCAGCGCCCTTTCATTTCACGTCACCTTGTCGCGAATGCGGCCCGCTCGCTGCTGGTGACTGACATCGGCGTCCCGTTGCTGGCACGCCCTAACGACCAAGGCCCGGCTCCGCATCAAGACGGAGCCGGGCCTTGTTGCATTTGCCCAGATAAAACCTGCCAAAATAAACCTGTCCCTTTTTTGCAGGTTAGCGGAGCTTGCTGGTTTCGAAGTACTCGGGGAACTGGTCGAGAACCTCGGTTTGGTTACGGAACATCATGTGCAGGTGCTTGCTGACCAAAAAGCTCGCCTCGATGGGGTCGCGACCGGCGATGGCACGGCGGATCTTCTTGTGCTCGTTCACGATGTCCTGATTGTCCAGAACCTGCGTGGCGGCGCGCAGCCAGCGGAAGCGCTCCAGGTCGGCATTGGTCTCCTCGAGCCAAGACCACACGGTGCTGCGGCATGCAATGCTAAAAATCATGTGATGCATGAGGTTGTCACTCAAAAAGAAGCCGATGCGGTCATCCTCGGCCATGGCCTTTTCCTGCAGCGCGATGGCGCGGTCGAGCTGCTCGATGCCCGCCGACGTGGCGCGGGCGCAGCATTCCACAATTACCTGTTTTTCCAGGTGCTCGCGAATGTAGCAGGCGCTTTCGGCAAGGGTGAGGTTGATGGGCGAGACATAGGTGCCGCTCTGGGGTACGGTGCGCACCAGGCCTTCCTGCGCCAAGCGCACCAGCGCCTCACGCACGGGCGTGCGACCCATATCCAGGTCATCGCAAAGCTGTTTGACGCCGAGTTTTTCGCCCGGCTTGTAATCCAGGTAGACGATTTTGCGTCGAATGGTGTGGTAGGACTGGTCCTGAAGGCTCGTTTCCTGCTCGCCGATGTGCATCGAATCTTCCATAGCGCCTCACTGCCGTTGTATCACACTCATATGTCAGTTGTTTATTATGCCGCGAATCAGCTCTCCGTGGTGGGTAATTCAATTACCCGATGGAAGCTTTTGCGGCGCTGTGCCCCGCTCGTTGCCGTATCATGAACCGTCGCAAAAAACAGACCGAAAGAAGGAATCCTCTATGCAATTGACTAATGCCGCGCGCGAGCGCTGGAAGGGCGTCCTGTTCTGCCTGGTCATTGCCATTCCCGCAACATTGCTCGGCAAACAGATTGAGGTGGTCGGCGGGCCGGTATTTGCCATCCTCATCGGCATGGTTCTGGCGCTTGCCTTCCCCAAGGATCGTCGCGAACCGCTCGCTGCCGGCGTCACCTATACATCCAAAAAGATCCTGCAGTATGCGGTTATCCTGCTTGGCTTTGGCATGAACCTCGCACAGATTCTGTCCAAGGGCGCTCAGTCGCTGCCGATTATCGTGGCGACGATCTCGACCTCGCTTGTCATCGCTTTTGTGCTCTGCCGCGTCATGAAGGTTCCGAGCAAGATTGCGACGCTCGTGGGCGTGGGTTCGTCGATTTGCGGCGGTTCCGCCATTGCCGCGACCGCGCCCGTCATCGATGCCGACGATCGCGAAATCGCCCAGGCCATCTCGGTCATCTTCCTGTTTAACGTTATCGCGGCGCTCGTGTTTCCGACGCTTGGCGGCATGCTCGGCCTGACCAACGAGGGCTTTGGCCTGTTTGCCGGTACCGCCATCAACGACACCTCGTCCGTAACGGCTGCGGCGAGCGCTTGGGACAGCATGCATCCCGGCGCCAATGTGCTTGAGAGCGCCACGGTTGTTAAGCTTACCAGGACGCTGGCCATCATTCCCATCACGCTGGCGCTCGCGTGCTGGCAGATGCATCTGGCGCGCAAGGCCGGCGGCGACGCTAAGAACACGTTTTCGCTTAAGCGCGCGTTTCCCATGTTCGTGCTGTTCTTTGTGCTGGCAAGCGTCATCACCACGGTGTTCCAGCTGCCCGCAACCATCACGGCCCCCATCAAGGAGCTGTCGAAGTTCTTTATCGTGATGGCCATGGCGGCTATTGGCTTTAATACCGATATCGTTGAGCTGGTCAAAAAGGGCGGCAAGCCCATCGCGCTGGGCTTTTGCTGCTGGATTGGCATTGCGTGCATGAGTTTGGGAATGCAGCACGTGCTGGGAATCTGGTAAAGAGGCAACTGATTTGCGTGCTGCGTGCTGGTGGGCGCATGCCTGCGGTGGAGCGATAGGAGCTCTTGCGGGTATGGCTTGTCCGCAGGTTTATAAGTCCCGAAGAGCTCTTATCGCCCCGCCAGGATGGCGATGCGGGGCAACACCTATACTCGCAGGACGGCGCTTTCTGACCTATAGTGTTTGGTGAGCAATATCGTTCAATTTTGAAACACTCGGTCGTGCGACCGTCGGCGGTTGCACGTCGCCGCGGACAGGGGCAAATCATGAATAGCGATGCCAAGCTGAACATCTTGACCGAGGCCCTGGCTGCTGCCGGGGCCTCGGCATTGGCAATCGATGCGCGTGGGGACGTCGCGATTTCGACCATGAATGACGCGGCGCTTGAGCGGGATGTGGCGGCTTTTGTCGCTGAGCGCCTCGACCGTATAGGAGACGGCGCGCGTCTGGTTATGGGGCGTGCGGGTACGCGCCTGAGCCTGACCGTTCGCCCCACCGGCAAAGAGGGCGGGGGCCTTTGGGTCGTCGTGGTCCGCGAGGTGCGCGGCGCCGCGGCACATGCGGGCATCGAGTGGCTCAACGCCGACGAAGTTGAGGCCCGCTACGAATCGAGCGCGTACGGCATCGTTGAGGGGGCGGCCTCGGTAGCTGCGCCGGTCGCCGAGAGCTACGCGCGCGGCGTGCCCCTTATGCTCGAGGGCGAGCTGGGAGCGGGTCAGGTCGAGATCGCCAAGCGCCTCTATCTGGACGGTCCTTTTGCCGATCAACCCTTTGTTGCCGTTGCGCTCGATGAACTTACCGATCGCGGTTGGCGCCACGTGCTCAAAAGCGCCGAATCGCCGCTGTTCCAAACGGGGCTGACCCTTTGCATTGCGGGCTGGAATGCGGTTGGCCCCCAGCGCCTTCGCGAGCTCGTTTCCACGATGGCCGACACCGCGTTGGCGACGCGCTGCCATGTGGTGCTGACGGCGAATGACATGCCGGGTGGCAGCGAAAGTGATCAAGCCGCCTTTGTGACTGAGCGCTTCGCCTGTGCGGTGAGCGTGGCGCCGGCAATCGTCGAGCAGGGAGCCGCGTCGACGAAGGTTGCGCGCTATTTGGAATATCTCGCTGATGCATTTGGGACGGCAGCGCCCACGCTGTCTGCCGCGGCGACGAAGGCGCTCGATGCTTACCGCTGGCCGCGCAATTACCTGCAGCTCCGCGAGGTCTCGGAACGACTGTATATATTGGTGGGGGCGGGCACGGTGGACCGCGCTGTGGCGGAGGAAGTGCTCGCCCAAGAGGACGTGATTAAGACCGCAACCTTTGGCGCCCCGACACTCGAAAGCGACCTGTATATCCTGCGACCGCTGGCCGATACCGAGCGAGATATCGCACATCTGGTTGTAGATCATCTCGACGGCAACCGAACCCGTGCGGCGGAGGTGCTGGGCATAAGCCGAACAACGCTGTGGCGCTTGCTGAAGGACGATGACCGTTGAGCGAGGCGCCCGTGACCGCGCGCGACGCGTGTGCTACAGTCCAAAGCGTTATTGTTTCGATTTGGTTACGGCGTGCGGGGGCGTATGGCTGAGACTACAAAACCGAGCCGCAGAAGGCGGAGTGCCGCGCCGGTCAACCGACGCACAACATCGGTGACGTGGGGCAAACACGCCTCGGGGTTTGATGGCTCGTTCAAGCGCACTAAATACGGCTATCCTTCGGCAAGCGCCCGCTTGGCCATGCAGGCAGAGTCCTCGTTGTGGGGCCGCAAACGCGTGGTGGGCTCAAAGCTCAAGCACGACGGAACGCTCGGTTACATCAGCCGCGGGGCGGCTCGTCGCAGCGGACTCAATCCGGCTGGTTGGCATCGTTATGTTCCGATCGCGGTCGTCGTTGCAGTGATCGTCATCGCGCTCGCAGCGCTTGGCTACGCCGGCGGTGGCGCCAACTTGGACGCAGTGTTTAAATCGCCCGAGCTCGCGCATGTAGGTACAGAAGTTGTCGAGGGCGCACAGACCCAGACGGGCGTCGCGCCCCAGCGCGGTATCGTTGCGGCAGCCTCCACCATCGCCGACGCTCAAAAGGACGACGGCGAACAGGGCGACGGCGCCGAAACGCCCCACACGAACGAAACGACGACAACTCAAACATAAAGATAGGTTGCGGTGGAATACGGACTAAATGGGCTCATATAGAGCCAAAACAGTCCATATTTCACCGCAACTGCAGAGAGCCGGCAGAAGGGGACGTTCCTTTTAATATGAGCAGGACATTGTCAAGAGGCAAAATCGGGCCTGGCCCCAACGATATGGGGTCAGGCCCTCTCCCTATATCAACCCGTCCGCGGCGACCTCGGCGTGTCTTACCGACGCTCGTCTTTGCAGTTTAATATCCGCCCGTGGCGATCCCTCGCTGGGCAATCCGTTGCTACGGCTGAGGCTTCTACGTCGAACCGACAGTCTGTGCACGCGTGTGGCGCCCTGGGCGCTCGCAGAAAAGGGACCTGAGGTTCGCCTCAACGGCTTCGGATCAAACCGCTTCCGGGGTGACTGGCTTATGTGCGGGGACCGCCCCCTACGCCTCCTCGGCCATGAGGCCGACCGCCCATACCCAGCAGGCGAGCTCGCGCGCCGTGGCCACGTTCGCCTTGTTGCTGTGGACCCCGCGCGCGAGCAGCGCCTCCCGCCTCTCGACCAGCCTCCGCACGCCCTTGGCGGCATGCCTCCGGGCGCCCCGGTCCGGGGCCTGGCCCTTGGCGAGGTCCTTCGGCCGCCCCGAGCACGTCAGGTAGTGCCACGCGGCCTCGACCAGCGTCTTCCTCAGGTGCTTGTTGCCGGCCTTGGTGATCGCGCCCCTGCGGTCGCTCTCCCCGCTGGAGTGCTCGGAGGGCGTCAGGCCGACCCATGCGGCGAACGACCGGGCGTTCCTGAACCTCGAGAACTCGCCGGCCTCGAACACGAGGTCGGCGGCCGACGCGGTGTCGACGCCCTTGAGGCAGCGCAGGGAGTCGACCCTCTTCCGCCACCTGGGCTTGCGGGCCTCGGCCTCGACGAGCCCCTCGAGCCTCGCCTTCTCCTCCGCCGCCCGCCTGACCGCGTCGACGTAGTAGGCGAGCACGTCGTTGTCGGCCCCCTCCGCGAACCTAATCGACTCGATCCAGGACCAGTGCGCCCGGGTCCAGTTGCCCTTCCTGCGGCCGGTGGGCGTCCTCTCGTCGAAGACGAGCCCGTGCCTGAGCAGGAACTTGGAGAGCCGCTGCTTCGAGCGCGAGAGGTCGTCCCTCGCGTCCTCGAGCGCCCTGGTCAGGTCGCGGGCGGCCTCGCACTCGTCGTCGGGGACCCACACCTCGACCACGTTGCCGACCGACAGCATGCGGGCGAGGAACTCGGCGTCGTTGCGGTCGTTCTTCCTGCGCCTGTCCGCGCTGGGCTTGATCATCTTCGAGACGGCGCCGACCACGCAGTCGACCCCCAGGCCGGAGAGCCTCTTCTGCAGGTCGAACCCCGTGACCCCGGACTCGTACACGCACCTGGCCTTTGGGTCCACGGACCGCACCCACTCCGCGACGGCCCCGGCGTCGTAGCCGAAGGTCGCGCAGCGCACCTCCCCGGTCATGACGTCGAGGGAGACGGCCTTTATCGAGCGGGCGTGGACGTCGAGTCCGACGAAGGTGGTAGTATCGAGCATGGGAGCCCCTTCCATGAATGCGGCGTGGCCGCCACGGCTGGATTAGACACTCACCATTGTCGGCCTGATCCGCGGTCTTTCATGCAGCAGGGGCTCTCAATGTTTTTATGTCCTGCTCATATCGTCTCTGCCGGCAGTTGACTAGCGAGTGAGGTAGCTAAAATAGCCCCGTCCCAAATTAGCTATCCAAGTGCCGAATGCCAACAGTGGCCCACTCGATGTCAGTCACCAACAGCGAGCGGGCCGCCGTTCGTTAGAACGGCGGAACAAACACCACGTTGTCGCGGCGGGGTTTGGCCTTGGGTAGCGTGTCCTCGGCATAGCCCAGAATGCAGTTGCCGACACCGCGCAGGCTGCCGTCGGCGGGCAGGCCCCAGCTGGCCAGCAGCTCCAGGCCCTCGGGCGAGTCAAAGACCTCGTGTGCGCGGTGAATCCAGCACGAATCGACACCCAGTGCATAGGCGGCGTTGAGCAAGTTGCCCATGGCGAGCGAGCCGTCTTCCAGATGCGTGGGCACGCTGCGGTCGACCAGCACCACCACAACGGTCTTGGCGCCATAGAAGGGGTCGCTGTTGCTGCCCATGACCTGGGCGTTGAGCTGTGAGAGACGTTCGACGGTCGCGGGGTCGGTGACGGCGACAAACGTCACCGGCTGGCGGCCCATGCCGCTCGGTGCATATTGGCCGGCTTCGATAATACGTGCAAGCTTTTCGGCCTCGACAGGGCGGTCGCTGTATTTGCGGCAGCTGCGGCGGTGGATGAGCGCTTCGATAGTCTCCATGGTGTCTCCTTGTAGTGGCGTTGCAGATGCCCCGTTCATACCCGTCGGGCTCAAACGATAGACGGTCAATTGCCCGGCCAAAAGGATAGATTCCAATTGGGAAAGTAGGTTTGCATAAAAATACCTTCAGAATGTGACAAACAAATGAGATGGTTAAACGTTTTATCCCGTCTACCCTGCGGTTTTTTACCACTTGCCTAAATGACGAACGCATAACCTCTGATAAAGGTTTTACTAAAGGAGTGCCAACGTTTATCAATGCGCCGTGGTGGCGCCGGGCCAGGAGGTAACATCATGTTCCAGGCTGGAGATGTCGTCGAGACCGACTTCGAAGGATTTCTGAAGCTGCTGCGTTCCAAGACGCGCGCTTTTGTGACGATTGACGATCACGAGTACTACATCACGCACACCGATGGCTATTGGCGTGTTCAGGATTGCGAGGCCCTCAACGACAAGGGCCACTTTACTGACTGCTCCGAGCTGGTCAACACGGTCTGCGAGGTCGTCGAGCTGCCGTGGATTGCCGGCAAGAGCCTGCATGACAGCTTCTCGGGCGCTACGGTCTATGAGGCCGTCGCCGCTTAACGGGCAATAAAACCCGATTTTCACGTGACCGCTGGCGCTGCCCCCGCGCCGGCGGTCTTTTTCTGCCGATAGGCCATAAAAGTGCAAGCATTTGCGTAGAGCCTGTTGACGATAGTCAAAACTCGGACTAATCTAGAGATACACAATTGGTCAAAAATCGGACAATCGAATGGTGGGATAGATGAATAGTGCGGTTACGCTGGTCGACTTCGACCGGTTGCTCAATGGACTCGACCATATCTATTCGGAGTTCTCGCGCGCCTGCGGTCTTTCGGACTGCGCTTACTGGATGCTCGTCGATACCAGCACGGCGGGCGGCAGTATTGCCGTAAGCCGCCTGACGAGCGAATGGTTCTACAGCAAGCAGACCATCAACTCGGCCATTAAAACCTTGACGGCGCGGGACTTTGCAACGTTGGAGTTTGCCGAAGGCAGCCGTAAGAACAAGGTTGTGCGTTTGACCGAAGCGGGCATGCGGTTTGCCGAGCGTTATGCGCTGCCGGCACTCAAGGCCGAGCAGCGAGCCTTTGGCGCGCTTGAGCCGTGTGAGCAACGCGAAATCATGCGCCTAATCGGAAAATTTTCCCATGCGCTCGGCGATGAGTGCGATGCCTTTAAGCAGCATATCGCTGCCGAGAGCCAGGCCGAGAATCAAGGTGAGGGGGAGTCGTGCGACTCTTAATGAGGTTTATGAAGCCGTATCGCAGGCTTGTCGCGGTGACGTTGTTGGTGCTGCTAATCGACAACGTTGGCACACTGCTGGTACCCACGATGTTGGCGAACATGGTCAACACCGGTATCACCACGGGCGATGTCGACTACATTTTGCGCAACGGTCTCTACATGCTTATCGCGACCGGCATGGCCAGCGGCGGCGCGGTGTTGGGCTGCTATCTTTCGGCGCGCCTGGCCGCCAACGTGGCCTGCGATATCCGCAATGCCGTCTACGACAAGTCGCTCGAGCTGTCTGCCAGTGACTTTGAGCGCTTTGGCACGGGTTCGATGATCACGCGCTCGCTCAACGACATCAACGTGATTCAGCAGGCGATTCTGCAGACCATTCAGCTGGTGCTGCCGGTGCCGTTCCTGGCGGTGGCAGGCATCATCTTCGCCTGGCTCATCGATCCGGCCATGGGCATGCTTCTGGGCGTCGTGGTTGCGATCGTGCTGGTTGCGGCGGTCTTTACGGTTGCCAACGCGGCTCCGATTTTTATGCGCTTGCAGAGCTTTATCGACCGCATGAACGTGGTGCTGCGCGAAAACATCGTGGGCGTGCGCGTCATCCGTGCGTTTAACAAGGAGCGTCGTGAGGAACAGCGCCTGGACGAGGTGTTTAGCGACTACGCCGCCAACGCCATAAAAGTCAACCATCTGTTTGTGGGCCTCGACAGCTCCACCTTCTTTCTGATGAATATCGCCGAGGTGGCGGTACTGTGGGTGGGCGGCAACCGCGTGGGCGCCCACGCCATGCAGATCGCGAGCATCTCGGCGGTGCTGGAGTACGCGCTTCTGATCCTGTTCTTTGTGATGATGGCCCAGATGGTGGTGCTGACGCTTCCGCGTGCCGCCGCATGTCTGAACCGCGCACAGCAGGTGCTGGAGATTAAGCCGAGCATCGTCGATGGCCAGCGTACGCTCGATGCGGCCGCGTTCGACTCAAAGGACGGGGCCGATGCGGTCGCCGTGTTCGATCACATGTCGTTTCGCTTTGACGATGCCGACGAGGACACCCTGTGCGACCTGAACTTTGCCTGTCGTCGCGGGCAGACCACCGCGATCGTGGGCTCGACCGGTTCGGGTAAGTCGACGGTGGCAAAGCTCTTGCTGCGTTTTCACGATGCCACGAAGGGCGCCATTCGCCTGGACGGTGTTGACCTGCGCGACCTTTCGCAAGACGAGATTCGCGGGCGCATTGCCTATGTGCCGCAGAAGGCGTGGCTGTTCTCGGGCACCGTGGCAAGCAATCTGCGCTTTGGCAACGAGGACGCGACCGAGGCGGACATGCTTCATGCGCTGCAGGTTGCCCAGAGCACCTTTGTGCTCGATCAACCGCAGGGGCTCGATACCCCGGTTGCCCAGGGCGGTACGAACTTCTCGGGTGGTCAGCGCCAGCGCCTGGCCATTGCTCGCGCGCTCATGAAGCGCGCCGACCTGTATATCTTCGACGACAGTTTTTCGGCCCTGGACTTTAAGACCGATGCGGCCCTGCGCCATGCGCTGCAGGACGAGACGCGCGACGCCGCGGTGCTCATCATCGCGCAGCGCATCTCGACGATTCTGCACGCCGACCAGATTGTCGTGCTCAAGGATGGCGAGGTCGTGGGCTTGGGCACGCACGAGGAACTTATAGAAACCTGCGAGGTGTACCGCGCCATCGCGGAATCGCAAATGAAGGGAGGTGAGTAGCATGACCGGGGAGCTCAAGAAACGCAGCGACGCTATCGATGCCGTCGTTGTGGACGCGGTCGAAGCGGTCGAGCAGGCTGCCGCGTCGACCGAGCTGGATGATGCCGCCAGGGCCGCGGCCGAGCGTGAGGCTCGCCGCCAAGCGCTGTACGAGGAAAACGAGCGTGCCGAGGACGAGCGTGCCCGCGCGGAAGCAGAGCGCATGCGCGATGTGGACGACGAGGATGAGGACGAGAAACCCCGCGATACCTGGGCGACGGTGCGCCGCTTGTGGGGCGAGGCCGCCGGCGACCATTGGCGCTTCTACATCGTGTTTGCGAGCATCGTGTTCTACGTCATCTTTAACACCGCCGCGCCGGCATATAGCGCCCATGTTATCGACGAGCTGTGGGGCCATATACGGGTGGCGTTTGCCAGCGGAACCACCTTCAGCATCACCTGGGACCAATGCGGCAAGACCATCTTTGTCTACTTCTTGATCTGGACGGCTGCCGGGTCGTTCTATGCGTTGCAGAGCTTTTTGATGTCGAGTGTGGCCGAGCGACTCAACCTGCGTCTGCGTAACCGCATCGCGCAAAAGCTCAGCCGCCTGCCGCTCGCCTACTTTGATGCACATCGCCCCGGCGAGGTGGTCAGCCGCGCGACCAACGACTTGGACAAGATGTCCGAGAGCATGCAACGCGGATTGCTGCAGCTGCTGGTGTCGATCGGTACCGTGACGGGCGCCATAATCATGATGTTCGTCTATAGCGTTAAGCTCACGCTGGTCTTTTTGGGCTTTACGGCAGTGTCGCTGCTGGTGACCAAGGTGGTCTCGGGCCGCACGCATGCGGTGACCGGCGAGCGCCAGGAGTGGGTGTCCAAGATCACGAGTGCGGTCGAGGAGGGCTATTCGGGTCGTCTGGTGATTCGCGCGTTCAACCGCGAGCGCCAGAGCTCTGCCGAGGTGCACGAGGCCTCGGGCGAGCTGGCGCGCGTGAGCACCAAGGCCGACTTTATGATCAACGCCGTCGGTCCTGCGGTTCGCTTTATCGGCCGCCTGGCGCAGATCGTGATCGCGCTCGTGGGCTGCAACATGTTGGTCGCCGGCCAGATGACCGTCGGCGTGTTTCAGGCGTTCTTCCAGTTTATCTACGGGGCGTCCGAGCCCATGACGCAGCTCTCGTTTACCTTCAACTCGCTGCAGAGTGCGCTGGCGAGCGCGGAGCGCGTGTTCGACCTGCTCGACGAGCCCGAGATGGAAGCCGACCCGCTGCCGACCGAGGCCGCCAGGCTGCCAGGTCGCGTGGAGGGCCGCGTCGCCTTTGAGCATGTGCGCTTTGGCTATACGCCCGAAAAACCACTCATGCGCGACGTATCGTTTACCGCCGAGCCGGGTCAGAAGATCGCAGTGGTGGGAACCACGGGCGCGGGCAAGACCACGCTCATCAACCTGCTCATGCGCTTTTACGAGATCGATGGCGGGCGCATCACGCTCGACGGCGTGGACACGAGTCGCATGGACCGCGGCGAGCTGCGCCAGCAGTTTGGCATGGTGCTGCAGGATGCGTGGCTGTTTGACGGCTCGATTGCCGAGAACATCGCGTATGGATGTCCCGAGGCGACGCGCGACGAGATTGTCGCTGCCGCCCGTGCCGCGCAGGTCGACTTCTTTGTGCGTACCATGCCGCAGGGTTACGACACGCGCGTGGCCAACGATACCGAAAGCATCAGCCAGGGGCAGCGCCAGCTGCTGACCATCGCGCGCGTGCTGCTCAACAACCCGGCGATCCTCATTCTGGACGAGGCGACGTCGAGCGTGGATACGCGCACCGAGCTTGCCATCGGCCGCGCCATGGACGCGCTCATGCGCGGGCGCACGAGCTTTGTGATCGCGCACCGCCTGTCGACGATCGTGGACGCCGACCTGATCTTGGTCATGGATCACGGCAACATTATCGAGCAGGGTACGCACAAGGAGCTGCTGGCAGCCGAGGGCGCTTATGCCGACCTGTATCTGAGCCAGTTCGCATAATCGCGTGAGAATGTGACAAAGGGACCGTCCCGCATGTCACATCGAAAAGAAGGCGCGCCGGGGATGGATTCCCTGGCGCGCCTTTTGCGTTGGCGACGATGGATGCTGCCTACGGCCCTAGCGCTCGTCCACGAGCTTAGCGACGAGCGCCTTGAGCTCGGCCACCTCCTGCTCGAGTTCCTTGACGCGACGGGCGTTCTCGGTGATGCCCTGGCGGTTGAGCGCGCTCTGCTCGGCGGCGTCGTCGGGCATGTACTCGCGATGCTGCTTGGCGTCGAAGCTCTCCTCGAACACGCGGCAGCCGTTGCGCTTGATGATGCGCCCAGGCACGCCCACGACGGTGCAGTTGTCGGGCACGTCTTTGACCACGACCGAGTTGCCGCCAATCTTGACGTTATTGCCAATGCGGATGTTGCCGAGCACTTTGGCGCCCGTGCCCACGGTGACGTTGTTGCCCAGGGTGGGGTGGCGCTTGCCGGTCTCGTTGCCGGTGCCGCCGAGTGTGACGCCCTGGTAGAGCACACAGTTGTCGCCCACAATGGTGGTCTCGCCAATGACGACGCCCATGGCGTGGTCGATAAAAAAGTGCTTGCCGATCTGCGCGGCGGGGTGAATCTCAACGCCGGTGATATGGCGGGTAATCTGCGAGAGCACACGGGCGAGTGAGCGGTGACCGTGCTCCCACAGCCAGTGCTCGGGCACATGGTTCCACTTGGCGTGCAGGCCGGGATAAGACAAAAAGATGACCAGGGCATTTTGCGCAGCGGGGTCCTGCGCCTGGACGGTCTTGATGTCCTCGCGAATGGTATTGATAAAGCTCACCGGCCGCCCTCCCTTAGCGCCGCGACAATGCAATTCAATAAAGTATAGCGATTCGCTAGGGATTAGGAAGGGCAATCTTGCGCGGCTTTACGTGACAGGTGTCAGTTATGCAAACTTGCTGGGAATGAAGTCGCACTTTTGTGGGATTACGCCCGCGCCCGCGTTGCAACCGTATACTGGTCAACTTGGACGTATCCGCGCCCACAACTGAGAGGTTTTACTTCATGGGTTTCATCAATTTTATCGCCGAGCTGCTTAAGGATCCGCGCACCGCGATCGCCAGCTGGATCGCTGCCGGCCCGCTTATGGCCTATGGCTGCGTGTTCCTGATTATCTTTATCGAGACGGGCGTCGTGTTCTTCCCGTTCCTCCCCGGCGACTCGCTGCTGTTCGCCTCGGGCTTCTTCGCCCACAACGGTGGCTTTAACATCGTGGCGCTTTTGGCCACTGCGTGGGCCGCTGCTATCCTGGGCGACCAGTGCAACTTTATGATCGGCCACTTCTTCGGCCGCAAGATCATCGCCTCGGGCAAGGTGAAGGCCATGACGCCCGAGCGCATCAAAAAGTCCGAGGACTTCTTGGACAAGTGGGGCCACCTGGCCATCTTCCTCGGCCGCTTCTTCCCGTTCATCCGCACCTTTGTGCCCTTTATCGCCGGCATGGGCGGCATGCACTGGCGCAACTTTGTCATCTTTAACGTGCTGGGCGGCATTACCTGGTCGACGGTCTTTACGCTGCTGGGCTACTTCTTTGGTGGCATCCCCTTTGTGCAGGAGCACTTTGAGCTGCTGATCGTCGGCATCGTCGCCGTGTCGATCATCCCGACCGTGGTCGGCCTGGTTAAGTCCAAGCTCGGGAAGAAGAACGCGTAGTCCGCGACTACTTTCGAGCATTGATTCAAAGGCCCGTCACCCATTGCGGTGGCGGGTCTATTTATATCTGTTGCAAATGAAAATACTTTACTTAGTTAAAGAAAAGCGTTTTATCCGCGGCGCGCGGGGAGTACAATCTCGTGCATGCGAATCGACGCGCCATCGGCTTTGATGTTGCCCGCGTGTCCTGCCCGGCTCTACGCTCCGGGTTTGCGACGTTGCGACGCGGCCGGCTTCGGTCCTTGCGTGCGGGTTCGCGAGTATGCAATCGTGTATGTAAGGAGCGACATATGACTGTCGAGAAGAAGGATATCGATTGGGGTAGCCTCGGCTTTGGCTACATGAAGACCGACTACAGCTACGAGGCTCATTGGAAGGACGGCGAGTGGGACGAGGGCGGCCTGACCACCGACCACACCATGCACGTCTCCGAGTGCGGCGGCATCTTCCATTACTGCCAGGAGGTCTTTGAGGGCCTGAAGGCTTACACCGCCGAGGATGGCAGCATCGTCTGCTTCCGCCCCGACATGAACGCCGAGCGTATGTACAACTCCGCCGAGCGCCTGGAGATGCCCCCGTTCCCCAAGGACAAGTTTGTCGAGGCCGTCAAGCAGGTTGTCGCTGCCAACGCCGCATGGGTTCCGCCCTTCGGCTCCGGCGCAACCCTGTACGTGCGTCCGTTTATGATCGGCTCCGGTGACGTGATCGGCGTGGCTCCCGCTCCTGAGTACACGTTCCGCATTCTCGTGACCCCGGTCGGTCCGTACTTTAAGGGTGGCCTCAAGCCCGTCAAGCTGCGCGTTTCCGAGTACGACCGCGCTGCACCGCACGGCACCGGCAACATCAAGGCCGGCCTCAACTACGCCATGTCCCTCAAGCCCACGATGGAGGCTCACCGCGAGGGCTATGCCGAGAACCTGTATCTCGACTCCGAGTCCCGCACCTATGTCGAGGAGACCGGTGGCGCCAACGTCCTGTTCGTGAAGGAGGACGGCACCCTCGTCGTTCCGCAGTCGCACACCGACTCCATCCTGCCCTCCATCACCCGTCGTTCGCTCGTTCAGGTCGCCGAAGACCTGGGCATGACCGTCGACCAGCGTCCCGTCGAGTGGGCCGAGGTCAAGGCCGGCACCTTCGTTGAGTGCGGCCTGTGCGGCACCGCTGCCGTCATCTCCCCGGTTGGCGAGATCGACAACAAGGTCTATGGCGCCGACGAGACCGTGACCTTCCCGGCTGGCTACACCGAGATCGGCCCCGTGATGAAGAAACTCCGCGAGACCCTGACTGGCATCCAGTCTGGTGCCGTTGAGGATAAGCACAACTGGGTTTGCGTCGTCGCGTAACTCGTCTTACCTGTCCGGGCGGAGAGCAAGCTCCCTCCCGGCGCGTCCTCGGACATGCAAGAAGCCCTCGCTGCGCACTTCGTGCGGCGAGGGCTTCTTGCGTCCTGCGGAGTGCGCCGGGAGGGAGCTTGCTCTCCGCCCTGCGGGAACGGCGTTGTTACAACAGGCAATATTAATCTGATAAAAAGATGGTGCGCGGCCTTTTGGCCGCGCTTTTTATAAAGAAGGGGTCCAGAGCGATTGCCCTGGACCCCTAAAGGATTAATGTGCTGGCGGAAGCTCGGCCGTGTTTACTAGAACTTGACGGTCGGGGCCTGGCGGGCGGCTTCGGCGGCCTCGAAGCCCTGGCGCTCCTTAAACTGGAAGATGCCGGCAAAGATGACAGCCGGGAACGTCTGAATGGCGTTGTTGTAGCTGAGCACGCAATCGTTGTAGCTCTGGCGTGCATAGCTAATCTTGTTCTCGGTATCCTCGAGCGATGCCTGCAGCTGCGTAAAGTTGGTGTTTGCCTTAAGATCGGGATAGGACTCGGCAACGGCGAAGAGCTGGCGCAGGGCACCGGTCAGCACGTTGTCGGCTTCCATCTTGGCCTCGGGCGTGGTCGCTTTGACGGCGGTGTTGCGCGCGCTGATTACGGCGGAGAGCGTCTCCTGCTCGTGTTTGGCGTAGCCCTTGACGGTCTCGACCAGGTTGGGGATCAGGTCGTTGCGACGCTGCAGCTGCGTGTCGATGTTCTGCCACGCGTTGTCGATGCGGTTGCGCTTGGTGACCATGTTGTTGTAGATGCCGGCGATGGCGCAGACAATCGCAATGACAACAACGATGCCGATGATGACGGTAATCATGATGTCTCCGTTTCGAATGGCCGCGGCGGCATGCGCCAGCTGCCGTTGGTATAACGCTACTAGTATACCCGCAACGTTTTGCCGTGCCGAACTTTCCGGTAAGCGTTATGTTTTCGGTAAGGTCGACCGCTCAGCGAGGGCGGGGTACAGGTGTAAGATATGCGACAGATTAACGAGCGTTGTCTTGCCCTGAGGATGCGATGCAGATGGACCTGCGCATTAAGAAAACCTATCGCGCCTTGTTCGATGCCTTTACCGAGCTACTCGAAGAGCATCGCTTTGAGGACCTTACGGTTGCCATGCTGTGCGAACGTGCCATGATCCGCCGCACGACGTTCTACAAGCATTTCCGCGACAAGAACGATTACTTTGCCTTTTATGTCGACGAGCTTATGTCGGGGCTGCCGCAAAAGCGGACCGGTAAGGGGAGCGCGGTGTCGGCCGACGACGTGTGCGTGCTTCGCCATGAGGTATTTGCCGACGCCATGGACATGATTCTGGCGCATGAGCAGCTCATGGATAACATCCTGGAGAGCAGCATGTCGGGCATGCTGACCAGCATGATTTGCGACCGCATTGCCCACTCCATTCGCGAGCGCGTGATGAGCACGCTTGACGAGGGCGCCTTGGCCCCCGTATCGCTCGAGACGACATCGGAGTTTATCGCCGGCGGCATTATTCGACTGTTCACAAAGTGGTGGGAATCGGGTCACGATCTTGAGAGTCGACCCGAGATTGCCGACGTGGTCGATGCGCTGTTTGAGCGGACCATGACGCCGGTACATCACTAAGAGTGGCGGAGAGAGGGGGATTCGAACCCCCGGAACGCTCTCGCGCTCAACGGTTTTCAAGACCGCCGCATTCAACCGCTCTGCCATCTCTCCGTGAGTCGTAATGATAGCATCGTTTTGAATTTGCAACAGGGAAGGCGAACGATGACGATCACCGAAATCGACGAGAAGTTCATGCGCGAGGCGCTGGCCGAGGCGCGCGCTGCCGCGGCGGTGGGCGAGGTGCCCATTGGTGCCGTGGTGGTGCGCGCGGGCGAGATCGTCGCGCGGGCGCACAATCGTCGCGAGCTCGATCAAGACCCTTCGGCGCATGCTGAGTTTGCGGCGTTGTGCGCCGCCGCTCAGGCGCTCGGCCGTTGGCGCCTTTCCGACTGCACCGTCTATGTGACGCTTGAGCCCTGCTGCATGTGCGCGGGCCTTATGGTCAACGCGCGCGTGGGGCGCTGCGTGTATGGCGCGGCCGATGCCAAGGCGGGCGCGCTGGGCTCGCTATACGACCTCAATGCCGATTCGCGCCTGAATCATCGCTTTAATGTGACGGCCGGCGTGCTGGCAGACGAGTGCCGCGCGGTGTTGAGCAGCTATTTTGCTGGTTTGCGCGGTGCGGATGGCGGCGGTTGCGGGTCCGATCTTGAGGCGCATGCTGCTCATGCCGCGGCGCTGGCTGATGCCGACGAGGTTGCTGGTGCGGCGCTCGACTTTGGCCCCGTGCAGCGCCGACCGCGTCGCGTGCTGCTGGCGATTGATTCCTTTAAGGGCAGCGTGTCGAGTGCGCAGGCGGAGTCGGCGGTTGCCGAGGGCGTTCGCCGCGTGTGGCCCGATGCCGAGGTGAGCGCGCTGCCGTTGGCGGATGGCGGCGAGGGAACGCTCGACGCCGTTGCCGCGTGTGACGGTGAGATCGTGACCTGTGAAGTGGCAGGTCCCTTGGGCGATCGCGTGTCTGCTCGGATGTTGGTGGACGGCGAGCGCGAATCTGCTGTTATTGAGATGGCTGAGGCTGCGGGCATTGGGTATTCGCCCTGCACGGAGTCGGCGGCACTAGCTGCTACGACCTATGGCGTGGGCGAGCTCATACTCCGCGCGGTTCGCGCGGGGACGAAGACTCTATATATAGGACTGGGCGGCAGTGCCACCAACGACGGCGGCGCTGGCATGCTACAGGCGTTGGGCGCGCGTCTTGTCGACGACCGTGGCTGCGATATTGCGCCGGGGCTTGCGGGCCTTGAGCAAGTGGCCGGTGTTGACCTGATGCCGGCGGTGCGGGCGTTGGATGGCGTGCGCATCGTCGTGCTTTCCGATGTCGAGAATCCGCTTGTGGGACGTCGCGGCGCACTGGCGGTGTTCGGCGGGCAGAAGGGCCTGCCGACGGGTGACGCCGAGGCGCTGCATAAGTACGACAGCTGGATGGTCAGCTATGGTCGCCTGCTTGATGCGGCGATTGCCGAGGTACGGACCCAGGGGTTGTTGCGTGTGCCCGAGGGTGCGCGGACATTTGGCTCGGTACTCGGTGTGCCGGGCGCGGGCGCTGCCGGTGGGCTGGGGGCTGCCTTGTTGGCACTTGGCGCCGAGCTGCGCTCGGGCGTGGAGACGGTGCTCGATCTCGTGGGGTTTGACGAGCGCGTGCGCGATGCCGACCTGGTCATAACGGGTGAGGGCAATATGGACGAACAGTCCGCCGCCGGTAAGGCGCCAGTGGGCGTGGCGCGTCGCGCCAAGCGCTATGGCAAGCCGGTGGTCGCCGTCGTGGGCGGCCGCGCCGACAACCTGGATGCGGTATACGGGCAGGGCATCGACCTGGTGCTACCCATCTGTCGCAAGCCCATGCCCCTCGACCAGGCGCTCGATCAGCAGGAAGCCACAACCAACCTCATCTGCGCCGGCGAGTCAGCCGCCCAAGCCTACGACCTCGCCCGCCTCTAAACCCCATCCCCCAATAAGTTGCGGTGAAATACGGACTGTTGGGTGGCTTGGAGCCGGAAAACAGTCCGCATTTCACCGCAACTTATTGATCGGGTGGGTGGATGCGGCGAAAGTAGTCAAAAAAGCCCCGTCCCAAATTAGCTACTTTGTGTGGCGCGAATGGTTCGCTTTTACGCCTGAGTTGCAACCTGATGGGGAATTTCGGGTCACTCAAATTGCTACAATTTTAAGCATATAGCGATGACCCGCCTTGCGTTTCTGCGCGGGGGGGGCGTATATTTGCATCGATGGGGACGACGACACACATATAGCGAGCCACTGCTTGCCGTCCTCATGGATTGGGGAGGGCCTTCATGAATCGCGTATATGCGAAAGCTCAAGAAATATTGAAGCCTTTGGGCGCAAAAACCAATACAGTCAAGCGTGCTCTAAGGGTTTTGACCGTCCCGCTGGCGGCGTGTGCGCTCTTGTTTGGTGCGACGAGTGCGTCCGCCGACCAGACGGTTCCCTTTAGCAACCATACCGTGCAGACGGTGAATCCTACCGGCACCACGGTTAATCTGTTCGACTACTGGGTTGTCGATGGCGATAACGATAGCTCGAAGAACGTAAACAACGACAACAGCAATAACAACACCGGCATCAATAAAGACCGTCAGCTCAAGTTCAATGGTGGTGCCGGTACGGGCATTAACAAGTGGACGGGCAGAAGCGGTACTGCTGGCTACGGTCGCCTTCGGTTTGTTGAGAATCAGCTTGTAAATGGCTATCCGGCGATTAAAGCTGGCACCTACACCTCCCAAGGCGAGAACGCTAACTACACCGATGAGTCGCTGGCCTATCTCTTTAACAATGCCAGCCAAGCCAATGGCAAGCAGGACGGCAAGGCCGTCTACAACAACGTGAAGGGCCTCTTCCAACTCAAGGAAGGATACTACGTCTACGACTCGTACGGTTCTAAAGGCAACTATGCCGTGTACAACTCCACGACCAATTCCTTTGACGTCTACGATAAGGCTGGCGTATATAAGGGCGATGCGAGTAGCGAAACCAATCTGGGTCAGTTCTTCCCCTTTGACTCGGCTGAAAAGGTTTTTGATGAGTCGGGCAATAAACTCTCCCCTAAAGGAATAACGGACGGAAGCACGGACGGAAGCAACAGTACCCTCAACCACCACTTTGGCATGTCCATGACCACGGAGTTTGTTCAGCCTAACGGCGGCAAGACCACCGATGGCAAGGAAATGGTCTTTGAGTTCTCGGGCGACGACGACGTCTGGGTGTACATCGACGGCGTGCTCGTGGGCGACCTGGGCGGCATTCACGAGAAAGCGACGCTTGATATTAACTTCGCTACTGGTGTGGTGCGCGTTGGCCATATTGACGGCGCAAATGGTTCACCAAAGTATTTTCCGGATACTACCATCAAAGCGATGTTCGACGCCGCCGGCGCAAATACCTCCAACTTCTCCGGCAACACCTTCAGCGACAGCACCAAGCACAAGCTGAGCTTCTTTTATCTGGAGCGCGGCGCGGGTGCATCGAACATGTCGCTTAAGTTCAACCTCACCACCCTGCCGTCGTCCGAGGTCGAGAAGGTCAACCAGAACGGCGAGGCGGTCCAGGGCGCAACCTTCGCGCTGTATCGGTCCGATGCCGACTGGAATGAGCAGGGCGAGGCTATCGCCCAGGGCACGACGGACGCCAATGGCCAGCTGGTACTCCTGAAGTCGGATGGCTCCGTTCTCTCCTTCGACGAAGAGCACAATACCAACCTAAGCGACTACTTTGTACTCAAAGAGGAAGGCCTGCCCGCGGGATATCGCTCGAGCCTGACCTCGTCGACCACCGCAACGCCAGGTGAGCTGCACCTGCAGTACAAGCAGGCCGCGGCGAGTGGCTCGGGTGGTGTGGTGGTCGCACCGCAAACGACGGTCAAAACAGCGGATAACAACACATGGACGGGCAGCCGTATGTGGCTGAACGGCGGGTACCTGGCTGCCAAAGAGACCATCTCTCTGACCCAAACTACTAGAGACAATAAGAACAACCCCATCAACTCGGGCACGACCTTTGCCGTCGTGCTCAAGCGTACCGATAAGAGCAAGAAAGACACGGACGTAAACGCCTGGACGGCGGTCACGGGCAATCCTCTCGAGGGCTACAAGCTGTGCTCCGAACACGGCATTGCCGGTGCGGTTGAGGCCGCCCAGTCAAAGGACACGAGCGTCTTTGCCGTCAACACCAAGGGCGACTACGAGGTGACGGTTAGGTCCCTGCCTGGCGATATCGAGAAGTACGCCGCCATGATGAAAGATAAGTCGAATGCCGACTATACCGTGGCGGTCTACCACACCACGGCATCGTCTCTGGCAGAGGCAACCACGGAGAACACCTCTATGGTTGAATACCAGTCGATAAACAGGCAGTTCTCAACCGTGATCCACCTTACGAACGTTCAGAACCGTCTGTTTGTGCAGAAGATCGATGACTTGGGTGAGCCCGTGAACGGCGCGACGTTTGAGCTGTACCAGGCCAAGGACGTTACCGTTGATGGCTCCGGCAAATATGTCATTAACTCCAACGCCACGCCGTATGACACCGTGCAGGCAAATGGCATGACCTATCCGTATGAGATTAAGGGCGCTGCATGCTTCCCGCTCGATTCCGCAAAGCATGAGCCCCTTATCAAGGGTACGTACTATCTGCGCGAATCGATGAACCCAGATGGCTACGAGAAAAATTCCACCATTACCAAGGTGATCGTGGACGATTCGGGCGTGTACGTTGATGCCGGCGAGAAGAACGACGGCGTGCGTAGCCTAAGCGGTCCGGGTTCGCTGATTGCCTCGCTGGCGCAGTTTGGCTCGCCCGGCTCTATCGATAACACGCTTACGCACATCAAGGGCAAGCTGCAGAGTGCAACTGGTGTAGATGCCAAGGGCAACCTGACGTGGGGCCAGGAGTGCACCGCCGAGGGCGTGACGCCTTCTCTGACGGACCACCTGATGCACATGCGCTATGACAAGACACTGCAAGGTGCCAAGACCGTCTTGCGCTATGTCGAGGACGGCGAGCCGCGCGACGGCCAGCTGGCGACGATCTATGCCGATACGGGTATCAACCGCATGGCCCTTTACCAAGACGGTAAGCCCACCAATGGTACCGACCTCGGTACGCTTCAGCTCAACCATCTCTTTACCACGGCAACGGCCGTGCAGTATACCGATCGTCGCGTGGCACGTCTGCAAGTGACCAAGACCGTGACGGCAGACGATGGCCTCACCGCGCCTACCAAGGATGCGAAGGGCGAAGACCTGACCTTTACATTTAAGTTCACCCTGCCGGAGTCCCAGAAGGGCTACGAGGCGCATGTGTTCGATGCGAACGGCGAGGCCGTGGGCAACTCCTTTACGCTCAAGAACGGCGGCACCCATTCCATTAAGGCCGGCGAGACCATCCGCGTATACGACCTTAAGAAGGATGACAGCTATAGCGTGAGCGAGCTCACTACCAAGGGCGAGGAGTCCAGCGGCAACGTGTTGGCGAGCATCGTTAACACCGTGACCGGCTCTGCCGATGAGTCGGTGCTTCCGGCTGGCTTTAGGCTCGTGAGCCGCAGGGCCGGCGGCGAGGAGCAGCCCGGAACCGGCAACGCCATCGAGGGCACAATTGCTGCGCTCGTGGGCGGAAACATTCCCGCGAGCAACAAGCTCGAGTTCACCAACAACTACAGCGCCAGCTCGGTAACGCTCGATGCCCAGAGTGGCCTGAGCGCCAAGAAGGTGCTCGAGGGCCGCAATTGGGCCGATGGCGATACCTTTACCGCGCAGCTTACAGCCGAGGACGGCGTCCCCATGCCCTATGGCGCCAAGAGCAAGGTGTCGACGGTCGAGCTCAAGGATGCCCAGACGGCAACGTTTGGCGACATCACCTATACCAAGCCGGGCACGTACGCCTATACCATCAAGGAGGTTGTCCCCGGTTCCGATGCCGGGGCAGATGGCATAAGCTACTCCGCCGCCTCCTATACTGCGACGGTTGTGGTGGAGGACAACCATGCCGGTGCTCTGGTCGTTAAGAGCGTGAGGGTGATGCAGGAGCGCGACGACGCGGGCGCCGAGACTAAGAAGGAGGTTACCGATAAGGTAGCAACCTTCACCAATCACTACGACGAGTATGAGAAGGACATCATCATCCATGCTCAAAAGAGCCTGACCGATAAGGCCGGGACCTTCCCGCTTGCCCAGAACACCTTTGGCTTTACGCTCGAAGGCATGGGCGGCTATGCGAATGCCAACGCAACGTTCAGCCCCAATACGGTCGACGCGAGCATCAAAGCCCCCATGCCCCAAGGCGCCGAGGGCAACATTGCGACCGTGGGCAACAACGCCGACGGCACGGTGACGTGGCCGGCGATCTCCTATACCGCCAAGGCGGATGCGGGACGCGCCTACGTGTACAAGTTCGCTGAGAATCCCGGCAGTGTCGCGGGCATGACCTATGACGGGTCGGTCTATTATGCCGTGGTGCGCAACGCCGAGAAGGGTGCCGGCATCCAGACCTCGATCGAGTACTACAAGGCCGCGGCAGACGGCTCGGTAAAGCAACTGGGCACGAACGTCACGCCTTCCTTTACCAATATATATAACGTGGAGCCCACGAGCGTGACCCTGCAGGGTCAAAAGACCGTGAGCGGTCGCGACTGGAACCAGGACGAGAGCTACACCTTTAACCTTGCTGCCGCTACGGACGACGCCAGCGTGACTGGTCTGGACAAGACCACTGCGCAGGCGGTAGCGGACGGGGCTGTCGCTATTAGCGCCACCCAGGCTACCGCCACCGCGCCCGAGTCGGGACGCGTGGCCTCGTTTGCCTTTGGCACCGAAGCCGCTTCGGCCGTGACGTTCAAGCGCGCGGGCACCTTTAGCTTCAATATCACCGAGAACGCCACGCAGGATGGTCAGGCAGGCATGTCCATGGACAAGCACACCGCACGTGCGACCGTCGTGGCGACCGATCTGGACGAGTCGGGCAACCACACGGGCAAGCTGCACGTGTCGAGCGTGACCTACGCCAACGCCGGTGCCTCCGATGCGGACAAGGCCGTAGCCGACAAGGCTGCCTTTACCAACGCATACCACGCGTCGGGCACCTTTGGTGGCGTGACGGTGAGCAAGACCCTTCAGGGCCGCGCCTCTACGGCGGGCCAGTTTACCTTTGCCGTGACGGGCCTTTGGTACAACGGCGTCCAGACGTCGGTCAACGGTGCCGAGGCCAATCTGTCCAATAAGGCGGCGGGGACCGGCGTGTCCGGTGCCGTGGTGGGCGCAAGCGGGGAAGAGAAACTCTTTGCCCGCAAGCTCACAGAGCAGGATCTGGGCCATACGTTTGTCTATCGCATCCACGAGAACCAGCCTGCTGCTGCCGGCTACACCTATGACACCGGCTACACCGGCGATGCTATCGTGCTCGTTAAGGTTCTTGCGCGCGAGAACGACCCCGCCAAGCTCTACACCGTGACGACCGTGCTCAAGGGCGCGGGCGTGACGGAGCTGCTGGGCGATGCTAGCGACGCGAGCGCGTTGACAGACGACAAGATTGCCGAGCTTGACCAGAATCCGAATACCTACGTGCAGCAATACGATGCAAGCGAGGCCGGCACCACAACGCCCGCTGTCTCGTTCGTGAATCGCTATGAGGCAAGCCTCGACTATGGCGCCGCCGGCGGCCTGCAGATCGAGAAGACACTGACGTACCCCGAGGGCGCAACGGTGTTCGGCTCGCCCAAGAGCACGTTCCGCTATATCGTCAAGCCCGCCGATGAGGCCTCTGCCAACAAGGTCGGCATTTCCACGGACGGCAAGGTCTACGAGACCGCAAATGTTGAGGCCAATATTCCCAAGACCGTGAGCTTGGTTCCCGAGCGTGGGCTGACCCTCACTCAGAATGATGCCGGCAAGACGTTCACCTATACGGTGAGCGAGATTGACGACAAGGCGACGGGCTATGCGTACGACAAGACGGTCCATACGGTTAGGGCTGTCGTGGCGGATAACGGCGACGGCACGCTCAGGGTCACGACGTCGGTAAGCAAGCAGGTCGATGGCAGGGATGAGCTTGAGGGCCAGTGGGTCTATCCGGCGGACGCGACATCTACCGGTGTTGCGACGGTTAAGTTCAAGAACACCTATACGGTTACCGAGGCGGCGACCTACACCCCGTCCGTGACGAAGGTTGTTGCCGGCGCCGATGCTCCGGGCAAGTTTGCGTTTGCCATGACCGCGGCTGACGATGTCACCAAGGCGGCAATCGACAACGGGCTCATTACCGGCTCTTCGATGAGCGCGGACAACGGCTACGACGAGAAGAAGTCTACGATGGGCAATCTTAAGGACGGCGACCACGAAAAGATCGACTTCTCGAAGCTCACCTTTAATGCGCCGGGCACGTATAAGTTTGCCATTAACGAGCTGACCCCGAACGGCGGCCCCGGCGAGTGGAAGTATGACCAGCACGTCTATACCGTGACGGTTACTGTAACCGATGAGGGCGGCAAGCTTGTGGCGCGCCCCGATGGCACGACCGGTTCGGAAGGTTTCATCTTTACCAATAGGTACCAAACTTCGACGAGCTACGAGCTCCAGGGCGGTCTGGAGATCGTCAAGACGCTCAAGGGCAAAGACCTGCATGCCGGCATGTTTGGCTTTACGGTGACGGCCGACGCCGACTCGACCGAATACGCCGCCTCGACCGAAAAGCTTAAGGCGCTGCTGCGCCAGGAAGATGGCAAGCTCACCGTCACCAACGATGAGCCGCAGGCCGATGGCAAGTCCTACACCGATATTTTGGGCGGTCTGACCTTTGCGACGGGCGATGCGGGCAAGACGTTCACCTACAAGGTTGTTGAGAACAAGGGCAACAAGGTCGGCTATACCTACGATACGTCCTATTGGACGGTGGCGATTACGGTCAAGAACCGCGGTGACGGTTCGCTCTATACCGTGACTGCCGTCAGGCACTATGACTCCAACGATGTCGAGCTTCCCGCTGATGCAAAGACCTTTAGCTCCGAGAGCGGTGCCGCCGAAGAGGCTCGGGTGTTCTTCGCCAACAGCTACGCCGCGTCCGGAACATTCGACGGTCTCACTGCCGAGAAGGTAATGGACTCCGGCGACAAGATCAAGGCGGGTCAGTATACGTTTGACCTGTATGCGGAGAAGGTCGACGGTACGCTCCAATGGATGGATAAGGGCACGACCAAGGTGGGCGAGAGCGGTACCGCGACGGTCGACTTTGGTAAGGTTTACTTTAAGCTTGGCGATGCTGCTAGCGGACCTCAAGGACTGACGATTGATCTTGCCAGCGCCGTGGCGGATGGCGTTGCCACCAAGCGCCACAATGCCGACCACACCACTACCTACAGCTTTAACCTGGTGGCAAAGGAGCGCTTGGCCAGCCTGCCAGATGGCGTTCGTCCCGTGGATACGTCCGCGACGTGCCGCGTGCTGCTCGAGGTGACCGATAACAACGACGGCACACTGACGTCCAAGGTGACCTATCGCGATGGTACCGAGGACGGCAAGATCGTCTTCCACAACACACGCGATAAGGTCAAGACGATCGGCACGGTCGCGGAGCCCAGCGTGGATATCGACGGGCAGCTGCTCTCCGTGGGCGACTCTTACGTCTACACCATCAACTGGGTCAACACCGAGGCCGACGCCAGCGGCAACCTGGTTGCGGCCAACGTGACCGTTACCGACGAGCTGCCCACGGGCGTTGTGTTCGAGGCCTTTGAGGGCAAGAACGCCGACAAGGGCGCTGCGAGCGGCCGGGTGCTCACCTGGAGCCTGGGCGAGCGGCCTGCGGGCAGCCACGGTTCGGTGCGCGTGCGCGTAAAGATTACCGAGGACGCCGTGAAGGATGCCCAAGGTGCTGTCGGCACCATCAACAACGCTGCCACCGTTACGGTTGGCGAAAAGAGCTATACCGGCACCACGACCAACTACGTGCCCAAGAAGTCCGAGAGCGACGCTCAAGATTCGACGGGGTCGGGTGTGGCGCTGGGCGATGAGCTTACCTATACCATTAGCTACAAGAATACCGAGGGCGCGCCGGCTACGGTGACGATCTCCGATACCGTTCCTGCGGGGACCGAGTTCGTGGAGTTCGCGGGCGACCATAAGGATGCCGGCTCCAAGGACAAGGACGGCAATCTCACCTGGACGCTGACGGATGTTCCCGCCGGTGAGGAGGGCACGGTTCAGTTTAAGGTTCGCGTGACCGAGGACGCGTTCAAGAGCGGCGGCGCTTCGGACGACATCTCCAACCAAGCATCGGTAAAGGTCGGCAACAACCCTGCCGTCAAGACCAACACCACCACCGATGAGGTCTCTGACGGCCGCTTGACGCTGAGCAAGACGGTCACGACTGCCGAGGGCATTACCGCGCCCAACAAGGCATTTACCTTTAAGGTCCTGCTCTACCAGGCCGATGGCACAACGCCTCTGACCGGCACCTTTGCGTACGCCGGTCGCGCAGGCGGCATCAACGGTACCTATGTAAGCGGGCAGATCAAGAGCGGTGACACCATTGCGCTCAAGGCCGGCGGCTCCGTGACGGTTACCGTGCCCATGGGTGCGCACTACGAGGTGCAGGAGCTCGACTCCAAGGGCAACCTCATGACGAGCGAGGACGGCTTTACGGTTGCCGATAAGACGAACACCCAGGCGGGTACCGTCGGACAGGCGACGCAGGTCGGATTCACCAATGTCTATAGCGTGGAGTCCACGAAGGTGGAAAACGCCTTTAAGGTCCAAAAGAAGATTTCCGGCCGCAACTGGACTAAGGCGGATGCCTTTACCATGACGCTGACTGCCGAGGGCGAGGCGCCCATGCCCGAGGGCGCCAAGGAGGGCGTGGCGACGATTACGCTGAAGAAGGACGTTCAGGTCGGCAACTTCGGCACCATCGAGTACGCCAAGCCCGGCACCTATACCTATATGATTGCCGAGCAGGCGGGTGACGAGACGGCGCTCACGTTCTCGAAGGCCACCTATCGCGCCACCGTCACGGTGACCGACGACGGCGCCGGAAAGCTGACTGCCAAGACCAAGATTGCACAGCTGACCGACGATGCCGGTAATACTGCCGAGCGTACGGTCGAGGCGGCGGTCTTTACCAACGCCGCTAAGACCGGCAGCCTCACCGTTACGAAGACGGTCGTCAGCGGCGACAGCCAGCGTGAGTTCGGCTTCACGGTCGCGCTGGCCGACGGGGGCGGCGAGCCCGTCTCCGGCACCTTCGGCAAGGGCGAGAACGCCGTGACGTTCACGGACGGCAAGGCGACCTTCACGCTCAAGGACGGCGGGGAGAAGACCGTCGCCGGCCTGCCCGTGGGCGCGCGCTACACCGTGACCGAGGACGCCGCCGAGGGCTACACGACCGCGGTCAACGGGGCCGACGGCTCCAAGGCCGAGGGCACCGTGACCGAGGCCGGCGCGGCCGCGGCGTTCACCAACACGTACGGGACGGCCACCGAGGGCAGGGACGTCTCCACCGCGGGACTCTTCACCAAGACGCTCGAGGGCCGCGACTGGGCGGAGGGCGACAGCTTCCAGTTCACGCTCACGGGCGAGGACAGCGCGCCCATGCCCGAGGGCTCTGTCGACGGCTCCAAGACCGTCAGCGTGACGGCCGCCGGGACCAAGGCGGGCGAAAAGGTCGCCTTCGACTTCGGCCCCATCCGCTATGCGCTCGACGACATCAAGGGCGCCGGGTTCGCCGAGGTCGGCGGCAAGCGCGTGCGCGCCAAGACCTTCACCTACACGGTGAGCGAGGTCAGGCCCGCTGACGGCTCGGCCATTGCCGGCGTCACCTACGACGGCCACACCGCCACGATGACGGTGACCGTGACCGACGACGGCTCGGGTAACCTCACGGCCTCGACGCCCGCGATCGCGCAGGCGAGCGGCGGCGACTTCGTCAACACCTACACGACCGGGCTCGACTACTCTGCCCGTGCGGGCGTGCGCCTGTCCAAGACGCTCTCCGGCCGCGCGATGGAGGCGGGCCAGTTCGCCTTCACCGTGACCGCCGACGACGAGACGGCCGCCAAACTCGGCCTCAAGACCGGCAGGGACGCCTACGCCGTCGCCGCGGCCGATGACGGCGCGGCTGGCCTCATCGACCTCATCGGCGGCGCCGCGAAGGGCGATGTGAAGTTCACCGACGCCGACGCGGGCAAGATCTACAGCTTCACCGTCACCGAGACCAGGCTCGGCGGCGACGGCTACACCAACGACATCGCGCCGCGCACGGTGACCATCGCGCCCAGCTACGATGCCGCGACGGGCAAGCTCACGGTCACGACCACGGTCGCCGAGGACGGCGTCGAGGTCGCCCGCGGCGAGGTCTCGACGGCAGACGACGCCACGGTGCCGCCCGCGCCCGTGACGGTCGCGTTCCAGAACTCCTACGAGGCCACCGGTGCGCTCGGCGGCGAGGGCGATGTGGCCATCGACGCCACCAAGACGCTGACGGGCCGCGCCGCGGCGGCGGGCGAGTTCTCGTTCTCCGTCCGCGATGCCCGCGGCAACGTGGTCTCGACCGCGTCCAACCGGGTCTCCGGCGACGGCGAGGCCGCGGAGCTCGCGTTCTCGCCCATCGCCTACACCACCGGCGCGCTCGAGCAGATGGTGATGGATGGCACCGCCACCAAGGCGGCTGACAGCTCCTGGACCATCCCCTATACCGTTTCCGAGGACGGCACGGACCGGCTGCCCGCGGGCGTGACCGCGACGGCCTCGAGCTTCGACATCACCGTCAAGGTGACCGATAACGGCAAGGGCGGGCTGGACGTGGCCGTGACCTATCCCGAGGGCTGCGACGGCGCGCTGTCGTTCGTGAACGGCTACCGCGCCAACGAGGCGACGGTCGACCTCGCGGGCACCAAGACGCTGGCGCTCGGCCAGGCCGGACTCGGCCTGACGCAGGCCGACATCGCGGGCAAGTACACCTTCAAGGTTGAGCCGCTGGACGGCGCGCCCGCACCGGTCGACGCCTCCGGCAAGACGGTGACCGAGGCGGTCAACGACGCCGCCGGCAACGTCGAGCTTGGCAGCGTCACGTTCAGGCAGCCGAGCGACCTCGATGGCGTCGAGATCGACGACGGTCTGCGCACCAAGACGTTCGCCTACCGGGTGAGCGAGTCCGGTTCGGTCGACGGCGTGGTTAACGACGCGACGGCGACCAGGACCTTCACGGTCAAGGTCGTCGAGGACACCAACAAGGGCACGCTCGCCGCGGAGGTCCTGCCCGCCGGGGGCACGCCCCAGGGCAAGGGCGCGTTCGAGTTCACCAACACCTACGGCGTGAACCCGACCCCGAGCTCCGTCACCGAACAGGTCAAGGTGAGCAAGAAGCTCAAGGGCCGCGACCTGGCCGAGGGCGAGTTCGAGTTCCAGCTGGTCGAGATTTCCGCCGACGGCAGCGAGAGCGTCGCGGCGACGGGCAGGAACGCCGCCGACGGCACGGTCGCGCTCAGCCCGGTCACCTACACCGCGCCCGGCACTCACAGCTACGAGCTGCGCGAGGTCACCGGCACGGCGGGCGGCGTGACCTACGACAGGGCGACGTATCGCGTGCGCACGACGGTCGCCGATGCCGGCAACGGCACGCTCACCGTCAGGCACGAGCTCGCGGATGCCGAGGGCAAGCCCACGGGCGATGACTCGGTGACGTTCACCAACGGCTATAAGGCCGCGCCCGTCACCCTCAAGCTGGGTGCCGCCAAGGTGCTCGAGGGCGCCGAGCTCAAGGCGGGCCAGTTTAGCTTTGAGCTCAAGGGCCGGGACGGCAAGGTCATGTCGACCGCCAGGAACGCCGCCGACGGTAGCGTCACGTTCGACGCGCTGACCTTCAAGCAGGCCGGCACCTACACCTTCACGGTGAGCGAGGTCGACGACGGCCAGGCGCACGTGACCTACGACAGGGCCGTGCACAAGATCGTCGTCACGGTGAGCGACGAGGCGGCAGACGGCTCCAAGACGGGCTACCTGTCGGCGAAGGTCTCCTACGAGGGTGACGCCAACGTGCCGCCGGTCTTTACCAACGGCTATGCCGAGGAGCCCGGGACCCCCGGCACCCCCGAGAACCCCGGCACGCCGGGCGGCGGTTCGGGCGGCGGCTCCGATAGCGGCTCCGGCGGCGACGGCTCCAAGGGCGGCATGCCCGACACCGGCGACCGCAGCCTGCCGGCGGCGGCCCTCGCGGCCATGGCCGGCATCGGCGCGCTGGCCGTCGCGGGCGGCGCGGCCCTGTACCGCAGGCGCCGCTAGCGATATGCACGAGTGGGGCGGATCCATCCGATGGGTTCGCCCCACTTGCCCTGCTGGGCGGGAGCGGGTAAGATATACCGAGCGCCTAGCGCGTTCGATGGGTTCGGATGACGACATGTTCCGAATCTGGTCAGGTCCGGAAGGAAGCAGCCATAAGGAGCCTCTGTCGGGCATCCGAATCCATCGAGTGCGCAGGCGCTTTTTGGTGCCGCGGCAACCTGCGAGAGCCGGCAGGGCGTTTGGTGTCTCGCTGGTCCTCGGCTTCGCCTGCGGGATCGCTCGACTACCAAACGCCCTGCCGGCTCTCGCAGGTTGCCGACCAAAACCACCTGAAGGGTCACATTTATCTGATAATTTGATCCCGTGCTTCTTGCTGCTCGTTGGCGTTATTTGAAGCGCGGTGGCCCCGTGGTTCATGAGACGGCGGTGCTGTCTCCTTTTTTTGCAAGTAAAGAGGTCCGTTTGCGAACGAGCTTCGACTACTGAAGATGCGATGTCCGCACTAACGACATAACGTAATTACGGCATTGTTGATTTACGCACATATTGAAGAAATCTAAAAGATGCGTCGATTTCACTTCGCCCGCAGCGTTACGGCGCGAGAACGTCCAATGGAACAACTTGGACTCCGCGGTCGGTAACATAGGCCTGTGAACCAAATCCAATGATTGCTACTTTAGAAACCGGCGGGGTGTTTCCAGCGGCAACCATACGCTTCTCGACGGCAACGAGGCTGTCCGACGCCTCCTCGATTTGCGCGGAACTGAGTTTGACCTCAACGGGAATCCACACCCCACCTGGAGCCGCTATGACAGCGTCGACCTCAAGATCGCAGGAATCGTGATAGTGATAAAGGCCCATTCCGTTTGCCCTCGCATAGACCCATAGATCATGGAGCGCCAACGATTCGAAAAGCAGCCCAAGTGTCTTGAAGTCTGACAACAACGTCTCCACAGTCGCCCCGAGCGCAGCCGCTGCAAGCGACGGGTCGGCAAGATGATGCTTACGCGCCTCCCTCAGATGCACCGGAGATCTCATCACGGGATTCCATGCGGGGATATCGCAGACGAAACTCAATCTGCTAAGAAGAGATATGTATGATGCCGCGGTTTGCCTCGATACGTCGCCACCCAAATCGGCCACAAGCGTCTTGAGCGTCGCAAGAGTGGATTCGTTGCGCGCCAACGACGCGATGACGGCCTTCACTTTCTCGGGATCTCGTCGAGAGCCATCGACGCGGGGGATGTCTTCCTCAGCGACTATCTCGATATATCGCTTTGCCGTCGCGGACGCAATTCGCGCGTCGCGCCCAATCGACGCCGGCCATCCACCGCAAACGATGCGCTCGGCGATCTCGGCAGAACCCATCGATCCGAAGGCGCCACTGAACTTTTCGCCAGAAATAATGCTCGACAGCTTAACCACACCGCTAGATTTCCCAAGTTCGAAAAGCGTCATGGTGTCCATGCGCAATTTTTTTGGCATAGTTTTCACCATTGATTACCAGCGCATTTAACCAAATTTACGGTTTTCATTTAACCAGATTTACGCATTTCAGTTAACGAGACAGATTAAACATGAACGAGTTAAGTCAGATGAGAATCATCTACTCGACACCGCGCATGAGCTCCGAAATGGTGATGTGAAAGCCGTCGGCAATCTTCTTGAGATTTGAAAGGCTGACATTGCGCCGCCCGACCTCAATGCTCGCGTAGTAGGAGCGATCCATCTCAATCAAATTAGCGGACGAAGTGCCCGGGCTCGTTGCACCTAGGGCGCGGCGGGGTCGGCGACGTCGGAGGTGTCGATCTCGCCAAGAATGGCGAGCCGGCTGATGAACGGGATGCCCTCGGGTTCGTCCACCTCGACGCCGCCGAGCACGATGGTGTTGTCGCGCATGTCGATTTGGGTTGTGAACACGGTCTGATCGCGGCCCGAGGCTGCTGTTCCAGGTGATGTCGGTGCCGGAGGGCAGGCAGAGCATGATCGTCACGACCAACATAGAGTTTAGCAAGTGGGAGACCGTGTTCGGCGACGACAAGATGGCGGCGGCTGTCGTGGACAGGCTCGTCCACACGGGCAGGCTCGTGGAGTTCAACGGCGCAAGCTGCAGAATTGAATCCCGTGTTTTGTGCTGCTTGCTGGCGTTACCTGGGCATTGATGGCTACGTAGTTCAAGAGACGTTGCTGCTGCTTGGATTTTGCAGTTAAAGAGGCCCGTTTCCCCGGTTTTGGTTGGGGAAACGGGCCTCTTTTGTTTCTGGGCTTGTGGATTGGCGAAGACAATAACCGCTGGCGGCTACTTTGAGTTCTTGATGCGGCGGGTGGCTGTGGCGGTTATTCCGAGTCCCATGGCGGCGATTCCTGCTAGTGCGATTGCGCTCGGTGCTGTGTCGCCTGTGTTTGCGAGCTTGCCGGCGGTCGTAGTTGCTTGCTTGCCGTTGCTCGAGTTCGCTTGCTTGGTGGAGCTCGGTGCGGCGTCTTTGCCGGTCGCGGGCGAACCAGCGGGCTGTGTCGTCTCGGCCGGTTGCGCCGAGCCGGAGGGAGGCGTCGTCTCGGTGGGCTTCGTTATCTCGGGCGAGGTGGCCTTGTCTGCTGCGGCTTTTGCCTCTTCGTATGCCTTGCAGGCGTCGTCATAGGCCGCTTGCGCCTTTTTCAAATTGTCGAGGAGCACCTCTCGCTTGGCTGTTTCCTCATCGATGTGGGCTTTGGCTTCCTTCGCCTGACCTTCAAAGATATTAACCTGTCTTTCCCGGATCTCGAGCCTATGCCGATATTCGTCAAGCCCCATTTCACAAGACTCTTCTTGCGATTTTGCCGCCATGATCTCATGGCGCAACTCCTTAAGATACTGCTCCATAGCCTTGCTAGGCTTCTCGCCGCCGAGTGCCTCAACTTCCTTAGCATATTTTGCCTGAAGCTCGCTTACCCGGTTGTGGGCCTCATCGTATTTGGCTTGGGCTGCATCGACGTCCGCTTGCATGGCGGGAAGGGGTTTTCTCCATTCGGCGGCTTGCGCCACCATCCTGTCGTAGAGCTCTTGAAAAGCGTCAATGTCATCATTGATTTCCGCAATTTTCTCGGGACTTGCGGCGTCCTCTGCGGCTTTGAGGATTTTGAGCGCTTCCTGCATGGCTGCATACGCTTTTTCTTTTGCGGCGGCCGCGGTTTCGCTCGAGGTCACGGCTGCCGTCTGCAGGGCAACTGCACCGGTGGGGGAGCTGGTTTCTGCCGCGATCGCCGTTACGGGGGCGATTCCTGCGGCAAGCGCCACGGAGAGGGCGATGCCCATAGTTGCTCGTCTTGCTCTTCTTGCGAGAATGTCGTTCATCTCGGCACCTCATTTCAAGGGTCGGCGGCTCAACTTGGTAGCACTAATGTAAGTATATCAGGCGATTAACCTGCTCTTGAATCTCGCCAGAAATGACTCGTTGTTTACGCATGCTCTAGTGCGACAGTACTATCATGGTTCGAATTGAGTGTGAATGATGATAGGGAGCGCCTTTTTATGATTGAGTTGCTCAGGCGTTTTGGCGGTAAGTTTCGCCGATATATGGTGATCGGTCCTGCGTGCAAGTTGATCGAAGTGGTATTCGACCTACTTACGCCGCTGGTGATTGCGCAGATGATCGACAAGGGCATTGGCGCGCACGATGTGAACGCCGTCGTCCACTACGGTATGCTGCTTGGCGCCATGGCTGTGATCGGCATCTCATTTACCCTCGTCTGCCAAAAGATGGCGGCGCTCACCTCGCAGGGCATGGGCACCGATATTCGCGGCGCGCTCTATGGGCACATCAATAAGCTGAGCTATGCCGAGCTCGATCGCTTTGGCACGCCTTCGCTCATCACGCGCATCACCAACGACGTCAACCAGGTGCAGCTCGCCGTGGCGCTGGGCGTGCGCATGCTCATCCGCTGGCCCTTCCTGGCGGTGGGCTCCATGGTTGCGGCCCTCGCTATCGACCTTAAGCTCGGCATCATCTTTTTGATCTGCACGCCCGCCATCGGCCTGGTGTTTTGGTTTGTCATGGCGCGCTGCATTCCGTACTACAAACAGCTGCAGGCAAAGCTCGACCGCATCGCACTTATCTGTCGCGAGGGGCTTTCGGGCGCTCGCGTGGTCCGTGCGTTTGTGCGCGAAGACCACGAGCGTGAGCGTTTTGCCCAGGCCGCCGATGACCAGGCGCATGTCGCCATCGCGGTCGGCAAGCTCTCATCGATTCTCAACCCCGTCACGTTTTTGGTGATGAACCTGGGCGTGTGCGCCATCCTGTGGGTGGGCGGTATCCAGGTCAACGTGGGCGAACTCACGCAGGGCCAAGTCATGGCGTTCGTCAACTACATGACGCAGACCCTCACCTCCATCGTCTATGTCGCCAACCTGGTCGTGGTCTTTACCAAGGCGAGCGCCAGCGCGTCGCGTATCAACGAGGTGCTCAACTGCGCGCCGAGTATCACCGACGACGGCAACGAGCCGGTCGCCCTGCCCAAGCCGAGCGCGATGGGCAACGCCGCTCCGGTCCCCGCGCTGAGCTTGAGCCACGCGAGCTTCTCCTTTGGCGCGGGCGCGGCCAACGCCGTTGATGACGTGACTCTGGAGCTGCCGCTGGGCAAAACGCTCGGCATTATCGGCGGCACGGGCAGCGGTAAGTCGACGCTCGTCTCGCTCATCCCGCGCTTGTACGATGCGGGTGTCGGCAGCGTGAGCGTGATGGGTGCCGACGTGCGTACTTGGCCGCTCGACCAACTGCGCCACGTGGTCGCGACCGTCCCGCAGCGCGCATCGCTGGTGAGCGGCACCATCCGCAGCAACCTGACCTGGCGCGACGAGTCCGCGACCGATGAGGAGCTCTGGGCGGCGCTCGATATGGCGCAGGCCAGCGAGTTCGTGCGCAACAAGCCGCAGGGCTTGGATGCCCCGGTCGAGGCGGGCGGAAAGAACTTCAGCGGCGGTCAGCGTCAGCGTCTGACCATCGCGCGCGCCCTGGTGGGCTCGCCGCAGATTCTGATTATGGACGACTCCGCCTCGGCGCTCGACTTTAAGACCGACGCGGCGCTTCGCCATGCCATTCGCGAGCGCAGCGCGCGCGGTGCCGCCGAGGGCGGGCTGCCGCTGACCACGGTGATCGTGAGCCAGCGCGTCTCGACCGTGCGCGACGCCGACATGATCTGCGTGCTCGACCACGGCTCGGTCGCGGATCTGGGTACGCACGACGAGCTGTACGCAAGCTGCCAGCTCTATCGCGAGATCTGCCAGTCGCAGCTTCGTCGCGAGGAGCTCGAGGGCCAGCAGGGGAGCGCGACGCCCGCTTCGGGCTCCGCTCCCACGTCCGTCTGCGCAAAGGAGGGCTGCTAAATGAATCCGTATACTTCTTCCGGCTCGGTCGCCACGATGACGGCCAACGTGTCCGGCAACGATAACCTTAACGACCTGGGCGACGGCCCACGCCAGCCCGGCGACCCCGAGCGCTATCCCGTGGGCGCGGTAACCCGCCGCCTGATGGGCTACGTGCGTCCGCATCGCATTTCGTTTGCGGCGTCGTTTGTGAGCGCCGCCATCTCGGTGATCTTGCAGCTCTACACGCCTATCCTCATCGGCGAGGGCATCGACCTCATCGTTGCCGCCGGACGGGTGGACTTTGACGCGCTGTTGCCGCTCGTCACCAAGCTCGCGCTGGTCGTGGTTGGCGCTGCGGCGTTCCAGTGGCTGCAGGGCTACTGCGTCAATCGCCTGTCTTACGAGACGGTGCGCGACATGCGCGTGGAGGCGAGCGACAAGCTCAGCCGCATGCCGCTCAGCTTTATCGACAGCCATGCCCACGGCGACCTTATGAGCCGCGTGGTCAACGACGTCGACCAGGTGGGCGACGGCCTGCTGCAGGGCTTTACGCAACTCTTTACCGGCGTCATCACCATCGTGGGCACGCTCGCGTTTATGCTCTCCATCAACCTAACCATGACGCTCGTGGTGGTGCTCGTCACGCCGCTTTCCATCTTTGCCGCCGGCGCCATCGCCAAGCTCTCCAACAAGAGCTTTACGGCTCAGCAGCGTATTCAGGGCCAGCTGGGCGGTCATATTGAGGAATATGTGGGCGAGCAAAAGCTTGTGGATGCATTTGCCTACGGCCCAAATGCGCGGCAGCGTTTCGACGCCCTCAACGCCGAGCTCTATACGGCGGGCGAGCGCGCGCAGTTTATGGGTTCGCTTTCCAACCCCGGCACGCGCTTTATCAACAACATCATCTACGCCGTGGTCGCCGTGATCGGCTGCGTGGGCGTGATCACGGGCGTGCCCGCGGCGCTCACGGTGGGCGGCGTGCAGATCTTCCTGTCCTACGCCAACCAGTACACCAAGCCGTTCAACGAGGTCACCAACGTCATCGCGCAGATCCAGACGGCCTATGCCTCGGCGCGGCGCATGTTCGCACTGCTCGATGCGCGTGAGCAGGAGCCTGACGCCGCAGATGCCGTTGAGCTCACCGCTCCGAAGGGCGAGGTCGCCTTTGAGCATGTGGACTTTAGCTACGTGCCCGACCGCAAGCTGCTGCAGGACATCTGCATCGATGCCAAACCCGGCATGCGCTTTGCCCTGGTCGGTCCCACGGGCTGCGGCAAGACGACGCTTATTAACCTGCTGCTGCGCTTTTACGATATCGATGCCGGGCGCATCGTGGTCGACGGGCATTCCTCGCGCGACTACACGCGTGAGAGCCTGCGCCGCGCCTTTGGCATGGTGCTGCAGGACACCTGGCTGTTCGAGGGCACGGTGGCGGAAAACATCGCCTACGGTTGTCCCGACGCCACGCGCGAGCAGATTATCGAGGCGGCCAAGCGCGCGCACGCGCACAAGTTTATCGTGCAGCTGCCGCAGGGCTACGACACGGTGATCGGCGAGGACGGCGGCACGTTTAGCCAGGGCCAAAAGCAGCTGCTGTGCATCGCGCGCGTCATGCTCACCGACCCGGCGATTCTGCTGCTGGACGAGGCAACCTCGAGCATCGATACCCGCACCGAGCTACAGGTGCAGGCGGCGTTTGACGAGCTCATGGCCGGTCGTACGAGCTTTGTCGTTGCGCACCGCCTGAGCACGATCCGCAACGCCGACTGCATCCTGGTCATGCGAGACGGCGAGATTATCGAGCGCGGCACGCATGACGAGCTGCTGGCGGCATGCGGCTTCTACGCCGAGCTCTACCGCAGCCAGTTCGCCCAATAAGCATACCTTTTGAGACGTCGTGGCCTTGAATATGAACAATAGGATGCGTATCAGTTCTCGATTTGTCGCGAATCTCCGCGAAAGCTTGCGAACCATCGCGAAATCCTGTGGCCCATTCGCGATGGTTCGATGGTGGGACCGGCTATACCGGTTTTTCGATATGGCTATGGCAGTTTTATATATCGAGTCAGCACGAAGGGCCAGAAACTCGACTCGCGGAGGGGGTGGCGGCAACCCACTGGTGAAGGGAGTTAAGTTAGCGGGTTCGATCTCCCGGTTCTAAAAATACTCAGTATACTGAGTGATTTTACTCAGTATACTGAGTATTTAAGAAACAAGGAGGTAGATTGACATGTTTGAGCGCCATCAAGTTGCCGTGATAGCCCAGAGAATGCGGGAAACGAATAATCCGTTGATGCAATTTATAATCGGGCCCCGCCAAACGGGAAAGTCGACCATGTTCGTGCAGGCGTTGCGCCATGCAGACATGCCCTGTCACGTGGCCAATGCGGACGATGTTGTGAATCCCGATGCCAGCTGGCTGCAAATCGAGTGGCAACAGGCAAGAAACCTCACGTCTGGAGGTAAGGTCCCGGCCGTTTTCGTTGTTGATGAGATTCAAAAGGTGCAGAGTTGGTCCACGGTCGTCAAGGGATTGTACGACCGGGATCGCCGGGAGGGGACGCCGCTCAAGGTCATTTTGACCGGATCGTCGTCGCTGCTGCTGCACAAGGGCCTGGAAGAATCCCTTATGGGCCGTTACGAGCTCATTCGGTCGCCGCATTGGTCCTATCGCGAGTGCAGCGAGGCCTTTGGCTTTTCTTTTGAAGACTATCTCTATCACGGTGGATATCCGGGTGCGGCGCCGCTGGTTTCCGATGACGCCCGTTGGCGAAACTATATCCGAGATGCGATCGTCGAGCCGGCGATCTCGCGCGATGTTCTCTCGTTGGAGAATATCCGCAAACCGGCGCTGATGCGCGCGCTCTTTTGGCTCGCGGCGAGCTATTCGGGGCAGGAGCTTTCGTATTCAAAAATGGTAGGCCAGCTGCAGGATGCCGGTAACACGGTCACGGTCGCCGGGTATTTGGACCTGCTGGGCAAGGCCGGTTTGGTTACGGCGATTCCCAAGTTCAGTGACAAGGAGCTCGCAAAGCGCCGAAGCACCCCGCGGCTCATGGTTTATGACACGGCGTTTATGACGGCGCTCGGCGATAAGGGCCGAGCAGAATGGCTGGAGGATTCGGCGCGGCGGGGTCATTTGGTGGAATCGGCAGTGGGTGCACGACTGCTTGCGCGCGCGCCGGAAGAGGGTTTTGAGGTCATGTGGTGGCGTGAGGGCGTCAAAGAGGTCGACTTTGTGCTGCGAAGGGATGATGCGCTGAGCGCCATCGAGGTCAAAAGCGGTGGAGAGTCCGGCCAGAGCGGCATGTCGACGCTCCTAAAAAAGTATCCGCGAGCCAAGCGGATCGTCGTGGGAGGGGCGGCGGCCGGGGCGTGCACCGTGGAGGATTTTCTGCTCGATAAGGTGACGCTGTTTAACTAGCCTGAGCAAATTGAGAAAATACTCAGTACACTGAGTGAAATCACTCAGTGTACTGAGTATTTTGACTTGGGCGTTGGATGGGTGCTCGGCCGCCGCGTGCGATGGTGAAAACCGGGCCAGGCCTTACTAGCGGATATGCATGCAGGAGGGGCTTCCAATTTTCATGTCCCGCTCATATCGTCTGTCAGAAACCTGACGAATGACCTGTCCCCCTGTCATGCCCTTGTCACAAATCTATTAACGGGACCGTCAAATTTCCTCCTGCATTTTCTGACGGTACCGCGGTTCCCGCATGATTTTTGGGACTTGCGCTGCGGGCGTATTTGCCTATTGATGTCAGCTGTGCCGTCAATCAGCAGAAGTTGGTTTACATCTGTGGTTTTAGTACTAAGATATGCTTCTAATAAATTGCATTAGTGGCTTTAGTTTTGGGGGAAACGAGGCAACGTGACTATGACGTGCTCTTTGGTGGTTAACAGCAAGAGCGGTAATACCAGGATGGTTTCGGGCGCGATCAAGCGCGCTCTGCAGGCTGCGGGCGTTGAGTTTGTTCATGCCGCGGCGTTGAGCGACGATGCGGATGCAGAGCAGGTTGCGCTCGAGGCGCAGGGCGCCTGCGCGGCCGACACGGTGCTCGTCGGTTTTTGGTGCGACAAGGGCGCGTGCACGCCTTCGGTTGCCGCGCTGCTCTCCGCTCTGCACGGCAAGCGCGTTTTCCTCTTTGGTACCTGCGGTTTTGGCGCCGACCAGAGCTATTATCAGCAGATTATCGATCGCGTGACTTCCAATTTGGCCGATGACGCCGAGCTTGCGGGCTGGGCCATGTGCCAGGGCAAGATGGGCCCCGCGGTCAAGCAGCGCTACGAGGCGATGCTCGAGCAAGAGCCCGAAAACGCGCGCTATAAGATGCTGCTCGACAACTGGGTTGCCGCAAAGGATCACCCCACCAAGGAGGATCTGGACAGCATGGCCGCCGCCGCTAAGAAGGCCGTGCTGGGGGAGTAGCTCCGGCGCTGACGAGCGTTCGGTTCATCTTCTAATCTAAATGTAACGCCTGCCCGGCGGCGGAATATAAGGTTCCCTGCTCGGGCAGTCCTGCTCGCACGGAGAGCACATTAAGTGCTCTCCGGCTCGTGCGGAACTCGCGATGAACCTTATATTCCGCCGCCGGGCAGGCGCCTCTTTATTTATGGAAGGCCTGATAGGCTGAAGATTCCATGCCCGGATGCGTCCAAAGTGAGACGGGTTTTCCGGATGGATGGGGTTTCGGAAAGTGTGTCCCGGAATTTGTCTTTGGAATGGGATGCGGTTTCCCGTTGGCGGCCTTGGGGAAAGTGCATCCCGGAAATGGGCTGTGAGCTGCGGTGATGTTGCGTGACTACTCACGTTTTCAAAAATGAGACACGCCGTTGGCGAAAATGAGACACGGGATTTTGGGTGTCAGGCGTAGCATTTGAGCAAATGAGCCGACTCCACTCGAGTAAAGCGAGGTCTCCCATGCACGTTCCATACCCCCACATTCGTCGGTTGTCGAAAATCCCGCTTGTTGGGACGGCGGCGCTTGCTGCGTTGATCGCCACGAGCGTCGCCTGCTTCACGGCCACACCCCAGGTTGCTCAGGCGGCCGACACGCCCGACATCACGGATATGACCGAGCAGGACTATAGCGACCTGGGCCTGGGCACGAACGAGGACATTCCGGCCGATACCGTTGGCCCCTATTCCACTGATACCCCCACGACGTTTGCCACGCGCAGCGAGGTCTATATGGCAGCTAACGGTAGCCATGGCAATCGCTACACTCTGCGCGACAAGCTCGAGAACGTCGAGCGCGGTGACATTGGCGGCAGCAGCAAGCTCACCGATGGCTATGGAAGTGTGTGGGGCGCCGCAAAGTTCTGGCAAAACGTCAACAATTTCGATACGAACAGCGATCTCTACAAGCATAGCGACTACGGTGGCGGCACCTGGTCGTACCTGAGCAACAATGAGTCCTCGACAGTGCTCGCCAACGACAATAACGGTTTCTCGGGCATTCACGCCACAAGTGTTGAGTTCTGCAGCGATGCCAGTACGGGCAAAAAGAGCCGCGTTGCCGAGCTTCGTGCCTACGGCGACAGTTCTTCCACGACGATCGGCGGCAAGTCGTACGCCGGAAAGGTTGAGCTGGTCCTCTATTCGTTTAGCAACGGGCGCACGCGCACTCTCGATACACGCCTGCCGGTGACGGTCAACACCAATATGATGGACGGAGGCCGTTTTAAGTATCTGAACGCCGGCTACCTACAAGAGCACGACGCCGTCTTTGATGTCGAGGCGGGCGATGTCGATGGCGACGGCGTCGACGAGCTTTTTGTCTATGCGGGCTGCTATGTCGATGAGGACGGCGTGCGCAAGGCCGTAGTCGACATGTACGACCTGGAGGGCGGCAACTGGAGGCAGAGTGTCGTCAAAATCGACGCCGGTAACGCCGCGGACTACACCACGCACAACGAGGGCGGGAACGACTCTTGGACGCAGCTGCAGTCAGCTCCTGTCGTTTCGCTGGCTGCCGGAGACCTCGACCGCGATTTTTGCGATGACCTCGCCATCGTGGTCTCGGCACCCTACGGCAAAAAGAATATCGCCAAGTCAACGCATTGCGAGCTGTTCTCGTGGGATGCATCCAAGGGTGCGCTCGTCCATGTCGATGCACTGGGTGACGCGGGCGCAATCTCCCTCTCCGCGAATGGCAAGACCATGGTCGCTGCGAATGCGACGTTCGGCACGTTTGCCGCCTACGATGAAGAAGGAAAGAAGACGGGTGAAACCGTCACGGGCCTTATTCTTGCGGGCTATGACTGGCAACGCAGCGCTTTTGATTACGACGCCTCTGACGGCAGCAAGGAGCTGTACGGCGCGCTGTACCGCTACGCGTATTTTGACTCGGAGTCTGGCGAGTTCAAACTTTCCGATTGCAAGGAATACAGAGACGGGCTCCTCGCCTCCTATGGACTGATGCATGTGCCCAATAGCGCATGGAAGGATAGCGCTCAGGATAAGCGCTATCCGTGCACCTTGGCGCCTATTGCCCTTGCCACTGCCAACCTTGACGGTCTGTCCGAGCAGCCGGCGGTCGACGAGGTGCTCGTGGGCGGCGATGTGTTCCGCGACTTTGCCTGCAACACGGCGCAGAGTGGGGCCCAGGGCTTGGGTTCCATGGTCGGAACCATGAGCATGAGCGGCCAGCAATACAACAGTAGCAACAAGCATGACCACAAGGGTATCGAGCAGGTGTGGATCAGCGACGTTAAGGCGGGCAGCGTCTCGGGTTCGGACCGCTATAACGAGAGCTTTATCGCCGTGGTAGGCAAGCACCGCGACGAGGACCTGCGCAAGGACGATGACTACTATTGGATGACCGCCTCGCATCTTTCGCTCGACGAGAACGGAAGGGTGCGCCGCGGCGAGGAGCAGGTGATTAGCGAGAGCAACCGTCGCGGCACTACCTACGGCACATTTATCTCGCTCGCGCTGCCCGATGTCGACAACGACAGCGTCAAGATTACGTACAAGGATCGCTACAAGGTCTATACCAACCCGCGCGTGCTTGCCGTGCTGCAGGATGCGCCCTATGTTGAGGATCTGGAGCAGGCATACGGCTATCTGGTGTTGGGCGGCACGTCATACGGCGAGGGAAAGGGCACGGGGACATCCCAGGGCTATACCATTGGCGCCGAGTTGGGCGTTGCCGTCGAGGTGCAGACCGGTCCGCCCCTGGTCGCGATCAATGCTTCAGTCGATTTTGCCGCCGAGGGATGCTATGACTACCGGAGCGAGCGTACAGTGAGCGCCAGCGTAAGTTATGAGTCGCATGCCGGCGAAGGCGACAAGGCCGTGCTCTACACGATTCCGATGGTCTATTACGAGTACGAGATCGAAAATGAGGAAACTGGTGGCAAGGGCGTGATGGCGGCGCCCGTGTCGCTCGGCGCGCAGACCTCGGTCGTTAATGTCGAGGCCTATGACCGCATTGCCAAACAGCACAATATGACGCCGCTCAGCTACTTTTTGACCAACCGGTCGGGAGAACCCGACAGCTATTACACGGCGCTCAACGGCACGGCTCCCGTGCAAGATTCCTTTGGTCTGGGCAAGCCTGGCGTGACGCGCGCCTACACGCACGATGGGTTTAACGGTGCTGTCGCGCAGTCGGGGGCGAGCATTGAGCAGACCATCGAAGTCGAGGACGGCGAGGAACAGGAGTTTGAGTACGGCTTTACGCTGAACGGCAGCGTTGTCATGGGCGCGAAGCTCGCAAAGCACGAGTTGTTTGGCGGCCTGTGCTTTGGTGCCAACGCCGGCTTTACTACGGGTAACTCCTCGAGTGAATCGACCGAATACGGCGGCACCGTCGACAACCTGCCCGAGGCCGCGAAGGATAAGTACGGCTTTGCGTGGCGCCTGGGCGTCAACGCGGTGGATGTCAACAAGTTCGAGGCCAGCTCGGGCGACAAGCTCGGCACCAAGGACACTGATCAGTTCTGGATCGTGGGCTATGACGTTAAGGATGTCAAGATGCCCAAGGCACCGGCCGTGACGGGCTTTACGGCAAACGCCGTCGATTCGACCAGCGTTACGTTTAGCTGGGACGATGTACTCGCAAACAAGAGTGGCTTTAGCTACGGCGTGGGCATGCTGCAGAGCAATGCGGCGGACGCCGTCGTGAACAGCTGGAAGATTGCCGACAACACGCAGACCTCGCTCAAGTGGGATGGGCTGCAGCCCAATACGGAGTATCGATTCGCCATCGCCGCCGTTAAGAATGGATCCACGACCGAAACAGGTATTCGCTCGGCAATCATCACGGTCAAGACCATGCCCGATGGCATGACGATGACCGTGAGCGGACCTGCGGCGGATGCTGCGGAGGGGTCGGATCTTGGATACGACTCTTCGGTTGAGCGCACGGCGGGAAGCCACCTGACGCTCTCGGCGATTGGCCACGTGAAGCAGCTCGGTGCCGACGGTAACGAGACAGAGCTGGCGCCGACCTATATGTGGTATCGCAAGGGTCGCGGCGAGACAGAGTTTAAGCTCGTGGGTGCCGATGGCAACCTCGCGGCTGGAACGGCCTCGAAGCTCGAGATTGACCTGACCGCAGACGATGACGGTGCGCAGTACTACTGCCACGTGGGATACAACGACGTGGGCCTCGACACCGGCACGACGCTCGTGAATATCGAGGCCGAGGAGACGGCGCCCACAACGGTGAACGCCACCCCGATCCGCACACGCCGCCTGTTCTCGCAGGCAAGCGCGGGCGCCAAGAAGTTCCTGGACCATACGCTGGTAAACACCGCCGGCCCAACCGATTCCGAAGGCTCGAAGGACCCCGAGACTCCTGAGACCCCGACGAACCCGGACAAGCCCAAGTCCGACAACGGAGCTAAGACCGACACCAAGGTCAAGACTACGACCACAGCGAAGAACCTCGCAAACACCGGCGACCAAACATTCGCCCTAGTCGCCACCGCAGCAGCAGCGGGTATCATCCTGGTGGCAATAGCCCTCGTCATCTTGACTAAACGCCGCAAGAACCACTAGCCACCAGCAGGGGGCAACAGCAAATCAAAAACCCGGGCAGCCAACCACCAGGCTACCCGGGTTTTCTATCGAGCAAAGACTCGGCAACCGGAAACCGCATCCCAGAATCAGCCCCCAAAGTGGGACGCACTTTCCCAACAGACCCTCAACCGGAAACTACATCCCATTCCAACGTCAGATTCCGGGACGCGCTTTCCGCAAACAAAGAAGGCCACACAACGTGGCCTTCAACTCATCTATATCTATATATGTTGCAGATACTCCCAAGACAAGCCACGTCCCAACAACAAGGCGTCTGCCCGGCGGCGCGGAATGTAAGGTTCATCGCGAGTTCCGCACGAGCCGGAGAGCACTTAATGTGCTCTCCGTGCGAGCAGGACTGCCCGAGCAGGGAACCTTACATTCCGCGCCGCCGGGCAGACGAACCAGGTCGAAGGACCCGCTACTTGATCTTAGTAGTACCCGGTGCCAGGTTGGGGTCGGTCTCGTTGGCCTCGGTCTGGAAGTGCTCGGTGTAGACATTCTTGCCGTCGCGGAACATCTCGTAGTACTGCATCTTGGCGTAATCCTCGCGTGCCTTGGTGGCAGCGGCAGCAACGGCGTCATCGCCGGTGACGTTGGAGGAGAGCGCCCAGCGCAGGCTGGCGTCCTCGTAGCCCACGGAGTTGATGGCGGGCAGCGACTCGCGCAGCGTCATGTGCGCCTTCTGGTAGTCGGAAAGCGGGGCGCCGATCAGCTGCATAAGCTGGGTGGACAGGTAGTTGGTGGACAGGTCGTCGGTCTCGCTCGTCTGGTCGCAGCCGGCGACATCGTAGTTAGCCCAGATGATGTAGTCGGTCTGCCACAAGCGCTCCTGGTGGGTGGCGTCATCCTCGTCGGTAAACCACTTGTCATTGAACTTGGACGGGAAGAACGGCTGGTGGTCGCCCCAGAACACCACGACCACCTTGCGGTCGAGCTTGCTCAGGGCGTTGAGGAAGTAGCGCAGCGCCTGGTCGGACTGCTCGATGCACGAGACGTACTCGTCGACATCGGATAGCGTGCCGTCCTCGACGGTCTTGGCATCCAGGTCGGTCGTGTCGATGTTCAGGTGCACCTGCTTGTCGAGCGGCACCAGACCCGTGTCATAGCCCGAGTGGTTCTGCATGGTCACATCGAAGATAAACTGCGGGTCGGCGTTCTGGTTGAGCAACTCAAGAATCTTGTCGTAGGTGGCCTGGTCGGTCACCATGCCGCGCAGGGTATCGGCGCCCTGGAAGTCGTTGATGGACAGGAACTGGTCAAAGCCAAAGTCCTTGTAGACGTTCTCGCGGTTCCAGTTGGTCGCGTGGTTGGGGTGCATGGCCGTGGTGGCATAGCCGAGCGACTTGAACTGCTCTGCCAGGTTCCCGGTCGTCTCCATGTTGTAGATGGTGTAGGGGTACACGCCCGAGCCCAGGTTGGCCATGGAGTTGCCGGTCAGGAACTCAAACTCGGTATTGGCGGTGCCGCCGCCGTAGGCACTCACGTAGAGCTTGCCGCGGCTGAGACAGTTGGACAGGCTCTTAAAGTACTGCGGGCCCTCGTAGCCGGCGCGCATGTTCTGGTAGATCGACAGATCCGAGAAGGTCTCGTTCATGATGGCGATGACCGTGGGCTTCTCGCTATCGAACTGCTCCTTTGCTGCGGCGCGCTCATCGCTCTTGGCGGCATCGGACTTGTCGTAGGCCTTGGCGTATTTTTTGAGCGTGGCCTTGGCGTCGTCGACGGAGTAGTCGGCGGGTTTGGGCGGCTTGATGGATTGCGCCGCACTAATAAAGGCGGGCAGGTAGCCCTCGCGCCAGTAGCTCTCGAGCGGGCGCCAGGTGTACACAGTGATGCCCAGGGTGTTGTAGTAGTCGATGAGCGTGACGTGCGCGGTCACGCCGCCCAGGCACAGCACGGCCACGAGCAGGTTGGTGAGCAGCATGCGCTTGGCGTTGGCGGCACCCTTCTGGCGGTGCGGCGCCACGATGCCGGCGTACTCGCACAGCAGCATGCCGATGGCGGTAAAGCCCATCGACAGCACGCAGAACAGCGAGATCGAGAAGGTGTAGCCGTTGCCGGCGACCGCGGCGGCGGTGGAGATGGCCGAAAGGTCGCCCGGCTGGATGGGCATGGATTTAAACGTGATGACGAAGAACTCGGCAATGCCCAGGACAAAGAGAGCGAAGGCCAAAACGGCGGGAGCCGCACCGTGGCGCTGGAACAGGAAGAACAGGCCGGTCATGAGAGTGGTGATGATGGCCCACTCAAGCAGGATGCACAGGGGGTAGACCCAGGTAAAGTCGTGGTTGGACGAGATCTCCATGCCCAGCAGCGCAAAGACGCCGGCGAGCAGCAGGCACAGCACGGAGGCGACGAGCGGGTGGCCCACAAAGGCGCCACGCAGGCGGGCGAGCTTGCCCGTGGGGGCGGGGGCGTCGGTTGAGGCGAACGCAAAGACGCGCGGTGCGATGCGATCGCGGGCGATGCTCGCCCAGGCGCAGCCGGTGAGAATGGCGTTGGTCAGGATGAGCATCACAAAGGCGAGCGGCTCGTTTTGCGCCACGAGGCCAATGGCGCCCCAGACGGTCAAAAAGAGCTGGAACAGGCCAAAGGCGACACTCCATCCAAGAGCGCTCTTGGCGACGGCGCCCGACTGCGCGCGAATGGCCTTGGCTTCGCGCAAAACAAGGTAGACGGTCGCCGCAAGACCGACGAGCGAGATAGCGGCTGCGAACATGCTGAGACTCCTCACAAACTTAGAACCTACGAAAGCGGGGGTTTACCTGATTGTTACCAAGATATGCGCAGCATTTGAGGGCTGCGCACAACAACCAGCCATAATAACGCGCGGGTGTGGCGGTGTTGCGCAATGGAGTGTCGACCTGCGCGATAATGGACGGGAATTACACGGAAACGTAAAGGCTTCTTAAAGAATTGGCGAGGATGAGGCGATGAACGAGCAGGTTTGCAAGACGGACGTTGAGTGCTGCGGTGGTGTCGTGGGCGTGGACGCCGGCGGCTATCCGGTCGAAGCTACGGGCAACGCGGTGCTGGACATCTTGGAGCAACGTTCTTCCACACGTGCCTTTGCGCGCGATGAGGACGGACGCCCCGTAGCGGTGACCGACGAGCAGCGCGCGGCGATCCTGCATGCCGCAAGCCGTGCTCCGTCTGCCGGTGCCATGATGATGTATTCCATCGTGAGCATTCGCGAGCAGGCTACGCTCGACCGTCTGGCCGACCTGTGCGACCACCAGCCCATGATCGCCAAGGCCCCGTGGGCACTAATATTTGTGGTCGACTACGCCAAGTGGATTGATCTGTTTGAGCACGTTGGCTGCTTTGAGTCCGAGTTTGTCGAGCGTACGGGCAAGCAGCCCCGCCGCGCACCGGGCCTGGGCGACTTTGCCATCGCAGCGCAGGATGCCGTGATCGCCGCGCAAAACGCCGTGGTCGCCGCCGAGGCCCTGGGGCTGGGAAGCTGCTACATCGGCGACATCGTCGAGAATGCCGAGGAGGTTGCCGCGCTGCTCGATTTGCCGCCCTATACCATGCCGCTGTCGATGCTCATTATCGGCACGCCCCGTAAGGAGCGCCCGGCGATCGCGCATCCCGTGGTGAACCTGGTGCACGAGGAGCACTACCGCCGCGCCGACGCCGCGACCATGGATGCGCAGGTGGCCGAGATGGATGCGATGTTCCGACCGCACGCCCGCGAGGTGGGCGAGCGCGTGGTGGATATCTACACCCGCAAGCACACGAGTCCCTTTATGGCCGAGATGAGCCGCTCCATGGAGTGGTGGTTCAAGAACTGGCTCGGCAAGTAACGGATGAGACGATGTGGCAAAGGGGCAATCCCTTTGCCACATTCATTGCAGTTGCGTCAGGCTGGCATAAAGGCCGCATAAATGTTTATCTAGCTGGGCAAACAGTGCCGTGTAAGCATGGGCCGATTACCTATAATCCCTTCGAACATTAAAGTTGGGAGGAAACTGGCTTATGGAACAAAAGGCCAAAGAGACGGCTTCGCACGCTGCGATTCCTGTGAGCATCTCGGCGATGCTCGTCACGCTGGGCGTGGTGTATGGCGATATCGGCACCAGCCCCATGTATGTGACCAAGGCACTCGTTGCCGGCAACGGCGGCATCGGAAGCGTCACGGAGGAGTTCGTGCTCGGCGCGCTCTCGCTTGTCGTATGGACGGTCACGCTGCTGACGACCGTCAAGTACGTGCTCATCTCGCTGCGGGCCGACAACCACGGCGAGGGCGGTATCTTCGCCCTGTACAGCCTGGTCAAGCGTTGCGGCAAGTGGCTCATCATCCCCGCCATGCTGGGTGGTGCCGCGCTGCTTGCCGACGGCATCCTGACGCCTGCCGTCACCGTGACCACGGCCATCGAAGGTTTGCGCACCATCCCGGCGGTGCACGCCGTGCTGGGTGACGACCAGAGTCGCGTCGTGGCCATCACGCTCGCCATTATCATTGTGCTCTTCTTGGTGCAGCGCATCGGCACGGCCAAGATCGGCCGCGCCTTCGGCCCCATCATGACGCTGTGGTTCCTGTTCCTGGGCGGCACGGGTCTGTTCTTTGTCTTCCAGCATCCCGCGGTGCTGCTGTGCCTCAACCCGGTGCGTGGCATCAGCTTTTTGCTGAGCCCCAACAACCATGCGGGCATCATGATCCTGGGCAGCTGCTTCCTGGCCACCACCGGCGCCGAGGCGCTCTACTCCGACATGGGCCATGTGGGCCGCGGCAACATCTACGCCACCTGGCCGTTCGTTAAGTGCTGCCTGCTGCTGTCCTACATGGGTCAGGGCGCTTGGCTCATCAACAACGCCGGCAATCCGGAGCTCATGGGCATCGCCGACCTCAACCCGTTCTACCAGATGCTCGCCCCGGGCCTGCGTCCGTTTGCCGTCGGCCTTTCCACCGTCGCGGCCATCATCGCCTCGCAGGCGCTCATCACCGGTGCGTTCTCGCTGGTGTCCGAGGCCAGCCGTCTGGACCTCATGCCCCACATGCAGGTCTTCTATCCTGCCGAGACCAAGGGCCAGCTCTATATTCCCATGGTCAATAACGTCATGCTCGTGGGTTGCATCATCGTGGTGCTGCTGTTCCAGAGCTCGGCGCACATGGAGGCGGCCTACGGCCTGGCCATCACGCTCACCATGATGTGCACGACGCTGCTGCTGTTCTTCTACCTGCATATCGATCGCGGGCTCAAGGTCGCGCCGTATATCTTCGCCGCTTTCTTCCTTATGCTCGAGGGCTTCTTCTTTGTGAGCTCGCTCACCAAGTTCTTCCACGGCGGCTACTTCACCATCCTCATGGCCGCGCTCATCATGGGCGTCATGGTGTGCTGGTACAACGGCACGGCGGTCGAGCAGCGCCAGTTTACGCTGCTGCCGCTGCGCAGCTATCTGCCGCAGCTCAAGCGTCTGCGCGACGACGACCGCTACGAGCGCATGAGCGACAACATCGTGTACCTGACTAAGGACACCCATACCGATTACATCGACCGCGACATTGTCTACTCGATTCTGGACAAGCATCCCAAGCGCGCCCGCGCCTGGTGGTTTGTGAACGTCGAGACCATGGACGAGCCATACACGTTTGCCTATTCGGTCGAGACGTTCGACACCGACTACGTGTTCCGTGTGCATCTGTACCTGGGCTATAAGGTCAACCAGCGCGTTAACGCCTACCTGCGTCAGGTCGTTCAGGATCTTGCCGCCACCGGCGAGCTGCCCGCGCAAAAGCACGACTACTCGGTCTACAAGGACCCGGGCAACATCGGCACGTTCAAGTTCGTCATGATCCGCAAGCTGCTGGCGCCCGAGAGCGACGTGGAGCCCAGCGAGCGCACGGCCATCACGCTCAAGTACATCATCCGCCGCGCCGCCGGCACGCCCGCGCGCTGGTACGGCCTGGAGAACTCCAACGTGAGCTTTGAGTATGTACCGCTGTTCACCAAGTTCAAGGCTGTGAACAAAATGCAGCGTCTGGCCCCCGGTGAGCGTCCGTAGACGTCGGCGGGCTACACGGAGTTGATTATCGATGGATGAAATGAAAGCCGGGGAGGTAAACATGGATGCAAGGACACTCGATGTCCGCGAGGCGGGCATCGACGCCGCCGAGGACCAGTTCTTTACGAACCGTGCCAACATGGACATGGCCGATCGCGTGATCTCAGTCGTGGCGCTGGTGTTTGCTGCGGTGTGCGTGTGCGCCCTGCTCGCGCACGTGCTGTTTGTCTAGCGACCGCAGACTGTAAAGGCTTTACACTAGAAACCACCACGAGGGAAACCACCACAAAGGTGCCTGTCCCCTTCGTGGTGGTTTTTGTTTTGAGGGAGGGCGCGGTGCGCATGGACGCTCGGGTGGATAGCGATCTTGCCGATAACTTTTGGTGGCGACGCACGACGCTGACGCGGCGCGGTCCCCTGTACGATCTTGGCGTCTCGGCGGGGTTGTTGCTGGCGGCGACGGTTATCGGCGCGCTGCTCGACCACCCCGGAATTGCCCCTAGCATTATGATCGTCTACGTGCTTGCCGTGCAGTTGTGCGCGTTTTTTACCTGGAGCCGCCTGTACTGCTTGCTCACGTCTGCCGCCGCCGTGGCGCTCTATAACTTTTTGTTTATCGACCCCCGGTATTCGCTGACGTTTATCGACCGCATCTATCCCGGCATGTTTGTGATCATGTTTTTGGTCTCGCTCGTGTCGAGCTCCATCTCCCTGGCGCTGCGCCGTGCGCTGGCGCAGGCCGCGGCCAGCGACCGTCGCACGCAGATGGTGCTCGAGACCAACCGTATGCTGCAGCGCTGTGCCGATCAGCAGCAGATCGTGCACGCCATGGCCACGCAACTGGCGCGTCTTTCGGGCTGTCCGGTCGTGTGGTACAGCGCCGATGAAGAGAGCGATGACCTACTGCCGCGAGCGACGTACACGGCGGTGGGCGATGCCGCGTCGATACATCAGCTGGCGCCCCAGATGCCGCCGCTGCTCTCGGCTTCGGCTTACGTGGGAACGCCGCTCGATGCCACCTATGGCGGCTCGGCGTTTTACGGCATCTACCTCACCGTACGCTCGGGTGATGCCATGGTGCGCGAAGGTAAGCCTTCCTCGGTGATGGGTGTGCTGGCCATTGTCGCCGAGCCCGATGCGCTGACGCACGAGGAGCGGACACTTGCCGATGCTATCGTGAGCGAAGGCGAGCTGGCGCTCGATCGCGCCCGCGCCGTGGAGGCCCGCGAAGAGGCGGCGGTGCTTGCCAAAAATGAGCAGCTGCGCGCCAACCTGCTGCGCTCCATCTCGCACGACCTGCGCACGCCGCTCACCAGTATCTCGGGTAACGCCGACGTTCTGCTCGACCAGGGCTCGACCGGCACCGCGGTGCTCGATGCCCAGACGCGCCGCGGCATGCTCCTGTCCATTCGCTCTGATGCGCAATGGCTCAACGCCACCGTCGAGAACCTGCTCGCCATCACCAAACTCGAAGGCGGCGGCATGCATCTTTCGACTACGCTCGAGCTCATGGATGACATTGTGGAAGAGGCCCTGCGCCACGTGAACCCGGCCGTGAGCGAGCACGACCTTAAGGTGGTGCCGTGCGATGAGCCGGCGCTCGTCAATGTCGATGCGCGCCTGATGGTGCAGCTTGTGGTGAACCTGGTGAACAACGCCATCACGTATACGCCGGCGGGCTCGCATATCGTGATTTCGATTGGTGTCGACGAGGGGCGCGTGACGTGCTCGGTCGCCGATGACGGCCCTGGCATTGCGCCCGAGGACCGCGGCCGCATCTTTGAGTCGTTCTACACCGCCAACCATGGCTTGGCCGACAGCCATCGCAGCGTGGGCCTGGGACTTTCGCTCTGCCGCTCCATTGCGCTGGCGCATGGCGGTAGCATAGAAGTTGCCGCGGCGGACCCGCACGGCTCGGTCTTTACGATCGAGCTTCCCACCGCCGACGTTTCGTTTGATAAGGAGTAGCGCTGTGCCGAACTCTGCCGTGAAACCGCTCATCTTGGTTGTTGAGGACGATCCCGCCGTCCGCAGCCTCATCGTTGCCGCACTCGAGGCACATGGTCTGCGCCATATGGCCGTGGAGACCGCCCATGCCGCCATTGCCGCCGCCTCGTCGCAGGCGCCGAGTATTGTTCTCCTTGATCTGGGCCTACCCGACATGGATGGCGTCAAGGTGGTCGAGTCGGTGCGCGCGTGGTCGGGCATGCCGATTATCGTGGTCTCGGCGCGTAGCGAGGACGCGGACAAGATTCGCGCGCTCGATGCCGGTGCCGACGATTACCTGACCAAGCCGTTTTCGGTCGAGGAGCTGCTCGCGCGCATCCGTACCACGCTCAGGCGCCTTTCGTATGCGCAGATAGGTGTGGGTTCGTCCGAGGGCACGTTCGATACCGGCGAGCTGCATATCGACTTTGATGCCGGTATTGCGACGATGGATGGCGAGGAGCTGCACCTGACCCCGATCGAGTACAAGCTTTTGTGCCTGCTGGCGCACAATGCCGACAAGGTGCTCACGCATCAGTTTATTCTGCACGAGATTTGGGGCACCGCGACCAAGAGCGACCTGGCGAGCCTGCGCGTCTTTATGGGCACGCTGCGTAAAAAGATCGAGGCGGACCCCGCACATCCACGCTACATCCAAACCCACGTAGGCATCGGCTATCGCCTGGTCACCCAAGGATAGCCCATCGCCCACATCCCCCTCATGAGTTGCGGTGAAATACGGACGGAAATGGCCGATTTGGCGGCCAAACAGTCCATATTCCACCGCAACTTTTTTATTTGCCCTTGGGCTTGCTGGCGTAGAACTTCTTCTTTTTGGGCTTGCCGGCGGGGGAGGGCTTGCCGTCGCCGTGCGGCTTGCCGCCAGCGTTCGGCTTGGGCGCGGTCGCGCGGGGCTTGCGGGCCTCGGGGTTGCGCAGCTCCTCAACGCGCTCGGCAATCTCCTCGGCACTAAAGCCGACCTCGGCCATGGCGTCCTCGATGGGCAGGCGGCGCACGATATAGCAGTGGTGCACCTTCTGGTTGCGTGCGAAGTCATCGGGGATGGTCTGCGCCGTAATGTCCTGTAGCACCACGCCCGCGCGCGCGAGCTTGCGCGTCTCGGGGCGGAAGCCACGCAGGTTGCAGCTAAAGATGGCATGGCCGCCCTGCGTGAGCAGGCGCGATACACCGGCCAGCAGCTCAACGTGGTCGCGCTGGACATCCCAGGTGCGGCGGCCCATCTTGGACGAGTTCGAGAACGTGGGCGGGTCGACAAAGATCAGGTCCCAGCGATTGCGCGTCTGGCGCTGGTCGCGAATCCAGGCGAGCACGTCGTCGCGCACAAAGTGATGCTGCGGGCCCACAAAACCGTTCTGGCGCATATTGCGCTCGGCCCAGTCCAGATAGGTGTTCGAGAGGTCGACCGTCACGGTCTCCTCGACGCCGCCATCGGCCGCGTAGCAGGTGGCGGTGCCGGTGTAGGCGAACAGGTTGAGGAAACGGCGTGCCTGCTTGGCGTGCTCGCGTACCAGGTTGCGGGTGACGCGGTGGTCCAGGAAGATGCCCACATCCAGGTAGTCGTCAAAGTTGACGGCAAAGGTGAGGCCGCCCTCCTCGATGAGCGGCAGGCGGCGGCGCGCGATGTTGGCGCGCTCGCCCGAGCCGCCCTTGCCGGCGCCCTGCTTGCCGTACTGCGAGCCGCCGCGCGAGCGCATGCGGGCCTTGGCGTGCATGTGCTCGGCGGGGACATCCAGGATGCGCGGCGCGATGGCCAGGATGTCGAGCATGCGGGCCTGAGCCAGCGCGGGGTCGATGGTCTTGGGTGCGGCGTATTCGGCGATGACGAGCCAGCGGCCCGGGGTCTGCGGGCAGCCCTCGTACAGATCGATGGCGGCGGAGTAGTCGGGCAGGTCGGCATCGTAGACGCGGTAGCAGCTCACGCCCTCGCGCTTGGCCCACTTGCGGCGCAGGCGGGCATTCTTGCGCAGGCGGTTGGCGAACTGCTCGGACTCGGGGATGAGCACGGGCAGCGGCTTGCCGTCACCCAGGTCGAGCGTGGCAGCGGGCTCAGGCATGGCGGGCACGGCGCCGGTCTCGTCGTCGGCGTCGCCGGCATCTGCGGCCTCGCCCACGGCATCCGCGCTGGTCGCGGCTTCAAACGCCGCTGCGGCGTGGTCGAGCGAGGGCCAGACCTCGATAGCTGCTTCCTCGTTATTGGGCATGACGGCGATGGAGCGTTCGGGCTCGGCGTGGAGCGCGCGGGCCAGCAATCCGTCGCGGGTGAGCGCGGCGACCGGTGCCGAGGCGAGCTCGGGCACACGGCGCAGCTCGCCGATGAGCGTCATGGCATCGTGCATGAGCGACAGCGGGGTCTCGGTGGTGTCCGCGACGATGGCGGCGCCGGCGACAGCGCCCGCGTGATCCAGCACGGTGGCAGACTTGGCGGCGCAAAAATCGACAAAGCGCTTGTAGCCGGCGCACTTGACCATGAGCTCGGCGGTTTTGCGGGCGGCGGGGTCAATGTCCACGGCGACGATGCGCGCCTGGCGCTCGCGGGCTGCGGTCTCGCGCTCGCGCGCCTCGGCAAGCAGCTGCTCCCACAGGGCGGCATCGTGCAGCTGCCAGCCCTCAAAGCCCCAGTGCTCACGAGCGGCGCCCGGAGCGCGATCGGTCAGGATATTTACAGCCTCCAGCAGCAGGCCGCCGCCGGCGCACGAGGCGTCGATCAGCGTGGGCAGGGCCTCGTTTTCGTAATCGTCGGCCGTCAGCTCGCACTCGCACAGCGTGGTCCAGCCAACCTGCGCCAGCACCAGCGCGGCGTAGTCGGGGCGCAGCACGTGCGTGCCCTCGCCAGCGCGGGTCGCGGCGGGCGGCAGGCGCTTGAACAGCGGGTCGCCCGAAAGGTCCAGGCTGATGCTCGCGCGGCGCTGACGCAGCGAAAGCAGCAGGTGAACGTCGGGGTCGGCGGCGTCGACGTCGGCGCGGTGGCCCGTGGTCTCGGCCAGGCGGTCGCACAGCGCGTCCTTGGCGCGCAGGGCCGAGAAACGCGTGTTGCGCAGCTGCTCGGTCACGCCGCGGGCGGTGATGGCGATGGTGGCGCCCGGGCGGACGATGCTCTCCCAGGCGATGTCGTACACGCCGTCGTACAGCTCGTCGGCATCCCGTGCCTCAAAGCGCCCAAGTACCACAAACACGCGGCTGGCCAGGCGCGACCACAGACAGGCGCGGTAGCCCTCTTCGAGCTCGCCCTCAAACGTGGCGCGGCCCTTCAGGCGGCGGACATGCGAAAGCCCGAGCCGCTTGAGCTCGTCGGCGAGTGCGGATTCAAAGCCCTCGGGGCAGCTTGCGTAAAATTCCATGGGTGACCTCTCTGGTTGCGTCGCTCCATTATATGATGGATGCTCCGTTTGCCCCCGCCCTCGAAAGGAACCCATATGATTGATGCGTGCCCCGATTCCGCCGTGCTCTTTTTTGACGTTGACGGCACGCTGACGTCGTTCGACCCCGACGATATGACCGATAAGGATTTTTCGGCGGTTCGTCCCTCGCAGGCGGTCGTCGAGGCGTTCCACACGCTGCGCGATACGGGTCACAAGGCGTTTATCTGCACCGGCCGCCCTCTGTGGCTCATCGCCGACAGTCTGCGCGAGCTGGATCCCGAAGGCATCGTTGCCATGGCGGGCGCCACGCTCGAGGTCGAGGGTCATGTGGTGCACGAGGACTGCTTTGCCGAGGATGTCGCCGAGGAACTTGCACGCCGCATTATCTCGGTAGGATTCGAGGCCTTTTTCGAGACCAATGGAGCAACCTTTGCTCTGGAGCCTGCGGGTGTTGAACAGTCGTCTCTGATCGGTACCACCGTGGTGCATGGCGCCGAGGAGATGCGCGTCGACGGTCGTCTGCGCGTGGGCAAGGTGTGCCTGAACGCGCCCAACTTGGCGTGCGTGGCCAACGATGACGGCTTTATCGAGCGCAACTTTGAGCTGTGCAATACCGGTGGCCAGAACCGCGAGCTCAGCCCCAAGGGCATCGACAAGGGCGTGGGTGTGGCGCGGGCGCTGGAGTATCTGGGCCGTGCGGGTAATGCGTGCACTTTTGGTTTTGGCGATTCGGGTAACGACCTGGGCATGCTCGCCGCCGTGGAGACGGCCGTAGCCATGGGCAACGCCATGCCCGAGGTCAAGGCGGTCGCCGACTACGTGACCGACGATGTCGCCCACGACGGCACCGTCACAGCGATGCAGCATTTCGGCCTCATCTAATGAATCCCGCGTTCTGACGTTTGCTCAAACTGCGACTCTTTGCTTTTGCATGCTCAATCGATTTATCAATCCAAACACTGAGGTGTTTATACCGTTCGCCGAGATGATAAAAACTCGCAGTTCACGCCTTGATAAACATAGGTAAAGTGTTTAGCAGTTTACCGGCCGTATGCAAACGAAAGGAATCAGGCAGATGGCAATCAAGGTGTTCGCTGACGGTGCAAACCTCGAGGGCATGCTCGACATGTACGAGAACGGCAACGTTCAGGGCTTCACGACCAATCCGTCCCTTATGAAGAAGGGCGGCGTGACGGATTACCGTGCGTTTGCCAAGGAGGTCCTGGCCCACATCACCGATGTGTCCGTGTCGTTTGAGGTTTTTGCCGACGACGTCGAGACCATGGAGGTCGAGGCGCGCGAGATCGCTACCTGGGCCGACAACGTCTACGTCAAGATTCCGTGCGTGACTACCAAGGGCGAGTCCACCGCCGAGCTGGTCCGCAAGCTTTCGGCCGATGGCATCAAGGTCAACGTCACCACCATCTTTACGCCCGAGCAGGTCGACGAGATGGTCGAGGCTGTTGACGCCGAGACGCCGTCCATCATTTCGCTCTTTGCCGGCCGTATCGCCGATACCGGCGTCGACCCCATTCCGTTTATGACGGAGTCGGTCAAGAAGGCCGCCGCCAAGCCCAACTGCGAGGTCCTGTGGGCGTCCACGCGCGAGCTCATCAACATCTACCAGGCAGAGGCCTGCGGCTGCCAGATCATCACGGTGCCCAACAGCATCCTGGCCAAGCGCAAGAACATCGGCCGCGACCCGTACGAGGTTTCGCTCGACACCGTCCGCGGTTTTGCCAAGGATATCGCCTCGCTCGGCTTCCATATCCTGCCGTAACGCGAACACTGGCCACCGCCGTGGGCAGTTCGCCCCGGCCTTTCCTTTCCCTATCGCTCACGCGCTTCGCGAGGGTCGCGCTAGGCAAAGGAAAGGCCGGGGCTGCCGACACGAGCTTGCCGTCATGTAAGCACTTGGCTTCCATATCCTGCCATGGGCAAGGTACCCCCGCCTGCGACGTGCAAAATCGCGAGTATTCTGCATGGTAAACACTTTTATCGGCTAGTTGAAGCATAGAACAGCCCCCGTTTTGGCTCTGATGACGCTAAAACGGGGGCTGTTTTTGACTTTATTGCCTCTGAGGGGCGTTCGGAACGGCGGAAATTGCAGAATACTCGCGATTTTGCACGTCACGAGAGGGGGGACCCTTGCTTTGGCGTTTTACTTCCCCTGCACCATGGCGAGCGACGGTCGCATGGGACGGGTTCGAATAATCTGTCAGACGTACCCGTCTTCGATGAGCGAATCGTCGCGATGAGTGATATCGATGCTAGAAACGCCCAAGCAGAAAATCGACAGCCGAAACGATTCTGATGCCGTCTATGTCCGTAGGGTGATCGCCATGACGGACGACGAGGATCTTCTCGTAACCGGCGGCAACCTTCTCGAGCGATTTCAGCTCGAAGGGGCGCAGCTCTCGATTGCGCGTGGCTTCCTCATCAATGGCGTTCGTGACCTGGATAAACTTGCGGTCCGCTCCGTCACCGATAGCGACGAAATCAATCTCGGCATTCCGCATGTGCCCCGTGAAAACCCGATACCCATCGATGACGAGGCGGTTATATACGGCGTTTTCGAGGGCGCGTCCGCTATCGCTGCCTCGATAACCGTCGAGGTAGGCACGGAGTCCAAGGTCCTCGATATAGTATTTTCCTCCGGTTTTGAGCACCTCGCGCCCTTTGATGTCAAATCGGCGGGCATGGGAGAAGATATAGGTTTCCTCGAGCGCCGACACGCAGGTGTCGATGACGCCGTGCGAGGTTTTAGTTCCGCTTTCATTCAAAGAGCCGACGATCTTGTTGATCGATGTTGGGTTTGAGATGTTGTCGGCCAGGTAGGCGCAAACTCTGTCGAGCAGGTCTCTGCTCGTTACGGCCCTCCGTCCTCGGCGGGCCTCCCGGGCCAAGATGTCGCGACCGACAATGGTCTGGTAGGTGCTCCAAATATAGTCTTTCATCTCTCGTTCGGGCAGACCGGAAATGGCGAGATAGGGGAGGCCTCCAAATTTCAGGTATCGGTCGAGCAGCTCGTCGATCGGGGTAATTTCTTCCTTCCCAAAGACGGCATATCTGCTCGTGATTTCGGTTGGGCCAAGGAAGTCGAGATATTCGGAGAAAGACAACGGGTGCATTCTGATCTCGACGTATCTTCCCGAGATCAGGGTTGCTATCTCGCTGGAGAGCAAAAATGCATTCGAACCCGTAATGTAAATGTCGCAGTCTTTGTCGACGCGAAGTGCGTTGATGGCTTTCTCCCAGCTGGCAACTTCTTGCAGCTCGTCGAAGAAGAGGTAGCATTTCCCGCTCGACGGCATCCGCTCGACGACATAGCGGTAAAGCTCGCGCCAATCGCGAATTCCTTCGAGGTCGAATGATTCCATTCGAAAAGAGAGGAGGCATTCGGTTGGTACGCCGTCTTTGGCAAGATAGGAGCGCATCATGTCGAGCAGCGTTGATTTGCCGCATCGCCGCATGCCAGTGACGACCTTGATAACATCTGAATCGCGAAAGGCGATCAGCTTCTTGAGGTAGTTGTCCCTTGCTACGGGCTGCCCGTTCATCGTTCGTCCAATCTGCAAGTTTTTCTCAGAGCGTAACAAAAACTTGCAAAGTTTGCAAGTTTTTCCCATCTGGTGAGAAAAACTTGCAAGTTCAACGATGGGCGGCGGTGGTTCGCCTTTTGCTGTTACTTCCCCTGCACCATGGTGAGGGAGATCTTTTTGCGGTCTCGGTCGACCTTCTCGACCCACACCTTCACCGTGTCGCCGACACGCACCACGTCGCTGGGGTGCTTGACGAAGCGGTCGGCCAGCTTGGAGATGTGTACGAGGCCGTCCTGGTGCACGCCCACGTCGACAAAGGCGCCAAAGTCCACAACGTTGCGCACTGTACCCTTGAGTTCCATGCCGGGCTCCAGATCGTCGATGGAAAGTGCCGAGCGGCTAAAGACCACCTCGGGTGCGTCGTCGCGCGGGTCGCGGCCGGGCTTCTTGAGCTCGTTGACGATGTCGATGAGCGTGAGGGTGCCGCAGTCCAGGTCGCTTGCCAGCGCCGAGATGCTGCCCAGGCGGCGCTCGATGTCGGGCACGCCGCCACGGCTGAGCTCGCTGGCCGCCACACCGGCACGCTCCAGGACGGACGTGGCTACCTCGTAGCTTTCGGGGTGGACGCTTGTCGCGTCGAGCGGGTTCTTGCCACCGCTGATGCGCAGAAAGCCCGCGGCGTTGAGATATGCCTTGGGCCCCAGCTTGGGGACCTTCTTGAGCTGGCGGCGATCGGTAAAGGCGCCGTTTTCCTCGCGGTAGGCAACGATGTTCTTGGCCACGCTCGGCGTGATGCCCGACACGTAGCCCAGCAGGCTCGCGCTTGCGGTGTTGACGTCGACGCCCACTCGGTTGACGACGTCCTCCACCACGTGGCCTAGCGTGCGCGAAAGCTCGGCCTGGTCAAGATCGTGCTGGTACTGGCCCACGCCGATGGACTGGGGCGGAATCTTGACGAGCTCGGCCAGCGGGTCCTGCAGGCGGCGGCCCAGGCTCATGGCGCCGCGAACGGTGACGTCAAGATCGGGATACTCCTGGCTTGCGAGCTCGGAGGCGGAGTACACCGACGCACCGGCCTCGTTCACGATGGTGTAGCGAAGGCTGGGCGCCTGCTCGGCAATGAACTCCGAGACGACTTCCTCGGTCTCGCGGCTGGCGGTGCCGTTGCCGATGACGATGGTGTTGACGCCGTCCTTCTTGACGAGGCGGGCGAGCTCGCGCTTGGTGCCGGCGATGTCGTGGCGTGGCTTGGTGGGGTAGACCACGCCGTGGTCGAGCAGCTTGCCGGTCTCGTCCATGACGGCGACCTTGCAGCCGGTGCGGTAGCCCGGGTCGAGCGCGAGCACGCGGGCGCCGCGGACGGGGCGGGCCGAGAGCAGGCCCTCAAGGTTCTTGGCAAAGACGTTGATGGCCTCGGTCTGGGCGCGGACGGTGAGCTTGGCGCGAGCCTCGCGCTCAAGCGAGGGGGCCATCAGGCGCTTGTAGCCATCGGCGATGGCGGCATCGAAGACCGGGGCAAAGACGCCCTGGCGGCGGGGCCAGCGGCTGCCGAGGCGCGCCGTGGCGGCGGCGCCGTCGACGTTCACGCGCACGCGGAGTTTGCCCTCGCGCTCGCCGCGGTCGATGGCCAGCACGCGGTGGTTGGGGATGCGGCGCAGCGGCTCGTCAAAGTTGTAGTAGGGCTCGTAGGGAGTCTTCTCGGCGGGGTCGGTGGCCTCGACGACGATATCGGCGGTGTTTTGCGTAAAGGCGCGCAGGTCGGCGACGTTCTCGGGATCCTCAGCCACCGTCTCGGCCACGATGTCGGCGGCGCCGGCGAGTGCCTTCTCGGGCGTGTCGAAGCCGGCCTCCTCGTTGACGTATGCCGCGGCGGCATCGAGTGCGCTGCCCTTGGCGGATGCCTGCGTGATGATCATATTGGCGAGCGGCTCTAGACCTGCCTCGCGGGCCTTTTGCGCGCGGGTCATGCGCTTTTTGCGGTAGGGCTTGTAGAGGTCCTCGACGCGCTGGAGCTGCGTGGCCTCGCGGATCTGCTGCTCGAGCTCGGGCGTGAGTTTGCCCTGGGCATCGATGAGCAGAATGACGTCGTCTTTACGCTGCTCAAGATTGCGCAGGTAGGACAGGCGCTCGTCGAGCGCGCGCAGGGCGACGTCGTCCATGCCGCCCGTGGCTTCCTTGCGGTAGCGTGAGATAAAGGGGATGGTGTTGCCCTCGTCGATGAGCTTGACGGCCGCCTCGACGTTGGCGGCCTTAAGGTTGAGCTCGCGGGCGAGCTGGGCGATAAGATCCATGGAACTCCTTGCGTTTAAGGTGCGTTTGCAGCACAGAGCTACCAAGGATACCACCCGCTCCGTCCCAAAAAGACTACTCAAAAAGACTGTTTTTTAGGGCTGTGCCACGAAAACGGCCTATCTACTACGTTTGACCCGTATGGGTCGACCATACCTGGTTTTTCCGAAAATCGGCAAGCTGTCTACCTGCGGTTTTGATTTCGCGAAAATTGGCATGGTTGAGGGTAGTCGGCTAAACGTAGTAGATGGGCCCATTTCGTGGCGGACGATTCAAGCCGAGGCGCAAAATAGCCCCCCGGGCCAAGAAAATCATAACCAACGTAGTCAAAAAAGCCCCGCGGCAGGAGGCTGCTCGCGGGGCGAAGAAGAGGGGCTTATTTGTGGCGGGCCAAAGGGGCGTGGCGTAGGGTTTACCGCGCCACGCCCAAGCCCTTTACAGCTCGACGAGCTGGCCGGTCTCGGCGGCCTCCTTGACGGCGTTGAGAAGCGTGAGCGTCTTGACGTTGTCGGCGGGGGTCACGACGGGCTCGACCTCGCGGCGGACGACCTTCACAAAGTGCTTGAGCTGCATCTTGTGCGGCAGCGCCGGGTCCACAGCCGGAATCTCCATCTGCAGCGGCTTGTGCCAGTTGGAGGCGCCGTCGTAGGAGAACTGGTGCAGGCGGGGCAGCGACAGGGCGCCCTTGGTGCCGCCGATAAAGTAGGCGTCGGCGTCGAAGGGACGGTACTGCGGGTCCTCGCGAGCGGTGGCCTCCCAGTTCCAGGGGCTGGCGGTGGCGTCGGAGATGGTCATGCTCGCAAGCGCGCCATCGGCAAAGCGGACGTTGACCACGGCGGAGTCCTCGGTCTCAAAACCGCGGGCGGCGCTGGACTGCATGCCCTGGACGGCGACGGGCTCGCCCAGCAGGTAACGGAGCAGGTCGACGTCGTGCACCAGGTTGACCGGGATCGGGCCGGCACCCTTCTTGCGACGCCACTCAACATCGAAGTACTCGTCGTTCTTATAGATCATGTAGTGGAAGCTCGACACGGTGAGCTTGCCCAGCTCGCCGGACTCGATGATCTCCTTGGCCTTGTTGACGAAGGGGTTGTGGCGACGGTGCTGACCCACGAGCACGGGCACGCCGGCGGTCTCGGCCTCGGCGGCGAAGGCCTGGGCGTCCTCGAGGTCGTTGGAGATCGGCTTTTCGACCAGCGGCACGATGTTGCGCTTGACGGCCTCGCGGGCAACGACCAGGTGCAGGTCGTTGGGCGTGGCGATGATGACGGCCTCGGGCTTGACCTCGTCCATCATCTGGGCGGGATCGGTAAAGAACGGCACGCCGGCGGCCTCGGCCGTGGCGCGGGCGCCCTCAAAGGCGTCGGCGATGGCGACGAGCTCGGCCTCGGGCTCCTCGGTGACAAAACGGATGTGGTTGCGGCCCATGGCGCCGGCGCCGATGACGGCAATGCGGACGGGGTTGAGCTCAGACATTTCGACTCCTTAATGCTGGTGGCGGTGGAATGTGACAAAGGGACAGTCCCTTTGTCACATCGGCAATTACTAAGCGGACTTCTTCTTGCTGTCGGAGACCATCATGTAGACGGTGAGCACGACGGCGATGGCGGCGATCACAATGGCGCCGTAGAAAGACTGCTGGTAAGCGGCGCTGCCGGCCTCGGCGTGGTAGAGCACGGCGGTGATGGGCTGGCTGATCCAGGTGGAGGCGGCGTAACCCAAAAACATGATGCCGTAGTTGACGCCGATGTTGCTGGTGCCAAAGGCGCCACCGGTGAGCGGCGGGTAGATGACGAGCAGAGCGCCAAAGCTAAAGCCGAGCAGGGCGAGCGCCACGAAGAACATGCTCTGCGTAAAGCTCATCGACATGATGACGAGCGCGACGATGGTGATGACAAGGCTGATGAGCAGCGACTTGTAGGCGCCGAGTTTGTCGATGATCTGGCCAAAGGACAGGCGGCCGACCAGGTTGGCGCAGGTGTTGACTGAGACGACCACGCCGCCAAGGGCGACGGCCGCGGCGCTCGTGGGGTCGGCGAAGAGCTGGACGGCGGCGATGGAGGCAACCTTGCCGACGAGCAGGGTGCCGGCGGTGGCGGCAAAGGCGAAGGTGATGATGAGGACCCAGAAGCGCGGGGTCTTGACCATCTCGCCCGGGGTGAGGTCGCCGAAGGTGCCGGCGTGCGCGCCGCCCTTGGGGGCCTCGAAGCCCTCGGGCAGCCAACCGGCCTCGGGGGCCTTCAGGAACAGGGCGGAGGCGGCGATCGTCACAAAGAAGATGACGCCGAGGGCCTTCAACGCGCCAAAGATGCCAAGGCTCGGGATGAGCAGCGAGGCGAGCACCGGGGACAGCACGGCGGGGCCGGCGGTCGAGGCGGCAAGGGTAATGCCGGAAGCGAGGCCCTTCTTGTCGATGAACCACTTCTGGCCCGTGGTGAGTGCCGGGTTGTAGCCCAGGCCGTTGCCGACGGCGGCGACGAGTGAGAACCACAGGTAGAACTGCCACGGCTCGGTGACGGTGCCGGACATGAACCAGCCCACGCCGTAGCACACGGCGGCGGCGATCACGACGTTGCGGGGGCCGATTTTATCGGAGATGCGGCCGGCGAAGATGCCCGTCACGGCCATGATGGTCTGGAAGACCGGGAAAGCCCAGGTAAGGGCGCTGGACCACTCGGGGTAGACGGCGAGCAGGTTCTTGCTCACGACGGAATACAGCGCGATGGAGCTGATGAAGAACATGGTAACGCACGCGGCGGAAAGCACGACGGCGCGACCCTTGTTGGAGTTGGTGGAAGCCATTGGACTCTTTCTAATCGATGCGGGGAGGGGAGGGGTTTGCCCCATGCCCCTCTCTACCGGGCTGGTTTACTGGTCGGTCGGCTTGGCGACGCCGGACTCGTCGGACCAGAGCTCGACACCCTTGTTCTTAAGGTAGTTGTCGGCATACGCGCGACGGCCGCCGGGCTTGGCGGTGAGGTCGCCCATCATGTTGGAGAAGCCGCCGTCGACCTTGATGGCGTCGCCGGTGGTAAAGTCCGAGCGCTTGGACGCCAAGAACATGACGGCGTTGGCGATATCGCTGACCTCGCCGATGCGGCGCGTGGCGATCAGGCGGCTGCGGCTTTTCTCGACCTCGGGATCGGCGTAGAAGTTGGCCGACATGGGGGTCTTGACGAAGCAGGGCTCGACGCAGTTGGAACGCACGCCATACGGGCCCCACTCGGCGGCAAGCATCTTGGACATCATGTTGACACCGGCCTTGGTGGAGCTGTACACGCCCGAGAACGTCTCGGGGGAGTGGCTGGCGACGGTCGAGATATGCACCAGGCGACCCTGGCCGGCCTTGATCATCTCGCGACCAAAGCGCTGCGAGGTGATGAAATAGCCGGTGAGGTTGACGTTGAGCACCTGCTCCCAGTCGCTCAGCGGCAGGTCCTCCATAGCGGCGAAGCGCAGGATGCCGGCGGTGTTGACGAGGACGTCGACGCGGCCGAAGTTGGCGATGGTGGCGTCGACGGCGGCCTGAACCTCGGCCTCGTCGGTTGCGTTCATCTTGTAGCCCTCGGCGTGGATGCCAAACTTGGCAGCGAGGTCGGCGGCAGCGGCCTTGACCTTCTCCTCATCCAGGTCGAGCATGACGACGTTGGCGCCATTGCGGGCGAACTCGCGGCAGATCTCGGCGCCCATGCCGCCGAGCGCGCCAGTCACGGCGCAGACGTCGCCCTCGAGCTTAAGCCAATTGCTCATAGGAAGTTCCCTTCTTGTGCCTCCCGGTGGGTCGCTCCCATTAACCGACCCACGTGGTTTTCGCTGGTTATCGTATGTTTTGCGTTTGCGCAGGTGAATTGCATATTTGTTAGAATGGCGTTAACCACAGGTTTATACCGATTTGGGCAGTTTGTTCACGTTGAGCCTGTGACCTGCGAAAAGAACCCCCCTAAGATGCGTGGGGTTGCACGTGTGAAAACGGGGGATTGAAGTGTACGATCGACGACTTGAAGCCATATCGGCCGCTGCGGAGCTGGGAAGCTTCTCGCGCGCCGCGGCAAAATTGCGCGTGTCGACGCCGGCACTCGTCAAACAGGTGTCGGGGTTCGAGGCTGAGTTTGGCATCACGCTGTTCGAGCGCTCACATTCGGGCGTCAAAGTGACGCCGGCGGGGGCATTGCTGGTTGACGACGCGCGCTCGATCATGCGCCAGTCCGAGGACGCGCTGCGCCGCGCCCGACGCGCGGCGGGTGATGGCGGTGCAGTGCGCTTAGGCGTATCGATGATGTGCCCGGGGCGTCAGACGCTTTCAATGTGGACGGGCGTGCACGAGCTGGAGCCGTCGCTGCGTTTTGAGATCGTGCCGGTGAGCGACCTCTACGACGAGCGCGAGACCGTCATGCGCAGCTTGGGCCGCGAGGTCGATGTGGTGCAGTCGAGCTTTTCGACCCCGCGCTGGGGCGATGCGTGCCAAAAGCTCCGCATCGTCAACGTGCCGTTTTATATCGATGTGCCGCGCACGAGCCCGCTTGCGCGCAAGAGCCGCATCACGGTTGCCGACTTGGAAGGCATGCGTCTGCGCGTGCTGCGTCACGGCAACGACGCCATGGACAGTCTGCGCATCGACCTTTTGGCCGACGGCGGCGTGGACGTTATCGACGTCGATAGCTTCGACTTCGCGCTCTTTAACGAGGCCGAGGAAAAGGGCGACGCGGTGCTCACCTGCGGCGCGTGGTCGGGCGTGCACCCGGCCTTTGTAGGCGTGCCGTTCCTATGCGGCCGCGAGGTGCCGGTTTATCTGCACTACCCGCTCGAGCCCACCCTCCAAGTGCAAAAATTCGTCAACGCCATGGCCCAGCTCCTCAACTAGCTGCCCTGGGGTCTGGTTTGGCTTCGTCCCAGAAAGGCTGTATCCAGTTTGAGGACTTTTGCCCATATGGTAGAGTTGACCTCACGTGAATTTCAGCACACAGCGTGCCGCCTGCGCTTTTTCCATTTGTGGGAGTGAACTTGTGAATACTTCTGTCGCTAAGAAAGCCAGCCGGGTGGTCCGCTTGCTCATGATGGTGCTCACAGCTGTCCTGATCTTTTTCTTCTTTAACGTTATGTCGCTCGTTTCCGATATCCAGGGCACGGCGCGCGTGGTCAACTACGCGGGTCTGGTGCGCGGTACCACGCAACGCATCGTTAAGCTCGAGGATGCGGGCCAGCCGCAAGACGACCTGCTCAAGGCCGTGGATTCATACATTAAGGGCTTGCGCTACGGAAGTGATGACCTCAACCTCGTCCGTCTCGACGACGATGAGTATCAGGCAAAGATGACCGAGCTCGCGAGCTATTTCGATAGGCTTCGTGCCGAGATCGTCCGCGTGCGCGAAGTTGGCTACGAGAATACCGACATCATCGCCATGAGCGAGGAGTTCTTTGGCATTTGCGACGATGCAACACGGCTCGCGGAAGACTACTCCCAACAGAAGGCAACGGCGCTCAATCATCTTGAGGGCTTGGTGATTGTCGATATCGTGGGCTTGGTGGTGATCTTTGCAATCGAACTTGCGCGCACGGTGCGCTTCGCTGCGCTCAACCGCGAGCTGCAGAGCAAGGTTTACCTCGATGGGGCAACGGGGCTGCCCAACAAGAATAAGTGCGAGGAAATCTTGGGGCGAGAACAGCCCGTTTCCGCGAAAGCGCCGGTTGCGGTATGCGTTTTCGATCTCAACAATCTGCATACGGTCAACAACAACTTCGGCCACGAGAAGGGCGATGAGTACATCCGCTCCTTTGCCCAGCAGCTGGGGCGCGTGGCATCCGAGACATGCTTTGTGGGTCGCGACGGCGGTGATGAATTTATTGCCGTGCTATGGAATGCCGATCGGGCCGCCGTGGAGTCCTGCCTTGCTCGGATTCGTACGAACGTGAATGAGTATTCCGTAGCTCACCCCGACATGCCTATCAGCTATGCGGTGGGTTACGCACTCTCCAGTGATTTCGATGAGCCGCCTACGATGCGCGAGCTCTTTTCCCAGGCCGACAAGAACATGTACATCGACAAGAACCGTGCAAAGGCTGACGGAGCCGCCGAGCTGCGATGCGAGGACCGTTAAGCCTGTAGCAGGGGGGTAGCTCATTTGGACACGTAAAAGCCCTTGCTGTTCAAATTACTCCTAGGGTTATTCGTGGCGTCTGCGATATTCGGCCGGTTTGCAGCCGCAGCGTCGTTCGAAGATTCGATAGAAAAAGGTGACATTCTCGTAGCCCACCTGCCGCGCGATCTCGGTAACCGTTAGGTCGGTGGTGGCAAGCAGCCGCTCGGCAACGTCGAGGCGCAGGTGCTGTACGATTTCTCGGTATGAAAGACCGATCTTGTCTTTTAGTAGATTGGAAAGATAGGTCGGGTTGAGATGAAAGACGCGTGCCGTTTCATCGAGTGTGCAGGACGCGTAGTGCTCCTCGAGGTAGCTCAGGATAGGTAGCGCCGCGCCGACGGGAGAGCCTCCTTTAAAGACGTCTTCTTGGCGGTATTCAAGCACAAGTTCCGAAATAAGCAGGACGAGCAGGCTTTCGGTTATGTCTCGAGCCATGGGTGTCGGTGACTCCCATTCGTCGAGCATGTATTCCATATAGGTTCGTAGCTTTCTGTTGTTCTGCGAAGTAAACAACAGAAAGTCATCGACGGTCAGCGAGGTCTTAAGCGATTCGACGAACAGCTGATTGACGATGGTGTTGCAGTGCAGCCGCCCGAGAACCTGGGAGATGAGAAACTCTGGATTGATATTAATGTTGAACAGAATGTCCCTCTCTCCAAGCGGCAGAATCGTGTGAACGGTATTGCTGCTCAAAAGAAGCGTCTGGCCCTCTCGAAGTTCGATATCGCGACCATTGACGATTTGATGGCAGCTACCGGCATAGAGGTAATTGAGCTCGATGCCGTCATGGCAGTGCTCGGGGAATTTCTGAAATCTTGAATGACGCTTAATCGAGAAAACCGGCGTGGTTCCGGAATGAAAAACAAAGGTGCCCTTCAGCGGAATAAACGGAACGGAACGGTCGCCTATTTTGCGATACCTAAAGGGAAGGTCTTCAAAGTTTTCGGGATCGGTGAGGTAGCCGCGCTCGCGGGAAGTGATCTCAAAGAGACGCTCGCCGGTATGTTCCGCTTGATCCATGCTGTACCTCGAAATCCTGTGGTTTGGTCAATAGAGTGGTGAAGATGGGTTATAGGATGAAATAATTCGATTATCTATTATATGCATCACCGCAGGTAAATCCCATTAAGCAATCCAGAAGGGGGATGCTATGGCAAAGGATTTCAACAAGATATCGAAAGATATCGTCGAGAAGGTCGGTGGTGCCGACAATATCGAGAAGGTCATGCACTGCATGACGCGTCTTCGCCTCGTTCTTCGAGACGAGGGTAAGGCGAATCTCGATGGGCTCAAGCAGGTCGAGGGCGTTATCAATGTCACGGTGGCAGCCGGCCAGTACCAAGTGGTCTACGGAACCTCGGTCCCCAAGCTGTATGACGCGGTCGTCAAGAACTATGGCCTCGAGTCCCGTGCCGGCGGCACGGTGGGCGAGGACCAAGCCGAAGCGGGCGGCACGAAGAAGAAGGTAAATCTCTTCAACATGCTCATCGACACCATTGCCGGTGTATTTCTTCCCATTATCCCGGCGCTCGGAGCCGTTGGCATCCTCAAGGGTATCCTTGTCGCGTGCACCACGCTCGGTGTTCTTAGTGACCAGAGCGACACCTATCGCGTCCTCTATGCGCTTGCTCAGGGCTTCTTCTATTATCTGCCGCTCGCATTGAGTATTTCGGCAGCGGAGAAGTTCAAGGGCAACAAATTCGTGGTCCTCTCCGTCGTCATGGCCATGATCTATCCCGATATGATTCCCGCGATGTTTGAGCATCCGGTTCTTAAGCTCTTCGGCTTTGTGCCTCTGACCATGATCGATTACACCTCGACCGTTATCCCGGCAATCGTCGTTGCGTGGTTTACGTCGCGCCTCGAGTCTCTGATTCACAAATGGATGCCCGATGTCGTCGATATGATTCTCACTCCGCTCGTCACCATTTTTGTCGCCCTGCCTGTTTCGATGATGATTATCGGACCGGCCACCTACTATCTGGGCGTGTGGATGGCAAATGTGTACCAGTACGTCTTTGGCCTGGCTCCCGTCGTCGCCGGCGGTGTTCTTGGCGCGCTTTGGCCCATCGCCATCGTTTTCGGTCTGCACTGGGGCTTTATCCCCATCGCCATTCAGCAGATCTCCACGCTTGGGGGCGACTCTTTCTCTCCTATCACCGTTGCTTGCAACTTCGCGACGATGGGTGCCTGCGTTGCGGTATTTCTTAAGACCAAGAATGTCAAGGTCAAAGAAGTCGCTGGCAGCGCTGCGTTTTCGGCGATTCTCGGTGGCATTACCGAGCCGGGCGTGTACGGCGTGACGCTTAAGTACAAAAAGCCGTTCGTTGCCTGCTGCATCTTTACGGGCATTGCCGGCGTGATCATGTCCTTTAGCGCTACCGCGTGGCCTGGAATCATGACGGTGAGCTTCCTCACCCTTCCGGCGCTTTCGCTTCTTCCTGGCGGTATGTTTACCCTGGTGGCCGCGTTGCTCGGCTTCTTTGGAACCGCAATCGCCACATATCTCTTCGGTTTCGACGATTCGATGGTCGAAGAGTCCTAGGTTACATTCGTCCCTCCCTTTGCGGGGCCGCGTTGAGCGGCCCCGTTCCGTCTATCCTGAAAGGTTCACATGGAATTCAGTAATCCATTGCTGCGCGGACTCTACCCCGATCCGTCAATCTGCAAGGTGGGAGATACTTACTACCTGGTGTGTTCGACATTTGAGTACTGGCCGGCCGTGCCGATTTTCGCCAGCAAGAACTTGGTCGATTGGGAGCAGATCGGAAATGTGCTCGATCGTCCAGGCCAGATCAGCCTCTTGGATGCCGAGGCGTCACAGGGTATTTTTGCGCCAACCATCAGGTTTCATAATGGACTGTTCTATATGGTTACCACGGTGACAGGGCCGTCTTCGGGGGAGGCTCCCATCAGCCTCACGAACTTCTTCGTCACCGCTACCGACCCCGCGGGCCCTTGGTCCGATCCCGTGGTCGTGGATGTCGACGGTATCGATCCGTCGCTGTTTTGGGAAGACGGCAATGCGTATATGCAGTACGCAGGCCGCGGCAAGATCATGCAGGTGCGTATCGACGATGTGACGGGCGAAGTGCTCGAAGGTCCCCGACTGCTTACGACCGGCTGCGGCGGCAGAGACGTCGAGGGCCCACATATGTGGGTTCGCGACGGCTGGTATTACCTGTTGATGGCCGAAGGCGGTACGCGCGAAGGACATCATGTGACGATGATGCGCGGAAAGGACGTGTGGGGTCCTTTTGAGCTGTCCCCGCACGGCCCGGTGGCCATCAATCGCGATCTGCGCGTTCCCGTTCAGCGCGTGGGGCATGCCGATTGGGTTGTGGGCCCCGACGGCGATGACTATCTGGTGCTGCTTGGCGTGCGCGAGGTATCCCATCGTTCGCTTTTGGGCCGAGAGACCATGCTGTGCCATGCGTCGTGGACGCAAGACGGATGGCTTATTGCCGACGGTCAGCATGTCGCGGCGTCCTGGGATTGCGCCTTAAAGGGAGCTGCGGAGGATGATTGGTCCTTTGAGCTCGATATGGAACAACACGAGATGCCATCCCGCATCGTATCGCCGCGCACACCTAACCGCTCTTTCTATCAAATGGGCGCCGGAGTGCTCTATATGACGGGCAATGGCCACGGGCTGCGATCGGGTGATTCGTGTTGTTGGGGTGTTCGACAGCCGGAGTTCGATGTCCGCATGCGAACGGTCGTTGACATGTCGCTGCTTGGATCCGAGGAAGACGAAATTGGCCTTGCGATTCTGTCGACCAATAAGAGCCACCTTTCGATTTTCCTGACTCTCCGGGAAGGCAAGACGGTCGTCGCGGTGCGTCGCTCGGTTCTTGATATCGAAGACGTGAAGGTCTTTACGTTGGATGGACTTGAGAAGGACGTTGAGCTTGCCATCGATGGCAGCCGTTCTGCCTATCGGTTCTCGGTCAATGGCATCGAGCTCATGGAAACGCCGACGGCTCATGTGACCGTCGAAAACGCGGGAACGCAAAATACCGGCGTCATTGACTGCCTGTTTGTATCTGGTGAGGCAAGGGCACAGCTGAGCGCCTTTGAGGTTGCAGTGAAAGAGGGATCAAAATGATCAAGCACACGACGATTTTTTCGATGAATCCTGCCGAAGTCGACGCTTCGGAGCGCATGTGGGCGGCGCTTGAGCGCGCGGCAAAGGCGAGCCCTCTCGTGGTTGAGGCCGAGGGCGGCATCATGCTCTCCTCCGAAAAGACGGCCGACTCCGATTCGGCCGAGGCCCATGAGGGTCCGGTATGGGGCGATGTCATCCAAAGCCTTTCCTTTGCCTCTCGTGAGGATGCCGATGCCTACCCTCGCTCTCGCGAGCACGATCTTTTGCTTGCGGAGACCGAGGGCCTAGTAGCGGGCGCCACGGCTATCGACTTTGAGGTGGAGTAGATGCCGATTTCCAAGATCGCGGTCGTCGGTGCTGCCGGTAATTTGGGGCATCGGGTTGTCACGCATGCCCTTGACCATGGCCTGGACGTAAGGGCTATGGTGAGAAACCCGGAGCAGGCCGATGCCATTGACGCGCGCGCCGAGATCGTCTGCGGCGACCTGTTTAAGATGACAGCCGAGGACCTCGAAGGGGTCGATGTCCTGGTGAGCGCATTTGGCAGCGGCCTGTCATCCGACCCGTCTCTGAATGAGAAGGCGTGCGCTGCCTATATTGAGCTCGCTCGCACGGCGGGAGTCTCCATCGTGGCGATTATGGGGTCGGGTTCCCTGTTTGCAGACGATACGCGCACGACGCGAGTCTATGAGCTCCCCGGCGCCTCCCAGCGTTTGCGACCTATTTCCGAGGCGACGGCCCGCGGTCTGGCCTTGCTCGATGATGCTGGGGATGTCGACTGGTGCGCCGTGACCCCGGGTCTAACGTTTGATCCGAACGGATCGTTTCATGACGTCTGCGACGTAAAGCTCGATCTGTCGCGCGTGGTTCAGGCGCAAGAGGTCAGCTATAGCACCTACGAGGACGTTGCCGAGACCATGGTGCGTATGGCAAGTGACGGCAATCACGCTCACGAGCTTGTCTGTGTTCTCTCGCCGCGCGCTTAGCGGCAGCAATTTCTAGATTAAGGATCAGAATATGCCCTTTCCAACAACGTTTCTTTGGGGCGGTGCTACTGCCGCCAATCAGGTCGAAGGCGCTTGGGACGAGGACGGTCGTGGCGCCACGATGATGGATATGACCACCGCGGGTTCACGTACGAAGCCGCGCATGGTCACCTTCCGCATGCCGGACGGTAGCGAGGGCGAGGTGCCCGCGATGCCGGGTAAGCTGCCTGCCGGCGCCGAGCCCGCCGTCTTGCCCGGGCGCTTTTATCCCAACCACGAGGCTATCGATTTTTACCATCACTATCGGGACGATATCGAGCTAATGGCGCAGATGGGCTTTAAGCAGTTTCGTATGTCGATCAGCTGGAGCCGCATCTTTCCCCGGGGCATAGAGGACGAGCCCAACCAGGCAGGTCTCGATTATTACCGCCGTGTCTTTGAGGAACTTCGGTCGCATGATATCGAGCCCCTGGTGACTATGTGGCATTTTGATACGCCGCTCTATCTCGATCAGAAACTTGGCGGATGGAAGAACCGCGAGACCGTTGCATATTTCGACAAGTATGCCCGCGCGATTCTTACCGAATATCGCGGCCTGGTGCGCAACTGGCTCACGTTCAACGAGATTAACAACACGATTCAATTTTTGGGAGCCATGGCGCCCGCAACCGATGAAGACTATCAGGATGCCTGCCAGAGCCTGCACCATCAGTTTTTGGCAAGTGCTCATGCCGTCAAGATGGCGCACGAGATCGATCCCGATTATCGAGTTGGCTGCATGATCTGCGGAATACCGCACTATCCGCTCACGAGTGATCCCAGCGATATTCTGCTGGCGATGCGCACGATGGAGCGAGGTACTTTTTATTGCGCGGACGTCCAGTGCAAGGGGGCCTATCCTCGTTTCGCTCGGCGTCTGTGGGCCGAGCATGACGTTGAGCTGCTTACGAAGCCGGGCGATGCGGCAGAATTGGCCGAGGGCGTGGTGGATTTCTTTACCTGCTCGTACTACAACAGCAACTCGGTGACTACTCATACGGGCGGGGAATCTGCCGGGGGCAATATGGTGCTGGGCGCTAAGAACGACTATCTGGAGTATTCCGATTGGGGCTGGGCGCTCGATCCAAAGGGCCTGCGTTACTACCTCGAGGTTGTCGATGACCGCTACGGCCTGCCGATTATGGTGGTCGAGAACGGCTTGGGCGCCGCAGACGAGGTGGCCCAGGACGGTGGCATACACGATGGCTACCGCATCGATTATCTCCGTGCGCATATCCGCGAGATGGAGCATGCGATCGACGAGGGCGTCAACCTTATCGGCTATACCACCTGGGGGTGCATCGACCTGGTGTCTGCGGGCACGGGGGAGATGCGCAAGCGTTATGGGTTTGTCTATGTCGATCGCGATGATGAGGGCAAGGGCACGCTCAAGCGCATCAAGAAGGACAGTTTTGATTGGTATCGAAAAGTGATTGAGAGCAATGGCCGTGATTGCTCCTAGGGCCGGCTTTCGAACCCAGCTGTTTATGGAAGGAGCTTCGTATGCCTAAGTACTACGTTGGAATCGATCTGGGCACCTCGGCTGTCAAGATCCTGCTTGTCTCCCGGACGGGCGAAATCGCCGCGACGGTGTCGAAGTCGTATGCCGTAGATTATCCCCATCCGGGTTGGAGTGAACAGAACCCGCAGGTATGGTGGGATGCTGTCGTCGATGGTGTCCGCGAGCTTGTGGAAGGCGTCGATCCCGCCGAGATCAAGGGCATCGCTTGCGGGGGTCAGATGCACGGGTTGGTGGTGCTTGACTCTGCCGGTGATGTGATTCGACCCTGCATACTGTGGAATGACGGACGCACGCAGGAACAAGCGGACTATCTCAACGCAAAGATCGGTCGCGACCGACTGGTCGAATTGACCGGGAACATCGCGTTTGCCGGGTTTACGGCGCCCAAGCTGCTTTGGATGCGCGAGCACGAGCCCGAGCTGTTCGCCCGTATCGCCCATATCATGCTCCCAAAGGATTATCTGGTGTATCGGATGACGGGCGAGTTTGTTACCGACTATACCGATGCATCGGGAACGCTGCTGCTAGATGTTCAACATCGCGGGTGGAGCAGCGAGATGGTCGATATATGCGGTGTCGAGCGCACGTGGCTGCCGACGCTTCTGGACAGTGCCGAAAAAGCCGGCGCGCTTCAATCCGAGGCCGCGGCGGAGCTCGGTATCATGGCCGGCACCACGGTGGCGGCGGGTGCCGGTGACAACGCCGCGGCCGCTATAGGCTGCGGAGCGGTCAACGCCGGTGCCTGCAACATCAGTCTGGGAACATCGGGCACCGTCTTTATCCCCAGCTCATCGCATGCGGTCGATCCGAGCGCGACGCTGCATGCGTTCGACTATATCGAGGGGCGCTTTAACCTTATGGGGTGCGTCCTTTCCGCCGCGAGCTGTACGGGGTGGTTTGTGGGCGACGTGCTTCGGTCGGATGACATCGATGCCGAGGAGGCGGGGATAGACCCCTCCCTTGCAGACGGAGACTTGCCGTACTTCCTGCCATATCTTATGGGGGAGCGCAGCCCGCATAACGATGCGAACGCGCGCGCTTCGTTTGTGGGCATGCGTGCGGATTCAAAGCGCTCCGATTTGGTGCGGGCTGTGCGCGAGGGCGTGGCATTTGCCATGCGTGACTGCATCGAGGCATCGCGCGCCCTGGGTACCGATGTTCGGCGTGCCACGCTTTGCGGCGGCGGCGCGAGAAGCGCGCTTATGCGCCAGATGCTCGCCAATGTGCTCGGCGTGCAGCTCGATCTGCCGACAACCGAGCAGGGGCCCGGCTACGGCGCGGCAATGCTCGCCATGGTGGCAAATGGCGACGCGCCGGATATCGACGAATGCTCGCGGGGCATCGTGAGCATCCGCGAGACCGTCTCGCCCGATGCCAATGCCGTTGCGGCATATGAGCGGCGCTATCGAACATGGCGCCGGCTCTATCCGGCGCTCAAGCCTGTTTTCGATCAGATGGCGGGGTAGGGCATGCTGCAACTCGGAATCAAAAGCGTTACGGACGATTCGTTTGCCGCATACGGTCGGGTTTGGCATGATGCGGGGCCGCGCTTCATGAGCGTGACCGAAGCGCTCGAGCGCCGGTGCCCATTGCCCGATGGAACCGACTATGTTGCGTCGGAACCTGAACTCGAGAACGCCGAGGGCGCCGATGCGCTCAAGCGGTTTTTATTTGGTGGCTCGAGGGCTCAGCTTGGCTGGTGTAACGGTCACAATACGAGGCTCAACTGTCTCGAGTATCACCGTTCGAGTGAGTTTAATCTCGGCAGCCGTGACTTCATCTTGCTGCTTGCCCGCTTGCAGGACCTTGATGGCGGCGCACTCGATTCGAGCGATGTGGTCGCGTATCGGGTTCCGGCGGGCCTACTCGTCGAGATTTATTCAACGACCCTGCACTATGCTCCGTGCCAAGTTGACGAGCGGGGCTTTAAGGTCATGATCGCGTTACCGGAAGGCACCAATGCCCCGCGCGCCGAAGACGGTGCGAGCACGGAAATATGCGGAGACGCCGCACTGCTGTGGGCCACGGATAAATGGCTCATCGCGCATTCCGCAAGCGACGAGGCTGCTGCCGGTGCGTACGTGGGTATCACCGGGCCAAATATCGACATTGCGAATTGCTTAGATACCCGTCATTAGGCGTATGGATACAAAGGAGAGAAATGCTTCAGTCAAGTAATATTCCTCAGGTCAAAATTGGATTGGTCGCTGTGAGCCGCGACTGCTTCCCCGTGGAGCTTTCGAAGCGACGCGGGGCAGCAGTGGCGCAGGCGTGTGAGTCCCTCGGCATCGAGGTGATTCAGGCCAAAACGATCGTTCAATGCGAGGACGACGCTATCGGGGCGGTTGACGAAGTCAGTGCCGCCGGCGCAAACGCCCTTGTGGTCTTCTTGGGCAACTTTGGCCCCGAGCAGCCTGAGACCCTCATTGCCCAGCACTTTGACGGTCCGTGTATGTACATGGCCGCCGCGGAGGGGGACGGTGACCTTGTCAACGGGCGTGGAGATGCTTACTGCGGCATGCTCAACTGCAGCTACAACCTGGGACTTCGCAAGGTTAAAGCGTACATTCCGGCATATCCCGTTGGCACGGCCGATGATGTCGCGGGCATGATTCGTGACTTTATGCCGGTCGCCCGGGCTGTGATCGGCGTCTCGAACCTCAAGATCATCACGTTTGGTCCGCGCCCGCAGGACTTCTTTGCCTGCAATGCGCCCATCAAGGGGCTTTATGAGATTGGCGTCGAGATCGAGGAGAACTCCGAGCTCGACTTGCTGATATCGTACCGCGCCCACGAAGGTGATCCGCGTATCGCCGATGTCTGCGCCGATATGGCAGCAGAGATGGGCATGGGAAATTACTATCCCGACCTATTGGAGCGCATGGCGCAGTACGAGCTTACGCTGCTGGATTGGGCCGAGCAGCACAAGGGCGCGCGCAGCTACGTTGCATTCGCCGACAAATGCTGGCCGGCGTTTCCCAAGGAGTTCGGATTCGAACCGTGCTATGTCAACAGCCGCCTTGTCTCGCGGGGGATTCCCGTTGCATGCGAGGTCGATGTCTACGGAGCGTTATCGGAATACATCGGCATGTGCGTGAGCGACGATACGGTGACGCTGATCGATATCAATAACACGGTTCCGCATGAGATGTGGAAGCGGCAGATTGAGGGAAAGTTCGACTACGATTATCGCCTGACCGATACGTTTATGGGCTTCCACTGTGGAAATACGCCCAGTTGCAAGATGTGTGCCGACCGCGCGGTGAAGTATCAGCTCATTCAGCATCGCCTGCTCGAGCCCGAGGGCAGCGAACCGGACTTTACGCGTGGCACGCTCGAGGGCGATATCGCACCGAGCGACATCACTTTCTTCCGCCTGCAGTGTGACAGCGAGGGCGTGCTCAGGAGCTATATCGCTCAGGGCGAGATCCTGCCGGTCGCCACGGGTTCCTTTGGCGGTATCGGCGTATTCGGTATTCCCGAGATGGGACGCTTCTATCGACATGTGCTGCTCCAGAAGCGCTATCCCCATCATGGCGCCGTGGCCTTTAACCACTGTGGCCGCGCGCTGTTCGATACGTTTGCCTATCTGGGTATCGAGGACATTGCGTTCAACCGCCCCGCCTCCTTGCCGTATCCCACCGAGAATCCTTTCGCTTAGACAGCCGGTGAGACTACTGCCGCCAGGCGCGATATCGATAGACGATTGATGCAAAAACCCGCCCGGATAATTCCGGGCGGGTTTTTGTGTTTGAATGCGAGGTTGCTATTTTGATACGTTGCCGGACCCTATTGATTCTTGCGCACGCAAAAGACGATGAGAGCGCAGCCAAAGGCGATGGCAGCGAACACAGCAGTGAGCATAAAGGCGCTGGTTGTTCCTGTGGTAGTGGCGGCTATGAGATGTTTTGGGTCCGATAGCTGCTGCGATGCGACGACAGTCGAGACGAGTGTGGTCCCGATGGCCCCCGATAGCTGTTGGAGCGTGTTGATGATGGCGTTGCCGTCGGCTTTTTGCTCGGGATTGAGATGTGCCAGACCGTTGGACATATTCGTCCCCATGCAGTTGCCCTGACCAAAGGCAAAGATCATGTACAAGGCGGTTGCCAGGGTGGGGGTCAGGCTGGGGCAATATAGCGCGAACAGCACGGTGGCGAGCAAGACACATGCGCTGCCCCCAATGATGGGCGGCATGGCGCCAACTCGGTCGAGAACGGCGCCGCTTGCCAACGAAAGCACGGCGCCGAGCAGGCAGCCGGGCACAAAAAGCAGGCCGGCGGCAAACGCGTCCATGCCCATGACGATTTGTGCGTGGTTGGGCAGCAAAAAGCCGATTCCCAAACAAGCAAGCTGGATGAGCACGATGCTCAGGGTCGAGAGCGCAAAGATCGGGTTTGCAAGAACTGCGACGCGCAGCGGAGGCTCCGATGCCCTGAGCGAATGACGACAAAATAACGTGAGGGCGACAGCGCTCAGACAAAACAGTCCTATTGTCGAGGGTGCAAGCCATCCCTGGTGAGAGGCGCCAGAGCCAGCGAAGATGAACGCGCTGAAGGCAAGCGAGATAAGGGCGATCCCAAGGGGGTCAAATTGTGGCCGTTCGAGTTCTGAGGACTGGCGTATCGTGGCAGCACCCAAGAGGAGCGCAACGGTGACGAGGGGAACGAGGCACCAAAAGACCGCACGCCAACCGACTGTCGAGATGAGGTAGCCGCCAAAGGAGGGGCCGATCGCGGGCGCGATGGCGGTGATGAGGTTGCCAACGCCCATCATCGTACCCAGCAGGCTTTGGGGCGCTTGGTCCAGAATGATGTTGAACATAAGCGGAAGCGCGATGCCCGTGCCCACGCCCTGGATAAGTCTTCCTCCCAATAGGACGGCGAAAGACGGGGCAAGCGCCGACAAGAGCGTTCCCGCCAAAAAGGTGCACGCAGAGAAAATAAAGAGGCTCTTGAGCTTAAACGTTCGCTTAAAGAAGGACGACAGAGGGATCATAAGCGAAAGAACAAGCAGATAACCGGTGGTAATCCATTGAACGGTCGATGTCCCTACGGAAAACTCTGCCATAAGAGTGGGAAAGGTGACGTTCATGGACGTTTCCACCACGACGCCCGAAAATGACATGATGCCGCAGGCTACAACCGAGGTGACGAGACGCGCGTCGAAGGTGCGATTGAATTCCAATGTGACCCTCCTAGGCGATGTGCATGCCGCCGTCGACCGATATGCGCTGACCGGTCGTGTGGCCGCTCAGGTCCGAGCACAGCCAGACGACAGCGCGGGAGATGTCCTGCGGTTGGGCTAGCTTGTGGAGCGGGATGACGTGTTCCTCGAGTGCCTTATCTTGGCCGGGGTCGGTTGCCAGGGTGTTTGCCATGAGCGTGGTGTTGTCGCAGGGACCGGGTGCCACGACGTTGACGCGAATGCCGCTGCTTGCTGACTCGAGGGCTGCGAGCTCGGTGAGCGCGATGACACCGGCCTTGCTGGGGCCATAGGCTCCGAAATTGGGGGCCATGCGAACGCCACCGATCGATGCCGCGTTGACGATGGAGCCGCCGCCTTGACGCTTCATTTGAATCAGTTCGTGTTTGAGGCAAAGGAAGGTGCCCGTGAGATTTACATCGCAGATTTTTCTCCACGTGGAGCTATCGGTTTCGGTGAGTGCTCCATAGGGAATGCGTACGCCGTCGGGTCCGATGCCCGCATTGTTAAATGCGCAGTCGAGCGAGCCGAAGCGCTTGACAATGCTTGCAATGGTATTGGCTACCTGGGTCTCGTCGGAGATATCACATGCGAAGGCCTCGGACATACCTCCGTTAGCGTTGATTTCAAGGGACGTGGCGCGTGCCGCATCGATATTCATGTCGACGACCGCGACGTTGGCTCCCAGAGAGCCAAAATCTTTTGCGGTGACGGCTCCTATGCCTGCCCCCGCTCCGGTTACCATCACGGTTTTACCGGTAAAGCTGATATTCATGACGCTCCTCTCTTTGGAATGGTGCCCGTTTGGGCCTTACCGATACCGTATCGGCTAGAGGGGCGGGTGAGTCATGCGCTTTATTGCCTAATCTATATCCGAACGGTTATAGATTTTGTTGATGATTTCGGTATCAGACCGAAGAAGCGTCGCGCGTGCGTATTCCACAAAAGTTGACGCTGCGTTGCTAAGGGGACGTTTTGAGGAGTAGGCAAATCCAAGATGAGCCTTCGGTATGGTTGCCTCTGGCCCGGCAAGTGGCAGGCAAGCGATTTGGCCTGCAAATCGAGAGTCTTGGATTCTTTGGGCCTGGGGGAGTGGCATGAGTGCGACGGAGTCTGTCGATACCATAAGGGCGCAGATGCTTGCAAAATCCTCAACAAGGCCTGTGATGCGGGGCGTAAACCCGGCGATGGCACAGCAGCGCTCAAGCTCATTTCGGCTCATGCGGCTTGTATCGCAAATAAAAGAGGCTTCGGCGAGTTGGGAAAGTTCGAGATGTTCATAGCGAGCCCAGCGACTTGCCGCGCTGCAGTACAGGGCATACGGCGCTCCGTCTACCGAGACGCACATGACATCCCGTGCATTGATGATGTCGGCAGAGATAAGAATGTCGATCGAACCGCTTTGGATAAGTTCGATTGCGGAGCCTTCATTGACGGTTCGCTGGTCAATGGCCACGTCGGGACGAGCGTGGATGAAGCCGGGGAGCAATTCGGTCAACAGCCCTTCGACGGTGCAGCCCAGGATAAGCGCATTTTCGGGGCGTTCGAGCAGCGATGACAGTCCCCGGTCGAGTTCGCAAAGAGCCCGGCGCGCATGGGGTAAGAAGGCCGCACCTGCCTCGGTGAGCTCGCACCCTTTGCGTCCTCGCTCAAAAAGCGAGACGCCGAGCTCGCGCTCAAGGCGGGCAATTGACCTCGAAAGGCTTGGCTGTGAGACGAATAGGGATGAGGCGGCGGCCGAGATGGTGTGCGAGTCGGCTACCTTGACAAAGGCCCGCAGCTGTTCGACGTTCATGGTCTCCTCGATGGTTCGTCGGTCTGGTGGCATATTTGGGGAAGACGGCCTTGCATTATTGTTTGGGGCGCTGGAAATGCAGAAGGGCCTCGGGGTCCTATGGGACGCGAGGCCCTTCTGCATCCTCGGGGCCTACTCTAGCTCAAACGCTCCGGTATAGAGCTGGTAGTAGTAGCCGCGCTTGGCGATGAGCTCATCGTGGTTGCCGCGCTCGATGATGCGGCCGTGGTCCAGGCAGATGATTGCATCGGAGTTGCGCACGGTGCTCAGGCGGTGCGCGATGACAAACGTCGTGCGACCCTCCATGAGCTTGTCCATGCCAGCCTGAACGATAGCTTCGGTGCGGGTGTCGATGGAGCTTGTGGCCTCGTCCAGAATCATCGCCGGCGGATCGGCGACAGCGGCGCGCGCGATCGAGATCAGCTGGCGCTGGCCCTGCGACAGCTGCGCGCCGTTGCCGGTGAGCATGGTGTCGTAGCCGTCGGGCAGGCGGGTGATAAAGTCATCCGCGCCCGCGAGCTTGGCTGCCGCGATGCACTCCTCGTCAGTCGCGCTCAGGTTGCCGTAGCGGATGTTGTCCATCACGGTGCCGGTGAACAGGTTCACGTCCTGCAGCACCACGCCCAGCGAACGGCGCAGGTCGGCCTTGTGAATCTTGTTGACGTTGATGCCGTCGTAGCGGATCTTGCCGTCGGCGATGTCGTAAAAGCGGTTGATGAGGTTGGTGATGGTCGTCTTACCGGCACCGGTGGCACCGACAAATGCGACCTTCTGGCCCGGCTTGGCGTACACGGACACACCGTGCAGCACCTCGTGGTCGGGCGTGTAGCCAAAGTCCACGTTGTCCATGACCAGGTCGCCACGCAGCGGCACGTACTCGATCTCGCCAGTTGCGCGGTGCGGGTGTTTCCAGGCCCACATGCCGGTGTGGTGGTCGGCCTCCTCGAGCTCCCAGGTATCGGGGTTTACCTGCGCGTTGACGAGCGTCACGTAGCCCTCGTCTGCCTCGGGCTCTTCGTCGAGCAGCTCAAAGATACGCTCGGTGCCGGCAAGGCCCATGACCACGGCGTTGATCTGCATCGAGATTTGGCCGATCTGGCCGCAGAACTGCTTGGTCATGTTGAGGAACGGTACCACCACGGCGATCGAGAGCGGCAGGCCCGAGATGCTCAGGTTGGGCACGCCCAACGCCAGGAAGATACCGCCTGCCAGCGCGACCAGCACGTAGAGTAAGTCGCCCAGGTTCCCGAGGATCGGCATGAGGATGTTGGCGTACATGTTGGCCTTCTGCGAGACCTCGAAGAGCTTCTCGTTGCGCTCGTCAAAGTCGGCCTCGGCAGCGGCCTCGTGGCAGAACGCCTTGACGACCTTCTGGCCGTTCATGACTTCCTCGATATGGCCCTCGACCACGCCGAGCTCGGCCTGCTGCGCGATAAAGAAGCGCGCGGAGTTGGAGCCGAGCAGCTTGGTCATAAAGGTCATAAAGGCGACGCCGGCAATGATGACCAGGCACATCCACGCGCTGTAGTACAGCATGATGAAGAACACGGTGACGATGACGATGATCGTCATGAGCAGGTTGGGCAGCGACTGGCTGATCATCTGGCGCAGCGTGTCGATGTCGTTGGTGTAGTGGCTCATGATGTCGCCGCGCTGGTGTGTGTCGAAGTAACGGATCGGCAGGTCCTGCATGCGGTTGAACATCTTCTCGCGCAGCTTCTCGAGCGAGCCCTGCGTGATGACGGCCATGGCGCGGTTCCAGAAGAGCGACGAGGCGACGCCCACGGCATAGATGCAGCCGAGGGTGGTCACAAGCTTCAAGATCTTGGGCTGCGCGGCCGTCCAGTCGCCCGACTGCCACGATTCGCTAATGACCTGCAGCGCGCTCTGGAGAAACGTCGCGCCGATGGAGTTGATGACGGCGCAGAGCACCACGCCGGCGACGACGAGGGGCAAAAGCACGGGGTAGAAGCCAAAGAGCATCTTGATGAGGCGCGTCATGGTGCCGCCCTTGCGGTTGCGTGCGCGCTCGGCGGTAGCGGCCTTACTCATGTGCCTCGCCTCCTTCCTGGGTCTGGGCTTGCGATGCAGATGCCTCGGTGCCGGCTGCAGCGGTCTCGCCCGCATCTTCGCCCTCGGCAGACATCTTGTTTTGCGAGGTAAAGGTCTCGCGGTAGATCTCGCTCGTCTTGAGCAGCTCGTCATGGTTGCCGATCTGCGCGATACGGCCGCCCTCCATGACGATGATGCGGTCTGCGTCCTGCACGGAGCTGATGCGCTGGGCGATGATGAGCTTGGTCGTGTTGGGCAGATAGCTTGCCAGCCCCGCGCGGATCTTGGCGTCGGTCTTGGTGTCGACGGCGCTCGTGGAGTCGTCCAGGATCAAGATCTTGGGGCGACGCAGCAGGGCACGCGCGATGCACAGGCGCTGCTTCTGGCCGCCGGAGACGTTGGAGCCGCCCTGCTCGATCCAAGTGTCGTAGCCCTTGGGGAAGCCGTCGACAAACTCGTCGGCGCAGGCCAGATGTGCGGCCTCGCGGACTTCCTCATCGGTGGCGTTGGGGTCGCCCCAGCGCAGGTTCTCGGCGATGGTGCCGCTAAACAGCACGTTTTTCTGCAGCACCATGGCTACCTGGTGGCGCAGCGCGTCCAAATCGTAATTGCGTACGTCCACGCCGCCGACGCGCACGGTGCCCTCGGTGACATCGTATAGGCGGGCGATGAGGTTGACGAGCGTGGACTTGGCCGAGCCGGTGCCGCCGATGATGCCGATGGTTTCGCCGCTCTTAATATGCAGGTCGACGTCATCGAGCGCCTGGCGGCGGGCATGCTCGGAATACTTAAAGCTCACGTGATCGAAGTCGATGGAGCCGTCGGCAACCTCGTGCACGGGCTCGGTCGGGTTGGCGATCGTGGGCTCGGCGGCCAGCACCTCGGTAATGCGGTGCGCCGACTCGTCTGCCATGGTTACCATGACAAAGATCATCGACAGCTGCATTAGGCTCATCAGAATCTGGAAGCCGTAGGTAAAGATGGAGGAGAGCTGGCCCACGTCGAACAGGGTGCCCTGGCTCGTGATGATGAGCTCGGAACCCAGGTAGATGATGACGACGAACGCGCCGTTGACGCAAATGTTCATCATGGGGTTGTTGAAGGCGAGCAGCTTCTCGGCGCGGGTGAAGTCCATCTGGACGTCGCGCGCGGCGGTGGCGAACTTCTCCTTCTCGTAGTCCTGGCGCACGTAACTCTTGACCACGCGCATGCCGGTGACGTTTTCCTCAACGGATTCGTTGAGCGCGTCGTACTTGTGGAAGACGCGCGAGAAGATGGGGCGCACCTTAAAGATGATAAAGAACAGTCCAAAGCCCAGCAGCGGAATGATGACCAGGTAGACCATGGCGACGCTGCCGCCCATGATAAACGCCATGGTAAAGGCGAAGATCAAGACAAGCGGCGCGCGCACGGCGATACGGATAATCATCATAAAGGCCTGCTGAACGTTGTTGATGTCGGTGGTCAGGCGCGTGACGAGCGATGAGCTCGAGAACTCATCGATGTTGGCAAAGCTGAACGTCTGGATCTTGTAGAACAGGTCGTGACGCAGGTTCTTGGCGAAGCCGCAGCTGGCATGGCTGCAGGTGATGCCCGCGGCGGCGCCAAAGGCGAGTGACGTCAGCGCGATGAGTACGAGAAGGCCGGCGGTGGGCAGCATCTCGGTAACGGCGGTGCCGTCCTTGATGGCGTCGATCATGTCGGCGGTGATAAACGGGATCATCATCTGGCAGATTACCTCGCCAAGCACCAGCAGCGGCGTGGCGATCGTGACCTTCATGTAATCGCGGATGCTGCCCATGAGAGTTTTAATCATCCAGTTCCTCCCAGGTTACGCGGATTTTCTCAAGCATTTCGGCGAGCTGTTCGCGCTCGTCGTGAGTGAGGGCACTAAAGGCCTGCTCCCTAAAGCGGATGCGGGCGGCCTGGTCGATGCGGGCCTTCTCCCAGCCGACTTCGGTCAGGCGAATGGTGAGCTGCCGGCGATCTTTTGGATTGCGGCTGCGCTCGATGATGCCGGCGCACTCGAGCTTGGACAAGATCTCGGAAAGCGACCCCGGCTTGAGGTCGAAGTGCATGCCGAGTTCCTGCTGCGACATTTCGCCGTTTTCCTGCTTGGCGAGCAAGCAGACGATGGGCGCCTTGCCGGACACGCCGCCGCCGTGAAAGTGCATGTAGTGGCCACAAAAGCCGAGGCCGCTCAGGATGCGCTTGGCGAGCTTGTCTTCGGCGCTGACCGCTTCGGGCATGTCTGCCGGTTGCAACGGATCGCCGCCGGGCTCGTGCGGGCGAAGGTTAAGGGGTTCATCGCACATGAATTCGTATCGCTCCTCTCTTTAGTTAGGTAGATGAATTGTTTTGTGCCTAACTAATCTAGGAGTGCCACACGAGAATGTCAAGGTACCAAAGTAATAGTTGCGCGGTTTTTCCAAACCGCGCAACCGGCCTGGTTGGCACTTGGGGACGTTCCTTTTCTGCCGGCACCTAGGGACACTCCTTGTCGAGGCTTTGGTGCAAGCTTCCGTCCGCAGCGTCCCCTGCGCTACACTTAGTCGCACTGTGGCGCCGCCGCGCCATGCCCGACCCGAGGGGGACTCTTATGAAGAACACTCAGCTGCTGCTGATCAACGATATGTGCGGCTACGGCAAGGTCGCGCTTTCCGCCATGCTACCGGTGCTGTCGCACATGGGCTACCGTATCCACAACCTGCCGACGGCGCTGGTGTCCGATACACTCAACTACCCCAAGTTCTACATCCACGACACCACCGAGTACGTACGCCAGAGCCTCGCTATCTGGGAGGAGCTCGGTTTTGAGTTCGACGCCATCTCAACCGGCTTCATCGTGACCGAGGACGAGACGCGCATCATCTCGGACTTCTGCCACCGTCGCGCGCAAAAGGGCACCAAGGTGTTCGTCGACCCCATCATGGGCGATAACGGCAAACTCTATGCCGGTGTGCCCGAGTCCACGATCGGTCTCATGAGGCACCTGCTCGAGTGCGCCGACTACGCGGTTCCCAACTACACCGAGGCCTGTCTGCTCACCGATACACCTATTGCAGAGCAAATCACGCCCGACGAAGCCCGCGTCCTTGTGGACGCCATGCGCGCGCTGGGCGCCAAGTCGGTGATCATTACGAGCGCTGTGGTAGATGGTGCGAATGCGGTCATCGGTTACGACCATGTGGCAGGGGAGTACTTTACGATTCCCTTCGATCTGATCCCAGTCTACTTCCCGGGCACGGGCGATACATTCTCGGCGGTGCTCGTCGGTCGCGTGATGGCGGGCTGGAGCCTGCAGTGTGCGACATCCGACGCCATGCGCGTGGTGGCCGAGCTTATCGAGCGCAATGCCGACCAGGAGGACAAGTCTGCCGGCCTGCCCATCGAGGCCTGCCTGGATGTGATCGACCATGAGTAACGCCGGCGAGAGCAGCGCCGAGCCCGCGGGCGAAGGTAAGCCGCTCGGCGTGTCACGCGGCAAGCGCCCGCGAATCCGCATTAGCTGCGTGGACCAGCTGGGCGCATGCCGCTGCCATCACGGTCACAAGCCGGGCGATGTGTTCGACTTCGACCGCGACCGCGGCAAGATGTGTGCCATGGCCTGCCATGTGGGCTTTCCCTATATCGACATCCTGCGCTACGGAGGCACCGTGCCCGGCAACGAGCCCGGCACGGCAAAGTTCTGCTGTCCCGAGGTCGACACGTTGAACGTCTGGCTCGCCGAGATCGTCAACGAGTAATCGAGCGAGGATTTTCTCCCACCGAGATAATGAGCGTGGATTTTCTCCCGTTTTGAGCGCCGTTTCGCGCTCAAAGCGGGAGATTATCCACGCTCGATTTGTATGCGGGAGAAAATCCACGCTCGTCTTATGCCGATGGCGTGGCTCGTGAGTCCGCGCGTCCGTGCGCTTACAGCTGCTCGAGCATAGCGGTGCAACCGGCGAGCACGTCGCGGTAGGTGGCATCGAAATTACCGGTGTACCAGGGGTCGGCCACGTCGCCGGGGCGCTCGGTCCAATCGAGCAGGCGCGAGATCTTGCCATCGGGGTCGTCGCCAAAGATGCGACGCAGGCCACGCGCGTTCTCAGCATCCATATAGACAATGTGATCCCAGTTGCCATACTCTGCGCGACGCACCTGGCGGGCACGGTGCGCAACGACGGGAATCCCGACTTCGCGCAGCTTGGCAACGGTGCCATGGTGCGGCGGGTTGCCGATCTCCTCGGTCGACGTCGCAGCAGAATCAATGACGAACTCCGCCTCGCGCCCAGCACGGCGCACCAGCTCGGTAAACACCGACTCAGCCATCGTCGAGCGACAGATGTTCCCATAACAGATAAACAGTACGCGTTGCATAGGACGATACCTTTCATATAGAAGGCTGCTAAAAAGTCGAGGCCGGGCGCATGCCAAGTTCTATTTCTTGGCCAGTTTGAAATAGCGCTCAAATATCAATTCAAACACGTAATAAAACATCAGGCGACTGTCGAGATCCATGCTGCCCAGTCGGATTTCCTTTTGCACGGTGTAGATGGGGAAGTCGGCCAGCTTGGACAGCGAGTTGCGCGAAAAGCCGGTGAGCGTGACCACCTTGCAACCACGTGTCTTTGCTATTGAGGTGGCATCGATTGATACCTGCGTTTCACCGCTGACTGAAACGCTAAAGACAAGATCATTTTTGCCGAGCAATTCTGCGTAGTGCCTCATGACATGGCGTTCACTGAGCGTATCGGTGTTCTTGCCCATTATTTTGAGCTTTTCGGCCATCTCGAGGCACGGGTATTTCGAAAAGCCCGAGCAGAAGAACACGATATGCGAGGCGTCCTGGATAAGACTCACAACCGAATCGATGACCCGGTCGTTAAGTAAGTCTTTGGTCTGTACGAGCTGGGTGTCGAGCGGAAGTGCCTCGATAGTGAATCGATTGCGGTCAAGTGAGGCAGAATACGATCGCTTGAGCTCTGTGAACCCCGAGAAGCCAAGTTTATGAGCAAGCCTGACAATTGTATTGGGAGCGACGAAGAACCGCTCGGCAACGCTCTTAAGCGTAGCGTCGTCAACATCATCACGCAGCTCGATGATGTAGCGCATGATCTCGCTTTCGAGATCGTTGAGCTTGCTCTCGCCAGCTCGCACATGATCATAAAAAGATTCTTGATCTTTCATAAGATGTTTCAGCCCCTCACACCTCGCCGTACATATGGTACCGCTTTGTGTAGCCAGGTGAGAAATCGGCAACCGGCCAAGATTGCCTATTGCTCCTGAACTGGGCAAACGTGCGTGTCTGTCTACACATATCTGTGTTGTGAGCGAAATCATGTGTCCCCGTTTCGTATTGGCCAACACGGGGGTTCGCAAATGACCTCGTGTCGCAAAATAGCAATCGAAACGAAGCAAGCCGGGGGCAACCGCGGAGCCCAAGGTCTTCGAGAACACCGATCAGCCAACCCTGGAGGGACGGAACATGAAGGATAAGCTCAATATTGTGATCGTTGGCGGCGGCTCCACGTGGTGCCCTGGCATTCTTAAAGCCCTGACTAAGCACATGGACATTCTGCCGCTGAACCGCGTGATGCTCTATGACATCGATGCCGAGCGCCAGCGCCCGATCGGCGAGTTTGGCAAGATCCTCTTCGCCGAGGAGGAGCCCGGTGTGGAGTTTGGTTACACCACCGATAAGGACGAGGCATACACTGACGTCGACTTTGTGCTCTGCCAGATTCGTACCGGCGGCTACGAGATGCGTAGCAAGGACGAGAAGATTCCGCTGCATATGGGAATCATCGGCCAGGAAACGGTGGGCCCTGGCGGCATGGCTTACGGTATGCGCTCCATGCATGACATGGTTGAGATCGTCAACGACGTTCGCGCTCATAGCCCGGAGGCGTGGATTATCAACTACACCAACCCGGCTGCTATTGTGGCATATGGTCTCGAGCGCGTCCTGCCCGATGAGCATCGCGTTCTCAACATCTGCGATCAGCCCGTCAACCTCATGCGCTCTTACGGTCGCCTGCTCGGTCGCGATATGAGCAAGACCGAGCCCGTGTACTTTGGCCTCAATCACTTCGGTTGGTTCAAGCACATCTACGATGAAGAGGGCCATGACCTCGTGCCGCAGATTAAGGAGTACACGGAGAAGAACGGCTTCCTTCCTGCCGATGCCGAGCAGCGTGACCAGTCCTGGCTCGACACCTACGCCATGGTCAAGGACATGCTCGAGGACTTCCCCGACTATCTGCCCAACACCTATCTGCAGTACTACCTGTATCCCGAGTACAAGGTGGCGCATCTCGATCCCGATTACACCCGTTCCGACGAGGTCATCAACGGTCGTGAGAAGCGCGTGTTCGCCGAGTGCGAGCGCGTGGCGCAAGTCGGTACTGCCAAGGGGTCCTCGGTTGTGCAGAACGATGCTCACGGCGATATGATTGTCGAAATCACTTCTGCCATCTACCGCAACACCAACAAGACCTTCATTGTCATCGTGCCCAACAACGGCATTATCGAAGGCATGCCCGATGACGCCATGGTCGAGGTCGCGGCAAGCGTGGGCGCCAATGGCCCGCAGCCCTATGCTGTCGGCAAGATCGGCACCTTCTATCGCGGCCTTATGGAGAACCAGTACGCCTATGAGCGCCTGACTGTTGAGGCTTGGATGGAGGGTTCCTACGAGAAGGCCCTGCAGGCACTCACGCTTAATCGTCTGGTCGGCGACGCAAAGAAGGCCCGCAAGGTGCTCGATAAGCTTATCGAGGCCAATAAGGACTACTGGCCGGAGCTTAAGTAGTCAGTTCTATAGCGCTTGATAACTGTTATGGGGCGTGTGGATCGTAGAGCTGCACGCCCCGTTTCTTTAAGAGGGGTATCCCATGAACAAAGACGAGCTGCTGGCAAAGTTCCAGCGCCTGGGCAAGGTCCTCATGACGCCCGTCCTGATTCTGCCAATCGCCGGCATCCTTCAGGGCTTTGGAAATGCCTTTACCAGTCCCACCCTTACGGCAGCTGTTCCCTGGCTTGCTGCTCCTGGCTTTGCGATTTTCTTTTCGATTCTTAAGGCCGCAGCCGGCATCGTCATGAACAACATTCCGGTTATCTTCTCGATTTGTCTCGCCTATGGCTTCGCCAAGTCCGAGAAGGCTACCGCGGCGCTTTGTGGCTTTTTGGGCTACATGTGCATGAATTCCGTGATGGGCACGTTCCTTACGGCGACTGGCGTTATCGATCCCGCGAATCTTACGACGGGCCAGAGCACGATCCTCGGTATCACCACGCTCGACACTGGCGTTATCGGCGGTCTTCTGGTGGGCGCAATCGTCGCATGGTTGCATAACCGTTACTACAAGATTGAGCTGCCTGCCGTGTTCTCCATCTTCAACGGTACGCGCTTTATCCCGGCGGTGACGTTGCTCTCATGCAGCATCCTCGCATTGGTCATGTCCTTTGTTTTCCCGTTTATTCAGAACGCTCTCGGTGCGCTGTCCGAGTTCATCAAGACTACGGGTGCCTTCGGTGCATTTGTCTACGGCGCCGGCGAGCGCATGCTTCTGCCTTTTGGCCTGCATCACTTTGTCTATTTGCCGTTCTTCTTCACGTCACTCGGTGGCGTCGAGACTATCGACGGCCAGACTGTTCAGGGCGCTATCAATATCTACAACGCGATCCTGGGCTCTCCCAGCACGCCGTTTAACATCGAGGTCAGCCGTTTTGTCATGAACGGCAAGGTCATCTTCGCCATGTTTGGCCTGCCCGGCGCTGCACTCGCCTTCTACAAGACGGCACTTCCCAAGAACAAGAAGAAGACCGCAGCGCTCATGATCGCCATTGTGGTGCCCTGCATCCTTTCCGGCATCACCGAGCCGCTCGAGTATTCCTTCCTGTTTATCGCGCCCATCCTCTATGTGTTCCACGCTCTCATGGCTGGTCTTGCCTATGCGCTGACCTATATCCTGCAGTTCAACGTGGCCGGCTCCGCGTCCTTCGGCGGCCCTCTCCTGTCGCTTATCTTTAATGGCATCATGGGTGCCGCCAAGGGCTCTAACTGGCAGGTCATTCTGTTCCTTGGCCCCATCTATTTCGTGGTCTATTACTTTGTCTTCAAGTTCATCATTCTCAAGAAGGACTTGAAGACCCCCGGTCGTGAGGAAGAATCGGATGACGAAGCCGAGAAGGCTCCTCGTACGGTGATTAGCGACCTGATTCCCGCCATCGTTGAGGCAGTGGGCGGCGACAACAATATTAAGTCTGTCGAGGCCTGCTTCACCCGTCTGCGCATCCAGCTCAATGACTGTGACAAGGTGGTTGATGACGCCGAGTTTACCGAAAAGCTCGAAGCGCGTGGCATCGTGCATGTCAACGGCGGCGTGCAGATTGTCTACGGTAATATGGCTTCTAACTACGCAACCCAGATGCGTGAGCTGCTGGGTATGGAATGATTGGTTTTATCTTGGCATAGCGGCTCGGTATAGAGAGGCGGCGACAGAGATTGTGCTCTGTCGCCGCCTTTGCATTCCGGAAGCGGATAGAATCACCCTGCGATCGTTTCGATGGGAAATTTCGTGTACTTGAAATACACGAAATTGTGGAAAAGCGTGTATTTGAAGTACACGAAATTGCACCGCTGGAGCCTGCAGGCGGATACACACTGCTCGTATGGGGCGGTTTCACCGGTCGTTCGCCATTCTGGGCTGTACCTGCGCCTGCTCCGATCCCGCTCTTATGCCTGTATCGTTGACTGCGCTGCGTGGCGGCGGCGCTCCCAGCGTGCCAGCCTAATCGTCACCAGCGTGAGCACCCAGGCCACGAGCGAGAACGCGGCGCCAACGGCGCCCACGTAGGCAATGCCGATGCTGCTTACCACGGCGCCACCCACCGCGGTGCCAAACGAAATGCCGACGTTAAACGCCATGGGCTCCACCGAGCTCGCGAGCACCATCGATTTGGGGTGGCGGCTGCGCGCCACGTCCATAAAGTGCGTGATGCACGAGACCGAGAACAGGTACATGAGCATCGCCAGGCAAAAGACAAAAACGAGCGCGAGCGGCATGGCGGCGCCCACGGCAAACAGCCCAAGCAGTGCCGCGGCCTGCAGCACAAAGGTCACCAGCAGTGCCTTCATACCAAAGCGCGCATCGATCCATCCGCCCAGGATGTTCGAGATCAGGCAGAACACTCCGTAGGCCATGAGTGTGGTGCTGGCCTCGACCGTGCCCATGCCCAGCACCTGCTCCAGAAAGGGCGTCACGTAGCCGTAGAACACATAGACCGAGCCCACGCCAAACAAGAAGATGAGCATGCCGGTGATAATGCTCGGCTCGCGCAGCAGCCCCGCCTGCTCGCGAAAGGTAGCAGGCTCGTCGGTCTGTCCGGCGCGTGGCATAAACGCTACGAGCGCGCCGCAGGTCAGAGCGGCAAAGGCCAGCGTGCCGTACATGGCAACGTGCCAGTCGAGCGTATCGGCCACAAACTTGCCGATCGAGGTCACAAAGACCATTGCCACGGAAAACGCGCCGTACACAACCGAGATGGCGAGTGAGGTCTTCTGCGGAGAAAGCAGCTCGGGGATATACGTTACGCCCACGGCGAGCAGTGCGCCCGAGACAGAGCCCAAGATGATGCGCGAGGCAAACAGCACTTGAAAGTTGGGCGCCAGTGCCATAACAAGATTGCCGAGCACAAAGACAATGCTGTAGCACACGAGTAGCTGGTAGCGGCGGAAGCGTCCCGTGCCGAGCGCAAGCACCGGCGTCGCGATGGCGTAAACCAGTGCGAACACGCTGATGAGTTGGCCCGCGGTGGCAAGTGAGATGCTGAGTTCCGTCGCCAGGTCGCTCTCGATGCCGATAACCACGAACTCCGAGCAGCCGAGCGAAAAGCCCAACAACACGAGCAGCGCCAGGCAAAGGTTGGTGCGCGCGGGGGAGAGCGCGGCGGCGGTTGATGCTGTTGTGGACGAGGTTGCGGTGGTCAAGGCGGTTGCTCCCATGTTGCGTAATATGAGCTAGATTAAGTCTCTGCAACTCTAGCAGAATACGACAAGAAGCAGCGCCTTTGTCACATTCTGCGCTTGCCTGTATAGTCGCAATACGGGCGAAGATGGTCTCAGGTACATCGCGGGCGACAGGAGATCCCATGGGTATGCACACGACAAAGGTTGCAGTGGGCGAAGGCAAGTTTGCGCTCGAGGCCCAGTTGACGGTGACGCCGCGAGGCATGGTGGTGTACGCCTGCTCGCCGGAGTTCGCGCACCTGGGCGCCACGGCGCAGGCCATTCCGCGCCCCGAGCCCGGACGTACGGCGACCGTGAGCATCCTGGCTGTGCCGTGCCACCGCGATGAGATCCCGGCGCACGACATTGCGGCGGCGCTCGCCACGCGCTTTGGCGTACCGGTAACCGCAAGTACGGGTTTTCATGTTGAGCAGGCGAGCAAGGACGACCTGCAGCGCGTACTCGATACAACCAAGGAACTTATCGCCGCGCTCGAGGAGGCCGCCGCCCGCGTGTTGCGCGCCGGCTGGGACGAGGGCGGCGCGGGCGCCGAAGTCGTGGCGGTCGATGCCGCGACCGGCAAGACGCTCGGCCCCGTCGACCGCATCGAGGCACATATCGGCGAGGGTATCCTGCACCAAGCATTCCTGACGCTTCTGGTCGAGGGTCAGGGCGAGGACGCTCGCCTGCTGCTCTGCCGCCGCAGTCCGCTCAAACGCCTGTGGGGTGGGGTGCTGGCCGATAGCTGCGCCGGCCATCCGCTCCCCGGGGAAGACGTCGCTGCCGCCACGGCGCGTCGCATCGGCGAGGAGCTCGGCATCACGCGCGAGCCGGGCGATCTCAAACATCTGGGCCACGTGGTGTACCGCGAGGACCACGGCGACGGCCGCTGCGAGTGCGAATGGTGCGAGGTCTATCTGGCTCGCGTCGAGCCGGGCGAGCTGCATGTCAACCAAGAGGAAATCTCGGAAGTACGGCGCGTGGCCCTGTCCGAGCTCAATGGCTACCTGCAGGGCCATCCCGAACAGCTGGCTCCCTGGCTCCGCGAGGCCCTCAGCGACCAAGCCATCCGCACGGCCCTCGCGATGTGACAAAGGGACAGTCTCTTTGTCGCATTGACGGCATGGTTGCCGCTCAGACCGTCCCAACATTCGATGAAAATCTCGAAATCGAGAAAAACCGTCGAATGTTGGGACGGTTTTCGTGTCCGGCGCGGGCGAGCTCCGGTGCTGTTTGGGGGTATAAGGCTGGCAAGTGTTTACTTGCGAGGCTTAAGGGGCGCCCCGTATGGATATCGATAACTTTGAATGGTGGTATAGCGAGGGCGAGGCTCCGGACGAGGAGTGGGATGAGCCGTTGCCGAGTGATGTGTCGGGCGACGATGCCGACGCCGTCTCCGATTCGGACTCCGACCCTGCCGAGCCTTTGACCTTTGAGCAGGCTTGGGCCCAGGCCGAGGCAGACGAGGCCAAGGCCGACGCTACGGCCACGCTCGGCGAGCCAGCCGACATGTCCATCTCGCCGGCAAAGACCCCGCAGCCGCGCCACACCATCGACCCCGACAGCACGGCATCCTTCAGCATTCTCGACGTGCCCGCGCAGGGTGCCCAGGCGCCTGCGCCCACGCATCGCCCCGACCTGGCTCGCGAGGAAGACGCGGGCCGCCGCTCGCCGCTCGGCCCCATCCTCATCGCCTTCATGGCAGGCGTCATCGCCTGCTCGGCAATCGGCAGCGTCTGGAGCCATGTGGAACAACAACGCGAAGACGCCGCCAAGGTCGAGATGTCTGTCGAACAATCGCTCAGCCGCACGCGTTCGGTGCATGTGTCGGTTGAGGTCAAGGACGGTGCGACGTGGGACACCGCGCGCGGCGACAGCCAGATGCTCATCCATATCGTGGGTCGCACGCTCAAGGGGCAGACGATTGACGAGTACCAATACGTCAATTCCGCAGGTGACGGCATCGAGCTCAAGCCCGGAGACTACGAACTCACGGTCGACGAGCCGCCCGTTGCCACCGACGGCACGTGCTTCCGCGCCTCAAAGCGCATGGTTCCCGTGAGCTTTAACTCGCAGGCGCCCGATACGGTCGACAGCACGCCGCAGGGCGGGTTCGACCTTTACGTGGATGCTCAATAATTGCGTGCCGCCCCTTCCCGCAGCCAAGAGTGGGACAATAGCCCTCGACACTGTTGTTAACTTTTGGAGGAAGTAGCATGTCCACCGTCACCACCATCAAGCGCGGCGGCCTCACCGCGGCCATCGATTCCATGGGCGCCCAGCTCACGAGCCTTGCCCTCAACGGCAATGAGTATCTGTGGCAGGGCGATCCGGCCTTTTGGGGCAAGCACGCGCCCATCCTGTTCCCCATCGTGGGCTCGCTGCGCAACAACACGGCGACGTCTGCCGCCGGTACCTGCGAGATGGCGCGTCACGGCATTGCGCGCATCGTCGAGCACAAGCTGGTCGAGGTGTCGGAGGACGGCTCCTCGGTAACCTACGAGATCACCGATACGCCCGAGTCGCTCAAGGCCTTCCCCTTCCACTTTAAGCTCAACATGACCTATGCGCTCACCGGCGACGCCACGCTTACGCAGACCTTTGCCGTCACCAATACCGGCGACGTGGACCTGCCGTTCTCGGTGGGCGGCCACCCCGCATTTAACGTGCCCGCCCCCGGTGCCCAGGACGAGGCGTTCGAGGATTACGAGCTGGCATTCACCGAGGCTTGGACCAACGAGGCTCCCATCATTACGCCCGATGGTCTCATGACGTTCGAGGGCTCCTACAAGGCGCCCAATAACGCTGACGTGCTTCCCATCACGCACCGCAGTTTCGATAACGACGCCATCATGTTCACCGATACCCCGGGCTCTACGCTCACGCTGCGCGGTCGCAAGTCGGGCCATGGCGTCAAGATCGACTTTGAGGGCTTTAGGTACATCGGCGTGTGGTCTGCCGCCAACGATGCTCCGTTTGTGGCACTCGAGCCTTGGACCGGCCACACCACCATGGACACCGAGGACAACGTCTTTGAGCACAAGGTCAACACCATCACCCTGGCCCCAGGCGAGACGGACAAGCGCTCCTTTAGCGTCACCCTGCTGTAGAGGTTCCGCCGTTCTGGGCGGTCATAACTTGAGCGTGGATAATCTCCCGTTTTGAGCCCGTGCGCGAGCCAAAAGTGGGAGATTTTCCACTCTCGTGAGGCAGGCGTCCGAAAATCCACTCTCATTTCGGCGCATGTAGTCATTGGGGACGTTCTTAAACGGCTAGTCGTTCAAGAACGTCCCCAACGACTATGTACTAATCTCCGCTCCGTTAAATCTTCTGCGTGCGCTGCATCGCTGCCGCAACCGTACTATCCTGTCTTGTTGTCAGCAAAACGAAATAGGGAAGGCACCAGATGCAACCTCGACAACAGCGCGGCATGCAGGCCCAGCCGGTATGCAGCCGTCGCATCTTTTTGGGTAGCGCTCTCGCTGCGAGCGCTACCGTCGTCGCCGGCGCGCTTGCCGGCTGCCAGCGTCCGTCCACGCTGGAAGTAGTTCAGCCCACGACGGGCGGCGGCCGCGACGACCTGTCCGATTCCGTGATCGGCAAGGACAAGATCCGCATCGGCATGGAGGCGGCCTACGCCCCGTACAACTGGCAGGTCTCCGAGGCCAGCGAGTTCACCATCCCCATCGATAACGTGCAGGGTGCCTATGCCGACGGCTACGACGTGCAGATCGCCAAGATCGTCTGCAAAGCTCTCGGTGGCGAGCCCGTTGCCGTCAAGCAGAGCTTCTCGGGTCTCATCGATTCGCTCAACAACGGCCAGATCGACCTCATCATCGCCGGTATGAGCGCCACGCCCGAGCGTGAGGAGTCCGTCGGTTTTTCCGATCCGTACTTTATCGGCTACTTTGGCCTGTTCGTAAAAGAGGGTTCCCCCTACCAAAACGCCACCAAGCTCAGCGACTTTAGCGGTGCCACGGTACTCGGCCAAAAGGACACCATGCTCGATACCGTCATCGACGAGATTCCGGGCGTAGTCCACAAGAATCCGGTCGATTCGGTCCCCACGGTGTTTTCGAACCTGCTGCAGGGCACGTGCGACGCCGTGACCTACAACACCGAAAACGAGAAGGGCTATATGGCCCAAAACCCGGGTATCGTGCCGATTCAATTTGCCGAGGGCGAGGGCTTCAAGCAGGAGGTCACGGCAAACGTCGGCTGCCGCAAGGGCTCGGACAAGCTGCTTAAACTCATCGATAAGACGCTCAAGGGCGTCAGCCAGGAGGAGCGCGACCAAATGTGGGACGCGTGCCTCGACCGTCAGCCGGCATAGGGGGCAGCATGAAAACCATCAATCGTCTGGCCTCCTTTATCAAGGCCGACCACCGTTATGTGTACCTGGGTACGAGCGTCATCGCGGCACTTGGCCTGGCGTTTAGCCAACGCAACCCCACGCCGCTGAGCCTCTTGGCGCCCACGGGCGTCTTCCAGGATTGCCTCTGGGCGATCCTGTGGGCCTGGCTCGTCGTGTCGGCGGCGGCGCTCGTCACCAAGCTCATGCATTGGAATGACTACCGCGAAAAGTCGCCGTTTGCTTCCGAGCGCTTCCGTCGCGCCGCGCGCCTGGGCAGCTATGTCGTGGTCGCCATCGCTGCGATCTTCTTTATCGACCGCTGCGTCATGTCGTTTATCGACCTGGTGCAGGTAAGCATCGTCTCGGACTCCAATCCCAGCGACTTTTTGTCGAGCCTGGTCTATATGACCTATAAGAGCGGCGACTTCTTTATTCGCGGCATCGAGATCACCATTGCGCTTGCCACCTTCGGCACCGTTATCGCCTTTTTCCTGGCGCTGGTCTTTGTGTTCCTGCGCATCCAGACGTTCGACCGCGTGGACAACGATCTGGTGCGTTTCTTCAAGAGCATCGGCCGCGGCTTTGCGACCGTCTACTCCACCATCGTGCGCGGCACGCCCATGATGGTCCAGGGCCTGCTCATCTATTACGCGGGCTTTACCGTCCTGCGCGGCATGGGCTTCGAGACCGCCCAGGCCAACCAGATTTGGAGCACCTTTACCGCCGGCCTCGTCACCATCTCGCTTAACTCCACCGCCTACATGATGGAGGTCCTGCGCGGCGGCATCGAGTCCATCGATCCCGGCCAGGCCGAGGCGGCGCGCTCCCTGGGTCTGTCGCAGTGGCAGGCCATGCGCAAGGTCGTGTTCCCCCAGGGCATTAAAAACGCGATCCCCGCGCTCACCAACGAGCTCATCATCAACATCAAGGACTCGTCGGTGCTTTCGGTCATCGGCGTGTTCGACCTCATGTACGCCACCACCACCGTCGCCGGCGTGTACTACCGCCAGATGGAGGTCTACTGCGTGGCGCTCGTGGTCTACCTGATCCTGACGCTCGTGGCGAGCCGCCTGCTCGAGGCCTTTGGCAAAAAGCTCGGTGCCGAGGCCCCGGCCACGCTGCCCAGCTCCAACTAGGCTCAAGACGAGGAGAAACATCATGGCAGATACCGCCACCACCGGCGCTGCGGCCGCCGCACAGACCAACGAGCCGCTCATCCGCGTCGAGGACCTGCACAAGAGCTTTGGCTCGCTCGAGGTGCTCAAGGGCATCGACCTGGCCGTCAATCCCGGCGAGGTCGTCACCATCATCGGCGCCTCGGGTTCGGGTAAGTCGACCCTCTTGCGTTGCCTCAACCTGCTCGAGACTCCGGACGCGGGCCACATCTGGTTCCACGGCCAGGACCTCACGGCCGAGCGCTGCAACATCAACAAACTGCGCGAGGACATCGGCATGGTGTTCCAGGGCTTCAACCTGTTCAACAACATGGACGTGCTCGACAACTGCACGCTCGCGCCCGTCACGCTCAAAAAGATGAGCAAGGCCGAGGCCGAAAAGGTCGCGATGGAGCATCTGACGAGCGTGGGACTCGAAAAGTTCGCGCATGCCGCCGTGGGTCGCCTGTCCGGTGGCCAAAAGCAGCGCGTGGCCATCGCCCGCGCCCTGTGCATGAATCCGCAGATCATGCTGTTCGACGAGCCCACCTCCGCACTCGATCCCGAGATTGTGGGCGAGGTGCTCGAGGTCATGCGCAAGCTCGCGGCCGACGGCATGACCATGGTCGTCGTCACGCACGAGATGGCCTTTGCCCGCACCGTGTCCGACCGCGTGGTCTTTATGGACAAGGGCGTGGTGCTCGAGGACGCCGCGCCGGCCGAACTCTTCGGCAACCCCAAGCACCAGCGCACCCGCGAGTTCCTCTCGCGCTATCTCGAGGACAAATAACCGACCGCAAACGCGTGAACGACAGGGCCGCTCCGGTGGGGCGGCCTTTGTCGTCACAATCGAAAGGATGTCATGGCCGAGGTTTGGCGCTTCTTTGCGCATGAAGACGATTTTGCCGATCTGGACGAGGCTGGCGCATGCGAGCGCCTGGGCCGCGCGCTGTCGTTTCCGACGATTTCGAGCATGGATGCCGAGGCGGTGGACTGGCAGCCGTTTGATGGCCTGCGCGCGTACATGCAGCGGGCCTGGCCGCGCGTGTTCGCGGCGGGCGAGGTTGAGTTCATCGACCATTCGCTGCTCGTGACGCTTGCCGGCTCCAACCCCGCCCTTAAGCCCGTTATGCTCATGGGTCACATGGACGTGGTCCCCGTGGTGCCAGGCACCGAGGAGGACTGGACGCACGCTCCTTTTAGCGGGCACGTGGACGACACCTATATCTGGGGCCGCGGCGCCATCGACATGAAAGACCAGGTCGCGGGCATTCTCGAGGCCGTTGAGTATGCGCTGGCGCACGGTTGGCAACACGAGCGCACGCTGCTGCTCGCCTTTGGCCAGGACGAGGAGACCACGCAGTACGGCGCGGGCGCCATCGGTCGCGCGCTCGAGGAACGCGGCGTTGAGCTTGAGTACCTGATTGACGAGGGCGACTACCGTATCGTTCCATCTGCCGAGTATGCCGCGGGCGAAGGCTGGCTCATGCACGCCGACCTGGCCGAGAAAGGCTATGCCGACATCGTGCTCAAGACGAAAAACGAGGGCGGGCATTCTTCCAACCCCTACGGCGGCACGTCGCTCGAGGTGCTCAGCCGTGCTATCGCCGCAATCTGCGATATCGAATGGCCGACGCGTGTGACCGACCTGCTTGCCGCGCAGCTCGTCGAGCTGGGGCTCTACACGGCCGATGAGATTGCCGCCAACAAGGACGCCATTGTCCGCGACTGCCTTGCCAGCAAGAAGCTCTATCCACTTGTGACCACCACCTGCGCGCCGACCCAGATCGAGGGCGGCAGCACCGGCGCCAACGTGATGCCGCAGGATATGTGGGCCAACATTAACTTCCGCATGCTCGAGGGCACGAGCGTGGCCGACGTCGTGGCGCGCTGCCGCGAGGCGGTTGCTGCGGCAGGTCTTGCCGGGCGCGTGGAGGTCGAACTTGGCCCCGGCAGCTCCGAACCTTCGCCGTCCCCGCGCATTGGCGGCCCTGGCCTCGAAGCTGTCCGCTCCGTTGCCGCCCGCTATTTCCGTGATCCAAAGGGGGCGGAGGAAAACGGATCACACGAGCCGTTGGCAATCGTGCCCTCGACCGTGATCGGTGCGACCGACGCTGCCAACTACCAGCGCATTTGCTCCGAATGCATCCGCTTCTCGGCTTTTGTGGTGGATGATGGCGAATGTGACCGCGGCGTCCACGGCACCAACGAACGCATCACCCGCCGAGCCTACCTCCAGGGCATCCGCTTCCTCATCGGCCTGCTTCAGACGCTCTAGCAAAAAATCAACCCTTTGGTGCCGCGGGGCCAGGTTCGTTTGCACCATTTGAATGCGATTTAGCGCAAGCTAACCTGACCCCATTGCACCAATCATTCCGTGCGGGTTATATGCAGGTATGCCTGCGCACGCTATCATGTATGGGTTAGACCGCAACTATGTACCTCATACGCGAAGGGATGCGCATGTATCTGAAGATCGACATGTTCTAGCTGGGCTTACCCCCGCAGTGGCGCCGCGCGCCCCATCAATTCTGCCGATTTTCACCTTCACGCATATAAAGGAGTCCCGCCATGCGCGACAAGCTCGAAAAGATCATCAAGGCCTACGAGGAGCTCGAGAAGAAGCTCTCCGACCCCGCCGTCGCCTCCGACATCAAGGAGTTCACGCGCCTCAACAAGGAGTACGCGCACCAGTCCGACCTCATCGCCGCTTCGCGCGAGTACATCGGCGCGCTTGACGATATCGAGGCCGCCAAGGAGATGCTCCGCGACACGACCGACGCGGACGAGAAGGAGATGCTCCAGATGGACATCTCCGAGAACGAGGAGAAGCTTCCCCAGCTCGAGGAAGACATCAAATACATGCTCATCCCGAGCGACCCCAACGACGACAAGAACACCATCGTCGAGATCCGCTCCGCCGCCGGTGGTGACGAGGCCGCCATCTTTGCCGGTGACCTGTACAAGATGTATCAGCGCTTCTGCGAGTCGCGCGGCTGGAAGACCACCGTGCTCGACTCCAGCCCCAGCGAGGCCGGCGGCTTTAAGTCCATTGAGTTCAAGGTCGAAGGCGATCGCGTCTACTCCGTCATGAAGTTCGAGTCCGGCGTCCACCGCGTCCAGCGCGTCCCCAAGACCGAGTCCCAGGGTCGCATCCAGACCTCCACGGCCACCGTCGCCGTGCTTCCCGAGGCCGAGGAGATCGACGTCCAGATCAACCAGTCCGACCTGCGCATCGACACCTACTGCGCTTCGGGTCCTGGCGGTCAGTGCGTTAACACCACCTACTCCGCCGTGCGTATCACCCACCTGCCCACCAACACCGTGGTGCAGTCGCAGGAGCAGCGCTCCCAGATCCAGAACCGCGAGGTCTGCATGCAGATGCTGCGCGCCCGCCTCTACGAGATGGAGCTCGAGAAGCAGCAGGCCGAGCTTGGCGCCGAGCGCCAGAGCCAGATCGGCCACGGCAACCGTTCCGAGAAGATCCGTACCTACAACCAGCCCCAGGACCGCGTGACCGATCACCGCATCGGCTTCAACTCCACCTACAACGGCGTCCTTCTGGGCGACCAGCTCGGCACCGTCATCGAGGCGCTCGCCGCCGCCGAGCGAGCCGAGAAGCTGGCCCAGGCCGTGTAGTAGGTTACGCGGTTCTACGAACCGCGTAACCGGTCGACGCTGCAAACGCCCCTAAGCGGCAATCTGACGTTCAATCGTCGGTCGCGTACCAAAGTACGCTTCCCTCCTCTTTCACGTCACCTTGCTCGCTTAGGGGCGTTTTCGCTGACTTATGCTCAACCTGCGGCGTTGCCTTGCCCCATGCGGCAGTTAGGGACGTTCCTTTTCTGCCGGCAGGTTGGGACACTCCTTGGGTAGTCATTGGGGACGCTCTTAAATGACTACTGTGGGTAAATTGCTTTTTGAGTTTATTTGGTTTGATTTTACAGCTAATGAACTGTTTGCCTGCTAAAACCCGATTAAAGCGTTGGCCTACAGCCAATAATAATGCTCTAATAATCGTCTAAGAAGTCGCAGCGCATTTTTTGACGCGTCGTTCGTCAAGTGATTTGGCAAGTGTTTGGTTAGATATTGGTCAGGTTTGGGGCAACCTTGCCAAAAACTTGACGGATTCAAATCTAGACGTCGACAAATGAACACTTTGATTGCGCTCCAAGCAAAAAACTGGGCTGATTATCGATAATCGCTTCCAATCGTCCCTTGCCAAGCGGTGCCCTCGCGTACAATCTGCTCCGACATTCGCGCGCCGCCTGGCGCTTAAGAGGGGAGGACCCCATGGCAAACGAGATCTGGACCATCAAGCGTTGTCTCGAGTGGACCAAGGAGTACCTGGCCGAGCGCGGCGAGGAGCATCCCCGTCTTTCTGCTGAGTGGCTGCTATGCGCGGCTACGGGCCTTGCGCGTATCGACTTATATATGCGCATGGACGAGACGCTCGATGCGGCCCAGCTCGAGACCATGCATGCGGCTGTCGTCCGCCGCGCCAAAGGCGAACCGCTGCAGTACATCACGGGTAGCACGCAGTTCCGCATGATCGACGTTGCCTGCGCCCCCGGCGTGCTCATCCCGCGTCCCGAGACCGAGATGCTCGTCGAGGAAGTCCTCAACTACCTGGACGCCGAGGTGCTGAGCCCCGAGGCCGCTGTCCGTCAGCGTATCGAGCTGCCCTGGAACGACGAGGTCGAGCAGGCCCGTAAGGCCGAGGCTGCGCTGGCCGATGAGCGCGCGACCGCCGAGCGCCGTGCCGCCAACCTCACGGCTGCCGACGAGGCGGCGCTGGGCAGCGACGTACTTGGCAGCCGCGCCTATGCCGAGGAACTGGCCGATCGCGAGGCCGAGGAGGCCGCCGCGCGGGCGGCCGAAGCCGAAGCGGCAGATACCGAGGCCGCGGAAGCCTCCGAGCCCGAGCTCGACGAATACGGCATCGCCATCGAAGGTGACGACCAGGAGACGACCTCCGCGCAGAACGCCGCCGAGTCCGCTCCGACCGAGCCTCGCGTCGCCCGCGTCCTCGAGGTCGGCTGCGGCACGGGCTGCATCTCGCTCTCGCTTGCTTGGGAACGCCGCGGGCACGTCACCTGCACCGCTACCGATATCGAGACGCGTGCCATCGACCTGGCAACCAAAAACCGCGATGCGCTTGGCCTCACGGCGGACGAGGTCGCCTTCAGCCTCACCAACCTGGTGAGCTCCGTTCCCCGCGAGGAGTGGGGCACCTTCGACGTGCTCGTCTCCAATCCGCCCTATATCCCTACCAATGTCATGCGCTCGCTGCCGCACGAGGTCAAGGACTTTGAACCCGACCTGGCGCTCGAGGGCGGCGCCGACGGCCTGGACATCTTCCGTCGCCTGCTCAATGCGGCACCCTATATGCTGCGCGCCGGCGGCCTGTTTGCCTGCGAGCTCTACGAGGGCGCCCTCAACGCCGCCGCCGAGCTCTGTCGCCAAGCAGGCCTTTCGGATGTGCGCATCGTCCGCGACCTCACCGATCGCCCCCGCATCGTCCGAGCCATCGTCACCGACCCCAAACAACGCATTTAAAAACTGACGGAATAGACAACTGTATAAGTTCGCTCTTGCAATATACCGTAAGACTTCTATTATAGAAGGAGAAAGGTATGTCAAATCAGCAGCATCGATACCGCATCGTGCTCGACTATATCGAGCCTTGGCTTGATGGGCATGGAAAGGAGGCTCGATCGAGATGGAACTGCATGAGTATATGGAATCACGCGGGATAGCGCGTGAGTCTATTGCTGCCGAACAGGAGAAAACTCGTGAACGTATCGAAGCCTATAAGCTCGCTCAAATTCGCAAACTAAAGGATCTGACGCAGGCCTCGGTAGCCCAGTCGATGGGCGTTTCTCAAAAACGCGTATCGGAACTCGAGCGCGGGGAGCTGGGCTCAATGAGGCTCGATACGCTGAGCAGGTACGCAGAGAGCCTCGGAGGAAAACTTGTCGCAAGCATCGAATTCCCCGATCGTACCGTTACGCTTGCTCGCTAAAATCCTTCAATAACCCCCTCACTTTCACCGACTACTACAGCCGCTCACCAAACCAACATGCGCTCTGGGCAAATAGGTTGAACGTTTCGTGCGAGAATGCCCCACAGTAAACAAACTTGCACCAGAGCGTAAGGGGCTGGCATACACATGCAGACGGTCTATCGGGTATACGAGGGAGCGCGCGAGCCGCATCGGCTTGCCGTCGAGCGCACGGCCGAGGTGCTCAGTCGCGGCGGCCTGGCGCTGATCCCGACCGAGACGGTCTACGGTGTCGCCGTGGCGGTCAACGCCTTCTCGGACGCGATCCCCCAAGATACAAGTGAGCCCCTGCCGTGGCCGCGCGACCCGCAGGCCACCGTCAACGGCGCCGCGGTCCCCGCGCTCGGTACCGGTTATCGCCGTATCTTTACCCTCAAACAGCGCGAACTCACGCAAACCGTCGCCTGGCTGGTCGATGGGGTCGAGGCGCTCGACCGCTATGGCGTGGATATCCCTAATGAGGCCCGCGTGCTCGCCCGAAGATGTTGGCCGGGTGCGTTGACCATCGTGGTCAAGGCGGCCCCCTGCGTGCCGACCTTTATGCGCGCTGCCGACGGCACCGTCGCCCTGCGCGCGTCGGCCTCGCCCGTGGTACAGGCGCTCATCCGCGCCTGCGGCAGCCCGCTTGCCTGCACCAGCGCCAACACGCACGGTGCGCCCGCGCCGGCAAGTTTCGCCACGGTGGAGGACCGCATTCTGGAGGGGGTCGATGTGGCCGTCGACGCAGGGGAGACCCCGTGCCGCGACGCCTCGACCATCGTGTCGTTCCAGCACGGCGGGCTCCAGATCCTGCGCCAAGGCGCACTTCCCGCATCAGAGATCGAACGGGTCCTGTCCGACCCGATGCAATAGAAAGGTGTAAGCGATGTCGTTGAATCTAGGCAGCTTGGGCATGGAAGATGCCTCGTTTAGCTTTGGCGGTTCCTACATCATGGCGCTCGACTGCGGCACCACCTCGGTACTCGCGACCATCGTCGATGAGTACGGCTGCATCGTCGCCCAAGCGCGCCGCAGCGTCAAAACCAGCTTCCCGCGCCCCGGTTGGGTAGAGCAGGACCCCATGGCGGTCCTCGCCAGTCAAATCGCGGTCATGATGGAAGTCCAGTTTAAGAGCGGAATCCACTCCGACCGCATCGCCGCCATCGGCATCTCCAACCAGCGCGAGACCACGGTGGTCTGGGATCGCGTAAGCGGTCAGCCCATCTATAACGCCATCGTATGGCAGTGCCGCCGCACCGCGCCGGCAATCGACGCATTGGTTGAACAGGGTTGCGAGGAGCTGGTGCGCTCCCGCACGGGGCTCACGCTCGATCCGTATTTCTCGGCCTCCAAGGTGCAGTGGATTCTCGACAACGTCGACGGTGCGCGCGAGAGCGCGGCGGCGGGCGACCTCATGTTTGGCACCATCGACACCTGGCTCATCTACAACCTCACCGGCGGCCAGGTCTTTGCCACCGACTACACCAACGCCAGCCGTACCGCACTTTTTAATATCCATACGCTCGATTGGGACGACGACCTGCTGGCACTCTTTGACGTTCCACGTTCCATGATGCCCGAGGTTCGCTGGAGCTCGGGCGACTACGGCCGCGTCGCGAGCGACATCATGACCAACATGCCGCCCATCATGGGCGTGGCGGGTGACCAACAGGCGTCGCTGTTCGGCCACTGCTGTTTCCGTCCCGGCCAGACCAAAAACACCTATGGCACGGGTTGCTTTATGCTCATGAACACCGGCGACGAGATCGTCGAATCCAAGAATGGCCTGGTCTCCACCATCGGTATCGCTGCGGACGGCAAAGTCAGCTATGCGCTCGAGGGCTCTATTTTTGCCGCCGGCTCAACGATGAACTGGCTTCGCAACAACATGGGCATCATCTCGAGCGTGAGCGAGTCGGCACAACTCGCCGCTTCGATTAGCGACAACGAGGGCTGCTACTTCGTTCCCGCCTTTGCGGGTTTGGGTGCTCCCTGGTGGGACCCGCATGCTCGCGGTATCGTGTGCGGTCTGACCGGCGCCTCGAGCCGTGCGACCATCGTACGTGCCGCCTGCGAATCCATGGCATATCAGAGCTACGACGTGCTGCGCGCCATGGAGCAGGACGTGGGGCTTTCGATTGAGCGCCTGTCTGTCGATGGCGGTGCCTCGCGCAACGAGTTCATCATGCAATTCCAGGCCGACCTGCTGGATATCCCCGTGCTGCAATGCGAGACGGTGGAGACCACGGCAATCGGTGCCGCGTACTTGGCGGGTCTTGCCGTCGGCTATTGGGAAGACCTGGAAGAGCTGGAGCAAAATGCCCAGATCGTTAGGACCTTCCTTCCCCACATGTCCGCCGAGCGCCGCGAGCAAAACCTTGCGGGCTGGCGTGATGCAGTCAGGCGCTCGCTCAGTACCGCACAGTAGGGCTGCGATGGGCTGCTCGATACAACAAACCGCTAAACTAATGCATGGCGTGCGGCGGCAACATTGCTGCGCGCCTTGTCAGCAAGGCCGTTTTGCGGCCGCAACGAAAGGGGCAATCAACCCATGACCGTCACCTACGATGCGTCCCGCGTGACGCTTGTCGATCACCCGCTCGTCCAGCACAAGCTGTCGATCCTGCGCGACAAAAACACCGGCACCAACCAGTTCCGCCAGCTCGTGCGCGAGCTCGCGCTTTTTGACGGCTACGAGGCCATGCGCGACCTGCCTATGGAAGACGTCGAGGTCGAGACCCCCATCACTACCGCCACGTTCAAACGGCTCGCCGGCAAGAAACTCGCCATCGTGCCCATCCTGCGTGCGGGCCTTGGCATGGTCGACGGCATTCTCGACTTGGTGCCCTCCGCTCGCGTGGGCCACATCGGCATGGAGCGCGACGAGGTCACCCACGAGCCGCACGAGTATTACTGCAAGATGCCCAAGGATATCGACCAGCGCATCTGCCTGGTCGTCGACCCCATGCTCGCCACGGGCGGTTCGGCCGAGATGGCCATCAGCTACCTGCGCGAGCGCGGTGTCAAGGACATCCGCATGCTGTGCATCGTCGCCGCGCCCGAGGGCCTCAAGTCGCTGACCGAGAAGGATCCTGACGTACATATTTATACGTGTGCTATCGACGACCATCTCAACGAGGCTGCCTACATCGTTCCCGGTCTGGGCGACGCAGGTGACCGCATCTACGGCACGCTCTAGTCGCTGAGCCTTGTCGTCCACGGCCGCAAATACGAAGAAATGGTGCGCGCGGGCAAGCAGAAGACGCCTGCGCGCACCTTTAGTTAATGGACGTTTTGCTCTGCAGGGTTCGAAAAAACGTATTACCGTAACTGCGGCATAAAGAAGGTCTTAAGAAAACGTACAGGTGCGTATTAACCGTTTGTTTTTCGGTTGTACTTTGGCGATTGGCTCGTACAATAGTCACCAATGTTTGGCTGGGACTGTGCTGTGAAGCGTTTAAACAAGGAAAGCGAGGATGCCAGTGTTTCAGATAGCCGATCTGCTCGCTATCGTTGCAGGCGCCATCGCGGGCGCGATTGCCTTCCTTCCCTTTGTCTTTGCGCTCAAGCCGGTTCTTGACGATAAACAGAATGCGGACATGCTCAAGGGCATGGTGAGTCTGGCGGTCTCGGCAATCGCCCTGCTCGTCTTTACCCTGGTTGTGTTTGCGTTGTTCGGAGAGGCGTTTCGCATGTTCCTCCTGGGCGAGGCGATCGGCTTCGTGGCCTTTATGGCCGCCTGCACGGTTCGTGTCGCCAAGGCGCTGCGAGATCCTCATGAGGTCGAAAGGTAAGTCGTGGAAATTTTTGAAAAGCTGCCTGATGAGATTAATCATCTGGTCAGCGAGTTCAGCTCCACCCCTGTCGTGGGCGATCTGAGCTGCGGCATCACGCAGTACTCGTTTTGGCTGATCGTCTCCACGATCGTGCTCCTGATCGTCCTGGCCGTGTTCAAGAAGAAGCAGACCCTGGTTCCCAAGGGCTTCTTCGTCAACGGTTTCGAGTACATCATCGAGTACGTCGAGAACGATATCGGCAAGGGCGTCGTGGGTGAGAACTGGAAGAAGCACTTCCCGTTCCTGTGCTCGCTTTTCCTGTTCATCCTGATCAACAACATGATCGGCCTGATCCCGGGAATGAAGCCCGGCACCGGCGCAATCGGCTCCACCGCCGCGCTCGCCATCTTCGCCTTCGTGTACTTCATCTACTACGGATGCAAGGCTCACGGCGTGATCGGCTACATCAAGAGCCTCGCCCCGCAGGGCGTGAGCTTCCCGATGAACGTGCTCGTGTGGGTCGTCGAGCTCTTCTCGACCTTCCTGCGCCTCATCACGCTCGCCGTCCGTCTGTTCTGCAACATGTTCGCAGGACACGTGGTCATGGGCTCGTTCGCCATCATGGCGAGCATGTTCATGCAGCCGCTGCTTCAGCAGGTTTCCGCGGCCCACGCCGTCGGCGCCCTGCCTTCGCTGGCCTGGCTTGCCATCCTCATCCTGATCTATGCGATCGAGCTTGTGGTCGGCGCCATCCAGGCCTACGTCTTCACGGTCCTTACCGCCGTGTATGTCTCCGAGGCAGAGGAGGTCGCGGAGGAGGAGTAGTCTTCCGTTCGCGCCTAAAGGTAAGGCAATTCGTTAAACCGCCGGTGCCCGTACCCATGGAGCCCGGCAGTTATAAAAAGGTTATCCTGCGTGAAAAAAGACACGCACGACAAAGGAGGAATCGTGGGAGTTATCGGTTACGGTCTCGGTGTTATCGGCGCTGGTCTTGCTATCGGCCTGTCTGCTCTGGGTGCTACGGGTGCTATGGCCCGTCAGCCTGAGGTCCAGGGCCGCGTGTTCACCGTCTTCATCATGGGCTCCGCCTTCGGCGAGGCTCTGGCTCTGATCGGCTTCGTTGTCGCGCTGATCGTTAAATAGCACGGAGCGTCAAGTATGAATCTTTCATCCCAGAAGAGCGCGATCGCACTCTCCGCGTCCGCGGCCGCGCTGCTCATGCCGGTATCCGCGTTCGCCGAGGACGGCGCTGCCGGTGCGGACATCCTCATCCCTAAGATGGCGGAGTTCATCCCGGCGCTTATCGCCTTCCTGATCATCTGGATCGTGCTGGCCAAGGTCGCCCTGCCGGGCATCATGAAAACCATGGAGGAGCGCGGCAAGAAGATCGAGGAGAGCCTCGACGAGGCCGAGAAGACCAAGCAGGAGGCTATCGCCAAGCGCGCTGAGTCCGACTCGATCGTCACCGACGCCCGTCGTCAGGCTGCCGACATCGTTCTCGAGGCCCGTAAGGACGCCGAGTCCGAGCGCGCCCGCATCATCGAGGCCGCTCACAAGGAGGCCGAGGAGATCATCGCCAAGGCCCACACGACCGTCGAGGACGAGCGCAAGTCCATCTACGCCGGTGCCGCGAGCTCCATCGCCGACCTGTCCGTTGCCGTCGCCACCAAGATCGTGGGCGAGGCACTCGAGGACGAGGCCGAGCAGAAGAAGCTCATCGAGCGCTACATCCAGGAAGCAGGTAGCCTGAATGCCGACTAGCCGCTATCAGGACAAGGTGCTCGAGACCTACGCGCGCTCCCTTCTGGAAGCCGCCAAGGCCGAGAACCATGTGTTCGAGGATCTCGAGATGATCGAGCGCCTGGCTAGCGCCAGTCCCGAGATCGTCGCCGTGCTCGACACCATGTCCAAGCGCGACCAGCTCGACCTTCTTCCCAAGGTGGCAGCTGCCTTTAAGTATGTTGCCGAGGAAGACGAGGATGTAGTGGGTGTGACCGTCACCACGGCGATCCCGCTCGACGACGAGCTGCGTCAAACCATCACTAAGAAATGCGAGCAGGACTTCGGCCGCAAGGTATTCCTTATCGAGCAGGTCGACCCGTCCATCGTGGGCGGCTTGGTGCTCGAGGCCCGCGGCGAGCGTCGTGACATTTCCGTCAAGACGCAGCTGCGCATCGCGCAGGAGACCCTCGCAAACTCTGCTAATTCGTACGGAGGTGAAGCCTAATGTCCGAAACCCTCAATGCCCAGGATATCGCCAAGAAACTGCAGGAGCAGCTCACGAGCCTCTCCGCGACGGTCGATACGCATGAGGTTTCAACGGTCGACGAGGTAGGCGACGGCATCGCGCGTGTCTCCGGCCTCAAGAGCGCCATGGCAGGCGAGCTTCTGGAGTTCAAGAGCTCCGATACCGGTGAGACCGTCTTCGGCCTTGCCCAGAACCTTGACCGTGACGAGGTCGGCGCCGTTCTGTTTGGTGCCGTCGACTCCATCAAGGAAGGCGACGAGTGCCGCACCACTGGCCGCATTATGGATATCCCCGTGAGCCGCGCCATGCTCGGCCGCGTCGTCAATCCGCTCGGCCAGCCCATCGACGGCCTGGGTGATATCGTCGCCACGCACCGTCGTCCCATCGAGTTCAAGGCCCCCGGCGTCATCGACCGTACCCCGGTATGCGAGCCGGTTCAGACCGGCCTGTTGGCCATCGACTCCATGGTGCCTATCGGTCGCGGTCAGCGTGAGCTCATCATCGGCGACCGTAAGACCGGCAAGACCGCCATCGCCATCGACGCTATCCTCAATCAGCGTGGCAAGGGCATGGTCTGCATCTATGTCGCCATCGGCCAGAAGGCCTCCACGGTTGCCAACATCCGCGAGACCCTCGCTCAGCACGGTGCGCTCGACTACACCATCATCGTTTCGGCCACCGCTGCCGATTCCGCCCCTATGCAGTACATCGCGCCTATGGCCGGTGCCGCTATCGGCGAGTTCTTTATGTACAACGGCGAGGACGGCAAGCCTGCCAGCGAGACCAACCCCGGCGGCCACGTGCTCGTCATCTACGACGACCTGTCCAAGCAGGCTGTGGCCTACCGTCAGATGTCGCTAACGCTGCATCGTCCGCCCGGACGCGAGGCCTATCCTGGCGACATCTTCTACCTGCACTCTCGCCTGCTCGAGCGTGCCGTCAAGATGTCCAAGAAGAACGGCTACGGCTCCATGACGGCTCTGCCGATCATCGAGACCCAGGACGGCGACGTCTCGGCCTACATTCCGACCAACGTCATTTCCATTACCGATGGTCAGATCTACCTGCAGTCCGAGCTCTTCTTCCAGGGTCAGCGCCCGGCAGTCGACGTGGGCATTTCCGTGTCCCGCGTCGGTGGCGACGCTCAGACCAAGGCCATGAAGCAGGTTGCCGGTAACCTCCGTCTGGACCTCGCTTCGTATCAGGAGCTCGCCGGCTTCACGCAGTTCGGCTCCGACCTCGACGAGGCCACGCAAAAGCAGCTTACCCACGGCGCTCGCATGACCGAGCTCCTTAAGCAGCCGCGCTACAAGCCGTTCGAGGTTTCCGAGCAGATCGTTGCGCTGTTCGCTGGCAACGAGGGCTTCCTGGACGACCTGGAGATCGCCGACGTGCTGCCCTTCCGTGCCGAGCTCATCGAGTACATGGACAATGGCTTTGGCTTGCTGCTCGACAAGGTTCGCGCCAAGAAGATCGACGACGACACCAAGGCTGAGCTCTTGCGTGTTATCGGCGACTTTAAGCAGCAGTTCATGGCCAAGCACCATTCGGATGTTTCTGGATCAGAGGAGAACTAAGCCCTATGGCCAACCTTCGCGACATTAAGAAGCGAATCTCCTCGGTTACCACGACCAAGCAGATCACGCGCACGATGGAGATGGTCTCTACGGCCAAGATCCGTCGTGCCCTCGATCGCTCCAAGCAGGCCGAGCCCTATAAGGAGGCGCTGACCGACGTCATGTTGACGGTCGCCGGCGACGCCTCCTGTTCGGGCACCGATCCCATGCTGCAGAAGCATGAGAGCGTCAAGCGTGGCCTGATTGTCGTTATTGCCTCGGACCGCGGCCTTGCCGGCGGTTTCAATACGACGGTGGAGCGCACGGCCGAAAAGCTCGCCGCTTCTTGGGCGAACGACGGCATCGAGTGCGAGATCATCGCGTGCGGACGCAAGCCGGCCACGTATTTCCGCGACCGCGCAAACGTCATCATGCACTTTGAGGGTAACTCCTCCGAGCCCGATTTCCATCAGGCCCGCATGATCTCCTCTCATATCTGCGATGCGTATCGTGCCGGTGAGCTTGACCGCGTCGAGCTTGTCTACCACCACGCCAAGAATCGCGTGGATCAGGAGCTTCGCGTCGAGCACTTGCTGCCGCTCGATCCCGAGATGATCGCTATGGCCCACGGTCCGCGTAAGAACGAGACCGACGCCCCTAAGCGCATCTCGTCCACGTTCGAGTTCGTGCCCTCTCCCGAGCATGTTCTCGGCAAGCTTGTACCGTCGTATATCCTGACGGTCATCTACCAGGCCCTGATCGATTCGGCGGCCGCCGAGCAGGGTGCACGCCGCAAGGCCATGCACTCCGCGACGGAAAATGCCACCGCGATCATCTCGACCCTTACCCGCACGTATAGTCGCGTGCGCCAGGCTTCGATCACGACCGAGATCAACGAGATCGTCGGCGGAGCCTCAGCATTGGAGGAACAGTAATGGCTAATAACACCGTAAAGCTTGCGGTCGAGGAAGCCACCAAGAAGACGACTGCCGGTGATGGTCGCATCGTGCGTATCATCGGCCCTGTCGTCGACGTCAAGTTTGACGGCGTGGTGCCCCCGATCTACAACGCGCTCACGGTCGAGGCCGAGACCCCGATCGGTCACCTGAGCACGATCCTCGAGGTTGAGAGCCAGCTTCCGGGCGGCGTCGTCCGCACGGTCGCCATGTCCTCGACCGACGGCCTGCAGCGCGGCCTCATCGCCACCGATACCGGTGAGCCCATGAAGATGCCCGTTGGCCCCAGGACGCTCGGCCGCATTTGGAACGTCATGGGCAAGCCCGTCGACGGCAAGCCCATGCCCGAGGTGGAGGAGTTCTACCCCATCCACCATGCAGCGCCCCGCTTCGACGAGCTCACTACCAAGACCGAGATCTTCGAGACCGGCATCAAGGCCGTCGACCTGCTTGAGCCCTACATCCGTGGCGGCAAGACGGGTCTGTTCGGCGGCGCCGGCGTCGGCAAGACCGTTCTGATTCAGGAGCTCATCAACAACCTCGCCCAGGAGCACGGCGGCACCTCGGTGTTCACCGGCGTCGGCGAGCGTACCCGTGAGGGTACCGACCTGTACCTCGAGATGAGCGAGTCGGGCGTTATCGACAAGACCTGCTTGGTCTATGGTCAGATGAACGAGCCGCCCGGAGCGCGTCTGCGCATCGGTCTGGCCGGCCTTACCACCGCTGAGTACTTCCGCGATCGTGGCCAGGACGTTCTGCTGTTCATCGACAACATTTTCCGTTTCTCCCAGGCCGGTTCCGAGGTTTCCGCATTGCTGGGCCGTATGCCGTCCGCTGTCGGTTACCAGCCTACGCTGGCTACCGAGATGGGCGACCTCCAGGAGCGCATTACCTCGACCAAGACTGGTTCCATTACCTCCGTCCAGGCCGTCTACGTCCCCGCAGACGACCTGACCGACCCTGCGCCTGCCACGACGTTTACGCACCTCGACGCCACCACGGTTCTTTCGCGTAGCATTTCGTCGCTCGGCCTGTTCCCGGCTATCGACCCGCTCGCGTCTTCCTCCGACGCTCTCGATCCCTCGATCGTCGGCGAGGAGCACTACCGTGTCGCCGTCAAGGTCCAGGAGCTTCTGCAGGAGTACTCCGACCTTCAGGACATCATCGCCATTCTGGGTATGGACGAGCTGTCCGAGGAGCAGCGCCTTACGGTCAACCGCGCCCGTAAGATTCAGCAGTTCCTCTCGCAGTCCTTCCACGTCGCCGAGAAGTTCACCGGCAACCCCGGTGTCTACGTTCGCGTCGAGGATACCGTCCGCTCCTTCGCTGAGATTGTCGATGGCAAGGCCGATGACCTGCCCGAGCAGGCTTTCCGCTATGCTTCCACGATTGAGGACGTGCGCGAGCGCGCCCGCAAGATGGGGGAGAAGTAGGTTATGCGTATCCGCATCGTGTGCCCCGTGAGCTGCGCCTATGAGGGCGACGCTGCGTTTGTGTCGATTCCGTCCACGGATGGCGAGTTTGGCGTCCTGCCTGCCCATTCCAGCGAAATCTGCACGATCGACCACGGTTACGTTCGCGTTTCCGATAAGGCCATGGGCACTGTCGACCACACGTTTGCCGTGGCCGGCGGCTATGCCCAGGTTGCGGACGATGTCGTGACCGTCCTCGCCGAGCGCGCTTGCGATCTGGCGACCGTCGACGCCGACAAGGTTAAAGCTGATATTCAAGGTTTTGAAGAGAAGCTGGGTAATTTGTCGGAGGATGATGCACGCCGCGCCTACCTCTATAATGAAATCGCATGGTGTAAGCTCAAGCTTGCCCAATAGTCAAACGTTTTAGCGTTCGACCATTTGCGAACACATCATGCCCGGGATGGCCCAGCCACCCCGGGCATGCTTTTTGAAAGGGTAGACCTTGGATATTATCCGCGTTGAGGGTGGCCACGCCATCGGAGGTTCCGTGCCTGTCTCGGGCGCCAAGAACTCCGCGCTCAAACTTATGGCGGCAACGCTTCTGGCGCCGGGCAAGACGACGCTGCAGAACGTGCCCGATATTTCCGATGTCCACGTGATGGGCAAGGTGCTCAAGGGCATGGGCGCTACGATCGATGTTCTCGACGAGCACACGCTCGAGATCGATACCTCTCAGGTCGATTCTTGGGAGGCTCCCTACGAGCTCGTCGCCAAGATGCGCGCTTCTACGGCCGTGATGGGACCCTTGCTGGGCCGCTTCCATCGCGCCAAGATCGCCATGCCCGGCGGCTGCAACCTGGGCGCCCGCAAGATCGATATGCACATTCTCGGTCTTGAGGCCTTGGGCGTTGAGTTCGATACCGCCCACGGCTACATCAACGCCAGTGCGCCCCAGGGTCTGCGCGGCACGACCGTCACGCTCGAGTTCGCCAGTGTCGGCGCCACCGAGAACCTCATCATGGCCTCCGTGCGCGCACAGGGCACCACGGTTATCGACAATGCCGCTCGCGAGCCCGAGATCGTCGATCTTGCCAACATGCTCAACGAGATGGGCGCCAAGATCGTCGGTGCCGGTACGCCCGTCGTGACTATCGAAGGCGTGGAAGAGCTGCATCCCGTTACCCATCGCGTGGTGGGCGACCGCATCGAGGCCGGCACCTTTATCGTCGCCGGTGCGCTGATGGCCGACGATCGCGGTGTCGACGTCACGGGCTTTTGCCCCATCCATTTGGGCATGGTGCTCAAGAAGATGGAGCTCATGGGCATCGATTGCGAGCGTACCGATGATGGCGTCCACGTGAATCGCGCCGAGCGCATCAAGCCGGTCGATATCCAGACGCTTCCGTTCCCCGGTTTCCCAACCGACATGCAGGCGCAGATTATGGTACTCTCCGCCCTCGCCGACGGCAGCTCCGTCATTACCGAGAACATCTTCGAGAATCGCTTTATGTTCGCCTCTGAGCTGGTGCGCATGGGCGCCGACATTCGTATCGAGAGCCATCATGCCATGATTCATGGTGTCAAGGGCTTCTCGGGTGCACAGGTTACCTCACCCGACCTGCGTGGCGGTGCGGCCCTCGTCGTAGCCGGCCTGATCGCCGACGGTACGACCGAGGTCTCGGCCATCCATCACATCAAGCGTGGCTACGAGCAGTTTGTCGAGAAACTGCAGGCGCTCGGCGCGCATGTCGAGCATGCCACCGTCCCCGATCCCGTTATCTACTAATACAGGTTGCCTATGTTTAACAAGAAGCCCCTCGCGGATACCACCACCCGAAGACCCTCAACTGGTGCGCAGGCCAAGATCTACAGTCGCGATAACGTGGCTCGCTATTCCGAGCGTGCTCGCCAGCGTCGTCGCAGCCACAACGTTCGCCGCGTGGCGCTTATCGCCGTGCTCGGTGTGCTGCTGAGCGCCACGACCGCTGCCGGCCTGTGGTTTGCCACCATTATGGGCAAGCTCGGCGATTCTAATGTCATTACCGACAACCTGCGCCAGATTCTGGTGGATACCGACGAGGCGAAGGATCCGTTCTACGTGCTGCTTCTTGGCACTGACGGCCGTCCGGGCGAGGATACGTACCGTGCCGACTCGATTATCCTGGCACGCATCGATCCCACGCAGAAGCAGGCGACGCTCATTTCCGTTCCGCGCGACACCAAGGTCGTGTACAAGGGCGAGACCATGAAGATCAACGCCTGCCACACCGTTGGCGGCGCCGAGGCCATGGTCGAGGCGGTCAACGAACTGTGCGGCGTTCAGATTTCCCATTATGCCGAGGTCAGCTTCGACGGAATGCAGGCGCTGATTGATTCGGTTGGCGGTATCGACATTAACGCAACCGACGATGTCGACGACCCTGAGCACCTTGATATTAAAATCACCGCTGGTCAGCAGCATATGGATGGCGCCACCGCCCTTACCTATGCCCGTTGCCGCTACACCTATGCCGACGGCGATTACACGCGCATGCGCCACCAGCGTCAGGTGCTTGGCGCCCTTGCCAACCAGATCCTCAATAACTTCGATGCCACGAAGATCTTTGGCCTGGTCAATTCGCTGTCCGATATGCTCGTAACCGATATGAGCGTTCAGGATATCGTGTCTACGGTCAACGCCATGCGCGGCATGGATGTCGACGGCATCTACTCGGCCAACCTGCCCTCGTACGCCGGTGATGACACTATGATCGACGGCGTGAGCTATGTCTTTGTCTACGAGGACGAGCTCAAGGAAATGATGGAGCGCGTCGACGCCGGCAAGGACCCCAAGGGCCCCAACACCATGGGCCTTTCCGACGGTTCCAGCTCCACGATCGGCGACCTGAGCAATAACACCTCCGATGACTACGCCAACGGTACCGCAACCTCGTCGGGTAGCTCGGACGATTCGAGCGACTCAAGCGATTCGGACTACTACGAAGAGCCCACCGGCGACGGCAACGGCTACGAGGCCAACTATTAGTTCCGCCGTTCTACCGAACGGCGGACCGGCCGACGCTGCGCGCCGCCCAAGGCGACAATTTGTCATTCAAAAGGCAGGGCATGACCAGAAGGTCAATGCCCTGCCTTTTTCATGCCAACTTGTTCGCCTTGGACGTCGCTCGCTGACTTTGCCAAAACATTGCTATCCCATGCAAGTCAAGGGATTGGTGCAAGGGGGGGGTCAGGTTACTTTGCACCAAAAATCGCCCCGTTCTCGGTTTTGAGGACGGGGCGATTTTGTTGAGCTGATTTGTTCGAGTTCCTTACGCGAAGCGGGCGACGAGCTTCTGCAGGACGTCGGTCATCTTGACGAGCGAACTGACCGGGACGAACTCGTTGACGCCGTGGTAGCAGTAGCCGCCCGTGGAAAGGTTGGGGCAGGGCAGGCCGCGGAACGACAGCTGCGCGCCGTCGGTGCCGCCACGAATCGGCAGCACTTGGGGCTCAACGCCGCAGGCAAGATAGGCTTCCTTGGCAACGTCAATAAGCTCCGGGTAGTCACATACGATCTCGGCCATGTTGCGGTACTGCTGCTTGATCTCAACCGTCACGCGCTCCTCGCCCAGGCGCTGGTTGAGCAGGGCAGCGGTGGAATCAATCAGCTCGAGCTTCTGCTGGAACTTGGCGGCATCGTGGTCGCGAACGATATAGCGCGCCGTGGCGTGATCGACAGTCGCAGACACGCCCTCAAGATGATAGAAGCCCTCGTAGCCCTCCGTGTATTCCGGACGCTGCGCATAGGGGAGCAGTGCGTTAAAGTCGCAGAATAGATTGCCCGCGTTGACCATACGGCCCTTGGCATCGCCGGGGTGGATGGACTGGCCCTCAAAGCGGACGGTCGCCTCGGCAGCGTTAAAGCACTCCCACTCCAGCTCGCCGACGGGGCCGCCGTCGACCGTGTAGGCGTACTTGCAGCCAAAGGCCTCAATATCCAGCAGCTCGGCGCCGTGGCCGATCTCCTCGTCGGGACAGAAGCAAATGCCGAGCGCGGGGTGGGGCAGCGAGGGATCCTGAGCGATGCGCGCGACGAGCGCCATGATTTCGGCGACACCCGCCTTGTCGTCGGCGCCCAGCAGTGTGGTGCCGTCGCTGCAAACCAGGTCCTCACCCACGAGGTCGTTCAGGGCGGGAAGCTTGGCGGTGCTCATGGCTACGGGCTTGCCGTCAACCGTGCCGCAGACCAGGTCGCCGCCCTCGTAGTGCACAATATGCGGCTTCACGCCGGCGCCCGGGGCAACTTCGGTGGTGTCGAGATGGGCGATTAGGCCCAGGGCAGGCTTGTCCTGGGCGCCAGCACTTGCGGGAATATGCGCGCAGACATAGGCATGTTCGGTCACGTGGGCATCTTCCGCTCCGAGCTCGCGCAGCTCTTCCGCCAACACGTTGGCAAGGTCAAACTGAACGGTACTCGAGGGCACTTGGTCGCAGTTTGCATCCTCCGACTGCGTATTGATCTGGACGTAGCGCAAAAAGCGCTCAAGGACGTCGGGGCTCGTGGTGTTGTTTTCCATAAAGACCGCTCCAATCTTGGTCGTCGTGTGCAACAAGAACTCTAGCACGGTATGCCACGGCATACCGCGGCGCTTGGATGGGGTAGAATCACCCATTGAATGTAGAAGGGACGGAAGGTCATGGATACGACAAATAGCTCGCGCGAGCTGCACCTGACGGTGGCGAACGAAGACTACTTGGAGTGCATGGTTCGCATCGAAAGCGAAGAGGGGGAGACCAACGGCGTGCGATCGGTCGATATCGCGCAGCGCCTCGGTGTCTCCAAGGCATCGGTCAATAAGGCGGTCTCGGCGCTGAAGACGTCCGAGCTTGTCGAGCAATCGCACTACGGCAAGGTCATCCTGACCGAGCGCGGTCGCGAGGTCGGTACGGCTATCTGGTACCGCCATCGCCTCATCCGCACGTTTTTGGTCCAGGAGCTCGGCGTCGATTTTGAGCGCGCCGATTCCGAGGCGTGCATGATGGAGCACGCGCTTTCCGAGGACACGATGAACCGCTGGCTCGCCTATCTCGAAAAGCAGGGAATTTGCGTCGAGGAATAGCGGGATAAATATGGATACGAGTTATTACAACCGCTTTGGTGCCGAGGAACTTACGCGCCGCTTGTCGAGTGAGACCTTGCTGGCGCAGGGCCCTATGGGCAGTGTGCTGCTGAGCGAGTACGATGCCGCCGACATTCCACCGGCGTTTTGGAATCTGGCAGAGCCGCAGACCGTTTCTCGTATCCATCGCCTGTATGTCGCCGCCGGCGCGCAAGTGCTCATCACCAATACCTTTCAGGCATCAAGCTATGCCCTCAAGCGCGATCAGATTACGCCATCCGTGGCGGAGGTCAATCGCGGGGCCGTCGATGATGCCCGCCAGGCGCACCCTCAGCTGCTGCTGGGCTCGATGGGCCCGATCGGTATTGAGTGGTTTGCCGAGGACTCTGCCGAGTATCGTGAAATCCGAGGCATTGCACGCGAGCAGGCGCATGCCTTGCTCAATGCCGGTGTTGACGGTCTGCTGATCGAGACAGTGACGTCTATCCGTAATTTGCAGCCCATACTTGCTGGCGCTCGAGATGCCGCCGACGGTATGCCTGTTCTGGTGAGTTTTGTCGTTGACGATAAAGGCGACCTGTTAGGCGATGGCCTCAACATCGAGGCAGCCGTTTTGTACGCCGAAAAACACGGCGCAAACTCGGTTGGTGTTAACTGCTGTTCGCTTGCGGCCGCGAGCGCCGCAGTGCCCAGGATGGTTGCATCGGCGACTACTCCCGTCACGGTGCGTCCCAACGTGGGCGATCCGGTCCAGACTCCGGATGGTCCCGTATGGCACGAGAACCCCGAAGCCTTCGCGCGCGCATGCGTCGAATGGAGGCAAGCCGGTGCCGCAATGGTGGGTAGTTGCTGCGGAACCACGGCGATCACTACGGCGGCGATGGCCGAGGCGCTCGATATATAAAGGTTAAAACCGCTCCATACGGGGCGGTTTTTTTATTGCCTGTGCGTCATCGGCAGCATTTGCCCAAATGGTGAATGCCGGTGCCGGCAGGTTGCTGAACACGCGTTGCGGGTATACCTCATGCGTACCATGATCTAAACACTGTGAGGTGTCTGCGCGTGTGCGCGATAATTCATTTTGGAACTGACGGTTGGCGCGCTCGCGTCGACGAAGACTTTACCGCCGACAACGTTGCCCGCATTGCCGATGCCGTCGGCGAGTTGTGGCAAAAAACCAATCCCGGCAAAACGGTATATATAGGATTCGACACCCGGCCCCAGGCGCACGAGTTCGCTGAGCTTGCGGCGGGCGTGCTTGCGGCTCACGGATTGGACGCCGTACTCGCGTCTCGGCCTGTCCCGACCCCTGCCCTTACGTGGGCGGCGGCATATGACGGCGATGCCTGCGGCGCACTCATGGTGACGGGGTCCCATCATCCACAGGGCTATCTGTGCCTTAAGCTGCGCATGGGAGACGGCTCGACGGCCAACCAGGATGTCATCGAAGAGCTCGAAGATACCATGGCTCCTGAGCCGATTGGGATCGAGGGACGCTACCGCACCGCAGATATTATCCCTGACTATATGCAGGCGGTGGCATCGTTTGTCGATGCCGAGGCCATTCGAGCCGCCCACCTGCGTGTGGTGGTTGACCCCATGGGCGGTGCGGCCCAGGGCTATCTTGCCGACCTGCTGCGCGAGCTTGGCGTCGAGGTCCACGAGATACATGCCGGACAGGCATCCGGTCAAGAGGAAATTTGCCCCGACCCGGTCGAGCCGTGGGTGGATGCCTGCGAACGAACTGTTGTCGAGGACGGAGCATGCGCCGGTTTGGTGACCGACGGCGATGCCGATCGCATTGGGGCGGTCGATGAGCGCGGTAGATATATACATCCACATCAGATCATGGCGCTCGTACTGGGCGATCTCGTGCAGTTCCGCAATCTTGAGGGCCGTATCGTCGTCAATCTCTCGTGTTCGACGCTCGTTCGCCGTATTGCCGAGGCGCTCGGTTGCCGCGTGGCCGTCAAGCCGGTGGGTTTCAAATATATAGCGGCAGAAATGAAAAAGGACGGTGTCCTCATGGGCGGTGAGGAGGCCGGTGGTATTGGCATCGCCGCTCATATGCCCGAGCGCGATGGAATCCTTGCCTGCCTGATTCTGTGTGAGCTTATGGCAAAAACGGGCGCGCCTTTGGGCGTTCTGGTCGATCAGCTCGAAGCCAGTTTTGGCAAGACGAGCTATGGGCGCCGCGATTTGCGCCTCGAAGCCGAGGACGCCGAGTCGCTACGGACGTTGCTTCCGGGTATAAATCCCAAGTCGATATGCGGCAAGGTCCCACAGAGCGTGAGCCATATGGATGGTTTGCGTTTGGCGTTTGAGGATGACACCTGGTTGCTGGTTCGTCCGAGTGGGACCGAGCCGGTTGTGCGCGTGTACGCCGAGGGCTTTTCGGTGGAGGAGCGCGATGAGCTACTCGATGCCGGTTGCGCTTTAGCTAGGGGAGCCTATTCGCTCTAGCCATGAGACCGCCCTCCATAAAGACGCGCTCGGTGAATGGTAGGGAACGGCTGGCAAACGTCAGCTGAATTCCAGAAATGTGTAGGAAATGTGTGCGCCCAGATTCCCGCCCACGGGGCCCCTCCGGTCTGGCAATATATCTCCTTGCCGCGCGGCCCGGTCGAACCGGATCAGCCGC
>CAKULD010000008.1 GCA_934667065.1 uncultured Collinsella sp.
GGTATCGGATTCCCACATTCAGCCGTACATGTACGGCTGAATGTGGGAAGTGTTCGGATGAAGTTGATAATCAAGGCGCCTGTGTGGTGGTTTTCCAGTTTGTCATCGATATACGAACTGACGAAAAAGTCTGCTATACTCTTTCCCGCTGTCCCCATCGTCTAGCGGCCAAGGACGCCACCCTTTCAAGGTGGATATCACGGGTTCGAATCCCGTTGGGGGCACCATTTGAAATGAGAAGCCCGTTACCCTCGCGGTGACGGGCTTTTTTGCTATCCATATGCCGGGATTCGAACCCGGCAGGGTGCAGATCATGCTGCCATCCCAGGGCCAGTGGGCAAAAAATGGCAAATATGAGTACTGTTACTATTTTGGTAACAGCGATTTCATGCCTTCAGAAGGCAATTTTGACCTCAAAACATCCTATGACGGCAGGATTGCAGGAGTTTATCAGCTGAGTACTTGGACATATGTTGCGTAACACGACATATTTTGCAAAAAAGTAATGTTACAGGACTTGTGACAGTACTCATATTTGGCATTTTTTGCCCACAACCCTTCATGACCTAGGCAAATCGACGGCAAAACGGACCCCAAAACGTCCTTCGCATGCAAAAGCCGGGGTCCGCACAATGCGGACCCCGGCTCAAAACCGTGACGATATGTCAGTTACGCTCTACACGTAGAACAGGATGTCGTCGTAGGTCGGGACCGGCCAGTAGTCGGCGGCCACGATCTCCTCCATGGCATCCACGGCGGCGCGCAGCGTAGCCATGGCGGGAGCGACCTCGTGAGCGTACACGTTGGCCTGCTCCTGACCGTCGAGGGCCTCAGCCTTCTGATGCACGGCGTCGAGGGCCTTGATGGAGTCGTTGATAGTGGTGATGCCGTTGCAGAGCTTGTTGAGCGTGTTCTGCTCGCACTGCATGGCAGCCTCGGCACCGGCGGCGCGAATGGCCTCGAGACCCTTAGCGACCTTGGTGGCATAGGCGGTGATGACCGGACGATAGGTACGACGCGCCTCGCGAATCATCGTGGTAGCCTCGATGTTCATGAGCTTGTTGTACTTCTCGAGCTTGCAGTCGTAGCGGCACTGGGCCTCGGCCTTGGTCAGAACGCCCATCTCCTGGAACAGGGCGAGAGCCTTCTCGGAGACAAAGGCGGGCAGAGCGTCCGCGGTGGTCTTGTTGTTGGCAAGGCCACGCTTCTCGGCCTCGATGGGCCATTCGTCGGAGTAGCCGTCGCCGGAGAAGAGGATGCGCTGGTGGTCGGTCAGGACCTTCTTGCAGTACTCGAGCGCAGCGTCCTGGAACTTGTCCTCGGGCGTACCCTCGAGCGCATCGGCGAAAGCCTTGAGCGACTTGGCAACGGCAGCGTCGAGGACCATGTTGGGGTCGGAGACGTTCTGCTCGGAGCCGCAGGCGCGGAACTCGAACTTGTTGCCGGTGAAGGCGAACGGAGAGGTGCGGTTACGGTCGGTGTTGTCCTGCATGAGCTTGGGCAGGGCATCGGCGCCCAGGTCGAGCACGCCGTGGGTGGCGTGGACGGAGGCCTTGCCGTCGATGATCTTCTCGACAACCTCGGTGAGCTGGTCGCCCAGGAAGATGGAGACGATCGCCGGAGGAGCCTCGTTGGCGCCCAGACGGTGGTCGTTGCCGGCCGAGGCAACAGAAGCACGCAGGAGCTCCTGATAATTATCGACGGACTCGATCACCGCGGTGAGGAAGACGATGAACTGCAGGTTGTCGAGCGGGGTGTCGCCCGGATCGAGCAGGTTCTCGGACTCGGTGCCGATAGACCAGTTGTTGTGCTTACCGGAGCCGTTGATGCCGTCGAAGGGCTTCTCGTGCAGCAGGCAGACCAGGTCGTGGCGAGAGGCGATGAGCTTCATCTTCTCCATCATGACCAGGTTCTGGTCGATGGCCTCGTTGACCTCCTCATAGACCGGCGCGAGCTCGTGCTGGCAGGGAGCGACCTCGTTGTGCTTGGTCTTGGCGGGAATGCCGAGCGCCCAAAGCTCCTCGTCCAGGTCCTTCATATAGGCCGAGACGGTGGGGCGGATAGCGCCAAAGTAGTGCTCCTCGAGCTCCTGGCCCTTGCAGGGGTTGGCGCCAAAGAGGGTGCGGCCGGTGATAACCAGGTCCTTGCGCTTACGGTAGGCATCCTTCTTGATCAGGAAGTACTCCTGCTCGTCGCCGACGGAGGGAACGACCTTCTTGGGGGTCTTGCCAAAGAGGGCCAGGACGCGCTTGGCCTCGCGATCGAGCGCGGTCATGGAGCGCAGCAGCGGGGTCTTCTTGTCCAGGGCCTCGCCCGTGTAGGAGCAGAAGGCAGTGGGGATGCACAGGACCTCGTCCTTAATAAAGGCGGGGCTGGTGGGATCCCAAGCGGTGTAACCGCGGGCCTCGAAGGTGGCACGCAGACCGCCGTTGGGGAAGCTGGAGGCGTCCGGCTCGCCCTGGATGAGGTTCTTGCCCGTAAACTTGGTAATGGCGGTGCCGTTGTGGTTGGGCTCGAGGAAGCTGTCGTGCTTCTCGGAAGTGATGCCCGAAAGCGGCTGGAACCAGTGGGCGTAATGCGTAGCGCCCTTGGAGATGGCCCAGACCTTCATGGCGTGGGCGACGGCGTTAGCCACGTCCAGGTCGAGCGGCTCACCGTCCTCGAGGGTTGCAGCGAGGCGCTTCCAAATGTCCTTGGGGAGGTAGTCTTTCATGACTTCCTCAGAGAACACCATGGTCCCGAAGCGGTCAGTAAGTTCGGCCATACGGAACTCCCTTCGTATCGGCACCGCGTGAGATGCGGTGTTGATTACTAACGAACGAGCCTTAGATTAGACTCGCCGTGTTTCCGCAACATTACCGTTATGTTGCTGTCACGAAACCAATCAATGAGGTTACCGCATCGCGGGATTATTACCACCCTCAACAGCCAACGAACTGTATAAATTGCAGACCTCCCCGCATGATTTAAGGGTAGTCAATTTGGGACGTGTCTATAAAGACTGGTAAGACTGGTATTTTGCATCAGATACCAGTCTTTATAGCCCCGTCCCAAATTTACTGTCCCGCTATAGGGAAAGCCGATAGCAAGGCATCTTCGATTGGTATCCCCAAATAGCGAGTAAAACTCCACCGTGGCACAGTGGTGCTGTAGAATCCTTACAACACATCGCACTAAATATCTAAAGGAGCACGATATGCGCGTCGACGAGGTTTTTAAGCAGGCAGCATCCCAGAACACCACACCCGTTTCGTTTGAGATGTTCCCGCCCAAGGGCGAGCTCACCCTCGATACGGCTCGCGAAGTGGCGGGCAACCTGTGCAAGCTTTCGCCGAGCTTTGTCTCGGTCACCTGCTCGGCCGGCGGCTCGGGCAACGGTGCCACCACCGCCCCCATCGCACATATGATCTCGAGCGAATTCGATACGCCTTCGGTCGCGCACCTCACCTGCGTAGGCCGCACCCACGCCGACATCGCCGCCAAGATCGATGAGTATCGCAGCGCCGGCGTGGAAAACATCCTGGCCCTGCGCGGCGACCTGCCCGCCGGTGCGACCGAGAACGACAAGCCCGCCTCCGATTACGCCTATGCTCGCGACCTCATCCCCGAGCTCGTCGACGCCGGCTTTTGCGTGGGCGCCGCAGCCTACCCCGAGGGCCACATCGCCTGCGAGGACCTCAGCCTCTCGGTCGAATACCTCAAGCAGAAGCAGGACGCCGGCGCAAGCTTCTTTGTGACGCAGCTCTTCTTTGATAATGAGTGCTTCTACCGTTTCCGCGAGCTTGCCGACAAGGCAGGCATCACTGTGCCCATCACCGCGGGCATCATGCCGTTTATGGGCAAATCGCAAATTAGCCGCATGGTCTTTATGTGCGGCGCATCGCTGCCCTCCCCCGTCATCAAGATCCTCGCCAAGTACGAGAACGACCCCGAGAGCTTGCAAGCCGCCGGTGTAGATTATGCCGCCCGTCAGCTTTGCGACCTTAAGGAGCACGGAGCCGACGGCCTGCACCTGTACACTATGAACCGTCCTGCAATCGCCGCGACCATTATGGAGCGCCTGGGGTAATGGAAAAACCGCACATCGATACAACCGACGTCGAAGTGCCGGCCGACCTTGCGTCGCCGGCGCTTTACCGTGTCGATGCTGCCCACCACCCCCGCGTCGACCGCGCCGAGATGCTGCGGTATCTGGGCTACGGCGGCCAGCAAATTGAGCCCGACCTGTCACGACGAATTGAGCTTGTGGTCGAACGCCTGGAGTTGGATATCGAGCCCCGCGGCGTGCGCCGCGTCTTTGCCGTCGATGCCACGGCCGTCGACGAGCAGGGCGAGCCTTGCATCCGCCTGGTTGGCTCCAATGTTGAGCTGCGGGGTCGCGATATCTACCGCCATCTTAAGGACGCCCGCATGGCCGCGCTGATGGCCTGCACCCTCGGCATGGATGCCGAGCGCCGCCTGCGCACCACGGGAGCCCAGCAGCCCCTGGAGGGCGCCGTGCTCGACGCCGCATGCTCCGCTTACGTGGAAGCCGCCGTAGAGCAGATGGACCAGCAGGTCAAGGCCGCGGCCGCCGCACACGGGCTCGCCGGCAACTGGCGCTTTAGCCCCGGCTACGGCGACTGCCCGCTCTCGGCCCAGCGCTCGATCGTCGATGCGCTCAACGCCACACGGCTCATCGGACTCACTGTCACGCCCACCAGCCTGCTTATGCCCACCAAGAGCGTGACCGCGGTGATCGGCCTGTTCGACGGCGATGTCCACGACGCCCAGACCCGCCCCACCTGCAATATCTGCCGCATGCGCGAACACTGCCGCTTCCGCGCAGCCCACACCACCTGCTATTCCAGCCATTAGGAGCCATCGATGTTTACTCCGCTTATCACTCGTGATTCTGACGGTGCTGCGCTGGCGGCACCCGTTGATGCTGCACGCCGTAACGGCGCTAAATACAAGACGCGCACGATTGACGACCTGTGCATTAAGGATGATCGCCTGCGTGCAGCCGTCGAGGGCACAGGGCACCTTCTGTTTGACGGCGGCATGGGCACCATGTTGCAGGCGGCCGGCATGAAGGCCGGCGCCCTGCCCGAGCTGCTCAACTTTGAGGAGCCCCAGGTCATCACCAATATCCAGCGTCAGTACGTCGAAGCCGGCTGCGACGTGATCACCGCCAACACCTTTGGCGCCAACGCCCATAAACTCGACGGGGCCGCCACCGTAGCAGACGTCTTTTCCGCGGCCGTCACCTGCGCCCGCGAGGCCGGCGCCGGCTACGTCGCCGGCGACATCGGCCCCATCGGCGCCCTGCTGCGTCCCCTGGGCACGCTGAGCTTTGACGAGGCTTACGACCTCTTTGCCGAGGAGGTGCGTGCCGGCGTCGCCGCGGGCGTGGACCTCTTTATTATTGAGACCATGACCGACCTGGCCGAGATCAAGGCAGCCGTCCTCGCCTGCCGCGAAAACTCCGATCTGCCCGTCTTTGCCACCATGACCTTTGAGGAGGACGGCCGCACCTTCTTGGGCACAAGTCCCGAGGTCGCTGCCATCACACTCGACGCCATCGGCGCTGACGTCCTGGGCATCAACTGCAGCCAGGGCCCGGCCGAGCTCCGCGGTCTGGCCGCGCGCATGCTCACCGTCACTGACAAGCCCGTCATGGTGCAGGCCAATGCGGGATTGCCCCGTGTGGACGACGACGGCAACACCGTCTTTGACATCCAGGCACCCGAGTACGCCGAGGCCGTCGCCGATATGATCAAGGACGGCGTGAGCGTCGTGGGCGGCTGCTGCGGTACCACGCCGGCGCATATGGCGGCGCTGCGCACGCTTATCGACAACCACACGCCCAGTCTGCGCCACCGCAAGCCCAGCATGTCGGTCACGAGCGCCCAGACGGTCGTGGACCTCCCCTGCGATGGCCACAAGATCGCCGTCATCGGCGAGCGCATCAACCCCACCGGCAAAAAGCGCCTGCAGCAGGCTCTGCGCGACGGCGACCTGGATTACGTCGTGAGCCAGGGCATCAGCCAGCAGGAGCAGGGCGCCGATATCCTGGACGTCAACGTGGGCCTGCCCGAGATCGACGAGGTCAAGATCATCCAGCAGGCAACCGAGCAGCTCCAGGGCTCCACGCTCCTGCCGCTGCAGATCGACTCCACCGACCCCGCCGCCGTCGAGGCCGCCGTGCGCCGCTACGCCGGCAAGCCCATCATCAACTCGGTCAACGGCAAGCAGCAAATCATGGACGAGATCTTTCCACTGGTCGCCCACTACGGCACCAACGTCGTCGGCCTCACGCTCGACGAGGGCGGCATCCCCGATACCGCCGAGGCCCGCTTCGCCATCGCCGAGCGCATCGTGGCCGAGGCCGCCCGCTACGGCATCGGCCCGGACCGTATCCTCATCGACTGCCTGGTCATGACCGCCTCGACCAATCAGCGCCAGGCCGAGCAGATCCTGCGCGCCATGTCTATGTGCAAGGAGCGCCTGGGCGTCAAATGCGCGCTCGGCGTGTCGAACATCAGCTTTGGCCTGCCTGCCCGCCCGCTGCTGGGCTCGGTCTTTTTGGCCGCCGCCTTTGGCGCGGGCCTGGACGCCCCCATCATGAACCCGGGCTCCAAGCGCTTTATGGACACCGTCTACAGCTATCGCGTGCTGAGCGTTGAGGACGAGGGCTCGACCGGATACATCGAGCGCTATGCCGGCTGGACCGACCCGTACAAGATCGCCGCGAACCCGGCAGCCGCCCAGGCCGCCTCGAGCGATGCCGCGCCTGCCGCAGGCACCGCTACCAGCGCTGACGACGACCCCATCCGCCACATGGTCGTCTCGGGCCGCAAGGGCGAGATCGCGGCCGAGACCGATCGCCTGCTGGCTGACCACGACGCCATGGACCTCATCAACAACCACTTTATCCCCGCCCTCGACGAGGTGGGCGTCCTCTTTGACCAGGGCAAGTTCTTCCTACCGCAGCTCATGGCCTCGGCCGAAGCCGCACGCGTGGGCTTCGACACCATCAAGCGCCTGATGCCCGCCGGCGAGATCGCCGACAAGGGCAAGATCTGCGTGGCCACCGTCAAGGGCGACATCCACGACATTGGCAAGAACATCGTCAAGATGCTGCTCGATAACTACGGCTACACCGTCTTTGACTTGGGTCGCGACGTCGACCCGCAAGAAGTGCTCAAGACCGTCAAGGAGCGCGACATCAAGCTCGTCGGCCTCTCGGCGCTTATGACCACCACGGTCGTTGCCATGGAGGAGACCATCAAGCTGCTCCATGCCGAGGTCCCGGGCGTCAAGATCATCGTGGGCGGCGCCGTGCTCACCCCCGAATACGCCAAGCAGATCGGCGCGGACTACTACGCCAAGGACGCCGCCGAGAGCGCGCGCATCGCCGAAGAGGTCTTTGGCCGGTAACACAACGGAAACAACCCCACACCAAAACGTGCCGCATGTGCCACTTGGCGCGTGCGGCACGTTAGAATAAAGGGGACTATGCTCGTTTTGGCAGATAGGAGCGCAAGGATGGCGATCACGCCTGCAGAAATCGCGGAAACCCGCGGCATGGTTGAGGAGCAGAACCTCGACATCAGGACCATCACCATGGGTGTTTCGCTCATGGGTTGCGGTGACGAGAACCTCGACCGCATGTGCACGAAGATCTACGACCACGTGACGCACACGGCTGAGCACTTGGTCGAGACCGCCGAGAACCTCGAGCGCGAGTACGGTATCCCCATCGTCAACAAGCGCGTCTCCGTCACCCCGGTGGCGCAGATCGCCGCTTGCTGCAAGGACGAGGACCTCACCCCCATCGCGCATGCCCTCGACCGTGCGGCCGAGACCCTCGGCATCGACTACCTGGGCGGCTTCTCCGCGCTCGTCCAGAAGGGCATCGGCGACGCCGACCGCCGCGTTATCCAGTCCATTCCGCAGGCGCTCGCCACCACGAGCCGCGTCTGCTCCAGCGTCAACGTCGCCAGCCTGCGCGCCGGCATCAACATGGACGCCGTACTCATGGCCGCGCAGACCATCATCGACGCCGCCAAGCTCACGGCCGACCAGGACTCCGTCGGCGCTTCCAAGTTTGTCTGCTTTGCCAACATGGTTGAGGACTCCCCGTTTATGGCGGGCGCCGTCCACGGCGGCGGCGAGGCCGACGCCGTCATCAACGTTGGTGTCTCGGGCCCCGGCGTTATGGCTGCTGCCCTGGAGACGCTCCCCGACTCCGCCTCGATGATGGAGGTCGCCGAGAAGATCAAGCAGACCGCCTTTAAGATCACCCGTGCCGGCGAGCTCATGAGCCGCGAGGCCGCCCGCCGCCTGGGTGTCGAGAAGGGCATCGTCGACCTGTCGCTGGCACCTACGCCTGCCATTGGCGACTCCGTTGCCCGCATCCTCGAGATCATCGGCGTGGGCACTTGCGGTGGCCCGGGCACGACCTGCGCGCTCGCTATGCTCAACGATGCCGTCAAGAAGGGCGGCGTCATGGCCAGCTCCAGCGTGGGCGGCCTCTCGGGCGCCTTTATCCCCGTGTCCGAGGACGCCGGCATGATCGCCGCCGTCGAGGCGGGCGCACTTTCGCTCGAGAAGCTCGAGGCCATGACCTGCGTGTGCTCCGTCGGCCTGGACATGATCGCCATCCCCGGCGACACCCCGGTCGAGACCATCGCCGGCATCATCGCCGACGAGATGGCCATCGGCGTCATCAACAACAAGACCACGGCTGTCCGCGTGATTCCTGCCATCGGCAAGGGCGTGGGCGACTGCGTCGAGTACGGCGGCCTGTTCGGCCGTGCGCCCATCATGCCGGTGAACCCCAACGCCGGCACCGTGCTTGCCCACCGCGGTGGACGCTTCCCGGCGCCGCTGAACTCGCTGAAGAACTAGCTGGGGGTTCGGGCGAGGAGCCCCGGGGAGGGCAAATATATAAGGTCGCCTGCTCGGACAGTCCTGACTCGCACGGAGAGCACATTAAGTGCTCTCCGGCTCGTGCGGAACTCGCGATCGACCTTATATATTTGCCCTCCCCGGGGCTCCCGCACATCGGGACCTCGGTTGGGTTCTGTCCCGTGTGGCAGTCGCTTCGCTCCTGCCCTCCTTGGTTGTGAGGGCGGTTTGGCGTGGGATCGGTTCTTTCTGATATATGCTGGTTGCGGCTCTTCTTTTGGGAGGGGCCGCTTTTTTGTTGTGAGGAGGATGGCCCGTGGCTGATAGGGAAATTCATTCTGAGCTGCTTTCTGCTGATTGGAATGATGAATGGATGCGTTTGCAGGCTGCTCGGCATCGGGCTGATGACTCTTTTGAGTGGGACAAAAGGGCTCGGCATTTTCGGCCGTTGGAAACTGCCCCGTATGCTCGCGATTTTATGGAGCTGTTGGCGCTCCAGTCTGGTGAGTCGGTGCTTGATATGGGGTGTGGGGCTGGGTCGATTGCCATTCCGCTTGCGCAGGCTGGGCACCCTGTGATTGCAGCTGACTTCTCTCCTGCCATGTTGGGCACGCTTGATGCCGGTATTGAATACTATGGGCTCGAGGACCGCATTACGCCGCTTGAGCTTGCTTGGGATGATGATTGGAACCTGGTTGGACCGGTCGCAAAAGCGGTAGATGTTGCCTTTGCCAGTCGTTCGGTTACGACGACCGATCTGAAAGGTGCGCTTGCCAAGCTTGATCGTACGGCTCGTCGGCGTTGCGCTGTTACGATGGTCGCCAACTCCAGTCCGCGCTACGATCTGCATCTGATGAACGCCATCGGCGCCTCGGTTACCTGCAGTAATGGGTTTGTGTATGCCTTTAATATCCTCATTCAGATGGGTGCCTTGCCGCAGGTTACGTATTTTGAATCGCCTCGTCGCGATACCTTCGATAGCCTTGAGGCGGGCGTGGCGGACTTCTCCCGCATGCTCGAGCACGGTAACGAGGATAAGATTGACCGCCTGCGTGCATACATCGCCCAGCATATGATTGAGAATCCCCATGCCGGCGAGCCGGGGTCTAAGGGCGTGCCGCAGGGACGCTTTATGCTCGACCATATCCGCAAGGTCCGTTGGGCGTTTATTGCCTGGGAGCCGGTCTCTGCGAGTCATCCGTAGCCCATCTATAAACCGTCTGCAGCACGCACCAGCCACTCACTCGGCATCCGCATTCTTTTTGAACTGGGCAAACTCGCTCCACACCGCGCCGTTCCTGCGCTATCGTGGGACAGCTCACGTAGATTAAGGCCCCGTCGCGGGGCGCCCCATACATAGAAAGCGAGAACCCATGGCACTGACAGGAGCACAGGTCAAGCAGCTTCGCAGCATGGCCCATCACCTCAACCCCGCCATCATCATCGGCAAGTCCGACGTCAACGAGGGCACCGTCGAGCAGACGGTCGCCTACCTGGAGAAGCACGAGCTCGTTAAGTGCTCCGTGCTCGATGGCTCCAGCCTTTCCGCCCGCGAGGCAGCCGAGGAGCTCGCCGAGCGCTCCCACGCCGAGGTCGTCCAGGTTATCGGCCGCAAGTTCTCGCTGTATCGCGAGTCCTCGCGCAAGGACATCGAGAAGATCAAGCTCGTCTAAGAGCCAGCGATCCGGTGAGCCAACACATAGCAAGCCCGCGGGCGTCCGAGCAATTCGGACGCCCGTTTTTTATCGCTCGACCAGCACGCGGTTAAGCCTGCCCTCCACCAAGCGCTCGTATAGACGCCGCGTCTCGGGCTCGGGCACACCATTGACCTGTTCCCTCAGGTGGTGCATATGCCCGCTGTACAACTCGACGATATCGCGCCGCCGCCCCGCCGCGCCGTAGACGCGCATAGCGCAACGCACCATGTCCTCGCGCGCCGTCTCCTGGCGCAGCCCCGACTCCACTAGCCATACCGCCGACTGCAGATCGTTTTCTTCTAGGGCGGCATTCGCTCCCCGAATCATGCAGTCGATATACTTCGATTCCATGATGCGCCGCATACGCAAAAAGTAGGTGGGATTGCAGCCATTGGGAACATACAGCGGACCGGCGTAGAGCTGCTCGATCTTAAGGCACAGCTCGACCAGATGGGGTCCGCGCGCACCCGTGCGATTTCCCAACACCTCGCGACTAATCTGATCGAATAGCCTCACATCGGTCTTGACGTAATCGCCGTTGAGCCCAATGCATTCATTTTGGATGAGCACGCACGATTTTCCGTCCGGCGTCGGACCCAAGGCCGAACGCAGGCGCGATATCGTCGAATATAGGTTATTGCGAGCGCTATTGAACTCGGCATGGGGCCATAGCTCCATGGCCAGCGTCTCGCGATCGACCAGCGCATCCATGCCCAGCGCAAGCCGCTCGGCAAGCGTTGCCGCTTTCTTGCGGCGCCACATCTTGTCCGTGATGGGAAACCCGTCGCGCTCGGCGCGAAATGCCCCAAACATGCGAATCTCGATATGGTCGATAGTATCGACGGCTTCGACCTCGCCGGCCTGAAACAGGCGCTCACCCTCCCCTTCTAGATCGTCACGCAGCGAATAACGCGATAGCTCGCGCACGGGGAGTTTCTTACGAATTCTGGCCGCCGGCTCGCCCAAACAATGCATGGCAAGGCGCGCAAAGAGCCGATACGATGGGTCCAAAATCCCCGCACGGTTCATGGACATCCAAGCCGCAAGATCGCTGTCTCGCCCCGCGCAGGCCAAGTGCAGCGCCACCATCCAGGCCTCCGCGCCACCAACCTGCGTCTGGCTTATATCGAGCAGCTCCGCCTCCTCGCGCACCGAAACCATCGAGGTATTGCGCAGATACGCCGCACGCTCCAGCAGCAACGCGTTGTCGCGCATGTACGCAATTGGCTCCTCAGCCAGTTTGAGTACCTGGACCGCGCGGAACTTCGCATTGACCGGCCGACCTTCTGCCAGCGATTGCCAGCCTTCTAGCAGCAGGCCAAACAGCTGAATCTGGTTGTCGCGTATACGTACGGCAAAGCGATCGAGCTCGTTGAACGCCGCATCGTCGGTTACCGGCAAGCCGGAAAGGAGCCGGCGTGCCGCCAGCACCATGCGTATCCAGATAGCCGGCGCCTTAAGCCCACGTACATCGAGCGCGTCCCGTACCAGCGCCATCTCGTCGTCGCGCTCGTCGATCCCCGCAAACGACCCATCGAAGAGCTCCACCAGCATGCTGTCGGCCCGTATAAAAGTCCCCGCGATATCGAGCTCACAGTCATATGCTTTGCGCGTTTTGAGCTGTTGCAGAGCGCCGCCGTCATCTCCCCGCTCAGCCAACCAGTGCTTGACCCCGATATGTGCAAAGAGCATGTCGAGTGCCGAGTGTTCCGTCTCGATTTCCGGCACATTAAGGTTCAGGGGAAGCCCAAGCCCGTTGTCCCCATAGCAAACTGCCGTAAGCGCCTGGGCGACCTTCCACGAAACGGGATCTATTTCGCAGGCTGCCTGATCGCCCGCATGCTCGATAAGCGATGCCATACAGCGGGCGAGCTTTGTGTTGGACACGCTGACCGCCGCCAAATAAACGCCGAGTGCCTCGGCAGCCGTTGGCTCTGGGGCGGGATCGTCGGCATCGGTCGTGCCCAACGCCGCCCGGCAGACATCGGCACCGTGCCCCGTCAGAGCAAGATCGACCCCATACTGCCCGGCAAGTTCAAGGACCACGCTGCGGTCCAGGAAGGCGTCGGTCAGGTCCATCGCCGCATCGCATCGGCCTGCCTTGAGCAAAATTCGAGCTGCCCGCGGAACAAGCTCGGGACGGATCTCGGCCACCAACTTTCGCAGGCGAAGCCGTCCGTTATCCTCGGCACCCAGGCACGTAAAGCTCCGGTCGGCGGGATCCAAGCCAAAGATCGGGTAATCGCGTACAAGGTAGGACTGGTCGATCATCGATAGCCTCACCCCGCAGGCCTCGAGTTCTGCAATATTGCCCTCGCCCATCAAGATCATGAGACAGGCAACGCAGAACAGCGCATTATTATCGAGCGAAGCAAGATCGACGAGCGCCGCACCATAAACGTTGACAATCTCGTTTTCGAGCAGACCGGCAACATCGCCCTGGCCATACAGACCCGTCTGCAAAGCCGAAACAAGCTCGGGCACACCCTGCGTGAGCTGGTAAAAGTCGAGCGATGTGCTAATCGAAAACGCCGATGCCCAAGCCGAATACTCATAGGCGTGCACCTTGAGCATTTGCGCATTGATCTTAACCGAGTCACCCAGCCCATGAATCAACTGACGGTTTGAAGGACGGCAGGAGATAAAGACCCCCACTCCCATAGCTCGCAAGCTGCGAATCCTGTCAATTAGATCTTCGGTGTCGCACTGATCGAGATTTGGCACATTATCGATCGCGACAAGGGAATGCGGCTTGTCTTTGAGCTCTTCGGTAACCACCTCGAGCTGCATAAACACCTCGCGCCCAATGGCTCGATCCGCCTCGATAATCCGCACGGGGCCTCGCGTCGGATCGCTTTTAACCTCTTGGGTGTACTGCAGCAGCACCGAGGTTTTCCCAAAGCCGTCGGGCGCGTAGAGAACCACGATGCCGGCTTTTCGACCCTTGGCGAGAAGCTCATTCAGCAGACGCTCGCGTCGCACCATATAGCCTCCGCCAAGCGGCATCAGTTCGAGGTCGTCTATACTATCCAAATCGTTTACCATGCCCGCTCCTCTACTCGACCGTATGGACACCGTAACCGCAAGACCATACAAGCCACACCATGAATAGAGCGGCTTTGTGTTTTAAGTTGTCTTTCGGTACGCAAGCGGCAAGTTTTAGTACAGCGAGGGCCGATTGTTATTAATCCCCCGACTAATCGGTCTTTGAGCAGGTAAATGTGCTTGTCGGCTTGTCCCATCCCAGTGGCAGTGTAACTCAAATAAACACGGTTCAGCCATGTCATTCAACTCGCCTAGCACCCGCTACCGTCTGCGACCTTTTAGTGGCATTTTTGCATAGAATCTGGTATGGAATGAATCAAGCTGTTGGGCATCCGGCATCCGTCAAGCTTGCGGCATGTTCTTGGTCAAGCATATGACAAGGACAGCAAAAAGGCCCCCGCAAAGCGGAGGCCTTCGGCAAAGCTATGTCGAGATGACGGGCTCGCGCTACTCGCAGAGCGAAAGGGCGGCCTCGTCAGCGACCACGACGCAGTTGGTGTGCAGCTGCAGGATCGAAGCCGGGCACTCAGGCGTAACCGGGCCATAGCACATGTCATGCACGGCCTGGGCCTTGGCCTCGCCGTTGGCAACGACCAGGATCATGCGAGCATACATGATGGTCTGGGTACCCATGGTGTAGGCCTGACGGGGCACGTCATCGATGCTGTCGAACAGACGGCTGTTGGCCTGAATGGTGCTCTCGGTAAGGTCGACGCAGTGCGTACCCTTGGAGAAGTGGTCATCGGGCTCGTTGAAGCCAATGTGACCGTTGTTGCCAATGCCGAGCAGCTGCAGATCGGGGTAGCCGGCGGCAGCGACGATTTTGTCGTACTCGGAGCAGGCAGCGGCGGCGTCGGGGTTGGAGCCATCGGGCACATGCGTGTTGTTCAGGTCGATGTTGATGTGATCGAAGAAGTTCTCACGCATAAAGTAGTGATAGCTCTGGGGATCGTCGTGCGAAAGGCCACGATACTCGTCCAGGTTGTAGGTGCTGACCTCGGCGAAGTCGACATCGCCCTTCTTGTACCAGGCGGCAAGCTGCTTGTAGGCGCCAATCGGAGTGGAGCCGGTGGCAAGACCGAGCACGCAGTCGGGCTTGAGGATAACCTGGGCCGAGATGATATTGGCGGCCTTACGGCTCATATCCTCGTAGTCTTTAGCTTTAATGATCTTCATTACGCATCCTTTCTCGTAGAAGAGAGGCAAGGCTCCCCGTACAAGCACTTGCCCGCGGCCCGCGTCGGCCGCAACCAACGTGTGCGGCCACCAGGGCGAGGTCGCGTAATGTATGTGTCTCGTGTCCAACCGCGTCGAGGCCCCTGCCCGTCCACGGCGACCCAAGGCCGTTTGGCCTCGGACAGCTCCCATCTTGCCACGGAGGGCGCCCTCTTTCAAGGGCGCCCTCCGTAAACGTGTTTGAATTGTAGGCTAAAGGCCAAGCGCGCTCCTAGCGCTCGCGGGCGACGATGAGCTGATCCATCTCCTCGACATGCTCCCCGACAGAGCCCTTGATGCTCGAGAACTCAACGGAGTTGCACACCAAGATGGGAACCGTCACATCGTAACCCTCGGCCGCAATTGCCTCGCGGTCAAACTCGATGAGCACGTCGCCCTTATGGACGATGTCGCCCACCTGTGCGTGCACGGTAAAATGCTTGCCCTCGAGCTGAACAGTGTCCAGGCCTACGTGGATGAGCACATCCAGGCCATCGACCGTGTTGAGCGCAACGGCATGTCCCGTGGGAAAAATGGCCTCGACCTTGGCATCCGCCGGTGCGATCACACGCGTTCCGGTGGGCTGAATCGCCACGCCCTGGCCCAAAAGACCGGTGGCAAACGTTTGGTCGTTTACCTCGGAAAGCGGAATGACGTCGCCCGAGATAGGAGCATCCAGCGTAAGGACTCGACCACGCATACCAAAAGACCTTAGGACTTTAGTGAACATGCTCCCCCTCGGACATACCAATCAGCCAAATGAACTTTAACAGTTTACCACTTGGCACCCGTTTTTGACCATTAGGGAAGTTCGCGCTTGACAACCTCGACGATGTCGTCGACAACGCGCTGGGTGAGCTCGTGCGTCTCGGCCTCGGCCATAACGCGAACCAGCGGCTCGGTACCGCTCGGGCGCACCAGAATGCGACCGCGGCCGTCAAGCTCCTTCTCGGCAGCAGCGACGGCGTCCCAGATGGGCTGGCAGTCGTCCAGACCGGCCTTGTTGTCGGAATGCACGTTGACGAGCACCTGCGGGTACTTCTTCATGATGCCGGCGAGGTCGGTAAGCGTGCGGCCAGTGCGCTTGAGCACGGCCAACAGCTGCAGGGCCGTCACCAGGCCGTCGCCGGTGGTGTTGTGCTCCAGGAAGATGATGTGGCCGGACTGCTCGCCGCCGATGACGGCGCCGTCCGCGAGCATGCGCTCAAGAACATAACGGTCGCCCACGGCGGTCTGGACCATCTCGAAGCCCTGCTCCTTCATAGCGATGGAGAAGCCCAGGTTGCACATGACGGTCGAGACAATCTCGGAGTTAGCGAGCTTGCCGCGAGCAGCCAGATCGGAGCCGCAGATGGCCAGGATGTAGTCACCGTCGATCTCGTTGCCCTCGCTATCCACAAAGAGCACGCGGTCGGCATCGCCATCGTGGGCCAGGCCAATGTCGGCGTGGGTGCGCAGGACGAGCTCGCGCAGGGGCTCAAGATGGGTGGAGCCGCACTCGACGTTGATGTCGGTACCGCAGTAGTCGGTGTTGATGGCATGGACCGTGGCGCCCAGGCGCTGCAGCGCGGCGGGCGTGGTCTGGCAAGAGGCGCCATGACCGCAGTCGACGGCAACAACCAGGCCGTCAAGCCTCAGGCCGTCGAGCGTATCGATGGCGTGGTCGACGTATGCCTTGCGAGCATCCTTCATCTTGATGATGTGGCCCACACCAGCGCCAGTCGGCAGCGTGTCGGCAGCCATAGCCTCCTCGGACATGACCCAAGCGCTGATCTCCTCCTCGACGGCGTCGGGAAGCTTCATACCCTTGCGGCTAAAGAACTTGATGCCGTTGAACTCCGGCGGATTATGCGAAGCGGAAATGACGATGCCGCCATCGAGCTCATTCTGAACGGTGAGCAGCGCCACAGCCGGCGTAGGGATAACGCCGCAGCAGTGCGGACGACCGCCCTCGGCCATGATGCCGGCGGTCAGAGCGCTCTCGAGCATGGTGCCCGAAAGGCGCGTGTCGCGGCCGACGCAGATATCCGGACCAAGGAACTTGGTCGCCGCGCGGCCCAGGCGAAACGCGAGGTCGCACGAGAGGTCGGCATTGGCGACGCCACGGACGCCGTCGGTACCGAAGATGTTCTGGGGCATAGGATTGCTCCTTCCCTAGCGGGCGATATTCAACCGCCCACCCTAGTCGAAAAAGAAAAGCGGGACCCGCCGAGGAATCGGCAGGCCCCGCTTGTACCTTGTATCTCGTAAGGAGATAAAACCTTAGCGCTTGGAGAACTGGGGAGCGCGGCGGGCCTTCTTGAGGCCGTACTTCTTGCGCTCGACCACGCGAGCATCGCGCGTAAGGAAACCGGCCTTCTTGAGGTCAGCACGGTAGTCGCCAGCGTTCAGAAGAGCGCGAGCGATGCCCAGGCGCAGAGCGCCGGACTGACCGGAGATGCCGCCGCCATCGCACAGAGCGATAACGTCGAACTGACCGGCGGTGTCGGTCACCTTGAAGGGAGCAAGGGCGTTCTCAACGAGCTGATGACGGCCGAAATACTGCTCGGCGTCACGCTTGTTGACAGTCACCTTGCCGGTGCCGGGGACGAGACGGACGCGGGCGACGGCGTTCTTACGACGGCCGGTACCCTGGTAGACAACGGTGTTCTCAGCCATCTTTAAGCCTCCAGCTCAATCTTCGTGGGGTTCTGGGCAGCGTGCGGATGCTCGGCACCAGCGTAGACCTTAAGCTTGGTCATCTGGGCACGGCCGAGGGTGGTCTTGGGCAGCATGCCGCGAACGGCGCGCTCGATGACCTTCTCCGGGTGCTTCTCCATAGCCTGGCGGAAGCTCTCAGCCTTGAGGCCGCCGTTGTAGCCGCTGTGGCGATAATAGGTCTTCGTGTCGGCCTTGTTACCGGTAAGCTGGACCTTATCGGCGTTGATGACGACAACGAAGTCGCCGCAGTCGCTGTTGGGCGTGAACTGGGGCTTGTTCTTACCGCGCAGGATCATTGCGATCTGGGTGGCAAGACGGCCCAGGACAGCACCATCGGCGTCGACGAGAACCCAGTTGCGCTGGACCTCGCCCTGCTTGGCGTAGTGAGTCGATTTCGAAATCACTTAGACTCCTCCATGTACAGTACGTGTTGTTACAGAGATTCACGGGGCTCTGCAAGTAACCCGTCCATATTACCCCGCTCGACGCCTGAGTCAACAGGTATTTTGGCTCCGACCAGAGTTTCTGCACATGTCGTCCATGGTCCGCAGTGTTGCGGCGCTAGCGCTCGACGAACGCCTCAATGTCGGCCAGCAAACGCTTTGCCTCCTGGCGGCCCTGAATATACAGGTCGAGCAGCTTTGCCGGATCGTGCTCAACATGACCGACCTCGACCGGCTTTTGCGGAGCGACGACCAGGGCGCGGCCCTCGCGCTCATACTTCCACAGGTGCATACGCTGGATGTTGTAGCGGTCGTGGCGCGTCTCGATGGCCTCGAGCAGGTAGGGGTAGTCGGCATAACGCGCACGCGCGGCCGGCATAAACTCGTAGGGCTTCTTTTCGTACGAACGGTCCTGGGTGACGATGACGACCGCGCGGTCGAAGCCCGCCTCCTCGAGCACATGCTCGATAGGGACCGAATCGGCCACGCCGCCGTCGACGTACTTGTGGCCGTCAATCTCGACCGGCGGGGTCACCAGCGGCAACGAGGTCGAGGCGCGCACGGCATCAAGGTCGAGCACGGCGCTTTTGACCGGCAGGTAGGCAGCGGTTCCAAAGAGCATGTCCGTCGCGACGGCATACATCTCGATGGGGCTGGCGTCGAACGTCTCGTTATCAAAGGGATCCAGGCGGTCCTGGACGTCGTTGAAGATAAAGTCGTAGCCCACGATGGAGCCCGTGGACGCAAACGACGCGGCGCCCATGTAGCGGTTGTCGTTGCAGAAGGCCAAATTGACTCGGTTGGTGCGTCCGATCTGGTGCGACTTGTAGTTGACGCCGTTGAGGGCGCCGGCCGACACGCCGTACACCGCCGGGATCTCGACGCCGGCCTCCATGAGGACGTCGAGCACGCCTGCGGTAAATTGCCCACGGAAGCTGCCGCCCTCCAGAACGAGCGCGACCTTGCCAGCGTTCTTTGCCTTATCTTCTGCAGTCATGTTGACCTCCTGCCGTTGCGTTTTGGCCTTCTTCTACCCAGTTTTGGGATGGCAGGTGCGCTGGTTTTGGAGTTGAGGGGCGGGAGCGGAAAGCTCGTCCCATTTTGAGAGCTGATTCCGGGACACAGTTTCCGGTTGAAAGGCCTTTGGGAAAGCACATCCCACTTTGGGCGCCGAGGCCCCGTGCTTAGGCCAGCTGTTTGATTACCTTGGCGGGAACGCCCGCCACCACGCAGTTGTCCGGTACATCCTTGTTGACGACCGTACCCGCGGCGACCACTACGTTGTTGCCGATGGTCACGCCGCCCGTGATGACGCAGTTGCCCCCGATCCACACGTCATCGCCGACCGTGATGGGCTTGGATATGGCAAGACGATCCCGCCTGCCCTCCGGCTCCATCGGGTGCCCGGTCGTAGCGACGAGCGTGCCGGGGCCGACCAAGCAATAGTCGCCGAAGGTCACGGGGGCGCCGTCGAGAATGGTCACGTTAAAGTTGGCGGTGAACCTCTTTCCCACGCAGATGTTCTTGCCGTTATCGCAGTGGAATCCGGGCTGTATATCCAGCTCCTCCCCTGCCTGCCCGAGCAACTCACGCGCCGCTGCCTCGCGCCCTGCGGCATCAAGCGGGTCGACAGCGGCAAGCGCCGCGCATCGGGTGGACGCCGTGTCCTTCATCTCGACAAGCTCCGGGTCGTCGTAGCGATACGGCATTCCGGCTTTCAGCTTCTCCATCTCTGTCATTGTCACAGCACGCTCCTTAACGGTAGCTGCGCTCGAACATGCCGAGCACGTCCTCGTCGGTCAGCCTCACCGGGTCGGCTTCGTTGTTGCCGCCCCATACCTCGTGGTACTTCTTTACCACGCCGGGAAGCTCCTCACGTGTTATTCCGTAGTCGCTCATCTTAAGGTTGGCGCAATTCACGTCGGCGATTAGCTTATCGAGCGCAGCAATAAAGTCCGCACCGCCCGTCGCGCCCTCCACGCCCATGGCGCGTGCCATCTTGGCCATCTGTCCCTCGCAGCACCTGGCCTGCGCGAAGAAGTCAAAGTACTCGTGGCTTATCATGATGAGCCCGGCGCCGTGCACCAGCTCCGGATGGGCGCTGCCGAGCGCGTGCTCCATCGTGTGCTCGGACGTACACAGCATGTAGTAGCCGGCCAGCGTATTGGCGATAGCCATGTTGTTGCGAGCCTCCTTGTCGGAGCCGTCCGCCACGGCGCGAGGCAGGTACTTGGCGATAAGCTCGATAGCCTTTATCGCGAACATCTCGCCCACGACGTGCTCGTTCACGTTGATGACCGATTCGGCGGCATGGAAAAACGCATCCATGCCCTGCCAGGCGGTAAAGGTGGGAGGAACGCTCATCATCAAGTCAGAGTCGACCACGGAAAGAGTCGGGTACATGGAGGCGTAGCCGGTCTTCTCCTGCGTCTCGTCGTTGCTGATCACCGACCACATGTCGACCTCCGAACCGGTACCCGCGCTCGTGGTAACGCACACGAGGGGCAGGGGCGCAGCCTCGGGTGTGCGCTGTCCTCCGGATACGGAGGGGGCGTAGTCCCAGCAAGAACCTTCATTGGTAGCCACGAGCGCAATTGCCTTCGCGGCGTCCATCACCGAGCCGCCGCCAAGCGCGACCACGAAGTCGCAGCCCTCGCGCACGGCGCATGCGGCCGCATCGTCGACGTTGCCCGCCGTGGGGTTGGGACGGATCTGGTCGAATAGCACATAAGAAACGCCCGCGGCGTCCAACTCCGACATCAGCGCATCGAGCTGGCCGTGGCGTTTCATCGATCCGCCCTGGCTAATGGCGATGAGTGCCTTCTTGCCGGGAAGATTCTCCTCGTGGAGCTTCTGCAGCGACCCCGCGCCGTACAGAATGCGGGTGGGGATGTCGTATACGAACTGGTCAATCATGTTCTCTCCTTTGCTATATCCGAGATAGCGCTATGATATATTTATCGAATTTAAGTTACCTACTTTATTTTTATTAAGTAAACGGACCGATGCGCGATGAGATTGAAGAACAAGGACATAGCGCAGATGCTCGGCATATCCACGACGGCGGTGTCTCTAGCCGTCAACGGGCGCCCGGGCGTCTCTGCCGAGACAAGGCGCAAGGTGTTAGAGCTTGTCAACGAGCGCAACGCCGCCACCATGGCGGACGCCCGCCGCGATCGCTCACTCCTTCTCGTGGTGCACAAAGAGACGGGCGATGTAATAAACGACCTGCCGTTCTTCTCCAACCTCATCGAAACGGTGCAAGCAGAGGCGCACCGTCTGGGGCTACCGCTCACGCTTGTGCACTTCCTCCCCGGGCAAGACTTCGAAGAGCACCTCGAGTACGTGCGCAGCCTCGACGCCGACGGGATGGTGCTCGAGGCGACCGAGCTGGACGAGGCGCGCCTGCGTCGCTACCTGGAGCTTGGCCTTCCAACTGTGCTGCTCGATGGCTACTTTGACCTCATCGCCGTGGACGCTGTGACGCTTGACGACCAGACTTCGATGCTTCGGGCGTACGCGCACGCCGCCGAGATGGGGCATACAGACATCGGGTTCCTAGCGGGCATCCCGCGAATCAATAACTTTGAGCACCACCTTGATGGCTTCCGCAAGGGCATAGAACGATTCGGTTACGCAAACGCAAACCACCCGGTGATCGAGCTGCCCTGTCAGCTAGATGCTGCGTACAATGCCATGCGTCGATTCCTCGCCGCACCGCCCGACGGCTTCGCAATGCCCACTTGCCTCATCGCAGACCTCGACAACATTGCCGTCGGGGCGATGCGGGCGGTGCAGGACGCAGGCTACACCGTGCCGGAAGACGTGTCGTTTATAGGCTATGGCAACACGAACGCCTCTCTTGTCTGTCGGCCCGCGCTCACGTCCACCCAGATTAATATGTACGACTCGGGACGCATGGCGGTGCAGAGGCTCGCCGACATGCTCGACCACCCCGAGCGCCATGCGGTCTCCACCACGTTTGTGTCGTCGGAGCTGGTTCTGCGCGATAGCGTTAGGGAAATTGCATAGGCCGACAGCCCGGCTTCGGCCAGCTGCCCGCGCCCTGCATAGAGTTCGATTCTCCGCGGGTCTGGGGCTCCATTGATGCGGCGCATGGCCGACTGAAATTTGATAAACATCACATCCGTTTTGGGTCGATAGTTTGCGCGGAGAATCCGCGTATTTGCTCCGCAAATCCGCACCGGCTTCGGCCGCCTGCCGGCGTCCTCGCCCGCGGGCTAAAAACGCTTACGCGTTTTCTTAACGCCCGCGCCCTGCACAGAGTTCGATTCTCCGCGGTATCTATAGGTAATAAAAAAGCAGGTAGATACGGATATCTACCTGCCTATAACTTTTGGTGGAGGCGCGGAGAATCGAACTCCGGTCCACGAAAGCCCCCTGATTGGCATCTCCAAGCTCAGTCGCTGGTTTAGTATCGGACGCTTTGCGCGCAGCGACACGCTCGCGGCGTCCTAACCGGTTCGGTCTTAGCCTGCGCCATACCGATTACGTGCGCAGGAGCATTCCCCTAAAATGACGTCGCGCCGGTGTCGGGGAAATCACCGGGTTGACGCGCCGCTATAAACTAAGCAGCGAGAGCCATGGGCTCAAAAGAAGAGTTGTTGTCAATTCAATTTGACGGTACCCCTGTTTAACGAGGCGAGGAGACCTCGGCTTGCTTCCTCTCTCAGAGCTATCGTGTCGAAACCAGTCGCCCCCGAATATTGGGAAAGTCTGGATGGCATTGGACACACGAGCACCCAACAACCGTCGACTTTTCAAGGAACACGCGAGGCGAGCCCCGCTTGCGGAGTGTTATCTTACCACGTTCTGAAAGCGGACAGCTGTTCTATGCACGAGCTGTGAAGACCCCAATGTGCGCTGCACTTCGCACTTTTGTTACCGATCGCGTCACGTATATTTTCGCCAAGCAAAATCAACCCGTCGAAAGGACCGTTATGGATACCAAGCAGCAGCTCGTCAATGCCCTCGCAGGCCTGGGCTCAACCATTACCGAAGCCATGGATGTCATTGAGGGCTTTGTCCCCTGCGGACATCCCGCCCTCACGGTGTCGAACGCCCTCGTCGCGCTGGACACCGAAGACGATGCGGCCCTCGCCCAGCAACTTGAGACCGTCGAGGGCTTTATCGACCACGTAAGTGAGAACCGCGGCGTCACCGCACATCACGATGTCTTTGTTGAGCTCGCGGGTCCCAAAGCCGATCTGCTCGCAGCAATCCGCGAGGTAGGCGCCCTTATGCAGACCGCAGGCGTCAAGAACATCAAGGTCAACGAGTGGGTCTACCGCAGCCTGGCCGCACTGAACGATTCCGACGAAAAGGCCGTCGAGAAGCTCGCCGAAGCTCCTGCCATCAAGGCAGCGCTTTTGTAATTTAAGAATGCGTAGCCTTCGGGACGTCGGCGCTCCGAAGGCCACGCAGATAGTCAGGCGCTATCGGGATACCTGTCCACCACGTTCGGCCAAAGCCAGAATCGGCATCATTTGGCGTGGCGTTTTTGCTGCAATATCGGCATGTTCGAGCAGCTTGCGATCGTTGGTCACCAAGTAATCGACCTGCGCGCGCTTGCACGCGGCGAGCACCAAGTTATCCTCGAAATCGGGATGGAGCGCCAAGTATTTGTCGGCCAGCCAAAGGTCCGACGCATCTGCGCCCACGGCCGTGGCGTTTTCGGTCATGTTCCGAACAAACGCCAGCGCCGCATCACCAATTGCGCGGGCAGACGCCTCGTCGAGCGCTCCCCCGTTGGCAAGAACACTGCGCTTTAATTCGTGCTGGACAACGTACAGCACGTCCTTGGCGATGTGCACGGGGAAGAACAGCGACGTGCCTGTCTCCGCAGCCTGCCCGATAAAAGCCCGCGCGGCAAACGACTCGGCATGGTCGACGCAAAACGAATCGACCCATACGTTGGCATCTACCATGATCTTGAGAGATGTCCCGCTCACAGGATCATCCCCTTTTTACGATAGTGCTCGTCCATGGCCTCCGCATAGACCGTTTCCCAATCGCGGTCGTCGGACCCAGACAACGTAACGATACCAAAGTCCGCATAGAGCTGGTCCGCGGCCGCCCACGACGCGGCAAACGGGGACTCGGGCGCGATGGCACGCTTCCGATCGTCGACGGCCGCGAGCACTTCCTCGCACTGGCTGCCGCCCTGTGCGACCTTGGCCACGACCTTTTTGATGAGCTCGGGCAGCGACCCGCCCGAGAGCCGCAGCGCCTCCTCGGCACGATTCTTGACCTGGCGATCCACACGAACATTCACCTGTGCCATGCTGCTAACAGCACCCATCTCAACCTCACCTCCAACAAATGCTAGCTATGCTAACACTAGCTTATATCCTTGCTAGCCTATCATCAAACAAAAGAAGGCCTGTACCCTGGCGGCTGTGGTTGCCGCCAGGGTACAGGCCATAGGCTCAATCGAAAAACGCTACCGCAGATACGCTTTCGCGTTGCCCAGGCTGTACGCGATCGTTGAGCCGTTGTGCAGGAGCGACGACGTCTGCGGCGTAATCGCGCCGGTAATGCCGAGCGCCAAAAGCGCCGAATTGGTGAGCATCACCTTGGAATACGAACTCGTCAGGCGGTCGATGAGTCCCTGGCTCATGTGACGCAGGCGAACAATCGCCGCGAGGTCCGTGTCGGCCAGGATGATGTCGGCGACCTCTTTGGCGATGTCGCTTCCGCCGCCCATGGCCAGGCCCACGTCGGCCAGACCCAGCGCCGGCGAGTCGTTGACGCCGTCGCCCACCATGGCAACGCGGCGCCCCTCGCGCTTGATCCGCTCCACGTAGGCGTACTTGTCCTCGGGCAGCAGCTCGGCCTTAAACTCGTCGACGCCCGCCTCGCGCGCGATGCGCTCTGCCGTGCGCTCGGAGTCGCCCGTGAGCATAACCACGTGCTTTACGCCCAGCGCATGCAGGTCGGCAATGGCCTCGCGCACGCCAGGTTTGAGCGGGTCCTCGATGCCGAGCACGCCCACAACCGTGCCGTCGACAGCCAGATAGAGCGGCGACAGGCCCTGCATCTGGGACTCGATGCGCTCCTTAATGTCGGACTCGAGCTGCGCGCCCTCGTCTTCAAACACAAAGTGCGCCGAGCCGATGATCGCACGGCGTCCCTCGATGGACGAGGCAATGCCGTGCGCCACGATGTACTCGACGGCGGCATGGCGCTCGCGATGCTCGAGCCCGCGCTCGCCCGCGGCGTTGACGACGGCGCGGGCCACAGGATGCGGAAAATGCTCCTCCAGGCAGGCGGAAAGGCGCAGGACCTCGTCCTCGCTCCAACCGTCGGTCGTCAGCACGCAAGCCAGGCGCGGCTGGGCCTCGGTCAGCGTACCGGTCTTATCAAAAACGATGGTGTCGGCCTTGGCAAACGACTCAAAGTACTTGGCGCCCTTGACCATGACGCCCATCTTGGCGGCGTCGCTCATGGCGGTCATAACGGCGACGGAACCCGTGAGCTTGAGCGCGCACGAATAGTCGACCATCAGCGCCGCAGAGGTCTTGATGAGACTGCGCGTAGTGAGCGCGACTAGGCCCGCGAGCAGGAAGTTCCACGGGACGATCTTGTTGGCGAGGTCCTCCATGTGCGACTGGCCCTCGGATTTAAGCGAGTCGGCCGTCTGCACGAGCGAGACGATCGATCGCAGTTTGGTCTGGGCCGTATTGGCGCGCACGCGCACCAGGATGTTGCCGTCCTCCACGACGGTACCGGCAAACACATCGTCGCCCACGCTGCGCTCGACGGCGAGTGGCTCGCCGGTCAGGGTCGCCTGGTTGACCATGGCGCTCCCCTGCTCGACCACGCCGTCAATGCAGATGGACATACCGGTGCGCACGGCGACCAGGTCGCCGGGCTCAAGCTCGGTGGCGGCGACGCTCACCTCGGTGTCACCGACCACCTTTTGCGCCTTGTCGGGCACATCGAGCAGCGAGTTAATGAGCTCGTTTTCGCTCATGGCGCGGGTGTAGTCCTCGAGCAGCTCACCCACATTGAGCAGGAACATCGTCTGCCCCGCGGTATCGACGTCGCGTTTGACAAACGAGATACCGATAGCCGAAGCGTCGAGCACAGGAACGGTCAGGCGCGGCTGCGCGAGCTCGTGGAGAGCGGCGCGCAAAAAGGCCATGTAGCCGGCAACGACAAAGACGGCACGCAGCGGCGTGGGCAAAAACCAACGGCGCGCGTAGTGGACGCCGACAAGCGTCGCCAGATCCATAACCAGCTTGTGCTTGCGCGGCTCAAGCTGCATCACGTAACCCGACTTGGCGTCGGCGATGGCCTGAGCATCGAGCGCGCCGACGGCGGCCAGCACGGCGTCGCGGCGCGGCTCGTCGTATTCGAGCGCCATCTGCCCGATGCGTCCGTAGACGCGCACCTTGCGCACGCCGTCGATTTCGCCACTGAGCTTTAGAAGCGCATCGAGATCGCTCTCAGGCACAGGACCCGCCAACTGGAGGCGGGTCCTGCCGGGGATCTCGCTGATAATCGAGAATCTCATCGTTTGTGCCTGGGGGCGCTACTCGGCTGCGTTGCTCGCAGCGTCAGCCTCGCTCTGGGTGATGTAGGCAGCCTCGGCAACCATGTCGTCGACATTGGCCTTGGCCTGCTCGACCATATCCTGGTAGCCGTTCTTGATGCGCATGCCGCACGCGATGCCCTGCACGCAGGCGTTCTTTACCGGAGCGCTGGTGAGCAGCTTGATGCCGGCCGTGCCAAGCAGAAAACCGCCACCGACAAGCAGGGTGTTGAACGTGGACTTCTTCATGTTACGTCTCCCTTTTGCCGCACGAATCGCGGCGTGGTGCCTCCGCACCCGAGTTACCAAACTTGCTCGAGCACACTATCGAAAAATAGTTTATCCAACAATTATGGTCAGCCATAACTAACTTTTTGGAAATTTAAGGTCAGGAAATCTCCGGCTTCCGGCAAACCACTCGTCGTGAAAAGCATCCGTGGCATCAGAGAATGCTCCTCCTCCGCCCCACAGATCGAGGTCTAATACTTTTCTGCGAAGTGAACGAGTGAAATCAGACCCCCGAAGCATCCGCATTTTTCGGCAGCAAAACCGCAGGAAAAACTCGACAAAACCGCAGGAAACAACCTCCAAAATGTGTCGATGCTTCGTGGGTCCAAATAAGGTCGTTCACTTCTAGGAAAAGTATTAGACAACGATCCGCACTGCCCCGCAGCATGACAAAGGGACTGTCCCTTTGTCATGCTGCGAGCGCTTTCTTGATAAGAGGGACGGATCGGTCGGCCAAATACAGCGGAATATTGAGCACCCCATCGTCAAGCCTCAGGTTCTTAAGGGAGTAACGGACTCTCAACGGGGTCGTCTCCGCATGTTTGTCGGCATAGTATTTCAGACTCTTGGAATGAATGACCTCCCCCGATTTGACCTCAACGGGAACAATATTGTTTCCGACTTGAATCAAAAAATCGACCTCATGCTTTGGTTTCTCGTTAGTCCAATAGCGCGGAGCGGCATCCAGCTGCGGAAGCAACGCCTGAAGCACGTAGTTCTCGGCAAACGAGCCTTTGAACTCAGAAAAAATCGCGTCCGAGATGGCGAATGCCGAAGCATCGAGCTTTGCCATACGGCGCAGCAAGCCAATATCAAGACAGTAAACCTTAAAGGCCTTGAGATCATCGTAGGCCGAGAGCGGTATTCCGCCGCCGGTATTAAGTCGCGCCGACGTGATCAGACCGGCATCGGCGAGCCATTCCAGAGCGTCCTCATATTCGCGGGCACGAGCCCCCTCGCGAACCGCACCCCAAACAAACTTTTTATTCTCGCGCGCCAGCTGCGTTGGAATTGAGTTCCAAATTTGCGAAAGCTTAGCGAACTGTGCACGACCACCGTGCTTGGCAAAATCACGCTCATAGGAATCCAAGAGGTCGGATAACACTTTATCAACCTGAGCAATGTCACCCGTTTCGACCCACCGACCAAGAGCTTCCGGCATGCCACCGCATGCAAAATAGCGGCGAAGGTGCTCGACGAGTCTGACATGAAAGAAATCCGGTACCGCCTCGATCTGATCCAGACCGCCAAGATACGCATCATAGTTTGAGGCGCCTTCGGCCTTTAAAAACTCAGAAAAGCTCATGGGGTGCATCTCCATGAACTCGACCTTTCCCACCGGAAAGGCACTCGTCTCGCGGGACAAGCGAACACCCAGCAAAGACCCTGCGCACGCAACGTGATATTCGGGGGCCTCATCGCAAAAATACTTGAGAGCACCAACTGCAGAGGGGCAGTCCTGGATCTCGTCAACAATAAGCAGCGTCTCGCCAGGATCGATGGGCTGGCCAAACGCCAAGGATAGATTTGAAATAATGCGCCGCGGATCACGCGTGCCCTCGAAAAACTGCGCATATTCGCTTTGAACCCCGGGAGATGGCTCCTCCAGCGTCAGGTATACGCAGTTGCGATACGAGGCGCGGCCGAACTCCTTGAGCGCCCACGTCTTTCCAACCTGACGCGCTCCTTTAAGGATGAGCGGCTTACGATACTCCGACGCCTTCCAAGCATTAAGCTTGGCGATGATATCCCGCTGCATGACCGACCTCCCGCAAAAAACTTCCGTAAATGTGAGATTTCTCACATTTTACCCTGGGTAAAACGTGATATTTATCACATTTACGGAAGTTTTAGGGCAGTTTTGTTACATTTTCATCATATACAATGAAGTGTGACAGAGGGACTGTCACTTTGTCACATTCTTACAGCTGCCAGGTTGCTGCTTCCTTTTGCAGTGCGACCATGCGGGCGAATTCTCCGCCCGCTGCCTTGAGCTGCGCCGGGGTGCCTTGTTCGGAAACCACGCCATCCTTGAGCACGACGATCTTGTCGGCATTTTCCACCGTGCGCATGCGATGAGCGATCACGATGACCGTTTTACCCGCGAGCAGGCGAGAGAGCGCCTGCTGCACCACGGTCTCGTTCTCTACATCCAGACTCGCCGTTGCCTCGTCCAGCAGCACGATCGGCGCATCCTTGAGCAGCGCGCGGGCGATGGAGATGCGCTGGCGCTCGCCGCCGGAAAGCTTGGAGCCGTTCTCGCCGATCATGGTGCTATAGCCCTGTGGCAAGCGACTCACGAACTCGTCGCAGTTGGCGGCACGCGCGGCCGCAAGGACCTCCTCGTCGGTGGCATCGCGGCGACCCAGGCGAATGTTGCCCATCACCGTGTCATCAAAGAGCAACACGTCCTGGAACACAATGGCGTAGTCGCGCAGCAGCACCTCGGGGTCCACGCTCGAAACATCTACACCGCCCACGGTAACCTTGCCCGCGGTGGCATCCCAAAAGCGGGCCGCCAAGCGACTCACCGTGGACTTGCCGGAACCCGAAGGCCCGACCAGCGCCGTGACCTCACCTTCTTTGGCGGTAAAGCTCACATCGGTAAGAACCTTCTCGCCGGCACGTCCGTCCTCGCCCGCGCCGTAGCCAAACGCCACGTGGTCGAATACCACGTCGTGGCCCGCAGACTCAAACTTCTCACTGCCCTGCGCTACGGGCTCTTCCGTGATGGAACGCATGCGCTTGGCCGACGACTCGGCGGCAAACAGCTCGGTCATCAACATCAGCGCCTGATCAAAGGGTGCATAGATGCGGCTCACCATAAGCAGGAAGGCAAACATCACCAAAAAGTCGACCTGTCCGGCAGCGACCATCGCGGCGCCCGTGACCAGCGTGGTAGCGATACCCAGACGAAGGATGGCAAAGGCGGAGTTGACCAGCAGGCCACTGGCGAGCTCTCCCTTGGTAGTCTCGCGCTCCTCGGCATCAATCACGGCGTTAAGACCCTCAAGATAATGGGCTTCCTGATTGGTGGCGCGGATCTCACGCACGCAGTCAAGCGTCTCTTGGATTGCCTCGGTAACCTTGACCTTCTCGGCACGGACACGGTCAAAGACCGGAGTCATAGGCCCGCGCGTTATAAACAACACGGCAAAGGCAACGGGCACGCTCCAAAACGCCGCAATCGCCAGCTGCCAGCAAAAGAACAGCGAGGCCACGAACACGATGGCGCTTGCGATGACGGCGCCCCAAAGCTCTCCGAGCACGTGGCTGTAGGCGTGCTCCATGGTCTGGACATCGCCCATGATAGTCTCGGTTAAATCAGCAAGGTCACGACGGCCAAAAAACGACAGCGGCAGCTTGCGCAGACGCTCGGCGATATCCATGCGCTGATTGCCGCACTCCTCGTAAAAGATGCAGTAGGTGTAGTAGTACTGCTGCCAGTTGGAGGCAAAGAGCAGCACCAAAAAGATGACGAGGCCGCCCACGATAGGCAGTGCGTCCGGCAGGTCGGCCCCACTAGTGAGATGCTCGACAAAGCCGGCCATGGCCAGGAACAAAAAGCCCATGCCGGCCATGGTAATAAGATTGGTGAGCGTGGTCCAGAATATAGCGCGCTTAACGCCGGCGACACCTTTGTCGGACAGGAAATACTTCTTTTGGAATGAGGCGAACATTTAGGCCTCGCCTCCCTTCGCGGCGGCAACATCTGCGGTCGCGGCAGTGATCTTCCAGCTCGCGGCCTGCTCGTAGTCGGCCCACATCTTGGCGTACAGGCCGTGCCGGCTCAGCAGCTCGACATGAGTGCCCATCTCCTGCACGCCGCCCTGGTTGAGCACCACAATTTGGTCGGCGCCCACCACAGTCGAAAGTCGATGCGCGATCATAATGACGGTGCGGCCCGCCGCCAGCTTGCTAAAGGCGCGCTGGATGAGCGCTTCGTTTTCGGGATCGGCAAAAGCCGTTGCCTCGTCGAGCACCACGATGGACGCGTCTTTGAGGATCGCGCGGGCAAGCGCCACGCGCTGGACCTCGCCGCCCGAAAGATACGCCCCGCCCGCTCCGAGCATGGTGTTGATACCCTGCGGGAGCTTGGCCACGATGTCGTCGCACTGGGCCGCGGAGAGGGCCGCACGCACTTCGTCGTCGGTGGCAGTCGGCCTGGAGGCGCGAACGTTGTCGGCAAGCGTCTGGCGGAACAGCTGGTTGGTCTGGAACACAAAGGCAACCTGGTCCATGAGCTCGTGCGGATCCATGTCGCGGACATCCACGCCGCCCACGAGCACGCGGCCTGCGGAAACATCCCAAAAACGCGGGATCAAGCTCGCGCAGGTCGACTTGCCACCACCCGAGGGACCCACCAGCGCAAGGGTGCTACCAGCGGGAACGCTGAAACTTACATGGCTAACGGCAGGTGCCTCGGCACCCTCGTGTGTAAAGCTCACGTCATCAAAACGCACGTCACTGCCAACAGGGTGCTTGGGCCGAGCGGGCACGGGAAGCTGCTGCGACTCCATAACGCTCCGGATGCGAGCCAGTGAATCGGCACTCATCTGAGACGCCTCGCCCACAAACATGAGCTTGGTCATGGCCGTTGGCACCACGGCAGAAAAGATCGCGTAAAAGGTGAAGTTAGTCATAAAACGTGCAAAGTCCGTCTCGCCCGGTGCCAGCAGCAGCGCCACAGGCAGCACGAATGCCACGAGGCCGTTGAGCGCCGTAAGGTTGAGCACCTGCGGGCCTCGGCAGAACGTGCCCGCGTAGCTTTGCGCCATGTGCGCGTACTCGGCAATCGCATCGTGGAACGCCTTAAAGGAGTAGACCGTCTGCTGAAACACCTTGACCACAGGGATGCCACGCACGTATTCGGTACCGGTCTTGTTCATTTTGACCAGCGCGCCCATGTAGGCCTTCATAAACTCGGCGCCTTTGCCGCTCATCATGGTGGCCATAGCGCCCATCGACACGGCAACCGACACCAGACAGGCCGCACCCAGGCGCCAATCAAAGGAGAAAAGCAGCACGAGCAGGCCCACGACCATGGCGGCGGCACCAGCCACATCGGGCAGCATGTGTGCGAGCAGCGTCTCGGTAGAAGCAGCACACCCGTCTACGATACGGCGCAGCTCGCCGGTGGCATGCGTGTCAAAGTAGCCGAGCGGCAGCTTAAGCAGATGCTCGCTTGTGGCCTTGCGGATATTGGACGCGCAGCGAAACGCGGACAGGTGCGTGCACATGAGTCCCGCAAAATAGACTACAATGCTTGCCAGGGCAAAGCCCACCGCCCACCAGCCATACATCGCGATGCCGCTGGCTTCGCTCCAGTTGGGCGCCACGGCGATAAAGTCGCGCGCGACAAGCCAAATGCACACGTACGGACCAAAGCTCAGCAGCTGTGAGAGTGCCGAGAGCGCCATGCCCAGATACGTTAGGAATTTACGGTCACCGGCATACGCGAGCAACTCGCCGATGCCGCCACCTTCCTTTTTTGATCCCTTTGCCATGAGATTCCCTTCTAACGGCTTGAGAGTTAACCGCCATCAACTTATCATTGATTGTTAGCCATGGCTCACAATCAAGCCAGGCATGGACGTTTTCGCAAAGGAAGGGGACGCTTTTGCAAATGCGGCGGGCAGCAACCGACATAACCGAGCTCTACGCACCGCAGTTTGAGCAGTTTGGCCTGGAGCTTACCGGCAAGGGCGCCGTCTTTACCGGCGAGGTGGCTAACGACCGGGCGCGCGGCCGCGCATGGATCATGCCCCTCTCCCCTGCCTGCATTGTCATGGAACATTTCATTACCCCGACGCACGATATGTACCTGGCCGAATACACACCAGAGCCGTATGCCTGCGTGAGCGAGGTCAGCGCGCCCACGCTAACGTGCATGCCCCAGGCCGGCATAACGCCCGCGAACCTTAAACCCTTGCACGGACCGTGGCCGAACAACGCGGTTTGCAGTTTTATTCAAGACAACTGTGGCGAAGAGCTGAGCCCGCTGTTTGCGGGGCAGCTCTATCACTCGCGCTCGGTGCTCTTCTTGCCCGGGTATTTTGATGAACTGGAGAGCCGCTATCCCGCCGAGTTCGCGGGAGTCTTCGGGGCGTTTGCCGAGCCTTGGCACGAGGAGGCGACATCAGTCATCTGCCACACGCTGCGCCGGATTAACGAGGACCGCGCCCGTACCGTGGGCGGGCACCTTTATATGCAAGGTATTGTTGAAACCATGGTCGCCGAGCTCGCCTACTCGCGCGCAGCCCACAGGCAGGCACAACAAGCAGCAGACACGCGGGCCAGTGTAAGCCTTGCCAACGAGGCGGCAGCGATGGTCGAGCGCGCGCTCGACAAAGGTAGACGTGTGGGTGTCAACGAGGTGGCCGAGAGGCTCTACACAAGCCGCTCCAAACTATGTGCCACCTTTAAGGCCCAAACCGGCGAATCTTTGGGCGCTTACATTCGAAGGCGCCGCATGGAACGAGCACAGGAGCTTTTAGCCGACAGCTCGCTCACGATAGCCCAGGTAGCAGAGCGACTAGGCTACCCCCAGCAGGCCGCCTTCACCCAAGCCTTCAAGCAATACACCGGCACCACCCCTACCACCTGGCGCTCCCAACATATATAAAGAGCGAGGGCGCCGCCGGCGCCCTCGCTCACCAAATTCCACTCAGCCCACCTGACCCGAACGGCCGAGTCGTCACAGAACCCGGGAGCCCCGGCAGGGCGGGTGCTTGCTCAAAATGAGTTCCGCACGCAAAGAAGGCCACTTAATGTGGCCTTCGTCTTGCGCAGGACTGTTCGAAATTTTGAGGAAGCACCCGCCCTGCCGGGGCTCCCGGGTTCCCGCTTACGAGAGCGACGTTCTCAGCAACTCGTTGAAGAGCTTCGGGTTACCCTTGCCGCGGCTCGCCTTCATGCACTGGCCCACCAAAAAGCCGATGACCTTCTGGTTGCCGTCGCGGTATTGCTGCGCCTGCTCGGCACAATTTGCCAGTACCTCGTCCACAATCGGCTGCAGCGCGCCGGCATCGCTCACCTGACGCATGCCGCGGTCGTCGACGATCTTGTTGGGGTCGTCGCCGGTCTGGGCCATGGCCTCAAAGACCTCGTGCGCCTGGTTGGAGCTGATGGCATCGGTCGCTAGCAGCTTGGCAAGTGCGGCCACCTGAGCCGGCGCAATGCCGGACTCGGCAAGCGACACGCCCGCGCCCTTAAGGTAGGCAATCATCTCGTTGACCAGCAGGTTCGCGACCGTCTGGGCCTCCTTGCCGGCCATACCGGCAGCGGCGGCCTCAAAGAACTCGGCGAACTCGGGGTCGCCGGCAATCTGCTCGGCGTCGGCCGTCTTAATGCCAAAGTCGGCCTCAAAACGGGCGCGCTTGGCATCGGGCAGCTCGGGGATCTCACCACGGCAACGGTCGATAAACTCGTCGTCCAAATCGAACGGTGCCAGATCGGGATCGGGGAACAGGCGATAGTCGTCGGCCGTCTCCTTCACGCGCATGACCACGGTGCGCTTGCGGCTGGGCTCCCAGTGGCGGGTCTCCTGATAGATGATGCCGCCCTCCTCGAGCACCTCGGCCTGGCGGCAAATCTCGTAGGCAAGACCGTCGTGCAGGCTCTTGAACGAGTTGAGGTTCTTGAGCTCGGTCTTGGTGCCCAGCTTGGTCTCGCCGCGGCGACGCAGCGACACGTTGCCGTCGCAGCGCATGGAGCCCTTCTCCATGGAGCAGTCGGAAATGCCCAGCGTCACAAAGATGCGACGGAGCTTCTCCATGAACAGGCGGGCTTCCTCGGGCGTACGCAGGTCGGGCTCGGTGACGAGCTCGATCAGCGGCGTGCCACAGCGGTTGTAGTCGACGAGCGACTCGGCCGCAGCGGTAATGCGGCCCTCGGCACCGCCCACGTGCACCATCTTGGCGGCGTCCTCCTCCATATGGATGCGCAGAATGCGGATGGGCACCGTGTAGGAGCCGTCCTCGCGGCGCTCGGGCATCTGCAGGTTGGACGCATCGTAGCTGGCCAGGTGACCGGCGCGCTGGTTGCCCTCGCGCATGGTCGACGTCATGGACGTGGACAGGCCCTCGGCGTTGGCAGAGGCGCTCGCAAGGCTCTGGGCCTCGGCCTCGCCAAACGCGCAGTCGGGGCGCTCGGCGGCACCGCGACCGGTCACGTCCAGATCCAGGTGGCCGTACATGGCAAAGGCGACCGGACCCTGCGTGGTCTGGAAGTTCTTGGCCATGTCGGGATAGAAGTAGTGCTTGCGGTAGAACATCGAGTGGCGCTGGATCTCGCAGTTGGTGGCGAGACCGGCCTTGACGATGCTCTCGATGGCGCGCTTGTTGGGCACCGGCAGGGCGCCGGGCAGGCCCAGGCACACCGGGCACACGTTGGCGTTGGGCTCGTCATCGTGGCTGAGCTTGCAGTTGCAGAACATCTTGGTGTCGAGTGCGGTGAGCTCGGTGTGGATCTCCAGGCCGATCACGGCCTCCCAATCCTGCAGGACCTCGGAAAGCTCCTTCATTACAGCTCGCCTCCCTTCCCGGCAAAATCGGGCGCGACGGAAAGCGCGGGCGCGCCCGTGGCGGCATCGGCAAAGCCGCGCTCCAGGGCGCGGGCAAACGTGAGCAGCTGACGGTCCTTAAAGGCAGGGCCCACCAGCTGGGCAGAAACGGGCAGCTTGCTGTCCTCGCCCAGGCCCAGCGGCACCGAGATGCCACCGTTGCCGCAAATGTTGAGCGAAATGGTGTACAGGTCCGAGAGGTACATCTGCGTGGGGTCGCTGATCTCGCCAAACTTAAAGGCCGTGCGCGGCGAGGCGGGCATCAGGATCGTGTCCACCTTGGCATACGCGGCGTCGTAGTCCTGCGTGATGAGCGTGCGGGCCTTCTGCGCGGCGTAGTAGTACTTGTCGTACACGCCCGAGCTCAGCAGGTAGGCGCCGAGCATCTGACGGCGCTTGGCCTCGGCACCAAAGCCGTGGGCGCGCGAGAGCGAGCTCTGGTCGGACAGGTTGGCGCAGCCTTTCTCCTGGTAACCGTAGCGAATGCCGTCGAAGCGGGCCAGGTTGGAGAACGCCTCGGCCGGGCCGATGACGTAGTAGGCGGCGATGGCGGCGTCCAGGTGCGGCAGGTCAACCTCGACCAGCTCGGCGCCCTGGTTCTGCAGCTCCTGGGCAGCGCGCTGAACAGCGGCCTTGACCTCGGGCGTCAGGCCCTCGGCCTCCATAAACGCGGGGATGATGCCCACGCGCTTGCCCTCGATGCTGTCGTTGAGGTGCTCGGTAAAGTCGACGGCACAGTCCTGGCTGGTGCAGTCGTACGGATCGCGGCCCGCACCGGTGAGCGCGTTCATGGCCAGCGCGACGTCCTCGACCGTGCGGCCGAAGGGGCCAACCTGGTCGAGCGACGAGCCGAAGGCCACCACGCCGTAGCGGCTCACGGCGCCATACGTGGGCTTAAGGCCCACCACGCCGCAGAGCGCCGCCGGCTGGCGGATGGAGCCGCCGGTGTCCGAGCCCAGCGAGAGCGCGACCTCGCCCGCGGCGACGGCGGCAGCGGAGCCACCCGAGGAGCCACCGGGCACGCGCTCGGTATCCCAAGGGTTGTTGGTGCGGTGGAAGGCCGAGCTCTCGGTAGAGCTACCAAAGGCGAACTCGTCCATATTGGCCTTGCCCATGGGCAGGCAACCGGCGTCGAGCATGCGCTGGACGCAGGTAGCGGTATAGACGCTCTGGTAGTCCTGGAGCATGCGGGAAGCGCAAGTGGTGCGCGTGCCCACGAGGTTCATGTTGTCCTTGATGGCCAGCGGCACGCCCGCGAGCGGGGGCAGCGGCTTTCCGGCGGCACGGTCGGCATCCACGCGCGCGGCGGCCTCGAGTGCGAGCTCGGGCGACACCTGCAGGAATGTCTGGACCCCGCCCTCGCGCGCCTCGATGGCGGCAAGGGAGGCCTGGGCCACCTCGGTAGCGGTAAAGTCGCCGGCGGCAACGCCCGCGGCGATCTGAGCGGCGGTAAGGGAATCGAAGCTCTGCGCCATTACTCGCTCTCCCCCTCTCCCAAAATGGACGGCACGCGGAAGTAACGATCGCGCGCGCTGCCGGCGTTTTCCAGCGCAACGTCGAGCGGCAGGTCGCGCTCGGGCTCGCGCAGGTCGTCGCCCATCACGTTGGACAGGCTTCCGATGGGATGGAACGTGGGCTCCACGTCGGGCAAGTCATATTGCAAGACGGGCTCGAGCATCTGGACGGCGTCGTTCATGTAGGACGTCATCTGGGTGAGCTCGTCATCGGTCAGTGCGATCTTTGCGTACTCGGCGATGCCGCGCACGTCTTTCTCGCTGAGTGCCATAGGCGCTCCCTTCCGCATAACAGTTAAACCGCTCTAGTATACAGGGCAACGCCGGCTTGGAGCAGGCGCTTTACCCAAATGCAGCGAAAACGTAACGAGGACGGCGGCTGGAAGGGCGCGGTTCGGCGGACCTGCGGCGAAAACCGTCCTGCCTGCAACCAAAACCGTCCCAACATTCGACGTTTTTCGGCAAAATCACGATTTTCGTCGAATGTTGGGACGGTTTGGAAGCCCGACCACCACAAAGGTGCCTGTCCCCATTGTGGTGGTTCTGAACAATGGCTATGCCGAGGCCTTGGCCTTGCGACGTTTGCGGACCGTGTGGACCACGATGTCCAGCAGCAACAGCACAATGGCAATAACCACGATGAGCACGGCGAACTCGCGCTTGCCCCAGTGGCGGCCGGCCAGCGACTTTTGCTTGTCGACGTCCTTCTTGCTGTACTTGGTGCGCACGCAATGCACCAGCAGACGATGGTCGTTCACGCCATAGGGCGTGCAGGTGACGAGCGTCACCTTGTCGGCGCCGGGCTCGATGGTCAGCGACTCCATCTCCTCGGGCAGCACGACCTCGGAGTCCACCATCTTGTAGGCAAGCGTCTTGTTCATGGTGTGCAGCAGCACCAGGTCGCCGGGCTCCAGCGAGTGGATGTCGTCGAACATGCTCAGGTTGCGCATGCCCGAGTGCGCGGTGAGCACGCAATGCGTCGAGCTGCCGCCCACCGGCAGGCTCGTGCCCTCCAGGTGGCCAACGCCCGCCATAAGGACTTCCTCGCTCGTGCCGTGGTAGATGGGCATACTCACGTCGATGGAGGGGATCTCGACCCAACTCATCATGGGGTCGCGGTCAAAGATGAGCTGCTGATCGTAGGGCTCGATCTGGTCGGCGGGAAGCTCGGTGGCCTCGCCGGCAAGTTGCTCGTTAAAGGAGCGCGCCTGCAGTAGAATGCGCTCGCGCTCCTCTTCGGAGAGCGCATCCACCGTGCTGGACACGGTGCTGATCTGGTTGAACACGCCCGAGGCCTCGAGCCGGTCCAAGATCCACGGCCAGGTCATAAGGCCCACGCCAATAAGGATGATGACGATAGTGATGAGCCGGTCGGCCCAGCGCGGCAGCCGCTTGCGACGACGCTTGGGCTTTGGTTGAGGCTTGGGCTGGGGGCTTGAGCCACCGTTGTCCGCGGCGTTATCGCTCTTCATGTGTTTGGCGCCCTTCACCATCGCCGGTCACTCCTCTAAAGCTCAGGTTGTCTAAACAAATAATAGCCGATTAGCGAGCCCCTGCCCCGGACAACGCAACCAGACTGCATTATCCGGTCGAGCATAGGTCAGCATTTGAGTTTTCAAAATGTCCCGAATCGGCGGGGCGATTCGGGATACAATAGCTACAGGAAACGACGCACCCCGCGTAAGTACTAAGGAGCGCGGGCGACCAGTTTCCGACGTTGTTAAATGCCCGGGCTCCTAACCCCGGGCATTCTTATTTGCGCTTGCGGCGCAAATGCCTTCTACCGTCCGCACCGCGCGTGCGCCTACGGACCTTAAACCGAACTTCATACGAGTCAAGAAACGCGATGACGAACGAGCCCACCGCCGCGAGGGCGGCGAGCACGTTAAGGAATTTCAGCATTTGGGGACCTCCGATCGAGTCGTCGGCCGCCCGCGCACGGGATGCGTCGCAAGAGTATTTTACCGCGAGCGCACGCACTTACATCTGGTAAACGCAATATTTGCAAACATTTGTTCGATAGTTACAGTCACGATCCCTCAAGCAGCGAAGCCTGGCCGCATTGCCCGACGTGTTTGCATTTTCCAAATGTCTCGAATCGACGAGGAGATCCGGGATACAATGTCAATTGAAAACGACGCATCCCGCGTAAATGGTTGAGAGCGCGGGCGGCCTAGTTTTCAGCTTTAGTTAAATGCCCGGGCTCCTAACCCCGGGCATTTTTATTTGCGCTTGTTGCGGCGCAAATGCCTTCTACCGTCCGCACCGCGCGTGCGCCTACGGACCTTAAACCGAACCTCATACGAGTCAAGAAACGCGATGACGGATGAGTCCGCATCGGACGGTGGAGGCTGCCTGCGTTGTCCAAAAAGAACGGGGCAAACTCCAGCGCGGAGTCTGCCCCGAAAAGAGATTGGCTAAGCAAGAACGTAGATGGACGAGAAAAGTGTCCGCAAGTCTCATGGCCATCACATCCCACCTGCCAAAGGGATGGGTAAGTGAGCGTTACTCCTGCTCGGACTCCTCAGCCTGCTTACGGCTGCGGATGAGGTGCGCCACGCCGATGCACAGTACCGCGCCACCAGCGATCCAAGTGAAGGTCACGCCGTTGAGACCGGTCAGCGGGAGGCCGGAGCCCTTCTTGTTCTGGATGGTGACTGGGATGGTCGCGTCGTTTGTAGTACTGGAAGCAACCATTTCGGTATTGCTGGACGTTACGTCGAGATTCTTCAGGCTGCCGTCATCGTTGTACTCCGGAGCCACTGTGATGGTAAACGGAGCAAGAGTGTTGTAGCCGGCAGGTGTATCGCACTCGGTGATCTCATACGTTCCTGCAACAAGGCCTGGGATATAAATCTTCTTTCCACTATCCTTGTCGGTCTTGAATTTTCCTGCGTTTGTCCCGTCTTCGGTAAGACCGCCTTCTTGGGTCAACCATTTCTCCTGCGTAAGCTTTTTATTTCCCTCATGGGTCATCTTGACTTGGAAGGTTGCCTCGAGCTTATGGCTCTGATCATCCTTATCGACCTTGGTCACATCCAGACGGAAGACATGGTCGGTAACTCGCTTCGACGTGGACGTGCCAGTACCGTCAACCATGGGGTTATTAGAATAGACAAGCTTGACATCATTGGTGTTGCCGGCGGCCGTGTATTCAGCCTTTTCGGTCAGCTTTGCCTTGTATGTAACAACGACCTCGGATTGCTCATCGAGCGTCGCGCCTGCGGCCTTTGCAGCAGCCTTGAGGTCGGTGAAGGAGATTGTCAGGTCGTGACCTGTAACGTTTTTGGATTCATCCATAGTTTCCGTAAGATTTACCGTGTAGCCATTATCAGGCTGTGCAGTACTGGAAAGAGGGATAGAAACGCCGCCAATAGTGACTGCAACCGAGTTCAGGTCGGCCTCCAGCCCAACAGAGAGATGGTCCTGGAACACATACTGGTACTTATCATACGTGGCAATATTGGCCGCAACAGTACCAGTCAACTTGTAGTCGATTACCTGCCCAATCCAGGCATCGCCCACGTTCTTCCAGTCATCCGTTGTAGCGTTATCGGCCGTCTTGCCCTTAGTGTCATCGAGAATCTGCTTATCGACCGTAGGAATGCTGGTCTTCTCAGTAACGGTCACGGGGTTACCACCCACGATAGCGAAAATCGGGGAGGTACCAGTGTTCGGCTTGGTCGTATCCGTAAGACCGTCAGATACGAAGAGGTAGTAGCCATCGTTCGGACACGTCCACGAATCGCCTGCCTTGATAGAATTGCCGTAAGCGGTCTCGTTATTAATCACAGCTTTAGCAATCGAGTACAGTACGTCGCCAGGAGCGACTCGCGTCCCCTTGGCGCCATTCGCGCTGGCAGTAGTAGTCGTAACATTTGCGGAAAGCCAATCTGCCACATCTTGGGCAGTTATGGGATCCTCTGTTGGCAACGGGCTTTTAGAATCCGAATAGTCCTTGCTATCCCTTATAGCCTCAATAATGGCCTTTTGAGCTTGTTCGCCAACTGCCCACTTAACGTCAGAAGCAATCTTGCCGCTGCCGTCCTGGGCGTCAATAACCTTGGCCTTGAAGATCTGATAAGCCTTGAACGTATTGTCCTTGTTGGCGTCGTTGACCTTATTGATCGTGATGCTGCCCGTCGCACCATCAGCAAACGCCATGGTCACCGGGGCCATGACGCCGCCGAAGCTCAGCGCCGCCGTGAGGCCGGCCGTCACTGCCAGGCGGGCGATGTTCTTGCTCATACTCATCTTCTTTTCCTCTGCTTTCTGCTTGAATTCTGTTTGGTCTAAAACCATCTGTCTGTGTCTAAGCATCTGCTTGGTTATGTCTCGCCCCGCTCTCTGTGGGGCCATTGGCTACTCTGCATGGTTGCCGCCTCCCCGCTTGATCAGGAGCGCGACCACGAGGAGTGCGGCTCCGGCGACCGCTGCGGCGGCCGCGGCGTACATTGCCATATCGCCTGTCGAGGGCATAAAGCCTCCGGTGATAGTGCTAGGGGGCGTGCCGGTGGGCGTGTTGATGAGCGACGCCTCCAGGCTGCCCGTCGACCCGTCCGCGCTGTCGGCGCGAAGGGGCGACTCAGCGGTGATGGTGAGCTTGGGCTTGGCGGCGGCCACCTGGTCGACGTCCAGGCCCTCGGCCTTGACCGTCACGGAGCGCGTGCCCTCAAAGGCGGCGTAGCCCTTGGGCGCCTTGAGCTCGCGGACCTCCAACTTGCCCGAGTCCACGCCCGATACGGTCACGCGGCCGTCCTCGCCCGTGGTGACGGTGGCCTTGCCCTCCGCATCCCACGTGCCATCGGCCGCGAGCGTGCGACCGCGGTCGTCGGTGATGCTCAGGACCGCCCCGGGCAGCGGCTTGTCGCCGTCGCTGCCGCGCTTGGTGAGCGCGAGATCCCAGGTGTAGGCCGTCGCGTCATCGCTCGGCGTGCGGGTGAAGCCGGCGTCGCCGGACTGGTCGGCAAAGGGAGAGCGCGGGTAGCGCAGGTAGACCTCGTTGGGGTTGCCCTTGGCGATGCCGTGGTTGCATGCGCTGTTGAGCGGCGCGTTGTACACGGCGGCCACGCGGGCGCCCGCGGTGAAGGCGTCGGCCCCGCCGAGCGCGGCGATCAGGTCGCCGGTGCGCACGGTGAAGGAGTTCCCCTCGACCGAGACTTTGCACTGGGCCGTGATGTCGGTCCATCCCTTGGCGGGCTCGGTGCCGGCGCATCCGTCCTTGCCGGTCGAGACGGCGTCGAAGTTGCCGTCCGCGCCCGCCGCCACGTACACGCGCATGCTCGAGGCAACCCTGGAGGGATCGAGCCCCGCGCTCATGGTGTCGACGAACTGCACTGTATAGGTATCGTAGGCGGTGAGCCCCGCCGGGGCCGTGGCCGAGAGGCGCCAGTACAGGTCGTCGCCGACCGTGGCGTCGGCGGCCTTGCCCCAGGCGGCGGCGCTGTCCTCCAGCACGTGCTTGGCGACCTTGGGGGTCGCGGCCTTGGGCTTGACGGTGACGGCGCTGCCGCCCACCAGGGCCATGATCGGCGCGGTGCCGGCCTCGCCCTGGGCGATGGCGTCGTCGTCGGCGACGATGAGCCAGTAGCCACAGGACAGCTCGGCCGCCGTGCCCGCGTTAAGGGGCACGGACACGGCGTCGGAGCTCTGGAGGGAACGAGCGAGCTGTGCGCTCAGCGCGCTCGTAAGGTGGGAATCGGCGTTGAGCCACTCGGCAGCTTCCTGCGCGGTGGTCTGGGAATTGGGCATGCCGGCGCTGTGCAGCACGGGCAGGACGGCGTCGCGCGCGGCGTCGTTTGCCCAGGCGATCTGGGAGTAGACCTTGGCGTCGTTGTCGCCGTCGGAGACATCGGCGCTAAAGATCTGGTAGGCGTCGTAGCTGCTCGCTACGGTGCCGCTCACCGTGATAGAACCGGTCGAGGTCGGCGCGGCCTGCGCGGATGCGGGGAACACAACCGCGCAGGTGCCGATCAGGAGGGCAAGCAGCGCAAACAAGATCGGGAAGGAGCTAACTTTCTTATTCACGACGCTCACCCCCCTTCGCATTCGCCTTGCGACGAATGTGCATCCAGGCCGCAGCAGCGCAAAGCACCGCCGCGCCGGCAAGGTACGTCAGAGTGACGCCCGACATACCAGAAAGGGGCAGAGTGGTTGAGTAGGCGTTGGTGAAGACCGGGACACTCTGGTTCTTACCAGCGGCTACATCCTTAACGGGAACGTAGTCGACCGCCTTTTGCTTGGCCTCGGGGATATCCTCGCCATCGGCATCGACAATCTTGGTGTAAGTTACTTCGCACTTGATCGTCTTATTAGACTGATCAGTTGCATTGACCGTAATCTTGTAGACCGACCGGTCGTACGTGTAGTTCGTGAACGGCGTGGTCGGCAGCTGTTCACGGACGTAATAGGTGAAGGTCTTGCTTGCACCACGACCAGTAGGGTCAGATTCGAGCTTGTCGAGTTGATTGAGTTTGTACTTAATCACGTGGAAGTCCAGGGTCTGGGACTTTTTGCTATTAGCCTTCGTCTTAACAGTCTCTGCACCAGTAAACTTATCGTTATCCGCAAACTCGAGCGTAAACTCCTTCATCTCGCCACCCTCGACGACCTTAGTCGCCTTAGGAGTCCAGGAGCCGGTGGAGGTGTACGGAGTGTACTTGTTGGTGAAGGTCTTTGATCCATCGGAGTTGGCAATCGAATAATAGCCATCAACATCTGCTGACACAGGGCTCGGCGAGTCAGATGAACCCCCAGGGTTCTTAATCGCGTTCACACTTTTAATCTTGTAGTTATGAACCTTAAGATCTTTAGTCGCATTCGGATTATTCTGCGTCGGAACAGACATGAGAACAGTCGTGTGGTCCTCGAGCGTCACCTCAATCTCGTACACAGCAGGGTCGTACGTGACGCCGGAAACCTCACCGGCATTTTCGACCAAGTAGTATGTAATCTCGTTAGCCTCAACAGTCTTATCAATGAGCTGTTCGCCAAGGTCAAAGGTGATGTTACCGTTCACATCATTCTTGGCAGTTCCGACCAAGGTGCAGCCGCCATTGTCGAATGTCTTGTCATTCCAAGAGGGCATTGTCGCAGTAGCTGAATCCTTGCGGTAGACCGAGAAGGAGAACTGGTCCTTGGCAAGTGCCATGCTTTCATTGGTCTGCTTATTTTTCAGCGCCTTTGACGCCTTCAACTTAAGGCTCGGGTAGACGTACGTATCCGCAGGCTGACCCAGGTACAGGTCGCCATTCGACATGATGCCGCCACCATGATCCCAGGAATAGTTGCCCGTGATGAAGGTTGTCGCTTTTTTCCGTGCTGGTTCAGTCGTCGTTTCATCCGTGGCACTAACACCCGAAGTCAGACCAATGCTATTTTTTACCTGAGCAACACCGTTGGCGGGGATGGTGATGCGATCCGTTAGCTCAATGCTTCCCGAATACTCGGCGTCTATATCGCCAAGCATCTTGCCGGTTACCACTGCGACCGGCGTTGTATGACCTTCCGCCGCGAGGAAGAAATCGGCATGACCACTGTTACGAAAAACATGTTCGTTGTTTTTATCGACCGATTCATAGGCGACCTTGTCTTCATCCTTATGGTCGCCGCCGCCAGAAAGATGGGGGCTACCATTATTGCCGGTATTATCCGACGGGTTGTATTTATTGTTTGTATTGTCGTAACCAGAAGCATCGCCAGCGTCAGTGTTGCCAAAAATCGCCGTGCCATAAGTGTTCGTTACCAAAGTCTTACCCGATGGGCAGACCGCAACGCCGCCACCATAGCCGCCAGCGGTATTGCTGCTTATATACGAGTTGTATACAAACAGCCTGCCTGCGTTAGACGCGGTTTTCGTATCGCCCTGAACAAAGATGCCGCCGCCGCCCCAGTCGAAGCGAGACAGGCAAGTGTTGTTGGTAATGTAAACAGGGTTAACAGAGTTCTCTTCTGGAACACTTATCATCGCGTCAACCATCTGGCCCACTCGAATGCCAGCACCCTCAGATCGGTAGCTCACGTTAGAGGCAATATTTCCTCCCGTAATGTTGAGCCATGCTCTACCTGATTGATTAAGATTGGTAACGTAAACGCCGCCGCCAGCTTCCTCGGAATAGTTGCCGGTAATCTGGCCATCGGAAATGGTGACATGGGCGCCGTTATTGGCAGCAAGTCCGCCGCCGCCGTGGTCACCATTGCCATCCGTGCCGCAGAATTTAGCCATTCTATTATTCGTGATATAGCCACCAGAAACGGTCACGATGCCGCCCTCGGCCATAATGCCGCCACCGAGTCCCACGCCGAGTGTGCTATTACCGGAGATTACGCCACTGGTCACCTTACCGGAGATTACGCCACTGGTCACCGTGACTGCAGACTCCTTGGCATATACACCGCCGCCATTGGGAGCGTGGTTGCCTGCGATCACGCCACCGGTCAGATTAAGGGTCGTACTTTTATCTTTGAGTTCGATGCCTGCGCCTTGGCCCGTAGAGGTTGCACCGCAAACGTAGCCACCGCTCATGTTGACGGTAGAGCCGTTCTCGGCATAGATCAGGTTACCGACCTTCGCGTTCTGAGTCGTGGTCAGCACGCCGCACTGAAGGTTAAACGTACCGCCCGTATAGACGTTGATGAGCCTCATCGCGGAGTCTTTGGTTCCCACGATGGCACCATTGATGGTAACCTCGTGCTTGTCGGTGGTCTCGTTTGTACGAGTGCTGTCCGTAGTATCCACGCTGGATTTAGTCACGTAATAGGTAAGCTTAGTCGGAACGTCATCTACATAGGACATTTCTGCCGTCTTGCCATAATTTTCAGCTGTCAAATCCTGGCCTTGATTCTGCAGCGGCTGAGTGTCAGCGATCTCATCCTTACCCGGATTAAAATCCGTGATTGTAAACTCAGCACCATTGCTCACACTGAAAAGCGGCTTATTACCTTCGCCCGAGTGCTTTATCTTGCAACCATTAAGATCAAGGGTGATATTGCTACCCTTCTTATTGAGAAAAATCTCTTCGCTGCAGTCTAGGTCCTTCATCAATTTAAAACTGCCGGACTGATTTTCCGCAACGCTCTCAAGTTTATTTTTGAGCTCACTTGCATTATCAATTCCCTCGGCAGCCGCTTTAGTTTGCTCGTTTTCCGCAACCGCAGCAACGGTTTCACCATCCGAAGTCGTTGTACCCTCGTTCTGCTGCTCTTCCTCGGACTGTCCCTCAGACTGTGCATCGTCTCCGGTCTCGTCGCCCTCGGTCTCGTCACTATTCTGGTTTTCGGTATCCCCGTTGTTAGTGTCGTCTACACCAGTAGACTCACTTGAGGAACCCCCCCCCATCACAGGTTTCTCGGTAGAAACTGGCTGGGCGTCGTTGGCAATGGCCTGCGAGATCGGGGGCATGACGAGCGACAGTACCAGGCTCAAGACAGAAGCTCCGCACAAAACACCCGCTATCACACGATGCGCCGCTTTATTACCTTGCTTAGATTTATTTGAATTTGCTGTCATCGATGCCTCCTCCCCAAGAGACCGCGATCCTGCTCTTTCGCTATCTAACCGGCACGCAGTCAATATTTATACGTGCCTTACATTGGTAAGTTTAGCCATTGTTTAAACATGTGGGGCGTCAATTTCTTGCAATTTTGCGTCGAACAATCTTTATTCTTGACAATTGCTCAAAGTATGCATTGTTTTATTGAATTCTATTATTTAAAAACCGCAGGTAGATTTGTTGTCTACTTTAGGTAATTCATACTTTGTTGTTATTTGTACAACATTTTATTTTTAGTAGCATATTCTGTGAGCGGTCGATTTGTAGCTGTAAACGGTAGGGCGTTTGCCTGCTCTGACAACCTGCCAGCTAGATCGCCTATTAGTAACGACCGACATATATCATGATGTTTATACATCAACATTTAAGTTCGCGGGAAACTGCCTCGGCACAAATAGCGCCCCGCTCGCCAGTCTTAGAACAAACCGCCACAAAGGTGCCTGTCCCCCTTGCGGCGGTTCTCGCCTGGCGCTACAGCAGATGCTCCTCGATAAAGATTGCGATGCCGTCTTCGTCGTTGCTGGCGGTCACATAGTCAGCGGCGGCACGGGTGGCATCGCTGCCGTTTGCCATGGCCACGCCCACGCCGGCGTCGGCCACCATGCAGGTGTCGTTATCCGCGTCGCCAAACACGCAGATGTTCTGGAGCCCCATGTCGTTGAGCTCCGACACACGCACAAGGCCGCGCGTCTTGGACACGCGCGGGTCCATGAACTCGTAGAGCCGCTGCGTGGTTTGCAGGGCGGCCGCCTTAACGGTGTCGTCGGCGAATGTCGATGCGCGCTCGATGACCTGCGGCATTACCTCGGGCGCCATGGTAAACATCACCTTGGGCTGCGGTTCGCGCAAGAACTCGGCAAAATCGACTACCTTGTAGGGTACGCCATCGACCTGCGACAAGTGCTCGACGCACGCGTTGCTCTCGGGAACGTAGAACACGCCGTCTCGGGGGCAAACGGGTGTTGCCGGAAGGTCCGCCATGTGCTTACAGATGCGCGCGATGGTTTCGCCCGGCAGCGGATAGCTCAGCTCGTTGACGTCGTGCGCGCGGTCGATGACCTCGGCGCCACCGCAGCCCACCATCACGTCCACCAGGCCGTCGATGCCCCAGAGCTCGTACATGGTCTCGGTCGCCTGGGCGTCGCGCCCGGTGCACAGGCCAAAGAGCACGCCGCGCTCGCGCAGGGCGCGGATGGCCGCCACGGTGCGCGGGGACACCGTGTGCTCGCTTGTGAGCAGCGTGCCGTCGATATCGCAGAACACGGCTTTGATGTGGCCGAAGGTGGCGTCCATGGGGGCCTTTCTGGGTAGCGTGGCGGTGTGGGATGTATTCGTAAGCGGCGTACATGGTACACCAAGGCGTGGATCGTTGGGGCCCGACCGCTACAAAGGTGCCTGGCCCCTTTGTGGTGGCTTGTGGTGCCCGGGTCTCAGCACAATCCATCACAACATTCGACGTTTTTCGGCAAAATCGCGATTTTCATCGAATGTTGTGACGGTTTTTACTGCTCTGCAGCACGATCCAAGTGTCCGCGTCCAAACAGTAGCAGCGCTACGGGGACCGCCGTTACGACCATGCCCGCTCCGATGAGCGTCTGCTGCACGCCAAATGTCGACGCCAGCCATGGGGCAATCGCCAGCGGGGCCACGCCGGCGAACATGTTGCCAAAGCCCATGACCGAATTAACGCGGCCGAGCTGATCGAGCGGCGCCGTCGTTTGCACAATGGTGTTGTGGAGCGGGCTGACGACGCCCCAGGCCACGCCCAGGGCGATCTGACCAATAAGGGCCACGCCCACGTACGGCGTGCCCACGTAGAGCAGGCTTCCCAGGCCTACGGACATAAGCGCCACGAGCAGCGTTTTGAGGCTGACGAGGCGCGGCGGCAAGCGGAGCGCGACCGCAGCGCCCAGCACCGCGCCCACGCCGCAGGCTGACGAGAGCCAGCCCATCCACTCGACGCCGACGTGCAGGACGTCGCGATAGAAGAACGACTCCAGCGGGTCGAAGGCACCGTAGCCAAAGTTCGAAAGAAAGATGATGCAGAAGAGCAGGGCGAGGACGCTGTTGGTGAAGACCGTCTTGATGCTGGTCGCGAAGGTGGCACGGGCGGATGTGTTGGGGTTGGAGCTTTGGCCCGCGCGCTTCCCCTCCTCTGCCGAATCGGCATCCGCCTGTCCGGCGACGCGACCTGCTTGCGGCTTAAACCCCCAGCCGGCAATGAGCGCGAGCAGGGTGAACAGTATCATGAGCACGAACACCGCGCGTGACGATGCTGCCGCAGCAACAAAGCCGCCCAGCGTGGGTCCGACGATGATGCTCACGTTGGAGAACATGGTGATGGTGGAGTTGATGTCTTTGAGCTCGACGGGGTCGTCGGTGAGATACGCCGGATAGGACGTGGCGATGGGCTGGGCGAACCCCATAACAAAACCCAAGAGCGCCGCGCCGGCAAGGACCGTTCCGGTCGCGCTGCCAAAGGCGATGATTGCCGCGCCCGTTGCCAGCGTGCCGACGATGCTCAGCATAAAATGGCGGCGCGGGCCCCAGGCGTCGAGCGCCGCACCGCCCGCAAAGGACCCCAGGATCACGAAGACGTTCATAAACAGGACGGCCAGCGACGTCGCGACGACCGAAGCGCCATCCGCATAGGTAAGTGTTCCGATGACGCCGATAAAGTAGCTGGTCTGGAAGCCGGTATAGATGAGAAACCGCATCGCCACCAAGCGCTTGGCCTGCGCGGACAGCGACGGTTGGGATTTTGAGAATAGAGATAGGGACATGGGCGCTCCTTGTTGCATACGAATACGGGCCGCGGGCATTGACCACCGGCCATCGGCTCAATCTTTCTGTATGCAACGTTAAGGACGCATCGAGCCCCTTCTCTCCGTTTTTGCCAGCACGAACTACTTGGTAGATTTTAAGGCATGTCCCAAACATCTACCAAAGCAAAAACCACCACAAAGGTGCCTGTCCCCTTTGTGGTGGTTTTGGTGGTTGCCCTGGTTAGGCGAGGTCGGCGCCGTTGGACTCGATGACCTTCTTGTACCAGAAGAAGCTGTCCTTGCGGCTGCGGGCCAGCGTGCCGTTGCCGTCGTTGTCCTTGTCGACGTAGATAAAGCCGTAGCGCTTCTTCATCTCGCCGGTCGAGGCACTCACCAAATCGATGCAGCCCCACATGGTGTAGCCCATTAGATCCACGCCGTCCTCGATGGCGATCTCCATCTGCTTGATGTGCTCGCGCAGGTAATCGATGCGGTAGCCGTCGTGGATTGAACCGTCTGCCTCGACCTCGTCAACCGCGCCCAGGCCGTTCTCGACAATCATCAGCGGCACCTGGTAACGGTCGTAGACCTCCTCCAGGTAGTAGCGCAGGCCCTCGGGGTCAATCGCCCAGCCCCAGTCGCTCTTCTTGAGATACTCGTTGCCGGCACCACCAAAGATGTTGCCCTGCTCCAGCAGCACCGGGTCGGCCGTGGCCGTGGCGCTCATGTAATAGCTAAAGCTGTAGAAGTCGACCTTGCCGGCGGCCAGCGTGGCAGCGTCCTCGGGCGAGACCTCCACGTGCACGCCCTCGCGGCGCCACAGGCTGCGGGCCCACGCCGGATACGCGCCGCGCACCTGAACGTCGCCACAGTAGAAGTTCATCTCGCGCTGCTGCTTCTGCGCGGCCAGGACATCGGCCGGGTTGCAGGTGTGCGGATAGCAGGCGTTACCGGCAATCATGCAGCCGATCTTGTTCTGAGGGTCGATCTGATGGCCCATGGTAACGCACTTGGCGCTCGCCAGGAACTGGTTGTGCAGGGCATCGAAGCGCGCCTGCGGGTCGTCCCAATCGCAGCTGCCAAAGGCCATGGGCGTGTCGGTGGCGTCGGGCACCATGCCGCCGCCCATCACGCCGCCAAAGCCGCCCATGAGCAAGCAGTTAATCTCGTTGAAGGTGAGCCAGTAGCGCACCAGGCCCTGGTACTCGGTCATGACGGTGCGAGCGTAGTTGAGGTAGAACTCGATGAGCTTGGGGTTCTTCCAGCCGCCGTAGTTTTTGGAGAGGCCGTAGGGCAGCTCGTAGTGGCTGAGGGTGACCATGGGCTCGATACCCTGCTCCTGGCAGGCCTGGAACACGCGGCGATAGAACTCAATGCCGCCCTGGTTGGGCTCGGCTTCGTCGCCGTTGGGGAAGATACGACTCCAGTTGATGGACATGCGGTAGCACTTAAAGCCCATCTCGCCAAAGAGCTTAATGTCGTCGAGGTAGTGGTGGTACATGTCCACGGCCTCGTGGCTGGGATAGTGGTACTGGGGCAGGATGCCGTCGGTGATGTGGCGCGGCTCGGAGACCGTGCCGCCGGTCATGATATCGGGAACGCCGAGGCCCTTGCCGTCCTCGTTGTATCCGCCTTCGCACTGATTGGCGGCAGTGGCGCCGCCCCACAGAAATCCATCGGGAAAAGCCATGTCGGCTCCTTTCGTACGTGTTGGGATGGTTGCATGGACGCCGCGGCGGCGCCCGCAGGGTTGATTACGGTCGGATCGAGGCCCGCACATGGCCGGCTGCCACGAAACCGGCCTATCTACTACGTTTAACCGCGGACCCCCAAACACACCGCGATTGCCAAAAACAAAACCGCAGGTAGACAGCTTGGCGATTTTGGAAAAACCGCCGTATGGTTGGCCCCTGCCACTTAAACGTAGTAGATAGCCCGATTTCGTGGCGAGGCCCCTCCATTGGGGGCGCACGGACAGGCCAGTCAACCAAAACTACGCCGGTTTACTACGACAAATCTATGACCCCCGAGCACACCGGAAACCGCAAAATCAAAACCGCAGGTAGAGAACTTGCCGATTTCCAGAAATACGCGGTGTGGTCGACCCCTGAAGATCCATCGTAGTAAACCGGCATAGTTTTGGCTGGGGCCTTACCTAAGATGCACGGGCGGAAACAACGAAAGCGACGTTTGCCCAGATAAAACCGACCAAAATAAACCTGTCCTTTTTTGGCAGGTTTGAAAAAGCCGGCGGGGCGCTCCCCCCGCCGGCTTGGTACCGAGTCTTTGTCGTTTAGGCTACTTGGAAGCCTCGGGCTTGTAGGTGGCGAACTCGAGCGCGAAGCCCACAGCGGCACCCACGAGGGAGGCAACGATAGCCCAGATCATGTGGTTGATGCCGTTAACACCGGAAGGATCGATGAAGGACAGCCAGTTGAAGACGCCCAGACCACCGGAGATGTAGATAACGGCGCCGGAGATGCCGATGATGAGGCCGCCCACAGCAGAGCCGATGCTGGCGTTGATGAAGGCCTTCTTATCGGGCAGGGCGATACCGTAGATGGCGGGCTCGGTGACACCAAAGAAGAACGCAGAGATCATAGCGGGCAGGGCGATGCCGCGGAACTTCTCGTCCTTGTTCTTGAGGTACATGGCAAAGAGCACAGCACCCAGCGAAAAGGAGTGAGCGATAACGGAACCAAGGATGTAGTCGTGACCAAGAGTCGTCAGGTTAACGAGAGCGATGGGCACGAGCGACCAGTGGAAGCCGAAGATAACCAGGCACATCCAGAAACCGCCAACGAGGGTGCAGCCCAGGACGGAGCCGATCATGGGCAGGCCGAACAGCACTGCGAAGAACTCGCCGAGCAGGTTGGTAATGAGCGTAGCGATGGGGCCAATGACCAGGTAGCCAAGGACAACAGTGATGGTGACAGTGATCAGCGGCACGAAGAACATCTTCATGGAAGCGGGAATCCACTTCTTAGCCCAGCGCTCAACCTTGGAACCAAACCAAACCATGAGCAGAATAGGGATAACGGAGCTGGTGTAGCCAGAAGCAGGCATGATCAGCGGCAGGCCCAGGAACGTGGTGTACCAGGAGAAGGTGCCGGCAAAGCCAAGCTCCACGGAGCCGATGACCTCACCCGAGGTCAGGGCGACCATGGTGGGGTACACCAGGGCAAAGGCGATGGCGAGGCCATTGAACTCGCTCATCTTGAACTTCTTGGCTGCGGTGTAGCCAAGGACGACGGGCAGGAAGTAGAACATGCCGTCGGCGACGGTGTAGAGCAGCGTATAGGCGCCGTCGTTGGCAAAACTCGGGACCAGGAAGGTGGCGAGCGCCAGCAGGCCCTTCATGATACCGGCGGCCGAGAAGGTGCCCAGCATGGGCTGGAAGATACCGGAGATGAGGTCGATCACCACGTCGGCAACGCCCTTGGGAGCGGCATCGTCATCGTCGGCATCGACGGAGCCGCCGTCGGCAAAGCCGCCAGCCTTAAGGATCGCGTCGTAGACATCCTCGACGATGTTACCCACAACGACCTGATACTGGCCGTTGGCGTGCATGACCTTGATCACGTTGGGCAGCGCAGAAATTGCCTCGTCGTTGGCCTTCGACTCGTCCTTGAGCTTAAAGCGAACGCGGGTAATGCAGTGCGCGACGGACTTGACGTTGGACTTGCCGCCGACCAGCTCAACAACCTGGGCAGCAAGATCGTCGTATTTACCTGCCATGTTTTGTCCTCTCTTTTCCAAATTTCGACAAAGCTATCCCCCACCGCGAGCCGGTACCTTGCCCGCAGTTAGAAACCAAAATGAGTTGTTACGATTGCCGCCGGGCTGGCGGCGCGCGTTACTCGGGCTGCGAGGTTGATCGCAGACGGTTAATGTGCATCATCAGATACAGGAGCTCCTCGTCCGAGCAGCTCTGGTTGAACTCTTTCTCGAAGACGCGGTTGATGGCGTACGCGCACTGGTAGGCCTCGGGAAAGTCGCGGGCGGCCTGCATAAACAGCGAGGAGTTCTCGGTCTGCGTGCAGCTACCTTTGACGAGGCGGCGGACCAAAAAGCGCAGGTGCGCAAGAAAGCGAATGTAGCTATACGACGCCGTGTCGAGCGAACAGCCGAGCTGCTTTTCCACGGCATGGGTCACCTCGTCGAGCACGCGCGTGCTCTTCATGATGAAGTCCATGTCCTTGGCACGGCCCATACCGTCGACCTCGGCGTTGACGATATGGAGCGCGATGCTCGTGGCCTCGTTTTGGCCGAGCGTAGCGCCGGTGTGCTTCTGCACGATGGCAAGCGCCGCCTGGCCGATCTGAAGCTCGCGCGGGTAGATGAAGGCCACCTCGTGCTCGAGCGGATTGGGCGCGCTGAGCTGGTCGTCGTCGCGCTGGACGGCGAACTGCAGGTGATCTGCCAGGATAAAGGGCAGGCCGCCGGACAGCTTGCAGCCGAGCTGCTGCGCCGCGAAGCAGGCGATGTCACTCGCCGCAAGCAGCACGTCGTCGGGAAGGGTGCCGACCATGTCCTGCAGGCTCTCGGGAACGTTATAGAATTTGCGCTGGATAAGCGACTCGTCGGAAAGCTCGTAGGGCATGTCGTGGAAACCGATGCCCTTGCCAAAGACAACAACCTCTCGGCCGTCATCGCTGGCGGCGAGAGCAACGTTATTGTTGATCTTCTTTAAAATGAGCATGAAAAAACTCCTCGGACATCGGCGCTAGACGACGGGGCGTTATTCCTCGTCTTCTATTATGCGCAAGTGATGCCTCCCGAGGAGTAACAAACTTGTGAGCACGGGTGTGATTGTGCATGAAACTTGCACGTCGCGTAACCCCCTACCGTTCAGCAGCCCGCCGAACGGTAGAGAAACGCCCGCGAACGGCAAAACCACCACAAAGGGGACAGGCACCTTTGTGGTGGTTTTGGCGGTTACTCGCGCGGTGTGCCGTAGGGGTTGTAGAGATCTGCGAGGGTGAACGTGCTGGTAGCGCGGTCAAAATCCAGCTCGAGTACACAGCAGTTGCCGATGCGGTTTTTCATCTCGAGAGGCTCCACGCCCACACCGCGCATAACCTGGGCAGCGGCGGCACCGTGACTCACGCATAACACGCTCTCGTGCCCGGGGCGCTGCATAAGCTCGGTGATAGTCGCCATCATGCGCTCGCGAAACTCAACCTCGCCCTCGCCGTCGTACTGCTTAAAAAAGTCGCCGTACGGCAGGCGCGGATTCAAATCCTCGCTCGCGCCCTCGAACTTGCCAAAGTTCCATTCCTTAAGACCTTTGATGCGTTCGTACGCCTGGCCGGGAAATGCCAGCTCAAGCGTGTCGCACGCGCGCTCAGAGGTAGAGCTGTAGGCATGGTCGAACACGAGACCGCGCTCGCGCAGCGCCGCGCCCACCGTTTTGGCCTGCTCGACACCCAGCTCGGTGAGCGGCGAATCGCACCAACCTTGCTTTCGACGAAGCAAGTTAAAGAGCGTTTGACCGTGGCGCATAAAGTACAGCTTTGACATAGGGCCTCCCAGGTTGACGATTTTCGCCCGCGATTATGACACCTTGGAGTAGCTCCAAGTCAAAGTAAACATGGCGCGGCACGCCAAAACCACCACAAAGGTGCCTGTCTGTGGTGGCTCAATGATATGGCAACGTAGCGAGCCGGTTCCAAGTGCCCCAGGTCGCCCCGAAAGAGGAGCGACGCGTACTTTGGTACGCGAGCGACGGCTTGAGGGGCGAGATGGGGTGCTTGGGGCCGGCGCAGCGTCAAGCCTAAAGGTGGTCTTGGATAAGGTCGCAGATGGCTCGGGCGTCGTTGATGTTGATGGCTCGGGTCGCAAAGCCGGCGTCGAAGGCCTGGCGCGCCAGGGCCTCATTGCAGGCGAGGGCCAGCGTGCGGCCGTCGACCAGATCGAGCGAACTCTTGCCGCGCAGGCGATCGACGCCGGAGCGCGCGACCACGATATTGTCAAAGCCCTCGGTCTTATAGCCCTCGATGATCACCACATCGACGTCGTTGTAGCGTGACAGCAGCTCGCGCGCGGGCATCTCGTCCTCCTCGCGCGTGTCGGCGTACTCCGCCCAGCGCGTGGCGCAGATGAGGCCCACGTGCTTGGAGCCTGCCTGGTGATGACGCCAGGTATCCTTGGCGGGCACATCGATATCGAAGCCATGGTGTCCGTGATGTTTGAGCGAACCCACGCGCAGGCCACGGCGGGTAAGCTCGGCGATGACTTTCTCGACGAGCGTGGTCTTGCCCGAGTTTTGGTAACCGATAAACGCGATGGCGGGGACGGCGGGCGTGGGTGCCGCGGGCACGGCCGGGGCGGATGCGCTCGCAGGCGCGGCACCATCGGCAGCGGTTACCTCGGCAGCAGCAGCTTGACGCTCCGCGCGATCCCACACGCCCGAGCGGCCGCCCTCCTTGTGCAGCAGGCGCACGTCGACGATTTCCATGCCGCGGTCGACGGCCTTGCACATGTCGTAGATGGTCAGGCACGCGGCGCTCGCGCCGGTCAGCGCCTCCATCTCGATGCCTGTCTTGCCCGTCACGCCCGCCGTGACCAGCACGTGAAAGCCGACCTGCCCGTCCGCACGTGCCGGCGCCCAGCCTTCGGGCACATCCTCGGCCGGCGTTCCCGCCGGAGCAATGGGCTCGATATCGCATTTGCTTTTGGTGATGAGCAACGGATGGCACATGGGGATGATGTCGCTCGTGCGCTTGATGGCCATGATGCCCGCCACGCGCGCACAGGCGAGCACGTCGCCCTTCTTGGCACGGTCCTGCAGCACCATAGCCTGCGTCTCGGGATGCATGAGGATGGTGCCCTCGGCGATGGCGATGCGGTGCGTCTCGGCCTTGTCGGATACGTCGACCATGCGCACCTCGCCCTTGGCGTCCACGTGCGTCAGTTCGTCGCGGCGGGCGTCGCGGGCGGGCGCGGCGTTGTCGCTCGCGGGCGGCTGCACGGCCGCGGTCGCGGCGTCTTTGCTGGCGGACGTGGCTTTGTGGGCTGACATCGCGGCCCTGCGAGCGGCCTTGGTGGCATCGGCGTACCTGCTCTTGGCCATATGATCATCCTCCGATTTGGGACATAAATCGTTGCGTGCCCTCAATTATCGCGTGTTCCTGCGGTTTGTGGGCCACGGCATCGCGCCAAATCGAAAGCACCTGCATATCATCACCACGGCGCAGCGCCTCGCGAACCGAATACTCGGCATCGCTGAACAGGCAGGGGCGCACGCTGCCGTCCGCCGTCAGGCGCAAACGGTTGCAGCTCGCGCAAAAATGGTTGGACATGGCGCTAATGAAGCCGACCGTGCCCGCCACTCCCGGAAAGCGCCAGTAGCGCGCGGGACCGGCACCGGCGGGAGCGTCGTTGATGTCGAGCGGCTCAAGCTCACCCAGGCCAGCCGCAGCGGCGCCGACATTGATGCGTGCCCGCAGCTCGTCGCTCGGTACGGTGTCGCTCGCGTCCCACAGCTCGGGATTGAGCGTGGGCGCATGCGGGTCCACAGCGCAATGCGAGCTCGTGTGTTCGTCGCCGATGGGCATGTATTCGATAAAGCGCAGGTGAATGGGGCGATCGACCGTGAGCCGCGCGAGGGCCGCCACGTCCTGGTTGAGGCGACGAACCACGACGCAGTTGACTTTGACGGGCTCGAATCCCCAAGCAAGCGCTGCATCGATGCCCGCCATGGTCTGCTCGAGCCGGCCCAGGCGCGTGATCTTCCCAAAGAGCGTGGGCTCGAGTGTGTCGAGCGAAATGTTGACGCGGTCGAGCCCGACGTCTTTAAGCTGTGGTGCCAACTTAGGCAGCAGGGCGCCGTTGGTGGTGAGCGAGATATCCTCGATCTGCGGAATCGCGCGGATGTCGCGGATGAGCGGGATAATACGGCGGCTGACCAGCGGCTCGCCACCCGTCAGGCGCACGCGGCGAATGCCCTCCCCCGCCACCAGACGTACAAAGCGAGCAATTTCCTCGGCGCTGAGCAGCTCGTCATGTGCGCGCGGTGCTACGCCGTCGGCAGGCATACAGTAAATGCAGCGGAAATTACACTTGTCGGTTATGGCAATGCGCAGGTAGTTGATATCGCGGTCAAAACCATCATGTTGCACGCGCTCGTCCACACGGCCCTCCCCTCGTGCAGCGATTTATTCTTCGGGAAACATAATACCCCACAAGAGAATCGTGCCGACACGCGTACGACAGGGCATGCCATTCGAGCAAGACGGGCTTCTCGAGCCCATCCTCAGCATTCAAACCGTCCCAACATTCGATGCTTTTCCCGATATTGGCAAAAAACGTCGAATGTTGGGACGGTTTAGGTGTCCGCAGGGCTCGGAAGACAAGCCAGACGCCCCTAGAGGCCGCCGTTCCAGTGCCGAATCACGAATTCCCGCAGGTCATTCTGCCGTTTCTGGAACGTCTCGCTTCGGTCGCATTTGAGACCCATAGCGAGCGCAATGGCATTCATCGCCCGGTGCAATTGCAGCTGATGGGCAAACTGGGTCCCGGTGAGGATGATCATCCTAAAGCCCAGCGCGCTCAGCACGGTCATACGCTCAGCGTCAGACGCACTGCGCTGCTTATCAAGATGGTCCGAGCCGTTGTATTCAATCCCCGTACCGCTCGCGGGTGCATATACATCGATCTCGAAATACCCAGCCTTAGCGAGATATTTGAACTCGTTGGGAACATCGACCCGATGGTTGAGCTCGACCCTGGTGTACCCTAGCCCGCCCTGGGAACGCTTCGCGACGACCATGATTGCGGTGGCCGTCTCCATGGGCGACCGCGCACCATCGTGCACGCGTTTGAGCACGGCAGCCGCACGTGTAGCCCCCTGACGAGATCGGTTCTCATCGCAATAAGCGATCAAGCCGGCAACGGTATACCTCTGCCCCATCTCGATATAATCGCCTGACGACAAATGATTCAAATGGTATCGGGCGCAAATTTCATACCCATATTCCAGCTGCTCGGGCTCACTCATCCACGAACCCGCCTGGACAAAGCACATGGCCTCGTCAACCACCAAGAGACCCTCTGCCACCTCGATAAGATGATCCGAAGGTATGGGCGCCCCAAACACATGGCGTCGGAGACCCGCCGGCCGAGAGCGTTCAAAATCGAAGCTGACCAGCGTGTCGATACGATCGAGTTCCTCATGCGGGATGCCAAGTGAGGCCAGATAGTCGACAACGATCTCGACCGCCGTAGATATTCTCAGCCCCTTGGCATCTAGCCCCAGTTTGGGCAGATCCGCGGTCGACTGCGCCTCGCTGGCAATCGAGTCCTCATCGTATAGACTGCTTGCTCGCGAAAGCGGCTCGGACGGGCGCGCCACATTGTGGTACAGCCAGGCAGTCTTATGGGACAGGACAATCGGCAGGTCCATGAGCCCTCCAATGGGTCGGATAACCAACCTTATTCCCCTGCTCGCGGATTCGCACACCTTCGCATGCAAGTTAGCGATTCCACCCGATCGGATGACAGAAAAACCGTCCCAACATTCGATGCTTTTCCCGATATTGGCAAAAAACGTCGAATGTTGGGACGGTTTGAAGCGGAGTAAGGGGCATGGAGGGCCAAAGTACCGTGCCCGAACGGGTTAATCCAGCTCCTTTAAGCCATGCGCTAGCTGCCAGTACTCCCCGTGCAACGCGAGGAGCTCCTCGTGGGTGCCGCGTTCGATGATGCGGCCGTGTTCGAGAACCATGATCGCGTCGGCGTCGCGGACGGTGGACAGGCGGTGCGCGATCATAAACGTGGTGCGCCCGCGCATGATGCGGTCCATGCCGCGCTCGATGAGTTTTTCGGTGCGCGTGTCGATGGAGCTCGTGGCCTCGTCCAGGATGAGCACCGGCGGGTCGGCCACGGCCACGCGCGCGATGGCGAGCAGCTGGCGCTGGCCCTGCGACAAGTTGGCGCCGTCCGCCGTGACCGGCGTGTCGTAGCCTCTAGGCAGGCGACGGATAAACGAATCCGCGCAGGCGGCCTCGGCGGCGGCGCGCACCTCCTCGTCGGTCGCGTCGAGCTTGCCAAAGCGGATGTTCTGCGCAATGGTGCCGCTAAACAGGTGCGTGTCCTGCAGTACAATGCCGAGCGACCCACGCAGGCTGGCCTTGGCGATGTGCTTGACGTCGATGCCGTCGTACGTGATCTCGCCGTCATCGACCTCGTAGAAGCGGTTGATGAGGTTGGTGATGGTCGTCTTTCCGGCGCCCGTCGAGCCCACAAAAGCGATCTTCTGTCCCGGCTTGGCAAACAGGTTGAGGTCCGTGAGCACACGCGTGCCCGGCACGTAGGAAAAGTCCACGGCATGAAAGCGCACGTCGCCGGCAAGCGGCACCAACCCGGTCACAAGCTCGGTGCCATCGGCGGCCACCGCACGGCCTGCGTCATCGACCGAGGCCACGTCATGCAAGTGCCCGTACGCGCCCACGCCCTGGCCCTCGGGAATCTTCCACGCCCACGCGGCGTCGCCCGTCTGCACCAGCTCCACGCAGCCCTCGTCCACCTCGGGCTTAAGATCCATGGCGGCAAACAGGCGCTCGGCGCCGGCCAACGCGTTGAGCAAGAAGTTGCCGAGCTGCGTAAACTGGTTGATGGGCATGGCTGCCTGGCGCACAAAGACCAGGTAGCTCGCGAGCGCGCCCACGTCGGCCAGGCCGTTGATGCAGAGCATGCCGCCCGCCACCGCAACGATCGCGTAGTTGGCATATCCGATCACCACGGTCATGGGCACCATCGAGTTGGCGTAGGCCTGCGCGGCGCCACCGGTGCGGCGCAGCTCCTGGTTGCGCGTGTCAAAACCGGCAATGTTGGCCTGCTCGTGGTTAAAGACCTTGATAATCTTTTGACCCGAGACCATCTCCTCGACATATCCGTCCAAGTCGCCGAGCGACGCCTGCTGAGCGGCAAAGAAACGCTTGGAGCGAATACCCGAGTAGCGCGCGTACAGAACAATGGCCGCGTCGCACACAAGCGTAATAATCGTGAGCTGCCAGTTGAGGATGACGAGCATGGCCGTGGTGCCGATCACCTGGATGGTCGCCTGGATCACGTTGGCAAAGCTGTTGTTGAGCGCCTCGGAGACGGTGTCGACGTCGTTGGTGAAAAAGCTCATGATGTCGCCCGAGCGCGTGCTGTCGAAATAGCTGAGCGGCAGCGTCTGGATATGCGCGAACAGGTCGCGGCGGATGTCGGATACCACGCGCTGGGCTGCGCGCACCATGATCTGCGAGTAGCCCAGGGCCGAGAGCACGCCTGCGGCATAGATGGCAGCTGTAAAGAGAACCTGCTTGGTGAGCAGTTCCTCCCCGCCCGTAGCCAGGCCGTTGACGATGGGGCGCACCATATAGGTGCCGGCAAGGCTTGCGATGGCGGCGATAGAGGCGAGCACACCTACCGCAAGCAGCGAGAACTTAGCGTGGCCCATATAGCTGAGCAGACGGCGGAGTGTCTGCCCCAGATTGGCCGGACGGGCCTGAGCGGATGTCTTAGGCATGGCGCTCACCTCCTTCTCGGGCCGGAGCATCTGCGGTCGCATCCCCCGCGAACTCCATCTGCGAGGCGTAAATCTCCTGGTAGATGTTATCGCCCGCCAGCAGTTCCTCATGCGTGCCCACGCCGTGAACGCGCCCGTCGTCCAGCACCACAATGCGATCGGCATCCATCACGCTCGCGATGCGCTGGGCGATGATAATCACAGTCGTATCGGAAATCTGCGCGATGTGTTCACGGATCTTGGCGTCGGTCGCCATATCGACCGCACTGGTGGAGTCGTCAAAAATAAGCACGCGCGGATGTTTGAGTAGCGTGCGCGCGATGCACAGACGCTGCTTCTGCCCGCCCGAAACGCCGGCGCCGCCCTGGCCCAACTCGCCGTCCAGCCCGCCGATGCGGTCCAGGAACTCGTCCACACACGCCGCGCGGCAGGCACGCAGCAGCTCCTCGTCGGTGGCATCGGGCGCGCCCCATTGCAGGTTCTCGCGCACGGTGCCCGTAAACAGCACGTTCTTTTGCAGCACAATGCCCACGGCGTCGCGCAGGGCAACCAGGTCGTAGTCGCGCACGTCACGCCCGCCCACGAGCACGGCGCCCTCGGTCGCGTCGTACAGGCGCGCGATGAGCTGCACGAGCGAGCTCTTGCCCGAACCCGTGCCGCCGAGCACGCCCACCGTGGAGCCCGGCTCGATGCGCAGGTCGATATGCTCGAGCACGTCCTCGGCAGCATCCGCGCGGTACCTAAACGACACGTCGTGGAACTCAACACTTCCGTCGGCAACCTCGCGCACGGCCGCGTCTGCCGCAGGTGCCTGGATGAGCGATTGCTCGTCAATCACTCGCGAAATGCGCTCCACGCTGGCGAGCGCGCGCGTGAGCAGCAAAAACACGTTGGAGATCATCATGAGCGAGTTCATGATCAGTAGCACGTAGCTCATAAAGCCTGTGAGTGAGCCCACGCCCAGCTCGCCGGCGATAATCATGCGCCCGCCGATCCACAGGATCGAGATGGCGGCCACATACATCGACAGCTGAAACACCGGCAGGTTGAGCACGGCGTTGCCGAAGGTCTTCGTCGCCGTGTGTGCGAGCTCGGTATTGACGGTATCGAACTTAGCCTCCTCGTGCTCGGCGCGCACATACGCCTTAACGGCACGCACGGCGGTGAGGTCCTCCTGCACCACGCCGTTGAGGTGATCCATCGAAGTCTGCAGCTGACGGTAGAGCGGGCTGACGCGGTAGGTGATGACGCCCAGCACGATCGCCAGCACGGGCAGAATGATCGCAAAGACCGTGGCAAGCGGGCGCGACAGAACCAGGGCATAGACCAGACCGACGATGAGCGTCACCGGTCCGCGCACCATGGGACGGAAGCCGTTGCCGATGGCGTTTTGGATGACGGTGATGTCGGTTGTCATGCGGGTGACGAGCGAGCTGGCATCGTAGTTGTCCAGGTTGCCAAAGGCGAGCGTCTGAATCTTGCGATACTCGGCCTCGCGCAGGTTGGCGCCCAGACCCGAAGCCACACGGGCGGACGTGCGGGCATAACCCAGGCCCAGCACCAGCGAAAACGCCGCGCACACCAGCATGCATGCGCCCTGCAGCAGCATGTAGTTGACGTCACCCGTGGGCACGCCCACGTCGATGATGTTGGCCATGATGACCGGGATAAACAACTCGAGCGCGGTCTCGACCGAGACGAACATCACGCCGAGAATGGCATCGCGACGGTATGCCCCCAAATAGGAAAACAGTTTTTTGAGATTGCGCACGCAGGTTCATCCCCCATCAAACATTGTTCGCAAACGCACGTATTATTGCGCGCCGGGCGATAGTGTCAAGTGTTCTGAAATCGATTTCTGCAAGGTTAGTGCAGGCGCTAAGCCCGCGCGGCGTGTGCCCGTATTCAAATGGAAATGATTGAAGGCGCGATTTTTTTCGCCCCACCGCCAACATAAACCTTGACTCTACAATCGTTGTAGGGTTTTCACTACACTGGTACGCAAACGAACCAAGCCAGAAAGTGCCCTGCCCATGGAACACGACCTCACACGCGGCAACGTCCTCAAGACCATCGCGGTCTTCGCCCTGCCCTATATGCTCTCGTACTTTTTGCAGATGCTCTACGGCATGGCCGACCTGTACTTTATCGGGCAGTTTAGCGGCGCCGCCGGCATCACCGCCGTGGGCAATGGCGCGCAGACGCTCTATATCATTACCGTGACGCTCGTGGGCCTGGCCATGGGAACAACGGTCATCGTCGGCCACGCCGTGGGCTCGCGACGCTTCGATCGCGCCGAGGCCGCCATCGGCAACACCATCACGCTCTTTATGGGTGTCTCGGTGGTGTTGGCCGCGCTCTTGCTCGCGCTGTGCCCGCAGATCGTGGCGCTCATCGGCACGCCGGCCGAAGCGGTCGAGGGCACTGCCGCCTACCTGCGCATTTGCTTTATCGGCATTCCGTGCATCGCCGCATACAACATCCTTTCGGCTATCTTTCGCGGCCTGGGCGATTCTCGCTCGCCCATGTACGTGATCGGCGTGGCGTGCGCTATCAACATCGCGCTCGACTTTCTGTTCATTGGCCACATGGGGCTCGGCCCCGTGGGCGCGGCGCTCGGTACAGTGATCGCACAGACCGCAAGCGTTGCCCTCGCGCTCGTATGGCTCAAGAGCCGCCGCACAAACGTCCACGTCAAGCGCAGCGACCTGCGTCCGCAGCCCGAGGTGCTCGGCAGCATCCTTAAGATTGGCGTGCCCGTGGCCGTGCAGGACGGCTGCATCCAGGTGGCATTTATGTTCATTACCGTTATCGCCAACCACCGCGGCCTGGTCGACGCTGCCGCCGTGGGCCTGGTCGAGAAGATGATCAGCTTTTTGTTCATTGTGCCGAGCTCCATGGGCGCCACCGTCAGCGCACTCACGGCGCAAAACGCCGGCGCGGGCAAGGGCGACCGCGCGCGTCAGGTGCTCAAGGACGCCATGACCATCTCGGTAGTGTACGGCTGCCTGATCACGGCGCTCATGTGGCTGGTGGCACCGGCGTTTCTCGGCTTTTTTGCCAAGGACGCCGCGGTGGTCGCAGCCGGCACCGGCTATATGCGCAGCTATATTTTCGACGCGATCTTCGCCGGCATCCATATTTGCTTTAGCGGCTTTTTCGCTGCGTACGGCAAGAGCTACATCGGCTTTGCGCACAACGTGCTGGCCGTGGCACTCATTCGCGTGCCGGGCGCATGGCTGCTGTCGAACGCTTATTCCGACACGCTGTTTCCCATGGGCATCGCCTCGCCGTGCGGGTCGATTCTGTCGGCAGCCATTTGCGTGGTGGCGTTTACGGTGCTCAACCGCCGCGGTGCTTTTGACAAGTTGGTGGCGTAGCGGGGCGGCACGAGCCTGGCGCCCTACCCCCTATCGAAAGGAGCGGTCCTGTGACTGACACGCACGCTGAGTATACCGAGGGCCTGCTCCGCATTGGCGAGGTCGCGCGCCTGTTTAACCTGAGCGTTGGCACGCTGCGGCACTACGAGCAGATGGGCTTGCTGGAGCCGGCGTATGTCGATGCGGCAAGTGGCTACCGCTACTACGGCGCGCGGCAGCTTTCTACCCTCAACACCATCAGCCACCTGCGCGTTCTCGATTTGCCGTTGGCTCAGATTCGCGAATTTGTGACCACGCGCGACGTGGACCTCATGCAGCGCCAACTCGCCCAGCAGCAGGAGCTTATCGAACGTAAACGCCGTGAGCTGGAACGCGTCTCACGCAAGATCGACAACCGGCTTGCCTTGTTGCGAGGCGCATTGGATGCTGAGCTCGATACCATCTACGAGGTCAACGCGCCCGAACTTCGTTGCGCCGTGCTGCGCGAACGCGTCAACCCCACCGATGCCTATGCGCTGGAGTGGCAGATTCGCCAGCTGCAAAAAGGACAGCACGAGACCTTCGTCTTCCTTGGCAATCTGGGTGTGGGCATCGCGCCCGAGCGCATTGCCACCGGTGACTTTGATGGCTACGACGAGGTCTTTCTGCTGCTCGATGACACGGATGACTACCTGGGAGACGTCGAGGTTCGGCCCGCCGCGCGGTGCCTGACCATTAGCTTCCGTGGCACGCACGGGCAGGCTGCCCCGCACTACGAGCAGCTGCTCAGTTATATGCGCGAGCGCGACCTGACGCCCGCCGGTCCCTCACGCGAGATTGCCCTCATCGACGATATCATCAGCGACGACCCGACGACCTACGTGACGCAGATCACAGTACCTGTTATCACATCCAAATAAGAGCCGCCCGGAAAGTGTCGAACTTTCCGGGCGGCTCTTCTATCTGACTATCAATGCCTTAAGCCTGGGGCACCTCACCGGAAGCGAGAATCTGCTCGAGTGCGTCCTCGTCCAGCACGGGCACGCCCAGCCGCTCGGCCTTGGTGAGCTTGGAGCCTGCCTTGGGGCCGGCAACCAGATAGCTCGTCTTCTTCGACACGCTGCCCGAGACCTTGGCGCCGAGCACCTTGAGCGCGGCACCCGCCTCGTCGCGCGTGCGGTTTACGAGCGTGCCGGTCAGGACAAACGTCAAACCCGCGAGCGGCTGCGCGTCGGCGAGTTCGCCCTCTACGCCGGCATCGGCTGCGGCCTGTGCATGTGCGGCTCCCAAGTCGACCTCGAGCGACAGGCCCGCCTGACGCAGGCGCTCCAGCACGGCAAGGTTCTCGGGCACGGCCAGGAACTGCTTGACGCTCGCCGCGATCTTGGGGCCGATGCCCTCGCACTCGGCAATGTCCTCTTCGCTCGCCAGGATGAGTTTGTCGATCGACAGGAATCGCTCGGCGATGACCTCGCCCACGTTTTTGCCCACGTGGCGGATACCCAGGGCAAACAGTACGCGCCCGAGCGGCTGACTCTTGGACTTGTTAAGCTCGGCGATAATCTTCTCGGCCGTCTTGAGGCCAACCGGAATGGGATCGCCCTTCTTAACGCCCTTTTTGCTGTTGGAGCTCGCATACACGCGGCCCGTATCCAGGCCGGCGATGTCATCGACCGTAAGCTGATAGAAATCGGCAACGTCATGAATCAGGCCGGCGGCGATCATCTTGTCGACGATCTCGTCGCCCAGGCCGTCGACGTCCATGCAGCCGCGGCTCACCCAGTGGAGCAGGCGCTCCTTGAGCTGCGCGGGGCAGTCGATGGAGACGCAGCGGTAGGCGACCTCGCCGTCCTCGTGCACGACCGGGCTGCCGCACACGGGGCAGACCTCGGGCATGTGCCAGTCGACCGAATCGACCGGGCGCTTGTCGAGCACCGGACCCACGACCTCCGGAATGACGTCGCCCGCCTTGTGTACGATGATGGTGTCGCCCTCGCGCACGTTCTTGCGGCGGATTTCGTCAATGTTGTGCAGCGTGGCGCGCGCAATGGTGGAGCCGGCGACCGTCACCGGATCGAACTCCGCGACCGGTGTGAGCACGCCGGTGCGGCCCACCTGGATGCGAATCTCGCGCAGGATGGTCTGCTTTTCCTCGGGTGGGAACTTAAAGGCGATGGCCCAGCGCGGCGCGCGGGCGGTAAAGCCCAGGTCGAGCTGCTGCTGGAAGCTGTCGACCTTTACGACCACGCCGTCGATGTCGTAGTCCAGGTCGCCGCGATGCTCGAGCGCCTGAGCACAAAACTCGTGGACCTCGGCCGGCGTGGCGCAACGGGCCACGTTGGGGTTGACGCTAAAGCCGGCGCTACGCAGCCAGTCAAGGAACTCGCGCTGGCTATGGACGTGCAGCGGGTCGGTATCGGCGATGGCGTAGATAAAGGTGGCCAAGTCGCGACGTGCCGTGACCTTGGGATCCTTTTGGCGCAGGGATCCGGCGGCTGCGTTGCGCGGGTTGGCGAAGGGATCGCGGCCCTCGGCATCGGCCTCATCGTTCAGGCGCACAAAGCTGCCCTTGGGCATGTAGACCTCGCCGCGAACCTCGATGGCGCGCTCGCGGTCGGCGCCCATGTGGGCGAGCGCCGGCTCGGACAGGTGCATGGGCACGTCCTTGATGGTGCGCACGTTGAGCGACACATCCTCGCCCGTGGTGCCGTCGCCGCGCGTCGCCGCGCGCACGAAGGTTCCATTCTGGTAGGTAAGCGCCACACCCAAGCCGTCGATCTTGAGCTCGCAGGTATAGGTGACGCTGCCGGCACCAAGTGCGTCCTCGGTACGCTGGAGCCACGCGTCAAGCTCATCAAGATCCATAGCGTCATCCATGGAATACATGCGCGCCATGTGCGTGACCGGCGTAAATTGCTCGCTCACGTAGCCGCCCACGCGCTGGGTATAGCTGTCGGGCGTCACAAGGTCAGGGTAGGTAGCCTCGATTTCCTGCAGCTCAACGAGCATTTTGTCGAAAGCGGCATCCGTGATCTCGGGCGCGTCGAGCATGTAGTAGCGGTAAGCGTGGTAGTCGAGCTCGTGGCGCAGCTCGGCCGCGCGTGCGGCCGCCTGGGCACGGGCATCGGTCGACGCGGTGGCATCCGCGCTCGTGGGCGTTTCGGTATCGATGTCCACGCCGTCACCAAACAGGCTCGATTGCTCCATAGCGGCACTCCTTCGCTCGATTTCAAACGGATACAAGAGTACCACCGGTCGCGATGGGGCCGAATAGTGGTCTCAAACCGCACCGAATCGGCAGCCGTCTGACCGGGGTGGACAGTTAGTTCAGATACGTATAAATCTGCGAACCGAATCGAGCTCAAATGGCGCCATTTCACCCCATTTGGTCGTCCCGGAGCGGCACGATCGGCTTATTTCTCCTTCCGAGCACCCATCAGAGCCCCATTTCCATCACAATACAGCTCAAAACGCATTCCAGACTGCCCCAGATTTATACGTATCTGAACTAACTGTCCAGGCATTCCAAGGACAGCGAGCTCAATATGCCAAATTATGCGACTCAGCTCATAGCACTTAATATTTTATATTGTGTTTGCAATATATTTTGGTATTATCAACGTGAGGTGATTGAAATGAAGAATCAGTCCAAACGTTTCCTAACCATCCTCGTCCCCCTTGTCCTTGTCGCAGCCGCTTTGCTCGGCTTTTTCTGGAAGGACATTCCCTTTTCCAAGGACCTTTCCTTACGAGGTGAGGTCGTTGCTGTCTATCACCCTTCCGCCAGCGGAGCGAGTGAAGGTCGCTTCGTTATCGCAAGCGAGCAATTCCAATCCGCACCGCTGCACCTCAACTTCAAAATCGATTCAACCATCCCCATCAAGGACCAGGATGGTAAGGAAGCAGATGTTGGAGCCATCAAAGAAGGCGTCTTCGTTGACGTAACCTGCACCGTCAACACCAGCAGCGACTCCGATCCAACAAAGCTGCCCGCCCTCATAACGCCATCAAGCATCACGATTACGCAAAGCGAATAGCCACGCTAAGGAAATACGATTGGCTGCGGCATTGCCGCAGCCTTTTTGGGGTTCATTATGGAAAGTACCGTTAAACGAAGCCGTTTTATCAGCGCAATGCTGCTCGCCACCCTGTCAGTCGTAATAATCATGGCTGTGTTCTCGGCATTTAATGTTGCTGGCGAAGTGAGGGAGATGCTCTTCGCATCCACTCCCCTCTTTATAAACGGCGAGTCCATTCCGGCCGCCGTCACCGTTGCGTTTACTATCCGTGACGCTCTCGTCCTTGTTCTTTCGATTGCATGTCTGCTTATCTACCTGCACTTCTGCCTTGACGTTGTCAGCGCTCAGTCGATATTCACGCGAAAACAATGCCGGCGACTTCTCGCTATTGGGCTTTTGTTGCTCATTTCCTCAGTCGTCTCGATTGCCTTCGACAGCCTGTGTGCCGCTCAACTCCCCAACGACGTCGGCACGAGCGCAATCGGAATCTTTGGTTTTAACGCCTGGACGCTGGTTCTTGCTTTGTTTGCCCTGTCCCTTTCGGCTATCTTTGAGTACGGACGACTCTTGCAGTCGGACGTTGACGCCATTATTTAGAAGGAGGGGCAGCATGCCAATCGTCATGAGACTCGATCGCGTCATGGCGGATCGCAAAATGTCCTCTCAAGAGCTTGCCGACATTATCGGCATCTCGCCCGTTAACGTTTCGCGCATTAAAACCGGACGACTCAAGGGCATTCGTTTTTCGACGTTGACCGCGATGTGCGAGGCACTTCACTGCAAACCTGGCGACATCATCGACTGGATGTCGGACGAAGAGTACATCGAGGCGTTTGGAAGCCTTCCCAGCGACGACGATTAACCACCAAACTGATCCACTTTCCTCCGTCCCTGGGGGATCATTATGGAAAGAGGGGCTGTCCCGCGCTTGGCGGGACAGCCCCTCTGGCATCGGTATGTGCGAAATGACTCGTTAGTAGCCCTGACCGTAGCCTTGGCCCTGGCCCTGCTGGCCCAGCAGTTCCTCCAGGTACTGGCGCAGCTGCTCGTCGGTGATGCCGCCGTTGCCGGTATCAGTCGAGCTGTCGTTCTGCTGCTGATTCTGCAGCTCCTCGTCGGAGCCCAGCTCGACGGTGACCTTCTTCTCTTCCTTGCCGCGCACGAGCGTGATCTCGACCTTCTCGCCCACCTCGTGGCTGCGCAGCGCGATGATCAGGCCGTCGGCGCTCGTGATCTCGTCGTCACCCAGCTTGGTGATGACGTCGCCCTCCTGAATGCCGGCCTTGGCAGCAGGACCGTCCTCCACAACGCTCGCCACATACGCGCCGCTATCGGTGCTCAGCTTGTTGGTGCGGGCGTTGAGCGCATTGACGCTCGAGAGCGTGGCGCCCAGGTACGGATGAACCGGCGTCTTGCCGTCGATAATCTGGTCGGCAATATTCTTGGCATAGTTGACCGGAATGGCAAAGCCAACGCCCGAGCTGGAGCCCGAATAGCTCTCGATGAGTGAGTTGATACCCACGAGCTCGCCGTTGTCGTTGACGAGCGCGCCGCCGGAGTTGCCCGGGTTGATGGCGGCATCGGTCTGGATCATGTTGGCATAAATGGTGTTGCCGCTGGTAGAGCTCATGGCCGTGGAGCGATACAGCGCCGACACGATACCGGTGGAGACAGACTGCTCGTTGCCGAACGGCGAACCGATCGCCATAACCCACTCGCCCACGTTGAGCTTAGAGGAGTCACCGATCTCGATCGGGGTAAGCTTGGAAGAGTCGGCATCCTTGAGCTTGATGACGGCTAGGTCGCTCGAGGCATCGTTGCCCACGAACTCGGCCTCGTAGGTGGTGCCGTCGTCCATAGTCACCACGTACTGGTCGTAGCCGTCGACCACGTGGTTGTTGGTGAGGATATGGCCCTCGGTATCGAGCACCACGCCCGAGCCGACGCTACCCGAGCTATCCGACTCGTCGGCAGACTGCGAAAGCGAGCTGCCCTGGCTGCCGCTCGAAGTGGCGGTAATGGAAACCACGGAGGGAAGTGCCTTGGCAGAAACGGCCTCGGCCAGCGTGGTGTCCTCGGAGTCGATCGTAATCTTTTGCGTCGACGAGCCCGAAGCGCCCGCCGTCACGGCATTCTTTCCGCCACCGATATCGAGCGTGCCACTCATAATAAGCGCGATGACCAACAAGGCGCCGCAGGCGCAGCCGGCGAGCGCTGTGATGAAGATCGGCAGCTTTTTGGTCTTAGTCTTGACCACCGTGTGCTTGTTCACGACCTGTGCACCACCCAGCGGCTGGCCGGTCTGCGTGTCGTAGGCCTGCACATAGGGAATGTTGTTGCCGCCAGCAGGCGTCGACTCCACCTGCACGCGCGGCTGTTGCTGAGTCTCGCCGGCGTTGCCCGCGTCCTGGGGACGCTGGGAATCGTACTCGCTCATAGCTGCGATCCTTTCGTCTAATAACCAAAGGCCCGCCAAACATGTGGCGGGCCATCATTGTTCACGTTGAGTTGTACCCCAATATGCGGGTGCGCGTGTATGAGAACGCAATCTTTTAGGAAGGCTTAAGTTCTGTTGCAAACCCGAAAGGTACCCGCACCTGTGGCAAAACCACCACAAAGGTACCTGTCCCCTTTGTGGTGGAAATCTAGTCCTTAAACAGATAGCCCACGCCGCGGACGGTGGTGATGTGCGCTGCGATCTGCGGACCCACCTTGGAGCGAATGCGTCGGATGTGCACGTCGACGGTACGCGTGCCGCCGCAGTACTCAAAGCCCCACACGCGGTGCAGCAGCACTTCGCGGCTGTAGGCGCGGTTGGGGTGCGTCGCCAAAAAGCTCAGCAGCGAGTACTCCATCAGTGTCAGATCGATGGGCTCATCGTCGAGCGTCACCTGGTAGGTAGCCAGGTTGATCTCGAGGTTATCGATGTTGAGCACGTCATCGGCGGTGACGGTCTCCTCCTCGCCCATCAGGCGCTGCGCACGAGCCTTGAGCTCGTTGGGCGTCGCCGTGGGGCACACGAAGTCGGCGTGGGCGTGATTCGGCAGGCGCAGGGTGCCGAGCGCCTCGTCGTCAACGATCACCAGCATGGGAACGCCGCCGCGATCGTCGAGCCACTTGGCAATCTGATCGATGCGGTCGCTGCGGATGCCGTCGGAATCAAGGATCAGCAGGTCAAAGTCGTGCGCCGCAGTCGGCGAATCGGGGGTGGCCAGGCTCACCTCGACACCCAGGGTGGTCGTCAGGCTGCGGGCAAACTCGTGGAAGCGCGTCGTGCGCGCCATGAACAGGGCACTCTTTTCGGACATATCGGCCTCCAAAGATATGAGCTCAATCGTACTGGGACAAGCCAGCGCGATTAGGAGTTCGCCAGGTAGTGCTTGATCTCCCACTGGGTGATCGTGGACTCAAACTTATGCCACTCGTCGCGCTTCTTTTTGAGGAAGAAGCTGTGGATGTGCTCGCCGAGGGCATCCTTCATAAACTGCGAGTCCTCAAACACGTCGAGTGCCTCTTTGAGCGAGCGCGGCAGCGGTGCGTAGCCGGCCTCGAGCATCTGACGGTCGGTGAGCTTGAGCGTCTCGGCCGTGGCCTCGGGCGGAAGCTCCAGCTTGCGCTCGATGCCGTCGAGACCAGCCGCCAGCGTAACGGTGTTGACCAGGTACGGGTTGGCCATGGGATCGGGACTGCGCAGCTCGATGCGCGTGGACAGCTGCTTGCCGGGCTTGTAGACCGGGATGCGGACCATGCTCGCGCGGTTACGCAGGCCCCACGTGGCGTACTGCGGCACGGAGTCGCCGCCGGTGGTGATGCGCTTGTACGAGTTGACGGTGGGGTTGGTGATGGCGCTGATCTCGCGCGCGTGCGCCAGAATGCCGGCCATGTAGTGCTTGGCGACGTCGGAGAGATGGTACTTCTCGTCGTCCTCGCCCCAAAAGACGTTGTTGCCGTCGTGGTCGAACAGCGACTGGTGCAGGAACATGGCGCTGCCATCCTCGCCCGCCAGCGGCTTGGGCATAAAGGAAGCGTGGCAGCCGCTCTCGTAGGCCTGCTGCTTAATGATGAGCTTGGCCGTGGTGATGGCGTCGGACATGCTCAGGGCCTCGGCGTGACGCAGGCTCATGCCGTGCTGCGAGCGGCCAGCGGCGTGGAAGGTGTACTCCACGGGCACGGACATCTTCTCGAGCGTAAGGACCGTGTTGCGGCGCAGGTCGCGGGCGGCGTCGCTCACCGAAAGGTCAAAGTAGCCCACGTTGTCGAGCGGCTCGGGCGTATGCTCGTCGGGGAAATAGTAATACTCCAGCTCGGCGCCCACGTTGAGCAGGTAGCCGGCCTTTTCGGCCTTGTGGAACATGCGGCGCAGGGCATCGCGCGGATCGCCGGCGAAGGGCTTGCGATCGGGAGTGCACACGTCGCAGAACACGCGGGCGACGCCGTTGTGGCTCGGACGCCACGGCAGGATCTGGAAGGTCGAGGCATCGGGGAACGCGAGCATGTCGGCTTCCTCGGGCGTGGCAAAGCCCTCGATGGCCGAGCCGTCAAAGCCAATGCCCTCCTCAAAAGCGACCTCGAGGTCCTCGGGGCTGATGGCAAAGTTCTTGAGGCGACCGAGAATGTCGACAAACCACAGACGCACAAAGCGGATGTCACGCTGCTCTACAGAGCGGAGTACGTAATCGATGTTCTGCTGGTTCATGTCGCTCCCCTTTCTTTCGGGCGGGTTTCGACTGTTCTATATCGCAGATACTATCGCAGAAAAATGTTTCCGCAGGGTTAAAGCGTGTCAGGCGCTCAAAAAACGTGCGAGGGCGGGTGACTATGGCAAGTAACTAATGCTCAGATTCGGAGACAATTTGCCTACAGGCTCGTTCCAGTGCGGGGAACTCCATCGTCACTGCATCCCAAACAACTGAGCGGTCGACATTGCCGTAATCATGCGCAAGATAATTTCTCATGCCGATAATTCCACGCCACTCAATTTCGGGATGAAGACGCTGCGAGCGCTCCGACAGCTTGCCCGCTTCTTCCGTCACCCTAAGCGCGCACATCAAAAGGGAGTCCGCCAACGCCCTCGTCCGCACATCATTCGCATGCAGAAACTGGTCCTCGGTGATATCAAAAGCCTTGATGCGCTCGTTCGTTTCGAAGATCGCCTCCAAGACCTCTTGCGCGCGAAGGCTGTCTGACTTACGCGCGATCATAAACGATCACTCCTTCGCGCTCGATTACCGCGGCAAGATCGCCATCAAGATGGTCGCTCGAGACGAGGTCAACCTGCTTCCCGGTCTCCTTACGCACCGCTTCGCCAAACGCCGACAACGCGAAAAGACCAAAGCCATGCTCGCGATCGACTTCGAGACGCAAATCGATATCACTATCGACACGCGCCTCACCACGGGCATACGAGCCAAAAAGGACCACGGTTTTGATGGCGGGAATCGGGCTGGCCGCCTCGCGGACGGCGGACTCAATTTGAGCAATATCCAAAATGTCTGCGGCAACGTTTTCGCTTGCAGAGTTTTTACCAAGTGAAGGAACAAACGGCAGCGAGCGCTCGCGCAGCATCTGCCTCATAAACATATTGACCGCAACAGACGAAGTCATGCCGAGTTCTTCGCATAGCTCGGCAAATGAATCTTTAATTGACGAGTCCACTCGTACACTCAGTACAGACGCAGCCATGGATACCTCCTGTATGACATTGTCTACATAATATCACACAGACTAGCGCGAAGTGGAGGCTCGGGACTCGATGTGGCCGGGGATCTCGATGTGCTTGGGCGCGAGCTTTGCGGCCTCGCCTACCGTGGTGGTGACGACGTCGATGCGCTCGGACAGACGCTCGACAACGCGCTCGGCAATCGCCAAGGTGTCCTGCGCGGCTGTAGTCACGCCGCCAAAGAGCACGTGGTTCCAAGGATAGTCGTCGAACGTCGCGATCTTAAGACCCGCCGGCAGCGAGGGGCCAAGCTGGGCCAGCGCCTCGGTCAGGCGCAAGAAGACCAGACCGTTGACGGCAATAAGGCCAAGCTTTTTACCTGCGTAATCGCGGATGGTCTCGTCCAGGCGACTGATGCCCTCGGCGCCACCGTCGGCCAGGGTGACAACCTCGCCGGCAAGACCACGGTACGAGAGCTCGTCGGTAAAGGCGTCGGCGCGCTCGCGACGCACGGGGCTGTCATCACTTGCCTCGGTGAGCAGGCACAGGCGCTCGCTGCCCGCAGTCGCCAGGGCGTCGACCAGGCCGGCGACGAGCTCGCGGTTGTTAGATGTCACCAGATCGATGCCGCCGTTCTCGATGTCACGGTCGAGCAACACGACCGGCAGGCGTCCCGCAGCCGCGGCGATCGCCTCGTCGTTGCCGCCGCAGGTGTTGACGATCAAGCCATCCACGCCGGCGTCGATAAGCCTGGTGAGCGACTCGGCCTCCTTGGCGGGATCGTTGCCGCTAATGGCCGTCATGAGCGAGCACCCGCGCGCGGCGGCGCTGGCGGAAAGCCCCTCGAGCATGGCGCTCGAGAACGGGTTGGCGATGTCGGCCAGAATCACGCCGATAAGGTTGGTGCGCGAGGAACGCAGGTTGCGCGCGGCGGCGCGCGGGCGATAGCCGGTGCGCTCGATAACCGCGGCGATTCGAGCGCGGGTCTCCTCGGTCATCTGCCCGGGGCGGTTGTTGAGATAGCGCGACACCGTGGCCGGGCTCACGCCCGCCTCGGCGGCAATGTCCTTGATTCTCATCTGCGCCATAGCACACCCCGTTTCCCAATTGTCGGCAGTCTGAGCCATTTTAGACATTTTTTAAAAATCTCGGTTGCAAAACGCTGTAGGTGAGTATACTACAACTCGAAACGAAACCGATTTCGTAAACCGATTTCGGTAAGCGTTGGCACGGAGGTGCAAAGATGCACCCTACCGTCTTGGCACCTGCGTGCCAACGCCATATCAAAGGTGTACGTACGAGCAAGAAGGAGCTACGCGACCATGGGTAAAACGGTTCTTACCTTCGGCGAGATCATGATGAGGCTCTCGCCCAAAGATCACCTGCGTATTGAGCAGGCGACCGAGTTCGATGTCCGCTACGGCGGCGCCGAGGCCAACACCGCGCTTTCCCTGGCCTACCAGGGCGACAAGGCCGCTTACGTCTCTGTTGTCCCGGCCAACCGTCTGGGCGAGTGTGCCCTGCGTTCGCTGAAGGTCTACGACGTCGACACCACGCGCGTCGTTCGCCAGGGCGACCGTCTTGGTTCCTATGTGTTTGAGGTCGGCGCCTCGCAGCGCGGCAACGGTTGCGTTTACGACCGCAAGTACTCCGCCATCAACATGGCCAAGCGCGACGTCTTTAACTGGGACGAGATCCTCAAGGGCATCGCCGTCTTCTATTTCTCTGGCGTGACGCCCGCTGTCTCCGACGAGATGGCCGCCGCTTGCAAGGATGCCCTCACCGCTTGCCGCGCCAAGGGCATCACCACCGTGTGCGACGTTAACTATCGCGGCAAGATGTGGTCGCCCGAAAAGTCCCAGGCAACCATGAAGGAGCTGCTGCCGCTCGTCGACATTTGCATCGCCAACGACGAGGACGCGCCTGCCGGCCTTGGCATGACCTGCGTTTCCGGCTCCCTTGCCCACGGCATCGAGGAGCGCGACACGTACGTCGAGATGGCCCGTCAGATCTGCTCCGAGTATGGCTGCAAGAAGGTCGCCTCGGTTGTCCGCAACATCTCCTGCGTCGAGCGCTCCATCTGGATGGGCATGCTCTACGACGCCGAGAGCGGTGAGCACTGGTTCTCCCCTGCTCACGACGTCCACGTGCTCGAGGGCGTTGCCGCCGGCGATGCTTTCAACGCCGGTCTGGTCCATGCCCTCATCAACGACTTCGAGCCGCAGGATGCCGTCAACTACGCCATCGCCGCTTCGATTCTCAAGCTCACCATCAAGGGCGATTCCAACCTGGTGACTGCCGACGAGATCGCCGCCGTGGCCAACGCCGCCGACGGTGGCACCCGCGTCGCCCGTTAATTCGTTCCCCATTCCGCGGGCTGCAGTTTCCCATACCCATACCTCTGTAGCCCGCTCCCCGATTTCTCCGGTCGGGCAAAACCACCAGTCCCATTCCGGTTTTGCCTGGCATTCCTTCACGACTGGCCGAGTAGCCGGCTTTGGAATTGCTTGTGACCCCAAGCAGTGCCTCCGATAACCATCCCAAAGCCGGCTAAGGCCAATCCACCCTTAGCAATTACGCGCCCTTGCGCGCCGCACATCGAAAGGAACATCATGTTCGATCAGTTCTACACCACGCTTGAGTCCCTGGGCATCGTGCCGGTCGTCGTGCTCGACAAGGTCGAGGATGCCGCTCCGCTAGCCCACGCCCTTATGGCCGCCGGCATGAAGTCCGCCGAGGTCACCTTCCGCACCGCTTGCGCCGCCGAGTGCATCGCCGCCATGGCAAAGGCCGAGCCCGAGATGTGCGTTGGCGCCGGCACCGTCCTGACCGTCGAGCAGGTTGAGCAGGCCCGCGCCGCCGGTGCCAAGTTCATCGTCTCCCCGGGCTACAACGAGGACGTCGTCAAGCACTGCATCGACATCGACCTGCCCGTGCTGCCCGGCACCGTGACCCCCTCCGAGGTCACCGCTGCCGTCAACCTGGGCCTCAAGGTCACCAAGTTCTTCCCCGCGGCTCAGTACGGCGGTCTTAACACCATCAAGGCCCTCGCCGCCCCGTTTGTCGGCCACCGCTTTATGCCCACCGGCGGCGTGAGCACCGCAAACGTCGAGGAGTACCTGAGCTCCTCTGCCATCATCGCTTGCGGTGGCACCTGGATGGTCAAGCCGGCTCTGTTCGCCGACGGCGACTTCTCCAAGGTCGAGCAGATCGCCCGCGAGGCCATGGACGTCGTCAAGAAGGTCCGCGGCTAGTAAGTTGCTCTCTATCGTGGGGGGCGCGACCTAGACCGCGCCCCTTTTTTGAAGCGGCTCGGAAGCGTGCCGTTTCCGTCACGGACAAGAACCGAAACCGTCTTGTATGCTGATAGAACGTGACGGAAGCGACACGCCTTCGAGCCGCTTCGCTCACTCGATCGATCTTTTGGGTGCTTGCCCGCCTTCCAAGCGAACTGCCTCAACATAATCCAGAACACCAAAAGCTGCGGTGCCATCTGGAGGAATCGACCCCTGCTTCCGGTCAGTTCCTCCAAACGGCACCGCAGCTTTTTCTTGCCCGCAAGCCTTACACCCCCACCGCAGTTGCGGTGAAATAGGGACTGTTTAAGCGTTTTACCAGCCTAAACAGTCCCTATTTCACCGCAACTTATAAGGGGATAGATTAGTTGGACGAGCTTTTGGGGAGCTCGAAATAGTCGGGATACAAAGCGATGACCGGGCCCTGCTCCTCGGGCATAAGATGCAAGTGCGTCTCTGCCAGGTAGCTCGCCGTATCGGTGTCGCCGTCCATGATGGCATTGAGGATCCGACGGTGCTGGCGGCGGATCGGCTCCCAGTCCAAGTCCTGTGATACGGCGCGCAGCCAGTTATACCGCTCAAAATGCGTGTTGACGCTCTTCATCCAGTCCCAGAGCATGTGGCGCCCGGCAATCTCAAAGCACGTCTCGTGAAACAGGTTATCCAGGTCGTAAAAGTGGCGCGTTTCGCTGTGGTCGAGCGACTCGGACTCGCTCAGAATCTGCTCCAAACGCTGCTTTTGCTCGGTCGTTGCGGCAGAACAGCACTTAATCAATACGCTTCTCTCGAGCTTCTCGCGCAAAAAGCATGCGTTCTCGGCTCGCTCCATACTGATCTTGGAGACGTACGTGCCGCTCTTGGGGCGCGTTTCCACTAGCTCCTGCTCGCGCAGGCGCACGAAGGACTCGCGGATGGGTGTGCGCCCGATCCCTGTCTCCTTTTCCAAGCCAATCGCCGAAAGACGCGTGCCCGGTTTAAGCTCGGCGTAGATGATCTTGGAGCGTAATGCGTTGTAAGCCTGATCTTGCAGACTCTGATATTGATGGTGCTGGTCCATAAAGCCCTCGGAAGAAACCCTTGGTTTGTCGAATACCACCATGCAATACTATCGCATCCCCCACCTCCGCAGTTGCGGTGAAATACGGACTGTTTACGCCGCCCGGGCCGAAAAACAGTCCGTATTTCACCGCAACTGCTGGAGGGAATAAAAGGTTTTTACAGGTTGGCGATAATTGCCTGGGCGATCTCGTCGTACTGAGCTGGCTCCAGCGTGACGCGGCCGGGGTTCATGGCAAACACGTCACCGAACTCAAACGAATCGTCCTTGTACTTGGGAACGATGTGGACATGCAGGTGATGCATGGTGTCGCCGTAAGCACCAAAGTTGATCTTGTCGGGGTTGAACGCCTTGTGCAGCGCGGCGGCAACGTGACGGACGTCAGCCATAAAAGCAGCCGCGTCCTCCTCGGACATGCAGGAGATATCGTCAACATGCTGCTTGGAGGCAACGATTACGCGACCCTTGTGGCTCTGCTCCTTAAACAAGATGAGCTTGCTGGCGGGCAGGTCGAGCATGGGAATGCCAAAAACATCGACGAGCGTGTCGTCAGTCCCGCACATGCAATACGAACAATCGGTGTGCTGTTCCATGATGATCCTTTCGGTTTGGATAGTGTTGCAGCCGCCCTTGATCGGGCACAGCCTTCTTTTTGCAGCACTTAAAGACGGGTAGACTCCGTACTCATTCAACCAGTGCGAAATCGGTTTCGAATACGTTATGGCTATCATACAACGAATGAGTTGTTGCCATTAGGTGAACGTTCACCTTTTCTTTTGAAATTATATTTGCAAATGTCCGCAGATGAGTATACTAGGCAGCAACGAAACCGATTTCGTTATGCGTGTGCAATAAGATGCTAAGACGCACCCTACCATCTTGGCATCTTATTGCACACGAAGCCTCTTTGCTTTCCTCCGCCTTGCCAAGCCCTTCAGTCCCATTCCGGCAACGCAAGGCATCCTCACGCGACTGACCAGGGGCCGGCTCTTCTGCTTGCTAAAAGCAGTGCCTCCGATAACCCTCTTCATGCCGGCCCAGGTCAGCCCAACTCCTTACAACCGAAAGGACGGCAGCAGCATGCGACCGCTCATCGTGATGAATGCCGAGAACATCGATTGGCGCCACACTGTGATCAGGATGCTTATGTATCTGGTCGGCGTTGCCATTTTGGCCCTCGGCATGAGCCTCCAGACGGCATCGGGCCTTGGCGTGGCCGCCCTCACCTGCTTTGCCACGACCCTGTCCATGCTCACTGGCAAGACGCTCGGTTTTTGGATCACCGTGACCTACGTCGCTTACATTGCAGCCCAATTGGCTATTCTTCGCCGTGAGTTCCAGCCGCGCATTCTGCTCGAGCTCTTTTTCTCCACGCTTATCGGCGGCTTCACCGACTTCTTTATGGCAGTCAATCCTCTGCACCCCACCGCACTCCCCGCGCAGGTCGCGACTATGCTGCTTTCGCTTGCCGTCACCGCGTTTGGCGTAAGCCTGGTGGTCAATATGGGCGTCGTGCCCAACGCGCCGGATGGCCTGGTGCAGGTAATTGCCGAAAAGCTCAAGCGTCGCTTTGGTGATGTTAAGGTCGTATTCGACTGCTCACACGTCGCGGCATCCCTCGCCCTATCACTCGTGCTCATGCACAACCTGGGCGGCTTTGGTGTAACCACCGCTATCTCGGCACTGTTCCTGGGCCACGTCATCAACGTAGCCAATAAGCTGTTCGCAAAACGCTTTATCCACATGGCGTTTGGGGAGTAGCGCAGTCGCAAGAGCCCACAAACCGCGCTATACGTTGCTATATCTCGCTATACTTTACTATATGTTGCTATACTTTGCTATATCTTGCTATAACTTGAGCGGAGGTGGCGCGTATGCAGACAAATCCGTTTAAACCTACGGCAGGTAAAACGCCTCCCATGATTATCGGTCGCGAGGATGTACTCGAGGAGTTCAACGAAGGCCTCATCAATGGACCCGGCGCACCGGGGCGCCTGATGCGCATTGCCGGTGTCCGCGGAACGGGTAAAACGGTCCTCCTTGATGAGTGCGCGCGTCTTGCTCAAGATCGCGGTTGGACCGTTATTAAGGAAGTCGCAACCGAAGGGCTCTGCCAGCGCATTCTTGAACAGCTCCAGCCCAAGGTCCAAGCCAAACACGCCAGATTCGAACCCGCTGTCGCCGGCATATCTCTCGGTAGCATAGACATCGAACGAATTGGCCCTTCTTTGCGCGACGCGATAAGGCAGACAATATCCAAAAATGGCAACGGCCTGCTTATCACCCTCGATGAGGTCCAAGATGCCGAACTCGACGAGGTCCGAACGCTCTCCATTGCAATTCAACAGATTTTCGGCGAAGACCTTGATATTGCCTTCGTTTTTGCAGGACTACCCTCGATGATCGAAAGCGTCATCAACGGCAAAACACTCACGTTTTTACGTCGCGCGCTCCCCTTTGATCTCAAGGCAGTAGCTGTTACCGAGGTGACGTACTCCCTCGAAGAGACCATCGAAACATCCGGTATGGAGCTCAAGCCAGGCATCGCCAGCCAACTTGCCGAGGCAACGCAAGGTTATCCTTTCATGATTCAGCTCGTTGGATACTATGCATGGCAGCTAGCGAGACGCGCGCATGCGACGATTATTGGAGAAGAAGAAGCCGAGCGTGGCATTGCGACGGCACGCGAACGCTTCTGCGCCATGGTGATTGAGCCCGCGCTGCAGCGCATTCCGCCCACATGTATCGCCTATCTGTTGAGCATGGCATCGTTGGGGCAAACATGTTCGACCAGCATGGTGGCCGACGACCTAAACAAAACGCCTCAGCAGGTGAGCTCCATCCGCAGCCGCTTGCTCAGAGAATCGATTATTGAGGCACCCTCTTACGGTAAGGTGTCGTTCGCCATCCCCTACATGCGCGACTATCTCAACGATCATAAAGCCGAACTGGAGGCTGAGCTGTAGAGAAGCCCCAGCCCAAAAGACGAAAATCGTTTGCATACGGTTTTAAATCAGACGCAAATAGTTTTCGTCTGATTTGCGTACGGAAATGCAACGCAAATCACGCTTTCGTACGGCCAAAAGTCAGACGCAAATGCTTATCGTCCAGCAATGCGTCCGCAACCAAGACGAAAAAGGCCCCGAGCTCGTAAGAACTCGGGGCCTTTTGCCACGCATCTATGAGAGGAGAATTCGATGCGCCCGGGCGCTACTCCATGTAGCCACCCTGGATGGCGGAAACTGCATGCTCGGTAAAGAACTTGAGCGTGCCGGAGGTATAGCGGTTAGCCTTGGGCTTCCAAGCGGCGCGACGCTCGGCCAGGACGGCGTCGACCTCGGCCGGCTCCATCTCCTTGCCGGCGATGCCCACGATGGACAGCGAGCGCTCGGGGATATTGATCTGAATGAGGTCGCCCTCCTCGATCAGGGCAATCGGGCCGCCCACGGCAGCCTCGGGCGAAACGTGACCGATAGCCGGGCCCTTGGAGGCGCCGGAGAAGCGGCCGTCAGTGATCAGGGCAATGCTCGCGCCCAGCTCGGGGTCGCTGGCGATAGCCTCGGTGGTGTAGAACATCTCGGGCATGCCGGAGCCCTTGGGGCCCTCGTAGCGGATGATAACGGCGTCGCCGGGCCCGACCTCGTGCGTCAGGACGGCGTGGATGGCGTCCTCCTCGCAGTCGAACGGACGGGCCTTGAGCGTGGCCTGGAACATCTCGCGCGGAACGACGGTGTGCTTAACGACAGCGCCCTCGGGGGCAAGGTTGCCGTGCATGATGGCGATGGAGCCGTCGGTGCCGAAGGCCTGGTCGAACGGACGGATGATGTCCTCGCGCTTGAGGTTCCACTTCTCCAGGTAGCGGCCGCATTTCTCGTAGTAGCCGTTGTTCTTGAGGTCCTCGAGGTTCTCGCCGAGGGTCTTGCCCGTGACGGTCATAACGTCGAGGTGGAGCATCGACTTGATCTCCTCCATGATGCGCGGCACGCCGCCCGCATAGTAGAAGAACTGTGCCGGCCACTCGCCTGCGGGACGAACGTTGAGCAGGTAGTGGGCACCACGGTGCAAGCGATCGAAGTCGTCGGCGGACATCTCGATGCCAAACTCGCGGGCGATCGCGGGGATGTGCAGCAGCGAGTTAGTGGAGCCGGAGATGGCGCCGTGGACCATGATGAGGTTCTCGAAGGACTCCTTGGTCACGATATCGCGCGGGCACAGGTTGTGCTCGGAGAGCCACACGGACTGACGGCCGGCCTCGCGGGCGAACTCGCGCAGGTCGGAGCTAGTGGCAGGCAGCAGAGCCGTGCCGGGGAGCATAAGGCCCAGGGCCTCAGCGGTAACCTGCATGGTCGAGGCGGTGCCCATAAAGGAGCAAGCGCCGCAGCTGGGGCAGGCGTTGTGTTTGGCGAACTCGAGCTCCTCGCGGGAGATCTCGCCGCGCTCGTAGCGGGCCGAGATAGCACCGAGCTGCTCCAGAGTCAGCAGGTCGGGACCAGCATCCATGACGCCACCGGTAACGACGATGGAGGGGATGTTGACGCGGCCCATGGCCATGAGGTTCGCGGGCAGGCCCTTATCGCAGCTGGCGACGAAGACACCGGCATCGAACGGCGTGGCCTTGGCATGGATCTCGATCATGTTGGCGATCATATCGCGGCTGGGCAGCGAGTAGTTGATGCCGTCGTGGCCCTGGGCCTCGCCGTCGCAGATATCGGTGCAGAAGTAACGGGCGCCGTGGCCACCGGCCTCGGCAACGCCGGCGCGGACCTCCTCGACGAGCTCAAACAGGCCGGCAGAACCCGGGTGCGAATCACCAAAGGTCGACTCGATGATGACCTGCGGCTTGTCAAGGTCCTCGATAGTCCAGCCAGAACCCAGACGCAGCGGGTCCATCTCGGGGCTGATGGTGCGGAACTTGCCGGAACGCGGCTGCAGCTTGGCGACCAGATCGGCGGCCTCCTGCTGAATCTGCTCTTTGGTCTTCTCGTCCATGGTGTTCTCCTCTTTTGGTTTGAACGGTTATACCAATCGTTGGTGAATGAAACTGGTGGTAATGAGCGCCGAGCGTATGGCCCGGCAAAAGCTGCTCGGCTAGGCGAAGAACGAGATCACCAGGGCGCAGGCGAGGCCCGTAAGACCGATGATCGTCTCCATGACAGTCCAGGACTTGAGGGTGGTCTTCTCGTCAATCTCCAGGAACGACGAGCACATCCAGAAGCCAGCATCGTTGACGTGCGAAAGAGCCGTGGCACCGCCGCAGATGGCAAGGCAGATGGCAGCACGCATGAGCACCGAAGCGCCAGCAACCGCAGGCATGGCGGCCATGATGCCCGACGCCATGGTCATGGACACGATGGAGCTGCCGACCGAGGCGCGGACGAGCGCGGCGATGAGGAAGCCAACGACGACGAGCGGAAGCGGGCAGCTCTCGAGCACGGGGCCGATGACCTGGCCCAGGCCGCAGTCCTGAAGCATCCAGCGGATGACGCCGCCGCAGGCGATGACCAGCAAGATCATGCCGACGGGCTTAAGCGAGCGGTCGAGCAGGGCCTTGAGCTCGGCTCCGGAATAACCGCGGCGGGCGCCCAGCAGATACATAGCGATGAGCGTGGCGATGGTCAGGGCGACGAACGGCTTGCCCAGGAAGGCGAGAATCGAGGCAACCTGCTCGGGCATGGGGACGTACGAAGACAGCGTGCCCAGCAGAATCAGGCAAAGCGGCGTGAGCACGATCGCGAGCACCATGCCAAAGGAGGGAAGCTCCTTATCGTCGCTCGCACCCTCGGCAGAGGTAAAGTGCTCGGGGACGTCCGTAAAGATGCGGCCACCCACGTTGCGGCCCCAGACGACGCCGGCGACAGCCATGGCGACAAAGGCGGTAGGGATGCCGACGAGGATCATGGTGCCCAGGTCGACACCGAGCGTGCCGGCGACCAGAACCGAGCCGGCCGAAGGCGGCACGAACGCATAGCCGGCTGCCAGTCCCGCGAGCAGGGCGATGCCGTAGTAGAGGGTCGACTTCTTGGTCTGCGATGCCACGCTAAATGCGAGCGGGATCAGCACGACCACGCCGGCCTCAAAGAACACCGTGGTGCCGATGACCAGGCCGGTGATGCCCAGCGCCCAGCTGGAGTGACCCTGACCGAAGGTATCGATAAAGGTCTGAGCGATCTTCTTGGCGCCGCCGCTCTCCTCCAGGATCTGACCAAACATCGATCCCAGGCCAATGAGCAAGGCGATGTTTTGCAGCGTGGTGCCCACGCCCTTGGTGACGGTGTCTGCCACCAAATCGAGCGGCATGCCCGCGCCGATGCCGATCGCAAGCGCCGAGACCATCATCGACAGCACGGGGTGCAGCTTGAACTTGATGATGAGCGCAAGCAGCAGCGCGATGCCCACGATGGCGGCGATGACGAGCCTGGTGGGGTCTGCCATAAACGTTGGGTCTGACATCTTTCCTCCAATTCATCAGACCTTTTGAATTCGCCTATGACTATAGCGTGTTTTAAATAGGTCTGATGTTTCAATAGGGAACTTTTTTGAAATACATCTGATGTATTTTCGCGAACGGTCGGTTTTTGACGGTGAACGGTAGTTATTGTTCGTCGATCGTGGGAGCAGCGATCTGCGTCCCATCGTTGATGGGCTAGAATAGCTCTGATGAATTCTTAGACGTGAGGTGAAGCGTGGCACGAGCCGAGTCGGGACTCCCCGAGCAGATTGCAGACAAAATCATTCAACTGATTCTTGATGAGCACCTTGAGCAAGGCGACCGCTTGCCTAAGGAAGCCGTGCTGGTTGAGCGCCTAGGGGCCGGCCGGAGCACCGTGCGCGAAGCCATGAAGCTGCTGCAATCGCGCAACATCGTGCGCATTAAGCAGGGGTCGGGCACCTACGTGGCATCCAACCCCGGCGTTGCCGACGACCCGCTGGGCTTTACCTTTATCGGCGATAAACAGCGCCTGGCGCGCGACCTGCTCGAGGTGCGCTTCATGATCGAGCCACAGATGGCAAGCATGGCCGCCGAGCACGCGACCGACGACCAAATCGCCTGCATCAAAGAGCTCTGCGACGAATCTGAGCGCCTGGCCGCCCTTGGCGAAGACTATTCCGCTGCTGACACCGCATTCCATAATGCCATTGCCGAGAGCTGCGGAAACCTTGTCGTCCCCCGTCTGATGGGCGTGCTCAAGGCATCCGTCCCCCTATTTATCGATGTGACCGGCAAAAAGCTGGTCGAGGAGACCATCCGCACCCACCGCGGTGTTGCCGACGCCATCGCTGCACGCAACCCCACCGCCGCGCACGACGCGATGTATTTGCACCTGGTCTATAACCGCAACATGATTGCGAAGGGGAGGCAGGGGTAAGACGCTTAAGGCTTTGCTCGCTCCCCTCGCATACCGTTTAACTGCTAAAAGTGAACGTTCACCTATTTTTAGGCAAGCTGCGGACTTTGTTCAGCCGCTTCTCCTATACTGACCTTGTATTAGAAGCAAGTTTTTATAGATAAACGTTTCTTTTGAAAGGACCGGTATGTCTAACCTTATGGACAGCTTCCGCCTTGATGGCAAGGTCGCGCTGGTGACCGGCGCCACCTATGGCATCGGTATGGCCATGGCCGAGGCGCTCGGCGAGGCCGGCGCCAAAATCGCTTTTAACGCGCGTCACGCCGACAAGGTCGCCGAGGCCGAGAAGCACTACCGCGAGCTGGGCTTTGAGGCTCACGGCTACGTGGCCGATGTTACCGATGAGGCCGTAGTCGCCGAGCTCATCTCCAAGATCGAGGCCGACTTTGGCACCACGCCCGACATTCTGGTCAACAACGCCGGCGTTATCCAGCGCACCCCGATGCTCGAGATGAGCGCCGATGACTTCCGTCGCGTCGTCGATATCGACCTCAACGCGCCGTTTATCGTGTCAAAGGCCTGCCTGCCCGGCATGATCGCCAAGGGTCACGGCAAGATTATCAACATCTGCTCGATGATGAGCGAGCTTGGTCGCGAGACCATCGCCGGCTACGCTGCCGCCAAGGGTGGTCTGAAGATGCTCACCAAGAACATCTGCTCCGAGTTTGGCGAGGCCAACATCCAGTGCAACGGCATTGGGCCTGGCTACATCGCCACGCCGCAAACTGCGCCGCTGCGCGAGACGCAGCCCGACGGCAGCCGTCACCCGTTTGACCAGTTCATCATCGCCAAGACCCCGGCCGCCCGTTGGGGCACGCCCGAGGACCTGAAGGGCCCCGCCGTGTTCCTAGCTTCCGACGCCTCGAACTTCGTCAACGGCCACATCCTCTACGTCGACGGCGGCATCCTAGCCTATATCGGCAAACAACCGCAGTAGGCGCTGCGCGGGCTTGAGACGGGCATCTTGCCTTTCAATCGTCGGTCGCGTACCAAAGTACGCTTCCCTCCTCTTTCAAGGCAACCTGCTCCGCCTCAAGCCCGCTCGCTCACCGCGCTCCCACATTAAGGTTCACTTAGTAGTTGCGGTGAAATGGGGATTGATTGTGCATTTATCAGGCAAAACAGTCCTTATTTCACCGCAAGTTAAAGAAAGAAAGGTACTTCAGCATGAAGATCGCTCTGATCAACGAGAACTCTCAGAACTCCAAGAACCCCATGATTGAGGCTGCCCTTAAGAAGGTTGTCGAGCCCATGGGCCACACCGTCTTTAACTATGGCATGTATGCCGAGGAGGGCTCCGCTCCCCTCACCTACGTGCAGAACGGCATCCTTGCCGCCGTGCTGCTCAACTCTGGCGCTGCAGACTACGTCGTGACCGGCTGCGGCACCGGCGAAGGCGCCATGCTCGCCTGCAACTCCTTCCCGGGTGTGCTGTGCGGCCATGTTGCCGACCCTCTGGATGCCTACACCTTTGCCCAGGTCAACGATGGTAACGCCGTCGCCATGCCCTTCGCTCTTAAGAACGGCTGGGGCCAGGAGCTCAACCTGGAGTACACCTTCGAGAAGCTCTTTGGCTTCGGTTCCGGCAACGGCTATCCTGCCGAGCGCGTTGAGCCCGAGCAGCGCAACAAGAAGATCCTCGACGGCGTCCGCGCTGTGACTATGCGTCCGCTCGTCGACGTCTTGGGCGAGATTGACCAGGACCTGGTGAAGGGCGCCCTGGCTGGTGAGCACTTCCAGGAGTACTTCTTCGCCAACGCCACCGACGAGGCCATCATCGCGAAGGTCAAGGAGCTTCTGGGCCTCTAATCGCCCCACGGTCCTCCCCTATCAAACGCAAGCGGCGGCTGCCCCAACACAGGGCAGCCGCCGCTTTTTCTATCTATCGAATGGTGCAAAGGGGTAAGGTTTACATGCACCAACTTGGTGCAAACTAACCTGACCCCAATGCACCAGCTTGGCGCAAAGTAACCTGCCCCCCTTTGCACCAAGAGGTTGACTAGAGGGCGCAGGCGGTCTTGTAGCCGTCGGCGATGGCGTCGCGGATGTTGCCGCACTTCTGTGCGTCGCCCAGCACGTGGGTGGTAACGCCCGCGGCTGCCAGGTCGTCGGCGAGCTTGGTGTTGGGACGATAACCCATGGCGAGCACCAGCGTGTCGGCACCGGTAATGGTGTGGACCTCGCCGTCCTTCTCGTAGCTGATGGTGTCCTCGGCGATCTCGGTCACCTTGGCCTCGGTCAGTACATGGACACCCTTGGAGAGCATGCGCGTAATGAGCACCGCGCGGCCGGCGCCGCCCTCGTTGGCGGCGAGCGTCTTGGTCATTTCGATGACGGTAACGTCGCGGTTGGCCGGCGACAGATCATTGACCAGCGGGGCCAGGTAGTCGGCCGTCTCGCAGCCAACGGTACCGCCGCCCACGATGACGATCTTCTTGCCCGGGAAGGCCTTGCCACCCAGGAGGTCATCAGCGGTCATAACCTGCTTAAAGCCCTGCATAAACGCAGGGGCGATGGGCTCGGCGCCATAGGCCAAAACAACCTCGTAGCCGGCGTAGTCACGCTGGATGTCCTCGGCCGTAAGCTCAGCACCAAAGACGCACCTTACGCCGGCAACGGCAAGACGACGATACTGGTACTTGATCACGCGGGTGAGCTCCTGCTTTGCCGGCGGAACGGCCGCGATACGCATCTCGCCGCCCGGCTCGTCCTGTTTATCCACCAGCACCACGTGGTGACCGCGCTTGGCGGCGATAAAGGCAGCCTCCATACCGGCGGGGCCAGCGCCCACAACGAGCACGTTCTTGGCCTCGGCGGCGGGCTCGTAGCCGGTCTCGTCGCGTTCCACGTCCGGATTGACGGTGCAGGAGATGCGCTTGCCAAACATGATGCCGTTCAAGCAGCGCAGGCAGCCGATGCAGGGACGGATTTCATCGGCATTACCGGCAGCCGCCTTGTTGCAGAACTCGGCATCGCACAGGTTGGCGCGGCCCATCATGCAGATGTCGGCGGCACCGTCCTCGATCAGCTCCTCGGCAATCCACGCCTCGTTGATGCGGCCAACCGTGGCAACGGGAATGTTCACGTGCTTCTTAATCTCACGCGAGCAAGCGGCGTGCGAGGCCTGCTGGGTACCGGCAGCGGGAATAGCGGAGCCGCGCTTAATGGTGGTGCCGCCCGACACGTGGATCATGTCGACACCGGCCTTCTCCAGGCGACGCGAGACGTAGATCATGTCGTTGAGGGTCAGGCCGCCATCGGTATACTCATCGCCCGAAATACGGACGTCGATGATAAAGTCCTTGCCGCAGCGCTCGCGAATCTCGGCGATGACCTCGAGCAAAAAGCGCATGCGGGCGTCGAGCGAGCCGCCGTACTCGTCGGTACGCTTGTTGTAGAGCGGGGTCAAGAAGCCGCCGAGCATGCCGTGGGCGTGGGCTGCATGGACCTCAACGCCATCGACGCCAGCCTTCTGCATACGTACGGCCGCATCGCCAAACTGGTGCGTGAGCTCGTGGATCTCGTCAACCGTAATGGGGCGCGGTGCCTCGCGGGCATAGGACGGACCCACAAAGGACGGGGCAATCAGGCGCGGCGTGCCCGGAATGTTAAAGGCCATGTAGGCGGGATGGAAGAGCTGAGGCATGATCTTGCAGCCGTACTCGTGCACGGCGGCGGCGAGCTTTTCCCAGCCGGGGATGAACGTGTCGTCGTAGCAGCACATGTCACCCGGCAGATAAGTATAGGTGGGCTCGACCGTCACGACCTCGGTGATGATGAGACCCACGCCGCCCTTGGCGCGGGCGCGGTAGTGATCGACCAGGTCGTCGGTCACATAGCCGTGATCGGCCAGGTTGGTGGACACCGGTGGCATAAAGACGCGGTTCTTGACTTCGGTCGTACCGACCTTGATAGGGCTAAAGAGCATCGGATAGGCGGAGGACTCCATACAGGCTTCCTTTCGTTTGAGCCGCTCGGCGGCACTTACTGACTCCCCTATCGTATCAGCACTCATCGCATCCGAAGCCGCTCGCACTCCCCCTGCCCCAATCCGACCCCCACAAAAAAGTTGCGGTGGAATACGGAGTAAATGAGGCTTTTGACAGCCAAAACAGTCCGTATTTCACCGCAACTGAGGGGTGAGATGGGGTTAGAGGCCCAGGTAGGAGATCATGCCTTCGACGGCGAGCTTGGCGCCGGCTACGGCGTGGACCACGGTAAGCGGACCGTTGACCACATCGCCGGCGGCAAAGACGCCCGGCACCGTCGTCATGCCCTGCTCGTCAACCGACAGCAGGCCGCGGTGGTCGGTCTCCAGGCCGCCCGTCGTGAGCACGAGCTTGTCCTTGGGCACCTGCGAGGCCGCGATCACCACCGTATCGGCAGCCGCGTGATCGAGCTCCTCTTCGTAACCCACCACATTGTTGTCCTCATCGAAGATGGCCGTCTCGAACACCGGTCCGTTATCGTCGATGGCGCAGATGGCCTTGCCGCACACGATCTCGGCGCCGTCGAGCTCGGTCAGCTCGACCTCGTCGTCGATGGCCGAGATATGGCGCGAGCGCGCGTACACGGTAACCTTGCGGGCACCCGAGCGCAGCGCCGTGCGTGCCACGTCCATGGCCACATTGCCGGCGCCGATGACCGCCACGTTCTGCCCAATCGCCACGCTCGTAGGATCGACCAGGTAATCGATACCAAACAGCACGTTGCCACGCGACTCGCCGGGAATGCCCAGCTTGCGAGCACGCCAAGTACCGGTGCCCACAAAGACCGCGTCGTAGCCGTCACGCAGCAGGTCATCGATATGCAGCGCGCCGCCAATGGTAGTCGAGGGGCGTACGCGCACGCCGAGCGAGCACATCACGTGGCGGTACTTTTGCACGAGCGAGCGCGGCAGACGAAACTCCGGAATGCCGTACTCCAGCACGCCGCCGATCTCGGGGCGCTGCTCAAACACGGTGACGGCGCACCCCAGCTGGGCCATCTTGATGGCGACGGTAATGCCCGCGGGACCGGAGCCGACCACGGCGACCTTCTTGCCACACGACGGCGCCGGCTTCCACTCCTTACGGTCCAAATACGCCGTCGAGACATAGTTCTCGATGCTCGAAAAATGCACCGGCGTGCCCTTGCGCCCCTGAATGCACGCACCCTCGCACTGGCCCGAATGGTTGCAGACCATGGAGCAGACCGCGCTCATGGGATTGTTCTGGAACAGCAGCTCGCCCGCCTCCTCCAGACGGCGCTGCTTGAACAAGTCGATGACCTGTGGAATGGGCGTCTGCACCGGACAGCCCTTAATTTGGCAGAACGCCTTTTTGCAGCCTAGACAACGATTCGCTTCCTCGACGATGTGGATAGCCACGCGATTCCCCTCTTATCTAACCCAAATGAGCGACGGCGAAAATACCTCGCCGCCGCCTAATACCAGCAATCCAATCGGCCACCACGGCCGTCGGCAACATTACAATTCGCGATGCGCGCCCTCACAGCGTGCAGACATGCTCTGCAACGTGGTCAAACAGCCCAACGCCGTTCCCGGCACACTGTTCTCGACCACGCACGGAACGCCGGGGCAAGCAGCGGCGGCCCAGGCCACCACGGGCTCAAAGTCGTACCGGCCCGTCTCGCCCACGCCGTGGCACACCAAGCGCGAACCCGTGCCGTCGCACCAACCGGCCTCATCCTCGTTACCCACCACCTCAAAATCCTTGGCGTGCAGTACGCGAATCTTGCTGCCGCACAGGTAGAGCATGCGCGATGTGATCTCCTGCGCGCTGTCCACCACGCTGGGGTGCAGCAGCGACACCGGATCGTAGATTACACCGAGCGCGGAGCTCGGAATGCGCTCGAGCACCTCACGGCAACGCTCCGGCGTATTGACCGTCTCGTTCCAGCCCGGCTCGATCAGAATCTGCCCGCCCAGCGCCTCGGCACGGGTGCAAACGTACTTGAGCCCGTCCACAAAGGCATTGAGCGCCTCGTCGGTCATACGGTCGTCCGCCACGCGGTTCTGAGCGTTAGGACGACCGGTCTCGGTACCCACCGGGCAGCCACCCAGCATCTTGGCAAAGCGCAGGCATGCCTCGTACTCGGCATAGTTGTCCAGCAGCTGCTGACGGTCGGGCGTCGCCAGGTTTTTATAGCAGCCCAGCACCGCAACCGAAACGCCCGCCCCGTCGAGCACCGAGCGCAGGTGATCGGCAAGCTGGCGCGTAAGGCCCGTGCGGTCGATGCCCATCGATGCATAGAGCACCTTGCTCGGCAACTGGATGCACGAAAAGCCCAGCTCGCCTGCCATGCAAATGCGTTCCTCGACGGTTCCCTGGGGAAGATCGTGCAGGCGCACGCCCGGAGTGATGGCGCCCACGCTATTCACATCCCTTGTGCGCGTTAATGCCCGGCGTATAGCCGCCAAACGGATCTTCGATGGAGCACACGCCCGAAGGGGCCAGCGGGTCGCGCTTGCCGGCCAGCTTGTCGTGATGCATGGTCTCGATATAGGCGAGCACGAGCGGCGCCACGCCCTTCGCGTCGTTTTTGACGATGGGCTCGCTCATGTAGTAGCCAAACGTGCCCTCGCGGTGTGCGGTGTTGCCCAGGCCGGCAACCAGGCAGATGTTGTCGAGCGCCAGCTGACCATCATGCTCGGACAGACAGGTTTCGCAGATGCCGTCGAAGGCGCGACGGCCATACTGGTAGTAGCGCTCGCCCAGCACGCCCAGGCGCACGCCCTTCATGATGGCGTTGGCAAAGATGGCGCTGCCCGACTCCTCCAGATAGTTGGGGGCGATGTTGGGCAGGTTGATGACCTGGTGCCACATACCGGTCTTCTCGTCCTGATACGGCAGCATGGCGTCGATCAGATCGTGGAACATCTTGCGGATCTCGTCCTTCTCGGCCGACATCGAGGGCGGCATAAGCTCCCACGTATCGATAAGCGCCATGGCAAACCAGCCCTCGGCGCGCAGCCAGAAGTTAGCCGAAAGGCCGGTGACGGGATCGCACCAGAACTGCTTGCGGCTCGCATCGTAGGCGTGATAGTACAGGCCGTTAAGCGGGTTACGCATAAGATCGTGCACGACCTGGAACATATGGAAGCTGTCCGAGCAGGCGCGGCGGTTGTGGAAGCTCAGCTCGTACTGCATGTAGAACGGCTGGGCCATATACATGCCGTCGAGCCAAATCTGGTTGGGATAGACGGCCTTGTGCCAAAACACGCCCTCTTTGGTGCGCGGCTGGGTCTCGAGCTGGCGATAGATCGTGTCCATAGCGGCACGGTACTTGGGCTTGCCCACCAGGTCATACAGCTTGTAGAGGGTCTTGCCCGCGTTGACGTTGTCGAGGTTGTATTCCTCGGGCTTGTAATGCTTGATGGTGCCGTCTTCCTGGACAAAGAAGTCGATGTAGTCGTCGGCAAACGTCAGATAGCGCTGCTCGCCCGTGATCTCGTACAGCTCGATGAGCGCCTTGATCATGCAGCCATCGATGTAGTTCCAGGTGTTCTCCTTGCCGGCACGGAGCTTTTCGATGTTCCAAGCGGGTGCCTGCGGCGTAGACGTCTCGATCAGCTGCTCGATGTAGCTATCCAGAATCTGATTGCAACCCATTGCTGTCCCCTCTGACGTTGATGATGGGTGAACGTTAACCTTAGTGTAACGCGAACGGGGAATGTAGGGTGAACGTTAACCCTACATTCCCCGCGAACGGCAGGCTTTTAGCGGCAAACGGCAACAAGCCCCGCGGCGATTCGATGCGCTAGACGCTCATAGCCGGCCGGGCTGTAGTGCAATCCGTCCGGCATATATAGCTCGCGGTGCTCGGGCAAAAACGGGCTGATGCCGCTCTGAGCGTACAGGTCGATCACCGGCACCGAGTAGTGGTCGCATACCTCGAGCATCGCCTGTACGTACGCAATCTGTGTCAGACCCAGATGGTTGAGCTCGTTGCTCGCGGGAATATCCTTCTCGTGCTTGCCGCTCGTCTTGCACGGCGTCATAAACACGAGCTTTGCCTGGGGCGAACGCGCCGTGATGGTGCGGATCAGATAGTCGACCGCACCATAGAACTCATGTACATCGGTGCTGCCCAGCTCGCCGAGCGGCACGTTGCGGCTAAAGTCGTTGACACCGCCAAAGACGACATAGACATCGGCCGCGTCATCGATACCGTCCAAACGCTCGACAAACGAATCGGTACGGTCGGCCTTGATGGCGATGCGCGAGCCCTTGATGCCAAAGTTCTCAACCGTAGCGCCGTCCAACAGCGCGCCCAGGTGCGAGGTCCACGAAATATCGTTGCCTCCCCCACCGCAGCCGTTATCGCCCCAGGTCGTCGAGTCGCCAAAACAGCAAATGGTCGACTCGCTCAAGCCCTTCGTTTCCATAATCTTCTCCTCACCCGCCCGTCGGCGGTCTTATAGGTATCTATCGTTCATCCGCAGCATACCGAGGGCCTATGCACGGGTGCCAGCCGCAGCATGACAATCAAGCCACTCGATATCCTCGGCAAGGTGCGTCACGCCCAGATGGTGTCCACCCGGACAAACCTCATGACGCAACCCCTCGCCACAACCCAGCAGTTCATAGGCATCGCGCACGATATCGAGCTGCTCATCGACATTTGTCAGTCCTCGAGCGCCGTTTAGATGGTCTTCCTCGCAGCTTTGCACCAGCAGCGGACGCGGCGCGATAAGCGAGGCAACATCGCCCATGTCGAGCAAGCGCCAGAGCCCGGGCGTATAGTTGCAGCTGCAATTGCCGTTGAGATGTAGCAGCGAATCGTCGACGCCGTACAGATAGCCCGAGACAAACGCCTTGCGCACGCGTGGGTCGAGCGCAGCCAGATACAGCGTCATGTAGCCGCCGCCCGAAAAGCCAAAGCATCCCAGGTCGTCCATGGCGATATCGCCACGCGCTTCTAGATAATCGATCAGCCGCATGTTGTCCCAGGCGTTGAGCCCTGCGACCGACAGGCCCAGCGGCTCCGCCATACGAGCCTGGTTAAGACACGTGCCACGCAGGTAGCTTGTCTCATCGTCGCCCTGACCCTTCCAGTCGCGGCGGTATCCCCAGCCGCGGGCATCGGGGCAGACGGCCATGTAGCCCATGCGCGCCAAGCGCAGGCCGTAGTCGTAGTTAAACTTGCGGACGGCATCATCAACCGCCGGCACGCCCGTAACGCCGGCAATACTTGCGGCACCCGCGCCCTGGTGGCCATGGGGGCAGATATAGCAGCGCTTGAGCCCCCGCTCGTCGAGCTTGGGACAAGACGGTTCCAACAGGTAGAACGGCATCCACACATCGCGCTCAACCTGCAGCAATGCATAGGTGCGCACAATGCCGCCGGCAATCTGTACGCGGCCGAGTTCACGAACCTCAATCGAGGCACGATCCATAAGCGAAAGACCCAAGACATCGTACAAACGGGCTCTGGTCGCAACTCTCCACGCCTCAAAATCCGCAGGCGTCTTGCCCGCAAAGGCGGCTTTGCGCCCCTCGCGCTTCAGTCGGGCGCGCAGAGCAGGCTCGTCTTCGTAGTAAGTCTCGATATGCACCGTACGACCGTTGGCAGACAGGTCGGCTGTCTCCACCGCATCGCCGTCGCCACCCTCGGGATCCCAGTCATCCGCACCGGCAAGCACGTGCCCACGTGCATAGCGCTCTGCATCCCGATCGCCCAGGCGATGTGCCCACGACGCCCAGGCGCTCGTGTCCCCTGCCGGGCCAAACAAGGCGCCGCCGCCATACAAAGCGGTATCGCGTGCGGCCGGCTTGTTCCAATCCCACCAGCCCTCGGGTGAAATATGGGCGCCAAGCCAGCAATCGATCAACACGGTCTGGGCCCACTCGCGCCACGGACGACCCAGGTAGACCGACCCAGAAGCAGTGCCTTCGTCTGCCGTAAAGGAACAACCATGGAACACGAATCCATACGGCTCGCCCTCGGGCGTGGATGCCGCCGTTACGTATCCGTTTACGTCCATATCGCGATTGAGCGACCGAATCTCACAGCCCTCAAAGTAGGCACACGCCCCACCAAAGATAAAGTCGACATCGCCGGCAATAAGGCAGCGACGATAGTACTGCCGACCCACACGACGAGGCGCAAACTGCTTGGGACCAATGAACCCGCCCGGCTTAACCTCGCGCGGCGGCAACGGACCCGCAAACAGCGTGTCCTGATGTCCCAAAATGCGACAGGCGTCGACAACCAGGCGGTCGCCATCGGCATACAGGGCAATTGCCTGACCGACCTCGCGCCCGTTGCCCGCATCGTTTTCGATCGTAAGGTTTGCAAGCGTCACGTCATCGGCATCGACCAGCATCGTATACGTACGGAATGTGCCGAGCATCCCGTCCAGGCCGCTGCCGTCCCCAGAGGGCATTTTGGCGCCCAGGTCGCCCACGATGCGTACACTATCGGCCGTCTCGCCCTCAATCGTCACATGTGAACGTCGGATCTCGACCCGCTCGCGGTACTCGCCCGGCGCCACCAGCACGCGCACCGGCACAGTCTCATCGGGCACGCACCGCTCCACCGCCTCTAGAGCTGCCGAAATGCTGCGATACGCGCCTTCGCGCACGAGTGATACCTCAAAGAGGCGCTCTTTGTCACCCATTTGTCACCATGCTTTCTATTGCAGGACAATCGCGGGCATCGCCCGTCAATCGCCCTTGCGATCTGCCGCGATTGCTGCATTGACCTATTCGAGCGCTCGATACGAAAAATCGCTAAAGGTTGCTCTGAGTTTGCCGTATGCGAGATCGACCGCTCCGAGCCCCAACATGCCGCCAGTAAAATGTGGCCCCAAAATGTGCTCATCGCCCAAGTTTTCCTCGGCAAACGAGCAGCCGAGGTCCTCCCATCCATCGCCGTCATCGACAGCGAAGCACAGTTTGCCCGCGTGGGCGACGATACGAAGGCCGATCTTTCCCGCAGGGGAAAGCGTCTTGCGTCCATCGGTGCCCAGGGGCATCGAATACGAACCGTTATCGCAGACGAGCACATCTGCGACGCGCTCTCCATTCTTCTCGTCAAACCCCACCAACAGGGCAACATAGCAGCGCGAATCGTACATTGCGACCATGCCCGCCGCCTGGTTATAGTTACCCGGCGCCACGTCCACATGGGTCACGGCCTCAAAAGAAAAATCTTGGATTCGGCGGACGACAAGCGTTTGGTCAAACAGCGAGCTCAGAGAATCGTTTCCCGTAAGGACCAACCCGTCTGCCTCGTCGATTCGCACACGCAGATCGTCTATAACGCGTGGGGTCAACCATTCTTCACGCCACAGATCGCAATCAGGATCAAACGCCGTTTCGTAGGTGGTGTCACGGCGGTACGGCTCGCTCTCGGTGCCGGCTGTGACACCGGCAGGAGCCGGAACCGCCAGCTGGGGTTCGCTGCCGCCAGCGGAAAGGCGCGGCCAACCGTCAATCCAATCAACACGCTGCAAAGCCGACTCGCGCCCCAAAGGAGACGTCGACGCTCCCGGAAGATGACGAGCACAAAGATGGCAGGCGTACCAAGAGCCATCGGGAGCCTCGACAAGATTGCCGTGGCCGCTCTTTAATAGAATCGAAGACGTACCGGCTGCCGAAACCAACGGATTGTTCGGCATGGGTTCGTAATAGCCGTCGACGGTTCGAGAGCGCGCGACAATCGTTCGGTGATTGACGCCAGTGCCGCCCTCGGCAGCAAACAGATAGAACCAGCCGTCGTGCTCTAACACATGTGGCCCTTCGCACACACATGGAACATCGCCGGTGTGGTCAAAGATGCGCTTAGGGTCACCGACGCCACCGGTATATGTATCGAGCTCGTACATAAGAACGCCGTTAAACTTGTAATGGCCCTCTAATGGACGCCAATCCCACTGCGGAACCACCAGGCGACAGCCATCCTGCGCATGAACCAAGCAGGGATCGAACCCCTTGGCACCCAACTTGACGGGCTCACTCCAAGGACCCTCGATGTTCCGCGCGCGCACCAGATAGTTATCAACGTCTTTAAAGGCTCCGCTCACGGTTTTTGCCACAGAGTAGACCAGGTAGAACTCGCCCTTAGCATAGGTAAGATCCGGTGCCCAGACGCCACCGGACTCGGGAATTCCCCTCAAATCGAGCTTATCGAGAATACCGCCCAGACTCTCCCAGTGCACCAGGTCACGCGAGTGATACAGGCTCACGCCCGGCAACCAGGTAAACGTCGAGGTGACCATATAGTAGTCATCGCCGGCGCGGCACAGGCACGGATCGGGATGGAACCCCGGCAGAACGGGGTTGGAAAAAAAGGAGGCACCCGCAAAGCGCTTCGTAGTTTCTTGTGACATGAGGACTTCTTTCATCGGTGATAGCGATACAAAAATGCCGGCGTCAACATAGACGCCGGCGCAACTTCTTACGAACTTGTTTTAAGCGCGGATAACCTTGTCGACGTTCTGCAGCTGCAGCTCCTCGCCGTCATGGCCCTCGATGCAAACGTTTTGCAAGTCGAGCACGGCGACGTTCTGTGCGATGATGCCTTGGCGAACCATGGGATCAACACCGCAGGCCATAGCCGGCACAAAAGGCTCAGCGTTGGGCGAGAAAGTCACGTGGACATCCTCGAACGTCAGGCGCGTCACCTTGCTCTCGGGAAGGCCCGTGATGTAGGCAGCGGCTGCATGGCAGTTGGTGGCCTCGATGTCGCGGAACGTCGTGGCGCCAAAGCCGGGCGTACGGTCATCGACGGGCAGCGCCTCGCGGCTCTGGACGTAGTCGGTCTTGCCGTCCTTGTCGCAGAAGTAGAAGGAGTTGACCACAAAGGGCGTGAGCACCTCGTCCATGCGGATGTGCTCAAAGGTGATGCCCTCGTTGACGGCGTCCTTGCCGCGACCGCGACGGGTCTTAACGCGCAGGCCGCGATCGGTGCGCTCGAACAGGCACTTGCTCACGGTAAGGTCCTTGATGCCACCGGCGGCCTCGGAACCCAGGACCACGGCGCCGTGGCCATCGTGCATGTAGCAGTGCGAGATCAGCACGTCGTGCGTTGCGGGGCGAAGCTCGGGCTCAATGCCCAGCTTGCCGCTCTTGATGGCGATACAGTCGTCGCCCACCGAGAACTGGCAGCCCAAGATGCGAACAAAGCCGCAGCTCTCGGGATCGAAGCCGTCAGTGTTGTGGGAGTTCTTGGGGCCCTCGATGGACAGGCAGAGCGCATCGACGTGCTCGCACAGAATGGGGTGGATGTTCCACGCCGGGCTGTTGCGGACGGTAAAGCCGGCCAGGCTCACGTTCGCGCACTCGGACAGGAAGATCATGCGCGGACGGGCGACCTCGCGGCCCTCCTCGGGACGGAAGATGTTCTTAAAGTCCTTGTTCCACCAGTTGTCCTCGGCAAAATCGGTCTGGCCGTCAATTGCACCGCGGCCATAGATGCACACGTCGTGCACGCTCAGGCCGGTAAAGGTGGAGCAATAGGTTGCAAAGCTCTCGCCCTCCCAACGGCCCAGCGGGGTCATGTCGGTACCGGCGTAACCGGCGCCCTCGTCGCCCTTGACCGTGCCTGGGATGTAGGCCAGCGCAGCGCGATCGTGGCGGGCCAGCAGCACCGCGCCCTCGGCAAGCTCAATATTGATATCGCTCTTAAGGAAGAGGGACTTGATGCGGTAGTTACCGGCGGGGATCAGCACGCGACCGCCCTTGGGGCAGGCCATGATGGCGGCCTGGATGTTGGTGGTGTCATCGTGCTCGGCATCGCCCTTGGCGCCGCAATCGCGAACGTCGATGGTAAAGGGCTCAGCAAGCGTGGTGACGCCGACACTCAGCTCGCGCTCGCCGCAGACAAAGCGAACCAGGTTGCGCTTGCCGGGAACCAGGCCATCAACATAGGTCTCGACCTTATTCGTGGTGCCGGCGGGCTCGTCGTTAACAAAGATCTCCCACGTATCGGCGCAGGTAAAGTAACCGCCATCGTCGAGCTCGATCACGGCCGCGCGGGCGTTGCGCCAGATAACGTTCGTATCCATGGGTCTCTCCCTATAAAAGTTCTCTAAGAGTTAATTGTACGCTGTTGTAAAAAAGGGCCGTACCTGCCGGCGGATATCCGGTGGCACGGCCCTGTGGTTTGGACGATGCGTCTGGCCTTACTCGGCGGGGATCACGCTGCCGTCCTGGAAGCCAACGTTGTTGTGGGCGAAGCACTCCTCGTACTTAAAACCGGAGAGCTCCTCGCAAAGCGCCTTGACCTCGGGCTTGACGTCGGCCATCTTGCCGCCCTCCTTGACGCGCTTGATCTCGTCGCAGAGGATGTCGCACTGCTCCTTGTCGATCTTGATGCCGCGGGCGAGGACAGCTGCGAGCAGGAAGAAGCCGGCGCAGCCGATGAGCATGTAGCCGCAGATGTACAGGGGCACGGTAGCGGGCTGGGTCACGGCGTCGCTGTTGCCGGCAGTCTGAATGAAGCCGGAGGCGGCGAGGACGATGGCCCAAGCGTTGACGGCGATAGCCTGGGCGACCTGCTGGCAGAGCTGCTGAGCGGAGCTGTAGATGCCCTCGCGACGACGCAGGGTGATGAGCTCATCGACATCGGGGATGTAGTTGAGCAGGACATCGGGCAGGTACTGGAAGCCAACATAGAAGAACTTCCAGATGGCAAAGATGATGGGGTAGGCGATCATTGCGATGGCGACCGTAGAGGTGCCGTTGATCTGACCGAAAGCGAAGTAGTTATAGGCGAAGATGCACGCGGCGCAACCGACGTTGGCCAGGTACCAAGACTTGTGGAAGCCCTTCTTAGCCATGAGGGCAACCCATGCAGCGGTGCAGACGATAGCAACGACCTTGCCGGGCATCTCCATCACAGACTCGTAGGACTTAGGAATCTGCAGGCAGTAGACGATAAAGAAGGACAGGCAGGCAGACCAGCAGGCAGCGGCGAGCTTCGTGGAAACCTGTGCGTACAGGACCTTGCGGAAGGACTTGTTACGGAAGGTGGAGACGACGTCAACAAAGAACTTCTTGATGCCCTCGCCAACGCTCTCGATCTTCTCCTGGGCGACCTCCTCGGGGGTGTGCTCCCACGTGGACAGGTAGACGCACAGCAGCGAGATTGCCATAACCGAAGCGTTGATCGCAGCGATGATGAAGTAGCTGAACGGGTTGGTCTCGCCAAAGGTACCAAAGCCAAAGCCGACGAGCGCAGCCATCAGGAAGCCGGCGGCATTACCAAAGAGGTGCTTGTAGCCGGTGAGGTACGTGCGCTCCTTGAAGTCGTCGGTCATCTCGATGGTAAGCGGCGACAGGTTGGCGGTGCAGAACGTGTACGCGACGTTATAGATCAGGTACAGCGCGAAGTAGTACGGGAAGCCAAACGGCGTGGCGACGAAGATGAGCGGCTCGGCGATCATCATCGGGATAGCCAGCAAGATCCAGAAACGGCGACGGCCAAAGATGCGGCCGACCTTGGTGGCGTAGAAGTTATCGGCCACGAAGCCCATCAGCGGGCAAAGGATGGCGTTAAGGTAGATGGCGAACGAGCTGATCAGAGCCGCCTCGCCTGCGGACAGACCGCACTCCGTGGACAGGAACAGCACCATGTAGCTGTGCGTAAAGCTCAGGGCACCGGAATTGAGCATGCCGCCCATACCAAAGCCCAGGCGCGTCCAGAATGTGATCTTGCGCTTTTTACCGATCTTGTTAGTCATCGAGCTCCCTCTCTTTTCTCGATTGTCTTGGAACAAGACGTTGGAGTCCATACCGACGTTTGTCTGCATGTCGTTCAGGGTGAACGTTTAGCTAGATTATGCGCGATTGCTTGCATCAGGTGAACGTTCACTTGCATATTATCCTTAAACGGTCGATTTTTGCCGCTGAACGGATGGATCTATCGCCTTTTTGCCCAGTTTTTTGGCTATTTCTGCACGCTATTGGACATTAACCCTCAGAGGTGAACGTTTAGTTTGTATTCGTTTTCATATTTAATAAGCAAAAAGGCGGCCATGCGAACATGACCGCCTTGACCGATCGACCACGCGACCGAGGCTCTATGGGAGCGCCAACCAGCCCGACGCTCCCCTTCCACCCTTACAGGCAGACGCCGTCCTTCCAGATGCTGATCTCGTGGCACCCACGACGCTCGGCACTCGTAAGCTTGCCGCTCGCCGTATCCAGCACCAGCTGATACAGGTCGCCGGCAGCCTCGTCGAGCGTGCGCTCGCCCGTGGCCACGACGCCGGCGTTAAAGTCCATCCAGTTGGCCTTGTGGTCGCACAGGCGCTGATTGGTGAACACCTTGAGGGTGGGCGCCGGCGCGCCAAACGGCGTACCGCGACCGGTGGAGAACAGGATCACGTGGCAGCCGGCGGCCGTAAGGGCCGTGGTCGACACCATATCGTTGCCGGGGCCGCACAGCATATTCAGACCGTGCTTGGTAGCCTGGCCGGCGTACGGTAGCACGTCGACGATGGGCGCAGAGCCGCCCTTTTGCACGCAACCGCAGCTCTTGTCCTCGAGCGTGGTGATGCCGCCGTCCTTGTTGCCGGGGCTCGGGTTTTCGTAGACAACCTCGCCGTGGCTAATAAAGTAGTCCTTAAAGCCGTTAAGCATGTCGGAGGCGGCGTTGAACACCTGCTCGTCCTCGCAGCGGTCGAGCAGGATGCTCTCGGCACCAAACATCTCGGGGACCTCGGTGAGCACCGACGTGCCGCCGCGGGCGACAACCATATCGCTCACGCGACCGATCGTAGGGTTGGCGGTAATACCCGAAAGACCGTCGGAGCCGCCGCACTTAAGGCCGATGACCAGCTCGGAGGCCGGGATGGGCTCGCGCTTGGCCTGCTTGGCAAGATCTGCCAGCTCGGACAGGATGCGGTGGCCGTCAACCTGCTCGTCGGCAACATCCTGGCAGGTGAGGAAGCGGACGCGCTCGTGATCGTACTCGCCCAGCTCGTCGAGCACCTGCTGATGTGTGCAGTTCTCGCAACCGAGCGACAGGAACAGCACACCCGCGGCGTTTGCATGACGCGACAGCGCCACCAGCAGACGGCGAGTCTGGGCATGGTCGGCGCCGGTCTGCGAGCAGCCAAACGGATGCGGGAAGTAATAGACGCCCTCCAGCGAACCCTCGACAAGGTCCTGAGCGTTCTCGCACATGGCGCGGGCGACCTCGTTCACACAGCCGACCGTGGGGATAATCCACAGCTCGTTGCGCGTGGCAGCGCGGCCGTCGGCGCGGCGGAAGCCCATAAAGGTCTCGGGCTCAACCGACTCGACAACCGGGTGCGTCGGGTTGTAGGTGTACTCGACCTCGCCCGAAAGGTTGGTCTTCACGTTGTGCGTATGCAGCCACTGACCGGGCTGGATGTCCTCCGTCACGTGGCCGATGGGAAGACCGTACTTGATGACGTCCTCACCAGCCGCAATAGCGCGCACGGCCATCTTGTGGCCCTGCGGGATATCCTCCACGGCAACGACCTCGCCCACGCCGGGGACGGCGACGGCCGTGCCCTTGGCGAGCGGCGACAACGCGACGATGACGTTATCGGCCGGATTGATCTGGATAGTGTTCATTACAAATAGTCCTAACCCTACTGTTGAGCAAAAGTCAGCGAACGATTCAAGGCGGTGTCTTTAAGCCTGAGCGTTGGCGAACGCCTGCTTAACGCCCTCGGCGCGCACGACGGCGAGCGCCTTGACGACAAACTCCTCCAGGCCGGCGATCTGCGTAAGGTCCTCGCCCCACATCTGCTCGTTGGTGAGCACCTCGTGCACCAGCTCGGCATCCTCGGCACCGGCATGGGCGGCGTAAAAGTCGAGCACGAAGGCGTCGTCCTGGGCGGTGTATTCGGTGCCGTCGGCACGACGCAGGTGCAGGCCGTCGCCCTCGCGGGACACGAGCTCCTGCGTGTAGAAGGCGATGAGCGTAGCGAGACTCGTGGCAAGGCACTTGGGCAGGTTGCCGGTCTCGGCGACGTAGTCCTTGAGCGTGGGCAGGTCGCGGGCGCGCCACTTGGCGGTGGAGTTGAGGCAAATGGAGAGCAGCGCGTGATCGATAAACGGGTTATCGAAGCGGTTCTCGACGGCGGCGGCAAAGGCCTTGCAGTCCTCAACGTCCAGATCGGCGGCAAGGGTCGGGATGACCTCGTCGTAGAGCATAGTGTTCATAAAGCCGCGGACGGTCTCGTCGTGCATGCAGTCGCGCACGATATCGAAGCCGGCAACCCAGGAGCCCGGGACGAAGGCGGTGTGGGCACCGTTGAGGATGCGGACCTTGCGCTTCTTGTACGGGGTGACGTCGGGGGTCACGAAGACGCCGGGCAGGCCGGCCTTCACGAAGGGCAGGCGCTCCTTGAGCGACTCGTCTCCCTGGATGCCCCACATCTGGAAGGGCTCGCGCACGGCCAGGAACGGATCCTCGTAGCCCAGACGCTCAGCCACGGCAGCGGCCTCCTTGGGATCGCGAATGCGGCCTGGGACGATGGTGTCGACGAGCGTGGTGCAGATGGTGCAGTCGTTGGCCATCCACTGCGCAAACTCGTCCTCCCAGCCCCAGTCGCTCACGTACTGGTTCATGATGCGCAGTAGTTCCTCACCGTTGTGGTCGATGAGCTCGCAGGCGAGCACGATGACGCCCGGCTTGCCGGCAGCCCAGCGGGTGTGGAGTACCTGGGCAAGCTTGGCGGGAAAGCTCGCGGGCGGCATGTCGTCGGCCTTGCAGGACGGGTCGTAGGCGATGCCGGCCTCGGTGGTGTTGGAGACAATGATCTCCAGGTCATCGGAGACGGCGACCTCCATCATGGCGCGGTAGTCGTCCTCGCGGTACGGGTTGAGGCAGCGGCTGCAAGCGCTGATCACGCGGGACTCGTCGACCGTGTTGCCGTTCTCCTTGCCGCGCACCAGCACGGTGTACAGGTCGTCCTGGGCATTGATACCGTCGGCAAAGCCAAAGGCGCCGCTGATGGGCTGCACCATGACGACCTTGCCGTTCCAGCCGGTGGCCTCGTTGCCCATGTCAAAGAAGCGGTCCACGAAAGCGCGCAGGAAGTTGCCCTCGCCAAACTGCAGGACCTTCTCGGGGGCGTCCTTGGGAAGCAGGTAGCCCTCGTAGCCGATCTTCTCGAGCGTCTCGTAGCTGATGTTCTCCATCTATGTATCTCCTTAGGCGTTTGTTAGCTTGAAAGCTTGCCGGAGGCGCCGCGTGTGGCGACGGCGCTCCCGGGTTCGGTGTGGCTCGGTGCGGACTTAGGCCTCGACGGTCTCCAGGTCAAAACCGAAGTAGCGGACGGAGTTGTTGTAGCTGATGTCGCGCACGATTGTGCCCAGCAGCTCCATGTCGGCGGGGTACTTGCCCTGCTCGACCCACTCGCCGATCACACTGCACAGCACGCGGCGGAAGTACTCGTGACGCGGATAGGACAGGAAGGAACGGGAGTCGGTGAGCATGCCGACGAAGTTGCCCAGAACGCCCTCGTTGGCAAGGGCCGTGAGCTGCTCGCGCATGCCGACCTCGTTGTCGTTGAACCACCAAGCGGAACCGTTCTGGATCTTGCCGGCAGTCGGGGCCTCCTGGAAGCAGCCCATGACGGTGTCGATCATGGTGTTGTCGATGGGGTTCAGGCTGTACAGGATGGTCTTGGGCAGGCCGCAGGTCTCCTGGATGAAGTTGAGGAAATCGGCGAGCTGGTCGGACGGCGTGTAGTTGGAGATGCAGTCGTAACCGGTATCGGGACCGAGCTTGGCGAACATGGCACGGTTGTTGTCGCGCTTACAGCCAAAGTGCAGCTGCATAGCCCAGCCCAGACGGACATACTCGCCGGCGACAAACTGCATAAAGGCGGTCTTGTACTTGAGGACCTCTTCCTCGGTGAGCGGCTCGGCGGCCAGGCCCTTAGCGAAGATGGCCTCGATCTCGTCGGCGCTGGCCGGGACGTACATAACGTAGTCAAGCGCGTGGTCGGAGGCGCGGCAGCCCAGCTCGTGGGCGACATCGTAGCGCCTGGAGATGGCGGCCTTCATGCCCTCGAAGTCATTGACCTCGACGCCGGCGACCTCGGAGAGGTGCTTGCAGTAGTCCGCGAACTCTTGGCCACGCTCGATGCGCAGAGCGGCGTCGGGACGCATGGCCGGGACGACCTGGACGTCGAAGCTCTCGTCGGCGGCAATCTTCTTGTGCCACTCAAAGCTGTCGGCAGGGTCGTCGGTGGTGCAAATCATGCGGACGTTGGACTGCTTGATCAAGTTGCGGCAGGTGAAGCTGGCCTCGGCGAGCTTAGCGTTGGCGAGGTCCCAGACCTCCTGGGCGGTATTGCCGTTGAGGACGCCCTCGTAGCCAAAGAAACGCTTGAGCTCCAGGTGGCTCCACTCAAAGACGGGGTTGCCCACGCAACGACCCAGGGTCTCGGCCCACTTCTGGAACTTCTCGCGAGCAGGGGCATCGCCGGTGATGAAGCGCTCGTCAACGCCGTTGGCGCGCATCAGGCGCCACTTGTAGTGGTCGCCGCCCAGCCAAACCTCGGTGATGTTCTCAAAACGCTTGTCATCCCAGATCTCCTTGGGAGAGATGTGGCAGTGGTAGTCGACGATGGGCATGCCCTCGGCAAAGTTGTGGAACAGCTCCTCGCCGGTCTTGGTGCTCAGCAGGAAATCCTGATCGTCCATGAAGTTTTTCATCAAACAACCCCTCTGTTGGCGGAGCGGGTGCACCGTGCGCCCGTTATCCTCTAGGTGAACGTTCACCATCTTAGTGCATTTGTTACGTACAGGTGAACGTTCACCTAACCACCATGGGGTGAACGGTCGATTTTGGCGGGTCAACGGTTACTGGGCGTGGAGCCCAACGATCTTATTTTCAGGTCTAATACTTTTCCCGAGAAGTGAACGAGTCAAAACGGACCCCCGGAGCATCGACACTTTTGGCGGCTCATTTCCTGCGGTTTTGCCGTTGGAATCCTGCGGTTTAGGCGCCAAAAAGTGTGGATGCTTCAGGGGTCCAAATAAGGTCGTTCACTTCTCGGGAAAAGTATTAGACCTGATTGTAGGTAGGTTATACGGATGTGGCCGCGAGCCTCGCCGGAGGTACCCGCCCCCGACTAGATACCAGCGAGCTTGCAGTAACGATCGACGTTGCTGGCAAACACCATCTCCACGGCACCCTTTTGCACGGGGTCCGCAGGCGCTTTACCCCACAGCAAGTAATTGCCCAGCGTCTTGGCACCGCGGTAGGCCAAACCCACCGGATCCTTATAGACGATATTAGTAAAGATACCGCGACGCAGAGCAAGCGCGCTCTCGGGGAACAGGTCGTTGCCGATCACCATGACCTCGCCCGCCTTGCCGGCCGAAACGAGCGCATCGGCCACCAGCTCGGAGCCCACCGCGAACACACTGCAGATAAGCTCGGGTGCATCCGGGCCATTGAGACGGTTCTTGAGCTCGCGCTCGAGCTGCTTGACTTGGGCGTGCGCACCGGTAAGATCCTCGACCTGCCAGGGAACATTATGCTCGCGCAGGTACGTATGGAAGGCGCGGGCGGTCAGGTAGTGCGAATCGGTATAGGGATCGCCCGCCAAGAGTAGAACGCGGGCATCGGCACCAGCGGCATGAACCAGGTTGGCCGCCTGCTCGGCCATTAGGCTACCCGCTGTCGAATAATCGGCCAAGCTGGCCCCCAGGCGGTCGAGATGCGGACGGTCGCCATCGACGAGCTCAATCGCCACGCCTGCCTCGGCGATCTGCTCCAGCAGATGGGTCGCGCGGTCGTCGCCCGGAACGTAAGCGAGCAGGCCGTCGATCTTCTCGCCCACCTGCAGGCGCTCATCGATTTGCTCGAGTGCATCGGCATAGCCGCCGACGCCAAACTCGACGCGCTCGACGCTAATGCCCTGGTCGATAACCTCCTGCTCAAAGCGGTTGCAGCCTTCCCACAGGTAGCGATAGAAGTAAGCACCCTCGCGCGATGCGCACGGCAGGCAAAAGATCAGGTTGATGTCCTTGCGACGCAGACTCGAAGCGCTCGTGTTGCGGTGATAGCCCATCTCCTCGGCCTTATCGTTAACTTTGGCGCGCACGGACTCGCTCACGCCGGCCTTGCCCGTCAGGGCTTTGTGCACGGTATTGATGGAAACGCCGAGCTCGGCGGCTATGTCCTTCATGGTTACGCGAGCGCTCATGGGATTACTCCGGTGTTGGTAAGTTGCTAATTAACAATACGGTTAACGATACCCCAAAATCACTCGTCCACTCGCCGCGCCTACCCCCAAATGCGAAAAACGCCCCGCGAACGGATGCTCGCGGGGCGTTTGAGCCAGGGTTTTATTACCGAATGCCGCGACCAAGATCCTCGGCAATCTTGTCCACGCCTTTAAGCGCCGCGCAGGTCTTCTTGTTGGAGCAATGCCCCGTGCAAACGCCGCCCTGGGCGCAGTCGGCGCAAGTGCCCTTACGGTAGATGCGCACGCACACGGCGACAAACGCAATACCGATCACAGCCAGAACAACGATATCGATAGGTGCCATAGCAAGCCTCCTCTAGTTAACCACCACTTACTTTACACCATCCCCCATCTGCCAAAAAGGGACAGGTTTATTTTGGTCGCTTTTATCTGCGGAAACGCCACATCTCCCAAAAAGCCCGGGTATCGTCGGGATACCCGGGCTTCGCGGAAAGGGACTGGTCCTTATTTGGACTTAGGCGGAAACAGCGGCGGAGGCGGTGTTGGTCTCGTCCTCGTCGGTCCAGGCATGCTTGGGCATGGGACGGAAGATCTGGAAGAGCATCGCGACCAGCAGCACGATAGCGACAACCGTCCAGATACCAAACTGACCCAGAACAAGCAGGTTATAGAACTGGTTGATGAACAGGCCGATCACCCAAGCGAAGGCGCACTCGTAACCGATGGCGATCGCGGTCCACTTGCCGGAGTCCATCTGGTTACGGATGGTGCCCATAGCGGCAAAGCACGGAGCGCACAGCAGGTTGAAGGCACCAAAGGCAACGCAGGCACCCATGGTCGGGAACATGCCGGCGAACGCGGTCCACAGGCTCGGGTCGGTCTCGGCAGCGTCGGCAACGGACAGCAGCGAACCGGCGGTAGCGACGACGTTCTCCTTGGCAACGAGGCCCGAGACGGTCAGCGCGGTTGCCTGCCAGGTGCTAAAGCCGAGCGGCGCGAAGATCCAAGCGACCAGGTTGCCGAGCATGGCGAGCACGGAGTAGTCCATGAACTCCTCGGGGATGCCCTCCATAGCGGGCAGGAAGCCGAAGGCGCCATTGTAGGTACCAAAGTTGGACAGGAACCAAACCACAACGGTAGAGGCGAAGATGACCGTGCCGGCCTTCTTGATAAAGGCCCAGCAGCGCTCCCACACGTGCAGCGCCCAAGAGCGGATCGCCGGGAAGTGGTAGGCAGGCAGCTCCATGACAAACGGGGTCGGGCGGCCGGCGAAGAGCTTGGTCTTCTTGAGCATGAGGCCCGAAGCAATGACGGCAAAGACGCCCAGGAAGTAGAACAGCGGGCTGATCCACGCGGCGGTGGTGGAAGAGTCGCCGATGATGGAGCCCATGAGCAGGGCGATGATCGGCAGCTTAGCGCCGCAGGGGATGAACGTGGTGGTCATGACCGTCATGCGGCGGTCCTTCTCGTTCTCGATGGTCTTGGTAGCCATGACGCCGGGGACGCCGCAGCCCGAAGACACGAGCATAGGAATGAAGGACTTACCGGACAGGCCAAAGCGGCGGAACACGCGGTCCATGATGAAGGCGACGCGGGCCATGTAGCCGCAGTCCTCCAAGAAGGACAGCATCACAAAGAGCAGGAACATCTGCGGCACGAAGCCGAAGATGGCGCCCAGGCCGCCGACGATACCGTCACAGACGAGCGAATCGACCAGGCCGCCGTCCTCGGTGCCGCCCGCCACGAGGGCGTCGTGCACCACGGTGGTGATGCCCGGGACATAGGGGCCATACTCCGCGGGATCGACCGAATCGGCGTCGTCGCCTGCGGCCTCCACGGCCTCGTCGTAGGCATCGCGGCCCTGACCCAGCACGTACCAGCCGTCGGTACCAAAGAGCTGGTCGTTGGTGAAGTCGGTCACCGTGCCACCCAGGGTGGAAACGGCAATGTAGTACACGCAGAACATGATGACGACAAAGATCGGCAGGCCCAAAATACGGTTGGTGACCATGCGGTCGATCTTCTCGGAGGTGCTCATCTTGGCCGGGGCCTTGGTCATGCACTCGTCAATGATGTGGGCGATCAGGCCGTAACGCTCGCCGGTGATGATGGACTCGGCGTCGTCGTCGCAATCCTGCTCGCACTGGGCGACCAGCTCTTCAACGCGAGCGGCCTTCTCCTTGGTGAGGTTGATGAGCTTGCAGGCGTCCGCATCGCGCTCGAACAGCTTGACGGCGTAGTAGCGGCGCTTGTTGGCGGGAACGCTTGCCGACAGGTTGTTCTCGATGTGCGTCAGAACATCCTCGATGGAGGAGTCGAACTTGTGCTCCGGCACCTGGCCCTTGGAAGCGGCGGACTGCTTAACCTGGTCGAAGAGCTCCTTGATACCCTTGTTCTTAAGAGCCGAGATCATCATGACCGGGCAGCCGAGCTTCTTGGAGAGTTTGGCGGTGTCGATCTTGTCGCCGTTCTTCTCGACCAGGTCGGCCATGTTGAGGGCGACGACCACGGGCAGGCCGGTCTCGATGACCTGAAGCGCCAGGTACAGGTTACGCTCCAAGTTAGTGGCGTCGACCACCTGAACGACGACATCGGGCTCGCCGCTCATGAGGTAGTCGCGCGAGCACTGCTCCTCGGGGCTGTAGGGGGAAAGCGAGTAGATGCCGGGGAGGTCCGTGATGGTGACGTTCTTGTCACTCAGGAGCTTGGCTTCCTTTTTCTCAACCGTGACACCGGGCCAGTTGCCAACATAGCCGTTGGCGCCGGTGATCAGGTTGAAAAGCGTGGTCTTGCCGCAGTTGGGGTTACCCGCCAGCGCGACATGGATCTGAGAATCCGCCATTCAATCCTTCTTCCTTGTTTGCCCGCGCTGCTTTCTCCGCGCAGGCCGAATATGTGCATCAAAAGTGCTGGATAAGTTAGAAAAATCTAACTCTATCTGCAGAAATATCCGCCAAAGGGCCCATTACTGGACCTCGACGACAGCGGCCTCCTCCTTGCGGATGGAAAGCTCGTAGCCGCGCACGTTGATCTCGACCGGATCACCGAGCGGAGCGACCTTCACGACCTTGAACGAAGTGCCCTTGATGAGGCCCAGGTCCATAAGGTGGCGACGGAGTGCGCCCTCGCCGTGAAGCTTGACGATGGTAGAGCTCTCGCCCACCTTAACGTCACCCAACGTCTTCATTTACTTGTCCCCCTTTCAGTACTTACAGGATGCCGTCGGCTAGCCAACGGTCATGATGTGCATGGCGACTTTGGAATCGATGCCAAAGCGCGCACCAAGCACGGTGACGATGATGTTGGCGCCACTCGAGCTCACCACATGAATCTCGCTGCCTTCGACAAAGCCCAGATCCTTAAGGTGATGCTTCATGTCCTCGTTGCCCTTTACCCGAGACACGTGCACCGTTTCGCCCGCCTTCACCATCGAAAGCGGCATGGCCGGCATCTGCGGTCCGCTAGACATGACTTGACTCCTAACATCGGTTCGTCCATAACATCGACGCAGCAAAAGTTAACCACATCTATGTTCGCCTTAGTAAACTAGCACGTGGTTAACTTTTTGGAAAGGGTCCCTATTCAGTTTTCGGAAAAGTTTCCTATATGAAACAAGCAAGGCACGGCAGGGGCTATCCCTTTGCCGTGCCTTGTCATACCAATTCATGTGACAAAGGAACTGTCCCTTTGTCACATTACACTGCGCTTAGAGCGAAAGGTTTCTGATCGACGTGACGCACGAAGCCTCGTCTACGCCCGAAACGCGGAAGATGATGTCCTCGCCGCACTCGCCGTAGAGAGCCATGAGGCCCATAACGTCGCGACCATCGGTATGGCGGTCGCCAATGCTGACCGACACGTCACTACGATGTCTGGCGATGATGTCATAAAGCAGCGCAACCGGGCGGGCATGCAGTCCCAACGGATCTTTAATCGTCTTTGTAAACTCGACCATGTCCCCTCCCGCGGCATCGAACATTCGGCCGGCAAACCCAGCCACGTGGTAGTTATTGTAGCGTTAGATGCTTGTCGAGTGCCCTTTCGGATACCCCGTGGGCAAAAAGTGGCAAATATGAGTACTGTCACTAATTTAGTAGCAGCAAAATCGAGCCCAAAATGCTCCCTTTGAGCAATTTCGGCGCCCTGCACAGCCCTATTCAATGCCTATAGGGTGTTAGATAAATTGATTTTCACCTCATTTTGGTCCGAAATGGGCCAAAAAATATGCTACTCCCGTTGCAACAGTACTCATATTTGGCATTTTTTGCCCACGGGGTCAACAAGACGCGCCCTGACGCACAAAAAACGAGGGAAGGCACGTGTCCCTCCCTCGTTGCGAGCAATATGTAAGCCGTTCGTCTACATCAGGCGCAGGCTGACGTCCTTGAGCTGGGCGCCGGAAACGGCACTCGGGGCGCCCGACATGAGGTCGGAGCCGCTGGCCGTCTTGGGGAACGCCATGACGTCGCGGATGGAGTCGGAGCCGGTGAGCAGCATGCACACGCGGTCCAGGCCCAGAGCAAAGCCGCCCATCGGGGGCGCACCAAACTTGAGGGCCTCCATGAGGAAGCCGAACTGAGACTCGGCGCGCTCCTCGGTAAAGCCCAGAAGCTTGAGCATGGACATCTGCATCTCGGCATTGTGGATACGCATACCACCGCCGCCGGCCTCAAAGCCGTCCATGACAAAGTCGTAGGTGCACGAACCGGCTGCCAGCGGATCGGCCTCGATCTTGGCGATGTCGGTCTCGGTCGGCAGGGTGAAGGGCTGGTGCTCGGCGGCGTAGGCCTTGCGGTCCTCGTCCCAGTGGAACAGCGGGAAGTTGACGACCCACAGGAAGTCGTGACCCTCGCGCTTGATCTCGAGCGCGTTGGCCATGTGCGAACGCATGCCGCCCAGGATCTCGTCGGAGAGCAGGCGCGGGCCAGCGGCGAACATCACAAGGTCGCCGGGCTCGACGTCCATGCGCTCGCGCAGAGCAGCCATCTCCTCGTCCGAGAAGAACTTGACGATGGGGCTGTTGATGGAGCCGTCCTCGCGGAAGGCGATCCAGGCCAGGCCCTTGGCGCCAAACGTGGAGGCCACGCCGGCGAGCTTATCGATCTTGGCACGGGCCCAGGCGCCGGCGCCCTTGGCGTTGATGGCCTTGACGACGGAGCCCTCCTCGTTCGCGGCGGTCGCGAAGACCTTGAACTTGGAGTTGGCGAACACGTCGGTCAGGTCGACCAGGTGCATACCGTAGCGGGTATCGGGCTTGTCGGAGCCATAGGTGTCCATGGCCTCCCAGTAGTCCATGCGACGCAGCGGCGTGGGCATCTCGACACCCATGCGGCCGAAGGCATCGGACAGGACCTCCTCGAGCGCGCTCATGACGTCGTTCTGGTCCACGAAGGACATCTCGATATCGACCTGGGTGAACTCGGGCTGACGGTCGGCGCGCAGGTCCTCGTCGCGGAAGCACTTGGCGACCTGGTAGTAGCGCTCGACGCCACCGACCATGAGCAGCTGCTTCAGGAGCTGCGGGGACTGCGGAAGGGCGTAGAAGTTGCCCGGCTGGATGCGGCTGGGGACGATGAAGTCGCGAGCGCCCTCGGGCGTGGACTTGAACAGGGAGGGCGTCTCGACCTCCATGAACTCACGGTTGTGCAGCGCCTCGCGAATGGCGAAGGTAAAGTCGGAGCGCAGCTTGAGGTTGGCCATCATCTCGGGACGACGGAGGTCCAGATAGCGATAGCGCAGACGGGTGTCCTCGCTGGTCTCGATGCCATCCTCGATCTGGAACGGCGGGGTGACGGAAGTGTTGAGCACCTCGGCGTGGTCGGTCAGGACCTCAATCTCGCCGGTCGCGAGCTTGGCGTTGGTGGTCTCCTCACCACGGGCGCGCACGACGCCGTGAATCTTGATGGGCCACTCGGGGCGCATGGTCTCGGCGATCTTAAAGGCATCGCCGTCGGAGTGCTCGGGGTCGAAGGTGAGCTGCGTGATGCCCTCGCGGTCGCGAAGGTCGCAGAAGATAAGGCCGCCGTGATCGCGGCGACGGCTCACCCAACCGGTGAGGGTAACCTCTTCGCCCACGTTCTCGCGGCGAAGCTCGCCGCAGGTACGGGTGTGCATGGAATGCTCGTCGATGGGACGGGTCTGGCTCATACCAGTGATCCTCCTTTATGGATCTGTGCCGCCCCGTGTCGTTCCGGGCGGCGTCGTACAGATTTGCCCAGCCTGCGTAAACCGCGCAGCCAGACATGGCGTTCTATCTTATCGCACCTGTGCCGATGTACCGCGAAAAAGTGGCTCGCGCTCAAAGACTTGACGGAGACGAAACAATTGACACACTGCGGCATCCGCCCGTACGCGTCACGTGCGACAATATGCCCCAATAAAACAGCACATGGAAAGGCCCGTCATGACTGCACGCCTCATTGTTATGGATATCGACTCCACCCTCATCAACCAGGAGGTTATCGACCTGTTGGGCGAGGAAGCCGGCGTGGGCGAGCAGGTGGCGCAGATCACCGAGCGCGCCATGCGCGGCGAGCTGGACTTTAAGCAGGCGCTCGAGGAGCGCGTGGGGCTGCTTGCTGGCCTGGACGAGAGCGTGTTCGAGCGCACCTTTGAGCGCGTGACGTTTACCCCCGGCGCGTTGGAGCTTGTGCGCTCGGCACACAGCAAGGGCTGGAAGGTCGGCGTGGTGAGCGGCGGTTTCCACGAGGTCGCCGACAAGATCGTAGCCGCCGCGGGCATTGACTTTTGCCTAGCCAACCGCCTGGAGGTCGCGGACGGCAAGCTCACCGGCAAACTGGCGGCCGACATTGTGACCAAGGAGTCCAAGCTCATCCAGCTGCTGGATTGGGCAGTTGAGTGCGGTGTCGACATGGCTCACACCGTAGCAATCGGCGATGGCGCTAACGACATCCCCATGATTCAGGCCGCAGGCACCGGCATCGCGTTTTGCGCCAAGCCCAAGACGCGCGAGGCGGCCCCGTTTGCCATCGATGAGCGCAACCTGATGCTCGCCATGGACATCATCCTGCGCGACTAGCGAGTTGGCCTCACAAACCCATCAAATCTGACATATTAGATTTCCGAACAATTTTGCTCTAATGTTCGGAAATAACCCTTCGCGTGCTACACTTTTAAGCGTCGAAGGGAACTTATATGGACAAACGCGATCTTGAGCAATTGCTAAGTAACGTGGCAGACGGAAGCGTTGCACCGGCCGATGCCCTCACGCGCATCCAAACGGCGCCGACCGCCGATCTGGGCTTTGCTCAGCTCGATCTTTCGCGCGGGGTGCGCCAGGGAGCCGGTGAGGTTATCTACGGCGCCGGTAAAACCGCCGAGCAGATTGCCGCCATTATCGAAGCGCTGCTCGATGCAGGCCAGGAGCGCATCCTAGTCACACGGCTCGATGCCGATAAGGCAGCACGCACCGCGGAGCTTCTTGCCGATAACATCGACCTGGGATATGTCCCGGACGCCCAGCTCGCCCTCGTGGGCGGCATGCCCTCCCCCACCGGCAACGGACGCATCGTCGTCGCCTGCGCCGGCACGAGCGACCTGCCCGTCGCCGAAGAGGCAGCGCTGACGGCCGAATTCTATGGCAACGAGGTCGACCGCCTTTACGACGTGGGCGTCGCCGGCCTGCACCGCCTGCTCGCTCATGCCGAGGAACTTGCCCAGGCACAGGTGGTCATCGCCATTGCCGGCATGGAGGGCGCCCTGGCAAGCGTCATCGGCGGCCTGGTGAGCTGTCCGGTCATCGCCGTCCCCACCAGCGTGGGCTACGGTGCGAGCTTTGGCGGCGTGGCCGCACTGCTCGCTATGCTCAACTCCTGCGCCAGCGGCGTTTCGGTCGTCAACATCGACAACGGCTTTGGAGCCGCCTACCAGGCAAGTCTTATCAATCATCTGAGCGCCGGCACGCCCTGCGCCCGCTAAGGAGCATTTCATGTCCAACCATCAGCACACGCTTATCATCGACGGCACCTCGGGCATCAGCGGCGACATGACCGTCGCAGCGCTACTCGATCTGGGCGCCAGCGAGGAGCACCTGCGCGAGCAGCTCGCCACGCTTCCGGTCGACGGCTTTGAGGTTGCCGTGACGCGCGTAAACAAGCATGGCATCGACGCCTGCGACTTCGACGTTCAGCTTGCGGCCGAGCTGGAGAATCACGACCACGACATGGCCTGGCTCTACGGCAACGACGCGACCGCCGAGCACGCGCACGAGCACGCTCATCACCACCATCACGACCATGGCGACCACGAGCATCATCACGAGCATGAACATGCTCACTGCCACGAGCACACGCATGAACATGCCCATGACCACGACGGTCACCACCACGCTCATCATCACCGCTCCCTGGCAGACGTCACCGAGATCATCGACGGCTCGCAGCTGAGCGATGGCGCCAAGCGTCGCGCGCTCGCTATCTTTACTGCGCTCGCCGCCGCCGAGGCCAAGGCGCACGGCAAAACACCCGAGACCGTCATGTTCCACGAGGTAGGCGCCGTCGACTCCATCGTCGACGTCTGCTCGGTCGCCATCTGCCTCGATGACCTGGGCATCAAGGATATTGTCGTCGAGTCGCTCTCCGAGGGCCGCGGCACCATCCGCTGCGCCCACGGCCTTATGCCCATCCCGGTGCCCGCCGTCGTCAACCTGTGCCAGGCAGGCAATATCGCCCTCACGCCCGCACCGGTCGCCGGCGAACTCGTGACGCCCACGGGTGCCGCCATCGTCGCCGCACTGCGCACGTCCGAGCACCTGCCGGCCCGTTATCGCATCGAAGCCGTCGGCTACGGCGCTGGTAAGCGCCCCTACGAAGGCTGCTCGGGCACCCTCCGCTGCCTGCTCGTCCACGTGGACGCATAAGAATGGATGCCCGCAAAACCAAAAGCCGCGCCGCCATCGTTGCGGCCTTCTCCGATCTCCTGCGCGAGGAAGACTACGGCAAGATCACCGTCGGCGACATCATCGCGCGTGCCAACGTGGGCCGCGCGACGTTCTACGGCCTTTTCAAGAGCAAAGACGACCTACTCGCAGAGCTCGTGAGCGACATCTGCACCCACGCCCTCGACGATGACGGCACGCCCCTCGACGACCCGCTCATACAAGTCGAGCACATCCTCAACAACCTCTGGGAGCGTCGCCAAGGCGTACGAGCCCTGGTAGCCGGCGCCGGCTCACGCGTCTTCGCCGACTGCTTACGCAAGACCATCATGTCACGAGCAGCCGAAACCGTTCCTACCGACCCAAACGGCCCCGCCGCCACCATGGACCGAAGCTTCCTACTACACCACATAGCCTCAAGCTTCGTAGGAACAGTCCAATGGTGGGCCTGGCACAACTTCCAAGCCCCAAAAGAAGACGTAGCCAAAGACTACCTATCAGCCATCAAGCCCCTCTTCAACTAAGTAACCCCCTCATCCCAAAGCACGGCCCATCCCAAGGCGCCATGCATCCCAAAGTGAGGCACACACCCCAAAGCCCCAACCAGCAAAGCGCCCACCACATCCAAATTCAGATATATATGTTGGGTTGCCTACTCGAGAGCAACAAAGACCCCGCAGCTGGCCGCATGGGGTAACTTCCCAGCGCATTCCGCAGGACGAAAGAACCCCCGCCGCACGTAGTGCGCAGCGGGGGTTCTTTCATGTCCGAGGACGCGCTGGGAAGTTACCCCATGCGGCCAGCGGACAACTATGTAGCCCTGGACTAGAACATGCCCAAGAAACCATGCACAAACAGTGCAGCCACGATAGCACCGACAAACGGAGCGATGCCAGGAACAAGCAGGCCATACTTCCAGTTGTTATCGGCCTTGTTCTTAATCGGCAGCACCTGGTAAGCAAGACGAGGACCAAGGTCACGAGCCTGGTTCATGGCGAAGCCGGTGATGCCGCCCATGCCCATACCAACGGCCCAAACGATCAGGCCGACGCAAATCGCGAGCATCAGGACGTCCTCACCAGCGCGACTAGCGGCAGCAAGGATAGCGCTGATGAACACGAAGGTGCAGATGGCCTCGCAGAAGAAGTTACGGGCATAGTTGGTGCCCTCGGTGGTGGGGTTGGTCGAGAAGATGTTGCGCTGAGCGATGGGGTCGACAACACCCTCGGAGGCCTTGAACTCATCGGCATACATAAACCAAGCGATCACGGCGCCCACAAAGCCACCGAGCATATCGGCAAGCATGAAGGGGATGCAGTTACCCCACGGCACCAGGCCGACGATGCACTGGGCAAGCACCATGGCCGGGTTCATGCACACGGCGCCGCCAAAGACAAACAGGCAGACCGAGATGCCAAAAGACCAGGTGGTGATGGCAAACATATGGCCGGAGCCCTGATACTTGGTGCCCTTGAGCACGGTGTCGCAGTGCACGCCCACGCCAAAGACGATCATGAGGGCCGTTGCGCCGAATTCACACAGAAGTTTGGTAAGCATAAACCTTATCTTTCTTGTCGGTTATAAACGAATCGTTTGGGTCGCGCGCTAGCGCTGTGCGACGACAACACCCAGGCCATCGGGAATAACGGCAACCTTGGCGTCTGCACCCTTCATTTCGAAGGCGAGCTTGAGCGCCTCCTCGAGGGTGTTGACCGGGGTCATGTGCATATCCTTGATCATCTGGTGATCGCACAGGTCGGTGACCATGATCACAGGGTGATGTGCCAGAATGCGGGCGAAGATCTGACTCGTCCACTGATCGGGCAGGGTCTCGTCCTTGGGACGGTCGATGCAGGCGCGCTCGAACTCCGCCGGGTCGTTGTCGGCGATGTTGTGGTAGAAGCCCTCGCCGCCGTGACCATCAGCGCAACCGGCGACGTCGATAATCACGCCGCCCTCGGGAAGTGTGGCCTCGGCAGCACACATACCCTTCACGGCCTGGTAGATGTTCTGGTCGAGCGGATAGCCGCCGTTGGTGGTGATGGCGATCTCGCACTCGACAGGCTCAACGCCGGCAAGGCTCTTCACGAACTCGCAGCCAGCCTCATGGGCCTTATGAATGTCGCCGGCAAAGGAGCCGATGACCTCGTGCTTGCCGTTAAGCACCACGTTGAGCACGAAGGCGAGGTGAGCCATTTCGGCAGCGGCAAACATGTCCTCGCTCACGTGGTTGTGACACAGGTTGCCGGCACGCGAATGAGAGTCGTTCACAAACTGACCGTTGTGGTTGTACATGATGGTCTTGTAGCTGGCGATACCGGGCAGCACGGACTTACGGCTGCCGGAGAAGCCGGCAAAGAAGTGCGGCTCAATAAAACCCTCGGCAAGCAGCAGATCGCAATCGGCAGCGATCTTGTTGATGATGCACTCACCGCCAGAAGGCAGGGTGCCGATCTTCTTCATCATGCTGTCGTCGGTCGCGACATGCATGACGATCTCCTCGTTGGCGACGATCTCCTCGCCATACTTGTCGACGAGTTCCTCATGCGTCGAAGGACGGTGCATACCCGTAGCAACCAGAATACGAACGCGAGCCTCGGGCGCAGCAGTATGAATGTGATGCAGCAGAATAGGCATTGTCACGCGCGAGGGAACCGGACGCGTATGGTCAGAACTGATGATAACGATATCCTTCTTGCCAGCACAAAGCTCCTCGAGCGAAGACGAGCCATAAGGATTGGCAAGCGACTCCTCTACCAGCTCTTGCTGCGTTTTCGTAGTCTCAAACTCGTTTTGATGACCCTCCATCACACCTGCGAAGTTCTTGTCCTCAAGCTCCAGATGCAGCTTCTTGTGGTCAAACGGCAATTCACATTCAAACAATGACGAGCGCCCTCTTCCTTTCATCTAACACACTAGATAAACCGTAGGAAGGATACGCCGCTCACCGATAACAACCAACCACCCACCAACCCATTAACAGAACGTTCACAATTGACAAGTACAAAAAGGTGGCCGCAGCCCCAAAAGGAACCACGACCGCCGTCCAAAACGCGCGAAGCGCCAAATGCATCTCAATCCCGACCGATAAGGCGCTAGGCGCGAAGCGCCGCACGCGCCGCCGGGACAGATCCCCATCCAAAACGCGCGAAGCGCGCCATTCTTCCCTCAGCCCGTAATCCGCAGAAGACCGGACATCGTAGGGCCCGCCATAGGTTTACTTTTAGGCACATCCCGCAGGACGCGAGAAGCCCCGCCGCACGAAGTGCGCAGCGGGGCTTCTCGCATGTCCGAGGACGTGCCTAAAAGTAAACCTATGGCGGGCCCGGACGACTACAGGGCTATCTATTACCCCGTGTTTTGCAGACCTGCCGAGACGCCGGTCACAGTCGAAAGAATCAGGCTCATATACTCGGCCTTCTTCTCCTCGGCCATCTCGTCCTGGTTCATACGCACCTCGCGAAGGGCGCGGACCTGGGCGATAGACAGGGCGTCGACGTAGGGGTTACGCACGCGAACGGCACAGCCGAGCACGCGGCGGCGCTGCAGCGGCCACTCGTCACCGACGATGGCAAGGACCCACTTACGCGTGAGCTGCATCTCGGTGAAGACCTTCTCGGACAGATCCTGGCGATCGCCCAGGTGCAGATACATCTTGGCGATGCGCTGGTCGGTCTTGGCGATCGACATCTCGATGTTGTCGATAAAGGTGCGGAAGAACGGCCACTCCTGGTAGGCAGCCTTAAGCTGGTCAAGGTCGCCCAGCTGCTCGCAGGCGGTGCCCAGGCCGTACCAAGCGGCCAGATTGATGCGCGCCTGGCTCCAGCTGAAGATCCACGGAATGGTACGCAGGTCGTCGAGCGACTTGGCACCCAAGCCGCGCTTGGCGGGACGCGAGCCGATCGGCAGCAGACCGACCTCGGTCAGCGGCGTCACGGTCGAGAACCACGGTGTAAAGTCCTCGGTGTTCAGCAGGTCCAGATAGCGCTCGTGGCTTGCGGCGTTGAGCTTCTCGGCCATATCCCAGAACTTCTGCGTGGTCTCGGTGTTGGTCTTCTCGACGCTCGGGGCCGACTGCAAAAGCGTTGCGGCGGCAACGGACTCAACATGGCGCTGAGCCAGCGTGCGGTTGCCGTAACGGGCAAAGATGACCTCGCCCTGCTCGGTGAGCTTAAAGAAGCAGTTGACCGAACCCTTGGGCTGCGCCAGCACGGCCTTGTTGGCCGGACCGCCGCCACGGCCCACGGCACCGCCGCGACCGTGCATGAGCACCAGGTCGATATCGTTCTTCTCGGCCCACTTGGCGATGCGCTCCTGTGCGGAGTGCAGGGCGAGCATGGCCGTGGTAGGACCGGCATCCTTGGAGGAGTCGGAGTAGCCCAGCATGACCTCCATGCGGCGGTTGGTCTGGGCAAGGCGCTTTTGCACCACAGGAAGGGTGAGCATCTGGTCGAGCACGTCGACGCAGCCCTCGAGGTCCTCGAGCTGCTCGAACAGCGGGATCACGTCGAGCTCGGGGACGTCTTCCTCGTGTGCGAAGGACAGGTGGGCAAGCTCAAAGACGTCGGCCACATGCTGAGCGCTCTTGGTGAACGAGATGATGTAGCGGTGCGCCATCTTCTTGCCATAGCGCTTTTGGATGGAGCCGATGGCACGGAAGGTGTCGATAACCTCGCGCGTCATGGGCTGCAGGTCGCCGTGGATACCGTTCTCGTGGATATCCTTGAGGGCGCGGGCATGCACCACGGAGTGCTGACGGAACTCCATCTCGACCATATGGAAGCCGAAGGACTCGACCTGCCAGATGATGGTCTGGACCGGACCGTAGGCAGCACGGACGGCACCGCAGGCGGCCAGCGAACGCTGGACGACACGCAGGTCCTCCAGGAACTCATCGGCACTGTGGTACATGGTGTCGGTAATGCGGCGCACGGTGGCGTTCAGGCGGTCGGCCATGACGAGCATGACGGCGCGATGCGGCTCGTGCTCGGAGATGAGCTCGGCGCGGGCCGTGTACTGAGCGCTCATCTCGACCTGGTGGTTCCACAGGTTCATGAGCTCGGCAGAAGGCTTGCTGTACTCGGCCTCGAGCGTCAGGTTGCGGCCAATGCGGCGGCACTTGTCCTCGAGCTTGAGCACCATATGGGTGAAGTACTTGGCGGCGACCTCGCGGCTCACCTTGGCGGTGACGTTGGGGTTGCCGTCGCGGTCGGAACCGATCCAGCTGCCAGGATGGAAGAACGCCGGGCACAGCGGCGGCACGGTGCCGGCCTTGTCGCCCAGCACCCAGTCGTCAAAGCGACGATAGATGACGGGAATGATGTCGAACAGCGTGTTGTCGAAGATGTCGATGATGGTATCGGCTTCCTCGACGGGCGTGGGCTTCTTGAGCGCGATGGGGCTCGTGCGCACCAGGGCGTCGATCTCCTGCAGCATATGGCGCTCGTTCTCCACCAGGTCGGAGCCACCCAGGCGCGGACGCTCCTCCAGCAGGTTGGAGATACGGCGGATCTTGCCCTCGACGGCCTTACGACGAGCCTCGGTGGGATGTGCGGTAAAGACGGGGTGGAACTCCAGCTTGCCGAGCAGCTCGTTGGCGCCCTCGACGCCCATCTCCTCTACCAGCTGGTGGTAGGCAACGGTGAGCTCGTTAGCGGGATCAACCTCGGTATCGGTCGACGCGCCGGCCTCGCGCTCGCGCAGCTGGGCCACGCGGTAGTTCTCCTCCGACAGGTTTGCCAGATGGAAGAAGCTCGTAAAGGCGCGGACGATAACCTGCTGCTTATCGAGCGGCAGGCTGTCGATAATATCGACGACCTCACGGAACGCCACGGCAGTGGACTCATCGGCGGTAGGTACGCCCTGCTCATCGACGGCCTCGTCGGCAGCGCGCGTACCGGGGTTGCCGGCATTGGCCACAATTTCGGCCGACAGGATTTTGTCGAACAGGTCCGCGATCTCGGGATCATACTCGCTAAGCACACGACGCTCCAGGCGCAGGAACAGCGCCAGATTGTCGCGCAGCTCCTCGGGGATCTCGATCTCGGCGAGACGCTCCCTGGACTCGGCATTCGAGCCGATTCGGTTAACGAGGCGGTTGACCACGGCAGCGACGCGCGCCGCGGCTTCGGGTACAGACTGGTTGCTTAGGTTCTCAGCCACGTTTCCTCCCATTCCTCCTTCTATGCACGTAACATGCGGTATTCATTATAGGCACTTGAGAAATACTTTCGACACTGATTGCGCTTTACCACACAAAAGTATTTTCTGCATTGCAAGGGTTTTTGCCCCAAATGGTCGTATTTCTCGGTAGGCGGCATACGCAAGCGGGGGCATTCCGCATAAATGCGAAACACCCCCGTAACAATCGCTCGCCATGAGCAGGGCACATTAGCAGGCCCGCAGCTCAGCATGATGCGCTACAGGCGCTCGCGAACCGCCTCGACAACGTTGTCCAGATCGGCGAGGACCTCGTCATGGCTCTCCATATCGCGCACCTTGACCTTGCCGGCGGCAAGCTCGTCACCACCCAGGACCAGGATGAGCTTGGCGCCCACCTTGTCGGCCTGCTTAAACTGAGCCTTGAGCGAACGGCCCTGGTAATCGGCCTCGGTCACGATCCCTGCGGCGCGGAGCTCCTGCGTAATGGCAAAGACGTTCTGACGCAGTTCCTTACCGGCGTTGGCGACGTAGACGCACGGGGTCTCCTCGGCACCCAGGTCGCTGCCAAAGGCCTGCAGGGCCAGCAGGGCACGCTCAAAGCCGACGGCGAAGCCGACGCCTGCCGTGGGCTTGCCGCCCTCGAGCTCGACCAGGCCGTCGTAGCGGCCGCCGCCACCGATGGAGCCGACACCGGCACCGGGGGCCTCGACCTCAAAGACGGTGCGGGTGTAGTAGTCCAGGCCGCGCACCAGGGTGGGATCCTCGACATACTCGATACCGGCGACATCCAGATAGCGCTTGACCTGCTCGTAGTGCTCGCGGCACTCGTCGCACAGGTTGTCGCCCATCAGCGGAGCGTCGGCCATGATCTCGCGGCAGTGATCGTTCTTGCAGTCGAAGGCGCGCAGCGGGTTGAGCTCGGCACGCTCGCGGCACTCGTCGCACATCTCGTCGGCGTGATCGAGGATAAACTGCTTGACCTGCTCGCGGTATGCCGGACGGCACTGGGCATCGCCCATCGAGTTAATAAGCAGACGAAGCTTGGAAAGATCAAAGCCCAGGCGCTTGTAGAACTCCATGAGCATGATGATGCACTCGGCATCTGCTGCCGGATCGGGAGCGCCGAGCCACTCGATGCCTACCTGGTGGAACTGACGCAGACGGCCCTTCTGGGGGCGCTCGCCGCGGAACATGGCCTCGGCATAGTAGGCCTTAAACGGCGTGGAGCCCTGGGGCACCAGGTTGTTCTCCACGACGGCGCGAACCACGCCGGCCGTGCCCTCGGGACGAAGCGCCAGGCGCTGCTTGGGCTTGAGCTTGGTGTCGGTGCCCTCGGTAAAGACGCGCTCCAGGTTGGCACCGCTAAACACGCGGAACATCTCTTTGCGCACGACGTCGGTCGACTGGCCGATACCGTGGACAAATACGTCCACCTGCTCGATCGCGGGCGTCTCGATGGGCTTAAAACCAAACGGCTCGAACACGCCGGCCGCAATCTGCTGCATCTTTTGCCAGGCGCGCATCTCGGCGCCGATAAGGTCGCGGGTTCCCTCCGCCTTCTGTGCCTGCATGGGCAAACACCTTTCTTTTGTATCGCGTCATAGGTAGTGGTCATTATACGGCACAAACATAAAACGCGGCGGCGCGTCTGACCGAACGAGGGTATGGGGACTCGTTCGGCCAGACGCGCCGCCGCGGCATGTAATCCGTTTCGTCCGCCCGTGGCCGCCTTGGAAACCGAATGACGGTACGAGCATCCATTCGGCTTCCAGGGCAACCACGGACAGAACGGGGCAAACGAAAAAAGAGTGGCGGGCGCTTACTCCCCTGCCACGCTCGCACGCAGCTTGGCGGCGATGGGCTCGGACGCCAGCAAGAATACGAGCATGACCACGGAGCACACCAGGCACACGATCCAAGTGCTCGCAAAGGAGCCCGAGGCATCGAACAGCACGCCCGAGACAATGGCACCCACAGTGCCGCCGACCATCTCGAGCGAGGTGATAGTGCCCGTGACCTTGCCAAGGTCGGCCATGCCAAACTGCTTAGATGCGGCGATGGTGGGCGTGATGGTGCCCATACACGTTCCGATACCAAAACTCACGGCGGCGATAATGGGGCCAAGATCCGTCGTCGGGAAGCACAGCGCCACGCAGGCGATGATGCACGCAACGGAGCCAAGGATGTTGCCAAAGCGCAGGCCAAAACGGTCATAGATCGCACCGAGCGAAATCTTGGCGATGACGACCGTGACCATGTAGGCAGAAAGCACCGTACCGGCCCACATGGGATCGTGGCCGCCCGTGACGATCTTGGCACCGTTGACGGTAACGCTCGTCATGTTCGTAACCTGGTTGGGAAGAATGGCGCCATTGACCAGGCCCATAAAGAGGAAGGCGACGACGAGCAGCCAAAATGCCGGGCTCTTCTTGATGCGCGACCAACCCACGCTGACCTCGGGGGCAGCCTTCTCGTTTTTATCGCCCGCGGTGGAAGCGGACGGATCGCCCGGGTTCTCGCCGAGCGGCTTGAGGCCGATCTCGGAAGGCTTGGTGCGGAAGGAGTAGGCCGTGATGGGCAGTGCCGCCACAATGCAGACGGCAGCGAGCACCAGGAAGGCGGAACGCCAGCCCACGCTCACGATCAGCGAGCTCACGATCGGCGAGAGGATAGCACCGCCAAAGCCCGAGCCCGAAAGCGCGATGGAAATGGCAAGACCACGCTTGGCGGTAAACCAGTTGGCGGTCACCAGACTAATGAGCAGACGGGTCGAGGCGACGGCAAAGCAGCCCGAGACGGCAAAGAGCACGTAGACCTGCCAAAGCTCGCCCACAAAGCTCATGCCCACGAGCACCGCCGAGGTGGCGATGACGGTAAGCGAACCCAAGACGCGGCCACTGACCTTATCGGCAACATGGCCGATGACGAGCGAACCCACAACGCTCACCACGGTGGAGATAGCATTGGAGATGTTGTACTGGGCAAGCGTGATCCCGAGGTCGCTAACGATGAGCGGCTGGAACAGGCTCATGCAGTTGACGAAGATCGTGTAGCACGTGGCCATGATCACAAAGCCGGAGGCCACCACAAGCCAGCCGGGGAAGAACTTACGTTGCTGGGACATACTGCTCCTTTATAAACAAACGAATAGCCTGCGCCGGGCGCCGGTAGTGCCCAAAATTGCCTTGAAAGACAAGGGCATAGGCCTTATGGCCATGCCCGCAGGCTTGAAAGGCAAGGTTGGGTGCTACCGGTGGTCGGCGATGTAACCTAAGGCAACTGCCGCATACGCTGCAGCACCGAGTGGCAGCTCGGCATCGTTAAAGCGTGCCTTGGGATGGTGCTGGGCAAAATGCTCGTCCGTGTCGGTCACGGCTGCGCCCACGGTAAAGTACGCACTCGGGATCTCGCTCGAAATGAGCGCGAAGTCCTCGCTTGCCATGGCGTGGAACAACGGCAGGAATGCGGCCTTGGGCAGCACCGCACCCACATAGCCAAGCGACGCCTGGGTCATATCGTCGTCGAGCACGAGCGGCGGAACGTCCGAGAGCGTCTCGATGGTCGCCGGTGTGCGATACGTTGCAGCCACACCGTTGACGACCTCGACGATACGCTCCTTGAGGTGAGCCATGAGCTCGACATCGAAGCCGCGCAGCGTTCCCTCGAGCACACAGGTATCGGGAATGACGTTGGCCGCCAGACCACCGGCGAACTTGCCCACGGTCAGCGCGACCTCCTTGGCCGCCGGCACCTCGCGGGAGATGAGCTCCTGCAGCGCCAGGTGCACATGCACGCCAGCCGTGATGGGGTCGATGCAGATCTCGGGGCTCGAGCCATGGCCGCCCTTGCCCTGGAGCGTGATGCGAAAACCGTACACGCCCGAGAGCGCCGGACTTCCGAAGAGCACCAGGCCAAGCGGCGACTGGCTGTTGACATGCATGGCGAAGGCAGCCTGGGGGCGCGGATTCTGGAGCAGGCCGTCGGCAATGGCGGCGCGGGCGCCCTCAAAGGTCTCCTCACCCGGTTGGAACAGCAACTTGACCGTGGCGTTTGCCTCCACAAGCTCTGCCTCACGCGCCTTGAGCAGTCGGGCCGCGCCAAGCAGCGCCGTCGCGTGCATATCGTGGCCGCAGGCGTGCATACAGCCATTGGTGGAGGCAAAAGGCTCGCCCGACTCCTCGGCAACAGGCAAGGCATCCATATCGCCGCGGAGCATGACGACCGTGCCGGCCTGCTCGTCCGTGCACGTGCCATTGCCCTGGGCCGCTGCGACGGCACCGGCGCCGATGAGTCCCACGGCACAGGAACCGTCAACGAGCACGGTATAGGGAATATCCATCTCGTCCAGGCGTGCCTGGATATAGGCAGATGTCTGCGGGAGGTTGTTGCCGAGCTCGGGCATCTGATGGAGGTCATGGCGCCATACGGCAAGCTCATCGGCAAATGCCTGAGCCTCTTTGACCAGGCCATCACCGATGGCGGCCTGCGCCGCCATAGTGGCCTGAGGCGCTGATTGCGGTTGAAGATCGGACAGAGCTGGTGCCATAGATGCCCTCCAGTAACGTTTTTGCAGCAAGCACTTTGATAGCATAAAGTGCAAGGTACTACTTTAAGGGCGATGCATAAAAAATGCCGCCCCAGAAGGGCGGCGCAACAAGTTGTTTACAATTGCGGGCGCGGCTTTCGGCGCAAGAAATCGAAGTGCGTCTCGCTCAAGATAATCGATAGGAAGATGAGCGCAAAGCCGGCGAGCAAGCGCGAGGTGAGCGCCTCTCCCATCAACAGCACCGAGAACAGCACGCCCGAGGGCGACTCCATCGAGAGAAGCAGCGAGCCCGTCGAGGCCGGGACATGTGCCAGACCGACATTTTGGATGAGCAGCGCCACGCACGTACAGCCCACCGAGAGGAAGGCCATCACGGCGGTAAAGCTCGGCGTCCATGCGGAGAGGGGCGCCTGGGTCTCAAACAGCAGCGACGTGATCAGACTCAAAACGCCATTGCCCACAAACATCCAAAACGTGATGACGTTGATATCCATCTTACGGCCGTACTTGGCCGTCACGGCCATCTGAATCGCGAAGAAGATCGCACCGCCCAGGGTAATAACATCGCCGGCATTAAACTCGACGCTATCGAGTGCCACCAAGCCGATGCCAGCTAAGCACAACAGCGCCGCGCCCAAGTTATAGCGAGTGAGCTTTTCGCCGCTCAAGAAGTAGCTCGCAAACGGAACGAGGATGCAATACGTACCAGTCAAAAAAGCACTCTTGCCCGCCGTGGTCTGCGCCAAGCCAATCGTCTGCAAACCGTAAGCACCCCACATCAACGCGCCCATGCCAAGCCCGACGATCAAGTTGCGGGCATTGAAATGCGCGATGATGCGCTTGTGGAAGATGGCGAACATGACCAGCGAAGCCGGAAGGAAGCGAACGTAGAGCAGCTCAAACACCGGAATGGTATCGAGCGCATCCTTCATGGTCGTAAAGGAATAGCCCCAGATGACCGCCACCGAAAGCAGCAAGACCTTCCAGAACAGCGGCGATCGCGCTCCGGCTCCACGGGAGGCACCGGCACCCAAATCCTCGCGGGCCACAGGGCTATCGGGCATCTTTTCGATTTCATCAACGGCATATTGGGGCATAGGGCATCCTCGCGCTCAGTCTGGGCGTGGTGTCCGCACGCGCATGGCCGCGTGCCGCCTCATGGTCAAATAAAAACAGGGCGCACCGGACCCCCGGCACGCCCCGCTACTGTAGCAACAACCAGCACTGCATCGCAATCCAGCCCGCTAAAGCGTTTTGTTCCGCCGTTCTAACGAACGGCGGAATGGTCGACGCTGCGCGAGCCGCATTCACACCAATCTGACGTTCAATTTCAAGGGCGCGACCAGAAGGTCGGCGCCCTTTCATTTCACGTCACCTTGGCGCAAATGCGGCTCGCTCGCTGGCTTTGCCAAAACATCAAGGATTACCTTGTTGAACTAGATAAGTTTGGTGCTTTCCAGCTTTTCGATGATCCAGTCGTTGGCTTTGATGACTGGGCGGCGGAAGACGACGCCCAGGGCAAGCGACGGAATCAGGTAGCTCGCCAAGATACCTAACTCAATCCAATACTCCATATGGTAGGCACCGGCCATGGCGGCGTGCATCGCGTTGATGCCGTGGGTAAACGGCAGGAACGGATAGATCGCCTGGAACACGGGACCGGTCATCTCGATGGGGAACGTACCACCCGAACCGCCGACCTGCATGACCAGCAGCACGACGGCGAGGGCCTTTCCGATATCTCCAAACGACACCGTGAGCGTGTAGACAATATTGGAGAACACGAGGCTCGCAACCCAGCCCGCCAGAACAAACTGCAGGGGGTTGTCGCACTGGATGCCAAAGAACAGGATGTCGCCCGCGCACACGAGTGTCGCCTGCAGCAGGGCCAAGCCGCCAAAGAACAGGTAACGGCCCAGATAAATCTCGTGCAGACGTACAGGAATGAGTTCGTTGATGAGCTCATCGTTAACCGAAACCTTCATCATGGCGGCCAGGACAATCGAGCCGACCCACAGCGACAGAATCGTATAGAACGGCGCCATGGCCGAACCGTAGTTGCGAATCGGATAGACCGGCTTACGGTCGAGCGAGACGGGGCCCGAAAGCGATACGGCAAGACCCTCGGGGTCGTTGCCGATCATCGTCTTGATCGTGGCAAGATCGTCCGACATCAGGGCGCCGTCGAGCTCGGACTTGAAGGCACTGATCTTATCGGATGCCTCGCCCAGCTGATCCGAAGCCTTGTTGACCAGCTTAGCGGCCTTGGAAAGGCCCTTCGCGAGCGAACCGGAAGCGTCGGTCAGACCGCTCACGGCGCTATCCAAGTCACCCGAGATACCGTTCAGCGAATCCAAAACGCCCGAAATGGTCTTCTTAAGCTCCTTGGCCTTGACCGAGAACGTGGAATCGTAATCGATCTTGGCACCCGAGACACCCGCCTTGGCATCGGCGATTGCCTGGTCGGTTTCGGCGCGAACATCATTGACCTTAGCCATGCTGTCCGTGAGCGATGTCGCGATACTCGTCAGTTCCTTGGCATTGTTGCGATACTCCGTCGCGATTTTGCCCAGCTCTGCAGCCGCGTCCTCAAGCCCCGCCTTGAGTTTGTCGTTACTCACCTGATCGGCAAGATTGCGGAGCTTATCCGCCGCGGCGTCGATCTCGTCGGCACGCGCATTGAGCGACGCTGCGCCGTCGTTGAGCTGAGACACCGTAAGATCGACATGCTGGTTTGCAGCGTCGAATGCCTTTGCAAGCTCGGTAGAAACGTTATCGAACGACCCGGCACTTCCATCAATCGCCGCATCGATGGCATCGCTGGCAGCCTTGAGCGCTTGTTCCGAATCACCGATACCGCTCTCGGCATGCTCCATCAGCTGTTTTACCGACTGCTCGGTAGTTCCGGTCTGCTTGAGCAGGCTGCCCGCCGACGTCAGCGAATCGGAGGTCGAGCTCAAAATGCCCGCAAGTGACGTTGCGCTGGCCTGAATGTCCTGCAGGTCCTGAACCGAGTCGCCAAGCGTCGAGGACAGGTTGGCGATGAAGTTGCTAACCTGGTCGGTGCTCATGTAGTCGAGCAGGCTGGACACCGTCTTAAGACCGATCGTCGTGATGGTCTCGGTAAAGGTCTCGTTGACCTGGTTCTGAACGGCACTCGAGCCCTTTTCGGTCACGATCTGGGCGATGGCGTTGGCCTTCTGGTCCTCGTAGAACTCGATATCGGCATGCTTCACGTCGGTCGAGAAGAGCGTCATCATGTCGGAGCTAAAGCTCTTGGGGATTACGACGGCCGCATAGTAAGCGCCCGACTTAACACCGTCGATAGCCTTATCGCGATCGTTGAGCACAACCCAGTCAAAGTTCTCGTTACCACGCAGAGCGGCCGTCACGTTTTCGCCCACGTTGATCTCGACGGGAATCAGGTCGCTCTCGTAGCCCTCGTCGGTATTGACCACGGCGATCTTAAGATTGCCGGTATTGCCGTACGGGTCCCAGCTGCCGGCGATGTTAAACCATGCGTAAAGGCACGGCACGATGATCAGACCCATCACGACAATCATGCCGATTACGGAGTGAGACACATTTTGGACGTCGCGCTTAAACAGATGCAGGATGTTCTTCATTTATGCCTCACCTCCTTTTGAGTGCTTGCCAAGCGGGGCGTCATCCTCATTCATCACAAACGTGTCGTCCCCGTTTGCGGGCACATGGTGCATATTGTGGTGAATGGACTGGTCGGCAGCCTGATCCTTGGATTTAGAGCCTCGCTCGCTGGCATTCAGGCCAAACATGCGACGGGCGGCAGGGATCGCCGCTGTGTGCTCGCGCATCTCGCGGCGCAGGTCCTCGTCCGAAAGCGCCGAGATGCGCATCTGGGTGTTGAGGCTTGCGCGGATGTACTCGATATTGATCAGCCAGCCGCAAATGACAATGACGGAGATAATCCAAATGACCAGCAAGATGATCTTGACGTTATTGTCGACATCGAGAACCGTCGAGAGCACAAAGATCAGCACTTGCACGCCCACCACGGCAGCAAAGCCGCCCTTGATGTAGTACGGGTAACGATGCTCAAAAGCCACTGCATGTTCGAGCAGCTCGCGGCGATACGAATCGGAATCGAGCATGACGCGCATGGCCGTACGCAGCGAATAACGTTGGCGCGGCAGGTCATTGGACTCGCAGATCATAAGGCCCGTCGTGGAAAGCTGCTTGTCAAAGAGCAGGTTGAGGTTGAGCAGCAGCGGACGCAGCTGCAAGCCAATAAAGAGTGCGATGGCAAGGAACACGCCCAAGATGCACAGGTTGAACAGGTAGTTGAACGAGTACATGCCGCCGACGGTCTCGCGCAGCAGATTGATGCCGTAGGTAAAGGGCAGCAGCGGGTGCAGCCACTGGAAAAAGCCGGGCATCATCTCGATGGGATACATGCCCGACGAGCCGGGGATCTGCACGATGACGAGGATGACGCCGATCGCTTTGCCGATATGCTTAAACGTGGTGGACAGCGCGTAGATGATGTTGACGTACGTAAACGAGATGGCGATGCCGCCCAGCACAAAAAGCAATGGGTTGACGCACTGCACGCCGATAATCAGGTCGCCCACCGTCACGATAATGGCCTGGAATGCGCCCAGGATTACCAGCAGCAGCCAACGGCCAAAGTAGCCCTGACGCGCCGTAAAGGTGCCGATGCCCTCGCGATCGACTTCGAGCTTGTAGATGGCGATGAGCACGTAGCCGCCCACCCAAAGCGCCAGGTTGGTGTAGAACGGAGCGATGCCCGAGCCAAAGCTCTTGACCGGATAGATTGCCTTGGACGTCAGCTCAACCGGAGACGCCATGAAATCTGCCACGTCATTGACGTCGACATTCATCAGGTCGGCCAGCTCGCCCATGGACTCGGACGTTTGAAGCGCCGCGATGTCGTTGGCAGCGGTTGCAAGCTTGTCCTGAACCTTGGCAAGTGAGGCATCGGTCTGGGACAGCGTGGTCTTTGCCTGTTTGAGGGTAGCATCGAGCTGCGACAGCGTGCCGCGTGCATTTGCAATCGTGGGGGTAAGCCCCGACACGATACCGGTCAGGTCGCCTGAAACGGCGGCAAAGGAATCAAGCGCGCTCGAAGCCTTCGGCAGCGCGTTTTGGCCCAGATCCGTCTGGGCCTGGCCAATGTTGGTCGCGCCGGTTTGAATCGCGCTATTGATAGCATCGCTGGCACCCGAAACGGCCGAGGCGTCATTCGCAATAGCGCTTGACTGCGCAGAGAGATTGTCTTTAACGGCCTGAAGGCTCTCGTTTTGTCCTCGTAGCGTGTCAATCGTCGACGCGATCAGCGCGTTGATCTCATCCGAACCCGTCGGCGCGCTGTCAGCAAGTTCCTGCAGCTTATCGATAAGAGCCTTGTTGTGGTCAATCGTCGTCTGAAGCGACTCGAGCGAATTATCGATACGGGTGGTTGTGGACGTCAGCGCGCCCGTCATCTTTCCGACGGCGGCGTTTGCAGACGCCGACGTCTTGGTCAGCGCGAGGCTGCCCTCAGAGAGCGCCTTCGAAAGCGAGGTGATGGACTTGCCCGCCGTGGTGCGAGCCTCGCCCAACAAGTCATTTCCCTGAGAAATCGCCTGTGTAAGCGAAGGGGTCTGCCCCTGCAAGCCGGCAAGTGCCACGTCGGCAGAAGCGATGGCACCGCTCGTCTTATCGATGGCGGTATTCATGTCGCCGATGGAGTCACGCACTTCGCTCAGGGTTTCGGACGCCTCGGACACCGAGCTCGTCAGCGAATTCTGCGTTTGGGTAGCCCTGTCCTTTAGATCGATACCCGCATCTTTCGCAATGCCGGCTACGGTCTCGCCCACCGTGGAGACAAACTCCGCGTTGATCTGCTCCTCAATAGTATTGGCACCGGTATCGGTGACCTTAGGCGCAATGGCGCTCTTTTTCTCGTTGACGTAGTACGTGAGCTTGGGCTGATGGTAATTGCCGTCGAGCATCGATACGAGATTGTCGGAGAAATTCTTGGGGATCACGATGGCAGCGTAATACTCGCCGCTCTCGACGCCCTCCTTGGCATCGGCGGCCGAGTCGACGAAGGTCCAGCCCAGCTGATCGTTCTCTTTGAGCTGGTCGACCACTTTATCGCCTGCGTTGAGCTCGCCCACCAGGTCATTCTGGGTGCCCTGATCGTTGTTGGCGATGGCGATTTTAATGCCCTGGGTATTTCCGTACGGATCCCAGTTGGCAACGATGTTGTACCAGGCATATAGCGAGGGAATGACGCACACGCCCAGGGTAACCACCAGGGCGACGGGGTTCACGAGCAATCGCTTGATGTCGCGTTTAAAGATCGCAAAGGACACCTTTGCATCGGATAGTTTGCTGCCGAGACTCACGCTTGGACCATCCATCCTGTCGTTTAGCCGAATCATGCTATTAACAACCATTGTACGGAGGCACTTTGGCGCCTCGCAGCACAATGGTGCTGAGTTTTGCGGGTAGCAATATACTACGAAGATGAGTTAACGTACAGATGTACAGTATCTCAAATTCCCGCAGCTCACAAAACCACAACCCGCACAAATTAGCTACCCTAACAACGTCGCAGGTTGAGCATAAGCCAGCGAAAACGCCCCTAAGCGAGCAAGGTGACGTGAAAGAGGAGGGAAGCGTACTTTGGTACGCGACCGACGATTGAACGTCAGATTGCCGCTTAGGGGCGTTTGCAGCGTCGACTGGTCCGCCGTTCGTTAGAACGGCGGAACCACATAACTACATCAAGTTACAAACAGCTGCTGCGAAGGCTACGGGGTCCTCGGGGAGAATGCCTTCGACCAGCAGGGCCTGGTCGTAGAGCAGGCCGGAGTACTGCTTGATCTTGTCGGCGTCGCCCGCCTTCTGGGCGGCGACGAGCTTGGCAAAGACGGGATGTTTGGCGTTGAGCTCAAGCACGCGCTGGCTCTTGGGCATGCCATCGGGCGCGCCCTCGGGACCCTTTTGGAGCACCTTCTCCATCTCGAGCGACAGCGGACCCTCGGTGGTAATGCAGGCGGGCGCGTCGGTCAGGCGCGCGGAAACGGCAACCTTCTCGACCTTGTCGCCGAGCGCCTCCTTCATGGCGCTAAAGAGGTCCTCGTTCTCCTTGGTGGCGTCCTCGGCCTCCTTCTTCTCATCCTCGGTTGCCAGATCAAGATCGCCGGTCGCAACGTTCTTGAGCTCCAGATGACGATCCTCGACCTCGGGCTCGGCACCATCGGCAACCGCCTTCTCGGCTGCCTCGCGAGCAGCATCGTCCTCGTAGACCTTGGGCATATCGGCGGCCACGTACTCGCGCATGGCCTGGAAGGTAAACTCGTCCACGTCCTGCGTCAGCAGCAGCACGTCGTAGCCGCGGTCGAGCACGCCCTTCACCACGGGCATCTTGGCCAAGCGCTCACGCGAGTCGCCGGCAGCGTAATAGATGGCCTTCTGGTCCTCGGGCATACCCTTGGCATACTCGGCCAGGGTGATCATCTTCTGCTCCTTGGCAGACCAGAACAGCAGCAGGTCGGCGAGCTCATCGGCCTTCATGCCATAGCTCGAGTAGATGCCGTACTTAAGGCCGCGGCCAAAGTTCTCAAAGAACTTCTCATAGGCCTCGCGGTCGTTGTCACGCATGTCCTCGAGATCGGCGGTAATCTTCTTCTCAACGCGCTTGGCGATAGCCTTGAGCTGACGGTTCTGCTGCAACGTCTCACGCGAAATATTGAGCGTCACATCGGCAGAGTCCACGACGCCGCGCACAAAGTTGTAGTAATCGGGCAGCAGGTCGTCGCACTTCTCCATGATCAGCACGTTAGAGCTGTAGAGCGACAGACCCTTCTCGTAGTCCTTGCTGTACAGATCGAACGGTGCGCGACCCGGAACAAACAGCAGAGCGTCGTACTCGAGCGTGCCCTCGGCATGGAAGCTAATGGTGCGGGCGGGATCGTCAAAGTCGTGGAACGTGGACTTATAGAACTCGTTGTAGTCCTTCTGCTCTACGTCGGAGCTGCGTTTCTTCCAGATCGGCGTCATGGAGTTGATGGTCTCGAGCTCCTGGTAGTCCTCGTACTCGGGCGTGTAATCATCGCCGGCGTCCTCGGGCTTGGGCTTCTGACGGCTCTTGGAAACCATCATCTGAATCGGGTAGCGCACATAGTTGCTGTACTGCTGAATCAGGCTCTTAAGGCCCCACTCGGTCAGGAAGCGGTCATAGGTCTCGGCCTCACCGTCGGCGTCGAGCTTCTCGTTCTCGCGCAGCGTCAGGATGACGTCGGTACCGTGCTCAGAACGCTCACCGTCCTCGATGGTGTAGCCCTCAAGGCCGTCGGACTCCCACACGTGCGCTGTGTCCTCGCCATAGGCGCGGCTGACGACCTTCACGTGGCTGGCGACCATAAAGGCAGAGTAGAAGCCCACGCCAAACTGGCCGATGATGTCGACATCTGAGCCCTGCTGCTCGGCGTTCTCGGTCTTAAACTCCTCGGAACCGGAGTGTGCGATGGTGCCCAGGTTGCGCTCGAGCTCCTCAGCGGTCATACCAATACCGTTATCCGAGATCGTGATGGTACGTGCATCCTTATCAAAGGAGACGCGAATGGCCAGGTCGCCCTGGTCGAGCTTGACGTTCGAATCCTGCAGGCTCTTAAAGTTGAGCTTGTCGACGGCATCGCTCGCGTTGGAGATAAGCTCGCGCAGGAAGATTTCCTTGTTGGTATAGATGGAGTTAATCATGAGGTCGAGCAGTTTTTTGCTCTCGGTCTTAAATTGACGCATGTGCAGTCCTTTCGCGCTACCCCTGCCCGCAAAAACGGCTCGGTTGCCCGAGCCGCATTGCAGACCTGCTATGTTCAGACTTAGATTTTATAACCCATTAGCGCGCATATATACATACGGAATCGAAAAACTGTATGTCGGAACGCCCATGCGTCGATTGCCGAGGAGTGTCCCCCCCCCCCCGCTGCCGGCCGAAAAGGAACGTCCCTATCTGTCGCTCACGCGTTTGGCCATCCAGGCATGGGGCTGGCCTTCGTCCTCATAGTCCACCGGCGCGATCTGCGTGTAGCCAGCCTTGGCGTAGAGAGGCAGGACATACTCTTGAGCGTGCAGTTTTATGAGCTTGGCACCGGCATCGCGCGCGGCGGTATCACTCGCCTCCACAATTTTGCTTGCCAGACCACGACGGCGCATCGAGGGCAACACCGCGACGCGTCCCATAATGAAGGTCTCCCCTGCCGCAACGCCTTCGTCCATCTCGCACGCCGGCGACACCGGTGCCTCCGCGTCGGCTACGCGCTCCAGCTCCTCGGGAAACACGCGCGAACAACCGGCGAGCTCGCCGTCCACGTACAGCGTCACATGGATGCAGCTCGGAGCCTCGTCGATAGCGTCAAACTCATTCTCGTAGCCCTGCTCATCCATAAAAACGACGCGGCGCACCAGCGCCGCGTCTTCAAAGCATCCCGTCTTAAGTTGGATATCCATGGCTGCCCCTTCATTCAATGCGAACGTTAGGGACAGATTTTAGCGAAAATGAGCTCCGCGCACGCTGAACTTCGCGCGAGCCTTTGCCAGGCAGTCGTAATGACCCACGTTATGGGCATCGCTCGCGATAAAGCTGTACAGGTTCTGATCGAACAGGCGCTGCGCGGGCTTTTTCTCGCGACCAAAGCGACCGCCGGCAATAAAGTCTGCCGAAGCCTGGAGTTTACAGCCCATTTCGACCAGACGCTCAGCCACACCCACGTCCTTTTGGACGGCACGATAGCGCTCGGGATGGGCGATGATCACCTGGTAGCCAAGGCACTGCAAATCGTAGATCGTGTTCTCGTACTCTCTAAACGCATACGCATCGGCATGCGTCGAAAGCTCGAGCAGAAACTCGTTGGTCCCATCGAAATGCAGGTGCTCCGCGGCATCAATGCCAAGCTCGACGAGCTTGCGGTGGTTGACCTCAAAGCCCATCTGAAGCGGAAAACCATCAGCGTTATCACGTAGCAGCTCAAAAGCATCCCACATCTTGTCGTAGTCAAAATAGGGATCGCGGCAGTGCGGAGTGCAAACGATTCTGGTTACACCGGCCCGCTTGGCAGCCTCGAGCATCGCCAGGCTCTCATCGAGATCGGCGGCGCCGTCGTCTACACCCGGCAAGATATGGCAATGGATGTCACGCATAAATCGGCCTTAATCAGCTAAACGTTTGCTCGGTTGGTGAAGATGCCCTTTTTGGAAGCACCCTGATCGCCAGAGCCCTTCTTTACCTTCTTACCGTCCTTAGTGTAGTAAGAATAGTAATACTCGCTGGTCTCGGTCTCACAGTAGTTCATAACGGTACCGATGAGCTTGACCCTCTCGGACTTCTTAAGCTGGCCGATAGCGTTGAGTGCTTCCTCGCGCTTGGTAAAGTCCTCGCGCACCACGAACAGCGTACCGTCGGTCAGGCTGGCGATCTCGGCAGCATCGATGAAGGTGCCGACCGGAGGAGCGTCGAAGATAACGTACTGGAACTTAGCAGACAGCGCCTTTACCAGTTTGGAAAAACGATGGGAGACGATGATGTCGGCAGGATTGGGAATGTGCGGCTCGGCATCGAGGAAGTAGAAGTTCTTCTGACCCGTCTCGACGATCGCCTGGTCGATGGAAATCTGCTCGGACAGGACCGCGTAGAGTCCGCCGCGCGAACGGACGCCGAGCATATCGGAAAGGGACCTGCGGCGCATATCGGCCTCGACCAGAAGCACGGACTTGCCGCTCGTGGCGATTGCCTGAGCAAGGTTGATGGAAACCGTAGACTTGCCCTCGTTGGGAATCGAGGACGTAACGGTGATGGTGCGAATGGGGTCATCCACGCTCGCAAAGCGGATGTTGGCCAGAAGGGTCTTGGCGGCATTCTGCACAACGAGCTTATCGGTGTTCTTTGCCTTAGCCATGCCTATTTACCACCTTTCATAGCCGGAATTCGGCCAACAACGGGAATGCCCAGGAGCTCTTCTGCCTCTTCGGCACCGCGGATGCGGGTGTTGAGCATGTCTGCCAAGACGACATAGGCAACTGCGATAAAGATGCCCGCGAGGAACGCGACGGCAACGTACAGCATGCGCTTGGGACCGCTGGGGACCTCGGGGGTCTTGGCCTCGTCGATAACGTTGATGCTCTGGGCGGCGCCAACGTTCTGGGCAACGGTGCTCACCGAGCTAGCCATGGCCTTGGCGACCTCAGCCGTCTCCTTGGCATCGGTGCCCGTGACCGAAAGGGTGATGACACGCGTCGTGGTCTCGGAGGAAACGGAGACCTTATAGTCATCCAGGTCAGCAAGGCCGAGCTCTTTGGCGGCACCGCTCTTGACGCTATCGCTATCGAGCAGCGTGGCGATATCGTTGGAGAGCATCTGGCTCGCCGAGAGGTCGTTGTAGCTCATCTGACCGCTATCGTCGGTCTTGGCGAGAATGTACATGCTCGTCGTCGCGGTATAGGTGTTGTCCATCGCAACAAAGGACACGATGCCCATGGCGATCGCACAAACCACCGGAAGGGTGATGACCAGCTTGAGATGCTTTTTGAGCAGCTGGAACAATTCGAGAAGGGTCATGCAGCTTGCCTTTCAGTTCCCCAGTTCGTATTGACAAAACTGTCCGTATGTTATCGCATCTTCATACTGAGACCAAACTCTATACATAAGAAACAGCCTCTCCAGTAAAAACAAAAGCAACGACGGTAAAATTGCGCAACAACAACGCCGCACGCGTATAGCGATGCGGCGTTAACGTCAATGACTATTGTGTCGCGCCGCTATGCGAACGACGCATCCTGCTGCACGGGAAACGTTACCGTGATGGTAGTCCCCTCGCCCAGCTTACTCGATAGGTCGATGGTGGCGTGATGATATAGGGCGGCATGTTTAACGATCGCCAGACCCAGGCCCGTTCCACCGCGTGCCTTTGATCGACTCTTGTCTACGCGGTAGAAACGCTCGAACACCTTGCCCTGCTCCTCGGGCGCAATGCCAATTCCTGTGTCGGCAACCGCAAGGAACGGATGGCCCCCGTCGTTGGTCCCGCACGTAAGCGTCACCGTACCACCGGGTCGGTTATAGCGGATGGCGTTGCTCGCCAGGTTATAGATGAGTTCGTCAATCAGACGCGATACGCCTTCGATGACCACGGACTTGGTCTCATGGCCTATCGTCACGTTAGCCTGGCGGGCAACCTGCTCAAGACGCTGTTCAACCGTCGAAATGGCTCGCGAGAGCTCGATGGGCTCCGTGGACCCAATCGGCACCGCCTCGCCTTCGGTCGCGCGCTCAGCCTCATCCAAGTTGGACAACGTAAGGATGTCGTTGACGAGCGCCGCCAGACGGCCCGCCTCGCGATAGATACGACCGCCAAAGATGCGCAGGTCGTCCTCGCCCTCGACCATGCCGTTTGCGATGAGCTCGGCATAGCCCGAAATCGCCGTAAGCGGCGTCTTGAGCTCGTGGGTAATGTTGGCCGTAAACTCACGGCGCATACGGTCGTTATCGGCCAGCACCGCCATCTGGCGCTTGAGCTCCTGTCGTTGCGATTCGATACGTTCCAGCATGGGGACCATCTCGGCATAGGCATGCTCATAGCTACGGCGCGGGTGGTCCAGATCGACCTCTTGCAGTGGCGCGATAATAGCGCGGGACTCGCGACGTGCCATAAAAAACGAGAGCACCGCACCTGCCGCCGCAATAAGCAGCATCGGCGCCACGAGCGACAGCAAAATCGCCGCAACGCCAGGCTGAGCTTGCGCCAGGCGGACAACTTGACCGTTATCGAGCCGGACGGCGCGGTACAGCATAATTTCGTCGAGCGTAGAGCTCGAACGCTCTGCGGAGCCCGTGCCGTTCTCGAAAGCCTCGGCGACCTCGGGACGATCGCTGTGGTTGGGTAGCATAGAGGGCGAGGCCTCGTTGTCGTAAGCAACCGATCCATCATTGTTGATCAAAGTGATACGCAAATCCTCGCGATCGAGGCTGCGCAAGAATGCAATGGGCTCCTGCTGCTCGTCAAGCGCGGCGGCGATGAGCTCAGTTTCCTGCGAAAGGTTGGCGCTCGTGGCGTCTGCCAGGGTATTTTGCACAAAGAATGCACCCAACACCGTAAACGCCAAGATGACCGTCATGGCGCAGATAAAAATCGTCACAAACACACGGTGCGACAGCGTGCGCTTTCCCTGAGGGGCGAAAACCACGGGCTACTCCTCGGGCGCGCTAGCCGCAATGCCGACGTCTTCGGCATCGTCGCCGGCCGAAGGCTCAGCCAGGCGATAACCCACGCCGCGTACCGTCTCGATGGCGCCCGCATGCTCGCCGAGCTTTTGGCGGAGCGTCTGCACGTGCACATCGACGGTGCGCGAACCGCCGTCGAAGTCCCAGCCCCACACGCTCTGCAGCAGCGACTCGCGGGTAAAGACCACGCCAGGCTTGCGCATGAGGTACTCGAGCAGGTCGAACTCGCGCAGGGTGAGCTTGAGCGGCTCACCGGCAACAGTCACCTCACGGTGGCTGGGCGAAAGCACGATATCGCCCACGCTGAGCACATCGCTCGCCTGCTTGACCATGCCGCCGCGGCGCAACAGCGCACGACAGCGGCTTGCGAGCTCCATGAGCGAAAACGGTTTGGTCAGGTAGTCATCGGCACCGCCGTCGAGCGCCATGACCTTGTCGAGCTCGGTGTCCTTGGCGGTGAGCATCATAATGGGCACCGTCGCCGTCAGGCGGTCGGCGCGCAGGCGACGCATAATTGCCAAGCCATCGGTATCGGGCAGCATGATGTCGAGCAGGACAGCATCGGGCACCCGTCGCGCCACGGCAGCCTTAAACTCGCCATCGCACGAAAAGCCCTCGGCCTCAATCCCCTGCTTGCGCAGTGCATAGACCGTCAAATCCCTGATGTTGTCATCGTCCTCGACGTAATAGATCATGTTGAACCCCTTTGCGGCCGCTATGACCGCATCTTAACCCTAAAGGCACCTGTACGAGATAGTATCAGCCAAAACGCCCCGTCAAATAATCCGCTGTACGCGGATCGGTCGGATTCTTAAAGAGCTGAGCGGTGGGCGCGTGTTCCACCAGCTCGCCCAGCAAAAAGAACGCGACCGAGTCGGAGATGCGCGCAGCCTGCTGCATGTTGTGCGTAACGACCACCAGCGTGCAGGTCTCCTTGAGCTCGCAGGCCAGCTGCTCAACCACAAGCGTCGACACAGGGTCGAGGGCGCTCGTGGGCTCATCCATCAGCAGGATGTCGGGCTGCACGGCCAGCGCACGAGCGATGCACAGACGCTGCTGCTGTCCGCCCGAAAGGCCCAGGCCCGACTCCTTGAGCTTGTCCTTGACCTCGTCCCACAATGCGGCGCGGCGCAGGGAGTCCTCGACCAGCTCGTCAAGCACAACGCGATTGCGCACGCCCATGCCGCGAGGGCCATAGGCAACGTTGTCGTAGATGCTCATGGGAAACGGATTGGGGCGCTGGAACACCATGCCCACGCGCTGACGCAGGCGGCAGATATCGTAATCGCCCAGGATATCCTGGCCGTCGAGCGCGATCTTGCCCTCGATACGGCAATCCTTGACGCTATCGTTCATGCGGTTAAAGCAGCGCAGTAGCGTCGACTTGCCACAACCAGAAGGCCCGATAAACGAGGTAATCTGCTTGTCGCGGATTTTGATGTTCACGTCCTTGAGCGCATGGTGGTCGCCATAGAACAGGTCGAGGCCCTCCACATCGATGCGCGTCGGCGAGGCCGCAAGGTCCTCTGCCGTGGGGCGAGTCGCATCCCCAACTTCGCGCTCGTGCGCGGCCTCGGCCTGCGCCTCCATGAGTTCCTCAAGCTCCGTGGGCTCCATAGCCGCAGCAGCCGTCATACCGCATACCTCCATATCGATATCAATTCAGCAGTATCGATAGTAGGAATCGCGGCTCATACGCACGTGAGCGCATTGTCAAGTGTTTGTAAGGGCACCTTGGCTATGCAGCGGGCAACTCGATGGTGAACATCGTATGCTCGGGCGTCGATTCGCATGCGATACTGCCGCCGTGCGCTGTAACAATCTCCTTGGCGATGGCAAGCCCCAGTCCAGCGCCGCCGCGGTTGGTCGCACGCGCCGCATCCAAGCGATAGAACTTCTCAAAGATCACTTTGAGCTTTGCCGCAGGAATAGGATCGCCCTGGTTGATAAAGCGCACGCGCACGCCGCCATCATCCGTGCGCCTCGCCTCAATCGTGATCGTCGAACCTTCGTAGCTATAGGCGACGGCGTTTTTCATAATGTTGTTGAAAACGCGGGCCATCTTGTCGCCGTCCACGAGCACCGTCAGGTCCTCGCAGATATCGACGTAAGCCTCCTTGCGCTGCTCGTTGAGGATGGGATAGAACTCGTCGGCAACCTGTGCCAGCAACAACCCCAAGTCGACGTAGCCGCGCGTGAGCACGATGTCGTGGAAGTCGAAGCGCGTGATGTCGAAGAACTCCTCGATGAGCGCATCGAGGCGGTGTGCCTTGTCAAGCGCCACGCCTGTAAAGTGCGCGCGCTGCTCGAGCGGTAGATCAGGGGCCTCCTGCAAGAGCGAAAGATAGCCCACCACGCTGGCGAGCGGCGTGCGCAAGTCATGGGCAAGGTAAGTAACAAGATCGTCCTTGCGATGCGACTCGTCGCGCAGAGCCTGCTGGACCTTGCGCTCGCTATCGCGCACGCTATTGAGTGCGCCCTCGACCTCAAGAAAGTCACCGTCGATGTTGTCCCACGCGTCGGGGTGATCGATCAGGCGATCCTGGATACGGGCGGCGAGCACGCGGTCGGCATGCTGTTCCCCCTGTTCATAGCCCTGGTAGTACAGGGTGCGGCCGCAGAAGAACAGAACGCACACGGCAAGCGCCAAGACAAAGCCGAGCATATTGAACACAAAGCCGGCATCGAACAGCACCGGCCCCTCGATGCCACCGAGCGCCATGGCGCCAATCGCCAGCGTGATAGCCCACGCGGCACCGCCAATCACCACGCAACGACGTACGATTTCAAAGCGATCGATCAGCAAAAAACCGACGAGCAGCACCACCAGGATGCCGACGATGTTGTCAATGCCGATCAGCAGCAGGCTCAGTAAAAAGAGCAGCACCGTCGCGAGCGCGCGATTGTCGACAACTGACCTTACATGCTCAAAAAGTCGATCGGGTACCTCAAACGCCTGCCCGTTGCTATTTGTCATATCCGTTTTCCTCACAAACAAAGGCTTTATTCGATGATGTAGCCGACACCCCAGACGTTCTTGATAAAGCGCGGCTTTTGGGCATCGTCGCCGATCTTTTCGCGCAGATGGCGAATGTGCACCATCACTGTGTTGTTGGAGCCGGGCATAAAGTCCTCGTTCCATACCGCGCGGAACAGGTCCTCCACGGGCACTACGCTGCCGCGATGCTCGACCAGATACAGCAGGATGGAATACTCGATGGGCGTCAGGCGCACCTGCCCGCCGTCCACCGCCACGGCGCGGGCGTCACGGTTGATCTCGAGGCCGTCGAGCTGAATGAGCGGGGACTCGGTCGCTTGCGCGCGGCTGCCGTAGCTGGTGTAACGGCGCAGCTGGGCACGCACGCGCGCGATGAGCTCCAGCGGGCGAAACGGTTTGACAACGTAATCGTCCGCGCCGAGCGAAAGTCCCTCAATCTTGTCTTGTTGGGCATCGCGTGCCGTCAGCATAATCACGGGATAGGTACGGCTGGTGCGAATCGTGCGCAACAGCTCAAAGCCATCGATATCGGGCAGCATGACATCTAACAGCGCCAGATCGAACTCTTGCTCCAAGATCGCCTTGGCCGCATCGGCTCCGCTGTAGGCGATCTGAACATCAAAGCCCTCTTTTGTAAGGTAGATGCCAACCAGGTCGGCGATGGCCTTCTCATCGTCAACCACCAAAATGCGCTCGTTCATGCGTGCTCCTCTCGCGCTCCATTATGCCCGAGGGGACGCCCGGCACACACAACAAGCGCGGGCGATTAAGTCGACCTTAAGCACCGCCATGCCCGTTCGGGCGCAGACGCAGCCCGCGCACGCACGCGACGACCGTCATCACCGCCAAACGATATACTCTAGAGCCAGAAGAGACCGTCCCGTCGAAAGCGAAATCTGTGAAGTCCCTCACCTCTTTTGCAAAGCGCTCTACCCAGCTTGCCGCTGGCTTTGCCTGTGCCGTTGCCCTTGCTCTTGGCGTACCCACCGTTGCCGGCGCCCAGGTGCTCACGACCGACAACGTGTGTGGCAAAACCGCCGATGCACGCGGCATCACGGCTGAGAACCTGCCCGATATCGATGCGACCAATGCCCTCGTCATGGGCAAAGACGGTACCGTCTACTATGGACGCGGCGCCGATGAGCAAGTCAAGATTGCCTCGATCACCAAGGTAATGACCGCAATTCTGACTGTCGAGAACTGCAAGATGGACGAGAAGGTGACGGTGAGCAACGCCGCGGCCACCGTGGGCAACTCGACTGCCGGCCTGCTCGAAGGCGACGAGCTCACCGTGGAGCAGGCACTGCGTGGCTTGATGATTCCCTCGGGCAACGACGCTGCCATCGTGCTCGCCGAATATGTGGGCAAAAAGATCGACCCCAAGACCAAGGACGCCGAGGCGACGTTCGTTAAGGCTATGAATGAGCGCGCCAAGAAGCTCGGCTGCACCGGCACGGTCTTTGAGAACCCGCATGGTCTGGACTTTGATGAATGGGCCGGCGACATGCACTCGACTGCACACGACGTGGCGCTGATGATGCAGGAAGCCATGAAGAACGACACAATCCGCGAGGTCGTGGCGAGCGAGGATTCTTGGATTGAGGTCACAGGTGCCGACGGCTCCGACCATTCGCATTCCATGGATACGCATAACTATCTACTGGGTCAGGATGGCAACATCGGCGGCAAGACCGGCACGACCGACGATGCCGGCTATTGCTTTGCGGGAGCCTACAACCGCGATGGCGATGAAGTCTACACTGTCGTTTTAAACTCCACCACCACCGACCAGCGCTTTACCGATACCGCCACCCTTGCCAACTGGTACTACGGGCACAAGGTGACGGTCGCGATCGCTAACACGCAGGAAAAGACCGCCAACGGCAACCCGCTCATGGCGCGCATTGGCCAGACCGACTGGACGGATAAGACAATCGACGCCACGCTTGCCGACCCCACGGCGCAGGCGACCGTCTTTTCACTTGCCGGAGAGGTGACCGAGAAGGTTACCTACGACGACCTTTCGGGCACGGTGCACGTGGGCGACAAGGTGGGTAGCGTTACGCTCACGCAGGACGGCACCAAGATCGCCGTCATGGACCTGGTCGCCGACGAGGAAGGCGCAGGGCCGAATCCCATTGAGTGGTTGCTTGTGAAGCTTGACCGCCTGGGCCGCCGCATCGACAACCGTCCGCTCACGGCCGAAAGCGAAACCGTGGCCAAGGCGCCCGAGGTATAGGGGCTAGAGAAACAAAACGCTCGCTGAAAGGAGGTGTCCGAAAGGACGCCTCTTTTTTGAGGGTTCGAATCCCCAGTTAACATTCTCCTAAATAAAAAAGGGCCCCTTTCGGAACCCTTCTTTAAAGTCATACTGGCGGAGAGCTGGGGATTCGAACCCCAGATGCCCTTTTGGGGCATACTCGCTTAGCAGGCGAGCACCTTCGGCCTCTCGGTCAGCTCTCCGTAACAGCCGTTCTATAGTAACCAAACAGTCGAGGATGGGCAAGGGGGAATTTCGAGGCGATTCCATTTTGTCAGCAAACACCTCAGCCAAGCATCTCAATCTGTAACAGTTATCGACCAAATCGGCCCGTAAATGTTACAGATCGAGACAAACCAGGCCCTCGAAACATAACGTCTCAATCTGTAACATCTACAGGCCGTAATCTCCTCCAGATGTTACAAATCGAGACAAAGATACGAGGGCTGCCCCAGCGGCGGCACCGATGCTCCCAGTCTTTATTAGCCCTTTCGAACGGTTTCCAACAGATAATCGCGCATGTACGGAATTGCGAACGAAACACAGCCGTAGCCTGCAGGTTCAATCAGCCCCGCATCGATAAGGCGCTTGCGATACGACCCGACCTTGTTCGCCGGCAAGCCCATCTTTTTGGCGATATCGCCGTTCGCAATCTCATCGCCCTCACATTGCGCCATCGCCGCGAGATACTGAAACTGCCGCTCCGACACCCTGCGCAACGCAGGGGCAATCACCATAGCATTAAAACTATCAAGAGCCGCCTGGATACCCTTGCGAGCTGCCTCTTCGTCCACGCTCTCTGCCCCGCTGCGCGCAGCAACCTGCCAAGCGTAATATCCGACCAACTGGACCATAAAGGGATAGCCCGCCGAAGCCTTTGTCAAAAGCTCAGCAACGCCTTCGTCGAGTTCCTTGCCCGCACGCCTCATCGTATCCTCAAACGATCCGCCGACTTCAAAATCGGAAAGCCGCGTGAGTTCAATATGCTTCGCCCTCTGAAGGAACGTCAACGTATCATCCACCACCACGCCATCCACCGACGTTGGCAAACCAGCGAATGCAAAGGCGACATTCGCCCCTTGGCGAATCAAGAGCTGCATTTCATTGCCCAGCTCTCGCATTTCCTCAGTTGAGGCGTCCTGAATCTCATCGAGCGTAATGAGCAAGCCGCCGCGCTTCGCGGCTTCGTACATCGCCTCGCCCAGATGGGACGCCGACTTCGACACCTCCACGGAGCCAAGGCTGACTCCTAGAATCGACGGAGAAATCGACATTGATTCAAGACGAACATTTCGCTGCAGAGCCTCGAGAATTCTATTGCAAAAACCGGTATTTGAGGCGACGTCAACGACTTCGAATCCTTTTTTGCGCGCAAGATCACCCAATGCGTTAAGGAGCACCGTTTTACCCGTGCCGCGAACACCAGAGATACGCATGAGCCGATCGGGGGCGCCGGGACCGTTCTCCAGAGCCTCGGCAAAGTCATCCAAAACAGCGTCGCGTCCGATAAGCTCAGGCGGATTCATTCCCGCCGTTGGCTTAAAAGGATTAATAGCTTTAGACATTCGGCCCTCCTCTGCTAGTTTTAACAATTTTAACAAAGTTTAGCAACTTTAGCAGAGTTTAACAGTTTTAGCAGGCTCGGTGGCTTTATGCCTTACCGACCCTGTCGGGTCCTCTCGCCCGCGCCGATACAAATAGCACGGCGCAGCCCCCTCTATACCGCCCCTACCCCAGTGAGCGGTTGAGGGAGCCGAGCTCATCGTTGCCCATGGTGCGCCACATTTGGAAAATGCAGCCGCGTGCCAGGAAAAAGAAGCCGTTGTCGACCAGTTGCACGGCGGCATCTGCCAGCTGATTGGTCACGGCGGGCACCGGCGGCAACTCGAGCCCCGCCTTGCGGATGGTCTCGACCGCTTCCTCGAACGTCGGCGGCTCATTGACGCCCATCTCGTTCATGAGGCCCTGCATTTCCTCCAGCGCGCTGCCGCCCGACTCCTCGCCACGCGGCACCAGACGGTAGCAAGCCAGCGCCAACTCGAGCTGATCGCAATTCCAATAGGCAAACGCCAGGCGATAGAACAGGTAGCCGATTGCAGAACGATCGCTGGCGATGCGCAGGCCGTGGCGCGCCACCTCGATAATCTCGTCAAAGCGCTCCAGGCGCGCCAGCACGTTGATGAGCGCAAAGTGTGACTGCATGGACGAGCGCGCCAAATCGTAGAGACGACGCACCTCGGGCAGCGCACGCTCAAAGTCCTCCTGCTCGGCGTAAAAGCTGCAAATCTCGTGCTGGGCAAAGTACAGTGCATCGGGCGCGCGCAGAATGCGCACGGAGCGATCCTCCTCCATCACCGGCAGCACCATGCGTACCAACTGGTTGTCGCAGAACTGCGTTTGGACCGGCCCCGTTGCCAAAAGCTCGGCAACGGCACACTTGGCCTCCAGCTCCTCGGCCAAACGAGAAAAGCCCTCGAATGCACCTGCACGGTCAGTTTTAGACTGCTCGCGCAATTCAACGACGCGCGCCACATACGGGTCGTCGTCCTCTTCCATGACTTCCAACTCGTCAGCCGTATCGGCAAGCAGCAAGTCGCGCAACGCCGGCGGCAGCGGACGATGGTCGTCACGCGGACGAGCGTGAACCTCCGCTGACTCAATCATATCCGGCATGGTCGCCTCATATGCCTCAAGCATGCGCTTGCACGGCATATCGTCCATATCCATGCTCTCAAGATCCTTGGCGATGGGAACACAATCGGCAAGATACTCGGCACGGGCAAAGGAATACGTTGCGACGATGTGCACATCCTGCTCATCGTCGGGAGCCTCAATCTGCACGTAGCAGCGCGTGATGCAGGCACCCGCGGCAAAGCAAGCCGCCGCAAGCGTGAGCGCTACGCGCGCGTCGTGCTCAGCGGCCCAGATCTCGCGCACACCCTCGTCCAGCTCGCGCCAGGCGTCATCCTGAGCGTCATATTCACGTTGCGGCATGGCATCAACGACAGAGCGCCCAAACTGGACGAGCATAATCCCCTCGGCAACGTTCACTCGATAGGTATAGTCAAGCCGTGTGACCACATTGAGCGCCTCGACAATTCGCGCAAAGCGGGTGCGCACGTCCCACTCGCCACCAGGCCGGCACGCAACCGTCCCCGGCTTGGCCCACGGGTTGTCGCTCGACAGTGTTTCGAGCAACCGGGGGACATCGTTGGTCGTTTTAGCGATATGCCACGAGTCAAAGAGTGCACAGCCCTCAAGGCTCGGCGACGAGGCTGCGGGGGCCAATCCGGCCCCGATGCGCTCAAGGATGCCGGAGAGGCGGTTCAGGCGACACTCAATGGCAAGCAAGGTGTCGACCTCATCTTGATCTAACAGGCTGCGATCGAAATTTAGATAGAAAATCTTCGAGCGATCGATGCGGGCCAAGTTCATTTCAGTCTTTGCCGCTATGGTGCGCAGGCGAGGCAGATTGACTTCACCCATCAGGGCCGCGGCATAACGCTCGATGCCGCTCGGATTGTCCTTATGGTCAATGCGGTAGAGCAGCGTCTCGATGGCATCGGGAAGTGGCGTCGAATCAAAGCCCAGAAACACTTCGACCGGCTCGGGCAGCTTGACGAGCTTAATCTTGTCGACGACATTGTGCGTACTCTCGTCGAGCCTGTCGGTGTTTGACGTACTCGCGATAGCATTTTCGGAATCGGCGAATATCACGTAGCGCAAGAACATAGATGCCATGAACTCACCGTAAGGGAGGCTGCGGGCCGAATTCCATGTCTCGCGATCGGACTGCTCGTGCATGGGGCCTTTTGGAGAGCCGATGACTCGCGCCCGGGAACGCATCGTCCCATCGGCGTCCCTTACCGCAATCTCGCCAATGCTGGAGTCGGACTCATCAAGAACCAGTTGCATATCGGGATCATCGGGCAACGGCGCCTCGCTAACGGGACGGTCCACCTTGTACACTTCGCCCGAAACGCTCACGTAGCCTAAAAGTGACACATGGCTCTTGCCGACGAATTCAACGGCGTAGCATGATTCATGCGGATCGTCGCCAAAGAGTTTCCAGACAACGCCATACGAGCGTCCCGCGGGCTGCTCGGGCATCGCCGGAAAGCGCTTCTTGGGATCGAGAAACTTGAGCTTGTAGGTCGGACGCTCTGCCACGAAATATCACCCTGATCGGTCGTCTGAAGGAGAAGTGGCCGCGGATGGAGCGCGGCATCTACTCGAAATCTTACACGAGTCGATAAGAATAGTTTCCCGCGACGAAGACGTCCGACCTTGCGAAAGTATCGACATAAAAGAAAAGCCCCCGTCGCCGGAGGCTTTGATCTCAAATGGTGCGGCGTATAGGATTCCGCGCATCCGCTTGCGCGGATCCGCACCGGCTTCGGCCGCCTGCCGGCGTCCTCGCCCGCGGGCTAAAAACGCTCCGCGTTTTCCTTACGCCCGCGCCTCGACCGAGGTTCGAATCCATGCGGCGTTTGCCTAAAAGAAAAGCCCCCGTTGCCGGAGGCTTTAATCTCAAATGGTGCGGCGTATAGGATTCCGCGCATCCGCTTGCGCGGATCCGCACCGGCTTCGGCCGCCTGCCGGCGTCCTCGCCCGCGGGCTAAAAACGCTCCGCGTTTTCCTTACGCCCGCGCCTCGACCGAGGTTCGAATCCATGCGGCGTTTGCCTAAAAGAAAAGCCCCCGTTGCCGGAGGCTTTAATCTCAAATGGTGCGGCGTATAGGATTCGAACCTATGACGTTCTGATTCGTAGTCAGACCCTCTATCCAGCTGAGGTAACGCCGCGACTTGTTGATTATTATGCACAGAGACTGAATAATGGTCAAGCATTTTTTCGAAAAAAGTTATCAAATTGGATTTTTACTCATTTGTCGCACTCGACGAGATCTTCAATGCATCGCGATATAAGAAAAGCCTCCGTTGCCGGAGGCTTCAATTTCAATTGGTGCGGCGTATAGGATTCCGCGCATCCGCTGCGCGGATCCGCACCGGCTTCGCCCGCCTGCCGGCGAACTCGCCCGCTCGCTAAAAACGCTCCGCGTTTTCTTGACGCTCGCGCCTCTATCGAGGTTCGAATCTCTGCAATGCCCCCGTAAAGGAAAAGCCCCCGTTTCCGGAGGCTTAAAGCTCAATTGGTGCGGCGTATAGGATTCGAACCTATGACGTTCTGATTCGTAGTCAGACCCTCTATCCAGCTGAGGTAACGCCGCAACGCACGGATTATTATGCACGTGACCCCTCGATGGGTCAAGCAACAATTTGGAAAAATTTTACGAAGCGCTGATTAAGTTGTCCCATGCCTCGACCGAGGTTCGAATCCATGCGGTGTCGCCATAAAAGAAAAGCCCCCGTTGCCGGAGGCTTTCAATTTCAATTGGTGCGGCGTATAGGATTC
>CAKULD010000009.1 GCA_934667065.1 uncultured Collinsella sp.
CCATGCGGTGTCGCCATAAAAGAAAAGCCCCCGTTGCCGGAGGCTTTCAATTTCAATTGGTGCGGCGTATAGGATTCCGCGTATCCGCTCCGCGGATCCGCACCGGCTTCGGCCGCCTGCCGGCGCCCTCGCCCGCGGGCTAAAAACGCTCCGCGTTTTCTTAACGCTCGCGCCTCGACCGAGGTTCGAATCCATGCGGTGTCGCCATAAAAGAAAAGCCCCCGTTGCCGGAGGCTTTCAATTTCAATTGGTGCGGCGTATAGGATTCGAACCTATGACGTTCTGATTCGTAGTCAGACCCTCTATCCAGCTGAGGTAACGCCGCAGCGCAAGACATATAAAACCACTTTAGCTTATTGGAGTCAAGCACAATCTCAAACTTTTTTTCTCGAGACCGTAATTTGTCATGCTGCACCGCGAGCACCAACACTTCTCGTGCGATCGATTGGCTTTTCAATCACATCGAACCCGGCGCCAAGCTCCCCCAAGAGTGACCGCACTCGTTGGGCACAGTCATAGTCGGCAAACGAGATACTCAGCATGCGAGCAACCTGGTTAGAAGTTCCAACCCCATAGAAGTGCTCAAGTGCCGCAAGTCCCTCGCGTGGCACAAACGTCTCGACCACATGCGGCGATTCCTCATAGCACCATCGCGTCAACGGCCCCTCGCTCGTCTGCCGAACCACCAAGCCACCCATACCAGACGGCTCGCACGTTACCAGCAGGTACTCACCGCCTTCATCGCTCTCGAACATAACTACCCGCTCATCGAACAACTCCATTGCATCCCCTTTCTCTCGCTCTTATCTAGCAAAAGCATAGCAGGTAGATAGCTGTATATAGAACATCTGTTCGTGTATTTTCTATTGAGCTGTCCGCACGACATGGTATGGATCTGCGCACAAAATAGGGCGCCCTAGACAGGAGCGCCCCATCAGATCGCTTATGTAGCTTGCCTACGCGACCGGCTCGATCTTCTCGAGGCCGCCCATGTAGGGACGCAGAACCTCGGGGATCGTAATGGTGCCGTCGGCGTTCTGGTAGTTCTCCAGAATGGCGGCCATGGTGCGGCCAGCCGGCAGACCGGAACCGTTGAGGGTGTGCAGGTAGCGCGAGCCCTTGAAGTTCTCGGGGTCGCGATACTTGATGTTGGCGCGGCGAGCCTGGAAGTCGCCGCAGTTGGAGCAGGAGCTGATCTCCTTGTAGGCGTTGTAGCTCGGCAGCCAAACCTCGACGTCATAGGTCTGACGGGCAGAGAAGCCCAGGTCGCCGGTGCACAGGCTAATGACGCGATACGGAAGGCCCAGCTGCTGCAGCAGGTACTCGGCCTCGGCGGTCATGCTCTCGAGCTCCTCGTCGGACTCCTCCGGCTTGGCGAACTTGACCATCTCGACCTTGTCGAACTCATGCTGGCGAATGATGCCGCGGGTGTCACGACCAGCAGAGCCGGCCTCCTCGCGGAAGCAGGGGGTGAAGGCGGTGTAGCGACGCGGCAGAGTGTCGGCGTCCAGAACCTCACCAGCGTGCAGGTTGGTGAGCACGACCTCGGCGGTGGGGATCAGGAAGTTGTCGCCCGAGACGTGATAGGCATCGTCCTCGAACTTGGGGAGCTGACCCGTGCCAAACATGGTCTGACGCTTGACGACGATGGGCGGCCACCACTCCTTAAAACCACGGCTGGTGTGCGTATCGAGGAAGAAGTTGATGAGGGCGCGCTCAAGACGGGCGCCGGCGCCACCGAGAACGGTGAAGCGGCTGCCGGAGAGCTTGTTGCCGCGCTCGAAGTCGAGGATGTCGAGGTCGGTGCCCAGATCCCAGTGCGGCTTAAAGTCGAAGTCGAACTCGCGCGGGGTGCCCCAGCGGCGGCGCTCGATGTTCTCGTCCTCGTCCTTGCCGTACGGGGTGACATCGCACGGAATGTTGGGCAGGTGAGCCATGAAGTCGTACTGCTCCTGCTCGAGGGCGGTGCGGCGCTCGGCCAGACCGTCAATCTTCTCGTTGACGGCGCGCACGGCCTCCTTGGCGGCCTCGGCCTCGTCCTTCTTGCCCTCCTTCATCAGGGCGCCGATCTTCTTGGACTCGGCGTTGCGCGTGGCTTGAAGTTCCTCGACCTCGGTGATGACGGCACGACGCTCGTCGTCGAGCTCAAAGAACTTCTCGCGATCCCAAGACGTCTGGCGGTTAGCCATGGCGACATCGATGGCATCGGGGTTCTCGCGAACAAACTTGATATCAAGCATTAGATCCTCCGGCGATATACATTCCATTTAGGTTGCAACCTTGTACATGTATGGGCAAGTATATACTTATGAGCGTTTACGACCCAACTCAACTACGCAAGAAGGCACCCAATGGACGCAGTTTTTTCCTTTTTGTTTGGCACCCGCACCGGTTTTGCCATCCTTTTCGCCGGCGGCATCCTGCTGTTTGCGATTCTTGCCTTTGTAATGGAGAAGCGCACCCATAAGATGTATGTCGACCGCGGCCCCAAGTCCGAGGACGAAGAAGACAGCTTCTGGGACTAACTCGCCAAAAAGGGACAGGTTTATTTTGGTCGGTTTTATCTGGGCAAACGCAAGCGCCCCGCAACTGGAATTGAACCAGTTGCGGGGCGCTTTTCGCTAAAAGGACAAAACAGCAGGAAAAACCTACCAAAATAAACCTGTCCCTAAATAGCAGGTTTTACTGGAGGGTTGCGTCGATTGCCTTGACTAGGGCGCTGCGCATGCCGGCGTCCTCGAGTGCAACGACGCCCTTGATGGTGGCACCGCCGGGCGAGCACACGGCATCCTTCATCGCTGCGGGATGCTGACCGGTTGCGAGCTGCAGCTTTGCCGTACCCAGCACCATCTGGCTCACAATGCGATAGGCATCGGCGCGCGGAATACCGTGTTTGACGGCCGCATCGCCCAGAGCCTCGATCGCCATGGCGACAAACGCCGGGGCGCAGCCGCCCACGGTACCGCCCACAAACAGCAGACTCGAATCGAGCTCGACCACCGTGCCAAGCTTTCCGAGCAGACCGAGCACCGTGGCACGCTGCTCATCGCTAAGCGTGGAAGCCTTCTCGCAGGCGATGACACCCTCGCCCACCGAAACCGGTGTGTTAGGCACCGTCGAGATATGCGCGACGCCCGGCAGGACCTGCTCCCACTTGGCACTGTCCCAGGTCCAGGCAACCGACAGAACGACCTTTTTGGCAAGAGCATCCTTGAGCGGAGCGAATACCTTCTCGATCATGTACGGCTTGACCGCAGCGACCACGATATCGGATGCGGCGACAACCTCGGCGGCATCGTGGCAAGCAGCCATCCCGCGCGCCTCACAACGCTCAACCAGCGCGTCGTAACGACCCGCACAGGCGCACATGTCGCTCGCAGCTACGCCGGCAGCGATCCAGCCATCAGCCATAGCGCTCGCCATATTGCCAAAACCGACAAATCCAATCTTCATATCACATAGTCCTTTCAGACACATTCCTCAAAACGAAAGGTATTGTCCCACGCTATTGTTTCGTATTGCCGACCTATTTGTGATACGGCTCGCCACGACTGATCTTGCAGGCACGGTAGATCTGCTCCAGCAGCACCACGCGCGCCAAATTATGCGGCAAGGTAATACGTCCAAAGCTGAGCATCTCGTCGGCGCGGGCGCGCACGGCATCACTCACGCCGTCCGAACCGCCGATTACAAAGGCAATGTCGCTGTTACCACGTAGCATAAGATCATCGAGCCGCGCCGAAAGCTCCTCGCTCGAGCGCTCTTTGCCCTCAATGGCCAGCAAGATCACATGTGCTCGAGGCGGCAAGGCAGCAAGAATCGCCGCCCCCTCCTTGTCGCGCGCGACATCCACGCCGCCCGCCTTAGCCGGGTCGATATCGGCCACCTCGCGGATATCCACCTTGGCATAGGCACCTAGGCGCTTGGTGTACTCGGCGCACGCGTCCTTCCAAAAGCGCTCCTTGAGCTTACCGACGCAAACGACGGTGTATTTCACGCGCGTCTACTCCTTCGAATCGTTTTGAACTTTGCCGGCGGCCAGCATCTGCTCGAACATCGAGGCCGACTGCGAAAAGTCGCTCGGCAACACGACCGTCGAGTTTTTGCCCGTACGTGCGAACTCCGTCATCATCTCGGACCACTGCGTAAACATAAACAGCTGGTTGGCCTCGTCGTTACCGACGCCCGTCTCCTGGATAATCTCGAGCGAATCCTTGATGCCCAACGCGATAGCCTTGCGCTGGTTGGCGATGCCTTCGCCTGCCTTTTCCATCGCCTCGGCCTCGGCGGTCGCCTCGGTGACGCGCTTGATGCGGTCGGCCTCGGCGAGCTCCTGCGCGGCAGCGCGCTTGCGCTGGGCGGCGTTGATGTCGTTCATAGAATTCTCGACCTCGGTCGGCAGCGCGATCTTGGTGATGAGCGTCGACACGAGGGTGAAGCCGTAGGCGGCCATCTGCTCGGACACGGTGGCGTTGACGTCCTTGGCAATATCATCCTTCTTGGCAAAGACCTCGTCGAGCGTGTAAACGGGAATCGAGGAGCGCAGGGCATCGGTAATGAAGTCGCGCATCTGGTCGACGGGCTCCTGCAGCATGTAGTAGCTCTTGTAGATGCCCGAATCCGCCGGGCCGGCACCCATGTCGTAGCTCACGTGATACTGCGCGGAGACCTCGAGGCCGATGGTCACGTTGTCCTGGGTCTTAACGTCAATGCCAAAACCGTTTTTCATGGTGCGCAGGCTCACCGTGGCGGCCTTGCGGTCGATTACGGGCACCTTCAAGTGGAAACCCGCGTTGACGATGCGGTTGAACTTGCCCAAGCGCTCGATAATCACGGCATGTTGCTGCTCGACGACATAGCAGGCGTTGGGAAGCAGCAGCAACAGGATGATGATGGGGATCAAAAGACTGGTAAGGGCGGCGATGATACCGGAAAACAGCATGGCTTCTCCTCTATTGGGCATACATTGGCACTAGGATACCCGTCCAAGGCGACCGCGCATAACAAAAAAGCTCCCATTGCTGGGAGCTCTTTCATTTAATGGTGCGGGCGAAAGGACGTCCGCGTATCCGCTCCGCGGATCCGCACCGGCTTCGGCCGCCTGCCGGCGTCCTCGCCAGCTCGCTAAAAACGCTCCGCGTTTTCTTAACGCTCGCTCCTTCGCAGGTTCAAGTCCCTGCGATGGGCCCATAACAAAAAAGCTCCCATTGCTGGGAGCTCTTTCATTTAATGGTGCGGGCGAAAGGACTTGAACCTTCATGGGGTTGCCCCCATACGGACCTGAACCGTACGCGTCTGCCAATTCCGCCACGCCCGCGTGCAGGAATTAGAATAACGGAGCGCCAACGCGAACGCAAGAACTATTTTTGAAAAAGTTTGCAGGCATTTTCCCAAGCGGCTTGCGCGATTGCTTCGGCATTCTCGCCGGTGCGGTCGACACGGTCGTTGACCAGCGCGTTTGCCGTAATGGAAATCATCGCGGGCTCGCACTCGAGACCTCGAATTGGCTCTGGGGCCATGTACGGGCAATCCGTCTCGAACAAAATTCGATCGAGCGGGGTTGCCGCGAATGCCTCGCGCACGTCATCGTTACGTTTGAAGGTCGCCGCACCGCCATAGGCGATGTAGCAACCCAAATCCACGAAGCGCTCCATCGTGGCGCGGTCCTCACCAAAGCAGTGCAGCACACAGCCCGCCTGAGGCATGCCTACCTCGCGCAGCACGTTGTACGCGTCCACATGCGAAGTGCGTTCATGGTCCGTGTCCTCGTGACGCAGATGCAGCTCTACCGGCACATTGCGACGCACGGCAAGCTCGAGCTGGCGCGCCATGCAGTCGATCTGCACGTCGTGAGGCGCCGGCGCAACATCATCGTCATAGTCCATGTGGTAGTCCAGGCCGATCTCGCCGATACCGACGCATAAGGGATCATCGAGCGCGGCCACGATCTGGGCATGGATATCGTCGGTATAGTCCGGGGCACCATACGGATGCACGCCGGCGAGATATTTAATCTGCGGGATATCCTGCATCGGCAAAATCTCACGCGCCAGCCAGTCGCTGTAGTCCGTCACGCTGCGCTTATCGGCAATGGGATCGAAGACCGTCACCAACAGGTCAACACCCGCCGCCTTGGCGCGTACAAGTGTCTCGGGCACCTCCTTGCCCCAAAACGAGAGCAGGTGCGCATGCGTATCGGCAAGCGGTGCCAGCGGCTCCGGACAGGCAATCGTTTTCTTTTTCTTGGTAAACACCACGCGTTCGGCATTAGGCATCATGGGAAAGCTCCTGGGCCAGACGGACAAAGTCGGCGACGTCGAGCGTCTCGGCGCGCGTGGTGGGCGCGATACCGCAAGCCTCAAAGGCAGCATCGAGCACGTCCTTGGCAAAGCCGTTGGCGCTCATGGAGTTGCGGATAGTTTTGCGACGCTGGGCAAATGCGGCGTCGATCACGCGGGCCACGAACTCGCGATCGAGCCCCTCGGGCACCACGCCGCCAACGCGGTCGATACGCACCACAGCAGAGTCCACGTGCGGCGCCGGCATAAAGCAGCGCGGCGGTACCTCAAAGCGACCCGTCACCTGCGCATACAGGCCGAGCTTTGCCGTGTAGCCGCCATAGGTCTTGTTGCCGGGCGTCGCGGCAATGCGATCGGCGACCTCCTTTTGCACCATGACGACGGCACGCTTGAGCGCAGGCATCGTCTGGAAGAACTGCAGAATGATCGTCGCTGCCACGTTGTAGGGCAGATTCGCGACAAACACCGTGGGCTCGCCGCCGGCCGTCTGCTCAATCTGCTCCGGCGTCACCTTGAGCGCGTCACCCATGATAAAGCGGAAGTTGGCATAGTCGGCAACGTGGGCATCGAGCACCGGCTCAAGCTCAGGATCGGCCTCGATCGACGTGACGCACGCCGCCTCCTGCAACAGGGCCAACGTCAGCGTGCCGCAACCCGGGCCAACCTCGAGCACGCGCTCATCGCCCGCAAGCTCGGCAAGCTCGCAGATACGCTCGATCACATGGTTATCGATCAGGAAGTTTTGGCCCAGGCGATGCTTGGTCGCAAGGCCAAACTCCTCTAGCAGCTCCCTGGTTGCCGTGGGGTTTGCCAAAGGCGAAGTTGTCATGGTTGCCTCCTTAACATGGTGGCTGCATCGTAAAGCAAAAGGGCATGGACCGTTGCGGCCATGCCCTTACATCTAAACAGCAAATTGCCGATATGGCGCGCAGCGGCTTAGCCCAGACGCGGGAACAGCGGGTCGCCCTTCTCGACGGGACGTCCGCCAGCAAGCAGGCCCCAAGCGCAAATGCCCTTGAGGTCGTCGCTCGCAGCCTCGTCCTCGCAGGACAGACGGCGCAGAGCCTCGGCAGAGGTCTGGGGCATGAGCGGCATCAGCAGGTGAGCAGCAATGCGGATGGCCTCGAGCAGGTTGTAGATCACAAACGCCAGCTCGTCGGCCTTGGCCTCGTCCTTGGCAAGCGCCCAGGGCTCGGAATCCTCGATGTAGTGGTTGGCGGCGTGGATGAGCTCCATGACCTCGTCCTTGGCTCCGCCGTAATCGAGCACGTCCATCTTGGCCATGTAGCGCTCGACCAGACCGTCGGCAATCTTTGCCAGCGGGTTATCGAACGCGTCGAACGATGCGGGCTTGGCGGGGGCGCAACCGTCAAAGTACTTGCCGCTCATGTTGAGCGAACGCGAGATGAGGTTACCCCAGCTGTTGGCCAGGTCGGCGTTGTAGACCTGTTCCATGCGCTCAAAGCTGATAGCGCCATCGGTACCGGGCACCACGTCGGTCATAAAGTAATAGCGATAGCCCTCAACACCCAACATGTCGATAACATCCTGCGGAGCAATGGCGTTGCCGCGGCTCTTGGACATCTTCTCGGCCTTACCGGTCTCGGCGTTGCGCACGGTCAGGAAGCCGTGGGCAAAGACGTGCTCGGGCAGGGCCTCTCCGATGGCCATGAGCATGGCCGGCCAAATGACGCAGTGGAAGCGAATGATGTCCTTGCCCACGATGTGGAACTGCGCAGGCCAGCGATAGGCCAGCTCGGCACGGGCCCCATCGGAATCGACGCCGTAGCCGACAGCCGTCATGTAGTTGAGCAGCGCGTCGAACCACACGTACGTCACGTGGCCCTCGTCGAACGGAACCTGAATGCCCCAGTCAAAACTCGTGCGGCTCACGGAAAGGTCGTTGAGGCCGCCCTCGACAAAGCTGCGCACCTCGTTCATGCGGAACGCGGGCTCAACAAAATCGGGATGCTCGTCATAGAGCTTGAGCAGCTTGTCCTGGAAGGCGGAAAGCTTAAAGAAGTAGGACTCCTCCTGCACGCGCTCGAGCGGGCGGTGGCAATCGGGGCAGAGGTGCTGGCCGACGCTGCCGTACTCCTCGTCACCCTTCTGGACCTGCGTATCGGTGAAGTAGGTCTCGTCGGGCACGCAGTACCAGCCGTCGTAGCTGCCCTTATACAGGTAGCCGGACTCCTTCATGCGCTCCCACAGATACTGCACGGCGTGATGCTGACGCGGCTCGGTGGTGCGGATGAAGTCGTCGTTGGAGATCTCGAGCTTGCTCCAAAGCTCCTTGAAGTGCGGAGCCTGGCTGTCGGTCCACTCCTGCGGCGTCATGTCGTGCTTGGCTGCGGCCTCGGCGACCTTCTCGCCGTGCTCGTCCATACCGGTCAGGAACTTGACGTTATAGCCGGCAGAGCGGCGATAACGAGCCTGAACGTCGGCAATGATGGTGGAATAAGCCGTGCCCAGGTGCGGATCGGCGTTGACGTAGTAGATAGGCGTCGTGATAAAGAACGAAGGCTTGGTTTGATCCATGGGGTCTGTCCTCCAGAAAAACGTTGCATACAGGGGATGATTCTAGCGCAAGGGCTGCATATCCTCCATCTATTGCATATCGAGCACCATGGCATAGACATCGCGTTTGCGGCGCGAATACTTCTGCGACAGGCGCTTAGCCACCGCGGAGGCGGGCTCGCCCTCCTCGAGCGCGGCGCGGATGTCCTCGCGCAGGGCTTCATCGGGATCTACCGCCGCAATGCCAACCGGCGCGATGCCAGCCTCCTCATCCTCGCTTGGCGGCGCGATGACCAGCGCAATCTCTCCCTTCACCTCGCCACGAGCGCGCAGCTCTTCGGCAAGCAGAGCGGCAGGCCCGCGTAGGACCTCCTCGTGCAGCTTGGTAAGCTCGCGGCAGACAGCGACCTCGCGCTGGGGAAAGACCTCGGCCACGGCCTCAAGCGTCGCTACAATGCGATGTGGAGACTCGTAGAAGATGAGCGCGCCGGGCACCACGGCAAGGCGCTGAAGACGGCGCACACGATCGCCATGTTTGCGACCCAAAAAGCCCTCGAAGAAGAAATGCTCGCAGGGAATGCCGGACGATACGAGTGCCGTGACGCATGCGGAAGGCCCGGGGATGACTTCGACGGGGACATCGGCCTCGCGTGCCGCCTCAACCAACGCCTGGCCGGGGTCAGACACGCTCGGCATGCCAGCATCCGAGGCAAAGGCAAGAGTCTCCCCCGCCAGCAGGCGGTCGACCAGACCGGCGGCGCGGCTTGCAATCACGTTCTCGTCGCAACGGACGAGCGGCTTGGAGATGCCCAGGTGCATCAGCAGCTTTGAGGTCACGCGCGTGTCCTCACAGCAGATGGCGTCGGCGGCAGCGAATGCCTTACCGACGCGCGGAGATAGATCGCCCAAGTTGCCGATGGGCGTGCCGACCACATAGAGTTTGCCCGTACGGGCGCCGTTTTGCGTCATATCAACCTATTCAATCATGCCGCGCTCGAGTGTGCCGAGTGCCGCGCGGGCGTCCCATGCCGCGATTCGCTTCTCGGTCTTCCACGTTTGGAAGAACCAGCCAACCGCTGGCGCGAACGATGCCAGCTGGTTGGCGATGAACACGCGCTCGTAGGCATTGCGGCCCTCAGGCGTAACCGACGAGTTAGCGAAGATCGCCGCGCCCGACCATTCGCCCACCAGCACGGGGAACCCAGTTGCCATGGCCTCTTTGAGCTCGCGCTTGTTACGCGAGATCGCCGTCGTCAGCCCACGGGGGCTCGTGATGTCGAGCGCATATTCGTCGCGGTAATGATACAGGTGAAGGTCCATGTAGACATTCTTGTACTTGGCGCCGCGCATAAAGTGCTTCCACTCGCTGGGATGCCCCGAAGACGAGAAGACGACGATCTTATCCTCGGGCATATACGAACGGACGAGCTCGTACGCATCGCGATAGAAGTTACGCAGGTAGTGCGCCGGAATACCATCCGTCATGGTAAAGAGACTCTTGCGGACGCTCATCTGCGGCGTATCCAGCAGCTCGATGCCTAGCAGGCTCTCGGCCTCGCCGTATCGATCTGCCAGGCGCTCGAGCACGTCGAGTGCGACATGGCGACCGTTGGTGGAAGAATGCCACTCGGCGACGGTCTCCGGCGTGGTGGGCGAATCGTTGGAATCGCCTTGACCACCGGGCACCGTCGCCAGATCGAGCAGCACGCGGATGTTGTACTTAGCAGCCCACTCGATCGCGCGGTCGATATAGTCGACGACCGAGATGTAGGAAGCGTCGGATTCCTGCGAGCCAAAGGCATACCACGGCACCGGCAGGCGCACGGCGTTGAGGCCGATCTGCGCCATACGGCGAAAATCATCTTCGCTCACAAACGTCTCGTAGTGGCGGCGCATACGCTCGTTATAGGCAGCGGTGCCCATGGCCTCTTGCAGCTCCGCCGCATTGGATGCACCGGTCGCCGCATAGAGCGACGGGGTCACCCAGGGCTCGGGAATAAACCAGCCAGAGAGATTAACGCCAAGAATCCTCTCCATCATGGCCCCCTTCGAATCGCGCAGGCTTGGCCCGCATCGTATTGCATAGGATAAGTATCGTTTTGAGTATACCCGCGCATGCGGACAGGCGACCGAACGGTCTACAAAGTGACGCGAAAGTGGAAGGAATGTCTGGGAGCAGGCGGGGCTCGGGATGGCACGCCTGGATGCATAAAAGAAAAGGACCCCTTTGCAGAGGTCCTAGTCAATTCAAGGTGGCGGGGAAGGGAATCGCGCCCGCGCTCCGCGCGTGCGGACCGCTGCGGCGCTTCCGCGCCTTGCGAGCTCCGCTGGCAAACGCTATCGCGTTTCCTCAGCTCCGCGCCCTCACGGGGTTCGATTCCATGCGAGGGCTACATAAAAGAAAAGGACCCCTTTGCAGAGGTCCTAGTCAATTCAAGGTGGCGGGGAAGGGAATCGAACCCCTGACACGAGGATTTTCAGTCCTCTGCTCTACCAACTGAGCTACCCAGCCATTTGAGGTGTGCCTTGTTTCAAGGCTTGATTAGTATAACCAAGGACGCGCTCCGGTCAACCGAGAATTTTAAAAAAGTTTTTGAGCACGGCGTCAGCCCCAACCTCGCCCCACAGAACAGCACGTCAGAGGCATCAACCGGCCGCAAGAAGTTTTTCGCTCAGGGCCACACGGGCAAACTCACTTGGCGTCATCCCCTCGGCTGCCGCCCTTCGGCGAATCGCCTCCTTCATTCCTAGGGGAATCTTGACCGATAGCGTTGCCGTCCCCTCACTTGAGAGCGGGGGCCGCCCGTGCACGATCCCCCCAACGGTGTGTTCGCCATTCGGAAACTCGCCATGCTCGTACGACTCGCACCACGTGTCAATCATTTCATCCGTTACAACCTGACCATTAGCGGCCGTATATGTCTTGCCCATCATCGACCCTTTCCGTCAGGTGCTTTTTGGCGTTGGAATGAATCTCCACGTCCATGCATCTTCCCCTCCATCTTACCCAATTTCGTATGACGAAAGTCCGCTGTCGCCATTTCTTAAGCCGGTACTCGTTGGAAAGCAGGGGGCGATGCGAGCATTGAGGGGCGTTCTAGCACGGCCCAGGCGCATGGGTGGGAGCACATGCGCCAAGGGCGAACGTTTTCGTAGCATGCGAGGACATTGCCGCTGCGATCGATGAAGGCAATGTCGATGGGATAGGCCATAAAGCACGTGTGGACCGAGGAACATTGCGGGAACGCCATGACGAGCGGAAGGCCGCCAGCCGTGATCGGCGACCGCCCCAGCATGCCGCGCAGGCGTGCGGCAAACGACTCCGCCACCACAAACTCTGCCGGCGTCCAGACCAACCTGTTGAGCGCCCGCGCGTAGGCGATGTAGGACGAAACCGCAGTCACATAACCACCCCCGGACGCCATGGGTCGATCGTTACCACGCGCTCGTGCGACAACTGTGCCGGCGCACCCAAAGAAAGACCGGCAATGCTCAGCGAGCTCGGCCATGGCTCGTAGTGCATGGTGCAGGTATAGGTCCTAAACGTTCCGGATAGGGAGAGCAGGCCACCATCCGATGTCGCCGCGCCTTGTTCACTCGACACTTCGATCTGCAAGTCATAGCCTTCCATGGCATTCAGAATTTGAGTCTGAACCGTCGCCGAGGCATCAATGGAACTTTCGTCGCCCTCCCCTTCCGGCGCCACGGCATGCGCCAGCACGATGTCGGGCACCACGCGGTCGAAACGCGCAACCGCGCTGGCAAAGACCATGACGTTGTACACGATGAGCGCCAGTACCAGCAAGACGGGCGTGACCACGGCCATCTCGACCGTTGCCTGAGCACGTTCCTCGCGCATGATTGCACGAGCGCTCATTACGACCCACCGCCCAAGGCGCCCACCAGCGTGGCGACATCGACGGTAAGCGGGATGGAGCCGCCGCCGGGCAGCGGAATCTCTGCAAGCGTAAACACCGTGCCGCTGATGGTGCGCTCGACTTGGTATTCCAACGCCTCGCAAAGTGCTTTGGGATCGGTCACGCCCAGCGGGATGCTTCGCAGCTTGTCCTGCGTTTTAGAAAGACCCGTGATGTCTGAGCCCGGACTCCTAATGACGTTGGCGGTATCGGTCAGCACGGGCTTTCGTAGGCGCAGGTCGCACGGCTCGAGCCCGAGGGCCGCCACGGAAGACGAGACCGTGTCGCCGAGCCACGATGCAATGGAACCCAGCGCGCCGCTACCCCCTCCCAAGTCATTGATCATCTCGCCCATGAGCTCATCGGCCGAGCCTTGGATATCCCCGTATCCTACGAGCAGCCGTCCCCAAACATCCATGACGCCGTCGAGTACGCCGGCAACGCCACCCGAGCGCTCCTCCAATGTCGAGAAAAATCGTGAGAGGACATTGTTTTGCGCGGTTGCCTCGTCGGGTGCCAGGACCGCGGCCGAGATCGCACCGCGGCTGCCCAGCTTGACCGCCGAGTTAAACGAAGAGTTGAGCTTGTCGGGACTGGATATGTCGTCCGAGACCGCAAAGGCAACCACGCCATTGCGCCCAGGCGGAGCGATGCGCGGTCGTTCGCCCGAAAGCGCCTTGATGGCCTGGTCGAAGGCATTGCTTGCACGGTCGGCCTCGTCTTCGGTTTGACGCATGAGCTCGAGCTCTTTGTTGCGACAGTCGGCATAGTCCTCCAGGGCCTCTTTGAACTCATTGAAATGGTATTCGAAGCCGTTTTTTATGGACGACGGAGGCATAAGAGCGCTTCCAAGCGTGACCACGCCGAAGCCGCATACTTCGCACGTATCATGACCATCATAATCGGCAACAGACGCCAGCCCGCTCGGCGTCCCTTTCTGATAGACGGGACAATCGGTTCCATAGTGCAGGTATGTTCTGCCGTCATTGCTACTTACAGGCCATGCAACATCGGTATAAAGCTCGGTCGGCCGCACTTCGTTTGGGACACGTGGCAATAGTGGAATATAGGCAGAAAACTGTTCGCCATCGTCTCTTATATATGCTCGATCAACTTCTTCAATCGCATAGGTATAGAACGCTCTTCGAGCAGCTGACTGAGCTTTCATCTCGGCGCTCGAACCCTGAGGCTCTTCATTCGCCAGACGCTGGCGATAATAGGTCTTCGCACGATCGAGGGCAACCTGTGGCTCCCATGTGACACTCGAGGCAAAGTGCGGATTCTCAATATCCGATAGCTTTGCCAAACTCCTCGCGCGCTCCCATATGCATGAGTACCTGCCAATCGCGCTCTCATCCGGCCCGCCGCAATCCGCCAGCCAGGCGCGCTCTTTGGCCTTCGCCGTCTCCTCGGAAGCCTTCTGCAGCTCCTCGGCCGCGTACTCCAAATCTTCCGATGTGTCTTTAATCGCATCGGTCGAGATCTCGGAACCCTTGAGCGCAACGAAGTCTGACTCAGATGTCCGAGGCACGGCAAGCGCCGTTCCGGTATACGTCACGCTATCGGTATCCTGCGCCGACACCGCCTGCGTAGCTCGCGCGGCGACCAGATACGGTAAAGCCGTCTCGATTTTCTGTAAGCCTTCCGATGCGCTTTTGGCAAACTTGTTGCGCGTTTTAATAATCTCAATTCCCGTGTCGACCATATTGCCGGCAACCGGCTCGGCACCCGGAATGAGGATGGCGACCAAGCCGGTGCCAATCGTGGCAAACCCCGCTAGTCCCAAGCTCAAGATGCTCGCATCCACCACCGTGGCTGCCGTGTGATAGGACGACACCACGTTGGCGCCCGCCAGAGCGCCACTATCGGCAGCCACCTGGGTGTCCCCCGCACGTGACATGCTCCATATTGCCGCGGTCGAGGAAAACAGCAGCGTGAGCATCACCAAGATGACCACCGCAGAGGAGAGCGTGGTGTAGGCACCGTCTTCGATAAACAGGTCGACGCCGGCGCGGCCCATAAAGCCGCCCCGCTTGCGGTGAGCGCCCGGCCGACAACGGTCTGCAAGCCCTCGCATCGCCCGCAGCAGGCAGCGTTTAATCCCACGCAGCAATCCACGAATCATAATCTCCCTCCAGCCATTCGGGACGCGATTGATACGAAACATCGACTTTGAGCTCGATATAGCCGCCCTCGCCCGCACTGCCCATGGCCTGAGCAAATGCACCAATCACAGGCAGCGGCTTGACCTCGCCAACAACGGACACAGACGAAACGCCACCCGCGCCGGCCCGACCAAGCTCGATATCCCACGACAGCGGCCCGCCGGCATGGAAGATCGAGACATTGGGCACCGCGGCAAGTCGACGACGGGCAAACTCCTTAAGGTCGTCGTCTTCCGCCGTCGTCGTGGTCATGAGCCGCGCGGTCTCGGCGGCGGCAGACTCCATAACCGCGCGCGTATAGAGCAGGCACACCGGTTGTAGCGCGAGAAGGATGAGCGTCAGAAACGTCGGCAGCAAAAAGGCAGCCTCGACCGTAGACTGCGCCCGGTCCTCGCGCGCAATATCAATACAACGCGATGTCCTTAGCGCCCGCAGCGGCGTCGATAACCGATGTCGAGGTAACGCCATGAGACGCCGCCCGCTCGACCAGTGCTGCCAGGCGCCCTTCGGTGCCGGCGCGCCAAAGTCCCGCGATTGCCAGCACGATAGAAAGCAGCGCCACCGTGACGATGGCGTATTCGACCGTCGATTGGGCAGATTCCTCACACAGGACAACATGCATTTCACGACCCCTCCTTTGAGCCCTCCGTCTTTGGAACCAGGCGAGCCACACGCAAACGGCACGAGGCATCACCGGCATCCGCGGCAACCGTCACCATGTCGACCCAGCCGCGTCCGTCACGCACGATGGCGCCCCAAACATTGCCCTTGATGTCGAGATAGCCGCTCAGGGCGAGCTGCGCCGTGGGCACCTCGCGGTAGGCGCGCAACAGATCTGCCGCCGCTTCGGTCATCGGTCGGTCCTCAGTCCATGCAAGACGAACCGCAATCGCATTATCTGCAGGCGGCTCCGCCGCAACGCCCGACCGCTCGTCGAGTGCCCGCAAAAAGGTTTGCGTCGTGACGACAACGTCAGAGTTATCCGCATCTCGCATCTCATCTTTTTTAGACACCTTCGCCGAATCTGAGCCGGAATCGACGAAGGTCCCAGGACGCTGCTGCCGCGCGATGTAAAGTCCCCAAAGCGCCGCCGCTATCGCCACGGTTAAACAGGCAAATACCAGCAGCGCGGCGATAGGACGCCCGCCCGCTACAGGCTGTTGATGCCGTCTTTGATCGCGTTCCATAGGTCTTCGACCTTGCCTTTAAACGCGACGATGGCAATGATCGCGATCACCACGAGTACGCCCACCAAGATGGCATACTCGGTGGTACCCTGCGCGCTTTCTTCTTGCAACAACGCCTTGGCACGTTGGCGAGCGCACACCACCTGGCAGAACGCCCGGCTCCAAGCTCTACTAACAACGTCAGTCATCGTATCCATGTATTCCTCCCTACATCATCCCGCCTGCTCCCAGCAGCGGGCCCAATATGGACAAAAGCAACGCCGGTAAGATGAGTGTGCCGGTGGGGACCAGCAGCTTTATGGGCGCACGCTCGATCTCACGCTCGACCGCGGCACGATGCGCCGCACGGATCTCGCGACTTTGGGCAGCAAGTGTCTCAGCAAGCGGAGCACCCAGGGCAAGCGCCTGCCCCACCGTAATCGCAAAGGTTTCGAGTGCCCGCACGTCCAGGTCGCAAGCAGCCGCCAACAGCTCGTCCTCGCGCGTGCCCACGCCCACCTGCCACGCCATGCAGGCTCGTTCAAGACGAACGGCCAGTACCGACCGACGGTTGGCGCAAAAGATCTCGAGCGCTGCATCGAACGAAAGGCCTGCCGAAAGACCCAGACGCACCACGTCGATCATCTCGGACACCTCACCGAGCGACACCTGCGCCGGGCCGCCCGCGTCGAACGTACTCTTCAATCGTGTCGCCAGGGTATCGACCATCGAGCGAGCCGCGGCAACGACTAGCACCGCCTCGCACCTGCACGCTTCGGCAAGCTTGCGCGCATCCGCCCGGTCCAAACCCGTCGCGACGAACACGCCGAGCGCACACAGGCAAGCCGCGACACCGACCAGGGCACTCATAACTCCACCCGCATAATGCGCCGGATAACCACCAGGGCAACGGCGTTGAGAGCAAGTCCCAGCGCTACGGCGCCGGCGCCCGCCGGCGTTGCAAGGCCACGACGAAAGTCGGCCGAAAGCAGGGCCAGCACTGCGCACATGCCCGCCGGCATCGCCGCGACCATATGTGCCGACATGCGTGCCTGCGACGTCTTGACATCCAGGCGGCGCTTGAGCTCAATGCGCTCACCCACCATGCTCGATGCCTCGGACAATAAATCGGCAAGCGGAGCGCCAGTACGCTGCGACACCTTGAGCGCCAGCGTTACGAGCGAAAGACCAGGGGCATCGATACGAACAAGCAGGTCATCCAACGCATCGGTCGCCGAGATACCGCAATCAATCGCCGCCGCTACCCGCAAAAACTCGGTATGCACTGGTTCTTGCGCATGGGCGCCCACAAACCGCATGCCCTGCGCAAGAGAGTGCCCTGAGGCAAGCGACATTGAAAGCGCCGTAAAGGCCTCGGGCATGGCCTCTTCTACATCGTGTTGCTCACGACGATGGTCGAAGGTGTCACGCGCAGCGCCCACGCCAAGCGGCGCTACCAGCCCCAGAACAAAGCCGACGGGCGACAGCGACACCATGGTCAGAGCAATGCAGCTGGCACCGCTCGACAGCAACAGAAATGCCAGGCGCGCCGCATCATCCTCAATAACAAAGCCAAGACGATGCACTGGGACCAACGACGCCCACGAGCGGGCGATCTTTTTAAGCAGATCGTTTTCCACCAGCTCACGCGGCAGCTTCTCCGCCGTCGATTCGAGCGTCTGGCGCGCCAGCTGCGCCGGGGGCATCCGCGGCACACGAGGCTCCGCCCCGCACGCCGTCGCGACCGAAAGCCCCGCCAAACCCCCTACGACGAGGGGCACAACGACCTCCATTCGTCCACCTCCTCTTGTGTAAGCGTTCCCGACCGCAAGCCCTCTGCAATAAACGGCGGCTCGCGGTCGAGCGTCCAGGTGCGCTCAGCGGCATCGAAGGTCACGTAGCGTTCGAGCTCCACGCCACCCGATGCGCCGCGCCGCACCCCCGAATACGAGGACACAAAGCGCCTGCCGTCCGCATGGCGCTCGGACATCACGATGCCGTCGAGCGCCATGGCAATCTGCTCTTCGATAAGCTCACTCGGCAGGTCGATGCCATAGCGTGCAAGCAACGTCAGACGCACCACGGTCTCCTGCTCGGTGCCCGCATGAAGTGTGGTGAGCGATCCGTCGTGACCCGTGTTCATGGCCTGCAGCATGTCGCAGCACTCGGCACCGCGCACCTCGCCCACGACGATGCGATCGGGGCGCATGCGCAAGGCATTGGTCACCAGGTCGCGGATTGTCACCGCGCCCTCGCCCTCGATCGATGCCTCGCGCGCCTCCAGGCGCACCACATGCGGATGGTGCGCAAACTTGAGCTCGGCGGAATCCTCGATTGTCACGATGCGCTCGCCGGTGGAAATCTCGCACGACAGCGCGTTGAGCAGCGTGGTCTTGCCCGAGCCCGTGCCTCCCGCAACCGCCAGATCCTGCCGCAACGACACCGCGCACGACAGCAGCTGCGCATACCAAAGCGGCAGCGACCCCAAGGCCACGAGCTCATCCAGCGAGCAGATGCGGTCCGAAAACTTGCGGATAGTGAGGATTGGCCCATCGATCGCCACGGGCGGAATCACCGCGTTGACGCGATAACCCGTCTTGAGGCGGGCGTTAACGATGGGACTGCGCTCATCGATGCGCCTGCCCAGCGGCGAGATAATGCGATCGATGAGCACGCGAATCTGTTCATCGTCCTCAAACGCATGCTCGATGGGATATAAAACACCGCCGCGCTCAAAGAAGGCCGAGCGGCAGCCGTTGACCATGATTTCGGTGACGCTATCGTCCTCGATAAGCGGCTGCAGCGGCCCCAGACCAACCACGTCATCCAAGATTTCGTCAATGATAGTCTCACGCTCGGGCGTCGCCAGGTCAGTCGGCTCCTCCACGTTGAGCGCCGCCTCCACCGCCGGTCGCAGTTCTGAGCGTGCAAGCGCCGGATCGATGTAGGCGCTGATACGCGCTACCTCATCGTAGCCCATGCGGTCCATCACGGCGCGCTTGGTGCGACGCTTGACCGCACGGCGCCGTCCCGCATCGACGTGCGTTGCCGTTGCCGCCACATCGGCAGCCTTAATCCTCGTTTGCAAACTCATCGGCGATCACCCTCGCGCGACCAAGGAAGACGAATACGCGGACGCTCGGTACGCGTAGCGCGGTCGGTGACCATATCGCTCCAGGGACCGACAGCGCAGCCCAACTCCACGAGCATCTCGCGCGTAGCTTCGCGCACACTCGTCGCAAAAGCGCTGGTCTGACCAACTGCCTCGTCGGCGCGACCGAACGCCATGAGCGCCGCGAGGTCCTGTCCGCCATCGGCGATACGAATCTTGGAGCTCAATGCACAGGCAATCTCAAAACGCATGGCGACGTCCTCGTCGGCACCGCGCGCACCAAATCGGTTGAACACGGCGCTCATGCGCGTGCGCGGCACGCCTACACGACCCGCCAGCTCAATGACGCGCGAAGCGGATGTCGCGGATGACACCGCCGCATCGCCTACGATCAGGCAACGGTCGCTCGCCGCCACCGCGGCGGCAACGGCATCGCCCCAAAAGACCGAAGTATCGACAAAGACCACGTCGGATTCACGACGCAGAATATCAAGAAGCAGCTCTACCGGACGCGCCATGAGCTCGGCCTGTTCGGGCGCGGCGACTGGTCCCCAAAGCGTGACACCCGGGGCCACGCGCATCGATGCCGCGACAACGTCCGGCTCGACTAGCGCGCCCGCAGCCGACGGCTCGATAAGTGCCGCCATATCGCGCGGGCTATCGGCACCCAGCAGGTCGTAGAGATTTCCAAACATGAGGTCTAAGTCGAGCACGGCAGCTCGCAGACCCAACAGCGAGGCCGCGTGCGCCATGGTGGCGATAATCGTCGACTTGCCGCAGCCGCCCGATCCCGAAACGGCGCAGATGACCGGCGCTCGACGCGACGGTGACGCGGCGTCCGTTGGTGGCACGGAAACCGGTGACGCCGCGGAGGCCGGAGGTAACGTTCCCGTCTCCCCCATCGCCACACGCTGTGCCCAACCCGGCATGACAGGTTGATTGGTCTGCGAGATCTGTTCGCGCTGCATCGGCAACGCCTCGTCGCACTCGGCAAAGCCCTCAACCTCGTCGAGCCCATCGGCCAGATTCACGCCGTGAACGTATCCCAAATCTTCGGCCGGAACGTCATCGCCATACGGCACTGGCCCTCCAGCGTCATCGTATGAAAGGGGGTCCCGGGGACGCCGACCATGCTCGGCTTCCGCTTTTCCATAATCATCAACACGCGGGCCTCTTGTAGCGCGAGGCGCCCCGGATTCCCTATCAACAAAAGCATCGGGCTCAATCGTCATGCGCCGATCGGAATCAACCGCTCCCTCGCCCGTGCACCCGTTGCCGCACAAACTGTGCGCAGCGATGACCTCGGTCGCCCCCGCGCGAAACAGTCCTTCGATATCCGACGGGTCGAGCGTCTCTATCAATACGACAACGCGGCTCACGCGGCCCTCAGTCGTCAAGCGCGCAACGGTCTTTCGCACGGTCTCGGCATCGAACAGAGACGCTGCGATGATGGCGGCTCCGCGACGCGACGGAAACGCCCGCGCCATGGACACCAAACCGTCCAGGTCACCCACACGAAGCACCTGCGCGCCTGCATCGCGGCCCTCGACTTCCTGCTGCAGCAGCCCGTAATCGCCGCACGCGCAGCACGCAAGCCAAATCGCCTTCATCACTCGTCGCCTCCGCTCTTTTTGCCGCGTGCCGTGGCGGGGATCGTCAAGCTGACCGTTCCCTTGCCCGAGGCCCCCAGCAACTCCTTGACGTCTTCGGGGTCGGCAGCCAGCGTTACCCATTCGATCTTGCCTTCGCGCGTGGCGCCGGCCTCCTCGCTGGTATCGATTACGTACGCACCGCACAGCCGATCGGTCACGCCGTCTTTTTGCACGTAGACGTCCACGTAGCTACCCACGCCCGTAGCGCCGCCGACCGAGTGCTCGGCATCGACCGCCACCGAAACGGCAACCTTGCCTTTGGGCACCTCGAGCTTGTGGCTCTCGGCCTTGGTATAGACATTGCAGATCACGGCGTTTTTGGGAATGCGCGAGGTCGTCACGTCGCCGCGCACCTGACGCAGCTCGGTCGCCGCGTCACGCGGCAGCAGGCTCGTCAGCCATTCCTGGGTTACGACATTGGTCTCGTCGAGTGTTTCGCCCGCATCGATATCACGAGCCGCAACGCACACCTCGGCGCGATCGCCGCCGTACTTGACCAAGGTCTCGGCCTGGGCCTGCTCGGCCTGCGAGCGGATCGATGATGCGTAGACCATGCAGAGCAGCGCAGCGAGCACGCCCGCGACCAGACTGATGGCGATGCGCTTGCTCTTGTTCACAGCCGCTCCTCTCATGGCAGTGCCGGGCGAATGCCCGCACCACCATTGTCTGGGCGACCAGGGCGCAAAGCGGCGCGATCGCAATCTTGGTTTTCGATGTCAAACCAATTGCTGACCAAAAGCTGACCAGCCCGTCAAGTTCATGACAAGGTTTTGGTCATCACGTCGGCAAACTGCATGTTTTGGAGCGTTTTGGCAGCAAAAAAGCCGCCTCCCAAGCAGTTGAGAGACGGCTGTCATAGGAAATTCCAATTACAGATGCACATCGGGATCGAGCATTTGAGCACTCACGCGCATGGATGACGCCAGGTTTTGGAACGTTTCCAGGCGCAGGCTGTCAATCTGCCCGGCATCCTCGGCCTCGCGAACGGCGCAACCCGGCTCGTGAGTGTGCGTGCAATCGCCAAACCGGCATGCGCGCGACGCCTCGACAATCTCGGGGAAGGCGCGCGCCAGACCCCGCTCGTGGCCCACAAGCGGCAGGCTGCGCAGACCCGGGGCATCGGCGATCACGCCGGCATCGCCCGGCAGCGCCACCATCACGCGTGCGACCGTGGTGTGACGGCCTTGATCGTCGCGTTCGCGCACGCCACCGGTGGCCAGCGTATCGTGGCCCAGCAGCGCATTGAGCAGCGTCGACTTGCCGGCACCCGACTCGCCCAAGATCATGGCGCAGCTTCCGGCGGGCACGCAAGCGCGCACCTCGTCCAGGCCGCGGCCCTCGGCAGAAGACGTCACGATCACGCGCACATCCGGACCCACCAAGCGATGCACGCGGTCCAAGTCGCGCTCCAGCTCGTCAGCCTCGCAGCGGTCGGCCTTGGTGAGCACCACCACCGGCTCGGCATCGCAATCGAGCGCCAGCACGAGCGAGCGCGCCACGCGATCAAGCAGCACCTCGCCGGCACCGAGCGCTTGCACGATCAACACACTGTCCACGTTGGAGCAGAGCACCTGACGCTCTCCGCGGGCACGGCCACGCCAACGCTCAAAGCTCGTGCGACGCGGCAGCACACATTCGATCACACCCATGTCGTGCCCGGGAGCGCGACGCACCGCCACGCGGTCGCCCACGGCGGGCAGCAGGACCTCGTCCTCGCCACGCGACTTGGCAAACCCCACGGCATGCTCGGCACGGAAGGTATCGTCGGCAGTCGCCACCAGCGGAAACCCGCGGTCCAGGCGCACCACGGCGCCCAGCTGCATTTGCTCGGGCTCCTCGGCATGCGTGCAAAAGTCATCGAAGGCAGCCTGCTGAGCCGCATCGACCGGCAGGTCATCAAACGCCGGAACATCCTGCAGAGCATCGAGCCCCGGCACACTTGCCAGCAACTCCTCGGCAGACGCAGGGGCCTCGGTCGCAAGCTTCCGACGACGATCACGCTTAGCCCGCGCCCCCGTCGTCTTTTTCTTCGCTTTTGCCTTAGCCTTGCCCACAAGCGCCTCCCAGCACCCAACCACACAACTGAGCAGGTATTTTACCCACAAAAAAGAGCCGGTCGAGCAAATGCTCGACCGGCTCACACACTTTCCCTCAGCCTTTATCATCCGCACAGGAGAAAAGCCAGCAAAGTCACCGTAGGGCCCGCCCGCCGGGAGGGGTTTCCTAAGGGCACATCCCGCAGCGCGAAGCGCGAGGACGTGCCCGTGGAAACCCCGCAGGCGGTCGGGCCCGGACAGGTACGTTACTCTTTCTCGACCGCGCGCATGATCGCCTTGTAGATCTCCATCAACGGGATGATCAGGAAGGCCAGGCCCAGCGCGGCGATAACGCCCTTAAGCTCAAGCGTCACGGGACCAAAGAACATCTCGGCAAGCGTCGGCTGCACGGTCACGATCACCGTCAGCACCAGCGCCAGCGCGGCAGAAGCCCACAGCCATTTGTTCTGCTTCTTCATGGTGAACAGCGACGCGCGGCGGCTGCGCATGTTGAAGCAGTGGAAGATCTCGACCATGTTGAGCGTGATGAAGGCCATCATCACGCCTTCCTCGTCGGCGTTGCCGGCGATCATATCGGAGATGTGGATGTAGCCCATGTCAAAGTACACGCCCACAAAGAAGCTCGCCAGCACCAGCACGGTGATGATCAGGCCCTGGACCACGCAGTCCAGGCCCATGTGACCGGCAAAGACGCCGTCCTTGGCGTTGCGCGGCTTGCGCTTCATGATGTCGCCTTCGGCGTCCTCCATCCCTAACGCGAGCGCGGGGAAGCAGTCGGTGACCAGATTCACCCACAGCAGCTGCACCGGCTGGAAGATGGTAAAGCCGATGAGCGTGGCGATGAACACCGAGAAGACCTCGGCAAGGTTGGCCGAAAGCAGGAACTGAATGACCTTGCGGATGTTGTCGTAGATGCGACGGCCCTCTTCGCAGGCACCGATGATGGTGGCGAAGTTGTCGTCGGCAAGCACCATGTCGGCGACGTTCTTGGTGACGTCGGTGCCGGTGATGCCCATACCGACGCCGATGTCGGCGCGCTTGATGGACGGGGCGTCGTTGACACCGTCGCCCGTCATGGCCACGATCTGGTCACGCGACTTCCAGGCCTCAACGATGCGGGTCTTGTGCTCGGGCTGGACGCGAGCGTACACGCCGTAGTCCTCGATGTGCGCGTCGAGCTCCTCGTCGCCCATGCGGTCGAGGTCGGCACCGGTGATGGCCTGGCTGCGGTCGGTGACGATGCCCAGCTGCTTGGCGATTGCCACGGCGGTGTCGATGTGGTCGCCCGTGATCATGACGGTGCGGATACCGGCATCGTGCGCCTCGCGGATGGCGTCGGCCACCTCGGGGCGGACCGGGTCGATCATACCGGACAGGCCGCAGAAGACCAGGTCGTGCTCGAGCGCGGCGGGACTGCAGTCGGCCGGGACCTCGGTGTAGGTGCGGCTTGCAAGCGCCAGCACGCGCAGGGCCTCGTCGGCCATGGCCTTGTTGGCGGCCACGAGCTCGGCACGACGCTCCTCGGTCAGCGGGACGACCTTATCGCCCTCGTAGATGTGGGTGCACAGGCCGATCACCACGTCGGGCGCGCCCTTGGTGTACTGCTCGTACTCGCCGTCCAGGGTCTCGACGACCACGGACATCATCTTGCGGCCCGAGTCGAACGGGGCCTCGCCCACGCGCGGATGCTCGGCGGTCAGGCCGGTAAGGCCCGCCTTGCCGGCGTCGTTGACGAGCGCGCACTCAGTCGGCTCGCCCACGGCCTCGCCCAGCTCCTCGTCCCACTGGGCGTCGGAGCACAGCGCCATGCCAGCCAGGAACTTCTCCTTGGGCGCGGCAAGCTCGTGCTTGACGACGGTCATCTTGTTCTGGGTAAGGGTGCCGGTCTTGTCGGAGCAGATGGTCTGCGTGCAGCCAAGGGTCTCGACGGCGGAAAGCTTGCGGATAATTGCCTGGCGCTTGGCCATCTTGGTCACGCCGAGCGAAAGCACGATGGTCACGACGGCGACCAGGCCCTCGGGGATGGCGGCGACGGCGAGCGAGACGGCGACCATAAAGGTGTCGAGCAGGGCGGTCGGGTCGGTGAGGACATTGCCCACGCCGTGACGCAGGATGTCAACGCCAAAGATGACGACGCAGATGACAATCACCACGACGGTAAGGATGCGGCTGAGCTCGGCGAGCTTGACCTGCAACGGCGTAAGCTCTTCCTTGGCCTCGGCCAGGGCGCCGGCGATCTTGCCCATCTCGGTGTTCATGCCGGTGCCGACCACGACGGCGCGGCCGCGGCCGTATACCACGGTGGAGCCCATGTAGCACATGTTCTTGCGGTCGCCGAGCGGCACGTCGTCGGTGCCCGCGGCGAGCTCAATCACGTTGGCGTGCTTCTCTGCGGGCACGGACTCGCCGGTCAGGGCGGCTTCCTCGATCTTCATCGTGGCGCTCTCGAGCACGCGGCAGTCTGCCGGGACGGAGTCGCCCGCCTCGAGCATGATCACGTCGCCGGGCACGAGCTCGGCACTCGGCAGGTGCACGAGCTTGCCGTCGCGCAAAACCTTGGACTGCGCCGCGCTCATCTCCTGCAGGGCCTCGAGGGCCTCCTCGCTCTTGGCCTCCTGAACCACGCCCAGCACCGAGTTGACGATAACGACGAACATGATGATGGCGACATCGGCAAAGTCGGGCTCGCCCTTGACCATGCCCGTAAGCGCGCTGATGACGGCAGCCACGATCAGCATGATGACCATGGGGTCGGCCATCTGCTCAAAGAAGCGCTTCCATAGCGGCGTCTTCTCGGCTTCCTCGAGCTTGTTAGGGCCTGTCTTGGCGAGACGCGACGACGCCTCGTCGTTGCTCAGGCCGAGGTTCTCATCGACACCCTGGTCGCTGAGCACCTCCGCCGCGGCGGACAGGTATTCCTTTTGCATATAGAGTCCCCTCCTGGGATTCGGGCCACTCAGCAGATTGATGCCCGATCATAATTCCCAGGAGAAGGGCAAGGGCTCATCAAGGCTGCCGTGCTGAGCGGCAGTTGATAGTGGAGCTATGGTACCCCAAAGCGGCGCGTCTAGCCAAAACATTCCATCTGGAAACACGGTCCGGGTACAACGGTGCAGACGGTGTGATGCTCAATGTTGGTAAAACGTTTTTTCTACGGCTCATCGCCTAACTGAAATATCTCCCAGATAGCAGCGGTAAGACCGCTTGGTAAAAGTTTTTCCTTTAGCCTTTTTGGAGTAAAAAATGAACTTCTTAATCGGCGTACGGTCGATTTTTAGGGGTATTCGGTCGGCAATTCGTTATAATCTTCTCGGTTTTATTTCTTATGGTTTATCTATCAGCGCAAGACGATGTCAGATGGAGGTCTGAATGTACAAGCGCACCAAGATTGTATGCACCATGGGTCCCGCCTGCGATAGCGACGAGACCATCCGCGAGATGATCAAGGCGGGCATGAACGTCGCCCGTTTTAACTTCTCGCACGGCTCCTACGACGAGCACCACGGTCGCATCGAGCGCGTCCGTCGTATTTCCAAGGAGCTCGGTATGCCCGTCGGCATCCTGCTCGACACCAAGGGTCCCGAGGTCCGCACCGGCCTTCTGGTCGACGGCAAGAAGGTTGCCGTCAAGACTGGCGACAAGATCGTCGTCACCGCTCAGCCCACGTCCGAGGATTTCCACGGCACTTCTGAGCACATCTCCCTCGACTACCTGGCTCTGCCCTCCGAGGTCGAGAAGGGCTCCCTCATCCTGATCGACGACGGCCTGGTTGCCCTCGAGGTCGAGTCCGTCGACGGCCAGGACATGACCTGCGTCGTCAAGAACGACGGCCTGATCGGCGAGCGCAAGGGCGTCAACATGCCCAACGTCAACATCTCGCTGCCCGCCATCACCGAGCGCGATCGTCAGGACATCCTCTTTGGCCTGACCGAGAACATCGACTACATCGCCGCTTCCTTCATCCGTGACGGCGAGTCCGTCCGCGGCATCCGCGAGCTTTGCCGCGAGAACGGTGGCGAGCATGTGACGATCTTCCCGAAGATCGAGTGCGCCCTGGGCGTCGAGAACTTCGACGAGATCCTCGAGGCTTCCGACGGCATCATGGTCGCCCGTGGCGACCTGGGCATCGAGATCAAGCCCGAGCTCGTTCCGCACATCCAGAAGGAGATCATCGCCAAGTGCAACGCGGCCTACAAGCCCGTCATCACCGCTACGCAGATGCTCGACTCCATGCAGCAGAACCCGCGCCCGACGCGCGCCGAGGTTGCCGACGTTGCTAACGCCATTTACGACGGCACCGACGCCGTCATGCTGTCCGGCGAGTCCGCTGCCGGTAAGTACCCGGTCGAGGCCGTCAAGATGCAGGCCAGCATCGCCATGGAGACCGAGAAGTACCTCCCGGCCCACGCTCCGCTCGAGGTTCCGGCTGACGCTCACGGCACCCGCGTCGTCAACAACGTTGTGGGTATGTCCGCTGTGAACATGGCCACCACCGTCGGCGCCAAGTGCATCACCGTGCCGACGACCACCGGTCGCACCGCTCGCCTGATCTCGCACTTCCGTCCCAACATGCCGATCTGCGCGTTCTCCCGTCACGACTGGGCCGTCCAGCAGATGATCATGTACTGGGGCGTTATCCCGCACCAGGCCGAGATCACCCAGGGCACCGTCAACGGTACGATCGTCAAGGCGATCGAGACCGCTAAGGAGCTCGGCTACGTCGAGACCGGCGACCTGACCGTCGCCACCGCCGGCGATCCCCGCATGAGCGTCCAGCTCGAGGACAAGGTCTCCTCGACCAACGTCGCTTACGTCGCTCAGGTGCGCTAAATCGCACTTGCAAGCAGACTTGCATTGCAAAGGGCCCGGAAGGTTTCGCCTTCCGGGCCCTTTTTCTGTGCGTCAAGGCCGGGACACAGCAAAATAACCACTCATTTCTTTACCAAACGCGCGAAATCCGCCCTTCGAAGCCCAAAACTAGGGCTCCCAGCGCCAATAGTGTTCGCCCGGTGGCAAACCAACACCCCACGCAGAGCTGCTAAATCGTTTTAGCAAGGGTCAAATCGACTGTGTTTTCAGAAGTGCGGGGAAAAATCGCTAACCCCCGAGCACAAGCCCTTTTATTTCAACAAAACCCCTGATAAAGTTGGCTCAAATACCGCTTATGCTTGGCCTGTTTCTCTTTTTCACCGCACTTCCGAAACCGATAGCTTTTCTAACCTAAACAACGCTCAAACGATCGGATTGCTATGTCATTTCTTGCCTGCGGACCCACGGCTTTCCAGTACTATCGCATCCCACCTCAGATACTGGGACTCTATCCGGCAATCCTGCCGCCCGACCATGACCATCGCTTGGTGCATTACTCCCAACAGCCAGTGTTTAAAGACCTGCTCAGCAAACCGGTCTGGAGATTCGTAAGCGAAAGGGGTCACCGTGCGAACGGAAAGCTATTTCACAGCCGCTTGCTAACCCAAGAGCCGCCTCCGGGGTCATTTAGGCAAACTGAACATGGGTTTGATGTCACGTCGCCGGAGTTTACGCTGCTCAACCTTGCTACGCAGGTCTCACGTAGCCAATTACTCATGGCCTGTTACGAGATGTGCGGCTCCTTTGCAGTGTTTAAGCCCTGCGTGCGAACGCAGCAACAACTCGATGAAGCCATCTTGCTTAAGCTCATTCCACCCAACTGCGGTTGGGAACGAGTTAACGACGTCAACGGCAAAGACACCAACCTGTGGAAGCGCACACCGCTCCTGAACGCGGCGGATATCGCCGCGTTCGCCAAGCAGGCCGCAGGCCTGCGTGGCGTCAAACAGCTCCGCCGGGCAACCGAACGCATAACGGGGCAGACTGCCTCGCCCTTCGAAGTTCAGACCTCCATGCTCGTCTCGCTCCCCCGTGACGAGGGCGGCCTAGGCGTCCATATCGCGAACAACGTGCGCATCCCACTCAGTGAAGCTGCGCGCTCGCTGTATGACAAAACCTGCTGCTACGCCGACATCCTCATCGAGAGCAATACCGACAGCATGGGCGTTATCCTGGAATGCCAAGGCCGTTCCGCTCATGACAGCGAGGCCGCAAGTCTCTCCGATGCCGAGCGTACCACCGCTCTCACAAGCATGGGCTACGACGTCATCCAAATTACCTACGAACAGATCAAGGACAAGAAGAGTTTTGACAGCGTCGCCGAGCTCATCCATAAAAAGGCCGGGCTCCCCTACACCCCAAAGACCAAACAGGAACGCACCGCCGAAGATGCCCTTCGGCGGGAGCTGTTAGTCGATTGGGATGAATTATTCGCCGTCAAGCCGGCCAGTTAGCAGCTGGCGATCAGGGGCGCCGCGGGGACGCCGGGGGCATCAACGCGCTCGGCAAAGCCAGCCTCGGTCAGCTCGATGACCTCGGCAAACGTTTCATCAAAGAACTCCTCGGTCAGCAGACGGTACGGCGGATGATCGGGCTCGCCGGGGTTTTCGCGCACGATCTCATGCATGACGCCGATAGTCTTGAGTACATATTCCTTATGGATGGGATACTGCCCAAAACGCGTCGCCGCGGTATACAGGCGATCGGTCGCACGCGGGATCGAGACGATGCCGAGCGTCTTGCCAAACCAGTCAAAGTCACCCTGCTTTTTGATACGGAACTCCTCGCTCGGCTTGCCGCCGTGCGCTTCCAGATACTGGTTCACGCGCGTGTTCCACACGGTATCGGCCACCAGATGCGACCAGACGCCCAGTGTTAAATCGAGCAACGACTGTGCCACGTCCTCGGATGCCAGCGAAAACTCGCCGGCATCCGGCCCGGCAACCGGCTCGGCATCCTTATAGCGCTGAGGATAGTGCACGCGATTCAGCCGCTCGCGCTCCTCGACAATCGAGGTCGCCGCAGCCGGTGCACCGGCGGGCGAACTTTTAAGCAACGGCGCCACATAGGTATCCCAAAACTCATGCTCGCGCGGCTTAGGAATAGGCTCGGGCTTGGCAAAGTGTGTAATGCGGTACGGAATGGGATCGGCGATGCCGGGAACCATATAGCCCACAAAGATATCTGGAACCACGCAGCCAAACAAAAAGGCGTTACGATCGCGGACGCTATCGGCAAGCGCGCCGGTGCGCTCCAGCAAACGCTCCGTTTGAGCGATATGAATGTTCCAGCTTGGCATAGCCACCCCCATAAAAACCTGGATAACTATACCATCACGGCAAAGCCGCGCGGGCGGCTACGCATGCTCCACGCAGCAACTATTCGGCGACACCGCTTTCGGTTCCATACGACGGCGCAGGTGCTTCGACCACGTGGTGACATCGATCGATATAGATCGCACGGGCACCCAGACGTCGCACCAAATCCTGGTGGTGCGTGCTCATCAAGACCGTCTTGCCCGCCGCAACATAGGCCAGCAAGAAGTTGACCACGATGTCGCATGAATCTTCGTCAAGCCCGTTGGTGGGCTCGTCGAGCACCAGGATATCTGGATTCATCGACACTACTGCGGCCAGCGCCACGCGCTTCTTTTGCCCACCCGAGAGCTGATAGGGCGAGGCATCGACCAGGTCGGCAACCCGGAACAGCTCCATGGCATCGCGCACGCGGCGGTCGAGCTCGTCTGCCGGCAGACCCATTTGAGCGGGACCAAAGGCAACTTCCTCGCCCACCGTGGCGCAGAACAGCTGCGCGTCGGCATTCTGGAACACAAAGCCCATGCGCTGGTGGAAGCGCTGAGCGGCCACAGAATCCTTCAGAAACGCCGCATCGACCACGTGCCCATCAAACAGGTACGTACCCGCGTCCGCGAGCTCAAGACCGTTGATAAGGCGCATGATCGTCGTCTTGCCGCAGCCATTGGGACCGAGTAGCGCAACAAGCTCACCGCGATCGACCCGCAGCGACACGCCGTCGACAACCGTATGCCCAGCATAGGAAAACACCACGTCGCGCAACTCGATGAGTGGGGCTACCTTGGTGCCAGCTGCACCGCTCGCACCCGTCACGCTATTCGTATCGTCAGCCAAAACGTCGCCCTTCCCTATTCGCATCAACAGCCCGCCAGCCATTTACAGCACGGCGCACAGCGCCGCCAGCAGCGCCACAACGGCCGTATAAACCGCGTCGCGCCAGCCAAACCCAGCGCGCGCGGGCGCCGGATACACACCGGCAAAGCCACGGCAAAGCATGGCCTCGTCCATCGCGCGGCTGCATTCCATCGCCTTGATAAAGGTCATGCCCATGATACCCGCGACCGAGTCGGTACGCGAAAACCCCGCAGGCGCGCGGCCGACACTGCGCAGCATGACCGATTCGGTCAGGTCGTGCGCCGTGCGGCCCAGCACCTCGATGTGCTTGAGCGCCATATCAAACGTAAAGACAACCTCGTCGGGCAGGTGCAACATCTTGAGCGCTGCCGACATGCGGCTCCAGGTAAGCGTCCACGAAACGCCCAGCACCAGCGACACGTTAATAAAGGTCTTGAGCGCGATCTTGAGCATGGCGCCCGCAGCCGATGCGCCCAACAGCAGGGCCGGCAGCGCCAGAACCACCGCAAGCCCCGCAGCGCCAAGCGCCGGCACAAAGGTCGCCCGCAGCCCGCGCACGGGACGTACGGCAACGAGCACCAACGCGACAGCAGACATCAACATGAGGTACAGCGGACTCTGCGTCAGGCACACGCACAGGACGCAGACAAACATCCCCACCAGGCGCACCGGAGCCGAAACGCAAGAAAGGGCGCGGTCGACAACTGACCCGCCCTCGTGTGCGCCGCCACCCAGGCGAACCCGTTCAAGCAGGCTCGCCAGGTGCAGGACGTTCTTTTGCATTACGCGATGCCGAGCCCCCGTGGGCTCGTATCGCTCCTCGGCCGCAAGCCAGCTAGGCAGCTCGGCCATTGCCATGAGCACCGCTTTCCTTAACCGTCAGCGAGATCAGGCGGAACGCGATGGTGAGCACCGCCACGCCAATCACGCCCGAAAGGATATACATGGCAGCCTGGCCGGCAAAGCCAAGACCCTGCTCCTCGGAATAAGCCTGTAGATAATCGCCCGTGGGCAGGACGTCAGCGAAGGTCGGGGTATCGAGGCCGACCGAAGCCTGTAAGTTGTCGTCGCCAGCCTCCTGAACGGCGGTTGCGGCGCCCTCGGCGTCCCACTCGCCCCAGGCGTCACCCGTGGCAAGCAGACCCAGCGGCGTGGCCACGACAAGTACGGCGACCAGGATGAGCGTGGGGATCAGCGAGGTCTTCTTGGCAGTAGCGCCCTCGGCGGCAAGCTGGCCGTCAGCGGCCTCGGGACCAACGATAATACCCGGCGCCGTCTTCTTGATAAAGCCGTAAATGGCGGCCGTCGCCACACCCTCGACCACGCCGGCGACCAGCATGTGCGGAATCATCATGGCCGGGACAGCGATAGACAGCGGGAAGGGGCAGTACAGCGGCGCGCCCGAGGCATTGGTGAAGAGCATGGGCTGAATACCGAACTCGATCGCCGCGCACAGGGCTGCCAGGCACAGGCCAACCCAGCCACTCACGATAGCCGAGACCGAAGTGCCCCAGCTCTTGTCGTGCAGACGAATGTTGAGCGCACGAAACACGATGGCGGCGGCAAACGGCAGCACAAAGGCCATGTTAAAGCAGTTGGCGCCAAAAGACAGGATGCCGCCGTCGCCAAACAGTAGCGCCTGCAGCGCCAGCGCGACCGAAACGGCAATGGCCGCAGCCTCGGGGCCCAGCAGCAACGCGATCAGCGCGCCGCCGACAGCGTGACCCGTGGTGCCGCCGGGCAGCGGCACGTTAAACATCATGAGCAAAAAGGAGAACGCGGCGCAAATACCCAAAAAGGCCATGTGCTCGCGATCGAGCGTAGCGCGCACCTTCTTGATGCAGTGAACCCACACGGGCACCATCGCCACCGCCATGACGGCATCGGTCTGCGGGGACAGGTAATTATCTGGAATGTGCATAGCGCCTCCCGGTTGTCGGCGCATGGGATTGCGGCGCCGGTTGAATCAATTGTCAGTGTTACGCATCAACTAATTCGTAACACGCCGCCGGCTATCATAGCAAAACGGCGCGCCGCCCACAAAGCAGCACGCCGTTTTGCAATACATACGTCATAGATGCGAGACATCAGCGGGCAGCGGCCCAGTCATGCCGCCGCCCGACGGCCCACGCCTCAGTCGCAAGCCCTAGCCGCGAACCTCGCCGTTTACGCCCTTGCACACCTTGGTGACGATCTTCTGGTGCGCCTTCTCGACCTCTTCGCTAGTGAGCGTATGGTCGTCGGAACGATACGTAAGCGCGAATGCCATGGACTTCTTGCCCGCTCCGATACGAACCGGATCGCGGTAGACGTCGAACAGGCGCACGCCCTCGAGCAGCTTGCCGCCGGCGCTCGTAATACGACGCTCAAGGTCCTCGCAGGTCACAGTGTTGTCGACCACGATAGCAAGGTCGTGCTCAACGGCGGGGTACTGCGAGAACTCGCGGTAGTTCTCCTGGTTGCGGGCGCCCTTGATCAGCTTGTCCAGATCGAGCTCAAAGGCAACGACGACCTCATCGATGCCCATAGCCTCGCGTGCCTCGGGATGGATCTCGCCGACCCAGCCCAGCACGGTACCGCCGGACAGAACTTCGGCCGCACGACCCGGCTGCAGGAAGGCATAGCCCTCGCCCTCGACGGGACGGAAGCGGACCTTCTCGATGCGCAGCTGGGCAAGCAGCTCCTCGACGATGCCCTTGCCAAAGAAGAAGCGCAGCTTGCGGTACTTCATGTTCCAGGACTGCTCGCTCCACTGGCCCGAGAGCACGCCTGCCACGGACTTGGTCTCCTTGGGCAGGCTGGCATTCTCGCGACCGTGGAACAGGCTGCCGACCTCGTACAGGTGCACGTTGGGCGTGCCGTGGGCCTCGTTGTAGGCCACGGACTGCAGCAGGCCCGGCAGCAGCGAGCGGCGCATCTCGGTCTGCTCGGCCACCAGCGGGTTCATGAGCACCACGGGGCAGCCGCGGCCCTCGGTGGACATGCCGATCTTCTCCAGGTCGCCCGGGGCGGCAAAGCCAAAGGTCGTGGTCTCGTTGAGGCCGCAGGCGCGCAGGATCTCGCCGACCTTGCGGGTGAGCTTCTGCTCGCGGGTCAGGCCACCGATGTGGTTCTTGGCAGCCGGGATGGTCGCCGTCACGCGGCCCATGCCCCACAGGCGCAGGACCTCCTCGATCAGGTCGATCTCACGCGGCAGGTCGGGGCGGAAGCTCGGCGGGGTCACCATAAAGTCCTCGCCGTCGCGCTCGACGGTGCAGCCCAGGCGGATGAGCGAGCGCTCGATAAAGTCGGGCTCGATGTCGGCGCCGCAGATGGCGTGCACACGGGCCAGGCGCAGCTTGATGCTGTCGATGGTCTTGGGCGCGGGGAACACGTCGATGTAACCGGGGGCGACCTCGCCGCCGGCAATCTCCTCGATCAGCGCGCAGGTGACGTTGGCGACATCCACGCAGCCGGTCTCGTCGACTTGGCGCTCAAAGCGGATGGAGGCATCGGAGATCAGCGACAGGTCGCGGCTGGTGTGCGAGGTGCGGCCGGCGTTAAAGCAAGCGCTCTCGACCATCACGTCGACGGTATCGTCCTCGATCTCGGAATCCATGCCGCCCATAACGCCGGCCAGCGCCACGGGACGCTCGCCGTCGGTGATCAGGCCCATGCCGGCGTCGAGCACGCGCTCCTCGCCGTCGAGGGTCGTGAACTTCTCGTCCTGCTGGGCGGCGCGGACCACCACGCGACGACGGCCCTCGCGCTCGGCAAAGGTGTCTAGGTCAAAGGCGTGCAGGGGCTGACCGGTGAGCATCATCACGTAGTTGGTGATGTCGACGATGTTGTTGTGCGGGCGCACGCCCAGGGCGTTGAGGCGCTTGACCATCCAGTCGGGCGACGGGCCGACCTTCACGTTGCGCACGATGCGGGCAACGTAGCGGTCGCACAGGCCCTCGTCGGCAATCTCGACGGAAAGCTCGTCGTCGGTCGCGCGGCCGGACTCGGCCTTGATGGCGGGCAGCTCAACGTGGAAATCGCGGTCGAAGATGGCGCCGGTCTCGCGGGCCATGCCGATCATGGACAGGCAGTCGGGGCGGTTGGGCGTGATCTCGCAGTCGAGCACGGTGTCGCTCGATCCCACGTACTCGGCAAACGGCATGCCGCAGGGCGTGTCCTCGGGCAGGATCATGATGCCGGAGTGGTCGCCGCCCAAGCCGAGCTCGCGCGCGGAGCAGTTCATGCCCATGGACACGACACCGCGGAGCTTGCTCTTCTTGATCTTGACGTCGCCGGGCAGGACCGCGCCGATCATGGCCGTGACGATGTGGTCGCCGGCCTCAAAGTTCTGCGCGCCGCAGACGATCTGCAGCGGAGCGGGGTTGCCGTCGGCGTCGAGGTTCTTGTCGCCCACGTCGACCGAGCACACATACATGTGGTCGCTATCGGGGTGCGGGGTCTTGGTGAGCACCTTGGCAGTCACCACGTGGTCGAAGGACTCGCCCACGGTGTCGATCGCCTCGACCTCGGTGCCGGTACGGATATATTCGTCCGAAAGGGTCTTGGGATCCTCCGGAATATCGATCATGGTCTTGAGCCAGTCGTAAGAGACACGCATCTAGCTCTCCTTTCATATTGAAAGCCTGCAGAAGGATGCAGGTGGAAACTTCAACTTTGTGAACATTCCTTACAAAGCGAGGGTTGTCCAAGTGCGGCAGATCGGCCCGAAAGAGGAGCGCCGCGTACTTTGGTACGCAAGCGACGAATGAGCGCCGAGGTGCCGTGCTTGGGCAAGCCGCAGCCTAGAACTGGTTAAGGAAGCGCATATCACCAGTCATCAACGTGCGCAGGTCGGGCAGGTCGTAGCGCAGGGCCGCGACGCGCTCGGCGCCAATGCCAAAGGCGAAGCCGGTGTACTTCTCGGGATCGATGCCGCAGTTGATGAGGACGTTGGGGTCGACCATGCCGCAGCCCAGGATCTCGATCCAGCCGCTGTGCTTGCAGAAGTTGCAGCCCTTGCCGCCGCACACGTGGCAGCTCACGTCCACCTCGCAGCTGGGCTCGGTGAAGGGGAAGAAGTGCGGGCGGTAACGCGTCTTGCGATCCTCGCCAAACATGCACTTAACAAAGTAGTCGAGCGTGCCCTTGAGGTCGCCGAAGGTGATGCCCTCGTCGACGACCAGGCCCTCGATCTGGTTGAACTGCGGCAGGTGACAGGCGTCGGCCGTGTCGGGACGATAGACGGTGCCCGGGCAAATCATGTAGATGGGCGGCTTCTGCGACTCCATGGTGTGAATCTGCACGCCCGAGGTCTGGGTGCGCAGCAGCACATCGGACTCGCCATGGGCGTGGGCCTCGGGGTGCGCGACGCTGCCGGGGTTGTTGTCGACCACATAGAACGTATCGCGGGCCGAGCGGCTCGGGTGATCCATGGGCGCGTTGAGCGCGGTGAAGTTGTAGTAGGAGGTGTCGACCATGGGGCCGGATTCGACGGTGTAGCCGATGCCGCAGAAGATATCCTCGGCCTCCTCGATAATCTGCTTGATCAGGTGCTGGTGACCGATCTGCGGGCGAATGCCCGGCAGCGTGATATCGACGGCCTCGTGCTCAAGCGCGTGCTTGAGGGCGGCGGCCTTCATCTCGGTCGTGCGCTCGTCGAGCATACCCTCGATCAGCTGGCGCATCTCGTTGGCGCGCTTGCCCATGACGGGGCGATCCTCGGGGGCGAGCTTGCCCATCATGCGCATCAGGCCGGTGATGCGACCCTTGCGGCCGAGCAGCTCAATGCGTGCGGCCTCGAGCTTGGCGGCGTCGTCGGCGCCGGCAACGAGCTCCTTGGCCTCTTCCTCGAGTTTGACCAGATCATCAATCAGACTCATGTCTTCCCTTTCGTCTCTCGCACGTCCACTTGCCGCGACGGCCGGAGCCACGCGACGCTGCGGATGTGCGGCCCGGTTCGGTAACAAAAAACCGCCCTCGGGCATGTGCATTGCCCAAGGACGGTTGAATTCCGCGGTACCACCTTGTTTGACCCGGCGGATGTCTGGCCCGCCGTGCCCACTCTGTGCCTCTTGTCGCGAGGCTCACGGCTTCCCTACTGGGGCTCCGCCGCCGTTGGCCGCACGCCCGTTGAGGTCGCTGCTCGGGAGTGAACGCTTGGCCCTTGTCACCGCAGGAAGGCTTGCAGCCCATGACCTTCCCTCTCTTGCCGGTGACGCGGCGGGCAAAACCCTCTCCGTCAACGCATTGGGCTATAGGATAACACATTCTGCGCAGCGCTTGTCGCGTTCCGTTTTGTTCGCGCTGGGTACAAGGCAGGTAGCTGTGCAAACTGGCCGCGCCGCCGCGTGCGACGGGCGGCCTGCGAGATCAAGGATATGGTATGGGAAAGAAGTTCGATAAGAAGGCCAAGGCCGCCGTGGCAAAAGCCGCCAAGGGCATCAAGACCGAAAAGGCCGTCAAGAAGTTCCGCAAGCTCGAGGGCAAGCTGTGGACCCGCGAGTATCTGCTCAAGATCGCCGAGTTCGATGGCGCGACCATCGCTCCCGCCAACGGCGCCGCGGCCCGCGCCGATGCCATGGGCACGCTCGCCGGCGAGCATCATAAGCTCCTGACCAGCGAAAAGTCCGTTGAGCTCGTGCGCTCACTGGCACGCGAGACGGTTGTGGGCGGCAAGATCGACGACCCGCAGCTGCTCGACGAGATCCGCGTGCTCGGCCGCGACCAGCGCGAGGCCAGCGCCATCCCCACCGAGGAAGCCGAGGCCTGGACCAGGCTCACCTGCGAGGCCGACGCCGTGTGGCACAAGGCCAAAGCTGCCAATGACTGGGCGAGCTTTGAGCCCTATGTGGACAAGATTGTCGGGCAGCTTAAGCATCAGGCCGAGCTCATGGACCCCCAGCGCGACCCGTACGACGTGTGGCTCGACCAGTATGAGCGCGGCCTTTCCACCGAGAGCTTCGACGCATTTTGCAACGAGGTCAAGTCAACCGTCGTGCCGCTCGTGCACGCCATCGGCGAGCGCGGCCAGCAGCCCGCTGCCGACTTTTTGCACGCCCATGTGCCCGAAGCCGCCCAGCGTGCCATGAGCTTCGACCTGATGAAGCTTGTGGGCCTGGACCTGGACGACACCACGCTCGCCTTTACCGAGCATCCGTTTAGTGAGGGCTTCTCGGTGGGCGACGCACGCATCGCCACGCACATCTATGAGGACGATTGCATCTCCAACGTCTACAGCATCATCCACGAGGCCGGCCACGCCATGTACGAGCTGGGCGTGAACCCGGCTTATGCGCGCACGTGCCTGGAGGGCGGCACCTCCATGGGCATCCACGAGAGCCAGAGCCGTTTCTTTGAGAACACCGTGGGCCGCAGCCGCGCCTTTATGGGCCCGCTGCTCGAGGTGCTGCGCCGTCACGCGCCCGAAGTCTACGGCAACGTAGACGAGGATATGCTCTACCACGCCGTGAACATTGCACGGCCGTCGCTGATCCGCACCGAGGCCGACGAGCTCACCTACCCGCTGCACGTTATGGTGCGCTACGAGATCGAGCGCATGCTGTTTGCCGGCGAGGCCACGGCTAAGGATATCCCCGCGCTCTGGAACCGCTTTATGGACGAGTACCTGGGCATTCCGGTTCCCGACGACACGCGCGGCTGCCTGCAGGATACGCACTGGAGCGGCGGCTCGTTTGGTTACTTCCCCACGTATGCCCTGGGCAGCGCCTACGACGCCATGTTTGTGCCGGCCATGTGCCGCGATGGCGTCGACCTTACCGGCGCCTGCGCAAGCGGCGACCTGGGCCCCGTCCGCGCTTGGCTGGGCGAGCACATTTGGCAGTGGGGTCGCGCCAAGGACGCGCCGGAGCTCATCAAGGGCGCTTGCGGCATGGCATTCGACGCCCGCTACTACTGCAGCTACCTGCAGGACAAGTTCACCACGCTCTACGAGCTGTAGGACACAACCGACACGCCAACGCCAACCAGGTTGACGCCAATGTTTTGGCAACGTCAGCGAAAACGACCCTAGGCGAGCAAGATGACGTGAAATGAAAGGGCGCTGACCTTCTGGTCGCGCCCTTGAAATTGAACGTCAGATTGCCGCTTAGGGTCGTTTGCAGCGTCGAGCTGTTACGCGGTTTGGTAAAACCGCGTAACTAAAGAGCCTCGAACGCGCTGGCGATGCGCTTCATGGCGGCTTCGGCGGCTGCTTGGTCGGGAGCTTCGGCCAGGACGCGGATGACCGACTCGGTTCCGCTCTTACGCACGAGCACGCGGCCCTCACCCGCCAGTGATGTCTCGGCCTCGGCGATGGCGTTCTGCACGCCCATGCTATCGAGCGCGGCGTCCTTATCGGCCACGCGCACGGCCACCTGCGCCTGCGGCAGCAGCTTGCACGGTGCCGTGAGCTGCGAGAGCGTCTCGCGCTCGGCACGGATCACTTCCATCACGCGCAGCGAAGTCATGATGCCGTCGCCCGTGCGCTCGATATCGCCAAAGATCGTATGGCCCGTCTGCTCGCCGCCCAGGCTGTAGCCGCCCTCGCGCATCTTGGCGTACACGTGACGGTCGCCCACGCCGCTGGTCACGGCGCTCAGGCCGGCAAGCTCCAGCGACTTGATCAGGCCAAAGTTGCTGGCGATGGTCGGCACCACGGTACCGCCCGAAAGACGGCCGTGCTTGTTCAAATACACGCCGCACACGTACAGAATCTGATCGCCGTCGACCACGCGACCGCGCTCGTCCACGGCCAGGCAGCGGTCGGCATCGCCATCGTAGGCAAAGCCCACGTCCAGGCCCTGCTCCACCACGTGGCGCTGCAGGCGCTCCATATGCGTGGAGCCGCAGTCGACGTTAATGTTGAAGCCATCGGGCGCGGCGTTGATCACGCGCACATCGGCGCCCAGCGCGTCGAACACCGGCTTGGCGACCGAGGACGCCGAGCCGTTGGCGCAGTCCAGGCCAATCTTGACACCCTGCAGCGAAAAGTTCGCGCTCGCGATGAGCGAGGCGATGTAGCGGTTGCGGCCCTGCATATAGTCCACCGTGGCACCGATGTGGTTGCCCGTGGCCAGCGGCACCTCGCTCTTGCCATCGATATAGTCCTCGATGAGCTCCAGCACATCCTCGTCCATCTTAAAACCGTCGCTGTTGACGAGCTTGATACCGTTATCGCAAAACGGGTTGTGGCTCGCGCTGATCATGATGCCACAGTCGAAGCAGCCCTCGACCGTCTGGTGTGCCACGCCCGGCGTCGGAATCACGTGCAGCATGTAGGCGTCCGCACCGCTCGCGACCAAGCCACTCACCAGCGCCGCCTCGAACATATAGCTGGATCGACGCGTGTCCTTACCTACGATGACGCGTGCCTTGCGTTCGCGATTGGCGCCGTAATACCAGCCCACAAAACGGCCGATCTTATAGGCGTGCTCTACCGTCAGCCCAACGTTGGCCTCGCCGCGAAAGCCGTCGGTGCCAAAGTACTTCATGCGCTCTCCTTATAAAAATGGGGCGAACAGATTATCCGTCCGCCCCAAAATGGTACTCGATTATCTGAACTACCAGAAAAACCCTACGCCGAAGCGCTGTCGCGAGCCGCCTGGCACGTGGGGGTCTGGCGCAGCGTAAGCGGCTTGTCTCCCGCCTCGGCCGACGTGGTCAGCGTATAGGTGATCGTCGTCGTCTCACCCGCGTGCAAGTCAACGGTTCCCGAATAGAAGGGAATGCCATGCCACGTGGCAGCGCCAAGCCCAAACTGGGTGCCCTCGACGGTCAGGTCGGTAATGTTACCGCCCGTCGGGGCAAACAGCGAGACATTCAGGCGCTCGTCGTCACGCGCGGCATCGGGCGCGCTCGCCGCGACGTAGTCGGGCAGCTTGCCGGCCTCTTCCTGCGTCATGATGTTCGTCAGGGTAACGGTGATGCGATAGGAGCACGTGCCGTCGCCGTTCTTAACGCCCTGGCCAATCTGCGTATCGGCGTTGAGGTACCAGTCGAGCTTGGAGAAGCTCAGGTTGTTAAAGTAGACACCGGCAACGGGATCTTCGCTCGGGTCATCCGGATCGGGCAGCGAGGCATCGATGTTCATTTCCTTGATAGCGTTCTGCTCGTCGTCGTTTTTCATCCACGCGATCAGGCGGCCTTCTTCGACACCGCGCTCAACGGCGCTGACGAGCTTCGTAACATCGACATCGCCGATGCCGCCGAGAATCTTGTCGAAAGCAGCGCTGGCAACGGATGCGAAAATGCCGTCCGACTCCTCGACCGGATAGTTCCAGTACACATCGTGCATGAGGACCTTGGCCGCATTGGTGCCGTCGACAACCGCGCCATCGGGCAGCGAGACATTGCCGACAAGACCCAGCAGATACTGCAGGAACACGGGGTCGATACCGATGACGCCATCAACGTCTTGGCCATACTCGGACTTCCACAAAGCGGCGACACGCTGCGAGTTGCGGGGCCAGTCGGGCGAATAGGTGTTACCCGAGTTGTACAGGTTACTGTGGTTGCCGAACAGCGCCTCGTCCTCTTCGTCGACGCTCTCGACTGCCTCATCCTCGCTACGTGCGATGCAGGCGACAAAGTCGTTGATCGACATCTGGCCGTCGGTAACCGAGATCAGGCCCTGCGAGCCACCAAAGCCGCCGCAGGCACGAATCTCAACATTGTTCATGGCATACACGAGGTAGTTGCGCGTCTGGCCGTTGGCACCGAGCATCTGGGGGAGAACGGGGGCGACCTTCTCCGCCGCGTCAACCGCGCCGCTGAGAGTGGCAAAACCGTCCTTGGCCTTATCAACCAGCTCGGTCACCTGAGAAATATGCGTATCGCCAATACCCTGGATCTTCTCGTTGGCGCTCTTGAACACCTTCGAGCTGCTGGAAAGCGAATCGGCAACGGCCTGCAGCGCAGACACGTTAATCATCCCGTCCTGGAACAGCTTGCCGGGTGTTGCCTGCGAAAGGTTGTCGGCCATGGGAACCAGCGCATTGCTCGAAACATCGGACAGGGCGTCGATCATGGTACGGGCCGCGTTGATGTCGCTGCCGTACACCGGAATAAACGAAGCCGCCGTCCACAGCGGGCTCGAGGTCTCCGCCTTCATGCTATCGCAGAGCTCGTCGATCTTCTTCGCATCGTCGGGCAGCGTCGAAAAATCGCCCGACGTGACCTTGTCCTTAAGGCCGCCGACAATCTCGACAGCCTCCTTCGCTTCGCTCTTTACGGTCTTCGCCGAGTTGAGCAGCATAAAGCCACTCGCACCAAGCGCGACGAGAAGCACCGCGACAACGGCGGCAACAACCGCGCCAACATGGCGCTTCTTGCGCTCGCCCTTGCGATGGCGATGACGGACCAGGCCGTCCGAGGTTGAACTCGACGAAGCGTCGTTGCCGTAGTTCAGGCCAAAATCGTAATAATCTTCCTTGGAACCGGAGCCCTTAAACTCGGCACCGTTATCTTCCAAACGGGCGAACGTGCCGGTCTCAGAGGCACCCGTATAGATCGTACCAAGGTTGCCCGTAAGCCCCGCGCCACCGGCAGAGGGAATATTGTTGGCGGTATTGTCGGCATTAATGTTGCCGGCGGCATTCGCGGCGTTGGCAGCACCTGCGTTGTTCGCAGGTGTCGAAGGAGCCCCGCTCGGCTGCGACGTGGGGGTCGCACCGCCCGCAAAGACATTCCCTCTTGCTCGACCGGTCTTTTTGGCCTTCTGAGACTGCTCATACAGAGCGGTAAACATCGCCGTCTCGCCCGGGGACGTGCGCTTACCGGCACCGTTCTGACCAGCTCCGCTCGGCATGCCAGCTTTTCCAGTCCCGTTCGAACGCGGCGGAACCGCAGGACGGCCGCTGTCGCTGCCCTTAAAGTGATTACCAGCCATAAAGAAATCCTCGCAATTGAGTCGCAATGAAAAAGTCCATAACGTTACTAGTTTATGGCATATTGGGCATCGACAGCTAAACTCCAGACACGGACATCAATTGGCGAAAATGTGGCGCAACACCTTATCTGTCTTGGCGGCGCCAGCTACACCGTAAGGAACATCATCACGATGATCATGGCAAAGCCGATAAGGTCGGTCGGCAAAAATACCGTGCCCAGCATAACGGCACTAGTGATAGTCGCCGAAACCGGCTCCACGGTTCCGATGAGGCTCGCACGCACCGAGCCGATGTCCTTAACGCCCTGCATATAAAGCATGTAGGCAAAAAACGAACCGATGACCACGAACACCGCGAGCGCCTCGATACCGGCAGCGTCGAGCGCAGGCATATGCGCCCAGGGCTGTACGAAGATGCACGAGACCACACCCGCCGTGAGCATAGCCGAACCCGTGACGATGGGGCTGCCGTATTCGGGCAGAATCTTAGCGGGGATCACTGCCATGCAGGTGGCGCTGACCGCACACATAAGGCCCGCGATCAGGCCGAGCGGCGAGATGTTCAGGCTGGTGGGGTCCCCGCCGGTAGCGATTAAAAAGGTGCCGCCGAGGGCCAAACCGATGCCGACCGCCTCGCGCACGCGCGGCATGCGGCGATCGACCACGCAGGTGTAGCCCATGATGATGACCAGCTGCAGGCACTGAAGCACCGTTGCCGTTCCGGCGTTGGTCAGGCGCACGGCCGAAAGGTAGCAAAACTGGTTGAACAGCAGGCCAAAGGCGGTAAAGAGCAGTAACTGCTTGCGATCGGCGGGCGTGGTCCAGAGCTTAACCAGACGCTCGCGATCGCGCGTGACGACCACGGCCATAAAGAGCAAGCCGGCGAGAATCTGGCGAACGCTCATAAGCCACAACGTGTCGACATGGTAGGAATCGAACAGAAAGCTCGCGCTGGTGCCCGAAAAGCCCCAAAACGAACCGCCCACCAGAGTGGCCAGAACGCCCGTGATCATCTTACGCGTCGAAGCACTGTTCAGGCGGTCGCGCCAGGCGCGGCGGGTGTTGCGGCTCAGCTCGTCGGTTCCCTCCGGCACGACAAAATCCGACGCCGCCGTCATCGGCACCGAAGCCTTCGCGTTGGCATGCTGCACCGAGCGCTCCTGTTTCATTCCACTCCCCCGAAATCAATTGGCAACAAAGCGTCCAAACTGTAGCACGAATAGTGGTATGAAAAAGCAGATGATACGGATCATCTACGAGCGTCCAAATTGTGGGGACGAAAGGAACGGGCAAGCTATGGCGAGTGGCTCTAATTGTCCGAGGTGTCGGAGTCGGTGTCGCCCTCGTCGGCAGAATCGGCGTCGTCCTCGTCACCGGCGTCGCCCTGCTCCTCCTGCTCGCGGCGGCGTTTTTCGCGAATCTGCTCCACGGCGGCGCGCAGGGCGGCTTCGTCCTCGGCACGCGCCACATCTTGCGTGGTCTTGACCATATGGCGAATCTCGAGCACCAGCAGCACGATCAGCGGCACCACGATGAGTGGAAAGAACAGCAGCGGATTGGTGAGCAGTGACACCACCACGCCCAGGCCTGCCGAGACAAAGACCACGCGGCCCACCACATCGGCGGCGGGCACGGGCGCGGCGTCCTCGACCGGATTGGCATCGCCCTTGGTGTGGTAGACCGGCGAGCCGTCGGCCGCGGCCTCCACGGATACGATGCGATGCGTGTTGAGCGAACCCTCCAGCGCGTCATCGGACGAATGGAAGGTAATGATATCGCCCACCTGGTAGGCCTGGCTGTTGTCGGTATCGACGACGATAAAGGAGTGTACGGGAATCGCCGGCTCCATCGAACCGGTAAGCGTGCGCATAAAGCCGTAGCCCATGATGGTAGGGATCTCGCCAGCGGGCGTGAACACCGTGCGCAGCAGCACCACAAAGGCGACCAGGATCACCACGGTCGCCAGCACGTTGATCACGCGGAGCACGTGCTTCATCACTTGTCGGCGTCCTTTGCGGAAGCATCAGCCTCGTCGGCGTCTGTCGCGGGAGCGTCGTCCTCGCCAGCCGCCAGCTCATCGGCACCTCCGCGCAGGCGAGCCAGCAGATAGCGCGACAGGCTGTTGCCCTCGGCGCGGCGCTCGGCGCGCTCGCGATCGCGCACGGCCAGCTCCAGCTCGTGCGTCAGCGAAGCTAAGTGTTGCTCCATCTCCGCGCGAGCAGCTTCGACCTCATGCTCGCAGGCGGCCTTGGCGGCAGCGACCTCCTGCTCAACGCGCTTCCCCGCCTCGACCTCGGCCGCGTCAATGCGAGCATCGGCGTCGGCACGAGCCTCCTCAGCAGCACGCGTGGCAGCATCGCGCTCGGCGACAGCGGCGGCAATTTTCTCGTTGGCATCCACCGCAGCCTGCTCAACGGCAGAATCGGCTGCAGCGCGGGCGGCGTCGATTGCGGCATCGGCGGCCTGCTGGGCGGCAACGACTCTCGCCTCGACATCGGCAACGGTGTCGGCGAGCTTCCGCTCCGCGGCGGCCGCGGCGGCATCGGCCGCTTCCTGCGCGGCACGGGCATCGCGCTCGGCCGTCAGCTGCACTTCCTCAATCTGCAGCTTGGCGGCATCCAGCTTGGCATGCAGCGTAGCCGCTTCCTTGGCAGAGGACTCACGCACAGAGGCGAGCTCGGCCGCAGCAGCGTCCTTGGTAGCTTGGAGCTCGGCAGCATCGGCAGCCGTCTTGGCGGCCAGGGCCGCGGCAGACTCGCTCTTAACCTGCGCGACCTGCGCGGCAGCAGCCTGCTCGGCGGCGGTAACCTTGGCATCCGCGTCGGCACGGGCGGCCGCGACCTCGGCATCTGCCTCGGCGCGCATCTGCGCCAGCTGCGCCGCCGCGGTCTCGCGCGCCGCAACAGCGTCGGCCTCGGCAGCCTTCTTGCCCGCCTCGACATCCTCCAGCGAACCCTGCAGTTCCTCGACATCGGCCTCGGCCATCTGCGCGCGCTGCGTCAGCGCCAGCTCGCGCGTCTTGGCCTCGTCCAGCTCATCGGCCAGGTCGTCGCGCTCGTCGGTCAGCGCGTGCGCCTGCACCTTCCAGGACTTGACCTGGCCCTGCAGTTCCTCGATCTGCTCACGCGCCTCGGCCAGCGCCTGCTCAGCATCGAGCTGGGCCTGCGTGACCTCCTCCACAAACACACGGCGGATCTCGACATCGGGCAGGTCGGGGCTATCGACCTGCTCCTCCTTAATCTCTTTAATAAACTTGGGCGCCACTGGCTCGGGATGCGCGCTCTCGAGCTCCTGCAGGTTGCGCTCGTCGTCGGTCAGGCTCTTAAAGACGGCGTAGTTGTTGATGAGGTTGGTGTACATCTGCACCATGTACTCGTCATCGAACGCCAGCGACTGCTGCTGCACATCGATGTTGTAGCCCACCTTGTCGTAGCGCTCCATAAACTGCCACAGCTGGTAGCACTTGCGGTAGTTGGGGTCCTTCATGATGAGGTTGGTGCGCTGGATGGGGCTGCGGACCGCACTGCAACCGCTCATGATCTGGCAAAACGACGCGCCACGCAGTGCCATGACCAGGCGACGAACGCGGTCGATGCGCATAAAGACGTCCATGTTGTCGGCGTCGTTCTCGGCAAAGCTCTGACGGTTCTTGACCGTCATCTCGACGTTGTACTCAATCTCCTCGTACGCGTCGTCGATCTTGCTGTGCATCTTAAAGCGGTTGCGGATCTCGTTGCCCGTCGACCAGAAGATCACGTCGGTGCGCTTGTCCACAAACGTCAGCAAGCGCTGAATCAGATGGTAGATAAAGCGGTTCTCGTACAGGTCGTACGTCTCGACGGTGTTGACGTTAAGGATGCGCGTGGGGTGGACGCCGCCATCGTCGCTCGGCGCCAGGAACTGCGTGTTCTGGCTGAGATGACGGACGCTGTCGGCGCTGATCTTTTTGGCGAGCGAGACCGGCACCACCTCTTCCTCGGTGGTGATGAAGCGGCGCGGCTTTTCGATAATGGTGTTGATCGCGTCGAGCGAGTCCTCGATCATGCTGATCCATTCCTCGTCCACCACCTTGACGAGCTCCTCGCGCTGCTGCTCGATCGTGGTGCCCGAGGCCTGCGCCATCTCAAAGAGATAGCGGAAGTAGCGGCTGTCCTCCTGGATGGGCTCCATCTGCTCGGAGAAGCTGGTATAGAGGTCCTGAATGGTCTCGGACATGGGTTACTCCATAGGTTGGATCGATCGGGGGAAGGCGCGTGGGGCAAGGACTACTGATCGCCTTATCCCACGCCCCGCGCTCGCACGCGCTTAGTAGAAGTTCTGGATCCGCTGCAGGTACATGACGGAATCGGGCAGGCCGCCCTCGCCAAAGGTCTTCTCGATGTACTCGATCAGGCCCTTCATCTCGTCGCGCACAAAGCTCACGTTCATGGACTCAAACTTCTTGAGCACCTTGCGGGCGATGATGTAGTCCATGCCGCCCAGCTCGGTGCCACCGCACGCCACGTACACGGGGATAAAGTCGTACATCTGCTTGATGATACGGTTGCCAAACGCCAGCTTAAAGCGGGTCTGCAGGTACTGGTCAAGCTTGTGCATCTTCTGCAGCAGCTCGTCATCGATCACGTACTCGACCTTGGCCATCTGGAACAGATACTGCAGATGGTCGGCCGTCACGTGCACGCGCTCGTGAGGCTCGCACTCAAACGCGTCGGCGCGCTCGTTGAGCTCGATGGGGATCGCGCGGTCGTACACCTTGTCCGTGATGGTAAAGGTGGAGTCGTCGTTGTTGGCCGTGCCGATAAACCACAGGCTGTCGGGGATGGTGAGCTTGCCGTCGTGGAGCGCCTTGGGGTCGGCGGCCCACTGGGTGGGAACCAGGTCGAGCACCCACTCGTCGTGGCTGGGCATCTCGAGCACCGACAGGATCTCGGCGAAGTAATACTCAACACGGGCGAGGTTCATCTCGTCGAGCACGATCATGGACGGGTCCTGGCGCAGACCCGCCTCGTACACGGCGCGGAGGAACTCGGTCTCGTTGAAGCGCTTGGAGAACTCGTTAAAGTAGCCGAGCACCTCGGTGCGGTCGCGGAAGCTCGGCTGCACCGACACGATGGTCGCGGGGTTGTCCAGGTAGCGGCTAAAGCTGTAGGGCAGCGAGGTCTTACCGGTACCCGAGATGCCCTCCAGGATCAGCAGCTTGGAGGCGGCCATGCCGGCCACAAAGCGACGGATAATCTCGGGCGTGTAGTAGAGCTTCATCTGGCTGCACGCAAATGCGCGGAAGCTGTCGACGAAGTCCTCGAGCGAAATGGCGTCGTCGTAGACCGGCGACTCCCAGTCGCGGTACTTGAGGTCGACGAGCGACAACTTGGGGAAGCGGTTGGCCTGTGCGATCTCTTTTTCCTCGGCAAGGGTCTTGGCCTCGACGGTGGCCTTGGCCATGGCGGCTGCGGCATCCTTGACGCCCTCGCCGTCGAGCGCGAGCGACGCGTTGCCCGACATGACGGCCGTGGCGCCCTCGCCCGCGGCAGCACCGGCACCCGCAGCGGCACCCACGACGTTGCCCACCGTGGGCAGGTGGTCGTCGGCCAGAGCCGAGGCGCCCACGTACGGAATCTGCTTGGTGCCGCCCATGGCGTTGACCTTGAGCGCCAGCAGCTTGTTCTTCTCGTCCATGAGGTCGAGCACCTGCTTGTTGAGGCGGCCGATCTCGCGGTAGAGCGCCTTGTTGGACGTATCGTCGCGATGCAGGCGGCGGTTGATGCGATAGCGGTGTACCAGGATGGCCACGATCAGCACGGGGACCGCGATGAGCATGGCAAACAGAATGACCGCGCCGATCTTGCCCACCAGGTCAAACGTGGTGAAGTAGGTCATAAAGATGTTGAAGTACTCAACCCAGCCAAACACCAGCAGGTTAAGGATGGAGCTCACGACGGCTACGACGTTGTAGACGACCTTTGCCAGCAGCTCCCAGGCAAATCCCAGAAACTCACTCACCGTCGCTGTCCTCCTGCTTGTTCGCGTTCATCGCCGCCTCAGCCTCGGCCTTCAGACGGCGGGCTTCCTCGAGCTTGGCCTCGGCCTGGGCGAGCTGCTCGGCGGCATTATCGGCCGTGACGGTGGCGGCGGCGCCCTTGCCCTCGGCGTCCACGATGGCAGCCGCGGCGGCCAGGCGGTCCTCCTCGGCCATGGCGCGCTTAAGGTTCATGCCCACCACGATGAGGTGGTACACCTGGTAGATAAAGAACAGCAGCATGGGCAGCACGATCACGACGAGGAAGCCCACGGAGCTGGACAGGAAGTCCATGACCTTGCCCATCTGCGGCAGCACGAACACATACTTGCCCACGATGTCGCCGTCGCTGATGATGTGCGTATCGGCCACGTCGTTGTTGTCGCCCTTGGTGGTAAAGCTGCGCATGCCGTTGACCTCGTCGATCGCGGCGATGCGGTGCGTGTTGAGCGCATACTCGTTGTCAATGATGGTGTGGAACGTCACGATGTCGCCCACCTCGAGCTTGGAGGTGTCGCATTTTTGAATGACGATGAGGTCGCCTTTGTTAAACGTGGGCGACATGGAGTCGGACTGCACGGTAAGCGGCGTAAAACCAGCGATATTGGACACGCTGCCGTCCTCGCGCGTGGCGAGCGTGGTAAACGCATAGAGTGCCGCCACCAGGATGATGATCCACATGACGACGCTCAGCGCGATGGATGCGACTTTTTTGACAGATTGCATGAGGTCCCTTACTACCGTATCCGTTTAGGTCGTGTGCGGCCCGGCGACCGCCGTATGTATCTATTGCTCCTCAATGCCCTCAAAGCGCATCGAGACTGAATAATTAGCTCCCTTTAGCATATTAGTGCAATTTGGGTCCGTTCCCTCGAGCCATATGCGAACGGTTACCGGCTTATCCGTATCGGCTATCAGGTCGAACATGTCGCTGGCAGCGGTTGCCGCACCCGAGTCGAGACCGAAGACCGTGGCCGAGCCGGACGAGCCGCCGCCCCCGTTGGGGTTGTAGACCCAGGTCTGACCGTCGGCGGTAAAGCTCATGCGCATGGCGCTTGCCATGCCTTGGGTGTCCGAGCTAAACCGCGTGCCGGACGCTCCGCCGTCACCGTCCTGGCCGGTCAAGCGCACGCGCAGGTCCGTGCTGCTCATAAAGTGCAGCGTAAACTCCAGGTAGGCACCGGTGGCGGGATCGGCGGTGGAACCGTCCTCGAAGGTGAAGGTCTGGTAGTCGCTCGTGGTGACGGGCTTGAGCTTGGACGCGTCGATGTCCACGCCCTTTTCGCTGGCGATGCGCGCCGAGATCTGGTCGAAGCCCAGGCTGTGGACGTACTCTTCGAACGTGGCATGCTCGTCCAGGTCAAAGCGCAGCGAACCGTCGGCGTTGGCGTCGATCATGAGCATGCGAGTCTTGGCGCTATCGGCGATGGAGAACCAGGCAAAGGTCGCCATGGCTATCGCCACCAGCGCAAACAGGACCAGAACCACCGTGGTGGTGAGCTTGCGGCGCAGGTCGGTGTCGGCGGGGGCGGCGGCGTTGGGCTGGCCGGTGGCGGGCGTCGGTTGTTTGCGTGCCATTGCTACTCACCGTCCAAGGTCGCGAAGAGCGCCAGGTGCAAGGTGCCCGGATCCTGATAGAGGTAGCTGGCGCTATCGGGGTCGGTGCCCTCGATGTAGTAATAGATGTCCAGGCGATAGGTCTGGCCCAGCGTCAGCGTGGCGAGCGCGTTTTGCGGGCGCGTCGCCGTCTCGCTCGTGTCCAGGGTAAAGGCAGCCGGGTCCTGCGTTACATTGGAGCCGCAGGCCAGCTGGCCATTTTGCCAGCCCAGGAGCATGCCATCGGTGTAGCCGGCAAGGCCGGCGGGAGCGGTCGTCGGGTGCTCGCCGCGATGGCCGCTGTCGGAGCTATCGAGCTCAAAGATATCGGTGGCAAGAACCTGGCCGCCGCTCGAAATCTTGATACCCACGCGTGCCGCGCGCAGCAGCTCGGCATCGGCGCCCTGCGGGGTCAGCGACTCGGCCAAGTACAGGTTGACCTTGCCTTTGACCTTGCTGGCGCCCGTGCCCGAGATGCTGGGGCGCAGGTCGATCCAACCGTGATAATAGGAGGAGCCGTCGTCTTTTGCCTGCTCAAACACCGTGGCATCGCCGGCGGCGTTGTTTTGCGCACAAGCCGCAAAGCCGTTGAGGTCAAAGGTCGAGACCGGGTAGAGCGTCACGCTGTCGCTCGCGTTGGTGGCAAGGGACGCGTCGCCCTGCTGAGACCAGCTGCCGGCGTCGGCGTCGCCCAGCTCCAGCACCAGCTTGGACGTGTCGCTATGCACGCTCACCGAGTTGGTGTTGACCTTCATGTTGCTCGTGAACCACGCATAGGTCGCAGCGCCCAAGGTGGCGGCGAGCACCACCATGACGAGCGCGATGTAGGCGCGTGCGCGACGGGCGTGGCGGCGGGCGGCGGAGTCAGTGCCCGCGGCCTCGCTGCCGTCTAGCTGTGTTTGCTTCTTCTCCTGCATTCAGCTCGCCCCCTTATGCCTTGGCCGCGGCGAAGGCGAGCTGCAGTACCACATCGCGGGCCTGGGCCTCGTCGATGCAGTTGGCGTCACAGCCTTCCATGTACACAACGTAGCGGACGCTTGCCACCTCGTTGGCGGCTAGCGTGCAGATGGGCGTCGCACCCGCGCGCGCCGTGGGCGTGTCGCCGGCGCCATCCATGCTGTAGGCGCTTATGGCGCGAGCGGGGTCGGCAGTGTAGCTCCAGCCCGAGGCGCCGCCCGCCACGACCACGCCGTCCTGCGCCGTGGTGCGCCTGCTGGTGGCGCCGGCGGTATTGCCCAGGTCGTCGCAGGTAAAGATATGTGTCTGCGTGCCCGACTGGGTCGTGATGACCAGGCCCAGGCGCAACGCAGCCAGCAGTTGCGGGTCACTCGTCACGCTCATCTGGCCCTGATACAGGTACACGTTGAGCGCGCTGTCGTTGCCCTTAAGGTATAGCGTGCCGGTGAGGGCATAGTCGTCGAGCTGCGAGGTGCAATCGGTGTAGTCGGTGGTAATGCCCGCGGCGTTTTGGAAAGTGCCGCGCCAAAAACGCGAAAGGTCGGCCGTCGAGATGGGATAGAGCGTCTTGTCGGCCGCAGCAAGCGTTGCCGTCGTGTCCCAGGGTCCGTTGGCCGAAAGGCCAATCTGCAGGTCGGAGCCCTCATCGCTTACTGTGTGCGCCACGGGCGTCACGTTGGTGTAGCGCGAGTTACTAAACCACGCGTAGGTGGCGGCGCTCAGGGCGGCGACCAACACGAGCATCCATGCAGCGGCAGCCGCCATGCGGCGGCGCGAGCCCAGGATGTCTTTGATGTTCGATGTACTCATGCCCAGCCCCTTTACGAACGCTTGCCGGCAAAACGCAGCGCCAGCGATTGCAGGCTGGTGGCGGCCAGGTTGTTGGTGCAGTCGGGGTCGCAACCTTCTAGCCACACGTACACGTCCACGCGCACGGGTGTGCTGCGGTCGGCGTCCTTGGCGGCAGCGGGCAGGGAGCAGATCTTAGTCGTTGCCTCTTTGAGGCTTACGATGCCGGTCTCTTCGTTGTAATCGCAGTAGTTTGCGCTGGTCAGCTGGTCAAAGTGGACCGTCGTGCCATCGGAGCACGTGCCGTCGAGCACAAGGTGATCCTGCTCGCTCTCGCCAGCGTCCTTGCCGTCGAGCGTGTTGTAACGCGCTTGGGGATTGCGGTCGCTCGAGACCTCAAAGATATACTGGCCGGTTACGGCGTCGCCCTCGCCCGGGGCATAGGTGACCAGTCCCACGCGCAGCGCGGTGGAGATGGGGTTGGCCGGGTCCTGCTCGGTAAAATCTATGCCCGATAGGTACACGTCGGTCGCGGCCGAGTTGGTTGCCAGGTACAGGGAGGTCTTGTAGTAATCGGAATGCTCGGCTGCCCCAAACATGCTGGCGAACAGCGAGTCCTGCGTAGTTCCACCGGTAAAGCCCGTTACCTTTTGGAAGCCGTTAAGCACGTTGTCGGTCGAAACGGGATCAAGCAGGCCCGAGAAGCTCAAACCGGCATTGGTTTTGTATTCCCCATCGTACTCGTTGGAAATGAGGAAGGTCACGCCCGTGCCCGCCGCCATCTTGACGTCGGTGATATGGCGGTTGGCATTGTAGATGTACCAGGCATATGTTACGGCCCCAGCAGCAGCAAGCGCCACCAGCAAGGTAGCGAGCATGCGATTGAACTGTTTTCGCAGCGAGCGCGCGTCCGACATGCCCCTCCCCCCATATGCCGCGTTGTGAACTGCCTGGGCACCATTTGCCCATAATGGATTTATTTTACGTGAACGCGCAGTTCATCGGGGGTACAAACACGGGTTTTCGAGTGCAATTCGCGCCGTAGTGGGCAGCAAACGCGCCCCGAATCGCAGGTTTTTAAAAAATGTTCTTGCCACTGGGTGGGAGCTCCGTTATATTATTTCCTGCGCACTCGCGCACCCTTGATCGGGCGTTTAGCTCAGGGGGAGAGCGCTTCCCTGACACGGAAGAGGTCACAAGTTCAAATCTTGTAACGCCCACCAAATGTTCGCAGCTCAGAGGCTTCGCCTCTGAGCTGTTTTGTTTTACGCCGCCAAGCCAATAGAGCGCCGCAGCACCCAAGGCCACTTCAACAACGTCGGCAATCACCCCAACCAAGCCCAAAGCCGCCTCAATATCGCTGACAGTCATCCCGACCGAGGCCGATGCCACTTCGACATCGCCGGCAATCACCCCGGCAGGCCCCAAGGTCGTCTCTAAGGCTCCAACCATCATCCCACCAAGCCCAAAACCGCCCAAACAACCCCAGCGATCACCTCGATCATGCTCGATTGGGCCTCGCAGCCGCATACGGACAAACCATCACAGATTGAGGGTGAATACTTTTCCGCGAAGTGAACGAGCTAAAACGGACCCCCGAAACATCGACACTTTTGACGGCGTGTTTCCTGCGGTTTTACTGCTGGAATCCTGCAGTTTTGACGTCGAAAAGTGCGGATGCTTCAGGGGTCCAAATAAGGTCGTTCACTTCGCTGAAAAGTATTCACCTTCGATTTAGAGAACCCTTGTCGCTTCGAGATATTTGCCCCTACCAGTGCCGCTGCGCCGCAATAACGGTTTGCCAGAGCTTGAACCGTCTTGTCTCGGTACGCGCTTGAGCCAAATAACGTGCCTCCTCGCTCATGGGTTTATTAAATAGAGGACGTTTACGGCGATGCAGCTTGCGCCGGATGCGTTCGCACAGCCGAACGAGCTTGTCGTAGTCGCTTGCCTGGTCGGTCGTCACCGTAAAGTACGCGACCCCATTGAGCATCTGCAGTTCGTTGCGGCGCTCGGCATCCTTTTGGATCTTTTCGCTTCCGTCATGAATGGCGTCGCTGTCGTAATCGATCAGCGCGGTAAGCACTTCGGGTAGTAGGCCAGCCCTTACTTTATCCAGGCCTACCTCGGCTTTCGCCGTAAGCGTAATATCGGGCGTGCGTTCCAACACACGCAGTTTGCGGTTGCGCCCATCGTTGTATCCATCGCGGATGAAGTACTTCTTGTTCAGTTCTGCCTCACCCAGCGCAAACCCGCCGTAATACGCGGGTAGCGACATAAACATACAAAGCCCCGACTCCCTTGGAGACCGTGAGCCCTCTTTCACATACGAAAGCAGCGCCTTGGCCTTAGCGGCGCCTCTCACCTTTGATGCCCGGCCAAGGTACGCCGCAATGAGTTCCTTGGTCGTGAGCCTCCCGTCGCGCATGCCCGCATCCCTGCTGGTCACCCCGCCGGGAGCAAGATTATCCAGTCGATAGTCCGATGTCATGGCGTAGCCGGCATAAATCGCCTCCGCCGCATCTCCGTCGTGCGCAGCCTGCAGATACGCCAGCTCGGGAGAGCACACATACGCATCCAGTTCACCCCGCCAGTGGCCCAGAGAGATAAACGAACCCGCCGGGAGCTCGTTGGAGCACAGGTGCGTCGCAACGTGCTTGGTCCGCCGACGGTCGGCGCGCTTTGGCACCATCAGGTCCAGCACGCCAACCCCAAGGTCGTAGCGATCGATAAACTCCTGCGCCTCTTGGTCACAGAGCGCGCAGGCGCCTGCAACCGACACAACCTCTGGTTCCGAATCCCCAAAGCGCGGGTTCGGTATGTGCGCCAAAAGCGCCAGCGCAGCGTTATGTGAAACGATGAAGTAGCTCATGGCGCGAAGATAGCATGCGTTTCGGCGGCAGACGACGGCCCCGCCGAGTTTTCGGCAAACGACCGGCGATTTTTTGCCGTGACGCATCCAAAGTGCTCATTCGTCGACGTCTAAATGAAAATCCGTCAAGCTTTTGGCAAGCTTGCCGCTCAACTGACCAAAAGCTGACCATTTACTTGCCCATTTGCTTGACGGCGCACCCTCGCCAAAATGCTCCGCGACTTCTCGAGCGTTCAAAACGCTCACTCGGCGACCGCGCGCCCGCCGCTGGGGTATCCTTGGAGCACATGCACCGCAAGCCGCACAAAGGAGCTGCCATGCGCACCGAGCTCGATGTTCCCTTTTCGCACAAAGACGAGGCCAAGGCCCTAGGCGCCAAGTGGGACCGGGCCAAGAAGATCTGGTACGTGCCCGATGGCGTCAACCCCGAGCCCTTTGCCGCGTGGCTGCCCGGCGTGGATCGCTCCGACCCCAGCGCGCCCTACATCTACCTGGTGCTGGGCAAGCGCGAATGCTGGAAGTGCCACGAGCAGACGACGGTGGCAGCCTTTGGCATTCCGTATCGGGTGGCCGAGGATTCGGACAACTTGGCCGCGGCCAGCGATGCGCCCGCCACGAACGACGCGGGGCACATCGCGATCGACACCTTCCGCGCCAACGCCGTGGCCATCGTCCCCGCGCTGGGCTGCGTACCGGCCGAGATCCGCGACTACCTGCACCAGCGCTGCGGCTACAAGCCCGTAACGTCGCGCACCACCAAGACCGCATCGCTTGCCAGCACGTGCACCGGCTGCGGCGCGCTGCAAGGCAGCCACTACCTGTTCGAGGAGCCCACGTCGCCGTTTGCGCTCACGGCCATCAACAAGCTGCCCGCGCTGGAGTTCGTACGCGTGGAAGTCGCCGGCGTCTATGGCATCCCCGCCAGCCAGAGCAACTACGACCAGGCCCTCTTTACCTGGGCCCGCGACCACCACGCCCAGTTCCACAAGACCCTGTGCGAGGGGATCTATCTGTAGCCCAAAACTCGAAAATCGAGTCCAGATTTCCTCGAAAATCGAGTGCGGAAATCCTCGTAAATCGAGTATGCGCAGGTAGTTGAGTTGTTGATGTGGCGCAGAAAATGTCGAATCACTGGGTTTGCCCGACTAGAAATGTAGTCCTCGAGGCTATTGCTCCGTGTCGTCATAGATAATGGTGTATCCGCAGGTTGGGCATTGTTGAGGATAGATTGGGAGGCGGAGTCCTGTTCGAGTGCGCGCGTCGGTGGCGTGCTTGTCGCGTGTGTCGATGAAGCTGATGTCAAGGCATGGGAGCGCGGCTCCGCAGTTTGAGCAGGGCAGATAGATTTGACTGCAATTGACCTCGACCGTTGGGAACAAATTCCTATTCATCAAGGCGCGCGGCAAGTTTCCATATACGCCTCGCGCGATGTCGCTTCGCCACCCCATGGTCTCCCCTTTCCTGTTTTAATTGCTGAGGAGAGGATGGCAGGATCGAGCGATTACCGATGCGGCACAACGTGATCCGATCAATCGGCATGATTAAGTTGCAGCAGGCAGCCCCCGGTTAATACGGAGCAACGGACTCCGCACGGCGGCGCGATTCTGAGAAATCGAACTCGGCACGATGGGCTTCGAGGAATCGAGCGTTGGGACGAAGGCGATGCTCGTCCGGCTCGCGCAAGACCGATCCGGAAAACGCAGCATAGTCCGTATGCTGCAGAAGGTACGATCCGCACAATTGGTAGTCGCCGCGCACTAACTCAAACGAAATCAGATGAGCATCGAACAGTGAGTGCAGATCGCGGCGCAGCAGGATACCGTTGCTGGCAACCTGCGACTTAGGTCCCGAGTAATTTTCGATATGCGCAGCTTCCAGCGCCTCGTCGACGCTACAACCCGAAACGGCGCATCGACCGGTATAGGCCTCAAAGAGCTGAGCGCGGAAGCGCTGCTGGCCGATTCGCTCGCGGCGTAGCGCGTAGCGGACCTTTTCCTCATCGTTCGTCGGTGCACCAGAAAACTCCGCCGCGATAGGAGCATCCTTCATGTAACTCATATCAGGGAAGAAGCGCGCGTCGGGTCCGCCTTTGTGGACGGGGCCATGCAGCACAAACCAGCTGTTCTCGGGCTCGTAGCGCTCAACGAATGCCAGGCCCAGCACCTTGTAGCCGGCGCTCGTCGCAAAGAACACGCCGACCGGAACGCCGCACCCCATGCAGTTGATCATCTTTTGGTTGTAGTCCTGGTCACGCCAGTTTTCGACCGAAGCGCTCTGCGACGAATACTTGAGCACCCACGTGCCATCCTCAAGGTAGAGCGGCGGAACGTCGGGGTAGGCGCCGCGCTTGGAATTGTGTACCGAGAGGGCGAAGGTCTTCTCGCGCGGATGCTTAACGCGCCCGCGACCAGGCCAAAAGATGCCCGAATCGCGCGACACGGGAAAGAGCTCGGAATCAATCGTCAGGCGATGGCCATATTGAGGGCTGTCGGCATTGGTGCGATGCGGAAGCTTGTCCCACAGACCGTCGCGCTGTTCCTCACTCAGGAACCATTCCCAAGCCTGGACATATTCAGACGGCACAAAGCTGCAAGCGCGGTCGAAACTCGGCCGAGCAATCAGCGGAACACTAGAAGCGATGCCGTCCATAAGGAACCTCCAGAAAGAACAGTTCCTCACATTATCGCCTACGCAACAATGGCGCCGTATGAAAAAGGGCCCGCTTCCTTCGAAGTGGGCCCTTGGGCTATCTGTTTTAGGCGGCCGTCAGCATTACGATGTCGCGACACCAGCAAGCTTGACGCTGACGTTATAGGTCGTCAAGCTGTTCTCGATGGATTTACCATTAACGCAGTCGGCATCGGTGCCTTCCATCCAGATGTAGACGTGGACGGCAACGCCCTTATAGCCAACGTTGGTTGCGATCGGCGTGGTCCCATCGGCAACGTAATAGTCGCCGCTGTCACCCTTTTTGGCCACCCATCCGTCCGTGCCGCCGGTAAAGATATGGGGATAGGTTGCTTCTGCAAGCGTCGGGGTGCCATTCTTGTTTTGGATACTCGTCCAGCCGTCAATAGCACTCGCATCGTTACCCTTGCCCGTCTCGTTGCTCATGGCATACACGACGCGCAGTCTTTCTTCGCCGATGCCCGACTTGCCGCCAGGCCCGATTTCTTGCGTGGTAATCGCAACACGAAGAGAGCCAACCATGGTTTCCGACGCATCGCCGCCCACGGCTTCGATCGTTACAGGCGCACCGTCAGACGCATCGAGGTAAACGTCGGCGGTACCGGTATCGGTAATGGTGTAAACGATGTAGTCGCTTTGAATGTAAGCGTTGTACTTCTTGCCGGCAACCTCATACTCGCCAGGCAAATCGCCAGCAGTGGTTGAGAAGACTGGCTCTGTGTAATCAGTCACTAGTCCCTGATTGTTCCAACCGTTGCAAACGTACCAATTCTTAAGGTCGTCAGTCGAAGACGGGCTGAGCGTGGCACCCGTGGTCTGAGCCTCCAACGACTTCTGCTCGCCACCATGTTGGGCACCGTTCTTTAGCTCATCGATCTGGAGGATGAAGCCATTGGTCGTCGCGCTAATGGTTGACGTGGTCGCGGAAACCTTCGTGTTCGCAACGTACCAGGCATAGGTCGCTGCCGACAGGGCAAATGCAGAGAGGACCACGCTAACGGCAGCCGCAACAAGTTGTGTTTTAAGGCTCTTAGACGATTGCACGTGATCCTCCTTTCATAACAGAACGGGCGCCCGGCGCATAAGCCGGGCGCCCGTTAAAACGCAATGGAACTAAATGCTATTCAGTAACTTCGTTGTTTGCATTATCAACGTTGCTTCCCTGAGTATTAACCGGAGTGGCAGTGAAGGAAATTTTCACGCCAACACCAGCAAGCAACTGGTCCAAGTTATCGGTATAGACCTTCTCGGCAGAGCCATCATAAAAGACGTACGCATCTACACTGACAGAACCACCGGCTGCAATTGCGCTAGCAAGGACACCGTTACCATTGCCGGTAACAGCAGTAGCATCTGAATAGGCCCCAACAAGCGCCCCGTCATCAGAGACCTTGTAGACACCCCAATTGTCCCCACAAACGAGCAGAACGGAAATAGCGCCCTTAAGCCCGTTGTCAGTGTTATCGCCAGTCAGTTCGACCTTAGAGACCTTGAGATCTTTGAAGGAACCCGCTTTTGCATCAGCCGTACCGATCTTAAAAGTCTCTTTGATTGCAAACTCACCATCAACGGCAGCCTGAGGAGCGCCGACGTCGTAGCGCGAGCCAGTCAGAATGGTAGCGGTACTCTTGGATGAAGCGTATGCAGACTGGAAAAGCGGCTTGGTTGCATCGGTTATGGACAGGCTATCTGCACCGTTCACAACCTGCGAAGGATACAATTTGGTTGTATTGGCATTAAACTTAATACTAGTGCCCGAGTTTTTATCGATCGCCGTTTCGCTGATCTTCAGGAACGGAGCGTTCGACTGGGCGGAGATCGTTGCGGTCTCAGCCTTAACCGTGTTGTTGCTCACAAACCATGCGAACGTGGCGGAGCCGAGGGCTACGGCTGCCACGAGGACCATGGCGATGGCGGCGCCCATCTGCTTCTTTAATGCTTTGGTATCCATACGGACCCCTTTCTTTCCCCATTCGTCCCAGATGACCCCCGAGAAGCCCGGAAGGGGAGCCCGCGCTTTCGTGTTGGATGTTGCTTGCCCATCCTGTAAATATGAAAATGAGAATACCATAATTCTTACGATTTCCTTATGAGTATTCGGCAGCTTACATTGGGCCAGATTCATGGGTTGACCTCGGGTTATGTGCATACCAGCGTGAACGGTGTTCACCTTATTTGGGCGCTCTCTAGCGCGGGGCCATAAGTCCTTCTTAAGGCTTGCGGCCGCAGTGTCGCACCGACATATACGTACATCCCCGCCGGGCTTTGCCTCCAGCCCTGCCCCACTCGCTATACTGATGTAGCACGTGTAATTTTTGCCTGCTTGAGCGGGCTGCTTGTTGGGAGGACCCTATGGCTGGCGCCAATCAACCTAAGGGAAGCGTCTCGTCCGGCTCGATCAAACCGGTGACGCGCAAGGCCGTCCGCTGCCAGCGCGAGGTCGCTTGGCTGGTTACGCAGGCCGCTGGCAAGCTCGTCGCCGCCACCGATGACGTCAACGCGCCCACGCCCAGCTTTGTGCTGGCGGCGGCACTGTCGTACGCCCGCGCGCAGGAGCGGGCTGCGCTGGATGCCGGCCGCGCGATCGACTACGGTGCCGTCATGGCTCCCGACTTGCCCGCCTTTTGCCAGGCTGCCGGGCTGCCCGCCGCCCCGGCTGCGCTTTCCGACGCGGGCTACATGTTCACGCTCTCGGGCGCGGACCTGATCCGCGACGTCTACGCCTACTGCAGCGATCTGGGCGATCGCATGGACAGCACGACTGAGGTCAAACCGGGCTATGCGATCAAGCTTGCCCTGCGGATGTTCTTGCTGGGCGATGCCTCGGCAGCCGCTTAAAACGTCGCGCAAAACCTCGGCATAGCGCGCCATCAAAAGCAAAAGCGCCGGGCCAGGAAATCAATCCCGGCTCGGCGCTTCTTCGTTCTAGTTATCCCCGTCCCCCGCGGGCGAGTTCTTTTGGTTGCGGCGGTTACTCCAGGTCACGTTGTGGTCCTTGTAGTAATCGGGCGCCTCGTTGCCGCTCGCGCTAATGGGGTCGTTGCCGGTGAGTGTGTCGGCGATATCCTGCACAAACTTAATGAACAGGCTCGTGTCGTCGGTCTCGGACGAATCAAAATCGAAGCCGAACTCCACCGCACCGCCAATGATCTTGTCCACGCACTCCGGGTCGTCGCCGTCCAGCCAAATGACCACGGTGTACTTGTCCACGTCGCCCACGCGGAAGTTCGCATGGCTGATAGTGGTCACCACGTCGTTGGACTCGAACGGCTCGGTATTGGGCTCGGGGTTGCCGTCGGACGCGGTCGCCGCGTAGGTGGTGGGCTCGCCGTTGCGGTACACGCGCACGCGCGCGGCCTTCTCCACGCCCTTGCTGGCGCTGACCACCTTGAGCTTGGCGCTGTAGCCCAGGTCGGTCTTGCCGGCGTTGCGGATATAGAAGGTGTACGCAACGTAGTTTTTGCCGTTGTGGCTGCCGTCGACGTCGTCCAGGTTGGTGGGCAGGTCGTCGGCGGCAATGTTGGTGCCGTTGTCCACGGCGTCGGCCGCCAGGCGCGCGGTGGCGTTGTTAAAGTCGCCGTTGTCGGCAATGGCCACACCGCGGCGGAACAGCTCCAGGCGGTTGAGGTTGATGGTGAAGTTGCCCATGTTTTCCTGCATAAACGACAGGGCGAACAGCACGCCAAAGGCAAGCGCCAGCACCACGAGGGCCTTTTGCAGCTTGTCCATGCGCAGCAGCGCCGCGCCGATGCGTTCCATGCGGCGCTTGGGCATATACATGGAGACTACGGCCTCGGGGTCGATGTCGTCGAGGTCCTGATCGGCCAGCGCCTGCTCCAGCTCCTCGATGCGTACCACGCCGCGCAGGTCGCGCTTGGGCTTGCGCTTGCCGAAGCGCTTGCGCGGGGCGGGGTCCGTGGCGGCCGAGCCCTCAGCATCGACGCCAGATGCGTCACTTGCCGTGCCCTCGGCCTGACCCTCGGCCAAATCCTCAGCCAAATCCTCGGCAGCTTGATCTTTGTTGTCGTTACGCTTGAACAGTGCCATGGCGATCAGAGCTTATATTTGGCGCGGATGTGGCCGACGTATTCTTTAACGAGCTCGCGCTCCATGTCGTCGGCGTAGCGGAACTGCAGGCCGCAGACGTTGCGGTACAGGCTGCCCTTGGGCGCGGGGCGCACCCAGCACACGATGCCCAGCTGCTCGGGCAGCTCGTGGCGCTCGCCCTGCAGGCGGATCGCGGGCATTTGCACGGCCAGGGCCTCGCCCACGTCGGGGTAATCGTTAAGGTAGATTGCCAGACCGCCGGCCGAGACGTCGATGGTCATGGCGTCCTCGGGCTCGGGGGCGGTCGCGTTGTCGCGCTGGTAGGTCAGGCGCATGGCGACCTTAAAGCGCTCGTCGCGGCGCTTGACAAAGCTGCGCTGCTCGGCGACTTTGCGCATTTTCCAGTAGGTGCGGATGCCCTTTTTCTCGACCGACTCGGGGTAGCCGGCGAGCACGAACGTCTCCTCGCCCACCTGGTATTGCAGCAGCAGCTTTTGGTTTTCGTCCATGATGAGCGGCTTGCCGGCCAGCATGGGCGCGCTCATAAGAAAGAACGCCTCGTCCAGGTCCTCTTTGTACGTGGCGAGCATGTTGAAGTCGGTTTTTTGGCCCATGGGCACGTCGAATGCCACCTGAAGCTTGGTCCCCGGCGTTATCTGTTGCTCTGCCATGTATTCTCCCCCAGTCGCGGGCGCCGATATCATCGTCGTGCGCGATGCACATTGGGCTATTGTACCTGCTTTGGCGCAGGTTGCAGCACGGGGTGCGCGAAATGGCGGGATGGTGAGGGCAAGGGCGCACGGAATGCAAGGCCACCGCCGCCAGCAACCGCTAGCACATCTGCTCTGCGCGCTCTGACAGTCGATACTTGCGGTTGCGACTCGTCGCTGGCGCCGTGGGCTCAAGCTCGCCCTGGGCAATGAGCGCGTTGACGCGTGACCTAACCTGGGAGATGGTAAGCCCCGTGTGCTCTACCAGCTCGCGCGTCCCCAATTCGCCATAACGCTTGAGCGCCGTCACGATTAAGTCCCCGCCGTGATCGACCGGCTCGATCTTTGAACGGTAAAGTACGACCTTGAACCGATCGAATCCCGGGCAGAACAGGGGCTCGGCCAAACCATGCGCACGCATGGCATCGATCATCATCGGAATGCCCGAGCCATTGCCCTCAGCCGGCGAACCTGCGCCATCCGGCAGCGGGACAATCGACATGAGTTTCACGAGCGTCGCGTTACGGCATCGAGAGCTGCCGTCAAACAAGTTCTCGCGAGTCTTTCCTCCGTATAGACCGCCGGGGTTTGTCACTTCGACACGATCGTCAAAGACGTCGACGGCAATCGATTGCCCACAGAAGCGGTCCCCGTATTCCCTGTGAATCACCGCGTTGGCAATCGCCTCGCGCAAGACCTCCTCGGGAATCTCCAGCGAATCGGCGCGCGAGACGCCCTGGACGGTCGAGGTACGGCGCAAATTCTTGGCGACAGCCGCGACAGCATCCGAGATCATCTCGCCCAACGTTCCCTCGCAGATTGCGCGGTCCATGAACCTCAGCGATCCCGCCGCGCCTTTCTGGGTCCCGACACGGACAGCCACGTCGATAAACAGCTTGGGATAGAACTGCTGAGGATAGGCACCCGCGGCCAGGAGTCCCGCCTTAGTCACATTGCCCTGGGAGTCGAGGAAATTCAAACGCTCCAACTTCGTTTGCTTGTCCGGCGCGCCGCGCATTGCCCGGGGTGTCAACGAGAAAGCACGCTCTATCGTGCGGTCAACCAATGGTTCGTCGAGGTCATCTGCGCCCGCACCCGGCACCGCGTCGCGATCGCTCGGGCTCGTCCGTTCGTATGACGCCAACGCGAGCACCTCGGTCGATGAAAGCAGCACGTCTTTGTCGTCGATGCGCTTGTAGCTGCCGCCCTGGGCGCCGCGCTCCATTACATAGCAGGGCTTGCTCGACGGATCGAGCTCCTCAATCGTGATGACGAGAACAATGGTGCCCTGAAGCTCCACTCGCTCAATCGTGTATTTGGGCGGGTTGGCCAGCTTTCCTCGACCGCCGGCATCGCCCATGCCTGCGACAAATTGGTTGAGCACCTTCTCGGTCTCGAAGTTCTCAACCGGGACAAAACCCGCGCGCTCGCTCACGCCGAGCACGATGATTCCGCCGGCGGTGTTCGCGAATGCGCTCACCGTTTCCCATACGTCGCGGGAAAGCGTCGTGGCGCTCTCCTTGACCTCGACGTTAAGATCGTCCGAGCCCATGCGCCTTAAAGACTCGAGCAGACCGGTCAGCTCGTTTTCGTTCATCTGCGTGTCCTTTCGACGCGGGCCCGTTGGAATTTCGCGGACGGATTCCCTTTGTCTTTCAGTTATCTCTCGTAATTATCTCTCGTCTTTCTCTTTATCTCTCGTCTCGGAGATGAGTGAGAGATGAGAGATAAACTATCTACTATTTGCTTTATTAAAACATGTTTTGGCTGGTAGAACAATCAGTATTTGAAGATTCGATTCGTTATTTGTCTCTTAGCAGCACCGTTATCTCTCGTGATTATCTCTCGTCTATCTCTTTATCTCTCGGCTTAGAGACGAGTGAGAGATGAGAGATGTATGGGTGACGGATGAGCGTGGATTTCCACGCTCATGCGGCGGACGACCGGCGACGCATCGGCTTCCCGGCGGCATTACCTCCAGTTCGTCGCGGTCGCTCGGCCCCATATGGGTATACTCTCGAGGATTCGACTCGATTCGCCCCACCGGGCGTCAAAGGAGACTGCATATGTCCACCACCCCAACCGATCCGCGCACCGCTGCCGCAGCGCTGCTGGTACCCGGCACCACTTGCCACGGCTTTGCCGTCGAGCGCTGCGAGGCCGTGCCCGAGCTCGATTCGGACGCCTACGTGCTGCGCCACACCGCCTCGGGCGCGCGCCTGCTGTACCTGGCGTGCGACGACGAAAACAAGGCTTTTGCCATTGGCTTTAAGACGCCGCCGGCCGATTCCACCGGCGTGTTTCACATTCTTGAGCACTCGGTGCTGTGCGGGTCGGCCAAGTTTCCCGTCAAGGAGCCGTTTGTCGACCTGATCAAGAGCTCCATGCAGACGTTCCTCAACGCCATGACCTACCCCGACAAGACCATCTACCCCGTTGCCACCACCAACGAGCAAGACCTGTACAACCTGATGGACGTGTACCTGGACGCGGTGTTCAATCCGGCCATCTACACCAAGCGCACTATTTTTGAGCAGGAGGGCTGGCACTACGAGCTGGACCTGCCGGAAGGTGCCGAGGGCTGCGAGGACGACGGCGACGGCAGCTCCGCGAACCTGCGCGAGGGCACCCTCCGCTACAACGGCGTAGTCTTCAACGAGATGAAGGGCGCGCTGTCCGACCCGATGAGCGTGCTGGACGACGCCGTCAACGCCGCGCTCTACCCCGACACGGCCTATGCGCACGAAAGCGGCGGCGACCCGCGCGCGATTCCGGCGCTCACCTACGAGCAGTTCCTGGACACGCACGCTCGCCATTACAATCCCTCTAACTCCTACATTACGCTCTACGGCGACTTGGACGCGGACCGCGCGCTGGCGTTTTTGGACGAGCGCTACCTGTCGCAGTCGAGCGCCGCGAGCCGCCGCATGGACGCCGCCGTTGCCGCCGGTGAGGATCCGTCCGCGCTGGCGCCCAACGCGCTGGACGTTCAGGCGCCCGTGACCTGCGAGTACAAGCGTGTGGAGATGCCCACCACGCCCGAGAATGCCATGGTGGGCCTGGGTCTGGTGCTGGGCCGCGCGCTCGACCGCAAGCGCACAATTGCCGCGGATATCCTGTTCGAGGCGCTGCTGGGCTCCAACGAGGCGCCGGTCAAGAAGGCGATCCTTGCCGCCGGGCTGGGCGGCAACGTGGTGAGCTACACCGCGGCCGAGTGCCTGCAGCCCTACGAGCTCATCATGCTGCAGAACGCGCAGCCCGGCGTGGCGCGCGAGCTGCGCCGCACTTTCCTGGACGCCTGCCGCGACCTGTGCGAGCACGGCGTTCCGCGCGAGCGCCTGGAGGCCATCATCAGCAGCAACGAGTACGACCTGCGCCAGCGCGACTACGGTATCGCCGATGGCGTGGCCATTGCGTGCGATGCGCTGAGCACCTGGCTCTACGATGACGACGCCGCGACGCTGGCGCTCAAGTACGGCCCGGTGTACGAGGAGCTGCGCGGCGAGCTGGACGGCAGCTACTTTGAGGACCTGCTGCGCGAGCTGGTGCTGGAAAACGACCACATGGCGCTGGTCGAGCTGGCGCCGGTGGACGCCGCCGAGGGTGCCGAGAGCGCCGAGGCCGCGGAGCTTGCCGCCAAGCGCGATGCCATGACCGATGCCGAGCTGGCCGATGTGGTCGAGCGCACGGCCGCGCTGCGTGCCGCGCAGGAGGCCGAGGACACGCCCGAGGCCAAGGCCACGCTGCCGCGCCTGCGCGTATCCGACATTGGCGAGGCGCGCCCCGAGCCGCCGCTGATCGTCGATACGACCGCACCCATCCCCTGCCTGCGCCACGGCATCCCCACCAACCGCCTGGCCTACGCCATGCAGTACTTCGACCTGAGCCGTATCGCGTTTGAGGACCTGCCCTACGTGACCCTGCTCTGCCGCCTGCTTAAGCAGCTGCCCACGAGCGAGCACTCGGCCGAGGAGCTCGACAACCTGCTCGCCGGCAAGCTGGGCTTTTTGAGCTTTACCACCGAGGTCATGACGCAGCCCGACGTTGACGGCGTGCGCCCGTACCTGCTGGTGAGCGCAGGTGCCTTGTCCGAGAAGATCGATGCGCTGGCGAGCCTGCCGCGCGAGGTGTGGTCGAGCACGCTGTTGGCCGACGCCGACGCGGACCGCGTGCGCGACGTGCTCACGCAGATTCGCATTGGGCTCGAGCAGGGCTTTATCAACAACGGCCACTCGGCGGCGCTGGGCCGCGCGATGAGCTACAGCTCGCCTTCGGCCGTGGTGCGCGAGCAGCTCTCGGGTGTGGACTTCTACCTGTTCCTGCGCGATTTGCTGGATCACTTTGACGAGCGCTTGGACGGGCTGCGCGCTAAGCTTGCCGAGCTGGCGGAGCGCATCTTTGTGGCCGACGGCTGCATGGCGAGCTTTACCGGCAGCGATGAGGACTTTGACGCGTACTGGGATGCTGCGGGCGACCTGGGGCTGGGTGCCGGCGACGGTGCTGCCGCTGGCGCTGGTGCCGGTCGCGACGCGCTTGTGGTCCCGGCGCCGTGCGACCGTCACGAGGCCTTTGTGATCCCCAGCGACATCTGCTTTGCCGCGCGCGCCTGCGACCCGCGCCGCATGGGCATTAACGTGACGGGCGCCTGGGCGGTGGCGGCCAACGCGCTCTCCTACGACTACCTGTGGAACGAGATCCGTGTGAAGGGCGGCGCGTACGGCTGCGGATTCCGCGCGGCCGGCGAGCGTCAGACGGCGTTCTACACGTACCGTGACCCGGCGATCGATCCCTCGATCGAGCGCGTGGAGCGCGCGGGTGCGTGGCTCGGCAGCTTTGAACCCGACGAGGCCGCCTTCGAGGGCTTTATCGTGAGCTGCGTGAGCGGCATGGACGCACCGGTGAAGCCCTATGCGCTCACCAAGCGCCGCAATACGACCTACCTGGCCGGGCTCGACCCGCACGCCCGCGAGGAGCGCCGCGCGCAGATGCTCGCCGCCACGCCCGATGAGCTGCGCTCGCTGGGCGCCGACGTGACGCGCATCGCAGCCGAATCGCCCACCTGCGTCTTTGGCGGCCGCGAAGTCATCGCCCAAAGCAACGCCGGCTTTAACGTAGTCGACCTGCTGGCCTAACCACCAAAGGTAGATTTTTGGGACATGCCTAAAAATCTACCTTTTCTTTTTTGCGCAGAGTTGTGCGGGACAGCCCGACGCAGCCCCGCCCTGACGGTTTGTCTCAATCTGTAACATCTTGGCTCATTTTTGCCAAGTAACTGTTACAGATTGAGACAAACTCCGAGGCAGCCCGGCTCTGCAGCCAAAACCACCACAAAGGTGCCTGTCCCCTTTGTGGTGGTTTTGGCTGATTCTGCAGCGTTTGGCCAGATAAAACCTGCCAAAATAAACCTGTCCCTTTTCGGCAGGTTTGGGAGATGAGGATGGGATGGACAAGGCCGAGGTGCGGCGGGCGGTGATCCGCCGGCGCGATGCGATGGATCCGACCGTGCGAGCGGCCAAGTCTGCTGCTATCTGCGCGCGGCTGGTTGAGCTGTTGGAGCGTTCGGGCGCCGCAGCCCCGCGCACCGTTGCCGTCTATGCCGCCATGGGGTCCGAGGCTGATCCTGCCGCTTTTGCCGCTGCGGCCCGGGACCACGGCTGGCGCGTAGCCTATCCGTGCATGCTTTCAGCACGTGATGCCGCGACTTGCGGACAGCGCATGTGCATGCGAGCGGTCGATGCCGGCGATGCGGGCGCGGCGCCGTTTATCGCCCATCCCACGCGGGCCTTTACTGCCGAGGATCTCGACAACAGCCGCTTCCCCATCGTTCCTGCCGAAACGCTCGACATGATTGTCGTACCACTCGTCGCCTTCGACCGCACCGGCGCCCGCCTGGGCTACGGCGGCGGCTGCTACGACCGCTACCTGCCTACGTTATCGCCCGCATGCCAAGTCGTCGGCATTGCCTTTGACGAGCAACGCATCGACCACGTTCCCACCGACGCACACGACCTACCGCTGCCCAACATCATCAGCGCCTAGATGCCGCGTCGCTTCGCGACAGCCTAGCGCTCCTCGCCGGCTCGGGCCAGGTCGTAGGGTGTGGTCTGGTAGACGTAGTAGTTGAGCCAGTTGGTGTAGAGCAGCTGAGCCTGGCTGCGCCAGACGTTGCGCGGCTCGGCCGTGGGATCGTCGCCCGGGAAGTAATGCGCCGGCACCTGAGGATTGAGTCCGCGCTTCACGTCGCGCTCGTACTCCAGGCGCAGCGTATCGGTGTCGTACTCGGGGTGGCCAAAGACAAAGAAGCGACGGCTGTCGACCGACTTGACCACGTACAGGCCCACCTCGTCGGACACAGCCACGACCTCGAGCTGCGGCTCGGCCTCCACGTCCTCGCGGCGCACGTCGGTGTTGCGCGAGTGCACGGCATAGAAGCGGTCATCGAAGCCGCGCACCAGCGGGCTTTGCGGCTTCACCAAATAATGCTCGAACACGCCGCTCGCCTTGGCCGGCAGATCGTACTTTTGAATCCCGTAATGGTGGTACAGGCCAGCCTGCGCGCCCCAGCAAATGTGCAGCGTGGAGTGCACGTGCGTGGTGGACCAGTCCATGATCTGGCAGAGCTCGGGCCAGTAGTCGACCTCTTCGAACGGCATCTGCTCCACCGGCGCGCCGGTGATGATCAGGCCGTCGTAGTGGATGTCGCGGATGTCGTCGAACGTGCGATAGAACGTCTCCAAATGCCCGGCGCTTACGTGCGTGGCCTCGTGCGTCTTGGTGCGCAGCAGATCGACCTCCACCTGCAGCGGCGTGTTGGAGAGCTTGCGCATGATCTGCGTCTCGGTGGCGATTTTGGTGGGCATGAGGTTAAGGATGAGCACGCGCAGCGGGCGGATGTCCTGGTGCAGCGCGCGGTACTCGGTCATGACAAAGATGTTCTCGCTCTCGAGCTGCGCGGCAGCAGGGAGGGCGTCGGGAATGCGAATGGGCATGGATGCTCCTTACGAGTCAGTTGCAGCTATGGTACAACGACCGGCCCCCTCCGCGCGAGCACATCGCTCCGCGATGCCGCCAGCGGCCCAAATCACCCCAAAAGTAGAAATTAAGGCATGTCCCAAAAATCTACCGCACTTTAGCCTAGCAAAGTGACGGCATGACGCTACAATGTTTCAACGCGAAAAACTCGGCCGAAAGGATACGTATATGTACCAGACGCGTAAGATCGGTGTGGTCGGCCAGGGCCACGTAGGAGCACATGTCGCCAACAGCCTGCTTATGCAGGGCATTGCCGACGAGCTGTACCTGTGCGATATCAACGAGGCCAAGGTGACGTCCGAGGTCCAGGACCTGCGCGACTCCCTTTCGTTTGTCCCCTACAACACCAAGATCGTCAACTGCTATGACCACTACGAGGAGCTGGCCTGCTGCGACGTTATCGTCAACGCCGCCGGTAAGGTCGCGCTGGCCGCAGGCAACCGCGACGGCGAGCTGTTCTTTACCACCGACGCCGCCCGCACCTTTGCCAAGCGCATCGTCGACGCCGGCTTCGACGGCATCTTCGTGAGCATCTCCAACCCCTGCGACGTCGTGTGCACCGAGCTGTGGCACCTGACCGGCTACGATCCCAAGAAGATCATCGGCTCCGGCTGCGGCCTGGATTCTGCCCGCCTGCGCACCGAGATCTCCAAGAAGGTCGGCGTGAGCCCCAAGTCCATCGACGCCTACATGATCGGCGAGCACGGCTTTAGCCAGCTGGCCGCCTTTAAGGCCGCAACCATCGCCGGCAAGAGCCTCACCGAGCTTCAGGCCGAGAACCCCGACAAGTATGCCTTCGACCACATGGAGGTCGAGGAGCTCGCACGCAAGGGCGGCTATGTGACCTACCAGGGCAAGCAGTGCACCGAGTACGCCGTCGCCAACTCCGCCGCGCGCGTCTGCGCCGCCGTGCTGCACAACGAGCACGCCGTGCTTTCCGCCTCCACGCTTATGACCGGCCAGTATGGCGAGGAAGGCATCTTCACCTCCCTGCCGTGCGTGATCGGCGCCGAGGGCGTCGAGGAGGTCTACACGCTCGACCTGTCCGAGCACGAGCTCGAGGGCTTCCACAAGAGCTGCCAGCACATCCGCGACAACATCGCCCAGCTCGACTGGTGGGACGCCGAGGCCTACGACGCCAAATAGACCGTTGGCTGCCGCAACCCTGCGAATCTAAGCGCGATACTAAGCGGGCCGCGCCGGAAACCCCGGCACGGCCCGCTTTTTTGGCTCACGCGGCACACTTGCGAATCGAAGGTGAATACTTTTCCCGAGAAGTGAACGAGCAAAATCGGACCCCCGGAGCATCGACACTTTTGAGGCGCTGTTTCCTGCGGTTTCGTCGAAGTTTTCCTGCGGTTTTAGCGCCAAAAAGTGTAGATGCTTCGGGGGTCCAAAATAGGTCGTTCACTTCTCGGGAAAAGTATTCACCTTCGTTTTCTGACAAACTGAAAGGGGCTCCGCAACGCAAAACGGGGCCTGCGCTTGGCGAAGGCCCCGTCGTGAAAGATCGCTTTCCCCGTAACTTAGTACTGCTCGACGCCCATGTAGCGGCGGAACTCGGGGCTGTGGTCGAAGACCTTGCCGCGGGCGGCACGCAGCTCGCAGCTCATCGCGTAGAAGAAGATCGGCTCCAGGAACGAACGCACGCTGGCGGGCACCTCACCCACGCCATACTCGAGCGCGTCGAGCACCATGATCGTGTCGGTGTGCGTGTTGAGGAACGCAAGCGCACGCTCCTCCATGGGGCGGCACTCGCCGGCGCCAAGCTGCACAAAGTAGAACACGCCGGGCTCGGTAGCCTCGAAGGGGCCGTGGAAGTACTCACCGGAGTGGATGTAGCAGCAGTGCTGCCACTGCATCTCCATGAGCGAGCAGATGGCCATGGCGTAGGTCTGGCTAAAGTTGGGGCCGGAGCCCAGGATGTAGAAGAACTTGTGCTGCTGGCAAAGCTCGGCAAAGTGGGCGCCCAGCTCGGCGTTGACCTTCTCGCGCGCGGCGGGCAGTAGCGCGTCCATCTGCTTAAGCCCCTCGTACATGTCGGCGAGCGCCTCATAGCCCTCCTGCTGGTCGAGCAGCTCGGCGGCAATCAGAGCGCCGATGCCCTGCGGCACCTCGGCCTGCGACACGCCCTCGCCCCAGGGGTAGACCCAGGTAGTCCACTTGCCGCTGTCGATCTTGGAGCCCTCGCAGTCGGTCATGGCGACGACCTCGGCGCCGGCAGCCAGCGCCATCTCGCAGCCGTCGACGACCTCCTGCGTGTTGCCGCTGTGGCTGCAGGCGATGACGAGCGACTTCTCGCCAAGGCTCTTGGGAGCCATCAGGCAGAACTCACGCGCGGTGTAGACCGTGGAGGTAAACGTAGTGGCCTCGCGCTTGAGCAGCTCGTTGGCAGGCATCAGGTCGATCATCGAACCGCCGCAGGCGATCCAAAAGACGTTCTCGATCTTACCCTTGCGCTCGATGATTTCCTGGACAAGATCATGTGCGTTCATGCTGATGTTCCTCCCTGTGTGGCGGCCTTGAGCGACGGCAGCTCGTACCTGCGGTCGTTCTATGTTGTTCTATTTATACCACGCAAGCTACCGCAGGTGAAGTCATTTCGACAAATTTGTTCTATGTTGTTCTATCTGTGGACATTAGATGTCGAACACGTAGCGCGAGCCCACGATCTTTTGGCGGCCGAGCAGCAGAGGTCGCCCATCAAAATCGGTAAAGTACGCCTCCATGTAGAAGAGCGGCTCGCCGATCGGAACCTCGAGCAGCGGGGCCGTCTGAGCATCGGCAAGCGCGATCTCCACGGTACAGGGATCGGACTTGAGCGGCGATCGACCCGAGTGCTCGGCAACAAGCGCAAAGATCGAGTTGTCGGTAAGGTCCTCGTCGGCCAGCGTCTGCAGGTAGGGGTGGTCTGTCAGCACAAAGGCGTTGTTCTCGAGCATGACGGGGATGCCGTCGGCCGTACGCACGCGCTCGACCACGATAAGCTCGCAGCCGGGCTCCACGCCAAAGAACGCCGCGTCCTCGCGCGTCGCCGCGACCACCGTGCGCGAGACCAGGCGTGCGCCCGCTACCATGTCGTTGGCGGCGCAACCCTCGGTAAAGCTCTGAACATCGCCTTTCTGGACAATCTTGCGCTTGAGCTTGGGAGCGCATACAAAGGTGCCCCTCCCCTGCTGGCGGTTAAGGTACCCCGCGCGCGACAGCTCCTCGATGGCGCGGCGCACGGTGATGCGCCCCACGCCGTAGGACTTCGCGAGCTCCATCTCGGAAGGAATGCGAGAACCGGTCGGATATACACCGCGCGCGATCTCGCCCTTCAGGTCATCCATGACCTGCTGGTACAGCGGCACGGCGGGCACGTCAGCGCGCTCGGAACGCTCAGTTTTGTTATCGGTTGCCATCGTTATGCTCCATCCCGTGCGTGCTCGGATTCAAACTCTTCAATCGCCGCCATAAACTGCTCGCCAAAGCTTTCGGCCTTTTTCTCGCCGATGCCGTTGACCTGGATGAGCTCGTCGCGCGTCTGTGGGCGCAGACGGCACAGACCACGCAGGGCCTTGTCGGAAAAGACCATGTACGGCGCCATCTCCAGCTCGGTCGAGATTTCCTTGCGGAGTGCCCGCAGGCGCTCGAACAGCTCGGCGTCGTCGCCCACGCGCGGACGCTGATCCAGCTCGGCCTCCTCGCGCAGCAAGTCAACGGCACGACGGGCGCGCGCCGATGCCTTACGTTTGGACGCGCGACGCTTAACGGTAAAGGCAAAGGTCTCGTCCTCGACCTCGCCGGCACGCGGACCCAGGCCGACCACCGGATATTGGCCCTGCGAGGTGGCCAGATAGCCACGGCCGCACAACTGACCGATGATGTCCTTAATGCGCCCGACCGATTCACTCGACAGCTCACCATAGCCGCGGTCCTCGTCCAGATGCATCTGGCGGATGCGCTCGGTATTGCCGCCGTGAAGCACGTCGGCGATGAGCGATTTGCCAAAGCGCATGGGGCGCATGGCGACGTAGCGCACGGCGACACGGGCCATGTCGGTGACGTCCTCAACCTCGAACTGCGTGAGGCAGTTGCTGCAGTTGCCACAGCCCTCGGCCTCGTCCGCCGTGCCGTCCGCGCCCGCCGCCGCATGCTCGGCCGCAGCCTCGTCGCCAAAGTAGCGCAGCATGTATTCGCGCAGGCAACCGGTGGTATTGCAGTAGCCCTCCATCTGGCTGAGCAGACGGTAACGGTTCTGGAGCGCCCACGCGCGCTGCTCGTCGTCGAGCGCTTCGTCGGCCGCATCGCCGCGGTCAATCAAAAAGCGGCGCATGCGAAAATCGTTGCCGTTCCACAACAGATGGCAGCTCGCCGGATCGCCATCGCGGCCGGCGCGGCCCGCCTCCTGATAGTAGGCCTCGATGCTCTCGGGCACGTTGTTGTGAATCACGTAACGAACGTTGGGTTTGTCGATGCCCATGCCAAAAGCGTTGGTGGCGACCATCACCTGGATGTCGTCGTCGATAAAGGCGCGCTGGCTCTGGCGGCGGGCGTCGCTGCCCATGCCGGCGTGGTAGCGCCCCACGCGAATGCCGCTGGGCCCCAGCGCCCCGGCAAGCTCGCCTGCCAGCGCATCGACCGTCTTGCGGGTAGAGCAATACACAATGCCGCTCTCGCTCGAATGCGCGATCACGTAGTCGCGCACCCAGGCGGTCTTGGCCTTGTCGCCCATTTCCTCGCAGCCAAAGTAGAGGTTCTTGCGGTCGAAGCCCGTCACCACGGTCGCGGGATTTTGCAAGCCGAGCATCTGCTGAATGTCGGCACGCACGCGCTCGGTCGCCGTAGCGGTAAAGGCCGCCACGATCGGGCGCTGCGGCAGCGAATCGATGAACTCGCGAATCTGCAGATAGGCGGGGCGGAAATCCTGGCCCCACTGGCTTACGCAGTGTGCCTCGTCAATAGCCACGAGCGGCACGCCAATGCCGTCGGCGGCCGCGGCCTCCTGCGCAAAGGCGAGAAAGCGCGGCTCGAGCAGACGCTCGGGCGCCACGTACATAAGCTGGTAGCGACCTTCGCGTGCACGCTTGAGCACGGTATTTTGCTGAGCCGGCGTAAGGCTGGAGTTGAGGTAGCTGGGACGCGCACCCGCCGCGAGCAGTGCGCGAGTCTGGTCCTCCATAAGCGACAGCAGCGGGCTCACCACAAAGGTGATGCCGGGCAGCATAAGTGCAGGTACCTGGTAGCAGATAGACTTGCCGGCGCCCGTGGGCATGACGCCCAGCGCATCGCGACCGGCAAGGATCGCATCGACCATGCGGTCCTGCCCCGGGCGAAACGAGGTGTAGCCAAAATAGGCGCCGAGCGTGTCGAGCGCCATCTGCTGCATGCTATCGGTCATGGTTTCCTAACGTCCAAGTCATCTTCCGCCGATTATACGCCGCCGCAGGGACAGTGACACGCTACCGTCTCCCGGACTAGTCGTTGGGGACGTTCTTAAACGACTAGTCAAACAAGAACGTCCCCAACGACTAGTCATTTAAGAACGTCCCCAATGACTACTTTGGACCGTGGCAACGCCGTTGTTTTGGTAAAGCCAGCGAGCGCCCGTCATTTGAGCCAAGGTGCCGTGAAATGAAAAGGCGCTGACCTTCTGGTCGCGCCTTTGAAATTGAACGGCAGATTGGCCAAATGCCGGGCGCGCAGCGTCGACCCGTTACGCGGGTTGGTAAACCCGCGTAACCTACATCACCATGACGTAGCGGCTGCCTACGTAGTACTGCTTGCCCAGCAGGACCGGCTCGTCGTTGGGGCCGATAAAGCCGGCGCGCAGGTTGAGCAGCGGGTCGTGCGGGGCAATACCCAGCTCGGCCGCCTGCTCGGCGTTGGCGCGAACGGCCTCGACCGTGCGGTAGCCGACCGAGACGATCGGGGTTCCGCCGACACGCTCGACCTCGGCAAAAATCGACTTATCCTCGAGATCGGCCGTCAGCAGCTCGCGATACTCGCCGAACGGCACGAAGATGTTCTCCTCGAAGATGGGCTCTCCATCGGCAGTACGCACGCGCTTGATGTGCAGCAGCAGCGCATCCTTCTGAAGGCCAAAGAATTCCATCTCGTTTTGGCGCGCCGGAACAATCTGGCGATCGACCACGTGCGCGCCGGCCTTCATGCCGTTGTCGGCACACAGCTCGGTAAACGTCTGCAGCGTCGAAGCGTGGAACTGGCGGTTGATATGCGGCGTGGAGACAAAGGTGCCACGGCCCTGCTGCTTGACCAGGTAGCCATCGGAGCACAGTTCCTCGACGGCGCGGCGCACCGTGATACGACTCACCTCGTACTGCTCGGCAAGCTCAAGCTCGGACGGAATACGCTCCTTGGGTGCATAAACGCCCTTCTCAATCGCGTCCTTGATTTCGTCGTAAATCTGCTGGTAAAGCGGTGCGTTTTTAGGTGCGGGCATATCTGATCACTCTTATCAAAATACTGAAATAACTCATACGTATATAACGTCTTTTTATATGTTACCTCAGTTTGATAAAACGATATACCGCATACAGCAAATCCTTACTTGCCGTCGTCCTGCTGCAAACTCTCCTGTTCGTTCAGACGCGCCTGTCTGCTCGCCATGCGCGCGGGCTTGTCGGGATCGGGAACGGCCGTGGGCATGGGCTCGTCGACATGCCCGCCCCACCAGCCGCCCACAAAGTCGAGCGTGTGGAACACGTTGATCACGGCGCCGGGGTCCACATCGCACACCAGCTTGACGATATCCTGGCTCTCGTAGGTCGAGACAACGGTGTGCAGCAGGTACATCTTTTCGCGGCTGTACCCGCCGATGACCTCGGCGCAGCTAATGCCATGCTGAAAATGGTCGACGTAGGCAGTCATGATCTCGTCGGCCTTACGCGTCGTGATCTGTAGCGTCACGCGGTCGTAGCGGCGGTAGAAGCTATCGATGGTCTTGGTCGAAATAAACTGGAACACAATGGAGTACGCCGCGTTGTCCCATCCAAACATAAAGCCAAAGATCGCCAGAATGGCGCAGTTAAAGCCAAAGATGACGCCCCAGATGGTCTTGCCCGTGTGGTTGGACACCCACAGCGCGATAAAGTCGGTGCCGCCGGTCGATGCGCCGGACTTAAGCGCGATAGCGGCGCCCAGGCCCGAGACCACGCCGCCAAAAATGATGAGCATAATCTTGTCGCCCAAAAACGGTGCAAAGTGAAAGATGTTGAGGAACAGCGACGAGAGCGCGACCTGCATCATCGAGAAGATGACGAAGCGCTTGCTGATGCCGCTCCAGCACAGGAGCGCCACGGGAATGTTGAGCGCGAGCATGCCGAGCGAGGTGTCGATATGGACGCCGCCGAGCGAGGTAACGCGATCGAGCAGGACCGCGACGCCGGTAAGACCGCTCGGAAGCAGGTCGGCGGGCCGAATGAACGCCTGGATCAGAAATGTCTGGAGAACGGAGGAAATTGTGACCGCCACGGCGGTGATGGCGCGGCGGACGATGGTGAGGCGGCCGAGCACGAGTACGCGGTCCGTGAGCTGGTCGATGGCGTTCGCCACGTAGGCTCCCTTCGAAGGCAGATGTAGTTGTGGGGCATGCCGGCGATTGTAACATGGAGCGACAGAGGGCGCCTCAATTCACCCTCTCTCGACAACCAAAACGGGACCAGCCTTGATTATCAACTTCATCCGAACACTTCCCACATTCAGCCGTACATGTACGGCTGAATGTGGGAATCCGATACCCTGAGGGCCGGATCGGCCGGCCCCGGGAGATCGGAGGACGGCATGTCCGGGAAGAAAAAGAAGGCGGTCGGGAAGGCGGAGCCGAGGGCCTACGGCAGGCTCACCAGGCACGAGCGGGACACGGTCCAGAGGATGCTGGAGCGCAGGGCGTCGTGCAGGGAGATCGCCAGGGAGCTGGGCAGGTCGCCCTCGACGGTGAGCGCCGAGGTGGCGTCGCACAGGTTCGTGACGGCGCCGAGGCCCAGGCGCGGCGAGCGGGTGGACGCCTCCACCGACCTGTCGGCGGCCTGCCCGCGCCTGGCGGCGTGGCCGCGCTGCTGCAACGGCTGCGGCCGGTACCGCGCGGTGGGCTGCAAGCGCCGCCCGCACGTCTTCTACGAGGCCCGCGCCGCGCAGCTGTGCGCCGACTCGGTGCTCGTCTCGTCCAGGCGCGGCATCGACGCCGACGAGCCCGCCGCGGCGGCCAGGCTGGAGGCGATAAGGGGCTGCCTGCGCCGGGGGCTGTCGCCCGAGCAGATGGCGGCGTGCAACGGCGGGCCGGTGGACCTGTCGCCCGCGACCATCTACCGCTGGGTCGCCGCGGGCTACGACGGCATGACCAACATGGAGCTCAGGCGCAAGGTCGGCTACAGGCCGAGGAAGCGCGCCGCCGGGCGGGCGGCCACGCGCCACTCCGCCCGCAGGTCGTATGCCGCGTTCCTCGCCCTCGGGGAGGACGCGTGCGCCGCGGCCTGGGAGATGGACACCGTCGAGGGCGCCAGGGAGGACTCGGCCTGCCTGCTCACGCTGCTCCACCGCCCCAGCAGGCTCCAGCTGGCGCTCCTGCTCGAGGCGAAGGGCTCCGGGTGCGTCGCGGACGCCCTGGGCGGCATCCGGGCGGTCCTCGGCGCCGACGGCATGCGCCGCGTCTTCCGCGCCGTGCTCACCGACAACGGCGCGGAGTTCTCAGACGAGGCCGCCATCGCGGCGCTCCTCGGCGAGGGGCCGGGCGAGACGAGGCTGTTCTACTGCGACCCGCGCCGCAGCGACCAGAAGGGCGCCTGCGAGCGCAACCACGTCGAGCTCAGGAAGCTGCTGCCCAAGGGCGCCGGGCTCAGGTTCGACCGGCTCGCCCCGGCCGACCTGGCGCTCGCCATGTCGCACGTGAACTCGGAGCCCCGCGGCGCGCTCGGCTTCTCGACGCCCGCGCGCGCCTTCAGGGCGATGCTCGGGGACGACGCGGCGGCGCTGCTGGACGCCTACGGCGTGGGGGACGTGCCGCTCGGCGATCTCGACCTGACGCCGGGGCTCATCGAGAGGGCGCGCGCAGAGAGGGGCGATGCCCCGCTGGCCTAGCCTGAAGGAAAACGGAATAGACGGACCGACCGTTCGGCTGAGTCTGGGAAGAGGTGCCGGGCGGCGGGCGGAGCATGGCCACCGGACCTATCGAAACACATCTCCACCGTTCCTTCAACTGGGAAAATGCCGCCCCCGGGGCCCGGATGGGACCCCGGGGGCGTTCGGCTAGCTGCGGGAAAGGCCTATCCGCTCGATGTGTTCGGCTGAGATCGGAAATCAACCAATTCGTGATCATTCATGGCCGTTCGTGCGCGACGTCCAGCTTTTTTAACGTCTATCTAACTTTCTGACGTCATCGCTCATCTTACATAAATAACCTTTGCACATTCGTTGAATTATTCATGCCATCCACGCGCAATTGTGAAGACGGGGACCACCGGGCCGCAGCTCATATCAGCGGATTTATACCTTGTCGCTGTCTTTCAACACAAACTGTCAAGCTTTTGGTCAGTGTTTGGTCAGCTTCCGGTACTTACACGCATGACGCTGTCGTAGATAATCGGCCTCGCAATACGCACTGACACTAGCCAAAGCCAGGGGAGGCCCACATGGACGAAATCGTATGCGCAAACTCCGCATTCCGCTACTGGCGCTGCCCGCCCCAGGTCCGAGACCTCTACCCCCGCCTTCCAAATTCCGAAGACGGCTGGCGCGCTCTATCCCAAGCCGCCTTCGTAGCCGACGTTCTCAAGACGCCAGTTATTACTACTGCATCTACCCGAAGCAATTTACATTCCGGCACACGACGCACCATACGATGGGCCGAGGCATATAAAGGCAATGTGTCCCTTGACACCGATATGGGATTTAGCGTCACGGACCCCCTCAACACGCTATTCACCATGACGCGCAGTGTTTCTCAAAGCGATCTAGTTCTCGCCATGTATGAATTCTGTGGCTGGTTCTCGGTTTTCAAGCCATCAACTGCTGTTGATTTGGCTCTTGAGCAGGCAGATGCAAACGAACCATGCTCCAGCGCCGATAAGTTATTCGAACTCGACGAGACCCAAGATGAGGCCCCGTGGAAACGAGTCTATGCGCGGATGAACCGAAATGACGCCGAGGGCGATCAGGGCAAACAGGCAAATAGCGAATTTGAAGATAACGATAAGGGGAAAGGAACATCTCTCTGGATGAGAAAGCCTCTAGTTGAGATTGATGAGTTACAACGATTCGCGGCAAAAGTTAAAGGCGAAATGTGGGGAAGGCAATTCTATGACGCTGCGCAACAGGTTATCGGCATCGCGGCATCCCCATTAGAAGTTGCGGGAATAATGCTGCTGAGCCGGCCTAGGCGGTTCGGAGGAGCAGGGTTTGAGAATTTATACGTCAATGATCTAACGCCGCTGTCGGTTTCTGCGCAACAAATAGCAGGCAAAAAAGTATGTTACGGTGACATTGTCATCGTAAACCCGGTCCTTATGAAGGCAGTAATCATCGAAATTCAAGGTGAAGTCATTCATGGCTCGGGCGCGGTGCTCGATCATGACGCCACCCGCATGACAGCTTTGCAAAGCATGGGATACGACGTATTTCTGGTAACCCACGATATGCTCAACGATCACGATCAGTTTAATACCATTATTCGAAGTGTATGTGACCGCCTTGAGTTGCGATTCAAGCCTAAAACCAGTGCGATGCGGCGCGCAGAAACCAGACTTCGAGCCAATGTTCTTTGCAATTGGCTTGAAATAGGCATCTAGCCTGTCAATAAGTCTCGTTTTGAACATCAAAGTGATACTAGTAAATTAGTCTCTTTTCAAAACTATGCCGGTTTACTACGACGGATCGACAGTCCTCGAGCACGCTTCATCTTCCGTTTGCAAAACCGCAGGTAGGGCGCTTGCGACATTGGCGAAAACAGCGGCGTGGTCGGCCATCCCGGAATCATCGTAGTAAACCGGCCCCCTTTTGGGACGAGGGGTCAGGGCGGTTCGCGGTCGGACCCGATAATGGGACCGGCGGCTCGGGGGAGGCCCGATGGCGCGGGGCTGGCCTCGCCCCGCGCGCCTAAACGGCCGGCGCGTGCGCCCCTGGGGAGGAAGGGCGGGGCTCGGGACGCGCGATTGGCCCCCGCGCTGCGCGCGGGGGCGGCGGCATCGCCGCCGCCGAAAGTTTTTCCGAAATTGTCCTTGCATCGTCGCCCGTGTTCCCGTATAGTACTTTTTCGCACGGGGGCGTAGCTCAGCTGGGAGAGCGCTTGACTGGCAGTCAAGAGGTCAGGGGTTCGATCCCCCTCGTCTCCACCCGAGCATTGAATGAGGCTCCAACGCAAGTTGGGGCCTTTTTTCATATCAATCTTCTTATCGCATGTGTTGACTGAGAAACATCTTGAAGGCACATCCCTTCTTAATTGCGAATTTAAATGAAATATGAGCTTATAGTTTTGCAAAACAAAGCAGGCGACAGAGTTATACAAAGAGACCGGGCATTACGCCCGGCCTCGCAGTACTCTGGTGGGCCCTCCGGGATTCGAACCCAGAACCCAGGGATTATGAGTCCATACTCAAAACCGTATTCAAGTGCGGAAACGTAAATATAAGTGTGGATAGCAGCGGATTACAAATTCTGCTGTACCTTAGTTTTACTCGAAATGGCTAATTGATACTTATTGACAGACTGCTTCTTTGGTATCCGATAAAAGCAGTCGATATTCAAAGTCATTAGGTTTTCCTATGATTGCGCTGTGGTTACGTGGCAGATCGAGGCGCTAAGGGTTGAGCATGTGGCCGCCCCAATCACTCACTATCGCGGCTGGGCCATATGTGACGAGGTTGGACGCAACCGGAATCTCTTCGGTCAAGCCAAACCCTACGCGATGGCTCATGAGTTGGAGAGTCCCGGTATCAGCGTTGAATTCCGAAATCCCGGCGAGGATGCCGTGCACACACCTGGCAGCTGGTGCCAATTGACCTGTGAGCTGACATCGATGTCTAAATGCTCCTCGATGGAACCTTGATCATACTCATAATCCCTGGGTTCTGGGTTCGAATCCCGGAGGGCCCACCACTATCTACCAGCGGTTTCCCTGAAATACGGTCAATCAGGGGAACCGCTTTACTATTGGCTTTTCATTCTAGAATCCACTGGTTTCTTCTGGCTATCCACCACTATCCACCACTGATTTGCGCATAGATACTTTCTTCTTCTGTATCAAAGGTCTAAAAATGGGCTTTATAAGCGACGCGCCAGCGCGTCTGCTCCCACCAAATTAGTTTGAAAATGCGGTGAATCGATCATCTCGAATATGCGGCGCGTCCAGATTGGGCGTCTGGACGCGTTTTAGGGCCATCTTAGGGCTTGAGACTCATCAATACTCGAAGTAATTGATTCGCCGCCCCATATCGTCTCTCATTGCCTTAGGCGAGGCTTTGGATGGCTAACAACGAGTCCGTCCGAATTTGATTCTTGAAAATCTTCTATAAGTCAGTTTTCTTAACAAGCGATTCAAGCGTGAATCCTCCATTTGCCATGTCTGACGCCATGAAGGTATCGACCTTGTCGGCGGCATCGAGAATCGCCTCAACATTCAGGTCGATATAGTGCTGGAAATCCGTCTTAAACTGCGTATGCCCGTGCATGCTTGAAATCGTCGGGGTCGAGACTCCGCTGGCGGCCATGAGCGTCTCGGAGGTGTGCCTGAGGTTGTTCACAGGGATAAACCTCAGCCCGTGCTTCCTCAGCGCGGTTTCCCAGTGGCCGCGAAGAGTTTCACCGGCGCACGGAAGAATTCGCCGGTTGCTCCACTGCTCCAAAGCGTGTCTCACTGCGTCCTGCTCTGTTCCGATGAACGCCTCCGGCTTGATTGTCCTCTCCATGGTGTCGACGTATCCGTTGAAGACAGTTACGGTCCAAATCCCATCTGCAATTTCTCTCATTTTTGGGGTTGAACCCAATTTATACTTTGCTGCCGTCTCTGCCGCCAATTGATTTGCAACCGCCTGGGCATCTTTTCGATTCCCCATAACGGTTTCAATCCTATATTTTGCTTTTCTAGACTTATGCCAGCATGTCTTGTGTCTGATGAGCCAGCAGCCTTCAACCTGCTCGATTGACGGCTTCGTGGCCTCGAGAGCCGAAAGAAACCTGTCAGTAAACTCTGGAAGAACCAAAGCGTGCCTTTTAGACTCTTCCGTTTTGGTTACCTTAAGTCCGTCTTCATCCGTGTAGGCCGCATGAACATTCAGGAGAACATACTTTTTCACGCCTTGGGAAGTCGGCATTTTCAATACCTGAACGTCAGCTGGCGTTATGGCCAGGTTTTCTTCCTTGCGAAGCCCCGCGCTTCCGACCAACAGAGTCAGGTATGCCATCTCATCATCTGCTAATACGTCGGCAGCCTGCTTCAATTCCATTGGCGACCATGGTGCGGGGCGTTTCTTTTTCTTTGCCTTGGCTTCGAGGCCCGTTAGATCCATTTTGTGGCGCATGAATCCATCAGATTTGGCCCTGTTTAAGATCGCCCTGTACGTCCGTAGCGTGTTTCTCGGGGTTCCCGACTGCTCGATGAGATTTCGAACGTTAATCTCATCGAGATTCAAGAGGACTCGCTCGCCATGATTTGGGGAAATCCATTTCCGGTAGTTTTTAACATATCCGTCGATAGTGCTGTTGGTCTTACCTTCTTTTTCGAGGGCCGGGATAAACCTGCCATAAAAATACTGATTCAGCGTAATCTCAGGAATATCGCGTTCGGAAAGGCTGGAAGTCAATTCGACATAGAGCATAGAAGCTGCGGCCTGGGCATCCCTCATCGTTCCATGAATTGTTGCCCTTTTTGTGACACGCTTTTCCCGTGTGCCGGCCTCGACCCTAACCCTGAATATCTCTAAACCGTCGGTGTCGACGCCTATTTTCTCAATTTGTCCAATTTTATTTTTAGGCATTGTGGCTACCTCGTATTGTTTTCCAAGCTGGATAAAGAACTCTTGTGCTAAGGGTTCCGCTCGATCGTTTAGGCGGTCGTGGCTCTACCGTGAGAACTAGCTGGAGCGTTGCTTTTGGGAATATTTCCAAAGCTCTTGTATTTCCCAGAACGGTTCATAGTGTCTGCGCTATCTGCAAGCTGCTTTCTTCCAGCTGAACTGAGAGCCATATAGCTCTCCAACAGCTTTCTAAACTGCTGCCTGTCTTCTTTATTCATTTCGGAGACCGCAGCATTAACTATTGAACGCATTTCGGAGTCTTCGAGAAATGAGGGGGAAGAAAGCGATGCCGAGAATTTGGATCCAAGAATTGAATCAACTGATACAGAGAAATATGTGGACAACTGGAGTAGAAACTCATCAGTAAGCCGTCTTGTTCCTTGTTCATACTTTCTGTATGCAGAAAGCGAAATGCCGAGCTCCATCGCAACCTGTTTTTGGGTTTTCCCGCTATTGGAGCGGATGGTTTTCAGATTGTTGCCCATGGGTGCTCCCTTCTTTGAGCACCTTGTTTCTCAATTTGGCCAATTTTGAATTTAGGCATGGGTGATTTTGCCTCCAGCTGATCTTTAATCGTTATGCTGATTGGGCCACGGAGGAATGAGAATCACCGTTTGAAAAGGCCGGCTCAGAATCATTCAACAACAGGTCGTTTTCAAGCAAGCTTTCAATTAGCGAAAGCGCAATACCTTTCCCGTTGTCGTTTAAACGAATCCAAGCAGACCGAAGCCTTTCAAAGGAGTCGTCATTAACTTCCGCTGGTTTTGTCGCGGCCTTTTCCAATTCCGTAAGGGCAATCAATGACTTTGCGGGGGAAATGGCATGAAGATTACGCCATGAAGGGTCGACGAGATCAGACAACCGCACGTTCAGTGCATTGCAAATAGCCTCTAAGGTCTCGTTCGACGGGAACCTTCGGCCCTGTTCGTATGACTGGTAGGTGACAAGCTCAACGCCAATTCTACGAGCCGCAACAGTCTGATTGATCTTTAGCTGTTTTCTGGCCTGCTTGAGATTCTGACCAAATAGGCGATTGATCTCAATCTCCTGCGGACTCTTTTTTCTAGTCATCCTACCTCCCTTTTAACAATTTTGTCTTACGGGATGGTTGACAACTCGTACGACTTGTACGATAAATAAGTCGTACGGGTCATACTGGTAGTGTCATACAGGAGTTGATATGTCTGGTATCTCAAATCTAAGGTCTGAGCGATACCGTTTGGGCATGTCCCAAGAAGAGCTCGGAGAGCTGGTTGGAAGACGGCGCGCGACCATCGGTCGTTGGGAAAGAGACCCCGCTCAAATTCCGGGAGCCATTCTGGTGCAGCTTTCAAAGAAGTTTGATTGTTCGATTGATTATTTGCTTGGCTTTACTGATGAGCGAACTTCCAAAAAGGATGAGGTTGCGTAATGAGCAGCAAAGAAAGGTTGGAGCCGTGGGCGAGTAGTAAATGGCTCTCCAAATCCGCGGCAGCCAAATACATCCATCGCCATGTCGATGCGGTACAGGGGCTCATTGAATCCGGCGAGATCCCCGCCGTCTACGGTGCGTTCAACCGTGGCGGATCGCGGACCATCTACATCAACATTGACGACCTCGACGCCTATATGCGCAGGACGCCTTTCATTAAGGAGTCGAGCTCTGAGATGCCGTACGAGGAGTACGCCTCTCTGCAGTCCCTGCAAGAGAGCATGTCAAAGCGCATGGCCCGCGACGGCCGTAAGGGAGCCGCATGATGTGTCCCGAATCGTTCCCGAAGACTGTTCAATTTAGGGTGTCAGAAAAAAAGTGCGACTGGGAAATTAAGGAAGAGCCCCAGCCGCACCCGAAACGTGAGACCGTAGAAGAAGGGAGTTCACGGATGTGGAAAGGTGAACAGCGTCAACACGATCTCGACGACATAGGACACTATCGCGCCCTCGTCGGTCAAGTTGATTCTACCATCGCAGTAGAGGGTCTAAACAATCAAGATCTAGCCGAATACGCGAATTCATGCCGAATGTGGACTGGATTCGCCGAAATTGCAAAGGCGAGGGGCCGGGGCTATAACCGACAGGCGCCGGTGCCCGTTCTCCCCGAGACACCGAGGGCGCTTTTGGCGGCGGGGATTCCCAACCTGCCTATCTGCCACACCGTGCGGCATATCGTACGGGAGACAACGATCTCTAATCGCTCACACAGGCACGGCATCGAGCCTTCGCTGCTTGCATCGGTTCCCGAACTCCTTCAGGCTCCGCTAGCCGTCTTCAAGACAGGCGCCGGAAGGGTTGCGGTCGCCTTGGATGCGGCCGATGCCGCGGGTCAGCCCCTTGTCGCCTATTTCGACCTAGCGGTTCCCCTGTCTGTCGGCGGTGGTCATTTCCGCTCCGGTGAGCTCGTCAACTTCATGCTGTCCGTTTACGGACGCGAGTCCCTGATAAGTGAAATCGAATCCGCGAGGGCGGCAGGGGAGTGCAATGTCTTCAACGAAGAGGCGTTGTTCTCCCTGGCGGTCCAGGCGCTGCAAAGGAGAAAGGCCGCATAGTGTCGAAGATTCTCGAGACAGAGACCGAAGGCTACGGTCCTTCGTTCGCCATACACGGCTTCATGCGCTATTTGGGCCTTAGGCCCGCACAGCTCGTGGCGTATGCCCTGATCTACTCCTGCACGGTAGATAAGGGTTGCTACGATTTTGGAGCCGCCGTTCTCGCGGACTGGTCCGGCACGAGCGAGCGCACTGCCCGCACGACCATCGCCTCCCTACTCGAGATGGGCCTTATCGTTGAGCGCGGATCCCATGTCCATGGAATGAATACTGTCGGCAGGTCCCTTGTTGCAGCTGCGGATCCAATTTCCCGCGCCAGGGAGGCTTGGCAGGCGGACCATCCGGACGCCGAACGGGTTGCCCCTCTAGTTTCACCGGAAACTATTTCACCTGAAAATACTTCCTCACCTGAAATATCTTCACGTGAAGATTCTTCCTCACCTGCAAGAGTTTCACGTGACGTTTTTTCACCTGAAGTTTCTTCACCTGAAAAAACTTCCTCACCGGAAAGAATTTCACCTGAAAAAACTTCCTCACCTGAAATTTCTTCACGTGAAGATTCTTCCTCACCTGCAAGAGTTTCACGTGACGTTTTTTCACCTGAAGTTTCTTCACCTGAAAAAACTTCCTCACCGGAAAGAATTTCACCTGAAAAAACTTCCTCACCTGAAATTTCTTCACGTGAAGATTCTTCCTCACCTGCAATTTTTTCAGGTGAGCCCCCCTATATACCTATAAGTAATGACTATCCAGAAGATTGGACGGATGGATGGATGGATTTTCAAACCAACCAACCGGACGTCTATCCCGGAATGGACTCTCAGGTCGATACCGCAGGCGATTTCAGGAAAATCGCCGACGAGACGATCAACCGCAACAAGCTCGACGCCGCACGCCAGCCCTACGATGAGCTGCGTCGTTTGGGCTTCGGGGCCGACGAGATCGGCACTGCTTGGGCTCGCCGGCAGGCTGAGGCCAAGGATGCCGGCTGCGAGGACAAATTCATGCCTCAGCTGCGGAAATGGCTGATCGACACGAGCGTCAAGGGCTGCCAAAAGATGGTCGAGGCCGCACGCCAGCGAGCGGGCCGCGGCGAAAAGCACCTGCGCAGGGCTCCCGACGGCGCCTGGCTCATCATCGGCGACGGGCCGGTCCATCCGGTTGTGGATGCGAACGGAATCGTCTATCGCGGCGATAACAAGGAGGCTGCGATAGACCTGGCCCGCAAACAGGCCACATCTTCGCTGTGAGCTGCTGAACGAAAGATTTAAATGTCGAAAGGGGAAGTGACATGGAAGGGAACTCGTGGGAAAGGCTGATTAGAACCGAGAGTAATGGACAATCTGCAATCGTCGGGATCGAGAGCGAGAAGCATGAGTCGCCTCTTTCCTCAGACGATGGCGGCATCGGCGCTCGAGAAGAGCGCGTCAGATGCGTTCTGTCCGAGCTGAGACATCTGGCCTCGATCAGAAGCCAGTGCGAGACAGCGCTCAGGCAGCTGCCGTCCCGATCGAATGAGAGGGAGCGGATGAGGAACCGCGTCCTGCAAATCGATTCGACACTGAATCTCGTAATGGTTGTCGTCGAGGCGCTGGACGATTACGAGCCGGGACTCGGATCTATCTTCCAGTTGTCCTATATCGACAACCTGACATGCGAGAGGATCGGCGCGCTCTTGGGTGTGTCGAAGAGGACCGTCATCAGGAGGAGAAACCATATCGTCGCGTTGGTAGCGTCAGACGACGATCTCTACAACATCATCGTTGGTGATGCCGCGTGAGCGCCGTAATCCTTTGGCGGGTACATATATGACCCGTAACATTATCCTACTTGCAGCCGGGCTGCTTCTTGCCCTCGCCGGCTTGAGCTACCTTCTCCAGCTGGATGGGTTGGCTTTACTGCTTCTTATTACTTCCGCTGCGATCGCGCTCAAGCTATTCGACGATGGGGAAGAGGACGATTCTGGGTGGAGGCCTTTATAGGAAAGCTACTCAAGATGAGGACGTAAGGCACAAGTACAATGATTTGATATTAAGTTATGACGCAGTCACGTTATTACACTGTTACGTAGTTACACAGTTATGCAATTACACGGCTACGTTATTACACAGTTACGTTTTTACGTCCTTCATTAGTTCATTGAATACGTATTTCTCTTCCTCGTATTTTCTGACGTTCTGGTATTCCGTTTTAGCACCTTTATCTTTTTCTGCGTTTCATTTATTCATCTATTTCATAGTTCATCAGTGACGTAGTTCTGGTATTATTTAACTACAACCTTCAATGCGGGTTTTCCGCCATCGGTCCAGCTAGGGCATTGGAGGTTATATGTCTTCTTATCCTAATTACATTTCAATCATCAAATTTATCTTGGGGCTCGGCGCGCTCGTAGCCTTTTTTGCGAGCGGGCTCGCCTACGCCATCCTTCAGTTCATTGTCGGTGCGGCGGCGTGCCTCATCGCCATCCCGATCGCTCTTGTGGTCATGAGCATCGCCAGTCGCTCCTAGGTATTGCCTGGCTCAAATCGTTTTCAATTTCAGTTGAAAGGAATCACCATGCCGAATTTCACCCCTGTGATCGTGTTCACCAATCAGAAGGGAGGCGTCGGTAAGACGACTTCCGCAGATGCCATCGCCGATGGGCTTCGCCGCCGCGGCCTTAAGGTCTTGGCTGTGGACATGGATCCCCAGGGCTCCCTCGGGAGAATCGAGTCGGATTGCGTCGCGAAAGGCACCTGCTGCAGCTCCAGCTTCCTCAAGGGCGTTCAGGTGGTTTGCACCGAGGATGGGCAGGCGACCGTCCCCGGCGATCTCGATCTTGCCAACGTCGCCGACGAAAGGGACCTTGAGGGCAACGAGATCAATGAGTACTCTCTGGCGCGCGCTATCGAGTCGGCTGTCTCCCAGCACGGCTTCGATGCCGTCGTGGTTGACACCCAGCCTGGCATGACCTTCGCGACGATTTCCTCCACCATTGCCGCAACCCATCTTGTCATCCCGACTACCGCCGACAGGCTTGGCACCGAGGCTGTCGAGCAGACCCTCGAGCTCCTCAGCGCGGTATCTGATTCCTATGAGGTCGCGTGGGTGAGCGCCCCTGCCGTCCTCATCACGCTCTATCGCGGTATCGCCAAGCTCGCGAGAGCCTTTGCCGCTCAGATGGTCGAGGAGTTCCCGAAAATGGGGCTCAAGGTCTTCCAGCGCCGAATCGGTATAACTGTTGCGATCCAGGATGCGCAGGCGAATGGTCGCAGCATCTACGAGATGAACGTCCTCAAGGGCGCCGCATTCGAGTACGACGTCCTTGTGGGCAACATCATGAACTGGTGTGAGCTCAAGCCCGCCGCCGGCGAAACCGAAGGAGTTGAGTAGCTATGGCTTCCAACCTGCCCGAGAACCTTGTAGGCGACATGATGAGCAATGCCCCGCGCTTTACCTTGCCTAATTTTGGGGCACAGAACCGTCCTGCGCCCCGTCCTGCGGCACCCGCCCCGCAAGAACCTGTTCAGGACGGCGTCGCCGCATCGCCCGCTTCCCCCGCGAGTGCCCGCAAAACCAAACCCGCGACGGCTCCCGCTGCCAGCAAGGTATCTTCGGGATCCAAAAAAGAGAGGGTCACCTTCTCGACGTCGCCGCTCGAGGCTGAAATCCTTGAGAGGCGCGTTCTCGAGCTCAAGCTGAAAGGTGGCCCCAGGAGGGACGCCAATGTCAGCCGTGTCGTCGAGGATGCGCTTCGCGACCGAATCAGCGGCGGGGAGCTCGATCTTTCCGTTTTGGACAACCCCAAGCGATCTATGAGTGCCACGCGCTATAGCCGAACGGCCCTCGTCCACTATGAGGTTTACAAGAATCTCATGACCGGACTCGTGAGCGCTCGCGCCGCACACCCAGAGATTCTGCCGTCAAACCTCACCGCCAGCGCATACATCAGGGCGTGTATCTTGGCCTTGGAAAACTAGTCCTAGCATCCACTGTGCCATCAAACAGGCACCCGCTTAACGTCCGTTCAGATACGGGACCAGACCTCGGGGGCGGCTCGCAGCTCGGAGCCGCCCCTATTTTTCTCCCGGCTGCCGCCCAGGGGGAGCGCTCCGGCGCCGCCTCCCCCTGGACCCCCACGG
>CAKULD010000010.1 GCA_934667065.1 uncultured Collinsella sp.
GGTTGAGGTTGTGCCTTCGTTTCATATCGTATTAAAGATTTTTCTTATACTCAATAATAATTTTTTGTTATCAGACTATTCTTCAGGTGGAATAAAGCGTTTACGCAGGTCAGAAACGTGCTTGCTCTGAGTAGCATCTTACATTTCTTTTGGTCGACCGTTTACCGCCAAATTCCTACCGTTCGTCTGTATTACGCGATATACCTGCGGATATACGGAATGATAAGCGCCGTGTTACCATGAGAAAAAATTGTTATGAACGCCTTCGAATTTTTTCGATTTCAATCGCAAAGGAGTTGCCCGTGAACGAGATCGTACGTCGCTTTTTGCCGATGGTCGATTTCCTGGAGCAGATACTCGGTAAGAACAGCGAGATTGTCCTGCACGATTTCTCGGATATCGACCATGCCATCATCGATATTCGCAACGGCATCGTGAGCGGCCGCAAAGTCGGCGGCCCCGCCACCGATCTGGCACTCAAGATTATGCATGATCCCAAGTATCGCGAGCTGCCGTTTATTACGGGCTACGAGGGCCGCGGCGCCGGCGGCAAGACGCTGGAGTCCGCGACATTCTTTATCCGCGAGGGTGACGAGATCGTCGGCATGCTCTGCGTCAACACCGATCTTTCAACCGTGCGCAATATCAACGCCATGGCGCAGCAGCTCATGGCATGTTTCGACGCGGCGCCGACACGTACAGAACCCGCCCCTATCGAGGTCGAGAGCCTGTCCGAGTCCACACAGGAACTCATCGACCGCAGCATTGCCGAGTTGCTGACCGCGCGCGGGCTGGATACGGCATCGCTTGGCCAGAGCGACCGCGTGGACGTCATTCGCCACCTCAACGGCAACGGCGTATTCATGCTCAAGGGCGCCGTGGCCTGCGCCGCCACCGCGCTGGGTATCTCGGAGCCCAGCGTCTACCGCTACCTGCAAAAAGTCCGCAAGGAAGGCTAGTCCCGCGATCCGCATGCGACGGAAGGATTGCGGATCATTTTTGCCCCATCGCTTGACAAAAAGAACCCTGCAGCTCGCACGCGCTGCAGGGTTCTTTTTTGCATGTCATGTCTGGGTTTCGCCTACATCTTAGAGGGCGGCGACAACCTCAATCTCGACCAGACCGCCGGCCGGAAGGGCGGCAACCTGGAAGGCGCTGCGCGCGGGAAACGGAGCCACGAACTTGGAGGCGTAGATCTCGTTCACGGCAGCGAAGTCGGCGATGTCGGCCAGGTAGACCGTGGTCTTGACGACATCGGCAAAGGTGGCGCCGGCAGCGGTCAGCAGGGCCTCGACGTTGGCGAGGGACTGCTTGGCCTGGGCCTCGACGCCCTCGGGCATCTTGCCGGTCGCGGGATCGATGCCCAGCTGGCCGGACAGGAAGACCATGTTGCCGGTCTGGATGCCGGGGGAATACGGGCCGATGGCTGCGGGTGCGTTATCAGAAGACACAACGGTCTTGCTCATGTTTATCTCCTTACGAACAGTTGAGAGAGCGTGAGCGCGGTGTTCACACCGGGAGGCACAGTTCGGTCTGAACACCGCGCTTGATTGGGATATTAAGGGAGCAACTTGCTTGATGCAAGATAATTATCACGTTGCGAGAATATTTTATCGCCCAACGGCGCCTGTCGGCCGCTGAACGGCATGAGCGGCGACTCGGCCAGCAAGCCTGCTGAAGACTTTGTCCTGCTTGGACTGCGGGCATCGTCCTCCGCGACGGCCCCACTATACTTTTGAGTATCTGAGCATTTTGAAAGGCAGGATATGACCGCAACCGCCAGTCGAACCACCAACCGCAGACCCGAGCTTTTGGCGCCCGCCGGAGGGCCCGAGCCCTTTGCCGCCGCCCTCGCCGCAGGCGCCGACGCCATCTACTGCGGCATGGGCAGCTTCAACGCCCGCCGCAAGGCTACCAACTTTACCGACGAGGCCTTTGAACAGGCGTGCCGAGCCGCACATCTGGCAGGTTCGCGCGTCTACGTCACGGTCAACATCGTCATCAAGCAGTCTGAGATGGGCGATGCGTTGCAGCTCATCCACCGCTGCTCCACGCTGGGTGCCGACGCCTTCATCATCCAGGACTGGGGCCTGTTCTTTGAGGTCAAGCGCACGATGCCCGGCATCGAGACGCATGTCTCGACCCAGGCAAACATCCATGACGACCGCGGGACCGCGTGGTGCCGCGAGCAGGGCGCCGACCGCGTGACCCTCTCACGCGAGCTTTCCATCGACGAAATCGCCACCATTCACGACGCCGCACCCGATGTGGACCTTGAGGTCTTTAGCCACGGCGCCATCTGCTTTTGCTACTCGGGCCTGTGCCTGCTTTCGAGCTTTGCCATGGCGGGCCGTTCGGCCAACCGCGGCATGTGCGCCCAGCCCTGCCGCCTGCCCTACGAGCTGATCGACGAGAACGGTCGCTCGCTCTCCCCTGCCGGTCGCGAGCGCGCGCTGTGCCCGCGCGACACCAATACCTCGCAGCTCGTGCGTCGTTTGTATGACGCCGGCGCCGCGTCGCTCAAGCTCGAGGGCCGCATGAAGGCGCCCGATTATGTGTACTCCATCGTCGATGTGTACCGTCACGAAATTGACGACATGCTGGCCGGAACCACCGTGGCCAAGGATGAGGAAGCCGCCCGCCAGCGCCAGCTCAAGCGCTGCTTTAACCGCGACTTTACGCACGCCTATCAGGACGGCACCTCGGGCGACGAGATGATGAGCTACGAGCGTTCCAACAACCGCGGCCAGATCGTGGGTACGGTGCTGGGCAGCCGCCTGGCCAACCGCGATGTGCGCGGCCTCAAACCCGACGACCGTCGCCGCCGCGCCGCCATCGCCCGCATTGAGCTGTTTGAGCCGGTGGGCAAGGGCGACCTGCTGGAGCTGCGCCACGATGATGAGTTTGACCAGTTCCTGACCACCATCGCCGCCGAGGATGCCGCCGCGGGCGACATCATTGAATGCCGCGTGCCCCGCAGCATGCCCGAAGGATGCCGCGTCCGCGTGATTCGCAGCCAGCGTGCCATCGACGCCGCCGGCGCCGCGCTCAAGCGCGACGTGCTGCGCCGCCGGGCTGTTGATGTGTCCGTCGTGGCGCGCCTGGGCGGGCCGTTTACCGTCACGCTCACCTGCTGCGACAACCCCGCGCTTACCGCCACCGCCACGGGCTTTACCGTCGAGGCCGCCAAGACCCGCGCCGTCGAGGCGGCAGACCTGGTTGAGCACGTGGGCCGCATGGGCTCCTCGCCTTTTGAAGCCGCGAGCTTTGATGTGGCGCTCGATGCCGGCTGCGGCATGGGCTTCTCCGCCGTGCACAAGGTGCGCGCCGTTGCCTGCAAGGCGCTGGAGGAGGCCATTCTTGCGCCGTACAAGGAGCGCGCGAAGGCGCTCGAGTTGCCGGCGACTGCCGTCAGCGGCTCCCACCCCGCGCCCGAGCACTACCGCGACGAGCCGCAGATTTGCGCCACCGTCACCTCGCTCGAGGCCGCCGAGGCCGCCCGTGCCGAGGGCGCCACGCGCATCTACATGACGACCGACGTGCTCGAGGCTGCCGGGGTCTACCCCGCCGATGCGCTTGAGCATGGCATTGTGCCCGTGCTCGACGAGGTCTGCCGCGCCGTCGACCACGCCCGCGTCGATCCCTGGATCAATGCCGGATCCACCGTCGCCGTCGGCAATATCTCCGAACTCGCCGTTGCCGCCCAGGCCGGCGCCACGGCCGAGATTCGCTCCTGCCTGCCCGTGCATAACACGCCCTGCATGGAGGCGCTCGCCGAGCGCGGAGCCGGCGCGTTTTGGCTCTCGCCCGAGATTACGCTCGACGAGATTGTCACACTCGGAGCCGCTGCGCCGGCTGCCCTGGGCATCACCGTCTTTGGACGCCCCCGCGTCATGACGAGCGAGCACTGCATCCTGCAGGTCGCCAACGGCTGCATCCACGATTGCGCCAACTGCCGCCTGCGCGCCCGCAAGCTCTCGCTCAAGAATATCGATGGCAAGGTCATGCCCGTGCGCACCGACATCCACGGCCGCTCGCGCCTGTACGACGCCTATCCCATCGACCTCACGCCGCAGGTTCCTCAGCTGCTCGATGCTGGCGTGCGCCGTCTTATGGTGGACGGCACGCTGCTCGAGGCGGATGAGGTGGGCCGCGCCGTCGCCCGCGTCCGCCGCGCCGTCGAGGCAGCACAGGCCGGCCGCAAGCCCGCCGCCCGTCTGCGCGGGGCGACCTCGGGCTGCATGTTTGTGGGAATCAGCTAACCGAAAGGCTTACACGTGAACGAAGAACCCCAAGTCCTCTACTGCGACGCCTGGCTCATGGCCATCGACAAGCCCGCCGGCATGATCGTGCACGGCGACGGCACCGGCGAGCGCACGCTCACCGACTACGCCAGCGACCTGCTGCTGGCGATGGGCGACGGCTTTGCCGCGACCGACATGCAGCCGCTCAACCGCCTGGACCGCGACACCACCGGCGTGGTGCTGTTCTCGCTCGACAAGCAGACGCAGCCCGCCTTTGACCAGATGGTCATCGACCACGCTTTCGAAAAACACTACCTGGCGCTCGCCGAGGGCAAGATCGACTGGAACGAGAAGCTCATCGACAAGCCCATCGCCCGCGACCGTCACGACAGCCGCAAGATGCGCGTCGGCGCCAGCGGCAAGCCGTCCCAGACGCGCGTGAAGGTACTCAAACGTCTTAAGAGCCGTCGTGGCCTGCCCACGCGCTCATATATCGATGTCGAGCTGCTCACCGGCCGCAAGCACCAGATCCGCGTGCACTTGGCAAGCGAGCGTCATCCCCTGGTGGGAGACGACCTCTACGGCACGCCGCGCCCCTGCGGCCTGATGCTCCACGCCCACAGCGTGTCCTTCACGCACCCCGTAACCGGCGAGCACATCCACATCGAAGCCCCCTGCCCCTGGGAGCCCTAAAACCCGCCAAAAAGGGACAGGCACCTTTGTGGTGGTTTTGACCGCGATGGCTCAGCCGCAGCCCCAAAACGTCTCGATCTGTAACAGTTAGAACCCATTTTCCGGTCTATCTGTTACAGATTGAGACGTTCAAATCCCCCTCAAGGGAATATCTAAATCTGTAACAGTAATTCAGCAAAATCAGCCCCAGATGTTACAGATCGAGACAAAGGGTCCATGTGATTCAAAAGAATCTCGATCTGTAACAGTAACTCGGCAAAAACGGCCCTAGGTGTTACAGATTGAGACAAAAGCGGCAGCGCCCGTGTGTGGACGTTGCCGCTTTTTCTATTGAACCACCACAATGGGGACAGGCACCTTTGTGGTGGTTTTGGCCTTGACCTGTCCCCTGTCGCTAGACCGTGATGACGTTGTCCATTGCCTGGTACTTGGCGGGAACCTCGCCCGCGGTGATGATCGTTGCATCGCGGAAGTCCGCGAACTTGACGGGCGCCACCATGCCAAATTTGCTGGCGTCCGAGATTACGAAGCGTTTGGCGGTATGACGCATCGAGATACGCTTGACCTGCGCTTCCTCGATATCGGGTGTCGTAAAGCCCTGCTCGGCGGCAATACCGTTGGAGCCCCAAAAGCCACAGTTGAAGTTGTAGCGGTCCAGGGTTGCCAGGGCATCGGGGCCAACGAGCGCCTCGGTCTCGGGCTTGAGCTCGCCGCCCAGCACCACGGTGCGCATACCGCGCAGGGCGAGATGCTGAGCATGGAGCACCGAATCCGTCACATAGGTGACGCCATCGAGATGCGGAAGATGCTCGATGAGTCTGAGCGTCGTGGAGCCCGAATCGATATACACGAAGCTGTCAGGCTCCACGAGGGCCGCGGCACGGGCGCAGATGCGCTCCTTGTCGTCGTTGTGGAGATCGCTGCGCTCGCTGATCGTCAGGTCGCGCGTTACGTGCGCGCGCTCAAGACTCGTCGCGCCTCCGTGCACTTTAGCAATGCGGTGCGCGCGGTCGAGCGTCTGCAGATCACGGCGAATAGTGGACGGCGTCACGCCCAGAGCCTCGGCAAGCTCCGGCACGGTAACCGAGCCAGCCTGCTGCACCATCGACACGATTGCATTGAGTCTATCTTCCGCAAGCATCGCTTACTCCTCCTCGGGGTACACGACTCCCCAATCGGCGCGGAGCTTGGTCATAAGCTCCATAACATCAGAAGCATAGGCCAGAAGCTCGCGCTTCGAATCGTCGCCGGCAACGGCCTTCTCCAGATCGGCCATCTCGTAGCACAGGGCATAGGCCTCGGTGCCAGCGTGAACCTCCTCGCGGTGACCGTCTGCAGTCCACACGATGGTCGCGTGGTCGGCACGCGGATACTCGTTGACCTCGATATAGCACTTGTCGAAGCTGATGACCGAGCGCTTGGGCTGCTTGGAGTGGAGCGTAAGGCTCACGACACCCAGCTGCTGTTCGGCGTTACGGCAGACAATGCCGCCCGCGACGTCAACGCCGGTCTCACAGGTGTTGCCCAGAGACACGACCTCGGTGGGCTGGCTGGCCATAAACAGGCGCATGACAGAGAGCGCATACACGCCAATGTCGAGCATAGCGCCACCGGCAAGATTACGATTGTAGAAGCGGTTGGTCAGGTCGCCGTACTCCTTATAGCTGCCAAAGTTGAGCTGGGCGAGGTTCATGCGGCCAAAGTCACCCGCGTCCATACGACGGCGAAGCTCCTGATACAGAGGCATGTGGAGCACCGTGGTGGCGTCCATAAGGACCACGTTGTGCTCGCGTGCGATAGAGCGGGCCTCGTCGAGCTCGGCGGAGTTGAGCGTAATGGCCTTCTCGCAGAGCACGTGCTTACCAGCGGCCAGCGCGGCGCGCAGATAAGTGATGTGCGTGTTGTGCGGCGTGGTGATATAGACGGCGTCGATGTTCGGATCGGCGTAGAGGTCCTCGACCGTGTCGTACACCTTCTCGATGCCATACTGCTCGGCAAAAGATTGAGCCTTGGAAAGCGTACGGTTGGCAACGCCAGCGAGCTTGCGGCCGGCAAGGGCGAGGGACTGAGCCATCTGGTTGGCGATAACGCCGCAGCCAATCACGGCCCAACGGAGCTCGGGTTCCGTAAAGATGTCATCGGGGAACGGCTTGTCCTGAACCGAAGCGAACGCTGCCTTTGCGGCGGCCGCGGCATCGAGCGGAGCCTGTTTGGAATCTGCCATGAGTGCCTCCTGAGTCACTGGAAGTCTTTCATTTCTGACAGCTCTATATTCGCACAAATACGCGTGTATGTGCGTACTTTTGCGCGTATTACCGCCAAACGGTCATTATTCGACCGTAAACGGCGCATATACACGCACGTTCACGCAATTACACGCGAGCATTTGCGCACAAACGCGCGCAGCTTGGTCCCTTGGGAATGGAGGAAAACGGATCTTCGTCCAAGGACTGTCCCAAACTGCCGGCAGAAAAGGAACGTCCCCAGGTGCCGCCGCATCAATTGCAAGACTGTCCCCAATGACTGCCAATCAGCGGCCACTCATTTAAGTCTGTCCCCAATGAGTACCGGAATGACGGGACGGCAGAACCGAAGCCATCGAGTGGGGATAGAAAAAGGCCCGGGTGCCGTGGGGCATCCGGGCCTTTGCTAGCAACATGTTGTTGCGGGCAGCTTAGAACTTGTGGCCGCACTTCTTGCAGACGCGCAGCTTGTTCTTGCCGTCCTTCTCGTGACCGACGCGGGTAACCTTACCGCACTCGGGGCAGACGAGATTGACGTTGGAGGCGTCGATGGGAGCCTCCTGCGAAACGATGCCGCCCTGCTGGTTGGCAGCGTTGGGCTTGACGGCCTTCTTGACGACCGAAACGCCCTCGACAACGACCTTGTTCTCGGCGGGGAGAGCACGCAGGATAACGCCCTGCTTGCCGCGATCCTTACCAGAGAGAACCTGGACCTTATCGCCCTTCTTGATATACATATATCTCCCCTAACTACAGGGTCTCGGGAGCGAGCGAGACGATCTTCATGTACTTCTTGTCACGAAGCTCGCGAGCGACAGGCCCGAAGATACGGGTGCCGACGGGCGAACCATCGTTGTTGATGACGACGCAGGCGTTGTCATCAAAGCGAATGTAGGAGCCATCCTTGCGGCGGATCTCCTTAACGGTGCGAACGACGACGCAACGGACAACGTCCTTCTTCTTGACGTTGGCGCCAGGAGTAGCCTCCTGGACAGCACCGATGAACACATCGCCGATGCCTGCATAACGACGCTTGGAACCGCCAAGCACCTTGATGCAGCGAATCTTGCGAGCGCCGGAGTTGTCGGCGACGTTCAGCATGGTTTGCATCTGAATCATGGTAGATGTTCCTCCGAACTAAGAACCGAAGAGAGGTGCGCAGCCTTTATGCGGCCCGTGGTATGCAAGCCAGGCATACGCACATCTTCGGAAACGTACAAGTCGTAAGAGCGACTGCTTATTTAGCGCGCTCGACGACCTCGATGAGGCGCCAACGCTTCATCTTGGACATAGGACGGGTCTCCATAACGCGGACGGTGTCGCCCACGCCAGCCGTGCACTCCTCGTCGTGAGCGTGCAGCTTCTTGGAGCTGGTCATCATCTTGCCGTACTTGGGGTGACGCTTGCGCTCGGTGATGGTGACAACGATGGTCTTGGCACCGGAGACGGAGGTAACGACACCCGTACGGACCTTACGCGTGTTACGCGAATCAGTCATGTTCTCTCCTTAGGTCCTACTCGGCGACAGCGGACTTCTCCGCTGCAATCTCGCGGGCGCGCTGCTCCGTGAGGACACGAGCGATGTCCTTCTTCACGGTGTTGACGCGAGCGGTGTTGTCCAGCTGGCTGGTGGCCATCTGGAAACGAAGGTTAAAGAGCTCGGCGCGCATTTCCTTCAGCTTCTCAACGAGCTGAGCGTCCGAGAGCTCACGAATCTCTGCGGGCTTCATTAGTTCTCCTCCTTGGCGGCGGCGGCGTCCTCAGCAGCCCACTTGGCCTCGAGAGCAGCCTCCTCGGCCATCTCCTTCTCGATGCGCTGCTCGGCGTTCTTGGCAGCAACGATCTTGGTCTTGATGGGGAGCTTGTGCTGCGCCAGACGCAGAGCCTCGCGAGCGACCTCCTCGGGAACACCCTTGACCTCGAACATGATGCGGCCGGGCTTGACGACGGCCACCCACTCCTCGGGGTTACCCTTACCAGAACCCATGCGAGTCTCGGCAGGCTTCTTGGTGATGGGCTTGTCGGGGAAGATCGTGATGTACACACGACCGCCACGCTTCATGTAGCGGGTCATGGCAATACGAGCGGCCTCGATCTGACGGTTGGTGATCCAATGGGCCTCGAGAGCCTGGATACCAAACTCGCCGAAATGCAGCTCGGTATTACCCTTGGCCTGGCCCTTCATGGAGCCACGCTGCACCTTGCGGTGAAGAATACGCTTAGGGGCAAGCACTACTGACCCCTCCTCTCGGAGTTACGACGACGAGGACGGGAAGAGCCCTCGAGTGCAGGGTTGGGAACAGGCTGGCCCGGGAGCTTCTCGCCCAGGTAGATCCAGACCTTCACGCCGCAAGCGCCCATGGTGGTGCTGGCGACAGCCGTGCCGTAGTCGATCTTGGCACGGAGGGTGTGCAGAGGCACGCGACCCTCACGGTACCACTCACGACGGCCCATCTCGGCACCGCCGAGACGACCGGAGCACTGGATACGGATGCCCTTGGCGCCGGCCTTGCGGGCGGACTGGACAGCCTTGCGCATAGCGCGACGGAAGGCAACGCGGCCCTCGAGCTGCTCGGCGATAGACTGAGCAACGAGGTTGGCGTCGAGCTCGGGGCGCTTGATCTCAACAACGTCGACGGAGAGCTGGCCCTTGGAGACGCCAGCGACCTTCTCGAGCTCGGTGCGGAGGGTATCGATCTCGGCACCCTTCTTACCGATGACAACGCCGGGGCGAGCGGTGAGGATGATGACCTTCACCTTGTCGCCAGCGCGCTCGATCTCGACGCGGGAGACAGCTGCGCGGGAAAGACGCTTCTCGAGGTACTTGCGGATCTCAAGATCGTTACCGAGGGTCTTAGCGTAATCCTTCTCTGCGAACCAGCGGGAGCGCCAGTTCTCGGTGATGCCAAGACGGAAGCCGGTGGGGTAGACTTTCTGACCCATACAGCTTTACGCCTCCTTTCGAGGAGCAACGACGACGGTGATGTGGGAAGTACGCTTCAGAATGCGAGAAGCGGAACCCTTGGCGCGGGGACGGATGCGCTTAAGCGTCGGACCCTCGTCAACATAGGCAGCGGCGACAACCAGGTTGTCAGCACGCAGACCGTTGTTGTTCTCGGCGTTCGCAACGGCGGAACGGAGAACCTTCTCGACATCCACGGCGACGGCGCGGTCGCAGAAGTGGAGGATGTCGAAGGCCTGAGCGACAGGCTTGCGGCGGATCAGATCGACCACCAGGCGGGCCTTGCTGGGGGAAACACGCACGTATTTAGCGACGGCGCGAACCTCGGTGGCCTCAGTTTCAATAGACTTAGTTGCCATTTACGGTTAACCCCCTATTTGGCCTTGTGGCCACGGAACGTACGAGTCGGCGCGAACTCGCCGAGCTTGTGACCAACCATGGACTCGGTAACATACACGGGCACATGCTTGCGGCCGTCGTGGACGGCGATGGTATGACCAACCATCTCGGGGAAGATGGTGGACGCGCGGGACCAGGTCTTCACGACGTCCTTCTTGCCAGCCTCGTTCATCGCGGTGATACGCGAGAGAAGGCGAGTCTCCACGAACGGGCCCTTTTTGAGACTTCTGCTCATAAGTGCTTTCTCCTAAAACTCGGTATCCGAAATTACTTCTTACGGCGACGAATGATGTGCTGGTTCGAGACCTTCTTCTTCTTGCGCGTACGAAGGCCCTTCGTCGGCTTACCCCAGGGGGTAACGGAGGGACGACCAGAAGTGTGGTTCTTGCCCTCGCCACCGCCGTGCGGGTGGTCGACAGGGTTCATGACGGTACCGCGGACGGTCGGGCGCACGTTCATGTGACGCTTACGGCCGGCCTTGCCGATGACGATGTTGGAGTGATCGGCGTTGCCGACCTCACCGACGGTAGCGCGGCAGGTAACGAGGATGCGGCGCATCTCGGAGGAAGGCATACGGACGATAGCGTACTTGCCCTCCTTACCCATCAGCTGGCAGGAGTTACCGGCGGAACGGGCGATAGCGGCGCCCTTACCCGGCTGGAACTCGACGGCGTGGATGAGCGTACCGACGGGGATGTCGGCGAGGGGCAGAGCGTTGCCCGGCTTGATGTCGGCGTCAGAACCGGACATGATGGTCTGACCGACCTCGAGGCCCTTGGGGGCCAGGATGTAGCGCTTCTCACCGTCAGCGTAGTGCAGCAGAGCGATGCGAGCGGAACGGTTCGGATCGTACTCGATCGTGGCAACCTTGGCGGGCACGCCGTCCTTGTTGCGCTTGAAGTCGATGACACGATAACGACGCTTCACGCCGCCGCCCTGGTGGCGGGTGGTGATGCGGCCGTTGTTGTTACGACCGGCCTTCTTGGGCAGGGGCTCGAGAAGAGACTTCTCGGGCTTGGTGCAGGTGATCTCGGAGAAATCGGAGATCGTCTGCCAACGCCTACCAGCGGAGGTCGGCTTAAGGTGCTTTACAGCCATTACAATCCCTTTCAATAGGAATCCGTTAGCCATCGCAGACAGGGATTCGAGGTTCTGCCTCGGGTGCGATGACACCGGACGTATACACGGTTCCGGGCGTGTCCATTTAATATGCCCAAAACCTTGAGCTCTCGCCTCCCCTAATTGGGAGGCATGAGCTCACTCAACAGCAGCGAGTCTTAGGCCTGGTTGCCAAAGACCTCGATGGTGTCGCCCTCGGCCAGCGTGACGATGGCCTTCTTCCAAGAACGGGTCTTGCCGGCGACATAGCGCACGCGCTTGGTCTTGGGCTTGACCGTCAGGGTGTTCACGCGAACGACCTTGACGCCGAAGATCTCCTCGACAGCGTCCTTGATCTGATACTTGTTAGCATCCTTGGCGACCTCGAACGTGTACTTGTTCAGCTCCATGCCGGAGAAGGAACGCTCGGACACGATCGGACGGATGATGATCTCGTGGGCGGTCATTTATGCAAGCACCTCCCCGAAGTGAGCGGCGATGTCGGCGGGCATCAGCACAGCGTTGTTGTTGACGAGATCGTAGGTGTTGGCCTCGTCGGCGGTGATGATGAACGTCTTGGGAATGTTGCGGAACGACAGGTAGGCGTTGACGTCCTCATCGCGAACGATGATGGTCAGACGCTTGCCCTCAAGGCCGAGAGCCTTGAGCATGGCAACGGCAGCCTTGGTGGAAGGCTTCTCGAAGCCGTAGTCGTCGACGAGCACGAGCTCGCCATCGGCCAGCTTGGCGGACAGCGCGGAGCGCATAGCCAGCTTGACCTCCTTGTTGTTCATACGCTTAGCGTAGGAACGGGGCTTGGGGGCGAAGACAACGCCACCGTGACGCCACTGGGCAGCACGGATGGAACCCTGGCGGGCACGGCCGGTGCCCTTCTGACGCCAAGGCTTCTTGCCGCCACCGGAAACCTCAGAGCGACCCTTAGCAGACTGGGTGCCCTGACGCCAAGAGGCCATCTGGCACTTGACGATGTGGTGCATAACGTGGATGTTCGGCTCGATGCCGTACACCTCAGCGGCGAGCTCGGCCTCGGCGACCTTCTTGCCCTCGCTGTTCTTTACTTCAAACTTTGCCATTTAAGTGTTCTCCTTGGTATGACGCTGGGCTAAATGGGCTGGGCCCTTAGGCCATACGGATGGCGACGAGACCATTCTTGGCACCCGGGACAGCGCCCTTGACCAAGATGAGGTTCTGCTCGGCATCGATGCGGACAACGGAAAGGTTCTTGACGGTAACGCGCTCGTTACCCATGTGACCGGCCATCTTGACGCCCTTGAGGACGCGCGCAGGATAGGCGCACTGACCGATAGAACCGGGGTGACGCTGGAAGTGAGAACCATGCGTCATAGGACCGCGGCGCTGACCCCAGCGCTTGATGCGACCCTGGAAGCCCTTACCCTTGGAGGTACCGATGACGTCGACCTTCTCGACATCAGCGAAATCGGCGACGGTGACGACCTCGCCGACCTTGTGCTCCTCGCCGTTCTCGACGCGGACCTCACGAAGGAAGCGGACAGGCTCGACGCCAGCCTTAGCGAAGTGACCAGCCATGGGCTTGTTCACGTTCTTGGCCTTGATGTCGCCGAAACCGATCTGGACGGCGTCATAGCCGTCGGTTGCCTGAGTTTTAACCTGCGAGACAGCGCAGGGGCCAGCCTGGATGACCGTGACGGGAACGACGTTGTCGTTCTCGTCCCAAACCTGGGTCATGCCAATCTTGCGGCCGAGAATCATGCTGATCAAGATATGATCCCAACTCTCGCGTGGTCTTGGGACAATGCGTACACCACCGAGCGTACGCCCCTAGAGGACCACTACTTACACGACGTGCTCCCCAGCCTTGTATTGCGTCCGGACTACCTGACAACCCTATTAAGCAGGCATTTTGTCCAGCCAGAATACTCCCCTGGTTACACACAGCTGTTTAGTATACACGGCTGCGGGCGTATCCATCGAGATTCATATTTCACTCACATTGTTTACGCAGGTAAAGTGCGTGGATGGCTCCCGAGCACGGCGGAGGGCCGGAGAAATATATTAAGGTCCCTGCTCTACAGTCCTGCGCAAGACGGAGAGCACATTAAGTGCTCTCCTTTGCGTGCGGAACTCGCGATGACCTTAATATATTTCTCCGGCCCTCCGCCGTGCTCGGGAGACGACACGTTGATGTCTGCTTAACTCTGCTCGCTCAGCTAATTACTTTGTTGAGGATCGATGATTTGCTGCAAGATGAACTTGGATTGGGGCGCGTCGTCTTCTTCTCCCGACTTTTCCTCGTCAAAATCGAAAATCATGATGGCGCAGTTGGGGAGTTTTGTTGGGAGCCCGAAGCCCTCTGGGGCTGTAGCCTTGATGAATTGGCGGCTGGCGCTGCCGTGGCTTACTGCTAGTAGGGTTTCGACGTTCTCGGCGCTTATGAGATTGGTGAGGGTTTCTACCATGCGTTTTTGCAGAGCTTGGCTTCCCTCTCCTCCAAAGGGGACTAGATCCTCGCCGGGTTCCCAAACGTCGGTGGGCAGGGCGTCGTGGGGGCCTTCTTCGAACGATCCGTAGCAGCGCTCGATGATGCCTTCGCAGGGCTCGACTGCTGTGTCCGGGCCGAGGAGCTCGCATGCGACGAGCCGAGCCGTGTCCATGGCTCGGCCTAAGGGCGAAGAGACCACTTTGTCGGGGACGACGCCGTGGGCTTTGAGCCATGCGGCTGCCATTCCCGCTTGCTTGCGGCCCAGATCGGTCAACGGAGAATCGCAGCGGCCCTGGACGAGCTTTTTAACGTTGAATTCTGTCTGACCGTGGCGGAGTAGATATAGACGCTTCATGCTCTCCCCTTCTGTATAACTTGCTTTGCTGGCACAGCCCTACTCGTGGGTATGGCCTACGTAGTCTTCGTCGATCGTGATCTTGGCAATCGACTTGGGATATTCGGATTCGACACGTTTCGCCAACGCGCGCTTTAGGTCCTCGGCGTTCATCGTCAAATCCGAGGGTCGCACGCAGTCAAAGATCACGTTGGTGTGCGTAGGACCCGGCACACAGCGTAGGTCGTGAACCGAAAGGCGGTTATCGATCTGTTGGGCCATGGCGTTGATGCGCAAGCGCATGCTCGCCACCTTGGGGTCGTCGGTCACGATGGGGTCGTAGTGGAGCGTGACGATCATGCCGCCTTCGTTCCTAAATGCCTGCTCAATGTTGTCGAGCGTGTCGTGGCTTTCCAGCGGGTCGGCTTCTGCCGCCATCTCGGCGTGAGCGCTTGCGAACGTTCTGCCCGGGCCGTAGTCGTGAACCATCAGGTCGTGCACGCCCAAAACGCCGGGGTAGCTCATGATCTTGCTGCGAATATGCTCAACGAGCTTGGGGTCGGGCGCCTGACCCAAAAGCGGGCTCACCGTATCTTGGATAAGCTCAAAGCCGCTCCAGCCAATATAGGCGCCAACGGCGAGTCCAACCCAGGCATCGAGGTTGATGCCCGTCACCTGCGAGACGATCGCGCATGCCAGAACGGCGCCCGTGGCAAGGACATCGTTCTTGGAATCCTGGGCGGTCGCATGCAGCGTCTCGGACTCAATACGGTCGCCTAACTTTTGGTTGAGCGCCGCCATCCACAGCTTAACGACCATCGAAAGCACCAGAACCGCCACCAGGGCAAGCGAGAACTCGACAGGCTCGGGGTGGACGATGCGCTCCACCGAGGACTTCACCAGCTCAACGCCGATGAGCAGTACGAGCGCCGCCACGACCAGACCGGAGAGATACTCGTAGCGACCGTGGCCGTAGGGGTGCTCGGGGTCTGCCGGCTTGCTCGCCAGCTTAAAGCCCAGGACGCTCACGATATTCGAGCTGGCATCGGACAGGTTGTTCATGGCGTCCGCCACGATCGAGACCGATCCCGACACCACGCCGATGGCACCCTTTGCAGCACAAAGCGCCACATTGGCAACGATGCACACCATGCCCGTCAGCGTGCCCACGCGAGCACGATTGCCCTGCGCGCGCTTAACAATCCATTCGACCATCTTTATCCGCCCCACGTCCAACTTATATAAACTTATATATCTATTGCTCAAACGGATTGTAGTGTAGCCACTTTGTCCTCCAGATATAAAAAAGGCTGCAACCCACAGGGGCTGCAGCCTTGAAATGCGAAACGCGGGACTGTCCCTTTATCGCGTCGATTTATGCGCTTGCTTCGGCCACGTTCTTTGAGGTTTCGGGCGAAATGGTTCCGTCCTCCGTCGCCTGCTCCTTCGTCGGCACCACACCAAAGCAGTAGCTCAGCGCTGCAGACACCGCGAATGCCGTGCCGCCAGCAGCACAGCACCACAGCAGATTCGAGATGCCGCCCGTGGCAAAGCCAATAACCATGAGGACATTCGTCATACCGATGGTATAGGCCGTAACGTGACCCACGGCCGCGACAAGGCCTCCAACGGCACCGCCAATGGCCATGCACGTCAGGCACCTGCCGTATTTGAAGCCGCAGCCATACAGCGCCGGCTCGCTCACGCCGCCAAGCACGCCCGAGATTGAATAGCCCAGCATGAGCGCCTTCTCGTCCTTATCCGCAACGCGGAGCGCGGCACCAAAGGGCATGCCCCAAACGGCGAACGTCGCCATCGTCGCAGCGATGAGGATGCACGAGTCCGTTCCCACACTCATGAACTGCGCATAGGCGAGCGATAGAACAACGTTGCTGACGCCCGCGATCTTAAGGAACTCCCAGCCCGCGGCGAGCCCCATGAGCGTGAGCAGCGACACGATGCCACCGGAATTGCCAAGCATAAACATAAGCTGGCCCAGCAACATTCCCAGATAGCTGCCCGCCGGCGCCGTGATACACAGGGATACCGGAACCATGACGAGCATGGTCGCAAACGGAACAAATGAAAACGCCACGGCCTTGGGGATAACGCGCTTAAAGAAACACTCCACTCGCCATAGCACGGGCACCGAGATGAGAACCGGGATAACAGTCGTCGTGTAATCGTTGACCGGCGCGGGGAGCAGCCCGTACACGGAAGTCATCGATGCTCCCGTTGTCGATACGGCATCGACAAGCTTGAGCAAATCGGGCGCAATCAATACACCGCCCAACATCATGCCCAGCTGCTCCGAGCAACCGAGCTGGCGAGCGGCGGCCCAGCCAAGATAAATGGGCAAAAAGTAGTAGCCGGCGTTATAGAGCCAACTGTAGAACAGGCGATAGATTTCGGAATCGGCAGACCACAGGCCCAGCATTCCTTCGCCCATAATGACGGCAACGATACGGAACAGCGCCGCGCAGACAATAAACGGCAGCGCCGACATCATGCTTTTGGACAGATAGTCCACCACGGCCATGGCGTTTGCTTTTGCCGCCGCCAAGGCCGATTGAGAAACTTGTGACATAAGGTACCTTTCCCCATGCGACATACGGAAAAGCCCCTTTGTCACACAGTGTGGTAGTGACCGATTGCGCGGTACTTTTCGTAGCGGAGGTTTGTGAGGGTCGCATCGTCGAGCTGCCCAAGCGTATCGAAGGCCGCAAATGCCGAGGACATCACGGCGTCGGCAATCTCCTCATGCGACAGGCCCCTATCGTCGACAATGCCATCAATAATGCCGAGCGCCAGCAGGTCGGGGGCCGTGAGCTTAAGCGCCTCGGCGGCCTCGTCCGCTCGCTCGGTGTCCTTCCACAGGATTGACGCGCATGCCTCGGGGCTCACGACCGAATAGGCCGAGCTCGAGAGCATCAAAATACGGTCGGCCACGGACAGCGCCAGCGCGCCGCCGGAACCGCCCTCGCCCGTCACCACCGAAACAATCGGCGTCTTAAGGCCGCTCATCTCCATAAGGTTCTGGGCAATCGCCTCGCCCTGGCCGCGCTCCTCGGCACCGATGCCGCAAAACGCGCCCGAGGTATCGACCAGGCACAGGACCGGTCGTCCAAACTTCTCGGCCTGACGCATCAGACGTCGCGCCTTGCGATAGCCCTCGGGATGCGCCATACCAAAGTTGCGGCGCATGCGCTCTTTGGTCGTGGTGCCGCGCTCGATGGCGATAACCGTCACAGGGCGCCCGTCTTTCCAGCCAATGCCACCCACCACGGCGGCATCGTCGCCAAAGTAACGGTCGCCATGCAGCTCCGCAAATCCGTCCAGACCCAGCGAGATCATCTCGCCCGCCGTGGCACGATCCGCCGAGCGGGTCTGCTTGACGATCTCGAACGCCGTTTTTGGCGCGAGCGTGCGCTTAAACAGATGTCCCAGCTTTTTGCCGCGACGCCCCGTATGCACGATCTCGTGCGGTGCGCCCAGTCCAGGTGCATGTCCTTGGTGCAGCGCCAGCAGCTCGCCCACCGTGAGCGCGATCTCGCCACGCGGAACGACCGCATCGCAAAAGCCGTGCTCCAGCAAAAACTCAGAGCGTTGGAACCCCTTGGGCAAGCGCTTATGCATGTTCTGCTCGATCACGCGCGGGCCGGCAAACGCCGTCAGGGCATCGGGCTCGGCTAGGACGATGTCGCCTTCCATGGCAAAGCTCGCGGTCACGCCACCGGTCGTGGGATCGGTGAGCACCGTGATGTACAGGCCGCCGGCCTCGCCATGTCGTCTAACCGCCGCAGAGATCTTGGCCATCTGCATGAGCGAGGTCACGCCCTCTTGCATGCGGGCGCCGCCCGACACAGTAAAGCCGACGACCGGCAGTCCCAGCTCGGTTGCGCGCTCAAAGACGCGGCAGATCTTCTCGCCCACCACGGAACCCATCGAGCCCATCATAAAGTTGGCGTCCATAAAGAAGAGCGCCGTATCGCAGCCGCAGACCTTGCCCCTGCCGCACACGACGGCATCGCGCTCGCCCGAGCGCTCGGCAGCGCTCTTGAGCTTTTCGGCATAGCCGGGAAACGATAGAAAATCCTCCGATGCCAGATCGGCATCCCACTCCTCAAAGGTACCCGCGTCGACCGTCATGCCCAGGCGCGCGCGACCGCTCACACGAAAGTGCTTGCCGCAACGGGGACATACCTCGAGGTTGTCGTGCAGACGCGCCTCGTCGATCACGCGACGGCACTCCGGGCACTTGATAAACACGTGACGCGCGGGGAACTCGGCGCACGACTCGGTTATCGGCCCCTCAAGGACATTGACCGTCTTCGCTTTTCTATTCATCAGCATAGAGATGCCCCATCAGATCGGTGTGATACATGCCCGACAAGAACTCGTCGTTCGTCAGTACGTCGAGCTGAAGCTCGCTATTCTCGCTCACGCCTTCAATCACGAGCTCGCCCAGGGCCGAGCGCATCTTGCGAATGGCACCGTCGCGCGTGGGCGCGCATACGATGAGCTTGCCGAGCATGGAGTCGTAGTATGGCGGAACGGCAGCGCCGGTAAACATGGCCGAATCCCAGCGCACGCGCGGGCCGCCCGGCACGCGCAGCGTGGTGACCGTTCCACACGACGGCAGGAAGTCCGGCGTCTCGGCATTGATGCGGCACTCCATGGCATGGTTGCGGACCGGTACGTCCTCTTGCTCAAACGGCAGGGGCTGGCCGGCAGCCACGCGCAGCTGCCACTTGACCAGATCGGTATCGGTCACAAATTCTGTAACGGGATGCTCCACCTGCAGACGCGTGTTCATTTCCATAAAGTAAAAATTGCCGTCGTCCGAATACAGGAATTCGATGGTGCCGGCTCCCTCGTAGCCAACGGCACGAGCCAGGTCGCGCGCAGCCTTGTGCATACGGGCGCGAATGTCGTCGTGTCCGTCGAGGCACGGCGCGGGGCTTTCCTCGATCAGCTTTTGGTTGCGGCGCTGCACCGAGCACTCGCGCTCGCCGAGCGAAAACACATGGCCCTGTTTGTCGGCCATAATCTGCACCTCGACATGGTGTGCCGGCGCGACGAACTTCTCCATGTAGCACTCGCCGTCACCAAATACGGCCTCGCCCTCGGCGCGCGCCTCAATGAAGGCCTTTGCCGCATCTTCCACGCGCTCGACCTTGCGAATGCCGCGACCGCCACCCCCCGCTCGAGCCTTGATGAGCACGGGGCAGCCAATGCGCTCGGCCTCGGCCGTCGCCTCCTCGGGGCTTTTGAGTAAATCGCAGCCCGGCACGATGGGCACGCCCGCCGCGGCAGCCGTTCGGCGTGCGGCGTCCTTGTCGCCCATGCTGTCGATCACCTCGGCCGAAGGACCGACAAACGCCAGGCCGTACTTGTCGCAGTCGCGCACGAAGCTCGCCTTTTCGGAAAAGAAGCCATACCCGGGATGGATTGCCTTTGCACCCGACTTGACGGCACAGGTGAGCACGGCATCGTCGTTGAGGTAGCTCTCGGCAAGACGCGGGCCGCCGATGCAATACGCCTCGTCGGCAAGTTGCACGTGCAGCGCGTCCGCATCGGCCGTGGAGTAGACGGCGACGGTCTTGATGCCCATATCGCGGCACGCGCGGATAACACGGACCGCGACCTCGCCGCGATTGGCGATGAGCACTTTGTCGAACATGAAGCCTTCCTTACCTTTCGTGCACGAGTGCAAAAGACATATCGGCTCGGCAGCACACCTCGCCGTTGACGCTCGCGGTGCCCGTCGCAAAGCGGAAGGGCCCGCGCGCACGCGTGATGGAGCACACCAGATCCACTGTGTCGCCCGGGCGCACCGGACGCTTAAAGCGGACCTTGTCCAGGCTCGTGTAGAACGGCGTCGCACCGCGTGCTTCCTCATCACCCATCAGCAGCACGCAGCAGTTTTGGGCAAGCATCTCGCACTGAATCACGCCAGGGACGACCGGGTTTCCCGGAAAATGCCCCTGCAAAAAGTACTCATCGCCCGTAATCGTGATCTTGCCGTGGGCCTCGGTGCCCACCAGCTCCGCTTCATCGAGCAAGAGCATGGGCTCGCGATGCGGCAACAGTTCCTTAAGCTCTTCTTTGTTCATGGATATCACCTATCCGATCCTCATAAGGCAGCTGCCAAACTCGACGAGGTCGCCGTCGGCCACGCAAATCTCGAGTACCTCGCCGTCCGCCTCGGCCGCCACCTCGTTAAGGACTTTCATGGCCTCGATAATGCAGAGGGTCTCGCCGGCCTTGACCTTGGAACCCACGCGCACAAACGGCTCGTCGCCCGGCGCCGGTGCAGCGTAGAAGACACCGACCATGGGAGCCGTGACCTCGACGCCCTGGGGCTCCGGTGCGGCAGCAGGCGCTTGCGCGGCGGGCTCCGGTGCGGCAGGTGCAGTTGCGGGAGCCGCAACCGGAGCAGCCATGGCGCTTGGCATGGGCATGGGCACGGCAACCGGCTGCGCGGCACTCGCGCGCTCAAGTTCGACCGCGGTGCCATCGGGCTCTTCCACGCGCACGCGCGTGAGGCCGCGGTCCTCCATAACATCGGCTATCTCGGCAAGTCTTTTGGAATCCATGCTCTAGCTCCTTGCATATTTGCGCAGCGCGATGGCGGCGTTGTGGCCGCCAAAGCCTAGGTTGGTCGAAAGCGCCCAGGTAAGGTCGGCGCGAACCGCGCGATTGGGCGTGTAATCGAGATCGCAGGCGGGATCGGGCGTGTTGTAGTTAATAGTCGGAGGCACCACGCCCTGCTCGAGCGCCATGGCGCAGGCCATGACCTCGATGGCACCCGTGGCACCGATCATGTGCCCGGTCATCGACTTGGTCGACGAGACGTGCGCGGCGCGCGCCGCATCCTCGCCGAGCGCTCGCTTAATACCCGCCGTCTCGGACGAATCGTTGAGCTTGGTCGACGTGCCATGGGCGTTGATGTAGAGGCCCTCGGACGGTTTGACGTCGCCTTCGGCCACGGCCTGCGAAATCGCGCGGGCAATGCCGGTCGCCTCGGGATCGGGACTCGTGATGTGGTAGGCATCGTCGGTGTTGCCGTAACCCACGACCTCGGCATAAATATGAGCCCCGCGAGCCTGTGCATGCTCCATGCCCTCGAGCACGAGCACGCAGGCACCCTCGCCCATCACAAAGCCGTCGCGGTTCGCATCGAACGGACGGCACGCCGTCTGCGGATCGGGGTTGGTGGTGAGCGCGCGGCAGGACGTAAAGCCTGCAACGGCGTCGGGGATGATAGCCGCCTCGCTGCCACCCGCGAGGATTGCGTCGGCATAGCCGTGCTTGATGGCGCGGAACGCCTCGCCCACCGCATGGGCCGAGGTCGCGCAAGCGGTCACGACGGGCAGAGTCGGGCCCTTCGCCTTGTGGCGGATCGCAATATTGCCCGAAGCCATATTGGGAATCATCATCGCGATCATGTAAGGCGACGCGCGGCGGGGTCCGCGATCTGCAATCGTATGGACGTTGTCGACGAGCGTCGTCATGCCGCCCACGCCCGACCCCACGTATACGCCCAGGCGCTCGTGGTCGACGGCGCCTTCGGCATCGAGCCCCGCATCGTGCATGGCCTCGTCCGAAGCCGCCATCGCAAACTGAACGCAGGGGTCGAGATGCTTGGCGTCACGCTTGCCAAAGTACTCGGTACCGTCAAAGCCCTTGACCTCGGCCGCCACCTTGACGGCAAACGCGTCCGTATCGAAGTGCGTGATCGGGCCGATACCACACGTACCGGCGCACATGGCCGCCCAGGTGGCAAGCGCGGTGTTGCCGAGTGGCGATACGGCGCCGATGCCGGTGATTGCAACTCTCTGTTCCATCATGGTCTCCTCATCCAAGCCGATGTATGTGCCGGCTCTGATTTCTACATCGCCATTCCGCCGTCGACGCGCACGACCTCGCCCGTAATGTAGGCCGCCGCATCGCTTGCCAAAAAGCGCACCACGCCGGCAACTTCCTCGGGACGCGCCATGCGCTTAAGGGGAATCTGCTCCTCACACGCCGCGCGCACCTTATCCGAGAGCTTTGCCGTCATATCGGTCTCGACAAACCCGGGGGCGACCGCGTTCACTCGTACGCCGCGGGGCGCAAGCTCACGCGCCACCGCCTTGGTCAGGCCAATCACGCCCGCCTTGGAGGCAGCGTAGTTGGCTTGCCCGGCATTACCCATCAGGCCCACAACCGAGCTCATGTTGATGACGCAACCGCCGCGCTGGCGCATAAAGGTCTTGGTGAGCGCGCGCGTCGTATTGAACGTGCCCTTGAGATTGACATCAAGCACGCGGTCGAAGGCATCATCGCCCATGCGCATGAGCAGGCCATCGCGCGTGATGCCGGCGTTGTTGACGAGTGCCCAAATGGAGCCAAAGTCGCTCAGGACCGCTTTCACGCACGCATTGACGGCAGCGGGGTCGGCCACGTCGCATTGATATGCGCGCGCCGTGGCGCCAGCTTTCTCGCAGGCCTCGCACGTCTTGCGTGCCGCATCGACGCTACCCGCGTAGACGACGGCGACATCGTAGCCATCCTCCGCCAGGCCCACGGCACAGGCGCGGCCGATGCCGCGCGAGCCGCCCGTGACCAGCGCCACGCGGCGCGAACCGTCGCGCTCGAGGGCGCCATCGCATACATTGCCCATGTCATTCCTTTCGGGTAGAAACCGAGCTCGCTATGCAAGCTCCTCGGCGATGGCCGCGACCTGCTCGGCCGTTTCGCACGAATACACGCAAACGTCGCTTAGCGTGCGCCTAACCAGGCCCGACAGCGTTTTGCCGGGACCGACCTCTATAAACGTGTCGATACCCTGGTCCTGCAGAGCATGCAGCGTGTCGACCCAACGCACGGCATGGCTTACCTGCTGGGCCAGCACATCAGATGCTGCCTGCGGGTCCGCCGGATAGGGCGCGGCGGTCATGTTCGCCACGACCGGGATCAGCAACGGGGACGGCGCGTGGCCGGCCTCGATATATGCGGCAAGACCACAGGTCGCCTCGGCCATATAGGGGCTATGGAATGCACCCGACACTGCGACCTTCATGGCGCGACCGCCAGCCTCTTTTACCAACACGTCGAGCTCCTGGAGCGTCTCGGGCGCTCCGGCAACAACCGTCTGCTGTGGGCTGTTGTAGTTGACCGGCCAACAATCCTCGCCGGCCTGCGCAGCGAGGTTCTCAACCTGCGCCGCATCGAGCTTGATGACGGCGTGCATGCCGCCGGGATGACGCTCGGCCGCAGCGGCCATCAGCGCCGCGCGCTCGCACACGAGTTCAAAACCCGCTCGCGTATCGAACGCGCCCGCAAAGGTAAGCGCGGCGACCTCGCCCAGCGAGAATCCCGCACAGGCGGCAGGCACCACGCCGCGCTCGCGCAGGGCGGCAGCGGCGGCCAGGTCGTGCACGAACACACACGGCTGCGTGTTCTCGGTCCGCGAGAGCTCCTCCTTCGAGGCACTCTGGCACTGCTCGCTGGTGCCCGGACGAACCTCGTCGGCAATCGCGAACACCTCGGCGGCCGCCGGCGACGCCTCGATCAGGTCGACGCCCATCGCGGGGTGTTGGGCACCCTGGCCGGCAAACAGAAACGCTACGCTACCCATGCGGACGCACCCTTCAGGACGCGCTCGGCGCCATCGACCAGATCGTCGACGATTTCGCGCGCGCTTTGGCGCTCGTTGACCATGCCGGCAATCTGCCCGCACAAATACGAGCCCTCTTCGTAATTGCCGTCTTTGGCGGCCTTGCGAAGCGCACCCGTACCCATGGCACCGAGTTCCTCGGGGCTTGCACCCGCCGCCTCGTTCTTGGCATAGGCGTTGGTAAAGGGACTCTTGAGGGCACGCACCGGGTGTCCCGTCGAGCGACCGGTCGCACGCGTCGATGTATCGCCCGCCTTGAGCACCAGCTCTTTGTACTGCTCGGATACGGTGCACTCGTTTGCGACCAGAAAGCGCGTACCCACTTGGACGCCGGCAGCGCCGAGCATAAAGGCGGCCGCCACGCCGCGACCATCGGCAATACCGCCAGCCGCCACAACGGGAATATCGACCGCATCGACAACCTGCGGCACCAGCGCCATCGTCGAGGTCTCGCCAATATGACCGCCCGACTCGGTGCCCTCGGCAACCACGGCGGTAGCTCCACGACGCGCTACGAGACGCGCCAGCGCCACCGAAGCTACAACGGGGATGACCTTGATGCCTGCATCGCTCCAAGCCTTCATGTACTTGGTGGGATTGCCGGCACCCGTGACGACGACAGGCACCTGCTCATCGATCACAACCTGCGCGACCTCGTCGGCAAACGGGCTCATGAGCATCACGTTGACGCCAAAGGGCTTATCCGTCTTAGCGCGCAGCTCGTTGATCTGGTCGCGTAGCCAGTTGGCATCGGCATTCATAGCCGCGATGATGCCTAGGCCACCCGCCTCGGACACGGCAGATGCCAGCGAGGCATCGGCAATCCAGGCCATGCCGCCCTGGAACACGGGCTTCTCGATGCCAAGCAGGTCGCAGAGAGGAGTCTTGAGCATTACTACTTCTCCAATGCCGCCTCGACCGTATCGACGAACTCGCCGACCGTCTTGGGGTTCTCCTCGGTATCGAGCTGAATGCCAAACTCGTCCTCGACGGCGACAAGGATCTCGACGGTACCCAAGCTGTCGAGGCCAATCTCCTCGAGCGTAGACTCGGGCTTCATCTCGACATCGTCAAGGCCGGCGGTCTCGCGAATAACGTCGCAAACGCGCTCGAAGGTCTTCTGATCTGCCATGGTAGTTCTCCTTTGTTTGTGCCCTGGGGGCGTTTTTATGTCCTATGTGCAACTACTTCCAGCGAAGCAGGTAGCCACCTATATCCAGACCGGCGCCAAATCCAACCAAGGCGATGACGTCGCCCGGGCGAAGCGCACCGGAGTTTGCCAATCGGTCGAGGGCAAGCGGAATGCAGGCGCTCGAGATGTTGCCGGTCTCGCGCAGTGTGCGGATCACGCGGTCGTCCGGCACGCCTAGGCGCTTGACCGCCTGGCTCAAAATTCGTTCGTTGGCCTGATGGAATACAAAATGGTCGATGTCCTCAATCGCGATACTTGCGTCGCTCGCGAGCTTGTTGACCGTGTCGCAGATGGCATTGACGCCAAACTTAAAGACGCGACGGCCGTTCATGGATAGCACGCTCTCGCGGTCCACGGAAGCTTTGAACGGCGAGGTGCCGGCCAGCCCCGGTACACGCAGCGTCTCGACATCGGGTGCGGTCGAAAGTTCTACGGCAAGGGGGCTCTCTCCCCCGGCCTCTATGACCGCAGCGCCCGCGCCATCACCAAAGAGCACGCACGTCGCACGGTCGGTCCAGTCGAGTGCACGCGTCATCTGCTCGGCAGCGACGACAAGTACATGCTTGGCACGGCCACGGGCGATATAGCCCTCGGCGACATCGAGCGCAAATACAAAGCCGGCACAGGCTGCCGAGACGTCAAAGGCAGGACATGTGGCTCCTAAGCGCTCGGCAACGGCGCACGCTTCGGCGGGAACGAGATGGTCGCCCGTCGTCGTCGAGCAGACGATAAGATCCAGCTGGCTCGCGTCGATTCCAGATGCCTGGAGTGCCCGCTCGCTTGCTGCAACGGCAAGGTCGTCGAGCGACTCGTTGGTGCAGACATGGCGGCTCTTAATACCCGTGCGGGTAAAAATCCACTCATCCGAGGTATCGAGAAACTCGGACAGCTCGTCATTGGAAACGCTGCGCTCGGGAAGTGCCGAGCCCGTTCCCAGTATCGTGAAACCCATCACTAACCTCCTTTGAGTTGTTGACGTGTTTACATCGACCAAGAGAGGATAGCGCATTCTTCGCCTTGTTGACGTGTTAACATTAAATTGCCTAAATGCAACAAAGGCTTCACATTGTGTCTATCTTTCGACACCACTGCGTTATTCACTTATCCATTAAGGAGGTAGCAGCCGCTATGGATGCCCAATTAACGATCGTCGACGTAACCGGATCGACCAACGATGACCTGCTCGAAGCAGGAAAACAGGGGGCGCCGCACGGCACGGGACTTGCCGCTCACGCGCAAACGGCAGGACGTGGCCGACGCGGCCACAAGTGGGATTCAGCCGCCGGCAACCTGTTGCTTTCGATCGTCCTACGTCCACAAGTTGATCCCGCCAAGTACTCTGGCCTTGCTGCCGTCAGCGGCCTAGCGGTGCTCGAGGCGCTCGAAAAGCAAGGCCTCGCAAACGAGATTGGCCTCAAATGGCCCAACGACCTTGTCGCGCGAGGACGCAAGCTCGGCGGCATTCTGGTCGAGGCCGCGCGCGATAACGAAGGGAGAACCTTCGCCGTCTGCGGTATTGGCGTCAACGTAAATTATGTGCCCTCGGAGGTCCCCGATGGTGGCCTGCCGGCAATCGGACTCTCTGACCTCAACGAGAGCGTTCCCACTGTCGATGCGCTACTCGAGGAGGTCTATCACGCCGTCGTAGACGTTGCAGACGTTTGGGCAAAGCACCTCAATGCGCTCAGCAATGACGCCGGCCCCCTTGCCCCCGTCCACGATGATTACATCGCCCGCCTCAATTGGATTGGGGAGCACGTTGTCGCCCGCTCCCCTGCCGGAGGCGAGCTGGCACGCGGCATTTTTAGAACGGTCGACGATTGTGGTCGCGCGAGCATCGAGACCGAAGGCGGCTTGCGCGCGTTCCACTTCGAAGAAGCGTCCTTGCGCCCTCTGAGCGATTAGAGCGCCGCGGCCGTTCGCTCAATAGACGTATTCGCCGTCTCAAAATCTCACCCCAAAACAAAAGAGCCCCGCTACCGTAACGGCAGCGGGGCTCTGTAAGCTATGAGCGATATCGCTTAGAGCTTGATGTCGATGTCGACGCCAGCGGGGAGGTCGAGACGCATGAGCGAATCAACGGTGCCCGAGGTGGGGTCGAGGATGTCGATGAGGCGCTTGTGGGTGCGCATCTCGAACTGCTCACGGGAGTCCTTGTTCACGTGCGGCGAGCGGATAACCGTGTACAGGTTGCGCTCGGTGGGCAGGGGGACAGGACCGGAAACGCGAGCGCCGGTCTTCTGAGCGGTCTCGACGATGAGCTTCGCGGACTGATCGACGACCTCGTGATCATAGCCCTTGAGGCGAATGCGGATCTTCTGGGTAGCCAACTTAAACCTCCAAAGAGTGCGAGAGATGTTCTCGCGGATTACGTAACAGGGAGCTCGAACTTAGGCGTTCTTGCTCATGACCTCGTCCACGATGGACTTGGGCGCGGGCTCATAAGAGTCGAACTGCATCGTGTAGGATGCACGGCCCTGGGTCTGGGAGCGAAGGTCGGTAGCGTAACCGAACATCTCGCCCAGCGGCACCTTGGCACGGATGAGCTTGCTGTTCTTGCGATCCTCCATGCCCTCGATCTTGCCGCGGCGACCGGAGAGGTTGCCCATAACGTCGCCCATGTACTGCTCGGGGGTCTCGACCTCGACAGCCATGATCGGCTCGAGCAGCTGCGGGTCGGACTTCTTGAGAGCGTCCTTGATAGCCATGGAACCGGCGATCTTGAAGGCAGCCTCGGAGGAGTCGACCTCGTGGTAAGAACCGTCGAACAGGGTGACCTTAACGTCGAGGACCGGGAAGCCGGCGATAACACCGGTGTTCAGGGCCTCCTGGATGCCCTTATCGATGGACGGGATGTACTCCTTGGGCACGACGCCGCCGACGATAGCGTTGACGAACTCGTAGCCGAAGCCCTCCTCCATCTTCTCGAGCTTGATGACGGCGTGGCCGTACTGACCGCGACCACCGGACTGACGGACGAACTTGCCCTCAGCCTTCTCGACATCGTGACCAGCGGTCTCGCGGTAGGCAACCTGGGGCTTACCGACGTTAGCGTCAACCTTGAACTCACGGAGCAGACGGTCGACGATGATCTCGAGGTGCAGCTCGCCCATGCCGGCGATGATGGTCTGGCCGGTCTCGTGGTTGGTGGACACCTGGAAGGTCGGGTCCTCCTCGGCGAGCTTGGTCAGAGCCAGGGACATCTTGTCCTGCTCGGCCTTGGTCTTGGGCTCAATGGCAACGTCGATAACGGGCTTGGCGAACTCGATCTTCTCGAGGACGATCTCCTTGCCCTCGGCGCACAGGGTGTCACCGGTGGTGGAGTTCTTGAAGCCGACGCAAGCGACGATGTCGCCGGCGGCAGCGTCGTCACGGTCGATACGCTCGGCGGCGTTCATCTCGAGGATGCGGCCGAGGCGCTCGCGCTGACCGTTGGAAGCGTTGACAACGTAGGAGCCAGACTCGGCGCGGCCGGAGTAAACGCGGACGTAGGTGAGCTTACCGACGAACGGGTCGGTCATGATCTTGAAGACCAGGCCGGAGAAGGGCTCGTCGAAGGAAGGATGACGCTCGATCTCCTCGCCGGTGTCCGGATCGGTACCGGTGACGGCCTCGACGTCAAGCGGGCTGGGCAGGTAGTCGACAACAGCGTCGAGCAGCTCCTGGACGCCCTTGTTCTTGTAGGCGGAACCCACGAAGACGAGGTTGAGCTCGTTGGCCAGAACACCCTTGCGCAGAGCAGCCTTGAGCTCCTCGACGGTGAAGTCCTCCTCCATGAGGATCTTCTCCATGAGCTCGTCGTCAAAGCTGGCAGCAGCGTCGAGGAGCTCCTCGCGCTTGGCGGCAGCGATGTCGGCGAACTCAGCCGGGATCTCGTCCATCGGCTCGGGGTAGGTCATGCCCTTGTCGTCGGCCTTGAAGTCCCATGCGGTCATGGTGACCAGGTCGATGACGCCCCAGAAGTTGTCCTCGGCGCCCATCGGGACCTGAGCGGCCACGGCGTTAGCGTCGAGACGATCCTTCATGGTCTCGATAGCGTTGAAGAAGTCAGCGCCCACGCGGTCATACTTGTTGATGAAGGCGATGCGGGGGACGTTGAAGGTAGAAGCCTGACGCCAAACGGTCTCAGACTGGGGCTGAACGCCGGCAACGGCGTCGAAGACGGCGACAGCGCCATCGAGGACGCGCAGGCAGCGCTCGACCTCGGCGGTGAAGTCAACGTGGCCCGGGGTGTCGATGATCTGGATGCGGTAGTCCTTACCGTCCTTGTTCCAGAAGCACGTGGTAGCAGCGGAGGTAATGGTTACGCCGCGCTCCTGCTCCTGAACCATCCAGTCCATGGTGGCAGCGCCCTCATGGACCTCACCGATCTTGTGGGTCTTACCGGTGTAGTAAAGAATACGCTCGGTCGTGGTGGTCTTACCGGCATCGATGTGAGCCATGATGCCGATGTTACGGGTATCGGAAAGCTTGTACTTAGGCTTAGCCATGTTAGTTCCTTACCTTAACTTACCAACGATAGTGAGAGAACGCGCGGTTGGCCTCGGCCATCTTGAAGACGTCCTCACGCTTCTTGACGGAAGCGCCCAGGCCGTTGGAAGCGTCGAGGATCTCGTTAGCGAGACGCTCGGCCATGGTCTTCTCCTTGCGAGCGCGGGAGAAGTTGACGATCCAGCGGATACCCAGAGCGGTGGAACGACGGGAGTTGACCTCCATCGGGACCTGATAGGTAGCGCCACCGACACGCTTGGGCTTAACCTCGAGCGTGGGCTTGACGTTGTCCATAGCCTTCTTGAAGGTAGCGAGAGCGTCGCCACCCTCGGACTTCTCGGCAACGATCTCGAAAGCGGTGTAAACGATGCGCTCAGCGGTGGCCTTCTTGCCGTCAAGAAGGACCTTGTTGATGAGCTGAGTCACCAGGCGGTTGTTGTAAACGGCGTCAGGCTGAACCTCACGACGATTAGCTGCTGCACGACGCGGCATGTGAAATCTCCTTAAGTGTCTACCGTGCGGCGCTTAGGCGGCACACGGCGAAAGTATCAAAACGTTATCTGGCTTATTTAGCCTTGGGGCGCTTAGCACCGTACTTGGAACGGGCCTGCATACGGTTCTGGACCGGAGCAGCGTCGTAGGCGCCACGGATGACGTGATAACGGACACCAGGGAGGTCACGGACACGACCGCCGCGGACGAGCACGATGGAGTGCTCCTGCAGGTTGTGGCCCTCACCCGGGATGTAAGCAGTAACTTCGATGCCGTTGACGAGGCGAACACGGGCAACCTTACGAAGAGCCGAGTTCGGCTTCTTGGGGCTCGTGGTGAAGACGCGGGTGCACACGCCGCGCTTCTGTGCGTTGTGCTGCAGAGCAGCGTTCTTGGACTTCTTGGGCACGGAATGGCGGCCCTGGCGAACCAGCTGGTTAATAGTAGGCAAAGCGTACTCCTTCTCGAATGATTCCAGCTTTCTGTAAAGTGCAACGGCTTGAATCGAGGGGTCAGCATCCCCCTACGAAACACGCAGTTCGATAGGATACGTGGCGTTAGCTGTGCCGTCAACAGACCACGCCGCCGGGCGTATCCCAAAATAGGCACATTTCCGCAAACCCTACACAATAGGAATCCCTTTCTGTGCGCGGGGGCGGATTCCCGGTCCGGGCGGCCCGCTGTTTAAGTTTGCTGCTCTACAGTCCTGCGCAAGACGGAAAGCACATTAAGTGCTTTCCTTTGCGTGCGGAACTCGCGACAAACTTAAACAGCGGGCCGCCCGGACCGGGAATCCGACGTGCTCGTCGGGGCAACGTTCCCTTCCAAAAAAGGACAGGTTTATTTTGGTCGGTTTTATCTGGGAAAACGCCACGCTCTAGCGGTGATCTGTTTCTCTCCACACCCTAGAGATCAATGACATTTTCGGAAGTGCGGGGAAAAATTGGAAACCTTCGAACAGAACGGCATTTTTGATAACAAAACCGCAGGTCAGCAGGGGGTCATAATATCGGTGTGCTCAAGGATTTCAACTTTTTCCCCGCACTTCCGTTTTGAGGTGCACGACGCATTACATCAAGCGGATTCTTCCTCATATTTTTCGTGAAAAGGCCGCTTCCCTTAGCGGGAAGCGGCCCTAGATCTTACGAATAGACGATAGTAAAAGGTTCCGACGTTTCGGCGCCCCCTGTTGAAGTGTCGCGCGTGCCCTCAAGAGTTACCGACGCAACTTGGTCGACATCGATCAACTTCGTTGGCACCCAGATGTTCTCTCCGCTATTGCGCGCATAAGAAAAATATAAGTTGAACACCCCTGCGTCGTCATCTTCGATAATCTGCTCCGATCCATCCTTGTAGGTGACGGTCAGTTTATTATCAACTGCTTCATAGCCCAGATCGGGGATGTGCGCCTGGATTGAAAATGGGCTGATCTCGAGAGACGAATCATCGGAGTGGAGTTCCTTGGTATCGACGTATGTTCCGACGCTAAACTCGGGCGTCGATGCTTCGAACAGTTTCGCATCCTCACCTTCGCCCTCGGTCCACTGGATATTCCAGGTGACCGCATGTTGCAAACCTCGCTCGCGATCCATAGAGGCAAAGTACATCGTGCCATTAATGACAGTATCGCTTGATGTGTCTTTATCAATTGTGCAGCGTCTATCAGCCCATTCCTCGCCGAACTTCATGTCGGGCGTGCCGATGCCCTGTTCTTCTTCACCATAAAGAACAAGTTCGCCAATCTCTGCTGCTGGCTTGTAGTAGTTAACGCCATTTGGATTGGACAGCGTAAACGTCACGGCGCCGCAGCCGTTTTGGTCGATTGCCATCTCATGGATATCGAGCGTATAGCCATTGCCCTCGACGGACAGATTAACCTCTTGGACTGCGCCTTCCAGGCTTTGGGGCGCGATGCCATCACCAAACTCTCTGGTGTAGGAGTACTTAGTCCCTGACGAGCCGCCATTGGTCCAGGTAATGGAATCCCCGTTGCCGTGGTTGCCCCAGGCAGAGGCAAAATAACTTGAATTGACAACGGCGTAGGCGATCCCTCCGGTCGCCAGCACTCCGACAAGGCACCCGATTACGGCAACATACAGAGGCTTCGCGTGGCCCTTTCGATGAAGCGGCTCGCCAGCCGCAGCATCGATAACACGGTCGGCAAGATCGTTATCGGCTTGGATGGACTCGAAGGCCTGCTTGATTTGATTGGATTTCACGGTCGCCCTCCTCTAGGATGAACTTGAGCTTTGACCGGCCGCGAGCTAAACGCGTTCGAACGGTCGCGGCTGGCACATGCAATAACTCGGCAATCTCTGAGGTCGAAAAGCCCAGATAGTAATAGAGCACGATGGGGACACGGAATCGTTCCGGAAGTCGCATAACGTCTGACAGGACCGCCTTGGTCTCCTCCTGCGCCGTCGAAAGCGAATCGGCCAGGTTCTCAATATCCTCCACACGCCTCCATGGCTTTCGAAAGAGCGATTTGCACTCGTTGATCGTGACCCGGATAAGCCATCGGCGAAGATGCTCCCAACTTTCAAAGCGCCCATCGCTTTTAAGCAACTTAAGAAAAACATCTTGGGCAACATCATCGGCATCGGCGCGATCGCGCAGGTACGTCAATGCGATCCGAAATACGACATCCCGGTGTTCTTCGACCGCCTGTCTAAAAGCTTGTTCTTCCATAATCACCTCCCGGTGACGTTAATGATTCTTGATGAGGCCCTCACCATAGATACGCTTTGACCGGACGAAATGTTTCAAATTCAAGCAGATAAAACCAACCAAAATAAACCTGTCCCTTTTCGGCAGGTTTTCCGTCCAGCGGATCATTAGAACGCAACAGGTTGAGCATACGCAAGCGAGCGGCCCCCAGAGCGTACAAGGTGGCATGAAAAAGGCAGGGCATTGACCTTTTGGTCATGCCCTGCCTTTTGAATGACAGATTGTAGCTCTGGGGGCCGCGCAGCGACGGAGGCCGCCGCCGTTCGTTAGAACGGCGGAACTAGTTACTCCTCGTCGTTGTCCTTGGCCTCTTCGGCGTCGTCGGTGTCCACAAGCTGGTTGAGCAGCTCGTCGAGGGAAGCCATGTCCTCGTTGATGGCACCGTTGGCGGGAGCCTTCTTGTCGTCGATCGGGGCGCCCAGGAGTTCCTCGTCCTCGTCGGCGTGATGCGTCGGAGCAGCGGAGGTGCCCAGCAGGATGTCGTCCGGACCGTCGGGGCTAAAGACCATCTGCAGCAGCTGCGAGAGGTCTTCCTCGTCGGCAACGTCGTCGTTGTTCTCGAGGATGTAGAGCAGGTCGTGGGCCTCGAGGCCGTCACGGAGCTCCTCGATCGCCTTAGCACCGATACCGTCGATGCGCAGCAGATCCTCCTCGGACTTGCCGACCAGGTCGCCGACCGTCTCGATGCCGACCTCGCTGAACTTGTTGGTCCAGCGCTGCGACACGCCCAGGTCGTCGAACAGGTACAGGCGAGCCTTCTCGGCGGAGATGGTGTGGCCGTTGCGGGTGAACGAACCGTCAGCACCACCGAACTCGTCGTAGCCGGCCCAGTCGAGCTGCTGCGGGAGCTGCTCGTCCAGGTCCTTGAGCTCCACAGGAGCCCACTCGGGCAGCGACTTGGCGTTGGGCGAAGCCGGGCCGTCGATGTCGACATAGCCGTCGGCCGTGCGATACGTCAGCTTGGCGTTGGCGTAGGGCTTGAGGCCGGTACCAGCCGGGATCTTCTTACCGACGATGACGTTGGACTTAAGGTCGAGCAGGTGGTCGACCTTGCCCTCGATGGCAGCCTCGGTAAGGACGCCAGCGGTACGGATGAACGAAGCGCTCGACAGCCAGGAGTCGATGTTGGACGCGACCTTGAGCGTACCCAGGATGACGGGCTCGGCCACGGGAGCCTGACCGCCCAGACGGGCAACGCGCTCGACCTCGTCGGCGAACTCGTAGCGGTCGACGTACTGACCAAGCAGGTACTTGGAGTCGCCGGGGTTGGTGATCTGAACGCGACGCAGCATCTGACGTGCGAGCACCTCAATGTGCTTGTCGTTCAGGTCGACGCCCTGGCTGGTGTAAACGTCCTTAACGCTCTCGACGAAGGTGTGCATCGTCGACTCGATGTCGGTCAGCTTGCGCAGGTTGCGGAAGTTGACGAAGCCCTTGGTGATCTGGTCGCCGGCGCGAACCTCGCAGCCGTCCTCGATCTCGGGCATGAAGCGCACCGAAGCGGGGACGCGGCGCTCGTCGAGGACACGGGTGTGATCCTCGGAGTCGGTGAGCGTCAACACGTACTCGGACTTCTCGGGCTTGATCGAGAGGTGACCGGAGTACGGAGCCAGCTCGGCCTCGCGACCCAGGATCTTCTCGTTGACGTTGCCGACGATATCGAACATACGGCTGACCGTAGGCAGACCCTGCGTAATATCGTCGACGCCAGCGACGCCGCCGGAGTGAATGGTACGCATCGTAAGCTGCGTACCGGGCTCGCCGATGGACTGGGCGGCAATAATGCCGACGGCAGTACCGATAGCGACCGGGCGACGGGTGGAAAGATCCCAGCCGTAGCACTTCTGGCACACGCCGTACTTGGAACGGCAGGTGAGCAGTGCGCGAAGGGTGACCTTCTTAAGACCGGCATCGACCATCTTCTGGATGTCGGCGACCTTCTCGATGTAGCCGTCCTGCTCAAAGAGCACGGTGCCATCGGGAGCCACGACGTCCTGGATGAAGCAACGGCCGACGAGGTCGGTGTTGAGGTCGGTGGTGCCGGGGATGATGAGGTTGTAGGTGACGCCCTCGTGCGTACCGCAGTCCTCCTCGCGGACGATGACGTCCTGGGCCACGTCGACCAGACGACGGGTCAGGTAACCAGAGTCCGAGGTGTGGGATGCGGTATCGACCAGGCCCTTACGGGCGCCGTAGGTCGAAATGAAGTACTCGAGCGGCAGCAGGCCCTCGCGGAAGTTCGCCTTAATGGGAAGGTCGATCGTCTCGCCGGACATGTCTGCCATCAGGCCACGCATGCCGCCGAGCTGACGCAGCTGGGTCTTAGAGCCACGGGCGCCGGAGTCGGCCATCATGTACAGCGGGTTCTCCTCGTCGAACATGTCGAGCATGAGCGCTGCAACCTTGTCGGTACAAGCGGTCCACTCGTTAACGACTTCGATGTGGCGCTCCGTCTCGTTGATGAAGCCCTCCTCGAAGTACTCGTTGATCTGGTCGACGTTGGCCTGGGCGCGGTCGAGCAGCTCCTGCTTCTCATCAGGGATGAGAGCGTCCCACACCGAGATGGTGAGGCCTGCGCGGGTAGCGTAGTGGAAGCCGGAGTACTTGATGGCGTCGAGGATCGGGCCGACCTTGGCCTCGGGGTAACGATCGCAGCAGTCGGCAACCAGCTTGGCCACGTCGCCCTTGACCATCTTGTAGTTCATGAACTCATAGTCTTCGGGCAGGCACTGGCGGTTGAAGATGATACGGCCGATGGAGGTCTCGAAGCGCGCGGTCTTGTTGCCGGTGACGTCGTAGTCGACAAACTCGTTCTTGCCGTTCTTGACGCGGAAGATACGGGTGCCGTCCTCGTTGATGACGTTGGCGTTCTCGGCGGACACGCGGACCTGGATCTTGGCCTGCATGTCAACCTCGGAGCGGCAGTCATAGGCGTGCAGCGCGTCGTCGAAGCTCGAGAACACGTGGTTCTCGCCCGGCAGACCGTCGCGGACCTGGGTGAGGTAGTACACGCCGATGATCATGTCCTGCGAGGGGATGTTGACCGGCTTGCCGGATGCCGGCGAGCGCAGGTTGTTCGCAGAAAGCATGAGCACACGAGCCTCGGCCTGAGCCTGGCTGGACAGCGGCACGTGGACAGACATCTGGTCGCCGTCGAAGTCGGCGTTGAAGGGCGAGCAGACCAGCGGGTGCAGGTGAATGGCCTTGCCCTCGACCAGCACCGGCTCAAAGGCCTGGATGGACAGACGGTGCAGGGTCGGTGCACGGTTGAGGAGCACGACGCGGCCGTCGATGACCTCTTCGAGGATGTCCCACACAAAGGTGGCACCGCGGTCGATAGCGCGCTTGGCGCCCTTGATGTTCTCGACCTTGCCGAGCTCGACCAGGCGCTTCATGACGAAGGGCTTGAAGAGCTCCAGCGCCATGGTCTTGGGCAGACCGCACTGGTGCAGCAGCAGCTTGGGGTCGGTAACGATGACCGAACGGCCGGAATAGTCGACACGCTTACCCAGCAGGTTCTGACGGAAACGACCCTGCTTGCCCTTGAGGGCCTCGGCGAGCGACTTGAGCGGGCGACCGCCACGGCCAGAGACCGGGCGACCACGACGGCCGTTGTCGAACAGGGCGTCCACGGACTCCTGGAGCATGCGCTTCTCGTTGTTCACGATGATCGCGGGGGCGTCCAGGTCGAGCAGGCGCTTGAGTCGGTTGTTACGGTTGATCACGCGACGGTACAGGTCGTTAAGGTCGGACGCGGCGAAGCGGCCGCCGTCGAGCTGGACCATCGGGCGCAGATCGGGCGGAATGACCGGGATGACGTCCAGGATCATGTTCGCGGGGCTGTTGCCACCCTTCAGGAAGGCGTCAACGACCTCAAGGCGCTTGACGGCCTTCTCGCGCTTCTGCTTCTGGGAGTCCTCGTCGGCAATGATGGCCTTGAGCTTCTCGGCCTCGGAAGGCAGGTCGATGGCAGCGAGCAGGTCGCGGACGGCCTCGGCACCCATGCCGCCCTTGAAGTACATGGAGTAGTAGCGGGTCATCTCGCGGAACAGCGGCTCATCGGAGATGAGGTCGCGCTCGGTGAGCTTCATGAAGGCGTTGAAGGCGTCCGTGCGGAGCTGCTTCTCGTCCTTGCACTCCTCCTCGATGTCGACGATGCCAGAGGCGATCTCCTCGGGGGTCAGCGGCTCCTCGTCAGAGAACTCGTCAAAGTTCTCGGGGTCGCCCTGCTCCTTGAGGGACTCGATCTGGCGGGCGCACTCGGCATCGATCTCTTCCAGATCGGCGGCGAGCTCCTCGCGCAGGTCGTCGGCGTCGGCCTCGCGAGCCTCATAGTCAACCTCGGTGATGATGTAGCTGGCAAAGTACAGAACCTTCTCGAGGTCCTTGGACTTGATGTCGAGCATACGGCTCATCGGGAAGCTCGTGGGGCTCTTGAAGTACCAGATGTGGGACACGGGAGCGGCGAGCTCGATGTGGCCCATGCGGTCGCGACGCACCTTGGCCGAGGTGACCTCGACGCCGCAGCGCTCGCAGACGATGCCCTTGAAGCGGATGCCCTTGTACTTGCCGCAGGAGCACTCCCAGTCCTTGGCGGGACCGAAGATCTTCTCGCAGAACAGGCCGTCCTTCTCGGGCTTGAGGGTACGGTAATTGATGGTCTCCGGCTTCTTGACCTCACCGTGCGACCAGGAACGGATCTGGTCGGCGGAGGCAAGGGAGATCTTTACCGAGTCAAAATCAGTAGCTTCGAAATCTGCCACAGTCAACTACTCCTTATCAGTGGTCGTGGCGGCGACAGCCTCGGGTGCCTCGGCGGTCTCGGCATCCTCGGCCTCGACGTCGGCATCAACGCCGGCGAGCGCTGCCAGGTCGTCGAGAGCGGAGGTCTCCTCGGCGGTCACAGGGGCGGAGGCGTCCTCGTCGGCATCGTGCATGGGCTCGATGTCCAGAGCGAGGGAGCGGATCTCCTTGACGAGAACCTTGAAGGACTCGGGGATACCCGGGACCGGGACGTTCTCGCCCTTGACGATGGACTCGTAGGTCTTGACGCGGCCCACGGTATCGTCGGACTTGACGGTCAGGATCTCCTGCAGGACGTTGGAAGCACCGTAAGCGTACAGTGCCCAAACTTCCATCTCGCCGAAGCGCTGGCCGCCGAACTGGGCCTTGCCGCCCAGAGGCTGCTGGGTAACCAGGCTGTAAGGGCCGGTCGAACGGGCGTGGATCTTGTCGTCGACCATGTGGCCGAGCTTGAGGATATAGGACGTACCCACGGTAATGGGCTCGCGGAACTCCTCGCCGGTGCGGCCGTCGAACAGACGGGTCTTGCCGCGCTCGTCAAGCTGGGTGACGAACTCGGGGCGCATGTGATCGCCAAAGGCAGCAGTTGCCTTGTTGAGCATGTTCTTGTTGGCACGACGGATGACCTCGGCGATCTCGTCCTCCTTGGCGCCATCGAAGACGGGCGTCGCGGTGAAGAACGGACCGGGGATGTACTTGTCGGAGTCGGCCTGCTCGGTATCCCAACCGCAGGCGGCAGCCCAGCCAAGGTGGCACTCGAGCAGCTGGCCGACGTTCATACGCGAAGGAACGCCCAGCGGGTTGAGGATAACGTCGATCGGGGTACCGTCAGCCATGTAGGGCATGTCCTCGACCGGCAGAACGTTACAGATAACGCCCTTGTTGCCGTGGCGGCCGGCGATCTTATCGCCCTGCTGGATCTTACGACGCTGGGCGACGTAGACGCGCACCTGCTCATTGACGCCGGGGGCCAGGTCGTCGCCGTTCTCGCGGCTAAAGCGAACGACGTCGATGACGCGGCCGTAAGCGCCGTGAGGCATCTTAAGGGAGGTGTCGCGGACGTCGTGGGCCTTGGCACCGAAGATGGCGCGCAGCAGGCGCTCCTCGGCGGTCAGAGCGCTCTCGCCCTTAGGCGTGACCTTACCGACCAGGATGTCACCAGGGCCGACCTCGGCGCCGATGCGGATGATGCCGTCCTCGTCAAGGTTGGCAAGCATGTCCTCGGAGAGGTTCGGGATCTCGCGGGTGATCTCCTCGGGGCCGAGCTTGGTGTCGCGGGCGTCGATCTCGTGACGGGTGATGTTGATGGTCGTCAGCAGGTCCTCGGCCACCAGGCGCTCGGACACGACGATACCGTCCTCGTAGTTAAAGCCTTCCCACGGCATATAGGCCACGGTGAGGTTCTGGCCCAGTGCGAGCTCGCCGTGATCGGTCGAAGGACCGTCGGCCAGAGGCTCGCCCTGCTCAACGGTATCGCCGACGCGCACGAGCGGACGGTGGTTGATGCAGGTGGACTGGTTGGAGCGCTGGTACTTGGCCAGGTGATACTCGTCCATGCCGCCGGCATGCTTGACGATGATCTTGGCGGCGTCGGCAAAGATGACCTCGCCGGCGTTCTTGGCCAGGGTGACCTCGCCGGAGTCCAGAGCGGCGCGACGCTCCATGCCGGTACCGACATAGGGAGCGGCGGGGTGAACCAGCGGCACGGCCTGACGCTGCATGTTTGCGCCCATGAGCGTACGCTTGGCGTCGTCGTGCTCCAGGAACGGGATCAGCGTGGCTGCGACGGAGAGCATCTGACGCGGCGAGACGTCCATGTAGTCGACGTCTTCGACGGGCACGTCGGCGGGAGCGCCGAAGGAGCCGTCGAAGTCGCGGGTACGGGCGATCACGGTGTGCGGACGGACAAGCTTGCCCTCGGCATCGGTCGTGATGAACTCGTTGGTCTTGGGATCGAGCGGCGTGTTGGCCGGCGCGATGACGTGCTTCTCTTCCTCGTCAGCGGTCATCCAGTCGATCTGGTCGGTGGCAACGCCGTTCTCGACACGACGGAACGGGGCCTCGATGAAGCCGTACTCGTTCACGCGGGCGTAGAGGGCGAGCGAGCCGATCAGGCCGATGTTGGGGCCTTCGGGGGTCTCGATCGGGCACATGCGGCTGTAGTGCGAGTTGTGAACGTCGCGGACGGCCGTCGGCACGTTGGTGCGGCGGCTGGAGCCGGACTTGTGGCCGGCAAGACCGCCAGGGCCGAGTGCGGACAGACGGCGCTTGTGGGTCAGACCGGTCAGGGGGTTCGCCTGGTCCATGAACTGCGAGAGCTGCGAGGAACCGAAGAACTCCTTGATGGAGGCCACGATCGGGCGGATGTTGATGAGCGACTGCGGGGTGATCTCGTCGATGTCCTGGGAGCTCATGCGCTCACGAACGACGCGCTCCATACGGCTCATGCCGATACGGAACTGGTTGGCGACGAGCTCGCCGACGGTACGGATGCGGCGGTTGCCGAAGTGGTCGATGTCGTCGACCTTGAAGCCCTGCTCGCCGGCAGCGAGGGACAGGAGGTAGCGCAGCGTCGCGACGATATCCTCGTCGGTGAGCACCGTGACCTCTTCCTCGGTGGTGAGGTTGAGCTTCTTGTTGACCTTGTAACGACCGACGCGGGCCAGATCGTAGCGCTGCGGGTTAAAGAGCAGGCCCTCGAGCAGGCTGCGGGAAGCATCCACGGTGGGAGGCTCGCCCGGGCGCAGACGACGGTAGATCTCGATGAGGGCGTCCTCGCGGGTGAGGGCGGTGTCGCGCTCCAGGGTGCGCTTGATCACATCGGAGTTGCCGAGCAGCTCGATGATGTCGTCGTTGGTGACGGCGATGCCAAGGGCGCGCAGGAACATCGTGGCGCTCTGCTTGCGCTTACGGTCGATGGAGACCATGAGCTGGTCGCGCTTGTCGACCTCGAACTCAAGCCAGGCACCGCGGGACGGGATGATCTGGGCCTTGTAGATCTGCTTGCCCGAATCCATCTCGGAGCTGTAGTACACGCCCGGAGAACGGACGAGCTGCGAGACGACGATACGCTCGGTACCGTTGATGATGAAGGTGCCCTGATCGGTCATCATGGGGAAGTCGCCCATGAAGACGAGCTGCTCCTTGATCTCGCCGGTCTCCTTGTTGGTGAGACGGACGTCGGTCAGAAGCGGAGCCTGATAGGTCATATCCTTCTCGCGGCACTCCTCGACGGTGTGCGCGGGGTCGCCGAACTGATGCTCGCCGAAGGTAACCTCGAGAACATGGTTCTGGCTCTGGATGGGGCTGGATTCCTTGAACGCCTCACGAAGGCCCTCGTCCTTAAAACGCTCAAAGGATTCCCTTTGAACAGAGATAAGGTTGGGGAGCTCCATGGCCTCCGGGATTTTCCCGAAGCTGACGCGCTTGCGCTCAGTGGCAGTGTATGCGTAGGTCACCAGGTTTTTCCTCCTTCACGGAAATGCTCGGTGGGTTGGCGAGGCATAGCTTCGCCAGTTATCGCAACCTAATAGTTTATCAGGTACCGACCGTTGAGCAAGAAAAGCCTTGACGCGATTGAGTTTTTGGAGTAGCAAAGTTTTTCGACAGAAAACGCGCAGGTAGATATAGGTATATCGAACATCTGTTCATATGATTTCTGTGAACAGAGCTGAGGGCGCGGGCCGTTGAACGGCGGAATGGCGGTGAGAGTTGATCAACCGGAAACTGCGTCCCGTTTTGATGCCTCAAACTGGGATGCAGTTTCCAGTTGAGCCCTGTTTGGGAAAGCGTATCCCGTTCTGAGCCGATATTCTGGGACGTACTTTCCCCTATGGGCCCGTTGGGGAAACTGCATCCCAGTTTGAGCTGTTATTCCGGGTCGCACTTTCCGCTAGGGGCCCCAACCGGAAAGTGCATCCCAGAATTCAGCCAAATAGTGGGACGCATTTTCCCAGGCCGGACGGCGCGCATAAAAAAACGGGCGCAGACCGAAGTCCGCACCCGTTCCTGCCATGACAGCTTCGAGCCGTTACGCGGTTTGGTAAAACCGCGTTAACGCTTTAAGCCGCCGCGCTCGTCGATGGCGTCCCAAAAGGCGTCGGCGAAGCGAGGATCGCTTGCGGCCATGAGGGCGTTGGTGGCCATCCAACCAGAGGGCGTGCCAGTGTCGTAGCCCGAAAGCGGGTCGATGACGACGGCGTACATAGCCTCGCGGTCGAGCGAACGGGCCATAGCATCGGTGAGCTGGATCTCGCCGCCCTTACCAGCCTGCTGATCGGCGAGCAGGTCCATGACCAGCGGGCTCAGCAGGTAACGACCGACGATGTACAGGTTGGAGGGAGCTGCCTCGGGGGCAGGCTTCTCAACCAGACCGCCGATACGCCAGACAGCACCCGGCTCGGCATCGGCAACATTCTCGAAGCCCTCGAGCGAGCCCACGCGGTCACCGGCGATAACGCCATAACGGCTGACTTCCTCGGGAGCGCACGCGGCGACGGCGATAACCGAAGCGCCACCGTGCTCCTTGGAGACGGCGAGCATCTTGTCGCAGATGTCACGGTTGGGCACAACGTAGTCGCCCAGAAGAACCAGGAAGTTCTCCCCTGCCACGGCGTCGGCGGCAGAGCGAATGGCGTGACCGAGGCCCTTGGGCTCGTACTGGTAGCGGAAGTCAACCGGCATGCCGCCCGCATGGGCGACGGCGTCGGCGTAAGCGTTCTTGCCGCGCTCGCGCAGCAGGTTCTCGAGCGAACGATCGGGCTGGAAGTAGCTCAGCAGCTCGGGCTTACCAGGAGAGGTAACGATGATGGCGTCGTCGACCTCCTCGGGGTCGAGTGCCTCCTCGACGACGTACTGGATGACCGGCTTGTCGAGCACCGGCAGCATCTCTTTAGGCGTGCACTTGGTGCCAGGCAGAAAACGCGTGCCAAGACCGGCGGCGGGGATGATTGCCTTCATGTTATTCAAAGATCCTTTCGCAGGCGCACATGCGCCTCATGCGTGCGGCACACAGCCGCAGACCAAATAGCGATACCGAAGTATCTTACTGCCGAAACCATGTATCACTACAAGGCAAAGACAATTCTTCAGCAGGTCAACGCAAATTATTGCTTGAATAGCGCAATTTTATTACCCCTGGCGGACTGTCGGGCATGCGCCGAGCAGCAGCTGCCGAGGGATCAAAACGAAAAAAGACGGGGATCGCAATGCGAACCCCGTCTGCAAAGAAATCTGGCGAGAAAGCCTGATTACTTGAGGGTGACAGCAGCGCCAGCAGCCTCGAGCTTCTCCTTGGCAGCCTCGGCGTCCTCCTTCTTGGCACCCTCGAGAACAGCCTTGGGAGCGCCCTCGACGACCTCCTTGGCCTCCTTCAGGCCAAGGTTGGTGAGCTCACGGACGGCCTTGATGACCTGGATCTTGTTGTCGCCGAAGCCCTCGAGCACGACGTCAAACTCGGTCTTCTCCTCGGCCTCAGCAGCGCCAGCAGCAGGAGCGGCGACAACAGCGGCAGGAGCAGCGGCGGAAACGCCGAAGGTGTCCTCGATAGCCTTGACGAGCTCGGAAGCCTCGAGAAGGGTCATTTCCTTAAGAGCATCGATGATCTCATCGGTGGTAAGCTTAGCCATTTCTAAGTCCTTTCGGTTTCCGTGCGGATGCACGGAGATCAGTTAAAACACGGCGCGAATGCGCCAGGGGTGCGGCGTTGCCGCCGCGGGTGAAAACAGCGACTAGGCTGCCTTCTGCTCGGAGACCTGCTGGATCGAACGAGCGAGACCAGAGGAAACGCCGTTGACGCAGACAGCGATGTCGCGAGCGAAACCGGAGATGAGACCGGCGATCTGGCCGAGAAGCTGATCCTTGGTGGGCAGCTCGGCGATAGCCTTAACATCATCAGCGGAAACGGCCTTGCCGTCGGAGATACCGCCCTTGATCTCAAGGACGCCCTTGGACTTAGCGGAGAAGTCCTTAAGGGCCTTAGCGGCCTCGACCGGCTCGGTCTCGTAGAACACATAAGCGACGGGGCCGGCGAGGATCTCGTCGAGCTCGGGCTGCTCCTGGTTCTTGAGAGCGATCTTGACCAGGTTGTTCTTGTAGACCTTCATCTCGGCGCCGCACTCGCGAAGCTGATGACGCAGCTCCTGAGCCTGCTTAACCGTCAGACCGTTGTAGTTGACGACGAACAGACCGGCGTTCTCGGCGATACGAGACTCGATCTCTGCAACCTTGTCGATTTTGTACTGCTGGGGCATGAATTACACCTCCTCGAATTCTTTCCGGGCACGGTCCGCCACAAGGACGTGACGGGGGCATGTCCAAAAAGAAAGCCCCCGCGCTGCATGAGCGACGGGGGCGAGAAGACATATCTACTCGACCACCTCGGCTGGCGGGATGTCCCATTAAGCTCGCGGGTAAGACCCGTTTGCGCCGGCTGTCTCTGGCAGCGGATTCGTGCGTGAACCGAAAGTATTATGGCGGGGACCCCGGCGTCGGTCAACGTAAATCCGGGCTGCACACAATTCCACCATCCGGCACGCACCGCCGAAGGCCGGGCGCAAGGTTTTCGCTCGGTCAAGTCCTGGGCTCGCTCGGAAAGCACATTAAGTGCTTTCCGGCTCGTGCGGAATCTACGAAAACCTTGCGCCCGGCCTTCGGCGGCGCGTGCCTGCGTTGACTTTGGGCAGTCCGGTTTTCCGTTGGCTGACGCCCCCACTCATAATGCTTGGGTCGGTGGGCTGATGGGTTGGGTCCCGTTGGGCTATAGGGTTGAAACGAAGGTGGACAGGCGGTGGAGGCCTTCGTCTAAATCTTGGTCGGAGACGCAGTAGCTTAGGCGGATGTGGTTTTCGGTGCCGAAGCAGTCTCCGGGGACTAGGGCTACGTTGGCTTCTTTGATGGCTTTGATGCAGAAATCCTCGCTTGTTAGGCCGAATTGTTTGATGCTCGGGAAGGCGTAGAAGGCTCCTGCGGGCTCCACTACGTCGAGTCCCATGGCGTCTAGGGCTGCGAGCACGCGTTCGCGGCGGGCTCGGTAGACGTTGAGCATGGGGGTGGGGTCGACGGTGAGGGCTCGGGCTGCGGCGTCCATCTCGAAGGAAACAGCGCTCGACACTAAGTATTGGTGGGCCTTTGCGATCTCGGCGATGACGGGGGTTGCGGCTGCGAGCCAGCCTAGGCGCCAGCCTGTCATGGCCCAGGGCTTGGAGAAGCTCTCGATGATGACCGTCTGCTCGCGCAGTTCTGGGTGGCGCTGGGCGAAGCGCTCGTAGCCGTCAACGTAGACCAGGCGGTTGTAGACATCGTCGCAGACTACGTAGATGCCCGCCTGCTCTGCCACGCGCGCCACGGCGTCGAGCGATACCGCGTTGAGGATGCAACCCGTGGGGTTGTTGGGCGAGCAGATGACGATGGCCTTGGTCGCCGGCGTCACACAGGCACGAAGCGCTTCCTCGTCGATCTGGAATTGCGCGAGCTCCGTATCCAAAAAGACCGCCTTGGCGTGGTTGGCCACGACGATGCTCTCGTACAGGCCAAAAGCCGGCGTGGGGATAATGACCTCGTCGCCGGGGTTGAGCATTGCCATAAACGTAGCCGACAGGGCCTCGGTTGCGCCATCCGTGAGGATGACCTCGTCAGCCGAAAACGAAAGGCCCGCCTCACCCATATATGTGGACAGCGCCTCGCGCAAGGCGGGGCGTCCGTTGTTGGGCGGATAGTGCGTGTCGCCGCGGTTGAGCGACGCGGTCACCTCGGCGCTAATCACGTCGGGCGTGGGAAAATCGGGCTCGCCGAGCGCCAGCGCGATGCATCCCGGATGCTGCGCGGCGAGCGCGTTGATCCGGCGGATGCCGGAGGGCTTGAGCGTGGCAAGCGAAGTGTTCATGGGCAGGCGCATGGCATTCCTTTCGTAAGGGTTGCACTAGGATAGCGCGGCGGAGGGCTGGCAGACGGTGTAACCTAAACGGAAACGGACTGGAAAGGAGATGGCATGGAGGCGACTGCGCGCGGCGATAAGCCCAAAACGCTGCGGGACATTGCATATATCAGTATTCCCAACAGCGCCGATCTTGAGTTTTTGCTCTGGGACCTTCAGGATGTCATCGCGGCGTATGCCCGGCTTTCCGGTACTTCGCTCCCCCGCCCGGTCGATCTGGGAACGGGTGATGGCGTCAGCGCTGTGGACGGCATCGTATTCGCCGTTGAGGATGCGCTCGATAACGAGGAGATGGCCGTCGTTGAACAGGCGCTTGATTGCCTTGAGGGCGTGGAAACTCGCATCTATGTCATCGTTCAAGCTGCCTACGGAAGCGCTGAACAGGCTCACGTTGCAGTTGGCCGCCTGCGCGAAGCATGCGAGCATCGAGGGCTGTCGTGGTGTGGCGGCGTCACTGTCTGCACCGGCGCCGGCGTCGCAGTGCTTCGCCGATCCCCGCGTATGGGCCTCTTGCGCCGACCGTTTTCGGAAGCCATAGACAAGCTCGTGGGCGCCGTGCGCATGGGGTGCTCGGTGAAGCATGCGCAGCGACTTGGCGGCGGCAATGCCGAGGACGTCGACACCGATGGCATGGTTTATGCCGAACCTGCGCTGCCCGCACCGATTTGGCATATCGCTCTGAAATATCTCGGCAGCCGCTCATACATCTAAATTAACAAGCTGCCCAGTCAACAGCCTCACGCCAGCGCTCAACAAGCCGCTCCAGACGCCATGCCGCATTGGCGGGACTTGTCGAGGGCAGGACGATAGCGGGTAGCCCCGTGCGCTCTTGCAGGTAGCGCTTGTAGAGCCGCCCGGCCGTGCCGCCGTTGCAAATAACGACCTCGATAGGCGCAGCATCGGTGATGCGCTCAATATGTGCCGGCACGACGTTTTTGATGCTGGCGTCGCTCGAGCCCTTGATGTCACAACTCTCGATCACATCCCACAGGGCCACGCCACCGTTGAGCAGCATGGCCCGCTTGGCGGCAATCGAGGCGTCGAGCGTCGCGGGCTCACCGCTCGCCAAAGGGTCTCCCTCGTTGGGCGGCACGGGCGCGCCAAGGCACGCAGCGATCACGCGCCAAAAGCGGTTCTGGGGGTTGCCGTAATAGAAGGCGTTGGCACGCGAGAGCACCGAAGGAAACGACCCCAGCACCAAAACGCGCGAATGCTCGTCAAACACGGGTTCAAACCCATGCTCAATATGCTGATATCCCTCGTCCAACGCTGTCATGAGCTAGACCCTCAGCAGATAGCGCACCTCGTAGGGCGCAAGCTCAAGGGAGCCCGACAGCTCGACCGTGGGCGCACCGTCGGCAAGCAGGTCGACGAAGGAGCCGTTGAGTTCGCCGGCTCCAAAGGTATAGGGCTCGTCCACGGCATTGACCGCCACGAGCACCGTCGCGTCGTCGCAGGCGCGCTCGAACAGCAGTTGCTTGTTCTGAATCACCGCGTTGCGATAGGCGCCGTAGTTGAGGGCGTGGGCCGCCGCGTCGTTTGCCGAGCGCAGGTGCACGAGCTGTGTGACAAATGCCGTCAGCTCGTTGGGTGCAGGTTCATCGAGCGCAGGACGCAGCGCCCAGTCGCCGTCGGGGCCACCCTTTTCGCCGGCAATCCCCCACTCGCTGCCGTAGTAGACGCACGGAATGCCCGGCATACCAAAGAGCATGCCGTAGGCGGGACGCAGGCACGACTTATCGGTAAGGATACTCGCCAGGCGCGGCACATCGTGGTTGTCGACAAACGACAGCAGGTGCTTCCCGCGGTAGATGCACCACGGATCGCCGCCAAACTGACGGTGCAGCGAGTGGGCGATCTCGAACATATTGACCGAGTTAAAGCTGGAGTACAGGCCCTTGTAGCACTCGTAGTTGGTGCAGGAGTCGAGCATTTCGTCGTTGACGATCTGGTTGTAGTCACCGTGGAGCGTCTCGCCAATCAACACAAAGTCGGGCTTGAGCTCGCGGGTAAAAGCGTGCAGGCGGCGCATGAAGTCGCGGTCGAGCATGTAGGCGACGTCCAGACGCAGACCGTCGACGCCAAAGACCTCTGCCCAGCGGCGCACGGACTCGAGCAGGTATTCGACCACGGCAGGGTTTTGCAAGTTGAGCTTCACGAGCTCAAAATGACCCTCCCAGCCCTCGTACCAAAAGCCATCGCCATAGCACGAGTCACCGTTAAAGCTAATGTGGAACCAGTCCCTATAGGGCGAATCCCACTTGCGCTCCTGCACATCGCGGAAGGCCCAAAAGCCGCGACCGACGTGGTTGAAGACGGCATCGAGCACCACGCGGATGCCATGGGCGTGCAGCGTCTCGCACACGGCGGCAAAGTCGGCATCCCCACCCAGGCGACGGTCGATATGGCGCAGGCTGCGCGTGTCGTAGCCGTGGCTGTCGGACTCAAGGGGCGGATTGATGAGCACGGCACCGATGCCAAGTTCCTGCAGGTAATCGGCCCATTGGGCGATCTTCATGATGGGGGCATCGGGGTTGGCTGCGGCATCGGCGGCCTGAGCGAGCTCATCCTCGGCAACGGGCGCGGCATTTTCACGCGGGGCACCGCAAAAGCCCAGCGGATAGATCTGATAGAACGTCGTCTCGTATGCCCACATAGCAACCTCCCGGGTAACTTTCACGCAACGCCATCCATTGTATGCCCACCGCGCACCCCCTCCCCCAAAATAAGTTGCGGTGAAATACGGACTGCTTGCCAGGTTTATTGGGCTAAACAGTCCGTATTTCACCGCAACTGATGGAGGGATGTGGTTAGGCGACGGCTTTGGCGTGACGGATGGCCGGGAACATTACCGTGATGGCGAGGATGACGCCTACGACGGCGATCGCGCCGCCTGCGTAGCCGATCCAGGCAATACCGGGGCCCGAAACCACGGCGCCGCCGATCGCGGTGCCCGTGCCAATGCCGAGGTTAAACAAACCCGAGAAGATCGACATAGCAACGGCCGACGAATCCGCCGGCGTGTACTTGATGAGCTCGGCCTGGAACGCCACGTTAAAGGCCGTGGCGCAGCAGCCCCACAGCGCGCAGACGGCGAGGACCGCGGCGAGCGACGCTGCAGCCGGCCCCATGAGCAGCAGAGCCAGCGGCACGCCGGAGAGCGTGATCGCAAGAAACGGGAAGCGGTGCCCGTCGAACAGACGGCCGAACAGCCAGCTGCCCAGCAGGCCGGAGCAGCCGAACGCCGTCAGCGTCATGGTGATGGCGCTCGCATCGACATGCGCGACCTGAGCCAGGAAAGGCTCAATATAGCTGTAGCCCGCGTAATAGCCGGTCGCCATGAACACCGTGACCGCATAGAGCGCGATGAGGAACGGGTTCTTGAGCAGCTCGGGCAGTTGCTTGAGCGTAAAGCGCTCGCCAGCCGACATGGCCGGGAACACGGCGGCCTGGTACACCACCGCAGCGGTGGAGAAGGCTCCGACCACGGCAAACGTCATGCGCCAGCCCACGGCCAGGCCGATGGCGCGGCCGAGCGGCAGGCCGAAGATCTGCGCGATAGATGAGCCCGTGGCGATCATGCTGATGGCAAGCGCGCCGTGGCGCGTATCAACCAAACGCGAGGCCATGATCGATGCGACTGACCAGAACACGGCGTGCGCGCAAGCAACCACCAGGCGCGCGCAGACCAAGATGGGATAGGTCGGCGCCAAGGCGGACAGGAACTGGCCAAGCGAGAACACGGCCAGCACGCCCAACAGCATCCGCTTAAACTCAAAGCGCGAGGCGAACACCATGAGCGGCAACGACAGCAGCATGACGCCCCAGGCATAAACCGAGATCATGATGCCAGCTTGGGCCTCGGTGAGCGAGAACGACGCGGCGATGTCGGTCAGCAGGCCGATGGGCATGAACTCCGACGTGTTGAACACGAACGCGCAGCAGGTGAGCCCGATGAGCGGGAGCCACTGCTTGAGTGCGATGCCGTCTTGCCTTGCCTGACTCATATATAACGTCTCCAATCATTTTGAGCGGAGGCGATTATATAGCAACGGTCCCGCATCCGTCAGTAACGGACACGGGACCGAAAACAATTCGACACATGGAGGTCTACGCGGTCGGCAGCTCCCACCCGCGGCAGACGTCGACCCAGCCCTGGGCGTCAGATGCCGCCTCGAGCTCGGACACCGAAAGCGCCACGCCGCTGTGGTCGTCGCCGCAGGCGGGATAGACGGTATCAAAACGCTTGAGAGACTCGTCCAGATAAACCGCCACATCCTCGTTGATGCCGAAGGGGCAAACGCCGCCGGGCGCATGGCCCACGGCTTCTTCCACCGCGGCGCTGGGAATCATATGCGGCTTGCCGTGGAAGAACTTTTTGAACTTGGAGCTGTTGACGCGCGCATCCCCGGCGCACAGCACGAGCACCGCCGCGTCATCGACATCAAACGCCATCGTCTTCGCGATCTGCGCCGGCGCCGTCCCCAGCGCTGCTGCGGCATCCTCGACGGTCGCTGTCTCCTCCTGGGGCACGATCACACGATCGCCAAAGCCTTTCGCCTTTAAATGTGCCATCGCCTTGTCGAACGCCATAACAAAAAACTCCTCCGCCAAACGAACTGTTTGACAGAGGAGTATAACCCGCGGTCTCGCTCTAAACAGGAAGGCTTTACTCGCAAGCCGTTCGTTTACAAGCCGATCAGAACGCCAACACCGTGGACCAAGAACGCCACGATCCAAGCAACCGCCACCTGAAACGCGAACACCGCCACGGCGTAGCGTCCGCCCAGCTCACTCTTGACGGCGCCGATGGCCGCCACGCACGGCGGATACAACAGCGTGAAGACCAGGAACACGTAGGCGGTAAACGGCGAGAACATGGTCGAGAGCGCCGCAGGCGAGGTTGCGCCTAAAAGCACCGTAAGCGTCGAGATAACACTCTCCTTGGCGATAAGCCCCGTGACGAGCGCCGTCGATGCGCGCCAATCGCCAAAGCCGAGCGGCGCCAGCACCGGCGCGATAATGCTGCCCAGACCGGCAAGCAAGCTCTGCGACTGGTCGGCAACCACGTTAAAGCGGATATCGAACGTCTGCAGGAACCAGATCACGACCGTGGCGGCAAAGATAATGGTGAAGGCCTTGGTAATGAAGTCCTTGGCCTTATCCCACGCGAGCATCACCGTCGTCTTGACGCTCGGCAGACGATAGTTGGGGAGCTCCATGATAAACGGCACCGGGTCGCCCTTGAACGCCGTGCGGTTGAGTACGAGCGCCGCGATGCAGCCGACCACAATGCCCAACACATAGAGCGAAACCATGGCGGGGACCGTCGCCTTTGGGAAGAACGCTCCGCACAGCAGGCCGTAAACCGGCAGTTTTGCCGAGCAGCTCATAAACGGTGTGAGCATGACCGTCATCTTGCGGTCGTGCTCGGACGGCAGCGTGCGCGTCGACATAATGGCCGGCACGGTGCAGCCAAAGCCGACGAGCATGGGGACAAAGCTGCGGCCCGAAAGGCCAAAGCGGCGCAGGACTTTATCCATAACGAAGGCAACGCGCGCCATATAACCCGAATCTTCCAAAATGGAGAGGAACAAGAAGAGCACGACGATAATCGGCAGGAAGGTCAGCACGCTGCCCACGCCCGTGAGCACGCCGTCGACCGCCAGCGAGCGCACCACGTCGTTGGTGCCAAACGCCTCGAGGCCCGCATCGGCCGAGGCAATGACGACCGCGATGCCGTCCTCCATGAGGCCCTGCAGCGCAGCACCGATCACACCAAACGTCAGCCAAAAGACAAGGCCCATGATTACCAGAAACGCCGGAATGGCCGTGTAACGACCGGTCAGGATACGGTCGATTTTGACGGAGCGCACATGCTCGCGGCTCTCGTGTGGCTTGACCACGCAGCGCCCGCACACATCGCCGATAAAGCTAAAGCGCATGTCGGCCAACGCGGACAGGCGGTCGGTGCCTGCCTCGCCCTCCATCTGAGTAATGATGTGCTCGATGGCGTCGAGCTCGTTACGATCCAGGTGAAGTGCTTCGGTTACCAGCTCATCGCCCTCAACCAACTTGGTCGCCGCGAAGCGCACCGGAATATGCGCCGTTGCAGCATGGTCCTCAATCAGGTTGGCAATACCGTGGATGCAGCGGTGCAGCGCGCCGCCGTCCGGGCCGTCGGGCGCGCAAAAGTCCAAGCGACCGGGGCGCTCGCGGAATCGTGCCACGTGCAGGGCATGCTCCACGAGCTCGCCGATACCCTCGTTGCGGGCGGCGCTAATGGGAACGACCGGCACGCCCAGCAGGCTCTCGAGCAGATTGACGTCCACGGCGCCGCCGTTGGCCGTTACCTCGTCCATCATGTTGAGCGCGATGACCATGGGGCGATCGAGCTCCATGAGCTGCAGCGTCAGATACAAATTGCGCTCGATGTTGGTGGCATCGATGATGTCGATAATCGCATCGGGGTTCTCATCAAGGATGAATTGGCGGCTGACGATCTCTTCGCCCGTGTACGGCGACAGCGAATAGATGCCGGGAAGGTCGGTGACGCTCGCCTCCGGATGGTTGCGAATGGCGCCGTCCTTGCGGTCAACCGTTACGCCGGGAAAGTTGCCGACGTGCTGGTTGGAGCCCGTCAGCTGATTGAACAGCGTGGTCTTGCCGCAGTTTTGGTTGCCGGCGAGGGCGAAATGCAGCGGCGCGCCCTCGGGCACAGCCGTCTTGGCCGCGCGGGGCGAATACGTGCCCTCGCCCAGTGCCGGGTGTTCCGTCGTGCCGATTGCGGCGTTAACGCGCGGGCCCGTATCGGTGTCGTGGACATCCACGAGCTCAATGCGGGCGGCATCGTCCTTGCGCAACGTCAACTCGTAGCCGCGCAGTCGAATCTCGAGCGGGTCGCCCATGGGAGCGTACTTCATCATGGTGACCTCGGTGCCCGGCGTTAGGCCCATGTCCAATATATGTTGTCGGAGTGCCTGGTCATCCGATGTCACCGATGCGACAACGGCGTCCTTTCCGATCTCGAGCGTATCGAGCCTCACGTCCGCGTTCCTCCCCCGGCGCCCACAAGGCGTTGCATTTAGTTTGCCATAGCTAACCGTTTGCCACGGCTAACCAATTGTAACCATGCATGATAGCGCGAACGCAAGGCGACGTTCAATTGCCAGATTGGTGCTAGGACTGTCCCCAACTGCCGGCACAAAAGGAACGTCCCCAAGTGCCAAGTGTCCCCTTGCACCATCACGAGAGTGGATTTTCGGACGCTTGACTGACGAGGGTGGAAAATCTCCCATTTTTGGCCGAAAAGCAGACCAAAAACGGGAGATTATCCACCCTCGCACTGCGCGACTTAGAAGCCGTGACGGCCTAGGAAACGGAAGGCTAGGCGGATCCAGGGACGGACGGAAACCTGCTTGTCCTCGTTGTCGACGGCGGTATTGGCGTTGCCGAGCGAAAGGCCGTGGCCGCCCTGATCAAAGACGTGCATCTCGCAGGCGACGCCCTCCTCGGCCATGCGCTGCGCAAACGGGTAGACCTGCGCGATCGGCGCCGTCTTGTCATCGGACACACCCCACACAAAGGTCGGGGGCATCTGGCGCGAAACGTGCGTGGTGGGGCAAATGTCGGCCAGGTGCTCATCGGTCGCCTCGCCGCCCGTCACCATCGACAGGTAGTCGTTGAGCAGATCGCGCCCCGTCTTGCCGCCGGTCTTGGGGACGCGCAGGTCAATACGCGGGTCGCGCGTCTGCATATCGCGCACATAGGCAAGGTCGAGCAAGGGGTAGCCCAGTACCACGGCGTCGGGGCGAATATCCTCCGGACGAGCCCCGGCAAGGCCTGCAAAAGGACCACTCTTCCACTGCGTTGCCAGCGAAGCGCAGATCATACCGCCCGCCGAAAAGCCCACGACGCACACGCGCTTGGGGTCGACATGCCATTCGTCGGCGTTGGCACGCACCGTGGCGACCATCTTGGCGAGGTCTGCCTGAGGGTGCGGAAAGCTCACATCGCCCGTGGCGCTCGTCACATAATTGAGCACAAAGGCCTGGTAGCCGTGGTCCAAAAACGCAAACGCCACCGGATCTTGCTCATGCGGGGCGATATGCGTAAACCCGCCTCCGCCGCAGACAATCACTGCCGGACGACGGCCATTGGGTTTATCGGGCAGCGGCTCGGCCCCCAAAAACGTAAATGTCGCCGGATATTCCTCGGTCGGTTCCTCGCCCCACAGTGCATGGTTCTCGACAATCATTGGTGCTCCCTTCGCGCAAAACATGCGCACTTTTTATCGCCCTCAAGCGTACCCCACTTGAGCCCGCGGCGCAGAAACACCCCCGCAATAAGTTGCCCTTCAACTGATATATCACAAAATCGCAGCTCAGAGCTATCGTTGAGCAGCGTAGAATAGAGGCGCTGACCGTGCCGGGAAACACGTACGAAACGTTTCCGGCAAACTACACGCGCGCGATATGCGCACTTGATACGTTGGAGGCATCTATGGGTCTGCTCGATTCGCTCAAGTCCACGTTCACCTCGACGGGCGAGGCGTCCGTTCCGCCCGCAGCAAGCTTCGCCACCCGCGACGGCGTCATCTACGCTCCCGTCAACGGCGTGCTCGTCAATCTGGACGAGGTTCCCGACGAGACCATCGCCTCGGGCATGCTTGGCCAGGGCTACGGCATTGAGCCCATTACCGACACCATCTATGCGCCCGCCAACGGCCGCATCGGCGCCACCACTGTCACCAACCACTCCATTGGCATGATCACCGAGGACGGCCTGCGCGTGTTCATCCACGTTGGCCTGGGCACCGTGCAAATGAACGGCAAGGGCTTTGCCCGCTTTGTCGAGATGGGTGACACGGTCAAGGCCGGCCAGCCGCTCATCAGCTTCGACCGCGATGCCATCAAGGCCGCCGGCCACGAGGACATCGTGACGGTCATCATCTCCGAGCTCGACCGCCTTAAGAGCATCGACCACGTCGGCGAGTCCGGCACGCTCATTGGCGGCAACCCGCTCGTCAAGCTCGGCGACCCGCTGCTGGTGGCTAAGACCAAGTAGCCAAGCCCAACCCGTGCAGCCAATCAGGCAGCTCATCCAAGCGTCCGCGACCATCTGGCCGTGGGCGCTTTTCGTTTGAAAACCGTCCAGCCGACGCGCTCTCTGCATAGCCCAAACGAGCCGAGCTGCTAGAATATCGAACTGTATGGATAACTGTCATTCAACCATCATGGGAGGATACGTGAACCGCACCAAAATCGCGCAGCTCTATGCCGATGCCGAGTCGCTCGGTGGCCAGACCGTCACCGTTGCCGGCTGGGTCAAGTCCGTCCGCGACATGAAGAACTTTGGCTTCGTTACACTCAACGACGGCAGCTGCTTCCGCGACCTGCAGGTCGTCATGAACCGCGAGGCACTCGACAACTACGACGAGATCGCCCATCAAAACGTCTCGGCCGCACTCATTTGCACCGGCACCGTCAAGCTGACCCCCGATGCGCCCCAGCCTTTCGAGCTTTCTGCCACCTCCATCGAGGTCGAGGGCGTCAGCGCCCCGGATTACCCGCTGCAGAAGAAGCGCGCAACCGTCGAGTTCCTGCGCACCCAGCAGCACCTGCGCCCGCGCACCAACCTGTTCCGCGCCGTGTTCCGCATCCGCTCTGTCGCGGCTGCCGCCATCCACCGCTTCTTCCAGGAGCAGGGCTTTGTCTACGTCAACACCCCCATCATCACCACGAGTGACTGCGAGGGCGCCGGCGAGATGTTCCGCGTGACCACGCTCGACCCCAAAAATCCGCCCCTCACCGAATCCGGCGAGGTCGACTGGAGCCAGGACTTCTTTGGCAAGCACGCGAGCCTTACCGTGTCCGGCCAGCTCAATGCCGAGAACTTTGCCATGGCCTTTGGCGACGTGTACACCTTTGGCCCCACCTTCCGCGCCGAGAACTCCAACACCACGCGCCATGCCGCCGAGTTTTGGATGATCGAGCCCGAGATGGCCTTCGCCGACCTCAACGACTACATGGATAACGCCGAGGCCATGCTCAAGTACGTGCTCAAGGACGTCATGGCCACCTGCCCCGACGAGCTCAACATGCTCAACAAGTTTGTGGACAAGGGTCTCATCGAGCGGCTGAACCACGTGGCAAACTCCGACTTTGCCCGCGTCACCTACACCGAGGCCGTCGAGATCCTGGAGCAGGCCGTCGCCGCCGGTCACAAGTTCGATTACCCCGTGAGCTGGGGCATCGACCTGCAGACCGAGCACGAGCGCTTCCTGACCGAGGAGCACTTTAAGCGCCCGACCTTCGTGACCGACTACCCGGCCGAGATCAAGGCCTTCTACATGCGCATGAACGACGATGGCAAGACCGTCGCCGCTGCTGACTGCCTGGTGCCGGGCATTGGCGAGATCATCGGTGGCTCCCAGCGCGAGGAGCGCCTGGACCTGCTCGAGGGTCGTATTAAGGACCTGGGCATGGCCCCCGAGCAGTACAAGTACTATCTGGACCTGCGCCGCTATGGCTCCTGCAAGCACGCCGGCTACGGCCTGGGCTTCGAGCGCCTGGTCATGTACCTGACGGGCGTGGGTAACATCCGCGACGTCCTGCCGCATCCCCGCACCGTGGGCAACGCCGATTTCTAATCGCCGCACTTCCTCGTGTGCTGCACCGCACCGCGCCAGCGCCTCTCGGCAACAGCCGAGGGGCGCTTTTTTCAACAGCATCCGTCAAGCTTTTGGCAAGGTTTTGGTCAGTTGAGCAGGGCTGTTGAAAACTCGACCCACCGTTTGCCGGCAGCCATCGACCGCCCAAGGCGTCATGTGTCCTTGGCCAAGCTCCACCCCCTAGGCTCTGAGCCGTCATCACCTAAAACGGAAAGGACGTGGGCACTATGACCGAAGCCGTTGTTGAAAACTACGAGACCACGACCAGAGGCGCCGCCTCGATGGCAGCCTATCGTGCCGTGCGCATCCTGCAGCTCTTAAGCGAAAACACCGGCGAAGACAAGGCATTGCTTTCCGACGAGCTGGTCGAGCGCCTCGCCCATCCCGATGACCCCACCCGCATGCCCATCTCGGCAGCGCGGCGTAGCATCTACACCTCGATATCCGCGCTTCGTCACGCCGGATACGAAATCGACTACAAACGCGGCGTGGGCTACAAACTTCTTACCCGCCCGCTCACCGATGAAGAGATCATCCGGCTCCACGGTATGGTCATGCGCAACCGCTCCACGCCTATCGCTATCCGCAAGAGCATGGCGCAGCACTTAGTTGCCATGGCGAGTGCCGACGTTCGCGGCTACCTCGATACACCCGAACCCGCTCCAAGCGTTGGCGGCAAGGCTGCCAAGGCAACACGCACGCCCGTCAAGCGCATCGACACGTGCGAGCTCGTCGAGCAGGCCATCGACCACGGAACCACGGTGAGCTTTGACATCTCAAGCATCACGGCTCGTGGCGAAGCCGAAGCGGTGCGGATGACGCTCCGACCCTTTGCCATCAGGCAGCGCGATGGCATCTCGTATCTGCTGGGGACGGTCTACGACGCCCGAGGCGCCGACGATACCCTGCGCACCGTTGAGGTCAGCCGCATGAGAAACGTCAGCACGCGCCTGCTCGATGGCAAGAAGCTCTTTGCCGCACTGGATGAAGAAGACAGCCCCGCACCTGCCGCATAAACCCGACCGCCGCCCATCGCTTCCCAGCGCCGCTCATCCGGTTCTGTATTAAAAAACCCGCCCAGATGTTGTAAAAATGGACATCCGCGTTACTATAGTCCCACTTGCACTTTTTCCCAGTGCAGTGTTTCCAGCCATTTTTATACTGGGGGTAATGATATGAAGGACATCACCATCAGCCGCAGGAGCCTTCTGGTCTCCGCTGGCCTGCTCGCGCTCGCTCCGCTCGCCGGATGCGGCGGCAACTCTGGTTCCGGCTCCGCTGCCGCCGGTTCCGACTACACCATCGGCGTTCTGCAGCTCACCGAGCACTCCGCACTCGATGCCGCCAACGATGGCTTTGTCAAGGCCATCAAGAAGAGCGGCCTTAAGGTCAAGATCGACCAGAAGAACGCCCAGAACGACCAGTCCACGTGTAAGTCCATTGCCGACAAGTTCGTGGGCGACGGCGTCGACCTGATCTATGCCATCGCCACGCCCGCCGCGCAGGCTGCCGCCGGCGCCACCGCCGATATCCCCATCGTGGGCTGCGCCATCACCGATTACGCCGCCTCCGGCCTGGTCCAGGACAACGACAAGCCCGGCACCAACGTCACCGGCGCCTCCGACCTCACCCCGGTCGCCGAGCAGCTCGAGATGATGCAGAAGGTCCTGCCCGACGTAAAGAAGGTCGGCCTGCTCTACTGCACCGCCGAGTCCAACTCCGACGTCCAGATCAAGGCCGCCAAGAAGGAGCTCGACAAGCTGGGCCTCGAGTACACCGACTTCACCGTCTCGAGCTCCAACGAGATCCAGTCCGTCGTCGAGTCTGCCGTGGGCAAGGTCGACGCGCTCTACTCCCCCACCGACAACACCATCGCTGCGGGCGCCTCGCAGGTGGGCCAGATCTGCAAGGAGAACAAGCTTCCCTTCGTGACCGGCGAGGAGGGCATGTGCATGGCCGGCGGCCTGTTCACCCTCTCCATCAACTACGAAGATCTGGGCTATGCCGCAGGCGAGATGGCCGTCAAGATCCTGAAGGGCGAGGCTAAGCCCGAGGACATGGCTATCAAGCACCTCTCGAGCAAGGACCTGGTCGTCGTCAAGAACGACGAGATGGCCGAGGCCCTGGGCATCGACCTTTCCGCTCTGGACGAGTAGCGCCATACGCGGCAATGCGTCTGGCGCCCGTGCTCGCGTTATAGTCGCGTTATTCAATATCTGAGCCACAGGGGCGGACGTCGTAGACCGGCGTCCGCCCTGCTTGTTTCAGGTAAAACAAAACGTCTGTCCGCAACTCTTTTATGCATTGTTACCGCTATTATGGTGAATCACGTGTCCACCCTATCCTAGGAGGTATGAAGCATGCTCATTGCATTGCAGGGCGCCGTTTCGCAGGGCGTCCTCTGGGGCATCATGGTGCTTGGCGTGTTTATCACGTTCCGCCTGCTCGACATCCCCGATATGACCTGCGACGGCAGCTTTGCCCTCGGCGGCTGCGTTTGCGCCGTGCTCATCGTCAATAACAACGTCGATCCGCTGCTCGCCGTTTTGGCCGGCATGTGCGCCGGCGCCATCGCGGGTGCGGTGACGGGCATTCTGACCACCGTCTTTGAGATCCCCGCGATCCTCGCCGGAATTCTTACGCAGATCAGTCTGTGGTCCATCAATCTGCGCATCATGGGCAAGTCCAACACGCCCATCCTCGCCAAGGGCACCATCTTCTCGTCCGTCAGCAACATGACGGGCCTGCCGCAGTCCACCGTTGCCATTATCCTGGGCATCATTTTGGCCGTCGCGATCGTTGCCATCCTGTACTGGTTCTTTGGCACCGAGATCGGCTCGGCGCTGCGTGCCACCGGCAACAACGAGTACATGATCCGCGCCCTGGGCGTTAACACCAACACCACCAAGATGATCGCCCTCGTGCTCTCCAACGCCCTCATCGGCCTTGCCGGCGCGCTCATCTGCCAGAGCCAGAAGTATGCCGACATCGGCATGGGCACCGGCGCCATCGTCATCGGCCTTGCCGCCATCGTCATCGGCGAGGTGCTCGGTCGTCTGCTGCCCGGTGGCCTCACGCAGTTTGGCGTCCGTCTGGCCTCTGCCGTCTTTGGCTCCGTGGTCTACTTCCTCATCCGCGCCATCGTGCTGCAGCTGGGCATGGATGCCAACGACATGAAGCTGCTCTCTGCCGTGATCGTCGCCGTGGCCCTGTGCGTGCCCGTGGTTTGGGAGCGCTACAAGCTCCGCAGCTCCTATACGAGGGGAGATGAGGTAGATGCTTAAGCTATCGCACGTCAAGAAGACCTTTAACAAGGGTACCGTCACCGAGAAGCGCGCCCTCACCGGCGTCGACCTCACCCTCAACGACGGTGACTTTGTGACCGTGATCGGCGGCAACGGCGCCGGCAAGTCCACACTGCTCAACATGATCGCCGGCGTGTACCCGCTCGATTCGGGCGTCATCGAGCTCGACGGCAACGACATCTCGCGCCTGAGCGAGTCGCAGCGCGCCAAGTACCTGGGCCGCGTGTTCCAGGACCCCATGCGCGGCACCGCTGCCGACATGCAGATTGCCGAGAACCTGGCACTCGCCAAGCGCCGTGGTCAGCGTCGCGGCCTTTCGTGGGGCGTCACCAAGGCCGAGAAGGACGAGTACGTTGAGCTGCTTAAGCGCCTAGACCTCGGTCTGGACACGCGCCTCAACGCCAAGGTCGGCCTGCTCTCGGGCGGCCAGCGCCAGGCACTCACCCTGCTGATGGCCACGCTCACCAAGCCGCGCCTGCTGCTGCTCGACGAGCACACCGCCGCACTCGACCCCAAGACGGCCTCCAAGGTGCTCAACCTCACCGAGGAAATCGTCGACGAGAACCACCTGACCACGCTCATGGTCACGCATAACATGAACGACGCCATCCGTCTGGGCAACCGCCTGATCATGATGCACGAGGGTCACGTGATCTACGACGTGTCCGGCGACGAGAAGAAGTCGCTCACCGTGGCCGACCTGCTCCAGAAGTTCGAGGAGGTCTCGGGCGGCGAGCTCGCCAACGACCGCATGCTGCTGAGCTAACACCTTGGAAAACCACCACAAAGGGGACAGGCACCTTTGTGGTGGTTTTTAGTTACGAACTAAGGAGAGTGACATGAAGAGACTCCTCCCCCGCCTTGCGTTGACCACCGCGCTGCTTGCCGGCGCGCTCGCCGGCGCTCCCAGCTTCGCTTTCGCAGGCAGTCTGCCCGGGGTCATCAACGGCGACGTAACCGTCATGCACACCAACGATATCCACGGCAACTACAAGTACGGCTACAACGCAAGCAAGGGTACCGGTACCGTCGGCTTTGACGGACTGGCGGTCCTCTATAGCGCCCAGAGCAACGCCCCCGATTTTCTGCTCGATGCGGGCGACACCTTCCACGGCCAGTCCTTCGCCACCATGAGCGAGGGCAAGAGCATTGCCGAGCTCATGGACAACTTCTTAGCAGACGGCTATGACGCGACCACGCCGGGCAACCACGACTGGAGCTACGGCGCGGACAAGCTTCGTACTATGACCGGCTACAACGTGACCGCCACGCCCTTCGCCATGCTCTGCGCGAACGCGACGTCTACAAATGGCGCATGGAGCTCAAGCTTCACCAAGAAGCTCAGCCGCACCTGGAAGGACAGCGAGAGCACCTCCACGTTTGACTATCAGATTAAAGTCGGCGTTGTGGGTGCCATGGATGAATCGCTGGGTTCCTCACTGCGCGCAGACTTGGTCGCGGGTACCAGCTTCTCAAGCGCAGCGAACGCTATCAATGCCGAGGCAAAGCGACTGCGCGAGGTTGAGGGCTGCAACGTCGTTGTCTGCATCGCGCACACGCTCAACGCCAAGACCTTTGCCGCGCAGCTCGACGGCGTCGATGCCCTTATCGCAGGCCACGAGCACATCAACCTGGACGAAAACGTGACGGGTGCCGACGGCAAGCCGGTCCGCGTTGTCGAGGCCGGCAGTGCCTTTGCCGAGGTGGGACTGCTTTCCATCCCCTATGAGTACGACACCAAGGGCACCGAAAGCACCGACGACGACACGGTGGCGGTATACGCAGGCGAAAGCGACGAGAAGCTCTATACCGCCAAGGACGTCAACGACCTGTTGACAGACCCCGACAAGGCCTCCGACTACCAGAACCTTCTTAACGAGGTCCACAACACCAAAATCAAGCCGCTCGACGACGACTTTAAAGCTGAATCGAACAAGGTGCTCGGCACGTCAGCCGCCGACTATTTCTACGGCGAGGACGCGTCTGGCACGCACGGCTGGGAGATGGTACGCACCACCGATTTCCGCCCCAGCAAGACAGGCGACACCACCAAGGCACAGACCATCGGCCACGTGATCTGCAGCTCCTATCTTGACCTGACGGGCGCGGACCTTGCCATCGAAAACGCGGGCGGCATCCGCGGCGGCATCACGGCGGGAGACGTGACCGCCGGCAACGTCATCGCCATCTCGCCCTACGGCAACACCGTCGAGACTTGGACCATGACCGGTGCGGACTTCCTTGCGGCGCTTGAGCACTCGCTGCAGATTAGCGACGACTGCAACGTTAGCTACGAGCTTCAGCAAGCCTACGTCGCAGCCGGCCACACCGAGCAGGAAGCCCAGGACATGTACAAGTGGCGCGACGATTCCGGCAGTGTCCTCTCCTTCGGTGGCATTAACGTAACGATCGACTGGGCGCAGCCCGAAGGCAAGCGCATCATGAGCGCCACGCTCACCAAGGATGGCAGCACGCTCGACCCCGCCAAGACCTATACCGTCGCCACCAACAACTACATCATCACCAACACGACCGACTTCCCCACCTTCGCAAACTCCACCAAGCACACCGAGTGGAGTACGTGCGAGGCAGCGCTGAGGGCACTGATTGGACAGAACGGTTGGGAGAGCAAGATGGCCTCGCTCGCGGGCATCATCAGCTTTGGCTCCGCAGCCGTGGATCCCGCGCCCACGCCGATCCCGACGCCCAAGACGGACACCACGACCACGACAGTCACCACCAAGAAGACCACCGGCAAGCTTGCGGCAACGGGAGACCGCACGCTGGCCGTGGTCGGCGCATGCCTCATCGGCGGCATCGTCATCATCATTCTCGGCATCATCTGGAAGCGCCGCCGCTAAGCTAGGTTCCGGGCCTCGCTGCCCACACCTCGTAAACCTTATATCGAGCACAGAAGCCCGTCCGAATTTGATCGGACGGGCTTTTTGGTGGGTATCATGGTTGGACGATCATTAGGAGGTTTTCCCTACATGGAATTGTTTGAGCCGATTCTTCATTTCTTTACGCAACGATGGGTCCATAACATCATCTGGGCCGGCATCTTGGCCATCGGCACCGCCGTTGCCGCCAAGGTCGCGTCCAAGACCCTGCACCATCTACTCAACCGTGATGACAATCCGCTTCCGTCATCGAGCATCTTCATCAACATCGCGCGCGCCGTTATCTGGATGATCGGCGGCAGTTTTATCCTCGACAACTGCTTTGGCATTAATGCAAACGCCCTCGTCGCCGCTCTTGGCGTCGGCGGTATCGCCATCTCGCTGGGCTTTCAGGACACGCTCTCAAACCTTATCGGTGGTATGCAGGTAACGTTTATGGGCATCATCAAGCCTGGCGACAATATCGAGGTCGGCGGTGTATCCGGCGTAGTCCAGGACATCACCTGGCGCCATACGACCATCGAGGACGCCTGCGGGCAGACCATCATCGTCCCCAACTCAAACATCTCCAAGAACACGCTCGTGCACCTCATGCCCTTTGGGCGCGTGGCCGTGCCCGTTGCCGTAAAGGACACGTCTAAGTGGGCCTCCCTTGACGCACTGGCAGACGAGCTCACCGATGCCACCAAGGCCGCGGTACTTCCCATCTCGGGCTTTGACAAGGAGCCCTACGTGCTCTTTAGCGAGATCGGCGACTTTGGCATCAAGGGCAAGATCATCTTTATCGTCAGCAACGACAGCACCACCTTTACGGCAGCCGACGCCTGCATCCGCGCCATCGCCCCCATCATCGCCTAAACCACCACAAAGGGGACAGGCACCTTTGTGGTGGTTTCGCATCGTGGTACCATGGTTAATATCGTTGTTTAAACGACTAAAGGAGCGAATCCATGGAAGAGGCCTATCGTCAAGCACGCAAGCGCGGCGAGCAAGGGCGTCGACGCGCCATCAGCCAAAGTGAGCATCCGTACCTCACGGACCTCGATAGCCTCGTTGCCCAGCTTCCCTGTGGGCAACGCGAAAACATCGGCCTGAGGGACATTCCACTCGAGATGGTGGTCGGCACGGTCACCAAGGGCCGTCAGTCCGCCTTTGCGTGCAACTTTATGCCGCTCCTGCCGTTTAATACCGAGTTTGCCCGCAAATGGTCCAACCTCTACGACATCCAGGTAACCGAGGGCTATCGCGACCCCATCATCGTCACCGAGTTCATGCATCGGTTTTACGTCCAAGAGGGCAACAAGCGCGTCAGCGTCCTCAAATTCCTGGACGCCCCGACGGTTTCGGCCAAGGTCACCCGCCTCTACCCCGGCAAGTGGGATTCCGTCGAGAGCCGCCTCTACGGCGAGTTCTGCGCGTTTTGGTACGTCTGCCCCCTGTACGAGATCGAGTTCTCGCGCGAGGGCAGCTACGAGACGCTCGCCAAGATGCTTGGCCAAGATCTCGTCGAAAAATGGCCGCAGAAAAAGGTCGACTACCTGCGCCACACCTTCTTGCTCTTTAAGCGGGCCTACCTTCGCGCGGGTGGCGACCACCTGGACATTACGCCCGCCGACGCCATGCTCGTCTATCTCAATGTGTACAACCAGGACCGTCTGCTGGACACGCCGACGGATATCGTCGTAAACCGCCTGTGCAAGATCTGGCGCGAACTGGTTATTGCCGGTAAAAGCGACGAGGAGAAGGTCGATCTTGTCGAGGCGCCGAGCGTCGATGAGGAAGAGGCACCCGCCAAGTCCACCTCCGGTGTGCTCAACTTCTTTATGGGCAAGACCGTCTACTCGGCAGCCAACCCCTTGCGCATCGCCTTTATCCACGAGTTTCCGTGTGCCACATCGAGTTGGGACAGCCTGCACGACCAGGGTCGCCAATACCTTGACGAGCACTTTGGCGGCATCGTGCGCACTGAGGCCTTCGAGGACTGCCACGACCCGGACGTGTTCTATGCCGCCGTGGAGACCGCCGTCAAGCACGGGGCGAACGTCATCTTCTCGACCTCGCACCGCCTGATGGAATACACGCTCAGGGCGGCGGTTGAGTATCCCCAGGTACGGTTCCTCAACTGTTCCATTGGCCTCCCCCACCAAAGCGTGCGCTCGTATTTTGGCAAGATGTACGAGGCCAAGTTCCTGCTGGGCGCTCTTGCCGCCAGCATGGCGGATAACCACCGCATCGGTTACCACGCGTCGGTTTTCGCATCGGGCGCGCTCAGCGAGATCAATGCCTTTGCCATCGGGGCCTCGCTGCTCGACCCACGTGCGCAGGTCATCCTCACCTGGGGCGATGTGCCCGCCGGCGGTCTTGCCGAGGCCATGTGCCGCGAAGGCGTGAGTGTCATGACCGGCGCTGACATGTCCAAATCGCTGGAGGATCCCACGGCCTATGGACTCCATCGCCTGGTCGACGGCAAAGTCACCGGCATCGCCATGCCCGTGTGGAACTGGGGTCGCTACTACGAGCTCATCGTGCGCAGCCTGCTGCACGGCACATGGGACGAGACGAGCGATGACAACCAGGTGCGCGCCGTCAACTACTGGTACGGCATGAGCTCCGGCGTTATCGACATTCGCTACGCCCCGGGCCTGCCCTATCAGACGCGCAAGCTTGTGCAGCTGCTCCGCAACGGCATCGTCGAGGGTTCCATCAACCCCTTTGGGGGCGAGCTCCACAGCCAGGCCGGCGTGGTGCAGATCGAGGGCTTTCCCCCGCTGCCGAGCACGCAGATCGTCGAGATGGATTGGCTGGCAGACAACGTGGTGGGCACCATTCCTCAGCTCGACGATGAGCCGGGAGTCCGCGCCCTATGAAGATCCTTGCCATAGCCGATACCGAAGAACGATGCCTTTGGGAGTGTTTTCGCAAGGAGCGCTTTGAGGGTGTCGACCTGATTCTGTCCGCCGGCGACCTGGACCCAGACTATCTTGAGTTTTTGGTCACCGTCATCAACAAGCCACTCATCTACGTGCGCGGCAACCACGACGACCGCTATGCGCGCCATGCGCCGGGCGGATGCATCTGCGTGGAAGACAGCGTATATACGTACCGAGGCATTCGCATCGCAGGCCTCGGCGGCTCCATGCGCTATCGAGATAGTGCCAATATGTATAGCGAGCGTGAGATGGCCAAGCGTGTGCGCAAGCTGTCGCGTAAGGTCAGGATGGTCGGCGGCTGCGACATCTTGCTCGCCCATGCCCCCGTTGCCGGCATGGGCGATCTGGACGACTTGCCGCATCGAGGATTCGACTGCTTTAACACGGCACTTGAATCCTGGACCCCTGACTACATGGTGCACGGACACGTGCACCAGAGCTACGGCCCCGACTTTCAGCGCGAGCGCCAGCATGCATGCGGGACAACGATCATCAACGCCTGCGGCTATACGCAGTTCGAACTCGACGAGACGCGCTACCCCATCCGCGGCTGGCAGGCAGCCTGGCTCAATTCGCAAACTATGCGTCGCGAACTCAAACGCCACGACGCCATCGAGTCCTCATTCGGCAAAACGCCCTGGTAACCACCTTTAGGCTTGGCGCTGCGCCGGCCCCAAGCACCCCATCTCGCCCCTCAATCCGTCGCTCGCGTACCAAAGTACGCGTCGCTCCTCTTTCGGGGCGACCTGGGGCACTTGGAACCGGCTCGCTGCGATGCCATAACATTAGCCAGCAAAAATAGACAAACCACCACAAAGGCGCCTGTCCCCATTGTGGTGGTTTTGGTGCATCGACGTTACAGGGCGGCGACGACCTTGTCGCTCATTGCTGCGGTGCCGAGGATTTTATCGGCCGGGGTATTGGCGTCGGCGATGTCTCGGGTGCGCCAGCCTTCGTCGAGCACACGTGCCACGGCGGTCTCGACCCAAGCCGCCTGCTCGTCCATGTCGAGCGCATAGGTAAGCAACATTGCCGCCGACAGGATCTGTGCCAGTGGATTGGCAATGCCAAGTCCCGCGATATCGGGTGCGCTGCCGGCACTCGGCTCGAACAGCGACACGCCATCGCCCAGCGAAGCAGAGGCGAGCATGCCGAGTGAGCCTGTAATCTGAGCGGCCTCATCGGACAGAATGTCGCCGAACATGTTCTCGGTCACCACGATGTCAAAGTCCGCCGGTCGGTTGATGAGCTGCATCGCTGCGTTGTCGACGAGCAGATCTTCGAGCAGCACATCGGAATACTCCTCATCATGCACGCGATGAACGACCTCACGCCACATGCGGCTCGTCTCCAGTACGTTGCGCTTATCCACGCTCGTTACCTTACCGCGGCGCTTGCGAGCCGCCTCAAATGCCTGACGGGCGATGCGCTCCACCTCGTACTCGCGGTATTCCATCACATCGACCGCGCGCTGACCGGCAGCACCGTTGGCACCAGCGCCATCCTCATCGTAGAAACGCTCATGCTTACCGAAGTAGATACCGCCGGTGAGCTCGCGGACGAGCACCATATCAACGCCCTTGATGACCTCGGAACGAAGCGTCGACGCACCGGCCAGCGCATCGTAAATCTTGACGGGACGAAGGTTGGTATAGAGGCCGAGCTCCTTGCGGATACGCAGCAGGCCTTGCTCAGGACGAGGGGCCGTCGGGTCGGTCGAATCCCACTTGGGTCCGCCGACGGATGCCAACAGCACGGCGTCAGATGCCTTCGCTGCCGCAAGAGTCTCAGCAGGCAGAGGGTCTCCACACACATCAATCGCCGCGCCGCCAATCAGGTGATCCTCAAAGGCAAACTCCACGCCGGCACGCTTGCCCACCGCAGCCAGCACCTTCTTGCCCTCGGCAATGACCTCGGGGCCAATGCCGTCACCCGGGAGGCAGCAAATCTTATAAGTCTTCTTCACGTTGCAGCTCCAGCTCTCGCTACTCGGCCCCTTTGCAAACGGGTTATCCAGTTTCACGGTCATAATCGCCTACGCCTCCTGAGCCTTGGCAGCGGCAATCTTGGCGCGCGTCCGCGCGACCAGGCCACCAGCCTCGATAATCTCGGCAATAAACGGCGGAAACGGCTCAGCCGTAAAGGTCTCGCCAGTACGCTCGTTGGTAATAACACCCGCCTCGGTATCGACTTTCACCGTATCACCCGCACGAATCGCGTCGACGGCCTCAGGGCACTCCATAATGGGCAGACCAACGTTGATAGCATTGCGATAAAAAATGCGAGCAAAGCTCTTGGCGATAACGCACGACACCCCCGCAGCCTTAATAGCAACCGGAGCATGCTCGCGCGAAGAACCACACCCAAAGTTCTCCTCAGCCACAATAATGTCGCCAGGCTTAACGGTCGAGGCAAACTCTGGATCAATATCCTCCATAGCATGCGCCGCCAAGTGCGCATGATCAGACGAGTTTAAATAACGAGCAGGAATAATGACATCCGTATCAACGTCACGACCGTAACGAAAAACCGTTCCTTCAAAGTTCATATCGTTCTCCGTTCAAACATGGAATGCGGGGGATTTGATATTTACTTGCTTATTCGGACAGTCCTGCTCGCACGGAGAGCACATTAAGTGCTCTCCGGCTCGTGCGGAACTCAACGCAAGCAAATATCAAATCCCTCGGTCTCGTTTCGACTACAAAAAAGCTAATGTTTCAATATCAGATAAGACCTTTCCACGGCGCGGGTCCATCTGGCCCCACTCAGAAGTTCGGCAACCTCTACCGTGGCAAACATGTCATGTCAGACCTCATCGCAGCAGGGCCTTCGACCTTTGCTCGATACAAGTTCCGCACGAGCCGGAGGCCACTAAATGTGGCCTCCGTGCGAGCCAGGACTGTCCGCAGTAGCGAGCAAAGGTCGAAGGGCCCCGTAGCCCTTACAGGTCGCTCGGCAGACAGATGTGCCCCGCCACAGCAGAAGCCGCCGCCACAGCCGGAGAGGCCAGATAGACCTCGGACGTGGGGTCGCCCATACGGCCGACAAAGTTGCGGTTGGTCGTGGAGATGCAGCGCTCCCCCGCCGCCAGGATGCCCATGTAACCACCCAGGCACGGGCCGCACGTGGGCGTCGAGAACACGCAGTTGGCATCCAGGAAGATGTCGGTCAGGCCCTCCTGCATGCACTGGCGGAAGACTGCCTGCGTTGCCGGAATCACGATGCAGCGCACGCCATCGGCAACCTTATGGCCGCGCATGACCTCGGCAGCCGCTCGCATGTCCTCAATACGGCCGTTGGTGCACGAGCCAATGACCGCCTGGTCAATCGTGATGTGGCGGCTCTCGCTCACCGGATGGGTGTTGCTCGGCAGGTGCGGCCACGACACGCACGGCTTAATATCCGCCGCGTCAATCGTAATAACCTGGGCATACTCGGCATCCGGGTCGGCGTGATACTCCACGTAATCGCGCTCACATCGGCCCTTGAGCCAGGAGCGAGCAACATCATCGACCTCGATAATGCCCGCCTTGCCGCCCGCCTCGATCGCCATGTTCGAGATAGTCATGCGGCCTTCCATCGACAGGCTCTCGATGGTGCTGCCGGCAAACTCCATAGCCTGGTAGAGGGCACCATCAACACCAATCATGCCGATGATGTGCAAGATGATATCCTTGGCGGTAGCGCCGTCCGTGAGCTCGCCATTGATCTCAAAGCGAATCGTCGGCGGCACCTTAAACCAGGCGCGACCCGTCGCAATGCCCACGCCCGCGTCCGTCGAGCCCACGCCGGTTGAGAACGCACCCAGCGCGCCATAGGTGCAGGTATGCGAATCCGCGCCGATGATCAGGTCGCCCGGCACCACCACGCCGCGCTCGGGCAGCAGGGCATGCTCAATGCCTGCGCACCCTTGCTCGTAGTAATGCGTCACATGTTGCTCATGTGCAAAATCGCGCATCTTCTTGGTCTGCTCGGCACTCTTGATGTCCTTGTTGGGCGCGTAGTGGTCGGGCACCAGACAAATGCGATCGCGATCGAACACCTCGGTCGCACCCAGCTCGCGAAAGACATCGATGGCGATAGGTGCGGTGATGTCGTTGGCAAGCACAATATCCAGGTCGCACTCGACCAGCTGGCCCGGCTTGACCTCATCCAGGCCTGCGTGTGCCGCCAAAATCTTCTCTGCTACGGTCATGGGACGTGCCATGTGATTCCCCTCTCATGCGGGCTTGCGCCCTGCCGAATATCGTTACTTGCCCGTCTTGGAGCGATTGGTCTGGATCATGCGGTTGATGGCGTTGATGTAAGCCTTGGCCGAGCTCACGATGATGTCGGTGTCCGCACCGCGGCCGGTGTAGATCTTGCCGTCCTCGGCAGCAATACGCACCGTTACCTCGCCGATGGCATCAATACCGCGCGTGATGGCCTTGACGTTGAACTCTGTCAGTTCGCCATGAGCAGAGATTGCCTTGTCGACCGCCTTGTACGCCGCATCGACCGGGCCGGTGCCCGTCGAGCACACCACGTGGGTCTCGCCTTCCTCGTCGGTAATAGTTGCCGTGGCCGTAGGAATGAGCGGGTCGCCGCAGGAAACCTGAAGTGCATCGAGTGTGTAGATGGCTTTGACCTCGCGCTGACGCTCTTGGATCATCGACTCCAGATCTTCGTCAAAGACTTCCTTCTTTTGGTCGGCAATCTCCAAAAAGCGTTGGTAGATAGCCTCGAATTCCTCGTCGGCAAAGGTATAGCCCAGCTCGGCGAGACGGTGGCGCAGCGCCGCGTGACCCGAGCGCGCCGAAAGGATGATCTCGGAACCGGCGGCGCCCACGTCCTTGGGATCAATGATCTCGTAGGTATCACGCGCCTTGAGCACGCCGTCCTGATGAATGCCCGAGCTGTGGGCAAAGGCGTTGGCGCCCACGATGGACTTGTTAGGCTGCACGTTAATGCCGGTAATAGAGCTGACGAGTTTGGAGGCGCGCGTGAGCTCGGTCGTCACGATATCGGTATGGGCGTCCAGATCCTGCTCGTGCATCTTCATGGCCATCACGACTTCCTCGAGTGCCGTGTTGCCCGCGCGCTCGCCCAAACCGTTGATCGTGCACTCGATCTGCGTCGCGCCGTTGCGGACGGCCTCGAGCGCAAGGGCTGTCGCCATACCCAAGTCGTTATGGGTGTGGACCGAGATCGTCACGTCCTCGATACCGGCCACGCGCTCGCGCAGGTCGCGAATACGGGCGCCAAACTCCCAGGGCATGTTGTAGCCCGTGGTGTCGGGAATGTTCACGACCGTGGCGCCGGCCTTGACCGCAGCCTCGATAATGCGGACGAGGAATTCCTGGTCGGATCGGCCCGCGTCCTCGGCATAAAACTCAACGTCATCAACAAACTTGCGAGTATGTTTCACCGCACGGATGGCACGCTCAATAGCCTGCTCTTCGGTCATATGGAGCTTGTCGCGCAGGTGGCTGGGGCTCACACCCAGACCGGTGTGAATACGGGGCCTCTGAGCCGTTTTGAGGGCTTCTGCGGCCACCTCGATGTCCCTGTCCACCGCGCGGGTGAGGCCGCATACCGTGCAACGGTCGCCCGCGATCTTGCCGATCTCCTGCACGGAGCGAAAATCACCGGGGCTCGAGATGGGAAAGCCCGCCTCGATAACGTCCACGTTCATGCGCACGAGCTGGCGTGCGATGACGAGCTTTTCCTCGGTATTCATGCTGGCGCCGGGAGACTGCTCTCCGTCGCGCAGGGTGGTGTCAAAGATTGCGATTTTGCGGCTCATGATTTCCTCCTGATAGGCCTGAGATACAGATGGCTTTCAGGAGAGATGGAGTGCCCCAAGATAGAAAAATACCCGTGTCGCTCATCACGCCCAAAAGCGGCGGACGATAGCGCACCCGGGTACAACTCATCGTTATAGCGAGATTACAACCCTAGCGCGCCATCCCATCTAGTAGCGCTAGGCCTAGGAGCTGCTGCGTGTTCTTAAACATGTCGTCTGGCTCCTCTCAGCCTCGGGTATTCACTACATCGCGCTAAAGTGTAACACAGACGAAACGATGCACAACGGCGATTTTGATCCGACCGGGGCAAAACCACCACAACCTTGATTATCAACTTCATCCGAACACTTCCCACATTCAGCCGTACATGTACGGCTGAATGTGGGCACCCGATACCCTGAGGGCCGGATCGGCCGGCCCCGGGAGATCGGAGGACGGCATGTCCGGGAAGAAAAAGAAGGCGGTCGGGAAGGCGGAGCCGAGGGCCTACGGCAGGCTCACCAGGCACGAGCGGGACACGGTCCAGAGGATGCTGGAGCGCAGGGCGTCGTGCAGGGAGATCGCCAGGGAGCTGGGCAGGTCGCCCTCGACGGTGAGCGCCGAGGTGGCGTCGCACAGGTTCGTGACGGCGCCGAGGCCCAGGCGCGGCGAGCGGGTGGACGCCTCCACCGACCTGTCGGCGGCCTGCCCGCGCCTGGCGGCGTGGCCGCGCTGCTGCAACGGCTGCGGCCGGTACCGCGCGGTGGGCTGCAAGCGCCGCCCGCACGTCTTCTACGAGGCCCGCGCCGCGCAGCTGTGCGCCGACTCGGTGCTCGTCTCGTCCAGGCGCGGCATCGACGCCGACGAGCCCGCCGCGGCGGCCAGGCTGGAGGCGATAAGGGGCTGCCTGCGCCGGGGGCTGTCGCCCGAGCAGATGGCGGCGTGCAACGGCGGGCCGGTGGACCTGTCGCCCGCGACCATCTACCGCTGGGTCGCCGCGGGCTACGACGGCATGACCAACATGGAGCTCAGGCGCAAGGTCGGCTACAGGCCGAGGAAGCGCGCCGCCGGGCGGGCGGCCACGCGCCACTCCGCCCGCAGGTCGTATGCCGCGTTCCTCGCCCTCGGGGAGGACGCGTGCGCCGCGGCCTGGGAGATGGACACCGTCGAGGGCGCCAGGGAGGACTCGGCCTGCCTGCTCACGCTGCTCCACCGCCCCAGCAGGCTCCAGCTGGCGCTCCTGCTCGAGGCGAAGGGCTCCGGGTGCGTCGCGGACGCCCTGGGCGGCATCCGGGCGGTCCTCGGCGCCGACGGCATGCGCCGCGTCTTCCGCGCCGTGCTCACCGACAACGGCGCGGAGTTCTCAGACGAGGCCGCCATCGCGGCGCTCCTCGGCGAGGGGCCGGGCGAGACGAGGCTGTTCTACTGCGACCCGCGCCGCAGCGACCAGAAGGGCGCCTGCGAGCGCAACCACGTCGAGCTCAGGAAGCTGCTGCCCAAGGGCGCCGGGCTCAGGTTCGACCGGCTCGCCCCGGCCGACCTGGCGCTCGCCATGTCGCACGTGAACTCGGAGCCCCGCGGCGCGCTCGGCTTCTCGACGCCCGCGCGCGCCTTCAGGGCGATGCTCGGGGACGACGCGGCGGCGCTGCTGGACGCCTACGGCGTGGGGGACGTGCCGCTCGGCGATCTCGACCTGACGCCGGGGCTCATCGAGAGGGCGCGCGCAGAGAGGGGCGATGCCCCGCTGGCCTAGCCTGAAGGAAAACGGAATAGACGGACCGACCGTTCGGCTGAGTCTGGGAAGAGGTGCCGGGCGGCGGGCGGAGCATGGCCACCGGACCTATCGAAACACATCTCCACCGTTCCTTCAACTGGGAAAACGCCGCCCCCGCGGCCCGGATGGGGCCTCGGGGGCGTTCGGCTAGCTGCGGGAAAGGCCTATCCGCTCGATGTGTTCGGTTGAGATCGGAAATCAACCAAAACCACCACAAAGGTGCCTGTCCCCTTCATGTTGGTTTTGGTGGCGCGATAGCAAGAAACCCGGCCCTGCACGAGGCAGAACCGGGCTTCTTTAGCAATGCTTGCTTTGCTCAGGCAGTAACTAACAGTTACTCAGCCAGGAAGTCACGCTGGACAGCGGGATCGACCTTGACGCCAGGGCCCATGGTGGAAGACACAGAGATGGACTTGACGTACTTGCCCTTAGCAGAAGAGGGCTTGACGCGCAGAATCTCGGTGTACAGGGCAGCGTAGTTCTCGACGAGCTGCTGCTCGGAGAAGGACTTCTTGCCCAGGGGCACGTGGCAGATACCATAACGGTCGGCGCGGTACTCAACGCGGCCAGCCTTGAGCTCGGAGACCATCTTGGCGACGTCCATGGTCACGGTGCCGAGCTTAGGGTTCGGCATGAGGCCACGGGGACCAAGGATCTTACCGATGCGGCCAACCTTGGCCATCATGTTCGGCGTAGCGATAGCGGCGTCGAAGTTGATCTCGCCCTTCTGGATCTGGGCGACGAGCTCGTCGGAACCGATGATGTCGGCGCCGGCAGCCTCGGCCTCGCGGGCCTTCTCGCCCTCGGCGAAGACGGCAACACGAACGGTCTTGCCGGTGCCGTGGGGCAGGGAGATGGAACCACGGATGTTCTGGTCAGCCTTACGAGTATCGATGCCCAGACGGAAGTGGGCCTCGACGGTCTCGTCGAACTTGGCGGTGTCGAGCTCCTTGATGAGCTTGGCAGCCTGAAGGGGGGTGTAGAGCGTGGCGCGGTCGACCTTCTCGGCGGCGGCGTTGTAGCTCTTACCATGCTTAGCCATGTGCATTACCTCCTGTGGTTAAACGGGCTTATGCCCTCCCACATCGTATCGTGTGCCCTATTGCACACATATAACGGGCGCCCCGGTCGGGGCACCCGTCATTACCTAAAGAAATCGCTACTCAGCGATGGTGACGCCCATGGAACGGGCGGTACCGGCGATGATCTTCTTGGCGGCGTCAATGTCGTTGGCATTGAGGTCCGGCATCTTGATCTCGGCGATCTTGGTGAGCTGCTCCTGGGAGAGCTGACCGACCTTGTCGGCCTGGGGCTTAGCGGAACCAGACTTGAGGTTCAGCTCCTTCTTGATGAGGTGAGCCGCCGGCGGGGTCTTGGTGATGAAGGAGAAGGACTTATCCTCGTAGACAGAGATCTCAACGGGGATGATGTCGCCCTTCTTGTCCTGCGTCTCGGCGTTAAAGGCCTGGCAGAACTGCATGATGTTCACGCCAGCAGCGCCCAGGGCGGGGCCGACGGGAGGAGCGGGGTTAGCGGCACCAGCAGGAATCTGGAGCTTAATGACGTTGGCAACCTTCTTCTCAGCCATGGTCATTCCTTTCGAATCACGAGTGTGAAGTACTTGCTATATCGTAAGCACGCACGTGTTAGAAGCACTTCTGAGATGAGCAGTCACAGAAGAAGCACGCTCGCGCGAACGGACGAAAACTTAAGCGATGACAGCGACCTGGTTAAAGTCGAGCTCGACCGGCGTTTCACGGCCAAAGATCATCAGCGTGACCTTGAGCTTGCCAGCCTCGGTGTTAACCTCGGAGACCTTGCCATCAAAGTCGGTAAGCGGGCCATCGGTGACGCGGACGGACGTGCCGACCTGAATATCAACCGAGGTGCGCTTGGGCGAATCGCCCTTACCGGGACGACGAGTCATCTTGTTGTACTCGTCGCGGGAAAGCGGAGCGGGCTTACCGTTGCCGCCCAGGAAACCGGTGACGCCGGGCGTGTTGCGAACACACGTCCATGCATCGTCATCCATCTCCATGCGGACCAGGACATAACCCGGGAAAATCTTGGAATCCTTGGTCTCGCGCTTGCCACCCTCTTTAATCTCGGTGACGCGCTCCATAGGAATCTCGATATCAAAGATACGGTCCTGCATGCCCATGGTCTCGATACGATGCTCGAGATCGGACTTAACGCGGTTCTCGTATCCGGAGTAAGTGTGAACGACGTACCAACGCTTAGACATGGTTTAGCCCCTCAATCCAGAGAACAGAGCAAGAGCCTCGCCAAAGCCAGCATCGAGCAGAGCGATGACGACGCCGACGACAATCAGAGAAGCGCAAACGACGACCGAGTAGTTCACGAGCTCCTTCTTATCGGGCCACGTGACACGCTTCATCTCGGACTTGACCGAAGCGAAATACTTCTTGGTGCGGGCGAAGAAACCAGGCTTCTCGTTCTTCTTGGACTTCGCAGCCTTCTCGTTCTTCTTGGCAACGGCCTTCTTGGCCTCAACCTTGGAGTTGGCGGCAGCGTTGTTGGCAGGCGCCTGCTGCTGAGCCTTCTTCTTGTTCTTCTTGTTGGCCATTTGGGTTACCTCCGCGCAATGCGCTTATACATGAGTAAACCGTAAGCCCCCAGGTGGGAGCTTACGGAATAATGACTGGCACGCCAGGAAGGACTCGAACCCTCAACACTCGGTTTTGGAGACCGATGCTCTACCAATTGAACTACTGGCGTATGTGACTAGAGACTAGCGAGTCTCTTTGTGCAGCGTGTGGTGACGGCACCAGGGGCAATACTTCTTGATCTCCATACGATCAGGCATGTTCGCCTTGTTCTTGGTGGTCGTATAGTTGCGGCGCTTGCACTCAGTGCACGCAAGAGTAACTAGAGTACGCATGTATCCTGAACCTTTCATTTCCGCCCCGTACGGGCACGAGTTGGTACTTTATCAGCTCTACGTAAGTGCTGTCAACGAAAACCTCGAGTCAATTGGTTCTCGGTGGATCCATTCATATTTGGAACACATCAATGAAGCCAACGAGATCTAATCGACGGTGTGCGCAGGACCGTTATCGATCCTCTCGACACCAGCAATGGCTCGATATCCATTGCAGAAAAGAACCCGGCACCCATATAAGTGCCGGGTTCTCTAAGTCAGCTATATCAGAGAGCTAATTTACTCAATGATCGTGGAGACGATGCCCGAACCGACAGTGTGGCCACCCTCGCGGATAGCGAAGCGCAGGCCCTCCTCCATGGCGATCGGGTGAATGAGGTCGCCCTCGATGGTGATGTGGTCACCAGGCATAGCCATCTCGGTGCCCTCGGGGAGCTTGACCGTACCGGTAACGTCGGTGGTACGGAAGTAGAACTGAGGACGATAACCATCGAAGAACGGGGTGTGACGGCCGCCCTCCTCCTTGGTCAGAACGTAGATCTCGCCGGTGAACTTGGTGTGCGGGGTAACCGAACCGGGCTTGCAGAGAACCTGGCCGCGCTCGATGTCCTCGCGCTTGATGCCGCGGAGCAGCAGACCGACGTTGTCGCCAGCCTCGCAGAAGTCCATGGACTTACGGAACATCTCGATACCGGTGCAGACGGTGCTCTGGGTATCCTTGATGCCGACGATCTCGACGGGCTCGTTGAGCTTGAGCTCACCGCGCTCGACACGGCCGGTAGCAACGGTACCACGGCCAGAGATGGTCATAACGTCCTCAACGGCCATCAGGAAGGGAAGGTCGTTGTCACGGGCGGGCGTCGGGATGTACTCGTCGACGGCGTTCATGAGCTCGCGGATGGCGTCCATCCACTTCTCCTCGCCGTTGAGGGCGCCGAGAGCGGAACCACGGATGACGGGGATGTCGTCGCCGGGGAAATCGTACTCGGAGAGGAGCTCACGGGTCTCCATCTCGACGAGGTCGATGAGCTCGTCATCGTCGACCATGTCGCACTTGTTCAGGAAGACGACGATGTAGGGAACGCCGACCTGACGGGCGAGCAGGATGTGCTCGCGGGTCTGAGCCATGGGGCCGTCGGTAGCGGCGATGACCAGGATAGCGCCGTCCATCTGAGCAGCACCGGAGATCATGTTCTTGACGTAGTCAGCGTGGCCCGGGCAGTCGACGTGAGCGTAGTGACGATTAGCGGTCTCGTACTCAACGTGGGCAACGGAGATCGTAATGCCGCGCTCGCGCTCCTCGGGAGCCTTGTCGATGTTCTCGAACGCAGTGAAGTCAGCCTTGCAGCCCTCGGTCTCGGAGAGAACCTTGGTGATGGCAGCGGTCAGCGTGGTCTTGCCGTGGTCGACGTGACCAATGGTGCCGATGTTAACATGCGGCTTAGTGCGCTCAAACTTCTCTTTGGCCATAAAGCCCTCCTCTTAACAGGTCGTCCCCGGACGGGACTTTGCCTTTATACCATAGTGGCCTCTCAACATACTATTGAGAAGCCACCGTGTTACCTATGGTAGCGGTGACTGGATTCGAACCAGTGACGCCACGGGTATGAACCGTGTGCTCTAACCAACTGAGCTACACCGCCGGATGGAGCCTGCAACCAGACTTGAACTGGTGACCTCTTCGTTACCAACGAAGTGCTCTACCGACTGAGCTATACAGGCACTTGACGGGTGGGAGCTATAGGATTCGAACCTATGTAGGCAGAGCCAACGGGTTTACAGCCCGTCCCCATTAACCACTCGGGCAAACTCCCAATCGTTCAAGTATTCGCAGGTTCTTTGGTCTTTTGGACCGCCGCCCCCGCGAACGAAGAAGATAATACGATGCCACCTTGGGGGCTGTCAACGAAAACCTCTAGATACACGGTGCCGGGCGTATCTATGTACCTTTGACCTGCGGTTTTATTGGGTTTGGATATGAAGGGTAGTGGTTTTTCATGTCGTGGTGACATTTCCCGAGGTAACACTTTGGCGTAGTGGAGTGAACCTGACTTTCTGCGTCTTGGCGATTGGCTTATTCGTACCTATATATAGGTCGTGAGAGTGGATTTTCTCCCATTTGAAATCGAGTGTGGATAATCTCCCACTTTTGACATGGCTTTGCGACCAAAGTGGGAGATTTTCCACGCTCATTCTTCCTGCGGGAGATTTTCCACGCTCATACAGGGCAGCCAGACATCTCGCCGCTTCCGTCTTGTTCTGTAACAGTAGGAGGCTGAATATTGGTCCAAATGTTACAGATCGAGATGATTCGCCGTCACTTCTACTATCTATCTAAATCTGTAACAACTAGACACGTTTTCCGCCTCCTCGTGTTACAGATTGAGACAAACTGGGGAACGAGACGAACACCAAACCCGATAACCCATCAAATAAGAAACGGGCCCTGTCCCATATAGAGACAGAGCCCGAAACTCTCATGGAACCAGTGACAGGAAGTCCGCGTATTCGCTTCGCGAATCCGCTCCGGCTTCGGCTGCCTGCCGGCACCCTCGCCCGCTCGCTAC
>CAKULD010000011.1 GCA_934667065.1 uncultured Collinsella sp.
TTTGGTTCGGAATAGTGTAGTGCTGGCGGTCTATCTCTTGTTTTCGGTTGCTTGCTTCCTTACCGTACATGAGCATTCGAACATGGGTTCACGACACTTGAAACGGAGGACATGCTTTCCGAAACAGGTTTTGCGGAGAGCAAGCATGTCAAGCCGGGTTCAACACTTGTAACTTGCATAGCCTCTCTTGGAAAAATTGCATTCGCGCAAAAGGAGGGCGCATGCAACCAACAAATCAACGTCATTCCTCCTACGGAAGATATGAACAGTAGATTTGTTTTCCATTATTGCTGTTCAACATGGTTTCAAAGCGTCTTATGGAAAAAGGCCAACCACTCAAACGTGCCGAATCTTAGTTTGGCGGGTTTTAACACGATTGAGATCCCCGTTCCTTCCCTCGAGACCCAGCGGAAGGCCGTTGATATCCTCGACCGCTTCGACGCCCTCACGACCTCGCTCACCGACGGCCTCCCCGCCGAGATCGAGGCGCGCCGGTCGCAATATGAGTACTATCGCGACCGCCTACTTGATTTTCCGCACAAAGGAAGTGTTGCTGTGTGAAAACAGTTGCATTGAGATTCGCGGAGAACTTCGCTCCCGAATGCGGGACGATCGCCGCGCATAAGCAGGTCCTCGATAGCCTCGGCTCCGTCTGGTATGGCAAGCTGGGAAGCTCTATGTCGAAAGCCGTCTGCGACTCCATCCTGGGTGGTTACGACCCGAGAATCCTCTTGATCCATGGCGGCGGCACTGACCGCTGGTGGCTCCATATCGACGCCATAAGCAGGGAGCTTCCGCCGTACGGGTCTTATCCTGAGTACTATGGCGAACTGGCCGATAGGATGGGGTGTTGGCTCCATGTCCGTCGTTTCGAGAAAGCCGATTCGAAGGTCATGTCGAAGTGCGTAGTGGCGTCTTCCGGCAAGCCGCTGTCGCTTGCATCCCGCAGGAGCATGTCCCCCTACTTCATCATCGACTACCAAGAGGAGTCCTCGTGACGATAATCGATTCCATCGGCGGCGCGACCGCGCCGTCCTATTCGGTGCTGCTCGAGGGCCCCGAGTCCACGGTCTGCGCCGAGGCTCCGATCGCGGCGCATGACTCGACCGCCTACCAGTCCGAGGCCGAGCTCGAGGACGAGCTGATCGCGCAGCTGGTCGAGCAGGGCTACGAGTACGCCGACATCACCGACGAGGCCGCGCTCATCGCGAACCTGCGAGCGCGCATCGAGCGGCTGAACGGCTTCGCCTTCACCGACCCGGACTGGGAGCGCTTCTTCCGCACCCACGTCGCCGCCGAGACCGACGGCATCGTGGAGAAGACGCGCCGCATCCAGCAGGCGCCGGTCATCGACTTCACGCTCGACGACGGCACGATCCGCAACGTCATGCTGCTCGACCGCGACCACATCTACCGGAACTCCTTGCAGGTCCTGAACCAGTACGCCACCAGCGCCGGCGCCCACGACAACCGATACGACGTCACGATCCTCGTCAACGGCCTTCCGCTCGTGCATATCGAGCTCAAGCGCCGTGGCGTCGAGCTCCGCCAGGCGTTCGACCAGATCGAGCGCTACCAGCGCGAGAGCTTCTGGTCCGGCACCGGGCTTTTCGAGTACGTGCAGGTCTTCGTCATCTCGAACGGGCGGCACACCAAGTACTACTCCAACACCACGCGCTGGCAGAAGACCCGCGAGGGCGGATCCAAGAAGAAGTCCTCGGCCTCCTACCAGTTCACGAGCTGGTGGACCGACGCCTCAAACCGCCGCATCGCCGACCTGGTGCCGTTCGCCGCAACGTTCTTGGCCAAGGGAACGCTGCTCATGGTGCTCACGCACTACTGCGTGCTCGACGTCACCGACACGCTGCTCGTGATGAGGCCCTACCAGATCTGCGCCTGCGAGTGCATCCTCAACCGCATCCTCGTCTCCGAGTACGACCGCTCGCGCCTGGGCACGCTCGCAGCCGGCGGCTACATCTGGCACACGACCGGCTCGGGCAAGACGCTCACCAGCTTCAAGACCGCGCAGCTGGCGTCCAAGATGGAGGGCGTCGAGAAGGTGCTGTTCGTCGTGGACCGCAAGGACCTCGACTACCAGACTATGAAGGAGTACGATAAGTTCCAGAAGGGCGCCGTCAACGGCTCCAGGAACACCCGGGCGCTGGCCGCCAACCTCGCCTCGGACGCGCCGGACAGGCGCATCTGCGTGACCACCATCCAGAAGCTCTCGAGCTACCTCAAGCACCCGGACCTTTCGCGCAAGGTGCTCGACAGGCACACCGTCTTCATCTTCGACGAGTGCCACCGAAGCCAGTTCGGCAAGATGCACACCGCCATCACCAAGTCGTTCAGGAACTACCACCTGTTCGGCTTCACCGGCACGCCCATCTTCGCCGAGAACGCGGGCAGCGGCACCGACCCCGACCTGCGCACGACCGCGCAGGCCTTCGGCGACCGCCTGCACACCTATACGGTCGTGGGGGCGATCTCTGACGGCAACGTCCTTCCCTTCAAGATCGACTACGTCTCGACCTTCAGGCGCAAGGATACCGGCGAGGACGTGAAGGTGGAGGCCATCGACACCGACACCGCCTGGCAGAACCCCGTGCGCATGCACAACGTCGCCACCTACATCCTCGAGCACTTCGACCAGAAGACCAAGCGGGACGGCGCGGCCTACACCGTCGGCGACCGCGTGCGCCGCGGCTTCAACTCGATCCTCGCGTGCGACTCCATCAAGAGCGCCGAGAGCTACTACCGCATCCTGCGGGAGATGATAGGCCAGCGCGAGGGCTGTAATCTCAAGGTCGCGACCATCTTCAGCTTCGCGCCAAACGGGGCCGACGACGACCCGAACGGCTTCATCGACGACGAGGACATCGACGCCTCCGAGATGCCGCAGGCCGACCGCGAGTTCCTTGACGGGGCCATCGCCGACTACAACGCCATGTTCAAGACATCGTTTTCCACCGACGCGGAGGGCTTCGACGGCTACTACAAGGACGTCTCGCGCCGCATGAAGGGCGAGGACGTGGACGGCAAGCCGCTGCCCGCGGCGGAGTGCCTCGATATGCTCATCGTCGTCAACATGTTCCTCACCGGCTTCGACGCCAAGACGCTCAACACCCTGTGGGTCGACAAGAACCTGAAGATGCACGGCCTCATCCAGGCGTTCTCGCGCACGAACCGCATCCTCAACTCCGTCAAGTCGTTCGGCAACATCGTGTGCTTCCGCAACCTCGCCGAGCGGGTCGACGAGGCGATCAGCCTGTTCGGCGACCCCGAGGCGGGCGGCATCGTCATCCTCAAGGCCTACGACGAGTACTTCCGGGAGTATGCCGAGAAGCTCGCCTACATCCGCCTGCACTACCCGCTCGACGGCATCGACGTCCTCATGACCGACGAGCAGAAGCGCGACTTCGTGAACGCCTTCTCGGCGGTGCTGCGCGTGCGCAACATCCTCGCGAGCTTCGACGCCTTCGAGGACGACGACCCCGCGAGCGCCCGCGAGCTTCAGGACTACCAGAGCGAGTACCTCGCCGTGCGCGACGAGATGCGCGACCGCGAGCGCTCCGAGAAGGAGTCCATCGCCGAGGACCTCGTCTTCGAGATGGAGCTCGTCCGCCAGGTGGAGATCAACATCGACTACATCCTCATACTCGTCGAGCAGCGCCACGGCGACCACGTGAAGGACAGGGAGATCGCGGCGCGGATCATGTCCTCGGTGGCGGCGTCGCCCGAGCTGCGCGACAAGTCCGAGCTCATCGAGCGGTTCCTCGAGATCGCAGGCTTCGGGGAGGCGGACGCCCAGTTCGACATCGACCCTGCCGCGCCCGAGTCCGAGCGCCACGACGCCGTCGAGCGCAACTGGCGCAAGTTCGTGGCCGACTCCATGGAGGACGAGATGGCGGGCATCATCGAGGCCGAGAGGCTGAAGGCGGAGCCCACACGCGACCTCATGCACGAGGCGTTCGAGGTCGGCGGCGTGCCTCAGGAGGGAACGGCGGTGACGAGGGTCATGCCGCCCGGCTCGCGCTTCGGCGCGAAGGCCGAGGCGAGGGACAGGCAGCGCCACCGCGTGACCGACCTGCTGTCCGGGTTCTACCGCAAGTACCGCAGCCTGACCGCCCACTACCCAATCGAGCTTCCCGAGGACTAAAAAGACAGCATGTAGGCCCTAATGATTCGCATTATATTGAATCATTAGGGCCTATTCCTGAGTTCAAGAAATCATGACTATATTCTAGGAAGGACATCTGCCTTAATCAAAATGCTCTCCTGCAAACTAAAACGCTGCGGTATCGATCACCGCCAATCGCGGAAGAGCATGTCACCAAAGTGATAACAGAGTCAGACCCAGCGGAATCTGACTTCGCGCTAGCGTGCTCGGACAAAGAATTAAGCCAGGCATTGAAGTCTGACTCTCCAGCAAAGTCAAATCGTAGAAGCAAATCAAATTTTTTAGGCACTCTCAAGCCAAGCAACGGCCTATAGCGAGTGGTATTCCCATTTGCGCTCGTGAATGTCACGGCTCCGATATTTGCAAAACAATCCGTCCGATAACAATTCTGGAGCTCGGTAAAGCCAAGGTTTCCATATCCCATGTTATGGGCGTACACGAGCATATTCGTACTTGATGGCGATGAGCCTTCAGCTAAAAACGGACACCCGGAGAATGACGGCAAGCGATCGAAACCGTGATTGAGGTAGAAACCGTTAGGGTCACCCTGGCGGCATGAGACAACTGGAGTTGAAATCGAGGTCCCTTCGACCGTAAGCCAACCGGCATAGTCCGGGTTCTCATCTTTTAGAGACGCGCCGCCGTCTGCTTGCGCTTTCTGCTCAGCCGCATTTGCGACATGTTGCGAGCTCCTGCTTGATGCGACTGCACCAACGGCACAGACAATATGGACGCAAGGGCTTTTTTCCTTCCAAAAAAACAGGGTTAGAAATTGACCTCATGTCAATTTCTAACCCTAGAAAGGATTGACTTCACGTCGATAAAAATTGACTTCATGTCAATTTCGGTTGACTTCATGTCAATTTAAACCCACCCTCAAAAGGGGGCATCCAATCCTGGATATTCGCAGGTAGACAAATTGCAAAATAGACTTCATGTCAATTCCCCTTTTATATAGATATATAAGTTATAGAAATAGGTGTGGTCTGCTGAAGCGTCAAAAAGGCCGCCCCACCACAGCACCATTCAGTTGGTCCTTCAACCCGCGCCCGAAGCTCGCGTTCAACGCCCTTCCGACAGCCTGGGGCTAGGTATGGAGCCCCTACGGCTGTTGAAAGCGCGCAGAACGCTCGCACTCATTCGGGCCGTCCCCCTGCTCCTTCGGATGGATGGACGGACGCATCAACAACGATCCATCCGTCCGACCATCGGGACGCTATGTCCCTCTACGGACAGGTCAGAATTATGGAATCCACGTGATTTGAGGGGTACCGTTTTTGGTACTCGCGGGGTACAAAAAGAAAAAGGTCAGAGACGACACCGTCTCTGACCTGCGTAAACTATGGTGGGCCGTCAGGGGTTCGAACCCTGGACCTTGGGATTAAAAGTCCCCTGCTCTGCCAACTGAGCTAACGGCCCGCGGGTGGCATTGTACCACGGTCTGGGACTATTCCCAACTCCATTGGCCGTTCTGGAAAATCACAACTTCACGTCCATCAGGCGTAATGCCCGTAATATCGATGTCGTCCGTGCCGATCATAAAGTCGACATGCGTGCTCGAAACGTTGACGCCATGCTCCAGAAGCTCCTCTTTGGACATATCATATCCGCCCTCGATGCACTCGGGGAAGCCGACACCCAGCGCAAGGTGGCAGCTGGCGTTCTCGTCATAGAGCGTGTCATAGAACAGGATGCCGCTTTCGCGAATCGGCGTGTTCTTGGAAATGAGCGCGACCTCGCCCAAATGAGCAGCGCCCTCGTCAGTTTCGATAATGCTTGCCAGCGTCGCCTTGCCCATGCGGGCGCCATAATCCACCACGCGACCGTTCTCGAACTTAATCCAAAAATCGTCGACCTTGTTGCCGTGGTGAATGAGCGGCATGGCGGAATAGACGATTCCATCAGCACGCATTCGATCGGGCGACGTAAAGACCTCCTCAGTAGGAATGTTGGGAAAGAAGGGATGACCGTCGGGCGTCTCGCCTTTGCCGCCGGCCCACTCATGGCCCTTCGTCATGCCGATTACCAGATCGGTTCCATTCGAAGCGGTATAGCGCAGGCAGTCAAAACGGCTATCGTTCAGGAAGCGCAGATTCTTTTCGAACGCAGCGTCGTGGAGCTCCCAGTCGCTCTCCGGATCCTGGCCATCGGCACGAGCGGTGTGCAGGATCGCGTTCCACAGCTTGTAGATTGCGACCTCATCCGGATCGCCCGAGAACACCTCGCGCGCCCAGGCAACAACCGGCGCACCGGCGATGCACCACGGGTTGATGTTGTAATCCAGTCCGCGGCGGAACACCTTGCACTGCGTGTTCCTCGCCTTGGATGCGGCGGCGGGCTTGGCAGGATCGATGCCCTTGAGAGCCGCGGGGTCCGCACCCTCGATAAAGATAAAGCAGGCGCCGTCCTGGGCCAGGGAATCCAGCTGCAGGCGCTTCCACTCGGGCGTCTGCTCAAAATAGCTTTTCTCGACATGCTCGTACGTGAGCCTCGTCACGGCATCATCGGCCCAAATGACCGTCACGTGACCAGCGCCGGCGGCATAAGCCTCCGCGACCACCACGCGGGCAAAGGGCGCGCACTCGACCGGAGATTGAACGACAACCTCCTGGCCGGACTTGACGTTTACACCCTTGCGGACAACCAGGCGCGCATAGTTTTTTATCTTGGGCTCCAGGGCCTTCATGCCCTCAAGAGCTTCCTCGACCGTCAGGGCAGCTCGAATCATGTGCCACTCCATCTATCTATAGAACAGTAAAAAGGCGCGCCGCAAAAACGACGCGCCTTATATCTTAGCGATAAGTATGAATACAAACGCTACTTCTTCTTAGAGTCCTTCTTGTCCTCCTCGGCAGCCGAACGCTCGATAAGGGCGTTGAGCTTATTGTCGGACATACCCTCGGCCTGCGTGCGATACATATTACGCAGAGGACGGATACGCACGAAGTCGTAGATAAAGTCACCCAGAATGATGGCGTAGGACAAAACGATGCCGACCATCTGAATGGGACTGGACACCGTGCCGCCGGGAACGAAGTAGAACGAAGCCCAAATTGCCACGACGAGCACCATGCCGATGGCGAGCACGATCCACCAGATGCGGCGGCGCTTGGTGTAGTCCTCATCCTGCTTAAGAAGGATATTCGACACCGTATAGATGCGATCCTCCTTGGCGCGCTGCTTGGCCTTGCGGGCGCGCTTTTCCTCCTTGGAAAGACCCTCCAGGTTCTCACCCTTCTCGAGCTCTTTGCGGCGGGCCTTAGACGAAGCCGGCACGACGCGAACGGAGCTCGCTGCCTGGCGAGCGGGCTTGGCGGATGCGGCGGACTTGCGCGCAACCCCGGTAACCTCGTGGGATTGCGTGCGCTTGTTCGTGGCGCTACGGGTACTCACTTATGCGTTCTCCTTCATGCTTGTGAACTGGGAGCCCGTGATGATCTGGAAGGCCTCACGATAGCGCTCGGACGTGCCATCGATGACCTCGGCGGGCAGGTGCGGAGTCTCCCCCGTCATATCCCAGTTGGCCTTGAGCCAATTGCGGACGAATTGCTTGTCGTAGCTGGGCTGAATCTTGCCCTCCTCGTAGCTGGCGGCAGGCCAGAAACGGCTGGAGTCGGGCGTGAGGCACTCGTCGATCAGCGTGACCTGGCCATCGATGACACCGAACTCGAACTTGGTGTCGGCGATGATGATGCCACGGGTCGCCGCGTACTCGGCGGCAGCCTTGTAGATCTTGAGGGACAGATCGCGAATCTGCGTGGCGATGTCCTCGCCCACGATCTCGCAGCAACGCTCGAACGAGATGTTCTCGTCGTGGTCGCCGATCTCGGCCTTCGTGGACGGCGTGAACAGAGGCTCGGGAAGCTTAGAGGCCTCGGTCAGACCCTCGGGCAGCTGGATACCGCAAACGGTGCCGTTCTCGTCATAGGTCTTCTTGCCCGAACCGGTCAGATAGCCGCGGACGATGCACTCGATAGGAATCGTCTGGGCCTTCTTGACCAGCATGGCGCGACCAGCGAGATAGTCACGATACTCGGCAAACTCCTCGGGGAAATCCGCCGGGTCGATGGAGACGAGATGGTTGGGGACGATGTCGGCAAACTTATCGAACCAGAATGCCGAGATGCGGTTGAGCACCTCTCCCTTAAACGGAATCTCGTCGGGAAGAATGAAGTCGAACGCAGAAATGCGGTCGGTGGCGACCATCAGCAGGTTTTCACCGGCATCGTAGATATCACGAACCTTGCCACGGGAATCCGGACGACGCTCCATCGTTGTCACGTGAGTCACTCCTTACCAAAATACGACAGTAATGCGGGCTCTTTCCCGCACGTTTTCGCAAACCCGGAGCGGCAGGGACGAAACCCCTCCTTCACCGAATAGCGAAAAGCTAGTGCTCCATTGTAGTAGATGCCGCGTCCGCCGTGTGCTCGCGAGGCAGATGAATCGTAAAAGTCGTACCCTTTCCAAGCTCCGACTCCACGGATATGTAGCCGTGATGGCGCTCGACGATCTGTTTAGTCACGGCGAGGCCCACGCCCAGACCGCCCGCCTCGCGGGCACGGCTGGCATCGGCGCGCCAAAAACGCCCGAAGATGCGCGACAGATCGTCCTTGGCAATACCGATGCCCGTATCAGAAACGGCGATGCTGACGTGCTTGCGGTCACTGAGCACCGACACCACGACCCAACCACCCTCAGGCGTGTAGCGCATGGCGTTGCTCATGAGGTTGATGACACACTGGGTGATCATATCGGGATCGGCCTCAACGACATCGTCGTGACCCTGGGTCTCGTCCGCAAAGCGCAGGCGCAAATCGCGGTCGGCGAATAGACGTTCCTGACCATTCACAATCGATCGCACGAACGGCACCATGTCTACCGGTTCAAGATTGAGCGGCGCGGTGCTGTTTTCCATACGCGACAGGTCGAGCATCTGCTGCACCAGACGGGCCAGACGACGCGTCTCGGAAGCAACCGTCTCCAGATGTTCGTTGTCGGTGGGATATACCCCATCCTGCATGGCCTCGACCGTTGCGAGCATGGCCATAAGCGGGGTGCGAAGCTCGTGCGCGACATCCGAGGTCAGGCGTTTCTCGTGCTTCATATCTTTTTCGAGTGAGGTGGCCATCTCGTCGAAGGTCTCTCCCAGCTGATCGATCTCATCGTCGCCGCGCAAGCCCGTTCGAGCGGACAGATCGCCGTCGCGTATTTGCTTGGCCGTGCTGGTAATGCGATGGATCGGCTTGGTGAGCATGCGCGACATGAGCGCTCCAATAACGACCGAGATGCAAATGGCCACAACCGCGGCGAGCGCCATGGCATTAAAGGTCTTCTCCCTAAACGCAGAATCCGCCTTGGTGAGCAGGGCGTCGGAGCCGATCGCCCACAACTTGACCTGTCCGACATGCTCACCGGAGGACGTTACGATCTCGACATTGGCAACGCTGTCCGATCCGGTGGGGGCAGAGGAGACCGGGCTATGCGATGCCCTCTTACCGCTCGTGCCGTCGGTCGTCGCCTGATTTTCGCGCACGTCGGCGGTCGCGCTTGCCGAGGGCCATGAATCGTCGTAGACGATAACGCCCTTCTTATTGACGACCTGCATGCCAAGATCGTCGGACACCAGGCTCGATGTCGCGACCGTACGCAACTCCCCCGCGGTCCAGTTGCCGTTTTCCTCGTACGATGTCGCAAGCTTTTCGGCAGCGGAATTGGCGATCTCGACGATATTGGAGCGCGTGTAATCCGTAAAAACCGTACCCCATACAACGGAGACGACGCCCACCAGCACCAATACCGTCATGAGCGATGTCAGGGCAAAAGCCAGGGCCATACGCGAGGGATAGCTCATCGTCGGCCGGGAATCGGAACGAGGCGTGTTCCAACTTGCCTTGGAACCCGCCTCGCTCTCCTGCTTGTGCTTTTGTCCGATTTCAAAGCGCGCAGGTGTCATATGTGATTACCTTATTTCTCGTCCGACTTATCGGTCTTGGCCGGAGCCTCAAAACGATAGCCAACACCATGGACGGTGTAGAGCCACTTGGGCTTCTTGGGGTCGTCGCCCAGCTTGGCGCGGAGGTTCTTCACGTGGCTGTCGATGGTGCGCTCGTAACCCTCGAAGTCGTACCCGAGCACCTTCTCGACCAGCTCCATGCGGTTATAGACGCGACCGGGGTGACGGGCAAGCGTGGTGAGCAGCTTGAACTCAGAAGCCGTCAGATCGACTTCCTTGCCCTCGACCAGAATCTTGTGGCCGGAGATGTCGATGACCAGATCACCGAAGTCGAGCACCTCGACGGCGGGCTCATCGGCCTGATGGGCACGACGGAACAGGGCGCGAACACGGGCGACGAGCTCGCGCGGAGAGAACGGCTTGATGAGATAATCGTCGGCACCGAGCTCGAGACCGATAATACGGTCCTCGATCTCGCCCTTGGCCGTCAGCATGATAATGGGGACATCCGAGGTATCGCGAATGGTGCGACAAACGCGCTCGCCGGGGATCTTGGGGAGCATAAGGTCGAGCACAACCAGGTCGAACTGATGCTTCTCGAACTCCTCGATCGCGGACTGGCCGTCGCCGACGCCCACAACCCAGTAGCCTTCGCGCTCGAGATAGGCAGCGACGGCGTCACGGATTGCCTTCTCATCCTCGACCAGCAGAATCTTTTTTGCATCTGAAGCCATAACACGGCCCCCCTGTCTCAATTAGCTAAGAACAAGCCCATTTTAACGCACCTGAGCCCGCCGGATGCCGCTATGACGCGGCAGCTCGGCGGGCGGTACTCACAATTACAACGCGTTTATTCCCCTGTTGGCGCCTTTTTAACCCCTCTAAGCTTAAAGAGAGAATAGGCGTGCAGCGACCGTCTCTGGTATACCCTGGCTGTTGCGCACCGTGGCGTACGTAAGGAATGAGTCCGATTTTCCCGCCGTAGCTGGATAATCGCCATACTCCAAAGCGCGGTCGGGCGACAGCAGCGAACCATAGGTCTTGGCAGAGGTGTCGATCAGGAAATGCGATGCCTGTACCTTAACAAGGTATTTATTCTTCTTGCCAGCCGCACATGCGAGCGGCTCGCGGGACAGGAAGAGGTACGGCCCTCCCTCATTACCGATATACGTGCCCATGTTGCCCAAGCTGCCCACGCCACTATAGGTCGCCTCGATGGAAAACACGAAGGTATCGCCCATATATACGGCCTCGAATGGCGAGACTGACGAGGGAAGGACTAGCTGGGCACGTTTGGTGTTGTTGCCATCGGTCAGATCGATTGCCGTTATGCCGTAGTAGACGCCCTCGTCGTTGCGGACACGCGGCGAGATGGTCAAAATGCCGTCGCTCGCGCGTGGGGCCGACGCAAAGCGGCCCGTCGATTTCCAAATTGTCTCGGCCTTAGATTCATCAAGCGAGCGACGATAGCAAAACGAATCGTTACTCGTTTTATTGCCGCTTGCCGAAGGCATTTTATACCAGATGACTGATGACCCGAACGCCGTAAACAGTGGCGGATCATAGTCCTTGCCACCTCGATCGAGCTCAACCACGTCGCCAGAGAGCGAAGCGCCCGACAGATTTTGAGCGTAGAGCTTCCACGATGAATTGGCAAAGTTCATCTCAACCCACGCAAACACGCCATCGCCGGCACGGACATCGTAAAAAGCATATCCCGTGCCCTCGATAGGATCCTCAATTAATGTGGTAAGCGAGCCATCGCCCAGGTTGAGCACACCGAGTGTGTTGGCGTGCAGTGCCGATGCGGGTGCCATCATTGCCGCAGCATAGTCACCCTCGCAGTAGTACAGCAACGTGCCCAGCGGCAGCGTCCACGATGCCGCCGGCTCAAGATCGATGTCGACTGCCTCGTACTCATCCGTAATCGAGATGATCTTGGAATCGTCCTTGATAACCTGCGGCTCGCCAGCGGCATCATCACTGGTGCCTGTTTTTTTCGAACATCCGGCAAGCACCGTGGCAGCGCCCGCGGCAGCTCCACCGAGCACAAAGCCGCGGCGCGATATTCCGTTCTTGATGTGGTCGGCGATACCCATTAGGCGATCTCGGCGCGGGCGGCCTCGATAGCGCGCGTAAGCTGATCGGCGCAAGAGGTCTTCTTCATGCCGCAGGTATTGCCGGCAAGAACCTCGATCACACGGTCGGCAGGAGCGCCCTCGACCAGTTTGGAGATGGCCTTAAGGTTGCCATCGCAGCCGCCGGTAAACTCGACGCCCAGTACCTTGCTGCCGTCGTCGGAAAGATTGAGGTGAATATTGCGAGAGCATACACCCTGCGGCTTGTAATCAAAGCTAATCATTGAGATCCCCTCTCATAGAGAAATTTCAGATGTCTATTATCCCCGCCCGGGCCGATATAGTATCGCGGGCACCGATTCAACATCCTACGATGCACAAACCGGTGACTGCAATACTAACGATTCGCGTCCTGAGCGTGAACTTCACGCTTCTCTTGATACATGTTATGGTCGGCAACGCGGTATATCTCGGCTAGCGTACAGCCGGGTGTCTCTACCGTCGCGATGCCAAATGACGCGCTGACGGCCAGCGCATCATCGCTCGCCGCAGCAAGACCGCGGCGAAGATCTTGCACCAATTGACGCGCGGACTCGCGATCAGTGTAGGGGCATATCAACAAAAACTCATCTCCACCAACGCGCATGGGCACAAACTTCTCGCCCGCCACCCGCCTCAATACAGACGCCGTACGCCGCAGCAACTCATCGCCCATTTCGTGACCGTAAAGATCGTTGGTGCGCTTGAGGTGGTTGCAGTCCATCATGATCACACTCACGGGCAGGGATTTGTTCACCGAGTCGTCGCCAAGGGACTCAAGGTAATTTCTATTGCGAAGCCCCGTCAGTTTGTCCTGAAAAGAAAGCTCTTCGGCGCGCTTTGCCATCGAGATGTTATGCGTCGCCACGACGACCGATTCCAGTCGGCCCCGCTCATCGCAACGCTGCGGAACAACCTGCAGCGAATACCAAGCACCTCGGCAATCTCGCACCTCGGCATCCAAGTGCGGCACGCCCTCCATACGGTCCCGAAGCGTACTTGTATCTATAAGCTCCATGACCACTTCGCGGCTTTCGGGACTCACAACGTCTCGACAAACCGTGTCCAAAAAGTCATATGCCTCGGTATGCTCAGCAAATATTTTCGCCATCGACGGTGACATGTTAATTCCCTCGATCTCGAGCGTATCGAGATGCAACAGGAAGGTCGACTCATACGCAGAACTGATGGCATTGATGATGCCGAGCTGCTTGTCCTTTTCGGCCAAGTTGCGACGGTCGGCAATAGTGCGCACCAACAGCACTACGACCCAAAACGCCAGGCACGCCAGCACGCCGGCAGCGACAAATGCAATCCTGCCAGACATGACCTCAGATTTGGGGTAGAGCGCAAACAGGCGGTAGTCCTTATACGCCGCACGCACGGCATACCAGGTAGTTCCCTGATATTCGACGCGCGTTAGGCCTTCGTCTTTCCAGTCAGTTCCGCTATCGGCAAGAAGTCGGGCAAGGGCTATATCGACGGTCGAATCGTTTGAGGATACGATTTGCGCATCGCGCATCACGAGCACCGTTGGACCCTGATGGAACGTGTTGTTCACGAGCACGTCGGCGATAACGTATGAATAGTCATCGGAGGGCTCAGCCGCAAGCGATTGATACCCCAACGCCACCCCATCACCGTACGGAATGGCACTCACGGCAAAGTCGACACCGCGACGCTCAACGACAGTCGAGTAGGACACCTTGGAGCCTCGATACATCGATGCGACCGGCGAACAGGCCAGCTCCTCTCGCCACAGCATCAGAGGATCGCGACCGTCGACATCGTAATGAGCGACCATTTGGCCGTCGGCGTTCATGACCAACATTCCCGAAAGGTGCTCGTTATGGACGTATTCCTCGACCAGAGCGTCGTTGACTTCAACGCGATCATGCGGCAAGAACGTCACAAACGACTCGACCGCGGCATCCAAATTGTACGTTGCCTCGGTTTTTCTTCCCTGTTCATATCGGTCATATTTTTCGCAGGCGGCCTTTAAAAACACCATGGTTTCGCGACCAAACCCAAGCGTCTTATCGAGACAGCGATGCGTGCCGACCATATATAGCAGACTCAGCAAGACAACGCTGGCCACAATGGCGATAGCCGCGGTGGCCGATCTTTTTCGGCGCAAGCGGTGTTCATCATTTGTCATGATTCCGCTCCTTGCCTGCCCGTTGTCGCTCCTGCCTTGTAATTGTCCACGATGCGTTTAATCGTGCCATCTCGGTCCATGTCGAACAGCACCGTATTGAGCTTTTTGACGTAGTCCCCCTCATAGCTGTTCTCAAACGCAACGCCCAGGTCAACTGTCATAACGTTGTCGGCAAACACGCGATAAACACCGGGATACTGCGCGACGAGCCGGTCGAGCGATTGAACGTCCGCCATCCAACAGTCAACATAACCTTTGACCAGGGCAGCTTTGCAGAGTTCGGCAGAGCCATATGATTTGATGTGCATATCCGGCGAGATACCCAGGTCCCCGGCAAGCAATCGGCGTTCACTCACCGAACCCGCAATCACCGCAATGGTCTTGCTTCCATCGAGAGACGTCAAACCCTTGATACCACTCGTTTTCTTGGCGGCGACCGAGACTGTCACGGTCAGATACGGCTCAGTCCAGTAATAAACGTCTTCGCGATAATTGGGCGAATAGTCGCACCACAGACAATCGATATCGCCGTTTTTGAGCAGGCGATCGCGATCATTCCAAGATATGTCAACAAATTGCGGTTTGGTTCCAGCACGCTTGCAGGCCTCGCGGGCGATATCGATATCGATACCGGCGTAATCGCCTGTGGTATCGACATACACATAGGGGTCATTATCCGTAACGCCAATCTTGAGCACCGGGAGATCTTTATCGGCTTCATTCGAGGAGGAAGGACTGCGTCGAACGGTATACATCAGGGCGCCCGCACAGACGGCAACAAAGAGTATGAGCACAAACGAGACGATAGCGCCTCGTTTAATACGTCTGGGCACGTGCCTCCTTTCATCAAAACAGCAGCCGAATTTTCATTCTATTACCGGAACCTGCGGCAGCAACGAAAAAAAGCGCCTCGCCCAAGACGGGCAAGGCGCCAATGGTTGAAATGTATCCGCAAGCGGTCGAATAAAGCCAGCCTACTCGAAGCTCAGCTGCTCCAGACGATCAAAGACCGTGTCGATACGGGTGAGGAAGTCCCACGGATCAAAGATCTCGTCGAGCTTCTCCTGGCTGACGGTGCAGCGCGGGTCGGCCTCGAGACGCTCCTTAAAGGTGGGGCCGGAGACACAATCCTGCACCTCGTGCCAGGTTGCCATGGCGTTCTCCTGCACAATGGCGTACGCGTCCTCGCGGGTGATGCCCGTGTCGACGAGGGCCAGCAGCACCTTGGAGGAGAAGATGAGGCCGCGGGTCTTGTTGAGGTTGGCCATCATGCGAGCGGGATACAGCTGCAGGCCGTCGATAACGCGGATGAGGCACTGGAACATGTGGTCAAGCGCGATGAAACTATCAGCCTGGGCGACACGCTCGGCAGAGGAGTGCGAAATATCGCGCTCGTGCCACAGGGCGACGTTGTCGAAGGCGACCTGGGCGTTGGACTTCACGACGCGCGACAGACCGCAGACCTTCTCCATGGTGATCGGGTTACGCTTGTGCGGCATGGCGGAGCTGCCCTTTTGACCCTTGCGGAACGGCTCCTCGGCCTCGAGCGTATCGGTCTTCTGCAGATTGCGAACCTCGGTAGCGATGCGCTCGCAGGTGGCCGCCGTGGTGGCAAGGACGCCGGCGAGGTAGGCGTGATGGTCGCGGCTAATGACCTGCGTGGACAGCGGGTCGTGAACCAGACCCAGGTGCTCGCAGACATACTCCTCGACAAACGGCTCGATGGAGCTGTACGTGCCGACAGCGCCCGAGATAGCACCGAAGGCAACATTCTTGCGGGCGTCCTCAAGACGATCCAGATCGCGCTTGAGCTCCCAGGCCCAAGAGCCAAACTTCATGCCGAAGGTCATCGGCTCGGCATGGATGCCATGAGTGCGGCCGGCACAGAGCGTGTTGCGCTCCTCAAAGGCGCGACGCTTGCAAATCTCGCCGAGCTTCTTGACGTCCTCGATGATCAGGTCGCAGGCCTGGGTGAGCTGGTAGCACAGAGCCGTGTCGCCCAGATCGGAGCTGGTCATGCCATAGTGAACCCAGCGGCTGGGCTTGGGGTCGCCCTCGGGAACATCGGCGTCGATGTACTCCTTCATGTTGGTCAGGAAGGCGATGACGTCGTGGCGCGTGACCTCCTCGATCTCGTCGACCTTTGCCTTCTCAAAGTTGGCATGGTCGCGGATCCACTGGGCTTCGTCTTTAGAAATGCCGATCTTGCCGAGCTCCGCCTGGGCCTCACAGGCCAGGACCTCGATCTCCTGCCAAATGGCGTACTTGTTCTCGAGGGAGAAGATGTGTCCCATCTCCGGGCGGGTATAGCGATCGATCATAGCGGCTCCTTTTTGGTTATTGGCACGTTGGTCGTAACTTGACTATTGTACCGTGCGCAGGTGTCAGTATGAGCTACGGGCATCAACCTAACATTTTGTGGGAGCGGGCGGCAAATCCGAGTGCGTAAAAGCGCAAGGGTAAAGCCGTTTGAATCTGTCATTCCCGAAATCTGCCATGCTCGGTGGAGCGGGCAACGGGACGTCTGCGTATTTGCTTCGCAAATCCGCACCGGCTTCAGGCGCTTGCCGGCGCCTTCGCCTGCTCGCTACAAACGCTTCGCGTTTGCTTGACGCTCGCACCCTGTCGGGTTCGAGTCCCGGCACTTGGTAGTAAAAAGCACGGCAACGTGACGCTGCCGTGCTTGTGCTTTTTACTGGAGCGGGCAACGGGACGTCCGCGCGTCCGCGGTGCGGACGCGCACCGGCTTCAGGTGCCTTGCGGCACCTTCGCCTGCTCGCTACAAACGCTTCGCGTTTGCTTGACGCTCGCACCCTGTCGGGTTCGAGTCCCGGCGCTTTATTGAAAAAAGCACGGCACCGGAATGGTGTCGTGCTTTTACTTTTTTTTGGAGCGGGCAACGGGACTCGAACCCGCGAGTGTCAGCTTGGGAATCTTACACACAAGTGTTCAAAGAGATAAAAAGCGGTGCTAACGTTGCAGGTAAAACGCGCGTTATGTGCCATAATGTGCAACGTAGACCAAAGCGGTACACGCTATTTGGTCTACGTTTGGTCTACGTTTTGGTCTACGGAGCACGCATGGAGTACACGCACTACATAGCCGCGAACCTCGAAAACAGGGGCGGGAAATACCGCGCGGCGCTGAAATACATCGACGAGGACGGCGCGAGGAGGAAAACGACCAAGGCCCTCAAGGCTACCGGGAAACGCGCGGCCCAAAGGGAGCTGGAGGAGTGGCGCGAGGCCATGGAGGCCGAGTGGAACCAGAGGCAACGCGAGGGCGCGGCGTTGGCCGTTTTGGGGTTCGAGCCGGAGACGGTGCTTACCGTGGCCGCCTACGTTCGCCGCTATATCGACGGCAAGCGCCCCAGTATCGACCCGTCAACGTTCAACGAGTACGGTCGCCTGCTCGACAACATCATTGCCCCGCTGCTCGGGGAGGTGGCGCTTTCCGACCTCAACCCGGATATGGTGAGGGCGTGGGTCGCCAAGATGGGCGAGACGTACGCCCCCGGCACGATGAAAAAGGCGCTCACGCTGCTACGGTCTGCGTGCAATCAGGCCGTCGATACCGATTTGTTGGGCAAAGACCCGACCCGAGGCGTAAAGCCGCCCAAGGCCGGACGCCCGCGCCCCAACTCGCTTACCGCCGAGGGCGTGCGAACCGTGCGCGAGGTGCTCAGGGTGGCGGGCATGACGCCCGCCATGCTCGGGGTCAAAATCGCCCTATACACGGGCATGAGGGAGGGCGAGATATGCGGCCTCCGGTGGGCGAACGTCGATACCGATAGCGGCGTGCTCAAGGTGGAGGACAGCATAGGCCGCGACGGGACGAGGTTCTACGCCAAAGACCCCAAGAACGACGGCAGCGCCCGCGCGGTGTATTTCGGCTCAGAGCTTGCCGCCGACCTCGTGGCCCGACGCGAGGAGATGGAGGCCGCGTGCCTCGCTGCGGGCGTGCCTTTCACCGGGGCGCTCTACGTGCTCGGGGACATTCGCGGCGGTTTCATGCGCCCCAACACGATTTGGCAGAGGTGGCGCAACCTTGCCGAGGCGCTGGAGCTGAAAGGCACGAGGGGAACCCGCCCGACGTTCCACGACCTGCGGCACACGTTCGCCACCATGGCCGTAGCCGCCCACGTGGACATTAAGGCTATCTCGGCCTCTATGGGGCACTCGAACGCGGCCATGACGCTCAATATCTACGCCGACGCGACAGCCGAGGGCAAGCAGCGCGCGGCCCAGACCATGCAAGCCGTTTTGTCGGGCGGTGAGGCGTGATGGACGCACACAAAGCGAAGAGAAAAGAGTTGGACGATTTCCACGATACTTTCGAGACAGACGAGGAGGCTATTGCATGGATGAGGCGGTACGGCGTCTTTCCGCTAAGGCTGCCTCGATTCGGGGCGGGGACGGACGCCATTCGCCGCATACGGGAGGCCTGCGGGGTCAAACAGGGCGTTTTGGCGAACGTGTGCCATAGGTCAGGCTCTACGGTCAGCGAGTGGGCAAAGCGCCCGGAACTCGTGAGAGCGCCGGAAATTGTCCGGATAGTCAACTACTGCGAGCGCTACTGGAGCGGCACGCCCGAGGGGTACACGGAGTTTATCCGGGGCCTCTTGGATGCGGGCTGCATGGCAAGCCCAGAGTTCTACGAGACGCCCGAACCGTGGGTTTCCCCATACTCCGTTCTGCTCGATGCGTGGCCCGATCTCACGGAGCATCAGCGCGAGGTTATAGCCGAGATAGCTACGGACATGGCGATAGCGAACGAGGCCGAGGGCGAATAGAAAAACCCGTTCGGTTTTTCTCGCTCGGAGGCGTCGCCAAGTACGCATAAGCCGAAAAACGGACAGCCCGACACACCGAAAGTTCGGCAAACAGAACTGAATACCAAGCATCACGGACGCTCTACCGAATAACCGCAGGTAGAGCGTCCGTTTTATATCGGACGCCCGTTAGGTTAAAAACGATGCAAGACGCGTCTAAGTAGAAACTCGATTAGGAGGGGGCAACCCACAATGTGCAGCAAGGAACATCTCGAAAGCGTCGCCGGACTTGCAAGGGATGGGCGTTTCTCGGAGCTACCGAACCCGCTAGTAGTCGCAGAGGCCGAGGTTATCGCCCGGCGCTCACGTACGACCATCACGAGGGCTTGTATCTCGGGCAAGCTCAAGGCCGTTCAGACGGGCAACAAGTGGAACATCAACCGCGATAGCCTGCTCACATACGCGGGCCTCATCTAGGGCGCGGCGCATGAGGCCGATCAGGGCGGCGCTGGAGGCCGCGAGGCACGCGGCGAACGCCGACGTTCCGGGAATGACCGGGCGGCAGATGGGCGAGGAGATAGACCGCCTCACGGCCCGCCTAGCCGCCAAGGGGTACAGACAGCCCTACCGCGATTGGGCGCGGGGCCGTATCGAGGCCATCGGGCGCGAGCTAGCGAGGCGAAAGAGAGGGGGCGGCGGCAGTGTGGAACGAGGACATTAGGCCCGTGCCCGTGAACATGGGGCGACTCATCACGTCGGCTCAGGCGGGAGCGGTGCTCGACCTCAGTGAAAGGGACGTTCGCCGCCTCATCCGGCAAGGGGCGCTCGACGAGGTGCGCATAGGGCGGCGCGTCTACGTAACCCGCAAGTCAGCCCTTGCCCTCGTGGGGGTGGCAGATGGATAGCGAAAAGCGGACAGAGTACCGCCGAGAGGTCGAGCGCCGGGCGGCGGCGCTCAGGCGCATGAGGAAAAACCGGGGCATTGCGAGCAACAAGCCCCCGTGCGCATACGACAAGATTCAGCTGCGGGACTACCTCGCGTCCCTCAGGATAGAGGACGAGGGCGAGCGGTGCGCATACCTTGCCGCGCTCATCGACTATTGGTTCACGGGCGTGTGCCCCGACCATCTGGACGGCGTGCCCCGCGCCTATTTCGACGCAAACGCCGACCGCCTCAGCGACGCCCGCGAGGACTCTTGGCGAAAGGCCAACATGCTGCGGGACATAGACCTCACCGAGTGGCTGGAGGACGGGAACGGCAACGTTCCCCCAGTTGGCGATGGGGTGTCACACCCCGTGTCAGACCCCGTGTCAGACGGGGTGTGCACACAGCATAGCTATGAACTACTACCTACTAGCTATGAACCATCCGCTACTAGCCATGGGCCTATAAGCCCAATGGCTAGTAGCGAGGAGGCTACCGACTATGAGCGAGGCCCCGGCGTTTTCGAGACGGGCGAGACGTTCTTTCACGCCCCGTGCCCAGTCTGCCACGAGGCGGTGAAGGCATGGATAGACGGCAGAGGCCTTATCGTTTCGAGCTGCGACAGGCACGGCATGAACACCGTCGGCCTACCGCCATCGGGTCTGGAGGCCGTGAGGGAGAACGGTCGAAGCTCATACGTGCTCAGGGAAAGCGGGGAGCATGGGGAGGGCTAGAGCCGCTATCCATGCCGAATGGGAACCCGACGCCCTCAGCCGTTCCCGATGGAGCGCTGCGCACGTCCTCAAAGAGATCAAGGAGGCGGAGGCCGAGGCAACGGGAAAGCGCCAACGCCTCATAGCCGAGGCACGCGAGGGCATGGAGCTGGTCAACGACCTATTGGGCGAGGCTCAGGCCACGAGGCAAAGGAAGGCTAGGAGGTGAGGCCGCTATGGGCGAGTTCGATTTTACGGGTGAGCTGGAAAAGCTCGACGATTGGAAAATGCCCGAGATGTGAGGCGGGGCGCACTGTGGGAACGGGTGCGCCCCGCCTTTCGTCTCGATCAATCGCGAGGACGGTGTATCAACCCGCGTGGCGCGGCACATGTGGGGGTTCGGTAGGCTCGGGCGTTCCCAGCGGGGAGGGGAAAGGGCCACGTTCACTGCCTTAACCTCGATACGGGCGAAACGGAGACAAGCCCACGAGAGGAAAGAAGCGGACAGGCGAGGGCGGTATAATGTTCATGGGTACGCTGGTGGAGGTGTACGAACCCGTGTGGGGCGTTAACCTCAAAGCCCTACCAGAGGAATAGTGGTTAGGGCGCTCAAACGCGCCCGTTCCCGAGGCGGCACGTTTCCCCGCAGGTTCTCCGTTCACTACCTGCGGGACGTTTCGGGCGTGCCGTGCCGAGTGCGGGCGATTGGGGAGGTTGGCGGTTATGCTCACATTGGAAGAGGCCATAAAGCCGATTCTGGAAGAGGAGGCCGTGGACGGATACGGCCCGGTGTGCGCATACGAGGGCAAATACCATTGGTTCGTCGGGTTCGGTTTCGATGGAAAGATGACCCCGGGTGACACTCCGTATGCCATCGACAAGGAGACGGGCAGGATTGACTTCTTTCCGATTCCATTTTTCCTCAGAGGTGGGAGTCCATCTGCTATCGAGCTTGAGATGGAGAAGGCTAAAGAGGTTCCCATCCCCTAGACAACAGCAGGCCCCGCCACGGCGGGGCCTTTTCATGCCTAGGCGAACCCGCGAGGCGGGGCCGGGGGCGTGGCGTGTGAAGGGTTTCGGCGTTTCGCCGGGACATGCGGAGCGAGGCCGCCGAGGGCGCGGCGTTGGCGCAACATGGGGAGCGCCGGAACGGAACGGAGAGACGAGGAGGAGACATGGCTACGCGATTCATCGGGGGCATGAGCGCCGAGGGCCTGCCGGAGATAGCGGGCGCGGTACCCGCTGCGGGGGGTTGTCGTTGAGGTGGACACGGCCCCAGAACCGGGGCGCGGCGATTTGGTGGCGTGCTCGACCGCCGACAATTGCCCCTCAGCGCCCCAGATTGCCCAAATTCGGCGCGTTGACGCCGAGGCGGGGCGTTGGAGGTGCAGCCGTTGGACACGGCCCTAGAGGCCGCCACGGTGGCCCGTGACGCCAAGCCGGAGGACGGGCTTACCGTTGACGGCGTGATAGTAGCCGCCTACGCCCCCGTCTACGTACGGGGCCGGGGCGGGGCGCATTGGCTCAGGGCCTAGCGCCCGAGGTGGCGGCCCCGTCGCCGGGGCGGTATCGGGGCGCGGTCTCCGTAGACCAAAACCGCGCTCGTTCCAAGCCGATACCGCGCCGGGGGTGGGGCCGTTCAATCTGAAGTTTCTGAAGCCCTAAAAAAGGGTCGTTCAAATCGAATTATCGAAAGCCTAAAAGGGGGCCATATCCCGGTGCGCGGGGTGCGGCCCCGCTGCTTTAACGTCAACTTTGTCAACAACTAAAAAAGGGCGGGGAGGGGCACACGGGCCGATCAGCCCCAACTTTCCCAAGCCCTAAAAAGGGGCCGGAGGAGACACGGGCGGCATCGGGGCGAAAAACGGTTTCACCGGAGTTTGGTCTACATTTGGTCTATTTCCGTGGTCTACGGAGCCGGAAAAGAGAAACAGGCCAAGCGCTCTAAGCTCTTGACCTGCTATTTTGCGTGGAGCGGGCAACGGGACTCGAACCCGCGAGTGTCAGCTTGGGAAGCTGATGCCTTTCCACTTGGCGATGCCCGCTTGTGTGTTGGCTAGTATAACGCGGTTGTCTTGTTCGATACAAGGGTGTCGATGCTTGTTTTAGCTGTGGAGAATCGTCTGGAAAACAGTCCAATTGTGGAGATAGGGACCTCTGGCGTCCTTATTTCACCATCTTTTACCTGCGATTTTATTTGATTGTTCCGTATGAGCCCAATTTGTCAGAAATCGGGCAAGCTTTTGGTCAGCTTCCGGTACTTACCCGCATGAACCTCGGGGGTAGCCTCGTCCCAAGCGCCGCAGCCTCCCCGTGCGGCGCACGAGGGATAAGGAGCAGCCATGTCCAACGCACCCACGCACTCTGTCCACAGCGCAATCGCAACAGGCCCGCTGCTCCTACTCCTCTTCCTACTCATCAGTTGCTTGGCGCCGGTACCCGCACTTGCCATCGACGGCTACGATCAGCTCGGCTTCCGCACCATTAGCGACGATTGCGGGCCCTTCCTCATCGGTAAGTACGAGGCTCAAGACGCCTCAATCGCATACTGCATGAACCAGGAACGTCCCGGTCCCACCAAGCCGGGCGGCCCTTGGCTCAACTTTGATCAAGGCTGGGTGTGGCTCGACGACGAGTTCGCGGCGATCGTTTGTCACGGATATCCCTCTGCCACGTCGTTTGGCGGTTACAACCTGTCGCCCGATCGCGCCCGCGCCGCCACTCAACTTGCCGTATGGATGCTTAACGGCACCACCCATGTCGACGGCACCTACTCCTACACAACAGCTCAAGGCAAGACAAAAAGTGGGCATTTTACCGCCGACAATGAGGTTGTGGCTGCCGCACGGTGGCTTCACGACAATGCAAAATCGGGAGGCATCAAAGCCGCTCCGCACCGCGCGCGGCGCTATTTGGGACCCATATCGGGCGGCAGCAAGCGTCAAGACATGCTCTACGTACTGCCATCTGTCTCCGTTTCTTTCCAAAAACAGTCCGCGAACACCGTCATTACCAGCGGAAACGACACCTATCAGTTTGACGGGGCAACATTCGATATCTTCGAGAGCATGAGCGACGCGCGCGTCGGCACGCTCAAAATGGACGGCAACGGCCGAGCGCAGGCAACACTTTTGCCCAACACGGCATACTACCTGGTAGAGACAAAGGCGCCGGCAGGCTATGTCCCTCGACGCAACCGGATCCCCTTTACCACGGAGGGCAGTGGCGGCCATGTCACAATCGATGAGCAACCAGGCACCATCACGCTACGCATCGTAAAGCTTGACGCCGCAACGGGCACTGGATCCCAAGCGGGAGCCTCGCTCGCCGGTGCCGAGTTTACCTGCGTCTCTCAATCCACCCCCGGATGGACGCAAACCCTTACGACCGACGAAACCGGTCGAGCCGCCCTTGCCGATGTTCCCCTGGGAACCTTCACCGTCTATGAGTCGAAGGCTCCCGAGGGCTACCTGCTGCCCAGCGACAGCTGGACCTACACCGTTGGGGCCGACCAGTTGGGCGATTCGGGCGTCGTCGAGCTCGAATCTCGCATTTCCGATATTCCGATTGCATTTGACCTTGAAATTTCCAAGTTTAAAGATCACGGCAACAGCGATCAGTCTGGCTTGGAGCAGCCTGCTGAAGGCGTTGTCTTTGAAGTCATCAGCAATAGCTCACAACAGGTTGTTGGAACGTTGACCACAAATATCTATGGTTTTGCCTCCACCAAAGACCAGCCCGGAGCATGGTTCGGCGCGGGCAAGCGGCCCGATGGCGTCCACGGAGCCATCCCCTATGACCGTGCCGGCTACACAGTTCGGGAGGTTCCAGAGTCCGTCCCCGAAGGCTTTAAACGGGCAGGAGAATGGGCCGTCTCGGCTGAACAGATTGCTGACGGTGCCGAGCTTCAGTACATCGTGGACAACCATGCCCTATCGACACATCTCCAGATTGTTAAGCGCGACGCCCAAACCGGTGCCGCGGTTCCCCTTGCCGGCTTTAGCTTCCAGCTGCTCGACAGCAACCACGAGCCCATCTCGCAAACGTGCTGGTATCCGTCCCACAATATCCTGAACACCTTTACGACCGACACAACGGGTACCGTCACGCTGCCCCAATCTCTTAACCCGGGCACCTACTACGTGCGAGAGGTCTCGTCAAAGAAGCCATACCTTGTCGGAGAGGACCTCACGATAACAATCCCCGCCGACAGATATCTAACGCCCGTTGCAATCGCCTCATACTTCGACGACGCGGCAACCGGAAGCATCGAAATCGTAAAGTCCGACGCCACCGATGGGCACAACCTCATGGGGGCCGTATTTGATATCCAAGCTGCAGGCGATATTGTTCGCCCCGACGGCAGCATCGTTGCCCTGGCCGGCGAAACTGTCGCCACGGTAACGACTGACGAGCAGGGGTCCGCCCGGGCAAGCCATCTTTCGTTGGGATGTGGAACCGCATGCTACGAAGTCGTTGAGACCCGAGCGCCTGAAGGATACCTCCTGGACCAGAATCCCCATACGGTCGAGCTGTCATATGCCGACCAGACAACGCCCGTCATCGAGGCCCATCTCGGAGTGTCCGACGATTTCACCAAAATCGATGTCTCAAAAGTCGACCTAACCGGAAAACAAGAGGTAGAGGGCGCTCGGCTCGCCCTGTACAGACAAGACGAAACCGAAGTCGATGCGTGGACCTCATCCGATAAACCGCACCGTATCGAACATCTTGCGCCCGGCACCTACACGTTGCGCGAAATGATGTCCCCGCGGACCTACGACCTTGCCGAGGAGATAACGTTTGAAGTGAAGGCTACGGGAGAAGTCCAATCTTTTGCCATGAAGGACGCGCCAATCGAGATCAAAGGACAGATCGACAAGCGTCAAGAAATTGCCCAGCCCGTCGGGGATGACCTCTTGGCCAACGGCGATGGCAAAAACCGTGCCGCAACACAAGCCGATGCGGAAGGTTTTTTCTCCTACACCGTCGACGCGCGAAACGTGTCGACCACCTGGGTTGATGAGTTCACAATTACCGATGATCTTGAGTGCGCCAAGGACGGCACCGCAAGATTCGTCTCAATCGAAACCCCTATCGCCACCGGCGACCTCAACGGCCTATGTAACGTGTGGTACCGTACGACGCCGTTGGGCTCGTCAAGCATCGACGAGCAGGCAAACGCGACACTTGACGACGGACATGAAAACCCCTGGCTTGAGTCCGAAGAAGTTAAGGAGCGCTTAGGCGAGGACCGTCGCCTCGTTGATTACGAAGGCTGGCATCTCTGGAAAACCGATGTCTCGACCACGGAATCAGCCACACTTGAGGCACATGAGCTCGATCTTCCCGTCAATACCGTCGTAACGGGCATTCGAATTGAATACGGTGCCGTAGCCGCCGACTTTACGACTCGAAGCGATGCGAATTCTTGGACCCGCGATGATCTCAAAGATGAGCACGACGACCTTGACGATGCCAAAGCAATCCTTGGTACAGACGCTCGGGGCGCAGTCGTGCACATGCAGGCAACGTCGGCTTATACGCCCCAAACTGCACTCACCAACAGTGCCCGTGTCGACCTCTGTCGCAACGGCGGCGGCAAACTTGAGTCACATGACGAAGATCACGTCGTTCAACAATGTGCCCTGCCGCAAGACCTGCCGGCAACGGGATCTATTCCCATCGCCGCTTGCCTAACCGCCCTCTTGACTTCCGGCGCCGCAGCCATCTTGTTTGCCCACCTGGAATCGGCATCGAGGAGGCGCTAATACATAAAAAGCGGGCGAACCAGTCTCCCGGTTCGCCCGCTTTTAGCCATGTAAAGTGCCGCGGCTATTCTGCAGATGAAGATTCGCCGTCGACGAGCGCTTGCTCGGACTCAGGGATTCCATCGGCACCCGTACTTTGCTCCTGCTCCACCTCTTCGCTGATTGCGGACGCGGAGGTCGATCCCTTTACGCCCACGATGTAGGCAGCCCCAAATCCCAAAGCGACGGCAATAAGGGTCAGAATCAAGTAAACAGGCCAATGACGTTTAATGAACGAAAACACGTTGACTCCTTAGAGCTCCGCCTACGAACGGCGGATAACCTCGGTCACGACCTCGGATACCGTGGCGATGTTCGTCGGGTTAACGTTGTGGGGCAGGTCGTCCTCGGTACGAGCACAAGCCAGGCGCGTGCCGTCCACACCGGCGATGGTGAGGGCGCGGCGGCTCGCCTCGAGAGCGGCATAGGCATCGGTCTTGGCATAGGGCATCTCGAGCGCACCACAATCGACATGGAACGATTTGCAGACCTTGCTGACCAGATTCATGATGCGGCGGTCGCCCTTAAGCAGCTGCTGCTCGCCCTCGACTGTCACCACCGAAAGCCTACCGGCGCCGACGGATTCAAGGTTGATGAAGAATACGCCGCGGAGCTTATCGCGATGCGAGGCCAAGAACGCCTTCATGCCGGCGCCATCACAATCCGAGGCGCCCGTCGCCACAAACCAGATATCGTGACCGAGCAGTTCGTCATCGCCCATGGAGGCGACAGCCGAGAGCATGTCTTCGTCAGATGCGCCATCGGAAGACGTGGCGCCGCCCTTCCAGCCGTCGTTATCGTCCTCGAAGTTATCCCACGAGCCGATACCGCGGCCGGACTTCTTGGCATCGTAATCGTCTTCGACACCCAGCCAGTCGCTCATGCTGTCCTGATCGTTTTTCTTTTTACGACCGAACAGACCGCCCAGACCGCGCTTGCGGGGCTTGGGCGCAGCCGAAGCGGGAGCCGAGATAGTCTCGAGCGGCTGCGCGCCCGACGCGACGGGCATAGAAGGCGCAACGGGCGCCGATGTGGGCTCGGGACCCTGCGCCGTCGCGAAGGGGTCATCGACCTGAGCCGAGGGGTCGGGAAGGTCGAACAGCGACGTGCGAGACGCAACGTTAGCCTGCTTCATCGACGGCAGCGACGGATCGGGGACCGAGGCCAGCGGCGACGAGGAGGGTGCAGGCGCCGGAACCGACGCAGGATCGGGAATATTCATCTGCGGGCGCGGCGTGGCCTGAGACGAAATCTGCGCCATGAGGGAGTCGACCGTTTCATCCTGAGTGGGGGCGACGTTGGCAACCGTGGAGCCAGAACCACCCGGAGTCGGCATAGTGAAAATCTGCGTGGAGTAAGGTCTCGACTCGTCCGTCTTGGGCACCTCGGAAACTTCGGAGACCACAGCCTCCTCCTGCTCGACCTCGGCCGAATCGTCCTGCTCGACCGCCACGTGCTGCTCTTCGTCAGCGCCGACCTCGACGGTCTCGTCTTCGGCGACATCCGGGGTTTCAGCCACATCGGCGGTCTCGGTATCGTTTGTCACAGCGGCCTGATCATCGGAAGCCTCAAGGGGCTCAGCAATCGCGGTGCCCTGCTTTTCAAACGTTATCGTGGCATCGAACTGCGCGGCATCGAACGACATGGTGCTGTCGACGGGTTGCTGGGGCTCGAAAGACGTCGTAGCTTCGGCGGCATCGACGGCCGCGGGCTGCACGGCCTCGTTCCGTTCGAACTCCTGCGCCGCGAGCTCACGCTCCGCCTCGGCTGCCTGCTGCTGAGCGATAGCTTCCTGCTCGGCAGCCTCGCGTGCGATAGCGCGCTTTTCCTCAAAGTCGTCGATGAATTTCTTGCCCTTTGCAAAGGCACCCTTAAAGAAGCTGGATGCGCTGGCGCCAATCGAAGAGAAGGCAGATGCAATATCGGCATGGGGCGTCGCTGCGGGAATCTCGGCCGAGAAATCGGTATCGCTCTCGTAAGACACGCGTCGCGGCTGCTCGGCATAATCATCGTCAGACTCGTCCGCGACGTCCTGCGTCGGCGCGGCGGGTGCCAGAATGTCCAGTCCCGCTGCAGGATCGATTGCAGGCATAGCCTCGGGCTCCGCAACGGCAGGAGAAGCCGCAGCGGGCACGTCGTCCACAACGGCGGCGGGTGCAGGTGCATCCGCGACGGGGGCAGGCTCGGGCTCGAACGTCGGCTCCTCGCCCTCCTCGTAATCGAGCGTACAGGACTCGGGAAGCATCCCGAGTGCACGGATGGCATCCGAACCAAAGCGGATGTTGCCGGCGGCATTGCGATAGAGCTTAGGCTCAGGCTCGCTGGGCTCGACCACAACAGGCTCTTCCGCCGGTTCGACAGCGGGGGCCTCGGCAGCGGGCTCTTCGACTTGGGCAGCTTGGTCCTGCGCCTCGGGCACGATGGCGCCAATCAGCGTCTCGTCGGCAGGCGCACCCTCAAAGCCATCGATCTGCTCATCGAAAGCCTCGCCCTGTTCGGACTCGAACTGAGCATCGGGAGCAATCGGCTGGCCGAACTCGTCTTCCTCGTAGGTAGGCTCTTCGTACTCGATGGTGTTGCCATAGTCGTTTTGCTGCTGGGCCGCGGCATATTCCGCCGCCGCACGTGCCATCTCCTCGGCGCGACGTTTTTGCTCACCAAAATAGGTGTCGAACGGAACGTCGTCGGGGAACTCATTCTCGCCCTGGAAGGGGGCGACGTTGTCCATAACGCCAAGCAAGGCGGCGACAGAAGATTTGTTGCACACCGCGCCGGACGTATAGGGAAGGATGTGGCGGTTGGAGATGATGTTTGCCGCGTTGGCGAGCGCAACGAGAGAGGCGAGAATCGCGACGATCCACAGCAGAACCTTGAGCGCGCCGGGGAGCGGCAGGATACGCAGGACGGCGACGGCAGCGGGGGCAACCGTGGCGATAGGCAGCAACTTGGCAATGAGCGCGCGATACGAAGCATAGGGCTCGCGGGCGAGCAGCTCGGCGCGAGGGGAGTCGTAATGCGCGACAACGACCACCGGGCGGTTGCGCGGGGACGCGAGCGGGCCCGAAGCCTTGTGATAGGCGATGACATTTTGGCTCACGCCCGTCTTTCCCAGGCCCGAGATCACGGGATGCCCGGTACGCTCGAGCACATAGAGCACGGCACCGATGATGGCCAGCAGGGTGCCGACCAAGCCAATGCCGCCACCGATACCCATAAGCAGGGCGCCGGCAAACGCAAGGATGCCGGTGATAGCAAATGCCAGCCTGCTCGGCGCGGGAGCATTAAACTCCTGCACCTCGGGATCAAAGCCGTGGTTGCGGAAAATCTGAGCGATATCCTCGGCAGCCAAGCGCTCTTCTTCGCTGCATGCCGGCGTGATGCCGGTGTTCTGCAGCAGGTGGTTGATATAGTTCTGGGTGTTCGCCATGTGCGCTCCACATCCATAATCCGACAAATAGGCCCAATGCATGCACATTAGAACCGTATATAGTCGAAAGTATACCCCGAGCGAGCGCAAACGGCGGAATTCGGGCCATCTTAACGCCCCGAGCGGACAAGGATATAGCCTAATCTCCATATCGGACTAAAATCATGGCAGCAAACTACCTTCCCATGCGAGGACTCTATGACGGCAAGCGACAAGACCGCTAGTAACAAAAAGGGAACGTCGGGGCCCAGTTTCGATAAAACGGCCCAGCGCATCCTCAATCTTTTCTTTGTACTCAACAGCTCTCCCGAGCCGTTGACGACCGAGCAAATCGTCTTGGATTCCGATTTGGGGTATGGCTCGGGCAACATCGACTCGGATAAGCGCAAATTTCGTCGCGATCGCGACAAACTGCTCGAGCGCGGCATCGTAATCAAAGAGGTTCGCCCCGCCGGCGCACAGGAGACCGAGGAAAGCTCGTGGACGATCGACCGCGAGCACACGTTTGCGGCAGGTGGCCTCATCACCGCAGACGATGCCGACATCTTGCTGGACGCCATCGACCAGACGCTTGCGACCGGCTCCTCTGCCTTTGCCGCGCCGCTTGCCGACATCCGGTCCAAGATTGCCTATCTCACCGGCATATCGGCCGCAGACGAGACGCCGATTCATCGTTCCCCCACCGTCGATGCGGTTTGGAGCGCCTTTGCCGAGCGCTGCGCACTACGCTTTTTGTATCAGAACGGTCGCGGCGAGCAGAAAGAGCGCACCGTCTGCGTCTACGGTATGTTCGAGCACGATGGCACGGCGTATTTCTGCGGCTTGGACAATGCCACCGACAACATCAGAACGTTCCGCTGCGACCGCATCGTCCGTGCTTGGCGTCCCTCAAGGGCATACACCATTCCCGCAGACTTCAATCTCAACGATTACCTGTTCTTCGAGTTCGATTTTGCCGACCGCCCGCCCGTTGCGGCAACGTTCTCGTTCGCGCATGAGGCGCAAGCCGATATGGTCAGCGGCCTCACGCGTGGACGAGGCAATCTTGCACGCAGTAAAGAAGGATGGACCTGGACCGTTGACGTGCGCGACTTTGACGCGGCCGCCTCGTTCTGCATGGCCCATGCCATGGACGGCATGAGGCCCGTTGCCCCCGACGCACTCAAACTGGCGTGGAACCGCCTCATCGAAAGGACGGTGCATGAGCATGCCCGCGCGTAAACTCACCAGTGAGCAGAGACTCTCGCGTGCCATCGACATCATGGAAGCCCTCTACGCCGCCGGGAGCGCAGGGCTGACGAGAAATGAGATTTGCAGCCGCCTTGACATTTCCGGAACCTCGCTGGACGAGATCCTCGATATTGTCTCGACCCTCGCTGATCGCGAGTCGGGCGCCCGCATTATCTGCGAGCGTAACGGCGAACGCATATCCCTTACCGGCGATGCGGGGCGCGTGCTGCCGCTACGCCTGAGTGCCGCCGAGGGCGCCGTACTCAATCACGAACTCGAATCGTTGGGAATTGAGCCTCGGACGGCAGCGCGAATTCGACGGGCACTTCTCCCCGAAGAGCTCGGCTACAATCAGCGCGTCGTCGACACCGTCGTCCGCGGATCGCACTGGCAGCAGCTCAGCAGCGCCATTCAGGACGGCGTTCGCTGCTGTATCACCTATCGTTCGATGGACGATGCGCAGCCGCGCGAGCGTCTCATCGACCCCTTGCGCATCACGACACATGGCGACCAGACCTACCTGATTGCCTGGGATATCGAAGTTGACGGGCAACGTTCCTACCGCATGGACAAAATCGAGGATCTTTCCCTCACCGAGGATTCCGTCGAGCGCCACGCGCCTTCGGCCGCATCCCTCCACGACTCCCTCTCCCAAACGGAGCGGGGCGCAAAGCTCCTCATGCCGCTCGATATGGCAGAGCGTCTGGGCTGGGCCGGCATTATGTCGATCGAGCCTAATGGGGCAGGTGCGGCGACGGTAATCGTGCGCTACAGCTCCGAGCGCTGGCTGTTCAGTCAGGTAATAGCAGCGGGCGGAGCCATCCGCATTCTGGATGACCCCGCCCTGTCAAAGCGTCTATGCGATATGGCGAAGACCTTAGCCTGTCCGCTCTAGCGGCGCCGTTCGTGCGCCTGGCGCCACAACTGCAGATAGTGACCGATCTGCGCCGATTCAATGCGCTGATAGGAACTCGTGGGCAGCGAAGTTAAAAACTTCTTGCCATAGCCCTTCGTCACCAGGCGCGGGTCGGCCAAGATGAGCACGCCGCAATCGGTCGAAGAGCGAATGAGGCGACCGGCGGCTTGTTTGACCTCGAGCACGGCCTCGGGCAGCGAATAGCGCGCCCAAGCGCGGTCTTCGCGCAAATTACGCTCGCACGAGAGCGGGTCCGTGGGACTCGAGAACGGCAGCTTGGGAATGATGACGCAGCGCAGCGTCTCGCCGCTGGCATCAAACCCCTCCCAAAAGGCCTTGAGCGCAAAGAGCGACGAGGTCGGCTCGTTGATAAAACGCTCCCGCAGACGGCGCGGAGACGAATTTCGCTGCTGGCAGTTAAGCTCCAGGCCTGCACGGGCCAGCTTGGGCTCCACACGGGCGAACAGATCCTCCATGTCACGTCTGTTGGTGAACAGCGTGAGAACCGATCCGCCCATGGCAAGATGGGCATCGACCAGTACGCGCTCGAGTGCCGACAGATAGCCCTCGCGATCGCGCGGATCGGGAATATCCCCGGCAACGACTACGGCCATATTCGAGTCGAAGTCATAGCTCGAATCCAAGTGCAGCGACGATGACGTCGAAGCACCGATACGGTCGAGACCGACGGCGTGGTTAAAGTGCTCAAAGCTCTTAGACACCGTCATGGTCGCTGAGGCAAAGATGGCCGTGTGAACCTCGGGCAACCACTCAGTCGCCAGGGCCTCGCCGATATCGATGCGCTCGGCGGTCATCGACTCGCCGCCAGCACGCAGCCTGCGGTTGACCTGCAGCGAGTACACGTAGTGCTCGTCGGTACCATCGATGATGAGCTTGAGGTTCTCCGTTAGTTCGTGTAGACGATGCGAGATATCACTCAGGTCGACAACGGTCTCGGGCTTATCGCCGGCAACGGCCTGCACCAGTGCATCGACACTCTTGTCCGCTTGCTCCAGCGCGTCGATGGCGACGTATGCCGACTGCATAAAATCATGCCAGTCGTCCGATTCACGCAGCTCGGGACCAATCCACAGGTTTGCGTTATCGTAGCCGCCACGGGCGCGCCGACCCAGCTCGCGAACGCCATCGAACACATCGGCAATCGCCATGCTCGCGCGGGCGACGGTGGATGTCGCCTTGGCGGTCAGTCCCAAGTAGAGCGTAGAGCCCTCCGAGGTTGCTAAATCACGGGAAACCTGGCTCAGCGCACCGGCGCTCGAACCGCCCAGGCGTTCAAACAGAACGCGCGACTCATCTGCCGAGACCACACGCGCCCACTGGCGGCGGGCCTCGCGCTCGATGGAATGGGCCTCATCGACTACCCAATGGCGTATCGGGGGCAAAATCCTGCCCTCGGCAGCGACATTGCGGAACAACAGCGAGTGGTTGGTGACCACCACGTCGGCATGTGCCGCGCGGCGACGAGCACCGTGAACCAGGCACTTATCGGGGAAAAACGGGCACAGGCGACGGGCACACTCGCGCGAGGCCGTCGTAAAGTCGGGACGGTTGACGCTGCGCCAGCGAATGCCAAGCGAATCGAGGTCGCCGTCTGCCGACTGGCACACGTACGCCATAATGACCGCAACCGCGGTGAGCGTGTCAGCCGGATCGCGCTTGGTGGTGATCTCGACCTGACCGCGACTCATGCGTTCGAGTTTACGCAGACACGGATAGTGGTCATAGCCCTTCAGCGCGCAAAACGACAGACCGTCGGGCAGTTGCTCGGCAAGTTTTGGCAGCTCATGGTACATAAGCTGATCGGCAAGGTTATTCGATTTGGTCGCGATGCCAACGGTAATGTTGTTACGGCGCGCAGCCTCGGCAAAAGGCACCAGATAGGCCATCGACTTGCCGACGCCCGTACCCGCCTCGATTACGCGGTGCGTGCCCGTAACGAGGGCATCGCGTACCTCGAGCGCCATCGCGACCTGCTCATCACGCGGCTCGTACGTGGGATACATGCGATTGACCAGGCCGCCCGGGGCATAATCCGCCTCGATTTCTTCGCGGCTCGGCATCTTGAGCACTGGCAATTCATCGGCATCCACGCGATCCTCAGCGCGGTCGGCCTTGAGAACGTCGGCGCGGGCGGCGCTGAGCGAGAAGATGGAGCCCGGGTTCTGACCCGCCAAAAACGAGAAGATGGGACGATAGGACCAGGGCACGTCGGGGTGCATGTCGGCCAAGCGAGCCATAAGACCCTGAGGTAGGTCGGTAAGCGCCACGAGTAGCACGCGCCACACCCCACACAGGGCGTCGACATCGGCGTTGGCGCGGTGCGACACCGAGTCGCAGCCGAACAGATCGGCCATAAAGGACAGCTTGTGAGATGCCAGGCGCGGAAGCGCAATGCGCGACAGCGCCAATGAATCGATCCAAATATCGCTAACGTTGACACCGCCCTTGACCGACTCGATAAACGAACGGTCGAAGGTGGCGTTATGCGCGATGACCGGGCAGCCGCCGACAAAATCAGCGAGAGCAGCCACGGCGTCAACGGCCGACGGGGCATCAGCCACATCGACGTTCGTAATGCTCGTGAGCTCGGTAATCTCGGCAGGAATCAACTGCTTGGGATGCACAAAGGTGTCAAAGCGGTCAACGACCTCGCGGCCCGAAAGGCGGGCCGCGGAAATCTCAATCAGCTCATTGTCTTGCACCGAAAGACCCGTGGTCTCGGTATCGAGGACGATGACATCCTCCTCGATAAGCCCGAACGACTGCGTCTTGGCACGCTCGGCGAGCGTGGCGTAGGAATCGATGACAAACTGCGGTGTTCCAGGGGATACGGCGTCCTTGATTAGCATGCAACGCCCGCTCGGCGAAGACCCATGCGTATCAGGCTGTCGCAGACCTGCGGGAACGTCATATCGTCCGTATGGCGGATCTCATCCGGATACAGCGACGTATCGGTCATACCCGGAATCGTATTGGTCTCGAGGATAACGGGGCCGTCCTCGCTCACGATAAAGTCGCTGCGCGAGATGCCCAGACAACCGAGGGCCTTGTGGGCAGCACAGGCAAGTTCCTGGGCACGGGCGTAGTTCTCAGGCGAAATCTGCGCCGGAATGCGATGGATATCCGTGGGGTCGACGTACTTTACGTCCAGATCGTAGAACTCGCAGTCCTCGGGCTTGCGAATCTCGACGATCGGCAGGGCGCGAACTTCATCCTCGCCATACACGCCCACCGTGATCTCGGTTCCCTCGATGCACTTCTCGACCAGTACCTTATCGCCGTACTCAAAGGCCTTGGCGATGGCAGCGGGCAGCTCAGAGGGCTCATGGACCAGGGAGATGCCATAGCTCGAACCGTTGACGGCGGGCTTCACAAAGCAGCGTTCGCCACAAACCTCGACGATGTGATCGATATCGACTTCGTCGCCCGTCTCGAGTGCCAGACCGGGAGCAATGGGGATGCCTGCCTTGGCGTACAGGAGCTTCGAGACCTCCTTGTCGGCACCGCAGGCGCTCGCAAGCACGCCCGAGGCCGTGTAGGGGATACCCAAGGTCTCCATGGCACCCTGCATGGCACCATCCTCACCGCCAGCTCCGTGCATAGCGATAAACGCCACGTCAAAGCCGCCGGTTGCCATGGTCACCATAAAGTTATCGGCAGCCGTGTCCAGCAGTTCAACCGAGGTGTAGCCGGCCTCCTTCAGGGCCACCACGACGTTCTTTCCCGAATTGAGCGAAATCTCGCGCTCAGCGGAATGACCGCCTGCCAAGACCGCTACGTGCATGTTCTCTAGGCTTTTACCCGGCATGGGCAGACTCCTCCTCTATAATTTCTGCAGCTGATACCATATTGTAGCGATACCCTCTACGTTTCCCCAAAATCGAAAGGCTTCCATGAATCCCAGGACTAAATCTCAGGACATTCGCGACTTGAGCCAAAACGATATTCGCGAGCTTGTTGCCGAACTTGGCCAGCCCGCCTTCCGCGCCAAGCAGCTTATCGAATGGGTCTTTGAGAAGAACGTTTGTTCGTTTGATGATATGACCAACCTTCCCAAGGCTTTCCGCGAGCAGCTTAAAGAGGCCTTTGCCTTCGATACGCCGACAGAGCTCACCAAGCAGGTTTCCAAGGACGGCTCTCGCAAGTATCTTCTCGAGTATCACGATGGCATTTCCGTCGAGACCGTTGGCATGCCGCGTCGCAACAAGCTTTCCGTCTGTGTTTCCACCCAGGCCGGCTGCGGCATGGGCTGCGCTTTTTGCGCCACCGGCCTCAACGGCCTTAAGCGCTCGCTGACCGCGCAGGAAATCGTTGACCAGGTACTCCACGTTTCTAACGATTTTGGCGAGCGTGCAACGAGCGTCGTCTTCATGGGCCAGGGCGAGCCCTTCGCCAACTATGACGAGGTGCTCAAAGCCCTGCGCATCCTCAACGATCCTGACGGCATCGGTATTGGTGCACGCCACCTTACCGTCTCTACCAGCGGCGTTATTCCCGGCATTCGCAAGTTCGCCGACATTCCAGAGCAGTTTACGCTTGCCGTCTCGCTGCACTCCGCCATCCAATCTACGCGCAACAAGCTTATGCCCGGCGTTAAGAAATACACGCTGCTGCGCCTTCACGAGGCTCTGCAGCTTTATACCGAGAAGACCGGACGCCGCCCGACTTACGAATACGCAATGATCGAAGGCGTCAACGACACCAATCCCGAGATGCAAGCACTTTGCGACTTCTGCGAGGGTACACTGTGCCATGTCAATCTGATTCAGCTCAACGACATTGAGGGCAGCCCGCTCAAGCCGTCTCCGATCCACAAGGTCGAAGATCTTCAGCGCCGCCTTGAGTCCCGTGGTATTGAGACCACGATTCGCAACTCCCGCGGCAATGATATTGACGCCGCCTGTGGTCAGCTGAAGCAGCGCTTCAAGGTTCAGAAGAACGCATAGGGGAGTCACACTCAAAAACGTTTCATGTGAAACATAGGACAGCCCCGGTTGCGATAATGCAACCGGGGCTGTCTCATTTATATCCTAAGTTCTTAATTCACTAGTACTAATTGAACATTTTTGAGCCAAAATAAGGGGTCCTTGTCTCATAAACCAGACAAGGACCCCTTTAGAAAAGGCGGGTAATTGTTAGGTACCTAATAACCAATATTCTCCCACTGATGATTAACCCAATCTTGGTTAATCTTTGGATTCTTAGTTACCTGAGCAGTCCGCATTGCGACATCTTCGGTCATCACATCCATTTTCTTCTTAGATGTGTCAACAATATCCTGAGCTCCGCGAAGCAGTCGACCTCGCAATTCCTCGTCTGTCACGATCTTGTATCCGGCAAAGGCACCAGCGGCGATAGTAGTTGCCAAAGCAATGGCCGCGAGAAACTTATTCTTCATCTTGATCCTCCTGACCAAATTGAATCATTTCGCCAAGGATACGGGAGAGCTCTTCTTCGTCTTTGAACTCAATTTCAATCTTATTCTTACCACGGGAGCTCTTCACTCGCACGTTGGTATTGAATACCTGACGAAGAACGCGAGCTGCCTTCTTAAACGACTGAGGTGTTGCGGGTCTGGATGTCTTCGGCGTCTCTCCGGCAGAAAACAATGGAGCAAGATTTTCTGTCGCACGCACCGAAAGACCTTCTGCAACTACCTTCTCAGCAAGCCTGATTCGAGCATCTTCATAGGGAACGGCCAAAATTGCCCTTGCATGGCCAGCAGTAAGCTTTCCTTCGAAAATCATCTGTTGAACAACATCAGGAAGGTCTAGAAGGCGGAGCGAATTAGTGATCGCTGAGCGCGATTTACTGACGGCCCTAGACAAGGCCTCCTGCGTCATACCGCTTGCATCGATAAGCTGTCGATAGCCCTTTGCCTCTTCGACGGGATTCAGATCGGAACGTTGAAGATTCTCGATAAGTGCAAGAGCAAGCATCTCTTCATCATTAACATCTTTAATGATGACAGGCAGTTCTTCAAGGCCTGCGAGTTTCGATGCCTGATAACGGCGTTCACCGGCAATGATCTCATAACCGTTACCATGTTTGCGAACCAAAAGCGGCTGCAGAACACCGTGCTCCTGAATTGATTCACTTAACTCACGAAGTTCAGTTTCGTTAAAGTGGATGCGAGGCTGATTTGGGTTTGGAACAATATCTTCAATTGGAAGCTTAGTCTCCGCTGCGGAATTTGAAGCAGAGGTTGCAGAACCACCGGTTTCATATTCAGCTTCTGACACAAGTGCATTGAGTCCACGGCCCAATCCACCACGTTTTTTTGCACTAGGCACGCTTGATCACCTCTTTTGCAAGGTTCATATATGCTTTTGCACCCTTATTTTGAGGTGCATAGGTAATTACAGGCTCACCAAAAGACGGCGCTTCGGAGATTTTTACCGTACGCGGAATCAAAGTCTTAAACGCTTTGTCGCCAAAGTACGACTGAACCTCTTCAACTACCTGATTTGAAAGAGAAGTACGCGAGTCGTACATCGTCATAAGCACGCCATACGTATCAAGGCCCTTATTCAAGCGCGATTTAACCATCTTCATCGACTCAAGAAGCTTCGTAACACCCTCAAGCGCGTAATACTCGCACTGAATTGGAATCAAAACGCTATCTGCAGCCGTCAACGCATTGATAGTTAGAAGTCCAAGGGAAGGCGGACAGTCAATGAAGATATAGTCAAACTCATCCTGAATCGGCTCAAGTAGATCCTTTAGACGAGTTTCGCGTGCAATCGCACTCACAAGCTCAATTTCTGCACCTGCAAGCTGAATTGTAGCTGGAATTACGAATACCTTTTTGCAGTTCGTATCAAGAACGAGCGATTCTGCAGGCACGTCATTCAACAATGCATCGTAAATACAGTGATCAAGATCCTCTTTTTCGATTCCAAAACCACTGGTGCTGTTACCTTGCGGGTCAAAATCGACAATGAGCGTCTTTCGACCTTGCTCACCAAGTGCTGCGGCAAGATTTACAGCCGTCGTTGACTTACCAACGCCGCCTTTTTGGTTGATGATTGCAATGATACGCGTGTCTTTTGCGCTCTTAGAACGCTTAACGTCGCGAAATCCCACGGTCCCTCCTGGTGTGTATTAATGCTGTTAAACGGAGGATGTTTCACGTGAAACATTCCGATTCGATATCAACTACGATGTTTCACGTGAAACATTTCAAGTCGATACCAACCATTATGTTTCACGTGAAACATCTAGGCAAGCGGATTCTTCTTAGCCATGCCATTTGCACGCGGAAGAGAAACTGATGCAGGACGCGACTTCTTAAGAATAATGAACTCGCGATGACCTAATCCTTCAGGTAAATCTAAATCATCGGTAAGAAGCAATGTAAAGCCACAGATCTTGGCAGCAGCCTCACCAGAATCAAGCTCTTCATCTGTGGGATTACCCTTAGTAATGACAAAGAGCCCGCCGTCTTTCAAATAAGGAGAAGCATATTCAACAAGAACCGGGAGCGGAGCAAGTGCGCGAGCAGTAACAACAGCAAATTGCTTCTTATGAGAACGTGCGTATTCTTCTAGACGATCATGAACAGCATGAGCATGCTTCAGGCCAAGGCTCTTTACAAAAGAGTTAACGGCATCGACTTTCTTACCAACTGAATCGATATAGGTTGCCTTGCGACCACTGGCAATAGTCAGAGGAATGCCAGGGAAACCAGCACCCGTACCCATATCAAGCAGCGCACCCTCAGGGGCCTTATTGATATAAGGGAGTAATACCAATGAGTCCAGAATGTGAAGGACGGCAGCGTCTTCGATATTTAGGATACGTGTGAGATTGGTAGTCTTATTGGTCTCCAGAACAAGATCCAGATGCTGTATACAGGTTCGAAGGTCATTCTCAGAAACCTTCAAAGAACAGTCTTTGCAATACGAAGTAAGACGGCTCAACATCTGGTTCGCCTGCTCATCAGTCAATACAAACAAGACGACTCCTTTCTGACAAAAATCAGTGTATCGAGAACTTTTGACAAAAAAAGGGGACGTGGAAATCACGTCCCCTTAGCATAAGCTCGAGTAGATTATCGAGCAACAATCACTACGTGACGATCGGGGTCAGATCCCTCGGAATGAGTATCGACCGCATCGTTGCCACGAAGTGCAATATGAACCAGTCGGCGCTCATAGGCGTTCATAGGCGGAAGCGAAACACTCTTGTGAGTGCGAATAGCACGCTCGGCAGCAGACTGAGCCATAGAGGCAACCTTGTCCTGACGACGACTCTTGTATCCCTCAACGTCCACCACAACCGGATACCTAAAGCCAAGCTTACGGCTTACAAGAAGCGAAAACATAACCTGAAGGGCATCAAGCGTACGACCGTGACGACCAATGAGAACAGCAAGGTCAGGAGCCGTTACATCCAGAATCAGCTCGCCCTCATCGCCCTCATACTCATCGATAGGAGAGTTGGCGGCATCGAAGTGCGAAAGGATGGAACGCAGAATAGAAATCGCAACATCGGCAATGGTGTCAAGCTCCTCATCGGTCAACTCTTCACCAGCCTTGTAGCGCTGTGCAATCTCGGGATAATCGCCCGCAACCTGCGGGGCAACCTCCTCAAGCATATCCTCGATGATCTCTTCAGACATAACGTACTCCAAAAGTTAGGTACCTAAATAAGATTGATATCCCGACTACTTCTTCTTGTGCGGACGCGGCTTCTTCTCGCGGCGCGTAACCTCAACCTGCAGCGGGGCGTTCTTAAGACGCTCCTCCTCATCGGCCTTGGCCTTGTCGATAACCTTCTGCGTCACGAAGATCTGCTGGATAACCTGCCAGGCAGAAGACACGTCGTAGTACAGCAGAACGCCAACGGGCAGGCTCCAGCCCATCCAGAGCATCATGACGGTCATGACGACGGCCATCATGCGCATGCTTTGAGCCTGCTGACCAGTCTGGTTGCGCGACATATACAGCTGCGGAATCAGGGTCAGGACGGCAAACAGGATCAGGCAGACCAACGCCGGCAGAGCAACCATAAAGCCATCGGCAAAGGAAGCGCTCGGCGTGGTGGTCAGATCGGGCAGGATGTTAAAGAACGAGAACGTGCCCTCGTCAAAGTACTGCGGCAGGTTGCGCAGCAGCGTAAACAAGGCAAACAGGACAGGCATCTGGATCAACAGTGGCAGACAACCAGCCATCGGGTTGAACTTGTTCTCGCTGTAGAACTTCTGCATCTCCTCGGCCTGACGCTGGGGATCGTCGGCATAACGCTCCTGGATCTCGAGCATCTTGGGCTGCAGCACCTGCATACGGGCCGTCGACTTGGTCGACTTGAGCATAAGCGGCGTCAGCAGCAGACGGATAATGACCACCAGGATGATGATGGACAGGCCCCAGTCGACCGCAAAGGTCTGGATGAGCTTGAGCAGCTCAAAAAGGATGTTAACGATCCAATCCCACATGTAAGTTTTCCTCCGATAGCGAGTGCCCGCTAGGGCACAGGGTCATAACCGCCGACGTGCAGGGGATTGCAGCGAGCGATGCGCCTCACGGCAAGCCAGCAGCCTCTCAAAACACCGTACTTCTCAATCGCCTGAACGGCGTATTGCGAGCACGTTGGATAATAAATGCAGGCGTCAGGTAATAAGGGCGAAATAACCTGTTGATATATGCGAATAGGAGCGATGGCAACACGTCGCAAAACGTGATTGCTCATCGCTCCTCCCCGGCAACACCAGCGCGTTTCATAAGCGAACGCAATGCCTTGTCCATCTCCTGCGGCGAGGAAACCCTCGTCTTGGGAGTTGCGAACAAGATGATGTCATAACCCGCAACGGGAAATCCGCAGCTGCGGGCGGCCTCGCGCATCACACGCTTAGAACGGTTGCGCACAACCGCACAACCGAGCCGTTTAGCACCAACAAAGGCGACCCTTCCGGAGTCGCCTTCGCCAACCGATTCACATATGGTCATTCGAATCAGAGGGTGATTGAAACGACGCCCCTGACTGAACACATGCTCGAAATCTTGCCGAGACTTAATAGTCTTCATGCGAGATGTGTGTATCGCTGCTAGACAGTGAGACGCTTGCGGCCCTTGGCGCGACGACGGGCGAGCACGGCACGACCACCCTTGGTGGCCATACGGGCACGGAAGCCATGGGTCTTGGCACGCTTACGCTTATTAGGCTGATACGTACGCTTCATCTTAAGTTCCTCCTGCTGCATTTCGAGTGTCCGCGGGGACGCGGACGCAGATATAGACACGTGAGCTTGAAGATTGTAGGGAAATCAATGTTCAAATGTCAAGAAATCAAAGGTAAAAGGTTGCAAAGAGTACACGGTTCCCCCATAAGCAGAATCGGTATTTGAGGCAGTGGGCAACTTTTCACGATATTTCATCGAGTTTTCAACAGGTCATGTTGGCAATGTTGAGAACTTTTCGTCCGATTTCCAAAGTTTTCAACAGGTTTTGAAAAGTTGTCGAAAGATGAGAAACATTGCACGGTGAGCTACTATTTGTTCGAAACCTTTTGAAAGATTGCGAGCGGCATGTCTGACGACTTTTACACCATGGTCGACTCCGGAGATCCGGCACCCGACAACGAGCACATCACCGGCGTACGCGAAGAGCGCGACGAGGGTGAACAGACCGCAGTAAAAGCGCCGGCAGCGATGTATGCGGCGCGCATAGCGGTATACGACGACATGCTGTCGACCCCGCGCGTGATCGTCATCGAGCCGCAAGACGTCCGCACGTATCTGGAAGAGACGACCAACACCGTCTACCAATGCATGAAGGAACAGGGCGGCCATATCTCGCTCATGGTCATTCGCGAGATTGTCGAAAACTTTATCCACGCCCACTTTGCAGAGCCCATCATCTCGATCCTGGACGGCGGAGACACGATTCGCTTTGCCGACCAGGGGCCGGGTATCGATGACAAGGAGCGCGCCTTTGACTTTGGTGTGACCAGCGCAAACAGCAAGATGAAGCGGTATATCCGCGGAACTGGAGCGGGTTTTCCCATGGTGCAGGAGTACCTGGAAAACGCCGGCGGCGCCGTCTCCATCGAAGACAACATGGGCAACGGCACTGTGGTGACCGTGAGTCTGAACCCCAAGCGCGTGCAGGAAATCGAACGCGCCGGCGGGCGTGGCGCCGCCGTGCGCCCCGAGACCGAGCAGGCGGTCTATCCCCTGCCGGGAGCTTTTACACAGCAGCCCATGGCAGCACAGCAGACACAACCGCCCATGATGCAGATGCAGCAGCCCGGTATGCTCCCCATGCAGGGATCCCCGGCGGCGTCGATGCCGGCATTTTCAAACACTCCAGAGGGCATGACTCCGACAGACCAAGATGTCGCCGCCGTCCAACAATCGGCAGGCATGCCGAGCGCCCAGCAAATGGGTTATCAACCGTACCCGCAAGGGTATCCATATCAACAAGTACCGCAGCAGGGGTACGGGTACGCCCAGCAGTATCCGCAACAGTACCAGCAGGGATACCAACAGCCATACCAGCAGATGCCTCAGCAGCAGTACAACCCATGGGCACAGCAGGTACCGGCGCAGCCTTACCAGCAGTGGCCGCAAAGTTTTCAACAGCAGATGCCGCCCATGCAGAGTTCTAAACAACCAGCAGCTCAAATGGTGTATCCTAATGCGGCGAATCAATATGCACAGCCACAGCCGGACGTGTTCGTAAGCGACCGCGGCAACGCCGCGCTAGGCTATCTGGCGCAAAATCAGGCGTGCGGCGCAACCGATCTGGCGAGGGCGTTTGGAAATTCGGCCCCCACTTGGTCACGCACGCTCAATGATTTGGCACAGGCCGGCTTGGTCATCAAGCATGGGCAAAAATACCATCTGACCGAACTCGGCGCCGCTCGCGTGCGAGCTCAGAGCTAAAGGACGGGAGAGACAGTGGACGAGGAAGCAAGCATCATCCTGGGGGATGCCATCGCCTTTTGCCAGCGCGACGGCCAAGATGCACGCCTCATCAACATGCTGGGGCAGTCGCGCGCCGTGAGCCTGACCGAAGACACGCTCACGATCGAGGCCCCTTCGCGCTTTGCCATCGCGCAGCTCAAAAAGCACCAACCGACGATCGAGGCCTATCTAGAGGAAATCGCCTTTGCGCCGATCGCGCTCGACATCGTGGCGCCGCAGAGCGCCGCTGCTGATTCCGCTGCCGCAGCAGCACCCGCCGCTCCCCCGGTAGCGACCGCAGCAGCCGCAACGACACCCGCGCCCAGGGCCGGTGATGTTTCCCGTGAAACCATGGGAGAGGCACAGCAGGCGCCCGCGGCGCCGTCGGGCCCGGCGACATCAACGCCCGCGCCTGTCACGCATATGCCCATCGCCCATGACACGACGCCGGGCGAGGACTCGGGCATTGCGATCAAGAACACGCTTTCGGCCGACGACTTCCGCCGCATGATGAATCAGATGAAGGGAGGCGCGCCGGCAAAGACCGCGCACGCAGCGGCCCCCGCTACGCCTGCGGCGGCACCGGCGGAGCAGAACACAGACGGCGCCCCACTCGCCGCAAACTCAAAATTCACCTTTGAGAACTTTGTCTACGGCCCCGAGAACAGCCACGCCTATCGCTCGGCGCTCAAGTTTGCCGCCCTGGCGGACGAGCGCGGCACGTGCACGTCGCTGTTCATCTATGGCAAATCGGGGCTGGGCAAGACCCACCTGCTGCTCGCCATCAAAAACGAGCTCGCCGAAAAGTCGCCCGAGATCAAGGTCAAGTATGCCAATTCCCAGGCGTACCTGGACGACCTGATGACCGAGTTCGACCGTCAAAAGAAGAGCAACGCCCCCATCATGCAGGCATACCACGGCGTGGACGTGCTCATCATCGACGACATCCAAAACATTATCGGCAAGCGCGCGAGCGTGGATTACTTTTTCCAGCTCATGGACGAGTTCATCCGCAACAACAAAAAGGTCGTGATCGCAGCCGATCGCGCACCCAAAGACTTGAGCATGGACGAGCGCCTGACCAGCCGCTTTAATGCCGGCATGCTCTGCTTGGTCGCAGAGCCCAGCTATGAGATGAAATACAAGATCTTGCAGCGCTATTACGAGAACACCATCGCCGCAGCACCCGAGGCGGGCGACGATTCGCTGCTGGCGGCCTACGGTGGCGACGGCGGACACCTGACCGACGAGCACTTTAAGCACATGGCCGAGGTCTCGGGAACCAACATCCGCGAGCTCGAGAGCTTCTGCGAGCGCTGTGCCGGCGAGGCGGGCGACCGCGAACGCGAGGGCGGGGAGCTCACCTTTGACGATATCGACACCATCGCCAGCCAGTACTTTGACACATCGGCCAAAAAGATCAACGTTCAGACAGTCCAGTCCGTCATCGAGGAGCAGTACGGCGTAACGCACGAGGAGCTCATCGGCCCGCGTCGTAACGCCAATATCGCCAAGGCACGTCACATAGCCATCTATCTGGCGATTGAGATGTGCGAGATGACGACCACGGCGGTGGGTGCCGAATTTGGCAACCGCAACCACTCGACCGTCAGTACGAGCTACAAAAAAGTCCAGAAGATGATCCAGGAAGACAGAACCGTCACCGAGGACCTCAAGTCGCTGCGAGACAAAATTACACTGCGCTCGTAGGGAAATAGAGACACCTGTTGAAAACTTGTCGAAACCACGGGCATAAGGTGTCTAAAACCCGACCCGCGGTGATGAAAAGTTTTGCGCAGGTTTTGAACGTGGAAAACGACCCCTGTTGCACACAGGCTACTGTCGATTCTCTTTCTAGGTCTGACCTGCGTCTTTGCGAGTAATCAACAGTTTCGTCAGTGCTATTACTATTATTAAGATATTTATATCTATAGAAAGGTATTAAAAGATGAAGTTCACCGTCAGCCAGAGCTCGCTTACACAAGCTATCGGCGTCGTAATGAAGGGAGTCGCTTCGGCATCCACCCTTCCCATCCTTTCGGGCGTACTCGTTAAGGCGCAGGACGGCATCTTGGAATTCCAGACCTCTAACTACACCATCTCGATTCGTCATCGCATCGCGGCACATGTCGAAGAAGAGGGCGAGATGGTTATCCCCTGCAAGATGCTCTCCAACATTACCAAGACGCTCCCCGACGCTCCGGTCACCTTTGAGCTGTCTGAGCGCCAGGTGCTGATTGGGTGCGAGAAGAGCTCTTTTCGCCTGAACACGCTCGACGCCAACGACTTCCCCGAGTTTCCGGCCTATGCCATCGAAAGCGCCGTTGAGCTTCCGACCGACGTCCTGTCCGAAATGGTCGGCCGCGTGTGGCGCGTCACCTCGACCGACAAGGCCCGCCCCATTCTGGGCGGCGTGCACATGAAGGTCGAGAACAACACCGTGCGCCTGGTGGCGACCGACTCCTTCCGTCTGGCCGTATGCGATACGCAGGTCGAGACCTCGACCCTCGAGGGCTCCTTTGAGCTCAACGTTCCCGCCGACGCCTTCAACGACGCTCTGAGCATTATGGCCAGCCAGGCCACCATCATGATCGGTGCCACCGACACTCAGGTCGTCTTCGAAGCCGGCAACACCACCTACGTCTCGCGCCGTATCGAGGGCGTGTATCCCAACTACAAGCAGCTTATCCCCGATTCGTGCGTGACGAGCGTCAAGATCGACGTGGCTGCCTTCAACGCCGCCCTCAAGCGTGTGGCGGTTATCGCGAGTGCCAACCCCGCCGTCAAGTTCGAGATCGATGTCGAGAACGGCCAGATGGGCCTGTCCTCCATCTCCAATGACCAGGATCTGGCGCAGGAGACGATCGATGTCGAGGCCGAGGGCGAGTCGGGCACCATCGCCTTCAACTACCACTACATCTTTGGCTGCCTAAACGCCCTGTCCAAGGAGAAAGAGATCACGCTGGAGCTCAAGAGCTACTCGCAGGCGGGTATCTTCAAGTCCTACGACAAGATCAACTACTTGTACCTGGTCATGCCGGTTCGCATCTAGCGGTCGCTCCATGGCCATGTTCGCTCGCGATCTTTCCGTCGCACACTACCGCAGCTTCGATAGTTACCGCCTTGTTCTGGACGATGGCGTGACGGTGCTCGCGGGGCCCAATGCGGCGGGAAAGACCAATCTCATAGAGGCGCTGCAGCTGCTGACGAGCGGTGCCTCGTTTAGGCACCCGACCGCTACCGAGCTGGTACATGACGGCGTGGGCTCATGCCGAGTCCAGTTGAGGCTCGAGGGCGATGGTCGCGTGCTGGACATGGGGCTGAGTGTGGAGGACGGCAAACGCTCGTTTAGTCGCAACGGCAAGAAGTGCTCCGCCGCCGGTGTGCGCGGCGTGCTACCGAGCGTGCTGTTTTGCCCGGACCACCTGGACATGGTCAAGCGCGGTGCCAGCGTGCGCCGCGCCGCGCTCGACGACTTTGGGGTGCAGCTGAGCGCACGTTATGCCGATCTTGTGAGCGCCTATGGGCGCTGCGTGACCCAGCGCAACGCCCTGCTCAAGGAGAGCTGGTGCTGCCGCGAGATGCTCGGCGCCTGGAACGAGTCCATCGCCCGCGCTGGATCCGCTTTGCTGGTGCATCGCCTTGCCCTGCTCGATCGCCTGGCGAGTCACGTGCGCGATGCCTACGGGCAGGTCGCGTCCGGCGAGACCGCCCATGTGTCCTATGTGTCCACGCTGGGGGATTTGCCCCAGACCGACGATCGAGAGGAGCTCAAGGGCTGGGCGTATGAGCATATGCTGGCAGCCCTTGACGAGCGCGCCGACGAGGAAATGCGCCGCGGCGTGACACTCGTGGGCCCGCATCGCGACGAAATCGAGTTTAGCGTGGCGGGCCGATCTGCCCGCTCGTTTGCCAGCCAGGGCCAGCAGCGTACGCTGGTGCTGGCGTGGAAAGTGGCCGAGGTGGCGGTTGCCCGCGATATCCTGGGCACCGCACCGCTGCTGCTTTTGGACGACGTGATGAGCGAGCTCGACGGTGAGCGCCGTGCCGCTTTTCTGCAACTGATCGGTGATGACATCCAGACGGTCATTACCACTACCAACTTGGGATATTTTACCGATGACCTGCTCGATCGAGCCAAGGTGGTGAGCATGGGTGAGACGTGCTAATTACGAGCGCGAAGACGGCACGGTTGCCTTTGGCGGCTTTTTGGATGTCGAGCGCCAGCGCATTCTGGCCGCGGCGACACCCGAGCGCCGCGCGCAGATGGAGGCCGCCGAGGAGTCGCGCGCGGTCTATCGCGCGTGGAATGCCGTGTGTTCGGGCACGCGCGAGGGGCGCCATGTGACGGGCCTGCGCTATCTGCCCGAGTCCAATGAGCTGCTGGTATATCTCGATTCGCCCTCGTGGACGCAGGAGATGACGCTTTTGCGCGAGATCATCCGCGCGCGCATGGAGCGTGCCGGAGCCCATGTAGACGGCCTGGTGTTTAAGACAACGGCTCCCGGTCACACACCGCCCGCCGCCAAGGAGCGCCTGCGCCCGGCGACGACTGAGCGCCCACCGGCTCCGCACGCCGACCTGAGTGCGTCCGAGCGTGAGGAAATTGAGCGCCAAGTGGCACCCATCGAAGACCAAAAACTGCGCGAGGCCCTCGAGAACGCCATGAGGGCCAGTGCCGAGTGGGCCAAGGGCGCACAAAGCAAAAAAGAGCCTTAAATCGCATCTGGTGGCCTTGTAGAGCCAAATACCCTCGTCCCCGAGGGTATTTTTTTACGATAAACTAGTAAGGCTGTACACATTTTCTTAACTGAAGGAGGACGTGTGGCAAACGAAAACGATTACGATGGCGGCGAGATTAAGATCCTCGAAGGTCTCGAGGCCGTTCGTAAGCGCCCGGGCATGTACATTGGCTCGACGAGCGCCAGCGGTCTGCATCACCTAGTGTGGGAGATCGTTGACAACTCCGTCGACGAGGCCATGGCCGGTTTCTGCACCGAGATTCAGGTGACGGTCCACGCCGACAACTCCATCACGGTCGTCGACAACGGGCGCGGCATCCCCGTCGACGAGCATCCTATCAAAAAGATCCCGACGCTCGAAGTCGTTATGACGATTCTGCACGCCGGTGGTAAGTTCGATAACTCGGCCTACAAGGTCTCGGGCGGCCTGCACGGCGTGGGTATCTCCGTCGTCAACGCGCTGTCCAAGCGTGTGGTCGTTCAGGTGTGCCGCGACGGCAACGTCTACGAGATGGAGTTCTCGCGCGGCAAGACCGTCAAGAAGATGGAGGTCGTGGGCACTTCGGAGACGACGGGTACCACCGTCTCTTTCTGGCCCGACGACGAGATCTTCGAGACCTGCATCTACGATTTCGATACGCTGCACAACCGTCTGCAGGAGACGGCGTTCCTCAATAAGAACCTCAAGATCGTGCTGACCGATGAGCGCGAGGCTACTCCCCGCGTGGAGGAGTTTTGCTACGAGGGCGGCATCATCGACTTCGTCAAGTTCCTCAACGACGGCAAGGACGTCCCCGAGGCCTTTAAGGAGCCCATCTACATCGAGGGCAAATCGGATCCGGACGCGCCTGTGACCAAAATGGGCGAGGTCGAGGTATCCCTGCAGTGGAATAGCGGCTACGGCGAGAACGTCATGTCGTTTGCCAACGACATCTACACCCCCGAGGGCGGCATGCACCTCGAGGGCTTCCGCACCGCGCTCACCCGCGTGATTAACGATTACGCGCGCAAGCAGAACCTACTCAAGGAGAAGGATGCCAACCTGACCGGTGACGACGTGCGCGAGGGTCTTTCTGCCGTCATCTCGGTCAAGCTGCCCGATCCTCAGTTTGAGGGCCAGACCAAGGCCAAGCTCGGAAGCTCCTACATGCGTGCGCTGACGCTCAAGATCGTGACCGACGGCCTTGCCGATTACCTGGAGGAGCATCCCAAGCCCGCCCGCGAGATCGTCAAGAAGGCGCAGCAGGCCTGCAAGGCGCGCAACGCCGCCCGCAAGGCGCGCGAGGCGACCCGCCGCAAGAGTCTGCTCGAGACGGCGTCGCTGCCCGGCAAGCTCGCCGACTGCTCGGTGCGCGATGCCGAGCTGACTGAGCTCTTCATCGTAGAGGGCGACTCGGCAGGCGGTTCGGCCAAGGACGGCCGTCGCCGAGACATCCAGGCGATTCTGCCCCTGCGCGGCAAGATTTTGAACGTGGAGCGCGTGGGCGACCATCGCGCGTTTTCGAGCGACACCATCCAGTCGCTGATCACCGCGATCGGCTGCGGCGTCACGACGAGTGCCGGCGACGGTGGTGACTTCGACATCACCAAGGCGCGCTACCACAAGATTATCATCATGACCGATGCAGACGTCGACGGTGCGCACATCCGCATCCTGCTGCTGACGTTCTTCTACAAGTACATGCGCCCGCTGATCGATGCCGGCTATGTCTACGTGGCCTGCCCGCCCATCTTTGGCATCAAGGTGCGCAACAAGATTCACTACGTGTATCCCAACGGCCGCCAGCCCGAAGACGAGATTCTGCGTGACACCATCCAGAGCTTGGGCCTGAACCCCGACGACAACGACGAGGACGGCAAGGCCAAGGACGGCAAGATCACCAAGAAGCGCAAGGGCTATACCGTCCAGCGCTACAAGGGCCTGGGCGAGATGGACCCCAAGCAGCTTGCCTCGACGACGATGGACCCCAAGACCCGCATTCTGCAGCGCGTGTCGATCGAGGACGCCGTTGTGGCGGACCGCGCCGTGCGCGAGCTGATGGGCTCCGAGGTCGGTTATCGCCGCGAATATATTGAAAAACACGCGCATGATGCGCGTTTCTTGGACGCCTAATCCCTGCGGCTTTCCCAGCCACCGCACCTTCGCCCTCAATCGTCGGTCGCGTACCCAAGTACGCTTCCCTCCTCTTTCGGGCGAATCTGCGGCACCTGGAAAAGCCGTCTCCGTGGTAGGGAACTAATGGACCACGCAAACCATGAGGAGGTAACGTGGCAGACGATATCAACAATAACGAGGGTATGGGCGAGGCCGGCGATGCCGGCATGCCCGACGATCTGAAGCGCCTGCTTGCCCGTGCTGAGCAGGGCGAGGACGGCGATCCGGACGCCTATAACCCCGATGCCGATGATGACGAGGAAGAGGACGACGACGGTGAGCTCGAGGAGAGCTTTGGCGAAGTCGACCGTGGCGCCTCGGCCGGCGAGGATATCAATGGCGGCCAGCTCCAGATTTCGGAGTTCGGTCGCGAGATGAAGCAGTCGTTTATCGAGTATTCGATGTCGGTCATCACGGCGCGCGCCCTGCCGGACGTGCGCGACGGCCTAAAGCCGGTACACCGCCGCATCCTGTACGCCATGAACGAGAGCGGCATCTACCCCAACCGTCCGCACAAGAAGTCGGCCTGGACGGTCGGCGAAGTTATCGGTAAGTACCACCCGCACGGTGACTCCGCGGTCTACGAGGCCATGGTTCGTCTGGCGCAGTGGTTCTCCATGCGCACGCCGCTCATCGACGGCCACGGCAACTTTGGCAACATCGACGGCGACGGCGCGGCGGCTATGCGTTATACCGAGAGCCGCCTGGCAAAGCCCGCCATGGAGCTCCTGCGCGACCTGCAGAAGGATACCGTCGACTGGCAGCCCAACTACGACGAGTCGCTCGCCGAGCCCCAGGCGCTGCCCGCGCGTTTCCCCAACCTGCTGGTCAACGGCAGCCAGGGCATTGCCGTCGGCATGGCCACCAACATCGCCCCGCACAACCTCACCGAGGCGATCGAGGCCACCTGCTACCTGATCGACAACCCCGACGCCACCGTCGACGAGCTCATGCAGATCATGCCCGGTCCGGACTTCCCCACCGGCGCCATCATCATGGGCAGCGCCGGCATTAAGCAGAGCTACGAGACCGGCCGCGGCTCCATCACCGTGCGCGCCAAGGCCCACGTGGAGTCCACCAAGACCGGCCGTAGCCGCCTGGTCTTTACCGAGATTCCCTACATGGTCAACAAGGGCACCCTGCAGGAGAAGATCGCCCAGCTCGTCAATGACAAGCGCATCGAAGGCATCTCGGACATGCGCGACGAGTCCAACCAAAAGGGCATCCGCCTGGTCATCGAGCTCAAGAAGGGCGTCATTCCGCAGGTCGTGCTCAACAACCTGTACAAGTACACCTCGCTGCAGACGACCTTTGGCGCCAACAACCTGGCGCTCGTCAACGGTGTGCCCAAATGCCTGAGCCTGCGCGAGATGCTGCAGCACTACATCGACCACCAGGTCGACGTCGTCACCCGCCGCACCCGCTACGACCTTAAGAAGGCCCAGGCCCGCGCTCACATCCTCGAGGGTTACCTGATGGCCCTCGACCATATCGACGAGGTCATCAGCATCATCCGCTCCTCGCAGACCGACTCCGAGGCCAGCAGCCGCCTGATTGAGCGCTTTGGCTTTACGCCCGAGCAGACCACGGCCATCCTCGAGATGAAGCTGCGCCGCCTGACCGGCCTGGAGCGCGACAAGATCCAAGAAGAGCTGGACGGCCTGCGCCGCGCCATCGCCTACTACGAGGACCTGTTGGCGCACGAGGAGAAGATCCTGGGCGTCATCAAGGAGGAGATGCGCGAGATCTCCAAGAAGTTTGGCGACAAGCGCCGCACCGAGATCAGCCAGGTCGAGAAGGACCTGGATGTGGAGGACCTCATCGCCGACGAGGACATGGTCGTGACCATCACCCACACCGGCTACGTGAAGCGTATTCCGGTTGCCGCCTACCGCGCCCAGAAGCGCGGCGGCAAGGGCGTGTCGGGCGTCAACCTCAAAGAGGACGACGTTATCGATGAGATGTTTATCGCGTCCACGCACGAGTACGTGCTGTTCTTCTCGAGCAAGGGCAAGGTCTACCGCCTGAAGGTGCACGAGCTGCCGGTCGGCACGCGCCAGGCGCGCGGCACCGCGATCGTCAACCTGCTGCCCTTCGAGGAGGGCGAGAAGATCGCGAGCGTCATCAGCTGCCGCGAGTTCCCCGCCGACGAGTTCCTGATGTTTGCCACCAAGAGTGGCATGGTCAAGAAGACCGTGATGAGCTCCTATGACCGCAGCCGTCGCGACGGCCTGATCGCCATCAACCTGAGGGACGACGACGCGCTGCTCGCCGTGCGTCGCGTGCGCGAGGGCGACAAGATCATCATGGCCACCACCGCGGGTAAGGCGATCATGTTCCCCGAGGACCAGGTGCGCGCCACCGGCCGCGATACCAGCGGCGTGCGCGGCATTGGCATGAAGGACGGCGTGAGCGTTCTGGGCATGGAGGTCACCAACGGCAACGGCGACCTGTTCGTCATCACCGAGCGCGGCTACGGCAAGCGCACACCGGTCGCGGACTACCCAGAGCAGAACCGCGGCGGCCAGGGCGTCTACACCATCCAGATGACCGAGCGCAAGGGCAACCTCGCGGCCATGAAGACGGTGGGCCCGCAGCATGAGCTGTTCATCGTGACGGAAGGCGCGACGGTCATTCGCGTTAAGACCGACGAGATCAGCCAAACCGGCCGTGCTACCCAGGGCGTCAAGATGATGACCGTCGACGACAACGACCGCGTATGCGCCGTAGCCCGCATGACAGCCGCCAAAGAAAAGCCCGAAGGCGAAGCCGCCGAGGACGCAGGTGCTGCCAACACCGAAGAAGCCCCTGTCGACTTGGGCGACGGCAACGACGTACCAGAGGATCTCCTAGACGAGTAAGAGGCCCTAGCTGGTAAAAAACATCAGACCCCATATATCGGCGGTCGGCGCACTGCGCGTCGACCGCTTTTTTGAAAACCTTTGGGACCCCATGGCCGCTGGGCTGGAGAGATGGGTTTGGTTTGTCGCGAGTTCCGCACGCAAAGAAGGCCACTTAATGTGGCCTTCGTCTTGCGCAGGACTGTCCGAGCAGCAAACCAAACCCATCTCTCCAGCCCAGCGGCCACCCCTCCAAAGATTTTCAAAAAAGTTGTTGACGCGCGCGTAACGACTCGTCTAATATATCCCTTGCGCGATGGACCTGTAGCTCAGTTGGTTAGAGCGTCCGGCTGATAACCGGGAGGTCACAAGTTCGAATCTTGTCAGGTCCA
>CAKULD010000012.1 GCA_934667065.1 uncultured Collinsella sp.
CGGCGGGCGGAGCATGGCCACCGGACCTATCGAAACACATCTCCACCGTTCCTTCAACTGGGAAAATGCCGCCCCCGCGGCCCGGATGGGGCCCCGGGGGCGTTCGGCTAGCTGCGGGAAAGGCCTATCCGCTCAATGTGTTCGGCTGAGATCGGAAATCAACCAAAACGGGACCAGCAACTCCTACGACCAAAGGGCAAAAATCTAAGTGAGTAGACTTTTTACGATCTGCCGAGCACACCCAAAACTGCCACCTCTGTGACCTGCGGTTTTACTAAGGCAGAAACGCTTTGTGCTCGGCCTGCGCCAAAAAGTCTACTCACTTAGTCTGAGTCGAAGCCAAACGGACCAAATCGAAGCCAAAATGAGCCCATCTGCCGCAATTAATGCGCGAATCGGCACTGCTCGCGATGAATTGACGCTACAGAGCGGCCAAAATGTCGGACAGGTTGTCGATGACAACGTCGGCGGCGGACTGGTCCAGGTTGACGCCCTCGTGCGGACGCAGGGCCAGGACGCGGGCGCCGGAGCGCTTGCCGGCCTCAATACCCATCGGCGAGTCCTCGATGACCAGGCACTCGGCCGGCTCCACGCCCAGTGCCTCCATGGCGCGCAGGTAGATCTCGGGGTCGGGCTTAAACGCGCTGCACTCGTGGCCGCTGATGGTGTAGTCCAGCACGTCGGCAATACCGGCGATCTCCACCAGCTCGTCGATCAGCTCACGATAGGACGAGCTCGCTATGGCGCACATCACGCCGCGCTCGTGTAGCTCGCGCATCACCGGCTCCGTCTGCTCGTTGAGCAACTCGGCATACGGAACGGGATGGACCGGGCTGTAGACCTGCTTGTACTCCACGCGCAGGCGCTCACGCAGCTCGACATCGTCGGGCACCAGCGCCTGCCAAATGGCCGGCTCGTTCGATCCCGAAAGATCGGGGATCTCGTCAAAATGGAACCCCTTCTCTTCCATAAACGCCACGCGACGACGGTTGTAGAACCACTCGGTATCGACCAGCACGCCATCCATATCAAACAGCACTGCCTTGATCACGGCGACCTCCTAAACAATTGACAGTTTTCCTCCGGGACAAATAGCGCACAACGCCATCGATATAGTTCAACGCCCCGTTATTGGCAAAGTCAGCGAGCGAGTCTCTGTCGTGACAAGGTGCCGTGAAATGAAAGGGCGCTGACCTTTCGGTCGCGCCCTTGAAATTGAACGGCAGATTGTCCGACAGAGGCTCGCGCAGCGTCGGCCTCTCCGCCGTTCGGTAGAACGGCGGAACCTATTAGTAGGAAAGCTTCCACATGTAGCGACGCATGGTCAGCGGGTGCTGACGAGCCTCGGCGATCTGGTTACCGTACTCACGCATAACGGCGAGGTGCAGCAGCGGGTTGAAGTAGGTGATGACGCTTGCGGGCACGGCGCTGGCCAGGCCGTAGTCCTTGGAGTCGATCAGAGCGACCTTGGCGCCCATGCGCTCAAGGAAGGTGAGGGCGCGGGCGTCCATCGGACGGGTAGCGCCATCGGACATGAAGAAGACGTAGGGCTTACCCTCGGTGGAAACCTCGAACGGGCCGTGGAAGTACTCGCCGGTGTTGTAGGCGGCGGCGTCGATCCACTGCATCTCGGTGAACAGGAAGGCGGCGTGAGAGTAAGCCATCTTCTCGGAGGCACCGGAAGCCATGAAGTAGATCATCTCGTCGTCCTTGAAGTCCTCGGCGAACTTCTTGGCGAGCTTCTTGCAGGACTGAGCAGCGTTCTCGCACAGGTCGAAGACGTTGGTGAGGCCGGTGATCATATCCTCGTAGTGATCATAGCCCTCGGTCTGCTGAAGGATCTCGAGAGCAAGAGCGATGGCATAGCCGGGCTTCTCGCACTTGGCGGCGTAGTTGGCCTCGAAGCCGTGGACGATGACGTGGTCGGCGTCGACGGTCAGAGCGGAGCCAGCCTTGTTGGTGAGGGAGACGACCGGGCAGTTGTGCTTCTTGGCGGTCTTGTTGGCCTCGACGGTCTCGGGCGTGGAGCCACCGAGGGAGCAGGTGATCACGAAGGTGTGCTCGCCGACCCAGGAAGGCGTGTCGTAGTTGAACTCGTTAGCGGTGAAGATCTGAACGTTGAGCTTGTCCGTGTTGTTGGCCAGGAAGTACTTGGCGGGGTACAGGTCGGACATGGAAGCACCGCAGCCGACGAAAGCGACGCTGTGGATCTCGTGGTTGGACAGGACGTCAGCGACGATCTGCTTAGGGAGGTTAAGGTCGATCTCGTACATCTGACACATTCCTTTCGATTTTTGCGGCGCCACATTGCCGGACGCTCGCAGGGTTACCGTGATTAGGGCCGAGTCGCCAGCCCGTTGAGGATGTGACAAAGGGACTGTCTCTTTGTCACGTTTTGGGGAAGGGAACCTGCCTGGGGGTATGGGATCCCAGGCAGGTCCCCGGGGAAAGCGCTCTGGCGCTGGGTCGCGACTAGGCCAGAATGCCGGCCGCGGAGAGGGCGATGCCGCCCACGATGGCGATCACGAGAAGCCAACCGGTGTTGACGTTCTTCTTGATGAGCCAGTACATAAGGCCGGTGAGGCCGAGGGAGATCATCTGGGGCATCATGCCGTCCAGGATGTCCTGGATCACGACGGTGCCGTCAGCGAACTGCAGCGGGGTGGTGGCGCCGATCAGCGTAGCGATCATGCCGCCCACGGACATAAGACCCACGATGCCGCAGACATACATAAGCTTCTCCATGAGGTCGCCGCCCTGGAGCTTGCTCAGGTACTCGTGGCCGCCCTGGTAGCCCATCTTGGCAGCGAACCATGTGATCAGCACCGAGGGGACGATGGAGATGAGCATGGCCAGGATCGGGCCCATGATGGAGCCCTGCTGAGCCAGCTGGACGCCCAGGCCAAAGGCGATGACGCGGATGGTGCCCTGGAAGAAGGAGTCACCGATACCGGAAAGCGGGCCCATGAGAGAGGTCTTGACCGCGTTGATCGAATCGGGGTCGAAGTTCTCGGGATCCTTGGCGTACTGCTCCTCCATGGAGGCGGCGAGGCCCAGGACGAAAGCGCTCGTCTGCGGGGTGCAGTTGTAGAACGCCATGTGACGGTGGTAAGCCTCTTTCTTAGCAGCGAGCTGCTTGGGGTCGGACTCATCCGGATAGAGGCGGTCGAGCGTGGGGACCATGCCGTAGAGGAAGCCCATGTTCATCTGACGCTCGTAGTTCCAAGAGGCCTGGATGGCCCAGGAGCGCCAGAAGAACTGGCTGACCTTCTTGTTCAGGGACACGTCCTTGGTTGCGGTTGCCATAGTGTGTTCCTCCTTAGTCTTCGTCGTCTTCGAGCGGATCGTAGTCGGAATCGACACCGGCGGCAGCATGGGAACCATTGAACTTAAAGCCCATGAAGACGATAGCCAAGCACACACCGATCAGAGCGACCGCGATGACGGACAGGTTGAGGTAAGCGGCGAGCAGGAAACCGATGAACAGGAACGGGGTCATGCCCTTCTTGATCATCATGGTGAGCAGCAGGGCCAAGCCGTAGGCGGTCATGATCTTGGTGGAAACGTTAAGACCAGTGGACAGCCACTCGGGAACCATGTTGACGATGGCCTGGACCAGGTCGGTGCCAACAAAGACGGCGAGGAAGATCGGCAGGAAGTACATGATGGCGTACAGACCGGCGCCGGCGCAGATGTGCATGCGGTAGGCGGTCTTGAATTTACCGTTATCGATCGCGTTATCGGCCACGTGGGTGAGGGCGGCGATGATGGAACGGAAGACAATGCCGAGGAGCTGACCCAGGACGGCGACCGGGATGGCGATCGTCATGGCGGTCTCGGCGGAAGCATCGGTCAGGCACGCAAAGGCAGCGGCGACGATGCCGCCCAGGACCATATCGGGCGGAACGGCTGCGCCGACCTGCACCAGGCCCATGGACACGAGCTCGACGGCAGCACCGACGGCGAGGCCGGTGGGCACATCGCCCAGCAGCAGACCGACGAGCGTGGCGCCGACGAGGGGCTGCTCGAAGTTAAGACGACCGAGCAGGCGGGAGTCCCACATGCAGAACACGCCGACGAGGCCGACGAGCACCGCACTGATGAACGTATTCATACCCTTCTCCTTTCAGTCAGGCAAAAGCCTGGTTGATTACAGCTTGGCGTCGATGTCGACGCTCTGATACGTGGGGGTCTGCTGGACGTAGAGCTTGATGCCCATGTCGAGCAGCTGGTTGACGTCGGCCTTCTGGGTGGCGTCGAAGAAGACGGAGCTGTCCTTGCCGCCGACCTGCTCGGCACCGTCGTGGTTGGCGGTGGCGCCCAGGTTGATGGCATCGAGCTTGTAGCCCTGGCAGAACTGCAGCATCTCGGCGGTGTTGCCAAAGACGAACATGACGCGCTCGCCGAGGGTGTTGAGCTTGTCCATCTTGGCGAGGGCACGCTCGACGGTGAAGACGTTCAGGCGCACGCCCTGGGGCTTGGCCAGCTTAAGGGCGCCCTTCTTGATGCCATCGTTGGCGGCAGCGTTGTCGACGACGATGATGCGCTCGGCCTGAACCTTGGTGGTCCAGGTAAAGACGACCTGGCCGTGCAGCAGGCGGTAGTCAAGACGTGCGAGGACGATCTTGGCGGGACCGGCGCTGTGACGAGCGGCCTTGGCCTTCTTGGCGGGAGCCGCGGCAACCTCGACCGGAGCGTTGGGGCTGGTCAGACCGGTGCGGGCCTCGTTGATGAGGGCCGCGAGCTCGGCGCCCTTGACCGGGGCGGGGCTCATAGCAAGCGTGAGCGCCAGCGGGATGTTGAAACCGCTGATCACCGTGAATGCTGCACCGTTACGGGAAAGCTCGACCATGCTGTTGTTGACCGAGCTACCGAGCATATCGGTTAGCACATAGACGGTATCGTCCGCATTGAACGTGGCGATCATGGCGTCCACCTTGTTGGTGATGGGCTCCTTGTCGTCACGAGCAAGCGACACGACGTGGACGTTCGACACGTCGCCGAGAACCATCTCGAGCGTGTCTTTGGCGCCTGCGGCCAGGCCGCCATGAGATGCGAGAATGATCTGATTCATCTTGCCTCCTCCTTTTCGTTATGGTCATTATAACGTCTTATACGTTGGTTATATTGCTAATAAGTATAAAGACCGTTCGCGGGTGAAAATCGACCGTTGGCGGGTTTAACGGACTCGAAACGTAGTGGCTGGGCGGGGTTGCGCTGAGCGAATAGTCCCAGCTCACACGGCACGTTATCCCCCTATCGCACGAAGTACCAGGGGCTTTCCTGCACAGTAGGCTCCAGGGCGATGCCCGTGCGCTCCTTGAACAGATCCATGTCCTGAGACTTCTCGGTCCACCATGCATTGGGCTTAAAGGTCATGCTCTCAACGACATGTCCCACAAAGGCACTGCTGCGCAGCTTGGAGAAATCGGTGTTCATGATCAGGATGGACGTGAGCACCAGCACGATGCCCAAAATCTTGATCGCGCCGGCGGACTCGGCATAGACGCCGATACCGATCAGGACAGTCGCAACGGTTTCGAACGAGGCCACGACCGGAACCTTCGACGTCTCAAGATCCATGGAAAGGCCTTGCATATAGAAGATGTATGCAAGAGCCGTAGGAACAAAGCCAAAGCCCGCGAACAACAGGATGAGCTGGGGGGACATTGCTGCGGCCATATCGGACCACGGAGCCGAAAGGACCGCCATAAAGCATCCGCCAAAGACAAAGCCCCAAAACGTAACCGCCAGCGGGTGCAGGGTCTTGGTTGCCATGCGGCTAAATACCGCCAGCAAAGCGCCGCAAAGTCCGGCAATGACGCCCGAGGTAACGCCCCAAACCGAGAAATGGAAACCAGAAAGATCGCCATTCGTCACCGCGAGCACGCAGCCGACAATGTTAAAGACGATGGCGACGAGCTTGTTGGGGGTCACGCCCTCGCGATAGAGTACGCGACCGAGCATGACGCCAAACACCGGCGAAGTGTAGAGCAGCACCGATGCCGTGGACATGCCCACCTCACCCATGCACTCGTAATAGCAAGTGTTGGCGACGCCCAAACCGACGATACCGACAAGCGCGCAGGGAACCAACTCTTTAGGGCTTGCTTTGAACAACGTCATAGGGCCCGAGGTCTTTCCCTCACGAGCACCTCCCTGGCAACCCATAAATGCCAAGACCGGAGCCATTAAGATGGCACCCGATAACAGGCGAAAGGCCGCCATGCTCTGAGACGAAACGCCCAGCGCGGATATTCCGTTGACAAAGATTCCGATGGTGCCCCACATAAGCGCGGCGATCAGCACCAACGCGTAGCCCAGATTGCTTTTCTTCAACGCAGCCTCCTTGGCATGTTTCCAGTATGTTTCATGCTACGTTATAGTCGTTATATACATTTATCAAGACCGAAATCGGCGAACGGGAAAACATTGACACAAGGAGTGTCCCCAAGTGCCGGCACAAAAGGAACGTCCCCAAGTGCCAACCACGGCGACGCCGATGTTTTGGCAATGTCAGCGAAAACCCGTCAGAGCGAGCAAGGTGCCTTGAAGTGAGGCGGCATTGACCTTCTGGTCATGCCGCCGAAGCTGAAAGGCAGATTGCCGCCCTGGCGGGTTTGCAGCGTCGAGCCACTACGCGGTTTGGTAAAACCGCGTAATTAATAGTCCAGCTTCCACATGTAGCGGCGCGTCATGTAGTCCTTGTGGGTGACGGCAGAGAGCGCGCGCATGTACACGTTGTTGAGGATCGGCGCGAAGATCAGATGGTTGAAGTACTCGCTCACGCTGTCCTTGATGTCGTTGAGGCCGAGCTCCTTGGCGTCGAGCTGGTAGACGCGCTCGCCACCGTACTGGTTGACGAAGCGAATGCCGCGCTCGTCGTTGCAGCGGCTGCGGCCGACGCTGATGAGCTGGAACAGCGAGGTGCGCTTGTCCAGGATCTCGAAGGGACCGTGGAAGAAGTCGCAGGTGTTGATGGTGCAGGAATCGATCTGCAGCATCTCCTGCACGTTGCAGATGCTAAAAACGTAGGCGGCGCCAAAGAGCGGGCCCTGAGCCATCACGTTGATGCAGGGCTTGTCGGCGTTCTGCTCGGCCCACTTGGCGGCCAGCGGACGGGTGTACTCAACGGCCTTGCGATAGATCGGGTCGACCAGGTCGAACGCGGCCATAGCGGTCTCGTACTCGGCATAGCCCTCGGTCTGCTGCGTGAGCTCCATGGCGATCATGGTCACGACGGCAGAGTTGGTGCGGCCCATGCAGGACTCGTCGACGGCCAGGCTGTCGTACTGGACCTTGTAGTCGCAGACCTCGGTGAGGGCAGACTCGTCAACATAGATGGCGATGGTGCTGGCGCCGTGATCCTTGGCGACCTGGGCGGCAACGATGGTCTCCTTGGTGCCGCGCATGGAAACGACGACGGCCAGGGTGTTCTCGTTGACGTAGGCCGGGGTGGCGTGCACGAACTCGTTGCTGGTGTAGCTGGAGCTCACGACCTGCGTGGCCTCGTGCTCCATAAAGTACTGGGCAGGATAGTTGCCGCCGTTGGAGCCGCCGGCACCGATCCACACGACGCGCTTGATGCCGCCCTTGTCCGCCTTGTCAGCCAAAACCTGCGAAACGACGTCTTTGACCTGTTCCTGAGTAGTCATCGTGCATCAGCCTTTCTTCTCGTTTGATGCTCTCGATGGCATACAAGTTACATACATGTCTTTGCGATGTCGACTGGTTGTATGCTATATTTGTCTCAGAAATTTTGTTGGTGGGGTTTTTGAAAACTTGTTACCAGCGGTTTTGTTGTTGTGTTGGATACATGCTTGAATTGTAGAGCATACAAGTTAGATACAGGTTTGAGGTATGAGCGCTTCGTCCAAAAAGAATCTAGCCCAATACGAACGTCTGGCAGCTACCCTGCGCGACTGCATTGCCGCCGGCACGTATGCGCGCGGCGACAAGCTGCCGTCCGAGATGGACCTCATGGCCGAGTCGGGCCTATCGCGCAGCACGGTGCGCCATGCCCTTAAGGTTTTGGTTGACGAGGGCTTGGTGCGCACCGAGCGCGGACGCGGCGCCTTTGTGGCCGATACGCCTTCGGTGCACGAGAACAATCTGGTGTTTTCGAGCTACACCGCGCAAGTCGAGGGCCAGGGCATGAAGCCAACCACGCGCACGGTGGACTCGGGCTTTGCCAAGGCAACGGGCAACGTGGCCAAGTTTTTCGATGCCGCCGTGGGCAGCAAACTCGTCAAACTTGTCCGTATGCGATACCTGGACGATGCGCCACTGTGCCTGGAGACCACTTACCTGCCGCCAAGCTTTGAGCCGCTTATCGATCGCGACCTCAACGGCTCGCTCTATGCTACGTTGCGCCAGGAGTTCCATCGCGCGCCGGCACAGGGACACAAGACCTTTGAGGTGTGCTACGCGTCGCAAAACGAGGCGTTTTTGCTCAACGTCGAGCGCGGGCAGGCGCTGATCCTCATCACCGACTACGTCTACGACACCGACGGCCGCCCGCTCCACATCTCCAAGCGCATCCAACGCACCGACCGCGCCAAATACACCGAACCCATTGGCTAACCTGCCAAAATAAACCTGTCCCTAAATGGTAGGTTTGGGGAGGTCGGGAAACCAGGTTGGTTTGGGTTGGTTGGGGACGCGTTCGGCTAGGACCAGCTCCATCCAGCACATGTCGTACCAGCGGCCGAACTTTTGCGCGCAGCGGTCGAACGTTCCCACCAGGCGATATCCCATATGGGCATGGAAATCCTGGCTGTTGTGAGTCAGGTACTCGTCGTCCGCATCGTGCGGCACGGCGATGAGCGCGCACATGTTGGTGATACCCATGGCGACCAGGCATTGCTTGAGCGCATCGTGCAGCTTGCGGCCCAGCCCGCCGTGGCGTACATCGCGCGCCAGGTAAATCGACGTCTCGACCGACCAGTCATACGCTTGGCGGCTATTGAGCGGGCTCACATAGGCATAACCCACCGGGCGCCCGTCGAGTTCCATTACCAGATACGGATAACGCCTGAGCGTGCGCTCGATGCGCCCGGCAAACTCCTCAACACTCGGCACCTCGTATTCGCAGGTGATCACCGTCTCGCGCACATACGGCTCATAGATGGCCAACAGCGCCGGCGCGTCATCGGGCGTCGCCAGGCGAATCGTCGGTTCGGACATCTCGGGCATACAGCCCCTCCCCTCAAAAAGCAAGGCTGCCCCGCGCCGCATCGCAGCGCAAGGCAGCCTTCATCATCATACCAACCTACAGGACAGCCGCCAGCGCGTCGATGTCCGCCTGCGTGGTCGCCCAGCTGGTGCAAAAGCGCACCACGGTATGGGTCTCGTCGTACTTTTCCCAATACTCAATTGCCGCATGCTCGCGAATGCGGGCCATGGCCTCGTTGGGCAGGATCACAAACTGCTGGTTGGTCGGCGTCTCCAAGAAGAACTGGTAGCCACGCTCGTGCAGCACACGGCGCAGTGCCTTCGCGGTCTCAATCGCCTGGCGGCCAATCTCAAAATATAGGCCGTCGGTAAAGAGCGCCTCGAACTGCACGCCCGTCAGGCGGCCCTTGGCCAGCAGCGCGCCATGCTGCTTAATGCGCGGAATGGGATGTGCCGGAGCGTGCATGCCGCAGAACACCACGGCCTCGCCGCAAAGCGCGCCGCACTTGGTGCCGCCGATGTAGAACACGTCGCACAGCTGCGCCAGCTCGGGCAGGGTAATGTCGCACTCATCGGCCGCCAGCGCATAGGCCAAGCGGGCACCGTCCACAAACAGCGGAATCTCGCGCTTCTGGCACACGGCATGAATTGCCGCGAGCTCGGCCTTGGAGTACAGCGTGCCGTACTCGGTCGACAGGCTCACGTACACGGCACCCGGGAACACCGTGTGCTCGTAGCTCTCGTTTTCGTAGAACACCTGGATATAGTTTTCGAGGTCCTCGGCGTGCATCTTGCCCTCGTAGCCGGGGATGGTGAGCACCTTGTGGCCGCCGAACTCGATGGCGCCCGCCTCGTGGCAGGCGACGTGGCCGGTCTCGGCGGCAACAACGCCCTCGTACGGCGCAAGCAGCATATCGATCACCGTCGCGTTGGCCTGCGTACCGCCAACCAGCAAAAACACGTCGGCATCGGGGGCCTGGCAGGCCTCGCGGATGAGCTGCTTGGCACGCTCGGTGTGCGCATCGGTACCGTAGCCGGGCTGCGGCTCCATGTTGGTGTCGACGAGCGCCTGCAGCACCGCGGGGTGCGCGCCGTGGGAATAGTCGTTGTTGAACGCGAGCATGGCAATCCTCTCTTACCGGGTATCAGCCAGATGATTCAAACGGGGCTATTGTACGCCGTGCGGGTAGACGATGCGTGCGGCAAGACACTCGAGCGCCAGCACCAAGGCAAAACCGCAGCTCACATCGCTCAGAAAATGCGCACCAATCACGATGCGCCCAAAGGCGACGAGCGCCGCAACGCCAGCCGCCGCCCAAAAGACCACGCGACGGCGCGACGGCTCCCGCTTAAAGGCCGCCGCGGGAAGGCCCGCGAGCATCATGCCAATCGCAGCGTGCGCGGTATGACCGCTCGCAAACGACTTGAACCCGTCCTTGATCACGCCGTTGGCGACATAGACCCACTTGTCGGGATTGCCGATCACCCACCACGGCTGAAACTCGAGCCCCCGCGTCACCTCGATCACGCGCATGCGCGGGCGCGACCATAGCGGCTTGACGATCACGTTGAGGATGATGGCTTGCGCGACCCACACGGCGAGCACCATCAGCGCCCAGCGCGTGAGCTCGTCGGGCTCAGTCCCGCGCGTAAGGCGATAGACGATGAGGTTGGCGGCGATAACCAGCACAAACGTCAGCACCAACTGAGCCGCGACGAGTTTGCCGCCAGCCCGCAAAGACGAAATGATCTCGTAGCCGGCCAGGCCGACGTTGACGAGAATGCCGAGCACGGCGAGCCATTTGCTCCCCCTGGAATCGGGGCGCGCCGCGCGCACGAGCATAATGCCCGCGACGCTCGCCGTCAGCTCAAACGGCAGCTCGCCAGCAGCCTCGACAAAGCGTCCGTACATGCTGGCGATGTTGAACAGCGCGCTCGAGATCTGATAATCGAAGAAGCTGCCCGTGAGCAGGCAAAGGGCCAGAATAGCCGCAATAATGGCAGCGTCTTTCTTATAGATGTACCCGAACATGGCATCCTTTCGGTCGGGCAGAAGGTCAACCAGCGACGTGGTGGGACATTGTCCCACCACGCCCCTTACTTGTTAGTCGTCATCGCTCGCGCCCAATTGCTGTAGCAGCATAAGCGCGGCTGCCACCGGGCCGGTGCCGTCGTTGGCATCGAGGCCGCGGCCCAGGCCGCTGCCCGCACCGGCGCCCGCCTTGTAGGGCACCGACAGCTTGCGGCTCTTAGGGAAGTTCACCGCGCCGTAGCGATTCTTAAACTCAAAGGCCACCTTCTTGGGCACGTCGACGTCCAGGAAGGTGATGCGCCCGCCGCTGAGCGTGACGCTCTCGAGCCCCAGACGCTCGCCGCGAATGCGGATACGCGCGCGGTTGAACAGGTTGAGTCCCGCCAACGGCAGCTCGCCATGTGCGGCCTCAGTCTCCTCCTGCACCTCGTCGATGCTCTCCAGGTCCTCGGCCGCCGCAAGCTTTCGGTACACGAGCACGCGCTGGTCCACCGCCGGCATGTACTCCTCGGACAGGAAGTAGTCGGCCGGCAGGTTGATGCCCACGCTCGCCGCCTCCACGCCGGCGTCGTCATCGCCGCGCGCCTCGGCCACGGCCTGTCCCAGCATCTGCGTAAACAGGTCAAAGCCCACGCTCGACAGGTTGCCGTGCTGCTCAGCGCCCATCAGCGAACCGGCGCCGCGAATCTCCAGGTCGCGCATGGCGATACGCATGCCGCTGCCCAGGTCCTGGAACTCGGAAAGTGCAGTCAGGCGCGCCGTGGCCTCCTCGGTGAGCGGCAGCTCGCCCGGGAACATAAAGTACGCGTAGGCCTGCGTGACAGAACGGCCCACACGGCCCTTGAGCTGGTAAAGCTGTGCCAGACCCAGGCGCTGCGAGTCCTCGATGATGAGCGTGTTGGCCGTTGCGTTGTCGATGCCGCTCTCCACGATGGTCGTGGCGATGAGCACGTCGATCTTCTTGGTCGCGAACTCGATCATCACGTCCTCGACCTCGCGCGGGCTCATCTTGCCGTGTGCCACACCCACGCGCGCCTCGGGCGCGGCCTCGTGCACGCGCGCCACGGCGTCGTCGATGGTCTTGACGCGGTTGGACACGTAGTACACCTGACCGCCGCGGCCCACCTCCAGGCGAATCGCCGCACTCACCACGTCGGGGTCGTACTCCCCCACGTGCACGATCACGGGACGGCGCCCGGTCGGCGGCGTGGTGATCAGGCTCATGTCGCGCACGCCGCTCGTGGCCATCTGCATGGTACGCGGGATGGGCGTTGCCGAAAGCGTGAGCACGTCGATCTGCTCGCGCAGGTTCTTGAGCTGTTCCTTGTGCTGTACGCCAAAGCGCTGTTCCTCGTCAATGATCACCAGGCCCAGGTTCTTGGGGTTCACATCGGCCGAAAGCAGACGGTGCGTGCCGATAAGCACGTCGATCGTGCCCTCGGCAAACGCCTTGAGTGCGCGCTTTTGCTGCGCCGGCGTGCGGAAACGGCTGAGCACCTCGACCTCGAGGCCAAACGGGGCAAAGCGCTCAAAGAACGTCTCGTAGTGTTGCTGGGCCAAAATGGTCGTGGGGCAAAGCACCATGACCTGGCGGCCGGAGTCCACGCACTTAAACGCCGCGCGCAGGGCGACCTCGGTCTTGCCAAAGCCCACGTCGCCGCACAGCAGGCGGTCCATGGGCTTGGGCGCCTCCATGTCGGCCTTAATGTCGGCGATGGCCTCCAGCTGGTCGCGCGTCTCGTCGTAGGGAAAGCTCTGCTCCATCTCGATCTGCTCGGGCGTATCGGGCGGGCAGGCGATGCCCGCGATCGACGAGCGGCGTGTATACAGGTCGACCAGGTCAAACGCCAGCTTTTTGGCGTTCTTGCGCGCCTTGTTGGTGGCGCGTGTCCAGTCGGCGGTGTTGAGCCTGGTCAGACGCGGCTTGTCGCCGTCGGGGCCAACATAGCGCGTGATGCGGTCGACCTGCTCCAGCGGCACGTAGAGCTTGTCGCCGTCGGCGTATTCCAGCAAAAAGTAGTCGCGCTCCTTGCCGCCCACTTCCTGGCGCGCGATCTCGCTAAAGAGCGCGATGCCGTGGGTGGCGTGCACCACGTAGTCGCCCGGCTTAAACGGGAAGGTGATCTGCGTAATGTCCACCTTGCGGCGGCTACGCGCGCGGTTGGCGTCCATGCGGGCGTTGAGGTCGGCGATCGAGAACACGGCCAGGCTGGCGTCAGGCACTACCACGCCCTGCGGCAGGGCGGCGTCCACAAAGGTCACGCGCCCGCGCGAGATGGTGGGCACGGCGGCGCCGGCGGCAGCCTGGGCAGCACCCGCCTCGAGCGAGCGGGCGTTGAGCGCATCGGCCTTGCGGTCACGAATTGCAGCATGGGCCTCCTGGCGGGCAGCGCGGTCGGCAGAATCCGCGGCCGCCACGCGCACGCGGTCGCCGATAACGCCGGCGTTTTCGGGCGCCGCCGTGAGCGACTCCTCAAAGGTAATGCCCTCGTCGCCAAAGGTGAGCTCCATCGACTCGCGCGCGCCGCGGTCGGGAATGGCAAACACGCAGGCATAGCGCTTGCCCACGACCTCCTGGATACGCGTCATAAATCGGTTGTCCGAGCCCGCGATGGCCGGCTGCTCAATCTTAAGCTCGGCCGTCACCGCACCGCCGGCACGAATGAGGCTCACATAGTTCAAGCGCTGCTGAGCACCAAAGTCGAGCTGCTGGGCGCGCACGTACAGGCCGTCCAAGCGGTCGATCCCCGCCTCGCCGGCACGCGCCTCAATATCCTCGTAAGCGCGCAGGCAATCGTCGAACAGCGAGCGCGGCTCGGACAGCACCACGAGTGCCTTGCCGCTCACATGCGACAGCGGGCTCACCGTCTGGCCGTACATCACCGGCAAAAAGCGGTCGAGCTCGGGCGTGACGATGCGCGCATCGACCATCTCGAGCAGCGCCGCCAACTTGCTGTCGTCCTGGCTGGCGCGGTAAAGCGCCACGTGCATGTTATGGACGGCCTCGTCGGTGAGTGCCAACTCGCGGCAGGGGAAGATCTCGATGCCGTCCTCGTTGCCGATGGTTTGGCCCGTGGAGCTCACCATGCGGCGAATGCGATCGATCTCGTCGCCGAAGAACTCAATACGCACGGGCGCCTTTTCCTGCGCGGGAAACACCTCGACGGTATCGCCGTGCACGCGGAACAAGCCGGGCGCGTCGGCAGCGCCGGCATTGGTGTAGCCCATGCCCACCAGGCGCTGCGGCACCTCGTCAAAGGGAATCTCCTCGCCCACCGCAAAGGTGGTGGACTCCCAGTAGCGGCTCTCGACCGGCGGCACGCAACGCAGCAGCGCGCGGGCCGAGGCGACCATGATGCAGTTGTCGCCGCGCACGATGCGCCCCAGCGCCTCGCAGCGTTGGGCCACCACGGCATCGTCGGGCGCCTGCTCGCGCCATGGATAGTCCTTGCGCTCGGGGAAGCGGCACACGTGTGCCAGGCCCACATAGGCCGCCAGGCTGCGCGCGGCGCGATCGGCAGCGTCCTCGCCGCTCACGATATAGACCGTGGGGCGCGGGCGACGCGCAAACTGGGCGGCAGCCATAAGCGTGCGACCCGACTGCGACACGGCCAGCGTCACGTCCTCGCCGGCATCGAGTCCAGCCTCGACGGTCTGCAGCGCCTCGGCAGTGTAGAGCTGCGCAGCTATACGGTGAATGAGCATGCTGTTCCTCCGGCATCGCAACGCCAAAAGCCCGCCGGGGCAAGCTCGGCGGGTCGTTCGTCAAAAATCATTGCTTGTCATGGTAGCGCATGGAGAGGACTCCGGCTCAAGCGCACGCCCAGCCCCGCAACAAAAACGCTAGACGGGCAAGCCGCGCTCTGCCCCTACCCCATCACGCGCACGCTGGGGCACAAATCTGCCAACGGGCACTCGTCGCATTTGGGCTTGCGGGCATCGCAGATCTCGCGACCAAAGGTGATCCACTGGTGGTTGACCGATTCCCAATACTCGTGCGGCAAGATCTTGAGCAGGTCCTGCTCGGTCTTGAGCGGTTCCTTGGCATGCGTCTTAGGACTCAGCATCAGACGGTGCGCAATGCGGTTGACATGCGTATCCACCGCAATGCCCTCCACGATGCCGTACCCCACGTTGAGCACGATGTTCGCCGTCTTGCGCCCCACGCCCGCCAGCTTGACGAGCTCCTTCATGTCCGCCGGCACCACACCGTCGTAATCGGCGACGATCATCTGGGCGGCCTCCACGGCATGCTTGGCCTTGCTCTTATAGAAGCCAAGCGACTTGATCGTGTCCGCCACGTCGGCAACACTCGCCCCGGCCATGGCCTCGGGCGTGGGCCACTGGGCAAACAGCCGCGGCGTCACCTTGTTGACCTGCGCATCGGTCGTTTGCGCCGAGAGCAGCACCGCGATCAGCAGGCGGAAAGGATTCTCGTGGTCCAAGAAGCACTCGACCGGGCCATAGCGACGGTTGAGGCGCTCGCACACCTCGATGGCGCGCTCGCGCTTGGCGGCATTGGTCTCGCGTGGCATAACGACTCCTCGGCTCAACAGCTCAACGGCACAACAAACTTATGTCCACGATTGTCCCACGTCCGGGACCTTTACGCCTCCAAGAATGCGCCAGTTTGGCGGCTCCACAGGCTCGCGTACTCGCCGCCCGCCTCAACGAGCTGCGCATGCGTGCCGTCCTCGACAATCTCGCCATCGGCCAGCACCACGATGCGGTCGAGCGCCGCCACGGTGGACAGGCGGTGCGCCACCACGATGGAGGTACGCCCACGCATCAAGTTCTCGAGCGCCTCCTGCACCAGCGCCTCGGACTCGCTGTCCAGGGCAGAGGTCGCCTCGTCGAGCACCAGGATCGGCGCGTCGGTGAGGATGGCACGCGCGATGGCCACGCGCTGGCGCTGACCGCCCGATAGCTTAACGCCGCGCTCGCCCACCATGGTGTCAAAGCCATGAGGCAGGCGGTTGATAAATTCCAGGGCATTCGCCAGGCGCGCGGACTCGCGAATCTGCTCGTCGGTGGCGTCGGGGCGGCCATAGGCGATATTCTCGCGGATGGAGCGGTGGAACAGCAGCGCCTCCTGCGGCACGTAGGCAACCTGGCGGCGCAGACTCTGCTGCGTGCAACGCGATACATCTTGGCCATCGACGAGCACGCGGCCGCCTTGTACGTCGTCCAGACGCAGCAGCAGCTTGGTGAGCGTCGTCTTGCCCGAGCCCGATTTGCCCACCAGGCCCACGCGCTGACCCGCCGCCACATGGAGCGTCAGGTCGTCGAACACGCTCTCGCCCGCCGCGGCATCGCGGTAGGCAAAGCTCAAGTGCTCAAAGTCGATTGCGCCCTCGGTCACCTTGAGCTCGGGGGCGTCCTCGTCGTCTGCCACCAAGCGCGGCTCGTCCAGTACGCGAGTCATCTCGGCCGCGTCGCCCAGCGCGCGGTTAATGCGCTGCATCATAGAGCTCACATAGTTCAGGCGCATGGTGAGGTTATACGTGTAGGTAAAGATCATGACGAGCGCGCCGGCCGAGATGCCAAACCACGCGTTGCCGCCCGCCACGAACACGCTCACCACGGCCATGGTGATGACGATAAGGCCCGAGGTCGTAAAGTTGCGCTGCATCATGGCGTGCATCGACACCGTCTCGGCATCGCGCGCGGCGCGGTCGGCTGTGTCAAACAGGTCGCGCTCAAAGTCCTCGCGCCCGCAGGTCTTGACAGCCAAGATGTTCGTGACCGCGTCGGAGAGCACGCCCGACAGCTTGTTCTGCGCGGCGGACGTCGCGGCCGAAAGCGGCATGATGCGCTTGTACATAAGCCAGACAAACGCGATGTAGACGACCATGATGCCCACCAAAATCACGGTAAACGTGGGCACCACCGGAGCGAGTGCGACCACGGTGCAGATGACCGAGGTGATGGTGGGGATGAGCGAATACACCGTTACGTCCACCAGGCCCGTGTAGCCGCTCATAAAACGGCTCGTCTGGCTCACAAGCGATCCGCCAAAGCGGCTGGTGTGGAATGTCATGGATTGGTTGGAGAGTGTGTCGAAGCACAGGCGCGCCAGGTGATAGTTGCCCGCGATCTCGAGCTTGTAGACGGTGTAGTCCTGCAGCTTGGAGAGAATCTGGCCCACCAGGTTAACGAGCACGAGCGCCAGAATGTAGGGGCCGAAGACCTCAAATACCTGGTCGCCCGTCACGGGGCCGGCTTGGACGCGATCGACAATGAGGGCCATCACGTAGGTGTTGGCAAACGTCAGCAAAAAGATGTAGCCGGCCGACGAGAACACCGAGAGAAAGACGATCAGCGGCTGCGTGCGCGTAACATCCCAAAACCGCCGCAGCGTGCGGCGAACGGTTGAGCGCTTAAGCGGGCTGGTGCTTCTCTGAGACATGGACTTCCTTTCGCGTCTGGCAGGGCGAAAGGTCATTGTTGCACATTGGAGCGTGCTCCAGACAAGCGCGATACGAAAAGCGGCGGGACGCCCGCATCTGCGCAGGCGCCCCACCGCCTGTTGTAGCTAGTCCTCGTCTTGCTGGTCTGCGAGGAGGCCGGCGGACGTGAATCCCAAGATTTCGTCGGCTTGGCCGGCGTCCTCCAGCGCGTCGATGTCCCTGAGCTTGCGCTCCATGACGTTGGTGCGCGTGGTGATAATGCCTTCGACCGTTTTGCCCGCGGTCTCGATCTGCTGCTGGGCGCGGCGCAGCGCCGCCTGGTAGCGCGGCAGCTCGGCCTTGACGGCAGAGAGCACACGCAGCACGTCATCGGTACGCTTTTGCAGCTTAAACGTCTGGTAGCTCATCTGCAGGCTGTTGAGAATCGCCGCCATGGTGCTGGGACCGGCCACGTTGACGTGATAGTCGCGGCCCAGGATCTCGATAAGCCCGGGCCGGCTGACGATCTCGGCGTACAGGCCCTCAAACGGAACGAACAGGATGCCAAAGTTGGTGGTCGCCGGCACGCTCAAATACTTTTCGCAGATATCCTTGGCCTCGCGCTTCACCATCATGTCGAGCGTCTTGCGCGCGGCAGCCACGGCCTCCGCATCGCCCGACTCCTGCGCGTCGAGCAGATGCTCGTACGCATCGCCCGGGAACTTGGAGTCGATCGGCAACAGCACGGGGTCGCCCTCGTCCACCGGTAGCTTAACGGCAAACTCAACACGCTCCGAGGCACCGGGCTTGGTGGCGATGTTTTCCAGATACTGGTCGGGCGTGAGGATGTCTGCCAAGATCGCGCCTAGCTGGACCTCACCCAAAATGCCGCGTGCCTTTACATTGCCCAGCACGCGCTTAAGGTCGCCCACGCCGGTGGCGATGGATTGCATATCGCCCAGGCCCTTGTACACGGCCTCGAGCTGGTCACTCACCTGCTTAAACGATGCGGACAGACGGTCGTTGAGCGTGCGGGAGAGCTTTTCGTCCACCGTCGCGCGCATCTGGTCGAGCTGCACGTTGTTGTCCTTGCGGATGGCGCCCAACTGGGCATCGACCGTCTCGCGTACCTTGTCCAGGCGATGCTCGATGCCCTCGCGATTGGCGCCGAGCTGCTGGGCCGTCTCGCGGCGCAGGTCATCCATGCGGTCGCCAGCCTGCGAAAACTCGCGCGCGATAGTCAGGTAGCGCTGCTGCTCCACCGCGGCGTCGGTCGTCTGCTGTTGCGCGATGGCATTTGCCGTGCGCCGGGTTTCCGCCAACGCAACATTAAGAGTGTCGAGCGCATTGTTGGCCTGCTCAAGCGCCGCCAGCGTCTCCGCTCCGTTGTCGCCGCGTTCCCGCAGCTCGGCACGAAGGCTCTTGAGCTGCAGGGCACAAGTCACAGTAACCCCCACCGCCACCAAGGCGATCACAACAAGCACAATATCAATAGCAGACATACATTCCGCCCAACAAACCCAGTCGAACACCAATCAAAACCGCGATCAATCTTACCCCGCCACACGCACAGAGCACTCACTGCCTTGCAGACAAATTTCTCTTAAAGCCACGGGCGCTAAAGCGCTAGCTCTCCCAGCCGGCGCGGATGGTTGTTATGACGTCGCCTAGTCGCTGGCCTAGGGCTGCCAGATGTTGGAGTACTTCGTTGGGCGAGGCGCCATTGAGGATGCACGTGAGGGCATACGAGGCCAGGAAGATGGCGACAAGCCCCAGCGGGATGAGCACGACCATCGCCAGCGTACGTAACCGTTGGCCCAAACGGCGGCGACGCGCGCGACGCTTGTCGAACGCAAGCTCCTGTGCATACGAATCCTGCTGCACGGAATACGTTTCAGGCGCCGGCTCACCTTCATGGGCCGGTTCGCGCCCGCTCGCAGCCGCAGGTGCGGTTATGGGCGCAGCGCCCTGAGCAAAGATTTGGGCAGACGCCCCTTGCGCTTGCATCTCCATGAGCCGTTGCTGCTGACGTAACATGCGTTCGGCTTGTTGCTGCGGGGTCTCGAGAAACAGATCCATGCTGGCCTCCAAAATCGGAGCATTCGACGCTTACGACCAGCATCCCGCACCACCACGACCGCGACAACGCAATCGCTGGCAATAGCCACAAAGATTCTTTTGCCCAAAAGCTGTCGAAAAGCTCAACAACTCCCCTACCAGCACTTTCTTTGAGCTTTTTTCGCCAGCGATCTTTCACCCTTCCGCCATCCCGCCAACTGACCAAAAGCTAACCAAAAGCTTGACAGAAATTGTGGAGACAGGGACCAAAGCAAGGCACGCCGCCCCCGAACAGAGCTGCCTGGACAGTTAATTCAGATACGTATAAATCAAACCCCCTCAAATTGCATTCGGGCGCTTCGCTTGGCGCAATTTGGCCCTCAAAACGGGCGCTTAAAGCCCAAAACCAAGCGCCTCAAGTCATCTAAAGAGGTCCAACAAGCCTCCGAGGGCTCCAAACCCAGCTATTAAACCGCCCGAATTATACGTATCTGAACTAACTGTCCACCCCATACAAAAAGTGCCGCCCCAAAAGGGGCGGCACACAAACTTCTTATCAGCTTTTCGGTAGCGAGCACGCGACAACTCAACGCCGGAGCGCGGGGCGGGGAAATACCTTTGCCTCGCGCGACTCTGCGAAGCCGTGAGCGAGAGGGAAAGGTATTCCCCGCCCCGCGCTCCGCAGGTAGCAAAGACGCATTACATGCCCGCAAGGTTTCGGGTAGCGGTGGCGCACATAAACGCCAGGACCAAGATCACGAGCGATCCAGCGATATCCGCCAGCACGCCCGCAACACGGCGCTCAAACAACCAGCTCTCGAAGTGCGGAGCGACATTGCGCCAAACGCGCCACAGCAAGATGCCCATACCGATCACGCCCGGAATATTGAGCAGCAGAATCTCGGAACACAAGAGACCAATCAGGTTGCCGGCGACAAAACCCGCATCGCCCTCGCAGTACTTGCGATAGACCATGTACAGCATGTACGCCACAAACGGCTGTAGGCACGCAGAAATAAACGTGACCACCATCGTGGGGTCCTGCGAAAAGACCTCGGTAAGCTTATCAACACTCGCAGCATCCTTCGAAGCCAAGAACAAGCCGATAACCACCACGGGCACCACACCCAAGATAACCTCGACCAGAGTAAACAGCTTGGCAGTCAAATCCTCACTAGCAGAGTTGAGATGCGGTGCCCACTCAGGATGAGCATGCGCCCCAACCTTCTTCTCCTTATCGGCACGCTCGGCCTTGCCACCCTCAACAACCCGACGCTCCGGATCCTTGCGAGTCCCCACAGCAGCAACCCGAGCCCGAGACTTCTTACCCATACCAAAACACCCCATATCAGGCAGTAAACCAAAACACCGCCACCCAGTGTACCCCCTAAACAACGGCGCCGCCCCAACCCAAAGCAAACCCCGCCAACCAAGTAACCAAACCATCAACTAAACGGCCGCAACCCAATCCCCCCAATCAGAACCACCCTTAAAAAGGGTGGTTTGCTCTTAGGGTATAACCCACGGGCCCCGGGCTCGCGTCTAAAGGCGCGGGCCCGGACTTCGTCCAGGCCTATTGCATCTTGACCCGTGGCGCGCCGGTCAAACCGGCGGGATCACCTCCTCTTGAAGGGGTCCTCGTACTCCTTCACGCTCAGCTTGTCCAGCGCGATGTCGTGGGACTCCTGCTCCCTGATATACTTCGCGATCGTCGCCTCGTTCAGGCCGACGGCGGACACGTAGTAGCCCTCCGCCCAGAACTTCCTGTTGCCGAACTTGTACTTCAGGTTGGCGTGCCTGTCGAATATCATCAGCGAGCTCTTCCCCTTCAGGTAGCCCATGACGCTCGCGACGCTGTACTTCGGCGGGATCGCCAGCAGCACGTGCACGTGGTCGGGCATCAGGTGCCCCTCGATTATCTCGATCCCCTTGTACTCGCACAGCTTCCTGAGGATCTCCCCTATGTCGCTCCTGATTTGGTTGTAGATGACTTTGCGCCTATACTTCGGCGTGAACACGATGTGGTACTTGCACATCCACTTCGTGTGGGAAAGGCTGTAGGCCTTCTGGGCCATAGCGACCACCCCTTCGACTCGAATTCTTGACGGCCTGAACAATCGTCAATATCGGTCGGAGGGGTGGCTTTGTAAAGCCGTTTGTCTCCACCCGCATAGCGGGTGGGTTGAAGCTGGCCGCTGCGCGCCCAGCAGACTAAAGTCTTGTACACAAAACGTGCCGCCCCAAAGGGGCGGCACGCAAACTTCTTATCAGCTTTTCTGTAGCGAGCACGCGACAACCCAAAGCCGGAGCGCGGGGCGGGGAATACCTTTGCCTCGCGCGACCCTGCGGAGCCGTGAGCGAGAGGGAAAGGTATTCCCCGCCCCGCGCTCCGCATTCAGGCCGTACACGCGCTAGTAGTTCACCACCTGCTCCTCAAAGTACGCCTTGGGGTGGTTGCACACCGGGCACACCTCGGGCGCCTCGGCACCCACGTGCAGGTGCCCGCAGTTCAGGCACTTCCACACCTTTACGCCCTCGCGCTCAAACACCTCACCCGACTCGATACGCTCGACGAGTTTGTTGTAGCGCTCCTCGTGCGCCTTCTCGACGGCGGCGACACCACGGAACTTCGCGGCGATCTCGACAAAGCCCTCCTCCTCGGCGGTCTTGGCAAACTCGTCGTACATCGTGGTCCACTCGTAGTTCTCGCCAGTGGCGGCATCGCGCAGGTTATCCAGCGTGTCGGGGACGGCGCCGTCGTGCAGATACTTGAACCATAGCTTGGCATGCTCGGACTCATTGCCCGCCGTCTCGGTAAAGATATTCGAGATCTGAACGTAGCCATCCTTCTTGGCCTTGGAGGCATAATAGCGATACTTGGTGTGTGCCTGGGACTCACCGGCAAAAGCGGTCTCGAGGTTCTTCTTGGTCTGGGAGCTCTCAAAGTCCATAGGTGTACTTCCCTTCAACGCATGCCGCTCGTAGGCTTCGAGCGGCCTCATCTTTAGGATGCCCTCATGCCAAGAATCTAAACCTTACAATTCTGTTCTTCAGATTTGCGCAGGCTATACGCTCAGCCAGCGATCGCCCTCAACCCGACAAAATCCCTCGCGCTCCAGATCGGCAAGGATACCCGCGACAAGCTCGCGCTCAACCGGCTCGCGGCCTGCCGCCGCTTCCATTTCGTTAACGCCCGCTACGGCTTCGGCAAGCGTGATACCCGCGGGCTGCCTATCGCGCGCGCCCAGCAGCATGCGCACAATGTGAGCGCGCTTTTGGCGGCGCGAGCCCTCAAACTTGGACTGGCGGCTATAACCCGCCGAGCGCCTGGACGGATTGGGCAGCGTCTTCTTAAGATACGCGCCGTAATCCAGCAGCGCGTAGTACCAGGCACGCGGCGTGTCGGCATCGTCGAGCGGTGCGGCAAAGGGGGCAATCTCGTTCACAGCCGTACCGGGGGCAGCCGGACAGGCAGCCTGAATCAGTGGCACCAGCTCGCGATCGGGAACAGCCGGCACATCGGGAAAGAAGTGATGCAGAAAGACCGTTCGGACGTTGGTCTCCAGATACACGCCCGGAAGATCGAACGCGAACGATCGGATGCCCTGCGCCGTCGCGGGGCCAATACCGGGCAGGGCAACCAGGTCGCGCGTCTCGCGTGGGAACTCCCCACCCCAGTCCTCCACAACGCACTGAGCGGCCCTGTGGAGCGCCAGAGCGCGTCGGTTGTAGCCCATGCCCTGCCAGGCATCCAAAACATCCGAGGGCGCGGCCTGTGCGAGCGCCTGCACGGTCGGAAAGCGATCGAGCCATGCGGGCATGCGCGTCTCCACGCGCGGCACCTGCGTCTGCTGCAACATAACCTCGGAGAGCCAAATGATGTAGGGATCGCGCGTGCGGCGCCACGGAAGGTCGCGATAACGCAGGACCCCTTCCGCACGAATCATCGAACGAAAGGGGTCCTGAATCATAGCTATGCTCCTTATGCGGCGCTATTCCTCCCGGCAAGCGCACGTACAGGTGGCGTACTCGGGGAACGCATCGCGATCGGCGAATTTGGGATCGACGGCCGGGAACTGGCGGCGAGCGACGACATCGCCCAACGAAACGGAATCGAGGTAATCGCGCATCAACGCCTGGGCTCCAGCCCACAGGGGATGATAGCAGCACGTGCCCATGCGCGCACAGTCTCCGTCGGGGGCCGTGCAATCGTTCATAACCATGGGGCCCTGAACGGCCTCGACGACCTGGCGGATAGTAACGTCGTCCGGGCTGACCTTGAGGCGCATACCGCCGTGGACTCCACGCAGGCTCTCCACAATACCGGCCTGGACCAAGCCGTGCTGGATCGAGCGAGCAAACGAATACGGCACATTGACCTCTTCGGCAGCGGTGCGAACAGAAAGCAAACGCTCCGGCTCCTCGGCAAGCATCGCCAACATGCGCAGGGCATAATCAGTCTTCCTCGATATGTCCATTTTTCCCCTTTCAAGGAATACGAACAGCTCGAACGAGCTCCGGGGCCGAGCTTGTGTCGAGACACCAATGACCGCTAGGACATCCAAATGGTAAATCGGATGTCCACTGAATGCCGCGCTTGGAGCGAAATGCATCAGATACGGCCTACAGTGCAGTTTAGTATAACCTAACCCCCTGTCTCGTTGAACGGGTGTTGCGCAACAAACCTCTTGTTTAGACAGATATACTTAGTTGTTTTTTCTTGTGCCTCGAGGACATGGGGATTCCGATCAAAGAAGCGTCAGGGCGATTATTCCGACACAATGACCTATTAAACGCAAAAAGCCACGTCCGAAGACGTGGCTTTAATTGCGTTGGCGGGAAGTACGGGGCTCGAACCCGCGACCTCCGACGTGACAGGCCGGCGCTCTAACCAAACTGAGCTAACTCCCCAGGCAGTCGTTCGCGTTTGTTTCCGCTCGCGTGCGCTGCGGGGATTAGTATACACAGAAGTCTGTCCGGCACGCAACAACTTTTTTGAAAAAATTTTTCGGGTCTGTCCGGGAGGGTCTCCGGGGCTGAGGGCGGGGGTTAAGTTTGCTGCTCTACAGTCCTGCGCAAGACGGAAAGCACATTAAGTGCTTTCCTTTGCGTGCGGAACTCGCGACAAACTTAGCCCCTGCCCTCAGCCCCGGAGACCCTCCCTGCCGTCACTTGCTTCAAAGTCTTTGTTGCTCGCCGCTTCGCGGCTCGGCGGCCCCGTTCTCCGCGGTGGGGTTGTCTGAGGGTTCTTGCTGAAGCTCCACCTTTTGCTGAAAGAAAAACGGGGGATGCAATCTGCATCCCCCGTTTTTGTTGCTTTTACTCTAGGTCAATAAATTTGGTGCTTAGGATCTTGCCGTCTTTTACTAGCATTCTGGCCATGGTGGGGCCTCGGGTGCCTCTGGGGTAGCTGGCGCTGCCCGGGTTGAGGACCAAGCAGCGGCCTACTTGGGCTTCTTTGGTTACGTGGGTGTGGCCGTTGATGGCTACGTCTACGGAGCCCACCGGGAGATCTTCGCGGTAGTGGGCTACGGCGAATTTGAGGCCTTCGTAGGTAAAGAGGGCCAGGCGGTCTACATCGGGGCCGTAATCGCGGTAGTAGTCGTTGTTGCCCAGCACGGCTCGCACGAGGGCGATGGTGCACAGGTGCTCGTAGTCCATCTCGGACGTTAGGTCTCCTGCGTGGATGATAAGGTCTGCGCCCTGGAGCTCATCCAAAAGCGCGGGAGAAAGATAACCGTGGGTGTCCGAGATGATGTCGATGCGCTTAGCGTCTGCACTGTTCATGGGATCCCTTTCGCAAAACCGATTTCGTATCCAACATCTACATACAAAAATGCCCCACGGCTCCGCAGACGATTTGGTCTACAGGGCTGCGGGGCCAGTGTCCTACAGGCTCAGGGCCTTCTTGAGCGGCACGACGCGGCGACGCGAAACCGGCACGCGCTCGTCGACGCCCGTAATGCCCAGCTGGATGGCGCCCGAGGGTACCGTCTCGACATCCGTGACGCACGCCAGGTTGACGATATAGCGGCGATGTACGCGGAAGAATCCAAAGTCGCACAGCTTGGCCTCGAACTGCGCCAGCGAAGTCGTCGACAGAAAACGATCATCGATGGTGTAGATGCAGGAGTAATCGTCCTTGGCCATGATAAAGCGGATGTCGTCCACAGGGATCAGCACTTTGCGGCCGCCCTTTTCCACGGGGATGCGCTCGATGGTCACCTTGCTGTCCGAGACGGGCTTTGCGCGCTGCATGACCTTCTCGATCGCGCGATCCAGGCGAGCCTCCTCGACCGGCTTCATCAGATAGTCGACGGCATCCACGTCGAACGCCTCGACGGCATGGTCGCTGTACGCGGTCACAAACACGATCGCCGGCGGGTTCTTGAGCTTATGCAGCGCCTCGGCAAGCTGCAGGCCCGATGCACCAGGCATCGAGATGTCGAGGAACACGACATCGACCCGACTTTCCATGAGCATCTCGATGGCGGAGCGAACGCTCGACGCCTCCGTGATCGTGCCGATCTTGCCCGTCTGCTCGAGCAAGAATCGAAGCTCCGAGCGAGCCGGCGCCTCATCATCCACAATCATCGCACGCAGCATAGGGATAAAACCTTTCGTCAACAAACTACGCTGGGCAACCGTCATTAAACGTTAAACCCAGAGACCTTTATTTTACTCTTGAATGTCAAAGATGCTCTCTGACAAATCAAGATGCAGGAGCACCTTCGTGCCCTTTCCCGGCGCCGATTCGACGCGCGTATAGGAGTGCGGTCCATAAAAACGATGGATGCGCTCCGAAATATTGTGCATGGCCACGCCGGCGCCGCCGCCCTGGGGGGAGCTTGCGTCGGGGCGGGCCGAGCGCTCGTCAAACAGCCTGGCGGCGGTACCCTCGTCCATGCCCACGCCGTTGTCGGCGACCGAGATCAAAATCGCATCGTCGCCGTCCTCGTCCACCGTAACATCGATCTTAAGTGCACCGTCGTCGCCCATGCCGTGGCGCACGGCATTTTCGACAATCGGCTGAATCACAAAGGCTGGCACCAGCGTGTCCTCGACATCCTCGGATACATGAAAAGTCGCCAGCACGCGATCCTCGCCAAAGCGCGCCTTCTCAAAGGTAAGGTAGCGCTTGGTTTGCGCGACCTCGCGCGAGACCGGAATGAGCGAGCCCGAGTTATCGAGTGTGGCGCGGTAGAACGACGAGAACTCGCGCAGCAGTTCGCGGGCACGCAGCGGGTCGGTGCGCGTAAACGACGCGATGGTGTTGAGCGTATTGAACAAAAAGTGCGGGTTGATCTGGGCTTGCAGCGCGCGCACCTCGGCACGGGCCGTGAGCTCCTTTTGCACCTCGAGTTCGTGGATGGCGAGCTGCGTGGACAAGATCTCGGCAAAACCGGAAGCCAAGGCGTACTGGGTGCGATCAACGGCGCGCGGCGTCTTGTAGTAGAACTTGAGGGTGCCCACGGTGCGGTCGCCCACCTTGATGGGCGCGATGATGCCGGCGGGGACTTCGTTGTGCGAGCCGTCCGAGCCCACTACGTCGACCACGCGGTTAAATGACTGCACAATGCCATGCTCGATCACGTAGCGCGTGGCGAGCGTATGGATGGGCGAATTGGGCGGCAGCTTTTCCTCAAACTCGCCCGCGCAGGCCAACACGTTTTTCTCGTCGGTGATCGCCACCGTCATGGCGCGCGTCTCGGGTAGAATGCGGCGGCAGACCAGCAGCGCCGACTCCCGCGTCATGCCGCCCTTAATGTCCTCGAGCATGGCAGATGCTACCGAGAGCGTCTCCTCGGTGTACTGCGAGCGCACCGAATCGGGGTTGAGCGTCAAAAAGATAAAGATGCACAAAAAGATGCAGAGCAGAGCGCAGGCGATGACCGTCGCGATGGGCTCGATTCCGGTCGCCAGCGCAAAGATGAAGTAGGCCATCACACAGATGGCGCAGAACACGGCGATAATGCGAAAGATCGAAATTGAGCTGTCGCGCTCGGCGCGGCGGTCGGCCATTACTCCCCCTCCAGGATGTTCATCAGTTGAGCGTCACGCCAGAGCCCGTCCATAATCTTGGGCCAAAAACTCTGGAAACGCAGATAACTTGCGGCGTTTTGGCGCGCATAGGCCTGGGCTTCGGCAATACCGTAACGCCAGATGCGCAGGTATCCTTCGTGCTCGCGGGTAAACATGCTGCGCACCATGGCAGTCTTTCGCACGCGGTCGTCGAGTTCGCGCGAGATCCACGGGCCCGGATAGGGCATGAGCGACGCGGCCGTGACGGGAATGAGCTCCTTTTGATGCGCGGCAAACGTCAGCTTGGCCCGCTCGTAATACCAGCGGTACACGTCCTGCATAAAGCGCGGAGAGCGCTTCTCGGACTCAGGCGGCAGGTGGCGCACGGTCCACTCGTTATCGAACCACACGTCGTAGCCAAACATGCGCATGTTAAACAGGTAGTCCAGGTCCTCGCCGCGGGTAATAAACGGGTCAAAGGCAACGCGGGTAAAGGCGCGCGCGTGCAGGGCCATAAGGCCGCCGCATACATAGTTGGAGCGCGAGATACGCGTGCCCGAGAGGGCCTTTTTCATCCAGCGGTTAAACTCGATGCGCTTGGTCCACCAACGATGGCAAATGCCCACCTTGTCCGTGGGGGCAAGCGGCGAACCGTCGCGATCGTAAAAGTAGCCGCTCTTAACCAGGATCGGCAGGCCCTGGCGCGTCTGCTGTCCCAACGCATAGGTCGCACGCTTCATAAAATCGGCGTCGATGACGGCCTCGTCGTCGTCGATAAAGACAACCGCATCGTGGCCCAGTACCGCAGCGCAGGCCAGCCCCATGTTGCGAATGGCGCCATAGCCGCGCAGGCTCACGCACTCGCCCGAGCCCTTGGGCGCAATCTGCGCCACACGATCGGCGATACGTGATGCCTGAGTATTGGTGACAACAGTGACCTTGAGCGTAGGATGTGCGTTGACGATATCGTGCACGCGCAGCGACACATCGGCCGTGGCAGAAACGGGACAGACCACCAGCAAGATAATGCGCGGAATGTCGCGCACCTGCTCGAGCGAGGCCAGGCAGCGGTCGAGTTCGGGATTGGCGGCGTTGAGTCGCGTCGAATGATCGTAGGTGCCCGGGGCGTTTGCGCGAGCGTCGTCGCCCGCCCAATACGTTGGAATCACGACCGTGGCGTTCATGCCTTACCCTCCCTGCAACACAAAAACGGGGCGCCGCCAAACACAGGCGACGCCCCGCGACCTAGCTGACTCCATCATACCCACTTGGGCTAATCATTGTTCGGAAGTCAGAATGTTTATTGCGGATAACCCCAAAAGAGTATCGCGGCGGACGCAATTACCGACCAGTTCCTATGCGGCCCGCTCTGACGCCCGAGTCATGCGAGACAGGCGAACCAGCAGGATAAAGCCCACCACCAGCAGCACGCCGATGGACAGGACGCCCAGCGAGGGGTTGCCGGTCAGCGAGGTGACGACCGACACCAGGAAGGTGCCCATAACGCTTGCATAGCGGCCAAAGATATCAAAGAAACCGTAGTACTCGTTGGACTTTTCCTTGGGGATGATACGGCCAAAGTAGCTGCGGCTGAGCGCCTGCACGCCGCCCTGGAACAGGCCGACAAGAATGGCAAGCACCCAGAACTCGAAGGCGGTCTTAAGGAAGAACGCGGCGAAGAGCACGATGCCCATATAGGCGGCGACGGCCACCATGATCATGTTAAGCGTGCCCACGCGGCCGGCGAGCTTGCCGTAGATAATGGCGGACGGGAAGGCCACGAACTGCGTGACGAGAAGCGCCAGCACCAGCTGGGTCGAGTCGATGCCCAGCGCCGAGCCGTAGCTGGTGGCCATGGAGATGACTGTGTGAACGCCATCGATGTAGAAGAAGAACGCGATCATGTAGACCAGCACGGTCTTGTTGTGGGCAATCTCGCGCATGGTGTGTCCCACCTCGGAAAACACTCCGCCCACGATGCGACCGATGGTGTCCTCGGGACCGCGCTCGCGACCGTACTTTTGCTTATAGGTACGGATGAGCGGCAGGGTAAAGATGAGCCACCAGGCACCGGTGATGATAAACGACAGGCGCGTGGCGAGCATGGTGGGAATGCCCAAGGCCGGACCACCCATAATGAGAGCCAGGCAGACGATGAAGGGCACGGTCGAGCCGATGTAGCCCCACGCATAGCCCGAGCTGGACACGGCATCCATGCGCTCGTCGGTGGTGATGTCGGGCAGCATGGCGTCGTAGAACGTCATGGACGAGTTGAGGCCGATGGTGCACAGCACGTAGACGGTCAAAAACGCCATGGCAGACATGGGGATGGCCTGCGCCAGGCAAAGGACCAAGCCGGTGAGGAAAAAGCCCAGGAAGAACTTGATCTTGTTGCCGGCGTAATCGGCAAGCGCACCCAGAATGGGCATGAGCATGGCGATGACCAACGAGGCAATCGTCTGCGCGTTGCCCCAGGCGACCACCAGGTCGGCCGAAGAAGCGCCGGTGTTGATGGCGTTAAAGTAGATGGGCACCACCGAGGTGTTGAGCAGTACGAGGGCCGAGTTGCCCACATCGTACATAACCCAGTTACGCTCGAGCTTGGTGTATTTCATGGACAGGGCCCCTTCGTATTCACCCGATATGCAGTTAGTTCATCGTACCCCAATTGTCCAGAACCGCCCGTAAGGATTCGGCAAAGGGGAGCGCACGGACAAGTGAGTCGGTGGGACAGACCCACATCCCCAACGCAGTTGCGGTGAAATAGTTCCTGTTTGGAAGCCTCGGAAGCCAAAACAGGAACTATTCCACCGCAACTTATTGGAAGGCGTGGACGAGTTGGCTTGCTATTCCTCGCGGTCGAACTCCTCATCGGCTTCGAGCACGCGACCGCTGTAGTTGACATGGCCGGTCACGGCCTCCATGTCACCGGTCTCGATAAAGCGTGCAACCGTGCACTCGTAATCGACCAGCGCGCGATCGAAGACCTCGGGGAAGCTCTCGTTCGAGACCTCGTCGGTAAAGGGATTCTTCCAGGTCAGATGACCCAAGTTGCCAGTACGCTCGGGCAGCTCGGTCGTCACGCGATGGGCAAGGCCATCGAGCAGCGAGTAGTCGTGCACTATGCCCTCGACCAGGGCAATTGCACGCGTCTTGGCCGAGCCCGCCGGCTCAATCGTGCGGTAGAGCAGCTGCATGTCCGAGACGGCGGCACCGTACTCCCCCGCCGGGATATCGATGCCGTACACGCGGCCGGCAACATAGCTCATCAGTACGCCGGCAACGCGATTGATGCGGTCGGTGGTGACGATCTCGCCCGCCGGCGGATAGTCCTCGACCGTGGCGCCATCGCGTTTGAGCTGCAGCATCAGCACATCCAGGTCGCTTTCGAGTACGGCATGGACCTGGCTGCCCGAATCCTCCAGATCGAGATCGGACTCCACGATGCCAAACTGCTGCTCGTAAACAAAGGGGTGCGCATTGCGGTCGAGCACATAGTGCGACAGCAGACCCAGCGCGAAGGCGCGACCCAGGTTGGCATCGCGCGGAAGCAGATGAGACACGCCGTCGCGCAGGCACGAGAACTGGCGCGACATACGCGAGCGGTGCATAACCTGCGCCAGCAGCGTGCAGTCGGAAACGCGGGGCGTCAGGATGTGGAAGAAAAACGGGTCGGGACCCTGGTTGCCCAGGATAAAGGCGATGCGCTCCTCGTCGGACGTGATGACGCCCTGCGGAAGACGGTCAATGCTTTCCTCGCCAAACAAATGATGGGTGATAAGCGCAGGCATGATAATCCTTTCGATTTCATTCGATGCAATCCATTATGCCCACCCCGCAGCCATGCCAAACCTACGGTGGCAAACGATGGCACGCGGGCTCTTATGCAAGCCCCAAGTGCGACTTGACCTCGGCGGCGCGACGACGGGACACCGGCACCGTCGAGTCCACGCGATCGAGCCTCAACTCCATCAGACCCGTGGAGCCGACTTCAACGTTATGCACGTCCTCCAAATTGACCAGATAGCTGCGATGGACGCGGATGAAGCCCTCGAGCGCCAAGCGCCGCTCAAGCGAGGAGATCGATTCGTTGATGAGGTACGTCCCCTCGGGACAGATGGCGTTGCAAAAATCGGCGCGCGCCTCAAAGTAACAGACATCCGCAACGGGAATGAACACCTTCTTGCCCCCGCGATCTGCCGTCAAACGCAGCGGCTGACGCGGAGCCTGGACGACGCGGCGGACGCCCAAGGCAGCCTCAATCTTGTCGAGTGCCTTCGTCAGGCGCGCGTCCTCAACGGGCTTGACCACGTAGTCGACGGCATCGAGGTTATAAGCATCGGCAGCGTACTCGGCAAACGCCGTCACAAAGACCACCAGCGGCGGTCTTTTTAGGTTCTGCAACGTCTCGGCAAGCTCAATCCCCGAACGGCCCGGCATGGTAATGTCCAAGAACAGCACGTCGGGCTTGTTCGACAGAATCGATTCCACCGCCTCGGTAACATTGCCCGCCTCGGCAATCTGTCCCACGCGCGCATCCCTCTCTAACAGATAGCGTAGTTCAGCCCTAATGGGAGGCTCGTCATCAACCACTAGGATGTTCCAGCCCTCGGACATGTCCGCTTCCTCTCTTCTCAATACACTCGCATGCTACGCCGTCATCGGCGCCGGCTCATGCGGTTCACCATTCAACTCAACGATGACCTGCGTCCCCACGCCCTCCTGGGACTCCACGCGCATGCCGGAATCTTCTCCGTAAAAGAAATGGATGCGCTGAAGAACGTTAAAGAGCGCCAGCCCGCAGCCTCGTTTAATGGAGCCGTCGGCAGTAATGCTCTCGGGCTCCTCCCGTCTATGCTGCTCGAACAGATGAGCGCAGACTTCCTCGCTCATGCCGATGCCGTCATCTTCGACGATAATCTCCAGGCCGTCATCGGTCTCGAAAGCCCTTACATGAATAGAAAGCGGCTCGGTCTCGCGCTGCGCGTGCTTGATGCAGTTTTCGAGCAACGGCTGCAAGATAAACGGCGGCACCATGCTGTCGCGCACCTCGAAGTCGATATCGACCGAAACGCGCAGACGGCCATCGCCATAACGGGCCTGCATAAGATTGATATAACGAGTACCCTGTTCCACCTCGTGCTCGAGCGTGGTGAGCGTATCGGAGTCAGAAAGCGTCTGACGGTAATAATTGGAAAAGTCGATGAGCAGCGACCTGGCCTTGTCGGGCTCGGTTCGCACGAGCGACACGATGGTGCTGATGGTGTTGAACAGAAAGTGCGGATCGACCTGCGACTGCAGGGCGCGCAGCTCAACGCGGGCCGTGAGCTCGTCCTGGCGCTCGAGCTCAAAGCTCGCGAGCTGCGTGGAAATGAGGTCGGCAAAGCCCGAGGCAAGGGCCGTCTGGCGCATATCGATGCTGCTCAGGCGGGGATAGTACAGCTCGAGCGTGCCCACGCAATGCCCGCGCACGGTAAGCGGCGCGACAATGCCGGCGCGCAGGCGGGGAAAGTAGCCACCCGTCTCGGACGAGGCGTCGCGCGAAAACACACTCTGCTCGCCAGACTCAATCACGTTGAGCGTGGTCTTGAGCACGACCGGGGTGCCGGCGGGGCACTTTGCCGAATCCTCGCCCCAGCTTGCCAGCACCTGCCTGCCGTCGGTAAAGCAAATGGCCGAGGCAAAGGTCTCGGACAGGATGATCTTGGAGGCACCCAGGGCCGCCTCGGGCGTTAAGCCGCGCGACGTATAGGCGAATATTTTTGAGGCGATAGCGAGCGTGCGGTCGGTAGCGCTCGACGTGAGGTCGTCGGGCACCACAAAGACATACGAGAAGAAAAAGCACAGCATGACCAAGCCGGCAATGACGACAACGGCCGGAACGGGATTGGGATTATCGGTTAAATCCCAGATAAGCAGCAGGATGAGCAGCGGAACGACAACGCCAAGCAAAATAGCCTGGACCACATGCTGAGCGGTACGAAAGACCTTGGTCGAGTTATAGCTTTTGCCCAAGATCAGCCTATTGAAATCCACCGTCATCCCCTTCTGACTAACGCACCCATAGCAATAAAGAGGGCCGCAAGCGACCCTCTCCATTGCATTATGCAATCAATTTCTTTGATTTACATCCAGCCATCGATGAACGGTAGCCTACGCGCTGTACTTGTTGGCTTCGCCGAAGGTGCCGGCCTCGACAATCCAACCGTCCTTCATGATGACGTCCATGTTGTCGGTGTTGAGCACGTGGATGTCGGCGGCGACGTCACCGTTGACGACCAGCAGGTCGGCGCACTTGCCGGCCTCGATGGAACCGGTCTCGTCCTCGATGTGGCACATCTTGGCACCGTTGAGGGTGGCGCAGGTGATGGTCTCGACCGGGGTGAAGCCGATCTTGTCGACGAACTCGTACATCTCCTCGATGGAGCAGTTGCCGTACGGGGTGACGAAGGAGAAGGAGTCGGAGCCGATCGTCATGACGACGCCGCGCTTCTTGGCCTCGCGCAGGCAGTCGTAGTTGCGCTGGAGCTCCTTCTCGACCAGGGTGCCCTCGTACTTGTCGTGCAGCTCGGGGACGTAGACGGGCGGATAGGTGGAGTACCAGGTGGGCAGGAAGGCAATCGTCGGGGTAAAGAAGGTACCCTGCTCGGCCATGAGGTCCATGGTGCGCTCATCGATGTCGAAGCCGTGAATCAGCTGCTCGCAGCCAAAGCGGACCGAATCGTAGGCAGCGGCGTGGTTGTTGTAGCAGTGGCTCCACACGGGGATGCCGACCATCTTGGCCTCTTCGACCACGGCCTGGATCTCCTCGGAGCAGTAGTGCCGGTCGCGGCCGGAGTCCCAGCGCCAGATGCCGCCACCGGTAGCCCAGATCTTGATGGCATCGGGGTTCTCGCGCAGGCGACGACGGACGGCCTTACGCAGATCCCAAGGACCGTCGACCTGGTCGCCCCAGGGGTGCGATTCCTTGTTGAGCTCCTGGGTGCAGTGGTGGGAGTCGCCGTGGCCGGCAACGCGGCAGAAGCCAAGGCCGGTGGCCAGGACGCGCGGGCCCTTAAAGACGCCCTTGTCGATGCAGTCGCGAATCTGGATGCCAAAGCGGCCGATCTCGCAGACAGTGGTGAGGCCGTGGGTGAGGCAGTCATAGGCCTGCTTGACGGCGACGGCCTGCTTCTCGAGGAGCGGCTGCATGACCCAGTCGGTGTCATCGTCGGTCAGGTTGCCCGAGAAGTGCAGGTGGGTGTCGATCAGGCCGGGAAGGACGGTCTTGCCGGCGGCGTCGATAACCTCAACGCCCTCGGGAAGGTCCTGCATGGCACCGGCGTACTCGATCTTGCCGTTGTCGTCGACGAGAACAAGGGAGTTCTCGACCGGCTCGGCGCCGGTGCCGTCGATGAGCTTGCCGCCAACGATTGCATACTTAGTGGACATGGTTCCTCCTTATGGATCCATATAGTGGGCGAGGCCGTGTTGGGTTAAGGCCTCACAAAGCTACCCAAGTGGTGCCGGGTTCGGTGCGCGGAAGAGAGGGTCCCGCGCACCTGATCCGCCCCGGCTAGGCGTTACTTTTTGCGGGAATTGGTGAAGGCCATGAGAGCCAGGCCGATGGCCAGCCAGCCGATCACGATGCTCCACTCCACCATGTTGAGGGAGGCGGGAGAGAACGGGATCACGAGCAGGCCAATGATGATGGCGCAGGCGCCGATAGCGAGGCAGATGCCAAACTTGCCACCGGGCACCTCGTAGGGACGAGGCAGGTCGGGCTCGGTAAAGCGCATGCGCAGGCAAGCGAGGGCGACCATACCGCAGGAGAAGATAAAGGCGAGAGCCGACACGTTGGTCAGAGGGATGAGCATGTTCTTGCCCAGGAACGGACCGACGACGGTGATGACGCCCAGGACGACGCAGGCGAGCTTGGGAGCGCCGGAGTTGGGATCGACCTCGGCGAACTGCTCGGGCAGCTGGCCCTTGCGGCCCATGGCGAGCATGATGCGGCTCGTGGCGCCGTAGAAGGAGTTCATGGGGCCCATGGGTCCAAGCGTGGCGATGACGAGCATGGCCAGGTACAGGAGCATGTTGATGCCCTTGAGGCAGGCGAGCGCGGGAACCGGGCTCTTAACGAACTCGTGCCAGTCGAGAATGGTGCCAAACGAGTAGATGCAGACCATGTAGAAACCACCGGCGGCCAGCAGGGCCAGGGAGATGATCTTGCCGAACTTGTTCCAGTTGAGGCCCTCGGCTGCTTCTTCAGCCTGCTGAGGAATGGTGTCGAAGCCGGCGTAGAAGAACGGGGTCAGAACCAGAACCGACACGATACCGGCGAACAGACTGGTGCTCTCGGTAGCGGCCTTGCCGCCGCCAGCACCGGTGACCTGGGAGAACACGGGCATGGCGTTGTCCGGCGAACCGGTGAACAGCGAGACGCCCATGGCGAGCAGCATGCCGCAGAGCAGAGCCTTGGTCAGGAAGGCCTGGAGCTTGGCGGCCGAGCTGGCACCGCGGAAGTTGAGGAAGATGACGTAGACTGCAAAGCCGAGCGCGATCAGCGTCGGGAACAGGTAAACGTCGGCGCCCAGGATGGTGTAGAGCTTGACGGCGCGCAGCCACTCAAGACCGGGCAGGCTGCCGAACATCTCGGACACGAGGGTCGAGATGGCGATGGCCTCCCACGGGCACAGAATGCCGTTGCCCAAAGCCAGAAGCCAACCGGTGATGTAGCTCAGCGTACGGCCAAAGCTACGGTCGACGTACTCGACGATGCCGCCCGAGATGGGGATGGCAGCCGTGAGCTCACCGAAAACAGCGCCGACGGGCACGAGGAAGATTGCACCCAAGAGGAATGCGATCATAGCGGGAACGGGACCGCCGCCCACGACCATCCAGTCGCCGACCTGCAGAACCCAGCCGGTGCCGATGATGGCACCAAAGCCGATGGTAAAGAAGTTCCAGAGCGAGAGCGTTTTCTTCATACCGCCGTTATCCTCGACTGCAACCTCTGCGTTCTTGTCCGCCATTGTTCCCCTCCTTTCCTTGCTTGACGCCCCTTGGCGTCACCCCTGCGCGGCTTGTCTGACCGCGCGCTTTTAGTTCGTGGCCCTACGATACGGCCTTGGAGCCGCGGCACCGCCCATAGCTCGACCGAAGGCAGAACCGCATAACGAACGGCGCTGTTTTTGGGACGAACGGCTGAGGACGCCATTTGTCTTGGGTGCCCATTTGCCCGTCTTTGAACCGATGCCGCCACAGCAGCCGACGCTCGGCGTGGCAGCGTTCATACCGTTTGTAGGGCTTTTGGCGCACATGCCCATGCGTCGTACATCTTTTTATGTAGGATAGACAAGTTACACACGAGGCAAGGTGGTTCGAATGGCATACGGATACAGCGACGACGATCGGCGGCCACAAAGTGTGCGCCTTGCCGGCCGTACCACGCCGACGCCCAGAAGCACCTCCGGCAACGACAGCCCGCAACGGCCACAAGAGCGACCCGGGGCTTCGTCCCGGCAACAGAGCGGAACTGTGAAACAGCCAAGCAACGTAAGCGCGGGCACGCGCCAACGCCAGGCCGACGCATCGCAGCCACGCCGCTATGATCGCCGTAAGACCGACTACTACGTTAAGCGCTCCTTTTCGCAACCGCAACGCGGCCGCGGCAGCTCGGGCTCTCATCCCGCGCCACATGCCAATAGCCATGGACTGCCAGTCCGCCGCATTCGCCTTGCGCTTTGTTCCATTGCCGCCTGCCTGGTCTTTTTGTTCTTGGGATCCTGCATCTCTCACGGCTCAGCCGGTCTTGAACCGGCCGCCGAGGATAAGCTGCTCAAGGCCCCGGTCGCTCCCGGCTATTCGTTTGCGTTCTCGACCCCGCGGTCGCAATGGCAGGCCGGCACCATGCCCCACATCTACCAAATTGACCCCGCATGGTCGGAGCTGCCCTACGCCGGCGGCACCATTCGCGAAAATGCCTGCGGCCCCACCTGCCTCACCATGGTCTACATATTTAAGACCGGCCGCACCGATAAGACGCCGGTCGATATATGCGCACTGGCCGAAGCCGGCAACTACGCCCCCACCGGTGCCACCGAGTGGTCGTTTATGACAAGTGGCGCGTGGCAGTTGGGGCTCAACGGAACGCAGCTCTATAACGATCGCGACTCGATGACCCAGGCACTTCGCTCGGGTGCGCCCATCATCGCCGCAGTGCGCCCCGGCACTTTTACCAACGTGGGACACTACATCGTGCTCTACGGTATCGATGACGCCAACCAAATTGGCGTCTACGACCCCAACTCGTCCAGCCGCAGCGCCCGCCGCTGGGGCGTCGTAGAGGTCCTCAACGAAGTCGAAGCCATGTGGGCCTACTACTAGTCATTGGACGTTCTTTTTTTGACAGCCAAGATGGACCGCCCCAAACTGCCGGCACATGGGGACGTTCCTAAAGTGCCGGGTTTGGCCAATAGCAAAAGCCCCGCAGCCGGAGCGGACTGCGGGGCTCATGAAGAGAGGCTAGTTTGTGGGCGCTTTGCCTAGCGCCCACGAGAGAGGCAACAGAGTAGAAACTACTCGTGGATGCGGGTACCGGAGAGGCCGGCCATGGTCTCGGCGGCCTTGTCCAGAGCGCCGATGATGCAGGTGCGGCCCTTGCGGGAGCGGGCGAACTTGATGGCGGCGCGGACCTTGGGCTCCATGGAACCCTTGCCGAACTGGCCCTCGTCGGCCAGGCGCTCGGCCTCGTCGGCGGTGATGTCCTCGAGCTCCTCCTGGTTGGGCTTGCCGAAGTTGATGGCGACATGCTCGACGGCGGTCAGCAGGAACAGGACGTCGGCGTCGCAGTCCTCGGCCAGCAGCTCGCCGCCCAGGTCCTTGTCGATGACGGCGGGGACGCCCTTGTAGCAACCCTTGTTCTCGTAGTCGCGAACGACGGGGATACCGCCGCCGCCGCAGGCGATGACGATGAACTCGTTGTCGAGCAGGTTGAGGATGGAGTCGGCCTCGACGATCTTCTTGGGATCGGGGGAGGCGACGACGCGACGCCAGCCGCGACCGGAATCCTCGACGAAGACCTTGGAGGGATCCTCGGCCATGAACTCCTTGGCCTGCTCCTCGGTGTAGAAGGGGCCGATGGGCTTGGTCGGGTTCTTGAACGCGGGGTCGTCCGGATCGCACTCGATCTGGGTGACGACGGAGGCGGCGTGCCAACGCTTATAGCGCTTGTGCATCTCGCGGCCGATGCCCTGCTGCAGGTGATAGCCGATGTAGCCCTGGGACATGGCGCCGCACTCGGGCAGCGGCATCTCGGGGGTGCCGATGGCGTCGTGGGCGGCGGCGAAGGCGTTCTGGATCATGCCGACCTGCGGGCCGTTGCCGTGGGTGATGATGATCTCGTTGCCCTGCTCGATCAGGCCGAGAAGAGCGTGAGCGGTGTTGCTCACGGCCTCGATCTGCTCAACGGGGTTGTTGCCGAGGGCGTTGCCGCCAAGGGCGACGACAATACGATCGGGCTTGCCAAGAGGCTTAGACATTGCTGGAATCCTTTCTGTAAAAGGCCTACAACCCATTAATAACCCGCGTCCGTGCGATACGCGAGTTTATTAAGGTTTATATTCTCTTTATCGCTCATTTTATTCATTTTGAAAATAGTTGAACGGTGAACGGTCGTTTTTATCCGCTCAGCGTACAGAACCCCAGCTCAGACACGTTTACGCCATTTACGTGCGACTTTATTTAAATAGAGCGGGGATTAGGCGGGATTATGCAAACTATATCTTTGCTAAACATAAAACGGACAGCGCAAAATCTTACTCGCACTATACGAGATTCTATGCACTTATACGACGAGTATGCACCCCTGCAAAAACAAGCGGCTTTTCATCCATCAAAAGGAATAGCCAAGAAGTCCTCGCCGCGCGTTTCGCGGCAAAGGGACAGAAGGCAGCAACAACCAAGTCCCCCTCTATACCCAAAGTGGCGCGCCTTTCGCGGCAAAGCCGCGAAACAGCGAAGGGGACGGAATGCCCGACCAACCACGTCCTTCATTCAGCCCCACAATCCGAGGACGTAGTCGTAGCAGGATCTGAGGGCTAACCTTCGCGGACGTCCTCGGACATGAAAGAACCCCCGCCGCACGTAGTGCGCAGCGGGGGTTCTTTCATGTCCGAGGAC
>CAKULD010000013.1 GCA_934667065.1 uncultured Collinsella sp.
GGCCCGTTCGTCTAGCGGTTTAGGACGCCGCCCTCTCAAGGCGGAGATCACCAGTTCGAATCTGGTACGGGCTACCATAATTTAGATACCCGGTCTTCTTAGGAAGGCCGGGTTTTTTCTTACCGCGCGCTCTGTCTGCTCTTCCCGTTTGCCTCAGACCTTTACGTTCCGCATGCGCCCCATACGGGTACAATATCCAAGATATTTTGACGGTTAGAAGGAGCCATATGACGGAGTCCTCTCAGCATACTTCCAAGCCCCAGGTCGAGGTTGAGGTCTCGGGCGGCGATGACAACAAGAGCGCACGCCGCGGCGCCATTTTCATCGGCGTCGTGCTGGTGGGCTATATCGTCTATCTGGTTGTGACCGGTCAGATGGGGCAATTCTGGGCCGCCATGTCGAGCGTTCAGATGCCCTGGCTCATTGCCGCATGTTTTTGCATGTTCCTGTACCTGTTCTTTGGCATCGTGGCCTATGCAATCGCCGTCTGGCTCGATCCCAATTCGCCCGTCGGCATCCGCGACCTGATCTCGGTCGAGGCGAGCGGCATCTTCTTTGGCAACCTGACGCCCATGATGATGGGCTCCACGCCTGCCCAGATCTACCGCCTAACCAAGGCGGGCCAAAACGTTGGCGAGGCCGGAGCCACGCAGTTCACACGCTTTATCGTGTATCAGTTTGGCCTCGTAGCCTGGGGCGCCATTCTGCTGCTCGCCCGCATGCCGTTTTTCGCCGAGCGCTATGGCGATATGACGCTGCTGTGCGTCTTTAGCTTTGGCGGTCACTGCTGCATTCTACTGGGCATTTTCGCCGTCGCGCTTATGCCCAAGACCGTCACGCGCGTCGCGCACTGCATCATTAACTGGCTCGAGCGCATGGGTGTCTCGGCCACCAAGATCGAGGGCTGGCGCACGTTTGTCGACGGCGAGATCTATTCGTTCTCCGAGAAGTTCAAGCTTTCGGCCGGGCACTTTTCGTCCATGCTGCTCACGGTGGTTATCACCATGCTGCAGCTTGCGTTTTTCTATTTGGTGCCGTACTTTTTGATGCTCGCCTTTGGCCACCACGAAGTCGACTTTTTCTCGGTCATGGCCGCGAGCGCCTTTGTCCAGCTGCTGAGCTCGGCCGTTCCGCTGCCCGGTGGCACCGGCGGCGCCGAGGGCGGTTTCGCTTTGTTCCTGGGTCATTTCTTTGGATCGGCATCGACCGCCGGCTATCTGCTGTGGCGTCTCATCACGTTTATCGCACCGACCATTTTGGCCGCGCCCCTGCTGGGGCTTAAGAGCGCCCACAACGAGAGCATCCATGCACGCTGGGATCGTGTGATGCGCAAGCTCGGCCGCACGCCTCAAACGCCGTCTGCGCCCGCTAAAGCTCATCCTGCGTCCCAGGTTACCGTTGACCCCAAGCAACGTGTTCAGAAGGCTTCTACGGCTTCTAAGCCGGCTCGTAAGGCCTACGTCCGTCAGACTGGCGACGGTATTCGCGTGTCGCCCTCCGCACTCAATAAAAAGAAGCGTCCATAGGGCGATACTCAGATCGTTTAGCTTCGGGCCCGTTTGTCTATTCCGAATGTTATCGGTGCAGGTAAGCGGGTCTTTCTATTAGGCTTTGCATTTCGTGCAATCTTGATGTTGCTCGCCATTCATACACTTGTTGTGGGATAATCCTCTTACGTGGAATATCTCTCATCTGTGGATGAATTATCTAGTTGGAAGGTGCTTCCTATGGCTGCTGCAAAGCCACGGCTTGACCGCCGTATCGTTCGAAGCCGCAATGCGATTCTTTCGGCTTTTGAGCGTCTGTTGCTCGAAAAACCGCTGGCCGATATTACGGTGAGTGCGATTGCTCGCGAGGCCAACGTCGACCGCAAGACGTTCTACGTGCACTTTGGAACCGTTGACGGCCTGCTCGATGCCATTGCCGTCGATGTGGTGGAAAGCATCGTGGACTCGGTCGAAAAGACGCTCTCGTCCATGAAGGGCGATACCAGCGAGCGTGCCCTCAGCGCGGCCGCCACGTTCTTTAGGACCATCAACGAGGCGCTCTGCAACAATCTGGTGCTCAATCGTCAGCTCATCGAGAATATTCCGCTCGATGACTTTATGACCCGCCTGCGCGTGCCGCTCGAGCATGAGATTGCCGAGCGCGGCCTGCTCCCCGAGGGTCTCAAGGACGAGATGTTCGATTACTACCTGGCCTTTTTGCTGTCGGGCATTATCGGCATCTATCGCACCTGGGCGCTCTCGGATGGCTCGGTTCCCATCGAGCGCGTGTCCGCGGTTGCCAACGACCTGACGATCAACGGCCTGTCGAGCCTGGAATCACGCTTCGAATAGCGACAACGCCACATCCCCCCATAAGTTGCGGTGAAATAGGGACTGTTTTGGCTGCTAGAAGGCCAAACAGTCCCTATTTCACCGTAACTTATGGGGGGATGGGTTACTGGTACCTCAGGCACTCCACGGGGTCGAGTTTTGCGGCTCGGCGGGCGGGGTAGAAACCGAAGATGACTCCAATGCCGACGGAGACGGCAAAAGCGAGGAGTACCGTAGCGATCGAAAAGCTCGGCGTGATCGTTCCGCTGGCGCCGAGCTCGCCAAGAACGCCAGAGCCAGCGGCAAAGAACGCCAAGCCCCATGCCAGCAGATAGCCAATCACGACACCCAGAATGCCGCCGGTGACGCACAGCGCCGAAGACTCGGCTAAGAACTGTGCCGTGATATCGCGGCGGCTTGCGCCCAGCGCGCGGCGAATGCCGATCTCGCGGATGCGTTCGGTCACGTTGGTGAGCATCATGTTCATGATTCCGATGCCGCCCACGAGCAGCGAGATGCTGGCAACGGCGCCCATGATGAGCGAGAACGCGCCCATAAAGGAATTGAGGGCATCGATGGCACTTTTCATTGAGGTCGCAGATACGCTGTCGTACTCGTCGTCCTCCGAGATGCTCTTCATCGCGCGCACCTTGGACTCAATCGTTTTGCAGAGCTCGTCCATGTCCGTTCCCTCAACGGCGAGCGCCGTTACGCTGGGGAATGAGGGGTTCTCGTCGCCAAAGAGCCCCGAGATTGTCTCGCGGGGCATATACAGCGTGAGCGAGCCCATGGAGTCGCTGCCGCCGTCAGTTACGCCGACAATCTGCACCTCGCCGTTCGACACTTTGATGGTCTTGCCCAGCGCGTCCTGTTCGTTGCCGTAAAGCTGGTCGGCGCCGCCGCGGCTGATGAGCACCACGCGCGCGCCTGATTGAGACTCGGCGTCGGTATAGGTGCGCCCCGCGACGAGCTTGCTGGCGCCTACGGCGTCGAGCATATCGCTATCGACACCCTGCGCCATGACGGTATAGCTTTTGTCACCGGCCTTGTACTCGGTATATGCGCTGTCAACGATACCGACCTGCTCGATCTGCGGCACCATCTTGCGGAGCTTCTCGACGTCCGACTCGGTGAGCTCCTGTGACGAATAAATCTGCACCATACGTGCGGCATTGAGACCCAGGCTGTTGACTAGGCTGTTTTGGATGCCGCCGATAAGTGAGGTCATGGCGATGACGGAGGCGATACCGATAACAATGCCCAGGATGGTGAGCAGGCTGCGCCCCTTGTTAGCCTCGAGCGAGTGAAGGGCTTCTTGGACAAGATCGCGCGTACTCATGCCTTCGCTCCTTTCATTGGGCTGTCGGATGCGGAAATCATGGGCAGGCTCTCGACCGCGCCACGCAGGGTCTGCGGTGCATGTGCGATGTATGCGCCCTCGTGAATCCGGCCGTCGCGGATGGTCACCGCGCGGTCGGCCTCGGCGGCGATGCCGGGGTCGTGCGTGATAAGCACGATGGTCTTGCCGCGCTCCTGTAGCCTGTGGAAGGTTTCCATCACGAGCGCTCCTGTGGCAGAGTCCAGATTTCCCGTCGGTTCGTCTGCCAGAATGATGGGCGGATCGTTGACGAGGGCGCGTGCGATGGCAACCCTCTGCATCTGTCCGCCCGATAGCTCGGAGATACGGTGATCCCAGTGGTCGACCGGCAACGTTACGGCTTGCAACGCGTGCACGGCGCGCATCTCGCGCTGGCTGCGGGGCACGTTGGTATACGACAGCGGCAGCATCACGTTTTCGATGACCGAAAGGCGCGGCAGCAGGTTAAAGCTCTGGAACACAAACCCGATGCTCAGGGCGCGGACTTCGGTGAGTTCATCATCGTCCAGCTCGGCTACGTTGAGTCCCTGCAGGTAATAGTCGCCCGCCGTCGGCTTGTCCAGGCAGCCTAGGATGTTCATGAGCGTCGATTTGCCCGAGCCCGAGGGGCCGGTGATGGCAACGAACTCGCCAGAATTCACCGCCAGGCTCACGTTGTGGAGAATATGGGCGCAGCCGGCCTCGCTCTCAAAGATGCGATGCACGTTGCGGATGTCGATGACGGGACGCATTACATGCCCTCGTCGGCAGACATGCTGCCGGAGTCGCCGCCGTCGGCCGTCATGCCCGCGCCGGTGTCCATAACGAGCGTGTCGCCGTCACGCAGCTTGGTTGTGGGTACGCCCGCGTTGATTTCGTTGCCCTGGTCGTCTCGCTTGACCTGCGTTTTGCCGACTACGGCCTCGTTGTCATTTTGCGTCACGACGTTCACTTTCACCCGGCGGCTCTTTTTGCCTTCGGCGTCGGTCGCCACGTTGACGTAGTAGTGCTCGGCGTCTTCTGTCATAAGCGCCATCGTCGGCACCATAACTACGTCGTCGAGCTGTTCGGTCACCACCGAGACCTCGGCGGTCATGCCGGGCTTCAGGCGACTGTCAGGCGCTTCGATCAAAATATCGACATTGAACGTTACGCTGCCGCCGCCATAGTTGGAATCGGAGTTTGCCACCGAGGCGATCGCCGTGACCGTACCCTGGCTCACGATATCGGGAAACGCGGGATAGGTCACGTTGGCGCTCTGGCCCACAGCGATCTTGGCGATATCTTTTTCGCCCACCTGCACGGTAACCTTCATCTTTGACAGATCGGCAATCTGCATGCATTGCTTGCCGCCGCTCGTGTCGCTTTCGCCCATGATCATGCCGCCCGTTACCGTGGCGCCCACCTTGGCATTGAGTTCTACGATACTGCCCGAGCTCGGTGCCGTAACCGTGCGCCCGGCGGCCTTGGCATTGGCCTGTTCGAGGTTTGCCTGGGCCGATGCGAGGCTGCGCTGTGCGGCAGATACGGCGCTCGTGTCGGTGGATGCGGCGGAGGCACCTGCGGCGGCTGAAGCCCCATCGGCGTCTGTCATCGGGGCAGCCTGTGCGGCTGCCGCGGCCTTCTGTGCGTTGGCGAGGTCTTCCTGCGCGGCGGCGACCGCACGCTGCGCCTCGGCGACATTGCGGTCGAGCTCGTCGTTTTTGATGGTCATGACCACGTCGCCCTCATTGACGGATTGGCCCGCCTGCACGTTGATCTGCTCGACCGTGCCGTCAACGGAAGGGGAGACGACCGAGGCCGAAATGGGCTTGAGTTGGCCCTTTGCCTCCACAGTCGTCGTAAACGTGCCTTCGGTCACCATGTCGGTCACCGGGTCGGTGGCACCTTGCGGCTGCGCGTTGATAATCAACGTTGCGATAATGGCGATGAGTACGATGCCGCCAACAACGCCGCCGATAATACCGCGTCGAATCAGCTTTTTGCGCCGGCGCTCGGCACGCTTTGCCTTGAGCTTGGCATAGGCCTCTTCGTCCGAAATCTCGGCCGTAATGTTCGGGCGGTCGTTTTGCGCATCGGCCTGCACGCTTGTTATCAGAGGCAGTGTTTCAGTAGCGCCTTCGGGCGCGCCCTCGGCATCATTTGGTCCCGGGTTAATGGTGGGGACATTCGACATAGCGTCTCCTTTATAGAAAGTACCTCGATAAGTATATGCGCCCACCGGTTGGGGCGGGCGCATAGGACGGTTTCTTTCGGAACTGTTAGATAGGCAGCGGCAGTTCCACTTTGTTTGATGGCGTGCGTTGCGTTAAGAGTGCACGACCACGCACAGGCCGACTTTGATGCAGTCGTGAAGCGCCTTGGCGTCGGCCAGGCGTAGGTTAATGCATCCGTGGCTGCCGCACCACTTGTACGACTCGGCGTTGTCGAAGCTCTTGTCATTTTGCCAGGTGGCGTCATGGAAGCCGATCATATTGCCCTCGAACGGCATCCAATAGCTGACCGGGCTCTCATATTTGGGCTTGCCCGTCTCGGGGTCCTTGGCGCCGATCAGCGTGCTCGCACCATTGTTGCTGTTGATCTGCCATACGCCCTCGGGGGTGGCGTCCTCGCCCGGCAGGCCCGAGATAAAGTTGGCCTCCCACACGATATTGCCGCTCTCGTCGTAATAACGAGCATGCTGCTCGGACAGGTCGACGTCGATATATGCCTTCCAGTCGGGCTCGCCCTTTGCGGTAAAGGTGTCGGCCTTCTGGGAGTACTTGATCTCGATCTCGCCAGTCTGCTTGTTGTTGATGGCATCCTCGACCTGCTTGGCGAGCGTAGTACTGTCGATGGACCAGCCAAAATCGCCGCCCTCGACGGCGCACTGCTTGCCGTCGGCGCGCGTCCACCAGCGAGTGGATCCCACGGTGTTAAAGCCGTTGGCAAGTTCGGCGGCCCAGCTGCTGATCTGCGAGGTGTCGAGCGTGGGGTTCGACGGATCGGCAAAGCTGATCCACTGCAGCACGGAGCTGCCATCGACCTTGCCGGCGTCCTCGCCGTTGAGCTTGAGAGTGACGTCGACGCCCAGGAAGTTGTTGGCGGCATCGCATGCAGCCTGAATCTGGTCGTTGGTCAGCGTTCCATTGAGCGGCTCATAGGCATCGTTGCCGAGCTTCGTAAGATCGACTGTCTCGGCGAGCGAGGCAAGCTCAAGCTCAGCGAACTTAATGACATGCTCGCGGTTGAGCTTCTCATTTGAGCGTGCCTTTTCGACGGTGAACTTGCCGGCCTGCTCGTCATAGGAGCTCGATGCCTCGAAGGTGCCCGAGCGGCCCTCGTTGAACTCGTCGATGGCGGCGCCCAGATCCTCCTCAAACTGCTTTTGATCAAAGGCATCGGAGAGCATGGAAAGGTCGACGTCCTGATCCAAGTCGACCTCGTCGGAAGCGACGGTGGTTTTGGTCTTTCCGCCCAAGGACTCAACGAGGCGGACGGGCCACATAAAGGACTCGTTGTGGCTAATGATCTCTTTTGCGGCTGCTTCGCCGTCGACGATGGGCTCATCGGACTTGGGCTGATAGGTCCAGCTAAAGTCATCGCCCGTGACGGTGAGCTTGTAGTGCTTCCATGCCGAGTTAACCTTGGTGGCGGCAGACGAGGCGTTGGAGAACGAGACGTCCACGCCGGCGATGGTGGTGTTGGGGTAGGCGACCTGCGAGAACGCTACGACACCCACGATGTAGACGATGGCGATAAGGCCCAGGACGACAAATAGTGTCGTCTTCTTACCGGACTTTTTGTTGTCGGCGGGCTTGCTTGCGGGGCCGCGGCCTCCTCGAGCATGTGTGGGAGCCTGTTTGGGAGCGTTGCCGCTTCCCTGGCGCTGCTGGTTCGTGCGCGGGGAGGCGTTTGCTGCGCCTCGCTGCTGGCCGTGACTCGGCGCGATGGGGCGCGGCGACTGAACGCCGCCGGTGTGCCTGCTCGGCTGCTGCGGATCGGGAATCAGTTGAGTTCGGTCGTTTTGCGACATCGTATCTATATCCTTCGAGTTTCGCCTTACGGCTCATCGTGTTTTTACTGGGCTTGCATTATAGCGATTACCTAGTTGTTTGTGGTATGGAAACGGTGGCATTCAAAAGAGCTGGGACAAATGTCCCACCCGCTCGCTTGTCAGGCGATTTGCCTAACCGCACACGCCACATTTTGCACAGGCCGAAAGTGCTGCCGGGGCCTGGGCGATGCCGCCCTTGGCCGTCTCGCGCAGCGTTGCCGGCAGCGCGTGGCCTACCGACAGCATGACGTGAGCCATCTGGTCAAACGGTACCAGGCTCTTGATGCCGGCAAGTGCGAGCTGGGCCGAGCTAAACGCCGCTGCCACGCCGATGGCGTTTCGGTTTTGGCACGGCACCTCGACAAGCCCACCCACCGGGTCGCAAACGAGGCCCAGCAGATTGCTCAGCGCGATGGAGCTGGCGTCGAGTGCCTGCTCGGGCGTGCCGCCCAGCATCTGCACGAGCGCGGCGGCGGCCATGGCGGCGGCGCTTCCCACCTCGGCCTGGCAGCCGCCCTCGGCGCCGGCGACGCAGGCGCTCGTGGTGAGGTTGAGGCCGATGGCGGCGGCGCAATAGAGGGCATCCATTACCTGCTCGTCGTCGAGCTGCAGGTGGTCGGCGAGCGCCAGCACGCAGCCGGGCACGACGCCTGCGGAGCCGGCGGTTGGGGCGGCGACGATAACGCCCATCGTTGCGGAGCGCTCGAGCACGGCCATGGCGCGGGCCACGGCGTCGGTCTGCACGGCGCCCATTAAGCTGGAGCTAAGCTCGTTGCGGCCGGTGGCATCGACGAGCTTTGCCTCGCCGCCAATGAGGCCACCGAGCGAGCGCTGTGGGTTGGCGATGGGGGCCGTTGTCTCATCTTTCATGACCTCGAGCACGCGGCGCATGGCGGCGACGGCATGCTGCTCGCCGGTCAGGCGTGCCTCGCGCACGGCCATGACGGCACCGATGTTGAGTCCCAACTCCTCGCAGGCGTCGAGCAGCTGCTCGCCGTCGTCGAAGATCTCCTTGGCCGAGACGCCGGGGGAGAGGGATGAGGCCGAACCGGGGAGCTCAATAAACGTGGCGTAATCGACATTGTCGAGCTTTCGCAGCATGGGGATGACGGTATCGTCGGGCGCGCCGTCGGTCTCAAAGACGGAGTAGGCCTGGCCGCCCACTTCGGTGCGGTAGGTGCGGCAGAAGGCGATGTTCACGTGGGCATAGGCGAGCAGGTTGGTGAGCGCGGCGAGCACGCCGGGGACATCGTAGTGCGCCACGAAGAGCGTGGAGTACATACCCGAGATGTCGACGCCGACGCCGTTGATACGGCTGATGCGCATCTTGCCGCCGCCCAGGCTCTCGCCGCGGACCTGCGCCGTGGCGCCCGTGTCGTCGGCCATGTCGATGTCGACGGTGTTGGGGTGGATGGAAGCGTCGTCGCCCTTGATGTCAAAGTGGTATTCGAGGCCCTGCTCGTGTGCGAGGTCGAAGGCCTGCTTGATGTTCTCGTCGTCGGTATCGAGGCCCAGGATGCCCGCGACGAGCGCGCGGTCGGTGCCGTGGCCGCGGTAGGTGTGGGCGAAGGAGTTCCACAGGCCGAAGGTGACCTTGGTGATGCGGCCTTCCAGCAGGCTGGCGGCAACTTGGGCGCACCGCAGGGCGCCGGCGGTGTGCGATGAGCTGGGGCCGACCATGACGGGGCCCAAGATCTCGAATGCCGAGGTCGTAGCTAGTGTTTGCGGCTTGCCTGCCATGGCTGCTCCTTTACGTGGCTCGTCGTCCCGAGGGGCGGGGCATACTCTGTCCCGCCGTTCCGAGGGCTTTAGTATTTGGTCGCCTGCTCGGACAGTCCTGCTCGCACGGAGAGCACATTAAGTGCTCTCCGGCTCGTGCGGAACTCGCGATCGACCAAATACTAAAGCCCTCGGAACTTAGGATACATGGTAGAAGCCTGTGTGCTCCAAAATTCATCGGGTGGTGACCTATTCCATGTCCCGCGGTGGCTCATCTCCACCACCGGGTTAATAAAAAAGAAGTACCGGTTGGGGCCGGTACTTCTTTTGAAAGTGCGTATGTTGTTGTGACGTTGGCGGTTCTAAATTAGAGGCCGCAGGATGCTTTGAGTTCTTCGACTCGGTCGGTGTTTTCCCAGGTGAAGTCGGCGTCTTCGCGGCCGAAGTGGCCGTAGGCTGCTGTCTTCTCGTAGATGGGGCGGCGCAGGTCCAGGTCGCGGATGATGGCGCCCGGGCGCAGGTCGAAGGTCTTCTCGACGGCCTCGACGATCTTGTCCTCGGCGACCTTAGCGGTGCCGAAGGTGTCGACCATGATCGAGAGTGGCTTGGACACGCCGATGGCGTAGGCGAGCTCGACTTCGCAGCGGTCGGCCAGGTCGGCGGCGACTACGTTCTTGGCGACCCAGCGCGCGGCATACGCGGCGGAGCGGTCAACCTTAGTGCAGTCCTTGCCGCTAAAGGCACCGCCGCCGTGACGGCCGTAGCCGCCGTAGGTGTCGACGATGATCTTGCGGCCGGTCAGGCCCGTGTCGCCCATGGGGCCGCCCACAACAAAGCGACCGGTGGGGTTTACGTAGATGTCGGCTTTATCCCACGGCATGTTCTCGGCGGCCATGACCGGGGTGATGACGTGCTCGATGAGGTCGGCCTTGATCTTGCCCATGTCCTCGATCTCGGCGGCGTGCTGCGTGGAGATGACGATGGTCGTGACCTCGACGGGCTTGCCGTCCTCGTAGCGCACGGTGACCTGGGTCTTGCCGTCGGGACGCAGATAGGCGAGGGTACCGTCGTGACGCACGGCGGCCAAGCGCTCGGCCAGGCGGCTTGCCAGGTAGTGAGGCATGGGCATGAGGGTCTTGGTCTCGTTGGAGGCGTAGCCGAACATCATGCCCTGGTCGCCGGCACCGATCAGGTCGATCGGGTCGGTGGTAGCGCCGGTTTGGGTCTCGAAGGACTCGTCGACGCCCTGGGCGATATCGGGCGACTGCTCGTGGATAAGGCTCATGACGCCGCAGGTGTCGCAGTCAAAACCGAACTTGGCGCGGTTGTAGCCAATGCGGCGGATAACGCCGCGGGCGATTTCCTGTACGTCGACGTAGGCCTGAGTGCGGATCTCGCCGGCAACGATGACGGTGCCGGTGGTCACGAGGGTCTCGCAGGCGCAACGGACGTTCTCCACGTTGGCGGGCACGCCGTTGGGGGCGATGTAGCCCTGCTCCTGCAGCTCTATTTCTTTCGCGAGGATTGCGTCGAGGACGGCGTCGCTGATCTGGTCAGCGATCTTATCGGGATGGCCTTCGGTCACCGACTCCGACGTAAATACAAAGGACCCGTGTTGGGGTGGGATGGAACGAAGTTCTTCTGACATGATTGTCCTTTCAAATAACGTGTCCCGGCGACCGTTACCATTCCGCCGGGCTCTCTATGCAAGGGCACATCATAGCGCGTAAATCAAACATTCACACCCTTTCCGCACCTACTCATTGGGGACAGACTTAAATGACCAGCCTTACCTAAGTGCCGACAGGTTGCCCAAAGGCTGGTCATTTAAGTCTGTCCCCAATGAGTGCCCAATGAGTGGGTCGGTGCCCTTTGTGCGGAGGTTGCTTTGTTGCTTTATACTGGTGCGGTTAGACAACCATCCTGCAATCGAGGAGATTTCCATGGCATCAGACGTTCGCGTCCGCTTTGCACCCTCACCCACGGGCAAGCTGCACATCGGCGGCGCCCGCACCGCTATCTATAACTGGGCTTTCGCCCGCGCAAACGGCGGCACGTTCATCCTGCGCATCGACGACACCGATCCCACCCGCTCCACCGACGAGAACACGCAGATTATCCTGCGCGCCATGCGTTGGCTGGGTCTGGACTGGGACGAGGGTCCCGAGGTGGGTGGCGACTTTGGTCCCTACGCACAGACCGAGCGCCTGGACCTGTACAAGCAGGCCGCCCAGAAGCTCTGGGACGAGGGCAAGGCCTATCCGTGCTTCTGCACTAAGGAGCAGCTCGACGCCGACCGCAAGGCCGCCCAGGAGCGCAAGGACCCCTTCCAGGGCTACCAGCGTCGCTGCCGCGATCTTGATCCCGAGGAGGCCCGCCGCCGCATCGAGGCCGGCGAGTCCTACGTCCTGCGCATCAAGGTGCCCGAGGACCGCGGCGACGTCGTCATCCACGACGCCGTCCACGGCGAGGTGACCTTTGACGCCAAGGAACTCGACGACTTCGTCATCTTCCGCTCCGACGGCACGCCCACGTACAACTTCGCGACGGTCGTCGACGACGCCATGATGAAGATCACCCACGTCATCCGCGGCGACGACCACCTGTCCAACACCCCGCGCCAGGTCATGGTCTACGAGGCCCTCGGCGCGCCCGTGCCCACGTTCGCCCACATCTCCATGATTCTGGGCGCCGACGGCAAGAAGCTCTCCAAACGCCACGGCGCCACCTCGGTGGAGGAATACCGCGACGCCGGCTATCTGTCCGACGCCTTCGTCAACTATCTGGCGCTGCTCGGCTGGTCGCTCGACGGCGAGACCACGATCATCCCGCGCGACGTTCTGGCCAGCAAGTTCTCGCTCGACCGCATCTCCAAGAACCCGGCGACCTTCGACCCCAAGAAGCTCGACTGGGTCAATGCCGAGTATATCAACGGTATGTCCGACGCGCAGTTTGCCGACGAGGTCATGGTCCCCGAGCTGCATGAGGCGGGCCTCATTGAGGGTAATGTCGAGTACGGCGAGGATTGGATTGACGCGCTTGCCGCCATCGTCAAGCCGCGCACCAAGATGCCTGCCGACGCCGTGACCGTCGCCGCTCCTATCTTTGCCACGGCCGAGACGCTCGAGTATGACGAGAAGTCCGTCAACAAGGGCCTGGCCAAGGAGGGCATGGGTGCCATTCTGGACGCCGCCAAGGCCGCGCTCGAGGGCGTGGACGAGTGGACTGCTGGCAACATCGACGCCGCTCTTGAGCCGCTATCCGAGCAGATGGACCTCAAGAAGCGCGTGGTGTTCCAGGCCGTGCGCGTCGCCGTCTGCGGCAACATGGTGAGCCCTCCGCTGGGCGAGACCATGGCGCTCGTCGGTCGCGACGACTGCCTGGCGCGCATCGACCGCGCCCGCACGATGGCGCTGTAGCAGCTGCGCAAACGCATGTATTCGAGCCCCGTTCACCCCGAGCGGGGCTCTTGTTTCTGTAGACGTATGGGATGGGAGGCATAGGGACCATGGCCGAGCAACTTTCGCTGTTTGGTTCGCCGGAACCGGAGGTGACCCCGGTGCAGTCCGCCCATGCTGCCGAGAAGGTCAAGCCCGAGCCTGCGCCCGAGCCCGTCACCGCCTACGCAAGCGTGGTCCTCGACATCCCGACCCGTGCGCTATCCGAGCCGTTTGCCTACGGCATTCCGCAATCCCTTGCCGGCGAGGCTCAGATCGGCTCCACGGTCCTAGTCCATTTTGGCAACCGTGCGGCCGCCGGCTATATCGTCGACATTGCGCCCGAACTGAGCGATTTACAAGGCAACAACGCCCTCGACCCTGCGCGCGTCAAGCCCATCGAGGCTATCCTCAGCAAGCCACTATTTACCGCCGAGGCTGCCCGCATCGCACGTTGGATGAGCCGCGAGTACGTCGCGACGCTTTCCGAGTGCCTGCGCCTGTTCCTGCCCCCGGGCGGTAGCCCACGCGTGGTCAAGGGCGACGATGGCGTGTGGACCGTCGAGCGCCCCGCCGTCAAACCCATCCAAAACCGTTGGGTCATGCTCACGCCCGAGGGATTCGACTACACGCCACCCAAAACGGCGGTCCGCCAGCGTCAGCTTATCGAGGCGCTCCAATGCGGCCCGGTCACGACGCGCGACCTCAACCTGCTCTACAACAGCATGTCCGCTACCATCAAAGCTCTCGAAAAGCGCGGCGTCGTGGTGGTTGAGGAACGCCGCGCCTGGCGTGGCTGCAGCGAGCAGACCACGCTGTCCTCCGCGAGCGGCAAAGCGCCGGTCTCGCTTACCAACGGTCAGCAGCAAGCGCTCGCGCAGATTGAACGCGCTCGCCTGGATGCGCACGGCGACGTGGTGCTCGTCGATGGCGTCACTGGTTCCGGCAAAACCGAGGTTTACCTCTCGGCGATTGAGCGCGTGCTTGCGGCCGGCCGCTCGGCCTGCGTGCTCGTGCCCGAGATCTCGCTGACGGCCCAGACCGTTGGCCGCTTCCGCTCACGCTTTGGCGAGACGGTTGCGGTCTTCCACTCGCGCCTTTCGGCTGGTGAGCGCCTGGACCAGTGGGATATGGTCGCCAGCGGTGCCGCGCGTGTGGTCGTGGGCGCCCGTTCGGCGCTCTTTTGCCCGCTCAGCGATCTGGGCCTCATTATTATCGACGAGGAGCACGAGACCAGCTACAAGCAGGGTTCCAGCCCGCGTTACCATGCGCGCGAGGTGGCGGCCGAGATGGCGCGCCGCTATCGTTGTCCGCTTGTGCTGGGCTCGGCCACTCCTTCTGCCGAGGCGCTCGATCGCTGCCATCGCGGCACGTACAACGGCGCCACCTGGACGCGCGTCGAGATGCCCGAGCGCCCGGGACACGCGGTACTGCCCACGGTCCGCATCGCCGACCTGCGCCGCGAGTTTTCGCACGGCAGCCGCTCCATGTTCTCAAAACCCCTGATGGAAGGTCTCGAGCGCGTTGTCGAACGTCGCGAGAAGGCCGTGCTGCTGCACAACCGCCGTGGCTTTGCGCCCTTCCTGATGTGCCGAGAGTGCGGCTGCGTCCCCACCTGTAACCACTGCTCCACCGCGCTCACATACCACGAGCGCACGCACACGCTGCAGTGCCACACCTGCGGGTCGTCTTGGCGCGTTCAGCCCTATCCGGCGCCCACGAGCCGCTGCCCCAAGTGCGGCAGCCGCTACCTGGCGAAAATGGGCCTGGGCACGCAGCAAATCGAAGACGCGCTGCACCAGATGCTGCCCGAGGATGTCGCCATCATTCGCATGGACGCCGATTCCACGCGCGGCAAGGACGCGCACAAAAAGCTGCTCGAGCAGTTCGACGCTGCCGATTGCGCCGTGCTGTTGGGCACGCAGATGATCGCCAAGGGACTCGACTTTCCCGAGGTCACGCTCGTGGGCGTGGTCAATGCCGATTTTGCGCTTAAGCTGCCCGATTTTAGAGCAGGGGAGCGCGCCTACGATCTGCTGGAGCAAGTCGCAGGCCGCGCCGGTCGCGGCGATCGTCCCGGAGAGGTCATCATCCAGACCTACCTGCCCGAGGACCCGGTCATTCGCGCCGTCGCCGAGCACGACCGTTCCATCTTTACCGACTATGACCTGGGCCAGCGTCGCGATGCTCTGTATCCGCCGTTCGTGCGCCTGGTCAACATCCTGGTGTGGTCGGCGAACGCGGACGACGCGCGGGACTACATCGGCCGCATCGCAAAGTTTCTCAAGCGCCGCTGGCACGCCGCCGCGCCCGACTTTTTGCGGGCGGGGAGTGCCGTGCCGCAGGTGCTGGGCCCGGCTTCGTGTGTAATCGAGAGAGCCAAGGACCGTTACCGCTTCCATCTGCTTGTAAAGTCGCCGGTAGGGTACCATGTCTCTGATGATATCGACGCCTGCCTTAAAGAGGTGGGCTCCGTGCGCGGCGTGAGCGTGAGCGTTGACGTCGACGCCTATGATTTGATGTAACAACCCGAAAGGATGGCCATGGAAGCCAACGGAATCGTACTGTCGCCCGACCCTCGTCTGCGCCAGGAGTGCGCCGTCATTGAGGAGATCACCCCGGCGATCGAGGCGCTTGCTGAGAAGATGAAGAAGATGATGTTCGAGAACGGCGGTTGCGGCCTGGCTGCCCCGCAGATCGGCGAGCTCATTCAGCTCGTGACCATCGACTGCGATTACAGCGACAAGAACGACTACGACCCGTACGTGCTCATCAACCCCGTGATCGTTGAGCAGAGCGACAACCTGGTGCCGTTTAGCGAGGGTTGCCTGTCCATTCCTGGCATTAGCTGCGAGATCGAGCGTCCGGACCACGTTGTCGTTGAGGCGTACGACCTGGATGCCAACCTGATTCGCTATGAGGCCACGGGCGACCTGTTCTGCGTGTGCCTGCAGCACGAGATCGATCACCTGCACGGCAACACCATGTTCGAGCGACTGAAGCCGATGCAGCGCATCAAGGCTGTCAAGGAGTACCAGGACGCTCTGGCCCGCGGCGCTCGACCGGGCGAGACCGAGTAGGGCTGTCCGTCCCCTTCCGCCGCAGGGCTTAGGTTTTGCTCCATGCTCAAACAGTCCTGCTCGCACGAAGAGCACATTAAGTGCTCTTCGGCTCGTGCGGAACTGCGCGTGGAGCAATAACCTAAGCCCTGCGGCGGAAGGGGACTGCGTTGTCCTGCTAGGTTCGCCCGGGTGCCGTTGGGCCAGGGATGGGCGTCTACGCTGATAAGTGCTTTGTTGAGAGGGTCGCCTTTTGAGGCGGCTCTTTCTTTGGTTTTGGGTATATTTGATTCTGTTGAATTGTTCTGGCGTCTTGGTTGGGACTTGGCCTGACGCTGTTTTGGTAGCCGTCTCGGCTCGTTATTGAGAGGGGACATTGTTTTATGCGTATTGTGTTTATGGGTACGCCCGATTTTGCGGTGCCTTCGTTGACTTCGCTTGTTGCGGCTGGGAATGAGATTGCGCTTGTTGTTACTCGTCCTGATGCTATTCGTGGGCGTGGTAAGAAGCTTGAGCCTTCTCCTGTTAAGGCCAAGGCGCTTGAGTTGGGGTTGCCGGTTATTGAGGCTAATCGGATGACGCCTGAGGTTGTTGAGGCGCTCCAGGCTGCTCAGGCTGATATTTTCTGTGTGGCTGCTTATGGCTGCATTTTACCTGATGAGGTACTGCATATGGCGCCGCTTGGTATTGTGAATGTCCATGCGTCCTTGCTGCCGCGTTGGCGTGGTGCCGCCCCCATTCAGCGTGCCATTCTTGCTGGTGATGAGGTTGCTGGCGTTTCTATTATGCGTATTGGGCATGGTGTGGATACGGGTGCTTATTGTGCGCAGGCTTCCACTTCGGTTGCCGGAAAGCATGCTGAGGCGCTTACGATGGAGTTGGGTGAGCTGGGTGGCAAGTTGTTGGCCGATACGCTGCCTTCGCTTGCTGATGGCTTGGCTGTGTGGACTGAGCAGGATGAAACGCTCGTTACCCATGCTGCCAAGATTTCTAAGCAGGAGATGCGCCTGGATCCCCAAATGACGGCGCTCGATTGCGTGCGTCATGTCCTTGCTTCGTCCGACACGGCGCCTGCTCGCTGCGTGATCGCCGGCAAGACCGTGCGCGTGCTCGATGCTGCGCCGGCCGATGTGTCGCTCCGCGAGGGCGCTGTTGCCGTCAAGAGCAAGCGCGTTTACCTGGGCCTCTCCGATGGCGCTGCTGAGCTGCTCGAGGTTAAGCCCGATGGCAAGCGTGCCATGGCTGCTTCTGCCTGGGCAGCCGGTCTGCAGGGCGCCGAACTTAGCTGGGGTGTTTTGTCATGAGTAAGCTTTCTCCTGCGCGCAAGCTCGCGCTCGATGTTTTGATGGAGGCCGATCGCCGCGGCATGTACGCGCGCGACGTGCTCTCTGCCCGTGCGTCTGCCAAGGCCATTGACCAGCGCGATTCTGCTTTTGCCGCTCGCTTGGCGCTTGGCGTTGCCGCCACGCAGGGCATTTTGGATGAGCTGCTCGACCAGTTTCTCGACAAGCCTAAAAAGGTCGCGCCGCGTGTGCGCATGGCGCTTCGCATCTCGGCCTTCGAGATGCTCTACCTGCACACCCCGGGCCGCGTTGCCGTGAGCCAGGGCGTTGAGCTGGTGCGCAGTGGCGCTAAGTCGGCTGCCGGCCTTGCCAATGCCGTGCTGCATAAGGTAGCCGACAATGTTGAGGATTTCTCCGTGGCTGCGGATGTCGATGAATCCGAGCGCCGCTTGGTGCGCCTTTCTCGCGTGATGGGTCTGCCGCGCTGGCTGTGTGCTCGCCTCATGGCGGCGTTCGATACGCCCGAGGGCGCGCTCAACTTTGCCGGCAATTTGGCGCCCGCACCGCTCGCTCTACACGCCAATGCGTTCGCCACCAAGCCCGACCCGTTTATTGCCCAGCTGGTGGCACCCGTGTTCCCCGGTTGCCATGCGCCGGTCGATGCGCAAGTTGCCGTGGCCTCGGGCGTGTTTGAGCGCGCCGCCGCGGTGGCCTCGGACCTGAATGCTCAGCTTATCGCGACTGCCGCGACGCGCCCTGGGCGTTGCCTGGAGATTGGCGCCGGTCGCGGCACTAAGACCTACGTGATGATGTGCCAAGCCAAGCGCGCCGGATTTGAGCATCAGCATACGGCGCTTGACCTGCACGATCGCAAGTGCGATCAGAATCTGGCTCGTCTGCGCAAAGCTGGCATCACGGGTGTGCGCACCGTCTCGGGCGATGCCTGCGAGCTCGATGAGGTACTCACGTCGTTCGACGCCATGCTCGGCGAGCCCGCTCTGTTCGATACGGTGTTTATTGATGCGCCGTGCTCGGGCACCGGTACCATGCGCCGTCATCCGGAGATCCCGTGGCGCCTGACCGAGAACGATGTTACGACGGCGCTGCCCAGGCTGCAGCTAACAATGCTTAAAGAAGCGGCTGCGCGCGTGGCTGCCGGCGGTGAGCTCATCTACGCTACCTGCTCGGTCTTTGACGAGGAAAACACGCAGGTAATCGATGCATTCTTGGCTTCGCCCGAGGGCCAGGGCTTTGCTGTGAAGCCGCTCTCCGAGTCGCAAATTCTGCAGCTGCCCGAATTTGACCAGGCCAAGAAGCTCGTAACGGTCCGCCAAAACGACCGAGGCCTCTTCCAAAGCGTTCCCGTAAACGCGGACTCCTACGACGGTCACTTCTGCGCCCGCCTAGTCCGCAACTAATTTCTGAGTTACGGTGAAATACGGACTGTTTAGCTGCCAAATGGCGCTATTCAGTCCGTATTTCACCGCAAGTTATGAGGGCGGCCCCGCGATCGGTTTTGATCGCGGGGCCGCTTGTCGCTAGTGGCTATGCGGGCAGTTGGCGCAGCAACCGCTGGTGGCGCTGGTGCTGGAGCCGCCACTTCGCTGGTCGGTGTTGTAGAAGCCGCTGCCCTCAAACTTGATGCCGCTGGCCGAGAACGTCTTGGCGGCCGGGGCGCCGCAGCTCGGGCACACGACCTCGGGGGTCTCGGACATGGGATGCTCAACCTCAAACACGTTGCCGCAACTCGAGCACTTGTAATCGTAGCGCGCCATAGTACTTCCTTTTCAGCACAAAGCGGGCAGATCGCTCTGCCCGCATAAATTCAAACGTCTGTAACTGTACCCTATATCGGGGGTTTTATCACGCCTCGCCCCAGAATCTATGGGTGCTACGCAGGAGCTTCGCAGTTTTCTCCTCTGCGGCTGCAATGTCAGCCTCGTCGGCCTGCCAGGTCCAGTTGCCCGTGGCCACGCCCGGCACATTCATGCGTGCGTCGTCGCCAAGGCCCAGCACGTCCTGCAGCGGCATCATTACCAGGGGAGCATTGCTTGCCAGCGCGTCGCTCATCAGCCCAGCCGCAACCTCAACGCCGCTCGGCTCGTCGCCGCCGGCAAAGGCGCGCGTGCACCAACCGGCGAGCGTCGACGTGTCGTGCGTCGAGGTGTACAGAATCTTGCCCGGCGTGGGATGCACACCGCAGCGAACGTCGTAGTCGCTAAACTCCAGCACGTCCATGCCAGGGAAGCCGCAGGTCGAGGCCATAGCGCGAACGCCGGGCGTCAGATAGCCCAGGTCCTCGGCGATAAAGTTGAGCGGCCCCAGCTCGTCGTAGGCGGTCTGGAACAGGTCCTTGCCCGGTCCTGCCAGCCAGCGGCCGTCGGCGCAGGCCTTGCCCGCGGGAATGCTAAAGTAGCTGTGGAAGCCCAGGAAGTGATCCAAGCGCACGCGATCGTAGAGCGAGAACGCACGACGCAGACGGTCCATCCACCAGCGATAGCCGTTCTGCTTCATATGGTCCCAGCGGAACGTGGGATTGCCCCAAACCTGGCCCTCGGGCGCAAAATTGTCGGGCGGCGCGCCGGAAATCTCAATCGCCTTACCGGTATCGGACAGCCAGAAGTTCTCGGGCTCGCTCCACGCGTCGGCCGAATCGTCGGACACGTACATGGGGATATCGCCGATGACCTCGATGCCCTTCTTGTGCGCGTAATTCATAAGCTCGCACCAGGCCAGGTCAAAGCGATACTGCATATACGCCTGAAGCTCGGCCTCGTCACGGAAGCGCTTGCCGTAGATCAGACGCTCGTTGTAGCGCGCGACCTCGGTCGGCCACTCGTGGCGCGACAGGCCCTCAAAGTACTTCTTCACCGCCATGTAGGCACAGTACTTCTCGAGCCAATCGGCATTGCGGTGCTTAAACGCCGTGTACAGCGGGTCGGCATCCTCGCCGCCGCGAGCCTTCCAAGCAGTAAAGTCGGCAGCCAGCTCCTCGTGGGTCTCGGGCAGCAGGTCCACATTGCCTGCAAAGGCAGAAGGACCGGCGTAGGGGGAGCGGAAGAAGTCCGTGGGATTCACCGGCAGCACCTGCCAGTAGCGCATGCCCATGGCGGCCAGATGGTCGATAAAGCGACGCGTGGGCGCGCCGATCGTGCCGGGCTTGCCGTCGTCGGTCGGCACCGAGGTGATATGGCACACGACGCCCGCGCCGTGATCGAGCGGCTCCTGTAGGCGCTGCTCGGCGTGGTGGTAGATGATCGAAGAGCCCAGCGGATACAGATCGAGCGTGACCGTGCCGTTGTGGATCACGCACTCGTGGCCGCTAATGACGTCGCTTGCACATTCGCCGAGCGCCGGAATCGTCACGCGATGCGAATTGCGCAGGCTGCGGTTGATGATGACGGTCGCGGACTCGCCGTCCTTGCCCGTACGGTTGTAGGCCAGCACCTCGTCATTGAGCGCGAAGGCCTTGATCTCGCCGTCGATCATAAACGGCAGTGCGCGGCGCACAGCAGATGCGTTCTTGACGATCGCGAGCGTGTCGAAGTCGTGCAGGTCTTCCTTGGTCGGCAGGGTGCGACGGTTGCCCGGGTCGGTAAGGCCCTCCAGGCCGTACTCGTCGCCATAGTAGATCGAAGGCACGCCGGGGAAGGTCATCTGCATGAGCGTGGCGAGCCAAAAACGGCTCTTAGCCAGGCCCATCGCGTTCTCGTCCAGACGCCATTTGCTGCGCTCGCACTCGGGCAGCTGCGACTCGTCGGGGCCGCCGCCGAGCACCGAGATAATGCGCGGACGGTCGTGGCTCGAAAGCAGATTAAGTGCACAAGACAGGGCCTCACGCGGATAGTTCTCGCGCAGGGTTTCGATATCCTCGGCTGCCTGGTAGGCGTTCTTGTAGCCCATCAAAAAGCCGATGACCATGTCGCGGAAGGGGTAGTCCATGGCGGAGTCGAGCTCGGAGCCCTGCAGATAGCGGCGCAGATGACCATAGCTGATCTTGTTGGAGGCGTCTTCCCAGACCTCGCCGAGCAGCAGTGCGTCAGGCTTTTCGGCAAGTACTGCCTTCTTGATCTCGGCCAGGAAATCGTCAGAAAGCTCGTCAGCGACGTCCAGACGCCAGCCGTGAGCACCGGCGCGCAGCCATTTGCGGATGACGCCGTCTTTGCCCAGGATCTTCTCGCGAACCAGCTCAGAGCTCTCGTTGAGCGCGGGCATATTGCCAACGCCCCACCAGCAGTCATACGTTCCGTCCTCGTGGAAGTTGAACGCATCGCGCCAAGGCGAATCCTCGCTCTGCCAGGCGCCCACACCGGGGTAGTTGCCATAGCGGTTAAAGTAGATCGAATCGTCGCCTGTGTGGTTGAATACGCCGTCCAGGATGATGGAAATGCCCAGCTTTTCGGCCGCTTCGCACAGCTCGGTAAAGTCCTGCTCGGTACCCAGAATCGGGTCGATCTTGGTGTAGTCGGCCGTGTCGTAACGGTGGTTGCTCGTGGCCTCGAAGATGGGGTTGAGGTAGATGGCCGTAAAGCCCAGCTCGGCGATGCGAGGCAGGTCTTCCTGGATTCCCTTGAGGGAGCCGCCGTAGAAATCCCAAGTCTTGATGGAACCGTCTTCGGCGCGCTCGTACACGGGCGGCTCGTTCCAGTCCTCGACCATGCGGCGCTGAATTCCCTTACGCGGCCTTTCGATCTGAGCCAGCGTGCGCTCGCGCCAGTGCTCGTCGCGGGCGTAACGGTCGGGAAAAATCTGGTAGACCATGCCGCGCTCGTACCACTCGGGTCGAACCTCGCGGTGCTTGTATACGGTGACCTGGAAGGACGGCACCTCGGCGTAGTCGTAAGTCACGCCCTCGCCGCCGGTGCGGCCCTGCGGCGCGCCCAGGCGAACCTCGGGCTGGCCCTCGATATTGCAGATAAAGCTGTACCAGATCAGACGGGGCTCGTCGCACGTAAGCTCGGCGGTAAAGATGCCGTCGCCTTCGTGCGTCATGGGGTACAGAGATTCGCCGACCTCATCGACCCAGGTGCGCAGCGTAAGCGTGGCCTGCGCGGGGTCGGCGTCCTCCAAAATCACGGAGAGCGAAAGGGTGGTTCCAGTGGTCACGGCACCAAACGGAGTGCGAAACTGCGGAAGGCGGCTGTTGTGTATCAATCTCATAGTACGGTCCAGTTCTATACATTCATGGCCTGCGGGCCACGGGCTTTACGCACAGGATGTAATTATATTCGTTGGACGCACTGTGTATAAACAACATCCGTTTACTATCGGCGAACGGTTGTCCTAGAAAATCGTTTTACCATCCAAATTATCGCGCTATAGTAATACACTTTTGCGGATGCCATTCGTAGTGAAACAAAAGTACGCCGGTTTACTACGATGAATTGAAAGATCTCGACCATAGCCATTTTGGTGATATTAAAACCGCAGGTAGAAGCGTTGCGAATTTCGTCGATTTCTCGCCGTGGTCGAGAGGGTCAAATTTAACGTAGTAAACCGGCCTACTTTGTAATACAGGATTTCGACGCAAAAGAGGGCGCCTGGTTGGGGCGCCCTCTTTTGCGTTGAGGATTGGGTTTTGGATCGTCCGAATTAGCGGCGCTTGCGGGTGGCCGTGGCCTTGCGGACGGAGGTCTTCTTGGACGGAGCCTTGTCCTCGGCCGGAGCGGCGGGGGAGACCGGGGTCTCCTTGGCGGGCTCGGGCTTTACCTCGGCCTTGGGCTCGTCCTTAGCCTCTGCTTTGGGAGCTGCTGCCTTGGTCGTGGTCTTCTTGGCTGCGGTCGTGGTGCGCTTGCGCGTGGTGGTCTTTGCGGCGGGCTTTGTCTCAGCCGCGGGCTCGGCCTTAACCTCGGCAGGCGTCTCCTCGACCTTAACGGCCGGCTTGGCGGCAGCCTTCGTGGCCGTGGCCTTAGCGGTTGAAGCCTTGGTCGCCGTCGACTTCGTAGCCGTAGCCTTTTTAGCGGCCGTGGTCTTGGTCGCGGTCGTCTTCTTGGCCGTGGTTTTAGCCGGAGCCTTAGCGGTCGGCTTGGCCTCGGTGGCAGCAGTCCCGGCCTTTACCTGGGAAGCGACCTCAGCCTCGGCGGCCTTCTTGGCAGCGCTGGTCGTGCGCTTGCGCGTGGTCGCCGCCTTGGCAGCGGTCGTCTTGGTTGCGGAAGCCTTGGTCGTCGAAGCAGCCTTGGTAGCGGCAGTCTTCGTGGCCGTGGTCTTCTTGGCAGTCGTCTTGCGCGTGGTGGTCTTCTTGGCCGCAGTCTTCGCAGCCGGCTTGGCCTCGGCCTCAGGTTCAGCCTTGGCAGGCTCGGGCTCGGCCTCGACGGGCTTCTCCTCGGCCTTGGGCTTCTCGGCAGCCGCGGGCTCAGCCACAGGTACCTCAACAGGTGCAGTCTCAACAGGTGCAGCCTCAACAGCAACGTGCTCAGCCTCAGCCTCAGCCACCCCCGCCGGCCTCTCAATCTCCGGGTGCATAAAGAAGTACAGATCCAGATACTTATCGGCCGAGCGCGTCCAGCTAAAGTCCTGGCTCATGGCCTGCGTGACCAGCCGATTCCACGCCGCACGGTTATCCCAGAACAGGCGTGCCGCGCGGAACACGGCGTCGCCCATCTCGTCGCCGTTAAAGTTGGCAAACGAGAAGCCCGTGCCCTCGCCGGTAAACTCGTTGTACGGCACGACGGTGTCCTTCAGGCCGCCGGTCTCGCGCACGATGGGCAGCGTGCCGTAGCGCATGGCGATGATCTGCGAGAGGCCGCAGGGCTCAAACTTCGAAGGCATCAGGAACATATCGGCAGCGGCGTACATGCGCTGCGACAGCGCAGGATCGAACTCGATGCGTGCGGCCATGGTGCCGGGGTACTTGTCCTGGAAATAGCGCAGGCCGTCCTCGTAGTCGCGGTCGCCGGTGCCCAGCACCGCCACCTGCACGCCGCCGGCCAGAATGCGGTCGAGCGCGTACATGACCAGGTCCATGCCCTTCTGGCGCGTCAGGCGCGTGACCATGACCATGAGCGGACGGTCGTCGCGCACCTCGAGCCCCAGCTCTTCCTGCAGCTTGGCCTTGCACACGGCCTTGCCAGAACGGTCCTCCACCGTGTAGTTGGCGGCAATGCGCTTGTCGGTCGCCGGGTCAAAGCCCGCGACGTCGATGCCATTCAAAATGCCCTGCAGCGCATAGGAGCGCTCGCGCAGCACGCCGTCCAGACCCTCGCCAAACTCGGGTGTCTGGATCTCGTTGGCATAGGTGGGGCTCACCGTGGTGATGGCGTCGGCATAGCGAAGCGCGCCCAGCATGTAGTTAACGCTGCAGGCGTCGCAACGCAGCTGCGAGGCGGCCGCCGGAATATGCGCCACACCCAGGATGTCCTCCATCACGGTGTCGCTAAACTGCCCCTGGAACGCCACATTGTGGATCGAGAACACGGTCTTGACGCGGTCGTACAGCGGCAGGCCCTGGTAGAACTCGCGCAGGAACACGGGTGCCAGCGCCGTCTGCCAGTCGTTGCAGTGCAGGATATCGCACTCAAAGCCGGCCGGCAGGTGCTGCAGGCTCTCGGTGATGGCCTTGGAGAAGAACGCAAAGCGTTCGCCGTCGTCAAAGAAGCCGTACGGATAGTCGCGCGCAAAGTAGCGCTCGTTGTCGATGAACATATAGGTGACGCCGTCGTGCTCGAGCTTCTCGAGCCCGCAATACTCGTTGCGCCAGCCCAGGCTCACGTAAAAGTCGGAGAAGTGCTCCATCTGCGCCTTGTACTCGTCCTTGATGGTGGCGTATTTGGGCACCATCACGATGACTTCGGCGCCGGCGCGCACAAGCGCCGCAGGCAGCGAGCCCGCCACGTCGCCCAGGCCACCGGTCTTTACAAACGGCGCGCACTCGGCCGAGGCAAACACGATCTGCATCTTTTTGCTGGTTTCTGCCATATTGTCTCCCATGTTGCAATTCGAGAATAGCCGCCAGGTATAAACCGGGCGGCTATTCTTCAGTTTACGTGCGATTATGCGACGCCAATGTTAACGAGCGATGGTGGTATCGGAAGTTAACGGAGCCTTGCCCAGCACCAGGATGTTCTCGGGCGTGCCGCGAAGCTCGGTGTTGGTGGGCACCACGTTGTTCTTGTCCAGGATGGCGTTCTCAACACGGGCGCCGCTCTTGATGATGCAGCTCTGGTTGATGATCGAGTTGGTCACCGAGGCGCCTTCCTCAACCACAACGCCGCGCGACAGAATCGAATTGCGCACGGTGCCCTTGATGATGCAGCCGGCCGAGATGATCGAGTTGCACGCGTGGCTGCCGGTCGCGTAGCGCGAAGGCGGCACATCGTGGGCCTTGGTCAGGATCGGGCGCTCGGGGTCAAAGAGCTGGTCGGCTACGGTCTGGTCAAGCAGGTCCATGCTGCGGCGATACAGCGACTTCTCGCTAAACACGCCCACGACCTCGCCCTTGTACTCGTAGCTGCACACGTCGATGTTGCCAAAGTCGCCCTGGAGTGCCTCGAGCAGGTCCAGATAGTCGGCGGCCTGGTAGTGATCGATGATCTCGAGCAGCGTCTCGCGGTTGACGATGCAGCAGTCCATGGACGCGTTGTCGCCGTACACGACGCCGGCGCTCACGCCCGTCAGACGGCCGTTCTCGCCAATCTCGAGCTTGGTCTCGTCATCGACGTTGCGCGTGGCCTTGCAGTACACCACGGTCATCTGGGCGCCGGAGTTCTCGTGTGCCTCGATGATGGTGTTGAGGTCCATGTTAAAGATGATGTTGGTGCCCATCATCACGACATAGGGCTTCTCCGAGCGCTGGAACAGCGTCTTGTTGGAGATGATGTCGCGCAGCAGGAAGCGCATGCCGCCCTTGGTGGTGCCATACGCGTTGCCGGGCACCATGAACAGGCCGCCCTTCTTGCGGTCCAGGCCCCAGTCCTTGCCTGAGCCCACGTGGTCGATCAGCGAGCGGTAGTTGCCCGGCATGACGACGCCGACGGTCTTAATGCCGGCATTCATCATGTTGGACAGCGGAAAGTCGATCAGGCGGTAGCGGCCCAAAAACGGGACGGACGCGATGGGGCGGTCCTTGAGCAGCACACTGCCGTAGGTCGAAGAGTAGTTAGCGGTGATGTAACCGATGGCCTTGCGATTGATCATCGGATCATTCCCCCTTCCCGATAACGACGTCATTTCCAACGACGGCCGTATCCTTGGTTGTATCGACAGAGCCGAGCTTCACGCCCTCTTCGACCGTGGAGTTCTCGCCCAAAATAGCGCGGCAGATGTGCGCGCCGCTCTTAACGTGCGCACCCGGCAGCAGCACGGAGTCCTCGACCACGGCGCGCTCCTCAATGATGACGTCGGTCGAAAGGATCGAGTGGCGAGCGGTGCCGTAGATCTTGCAGCCGTTGGAGACCAGGCAGTCGTCCAGGCGGCCGTCCGGACCAATGTAGTGCGGCGGACGCGTGGTGATGTTGGACATGATGGGGAAGTTCTTGTCAAAGAGGTCGAACTCGGGGTTGTTGCCCAGCAGGTCCATCGAGGTCTCGTGGAAGCTGGCGATGGTGCCGACGTCCTTCCAGAAGCCGTGGAACTCGTAGCTGTACAGGCGCTTGTTCTCGCCGAGCAGCTTGGGGATGATGTCCTTGCCAAAGTCGTGACTCGAGCGCTGGTCCAGGGCGTCCTCCTCGAGGGCCTCGATCAGCACGTCGGCCGAGAAGATGTAGATGCCCATGGACGCGAGGTTCGAATCGGGCTTCTCGGGCTTCTCGGTGAACTTGGTGATGCGGCCGTCCTCGGGGTCGGTGGTCAGGATGCCAAAGCGGCTGGCCTCCTCCCACGGCACGGGCATAACGCTCACCGTGAGGTCGGCGTTGTTCTCAATGTGCGTCTTGAGCATCTTGCGGTAATCCATGCGATACAGGTGGTCGCCGGAAAGAATCAGGACGTACTTGGGGTCATTGGCCTTGATGTAGTCGAGGTTCTGCGTAATGGCGTCGGCCGTGCCCGCATACCAGGCGCCGCCGGTCTGCGTCTCGTACGGCGGCAGGATCGACACGCCACCGTCGCGGCTGTCCAGATCCCAAGCCTCGCCGGAGCCCACGTAGGCATGCAGCAGGTAGGGGCGATACTGCGTCAGAACGCCCACCGTGTCGATGCCCGAGTTGGAGCAGTTGGACAGCGAAAAGTCGATAATGCGGAACTTGCCACCAAAGCTAACCGCCGGCTTAGCGATCTTTTGGGTGAGTGCCCCCAATCGGCTGCCCTGTCCTCCTGCGAGGAGCATCGCGATGCATTCTTTCTTACTCATCGATTTCTCCTTCTGTCATCGATGTTCCTAAACCCATTAGCGACGGGCGCGGCGCTCGGTCGCGCCCGTCGAGTAATGCCGTGCGGCAAAGGGAGCTCGCGCGCCCCTACGCGTGCCAGATCTCGTCGCGGTACTCGCGAATGGTGCGGTCGCTCGAGAACCAGCCGCTCGATGCGGTGTTGAGCAGCGCCTTGCGGTTCCAGGTCTCCTGGTCGCCGTAGCTGCCCGTGAGCTTCTCCCAAGCATCCACGTAGCTGCGGAAATCGGCCATGACCAGGTCGGGGTCGTTGTTGTTCATGAGCTCGTTGTAGATGCTCTCAAAGTTGCCCGAAAGACCCGCAAAGGTGTTGTCCTTGAGCTCGTCCATCACGTGACCCAGACGCTCGCGATCGCCGTTGAGGGTATCCCACGCAAAGTAGCTGTTGGATGCCCAGAGCTGCTCGACCTCGGGAGCGGTCAGGCCAAAGATGGCCTCGTTCTCGCGGCCGGCCAGGTCGGCGATCTCGATGTTGGCGCCGTCGAGGGTGCCCAGCGTAATGGCGCCGTTCATCATGAGCTTCATGTTGGACGTGCCCGAGGCCTCCTTGCCGGCGGTGGAGATCTGCTCGGAGATCTCGGCGGCGGGGTAGATGAGCTGGGCGTTGCTCACGCGGAAGTTGGGGATAAAGCAGACCTTCATGACCTCGTTCACGCGCGGGTCGTTGTTGACGACCTCGGCGACGGAGTTGATGAGGCGGATGGTCTCCTTGGCGAAGGTGTAGCTCGAGGCGGCCTTGCCGCTAAAGATGAACGTCGTCGGCGTCACGTGGAAATTGGGATCGGCGATGCGACGGTTGTAGATGTCCATCACCTTCATGATGTTCATGAGCTGGCGCTTGTAGGCGTGGAAGCGCTTCACCTGAACATCGAAGACGGTGTTGGGGTCGATGACCAGACCTGTCTCGGCCTTAACGTAGGCAGCCAGACGCTCCTTGTTGGCGCGCTTGGAAGCACCCACGGCCTTCAGGAACTCGGTGTCGTTCTGGAACTCCTTGAGCTTCTCAAGCTCAAAGGCGTCCTTAAGCCAACCGTCGCCAATGGCCTCGGTGACGAGCTTGGCGTAGGTGGGGTTGGCCTCGGCAAAGAAGCGACGGTGCGAGATGCCGTTGGTCTTGTTGTTGAACTTCTC
>CAKULD010000014.1 GCA_934667065.1 uncultured Collinsella sp.
CCCACGAGCATGGTCTCGACGACCACGCGCTCGGGCTCGTTGTCCCAGCCAAACATGTGGGCGCACTCTTTGCGCGTATCGTAGGCGCCCTGGTCGGTCGACTGCACCTTGACGCCGTTCTTGTACGGGAAGGCCACGGCGCACTCGGGCTCCAAGAAGGCATGCTCGGTAAAGGGCGTGGTAAAGCGTTGCGTCACGGTAAATGCGCTCTCCGCCAGCGCCTTGGCGGCGTCGCCGCGCGTCACATGGCGGCTCTGGCACACGTTGTCCTTGAGCTCCACCGTGTTGCCAAAGGCAAAGAAGCTGTCGTGCAGGCGCGGGGCGTCGGCGGCCCTGGCCTCGACAATGTTGCGCACGGGCTCCAGCGGCTCGTAATCGATCTTAACGAGCTTCTTGGCCTTCTCGAGCGTCGCCTCGTCCTCGGCGACCACCAGCACGATGGCGTCACCCACGCAGCGGGTGATATCGCCCGCCGCGATCATGACGTCCCAGTCCTGGATAAGGTGGCCGACCTGGTTGACCGGCACGTCCTCGGCGCGCAGGATGCCCACCACGCCGGGCAGGGCCTCGGCTTTAGAGGTGTCGATGGAGAGCACACGGGCGCGCGGATACTTGGAGCGCACGGCGCTGGCGTAGGTCAGACCCGGCTGATCGAGCTCGTCGATGTCGTCGGGATACTTGCCCTCGCCGAGCACCTTCTTGCGCACGTCGATACGGAAGGCGCGCTTGCCCACACCGTAGTCATCGCCGCGCTCCAGATCCTCGTCGATCTGCTTTTCGCCGCGAAGCACCGCAGCGGCCAGCGAGATGCCTTCGATAATCTTTTTGTAGCCAGTGCAGCGGCAGACGTTGCCGCGGATGGCGTACTTGATCTGCTCCTCGGTGGGCTCGGGATCCTCGGCGATCAGCGCTGCACCTGCCATGACCATGCCGGGGATACAAAAACCGCACTGCACGGCGCCCACGGCGCCAAAGGCGTACACAAATGCCTCGCGCACGTCCTCGGGCAGGCCCTCGACGGTCACGATGTTGCGACCGGCGGCAAGGGCGGTGGTCAGCACGCACGCCTTGACGGCGGCGCCATCCACATGGATGGTGCAGGTGCCGCAGGCGCCCTCGGAGCAGCCATCCTTGGCGGAGTGAATGTGTAGGTCGTCGCGCAGATAGCGCAGCAACGGTTTGTTTTGGGTCGTCGTGCGCTCGACGCCGTTAACGGTAAAAGTGAATTCCTGTGCCATGGTGATTCCCTTCTACACGCCGGCGGCGATGCCGGTGCGGTCGTGGATGGCGCCATGCGGGCAGACGACGGCGCACATGCCGCACGACAGGCAGTCCGTACCGTCGATATGGGCGCAGTTGTCCTCGATGCGGATAGCGCAGGCAGGGCACTTTTTGGCGCACATGCCGCAACCGATGCAGCTCGTGTCGCAGATCTTGCGAGCAATGGCGCCCTTATCGGTGTTGTTGCAGCACACCAGGATGTTCTGGTAGCCGGGGACGAAGGCAATCACGCGCTGCGGGCACACCATGCTGCACAGGCCACAGCCCGTGCACTTGGAACGATCCACGCGGGCGATGCCATCGACCAGGGCAATGGCGCCGTGGGGGCAGGCCGTGACGCAGGCGCCACAGCCAATGCAGCCTTCGCTGCAGCGGGCGTCGCCGCCCGCGGAGGCGCAACCGCTTCCGCAGGCAACGTAGGCCACGTTATGTTGAATGGATTTGGCCATAAGGGGTCCCTTATTTCTTAAGGAGATACGAATAGTTGTCGCGCACGGCCCTGATGGTCAGGCGGACGGCCTCGGGCAGACCGGTGTTGACGTCATCGACCGAGACGGTGCGGACCGTACCGGCGACGCGGACCTTAACGTGGTCCCCGCCCACAGCCAAGAAGCCCTCGTTCTCGGAGTTCTCCATGTCCTGCTCGCTCCAGAACAGGGTGAGCTTGTCCTTGTAGGGACGACCCTCCTGGTAGGGGCAGAACACGGCGCAGTTGCCGCACTCGTTGCACATGCCGTCGACGTGGACGACCTGATGCTTGGCCAGGCCCGGCACCTTAATTGCCACGTTGGCGCGGTTGGGGCACACGTCGCAGCAGACCTCGCACACCGAGCCGCAGCCCAGGCAGCGAGTCTTGGTGCAGTTGCGCTTGTCACGGCACAGTGACCCCTTGCGCTCGTAGCAGGTGTCCTCGCGACCGGCCCGCTCGTTGCAGTCGGCGTACTTGTTAAAGTCCACGCCGGCAATGGCACGGGCGACCTCGGCGGCGTCGGCAATAGCCTCGACCACGGTGGCGGGACCGCGGCGGCAGTCGCCCGCAGCCCAGACACCCTCGACGCCGGTGGAGGTGGCGGCAAGGCGGCCGCGACGGTCGTGCTCGACGCCCGCGGCATCGTACAGGCTGGCATCGATGCCCTCGCCCACGGCGCAGATCACCGTGGTGGCGGGAAGCTCGACGGTCTCGCCCGTAGCGACGGGGCTGCGACGACCGCTTGTATCCGGCTCGCCAAGCTCCATAACGTCGCAGGTCAGCACGGCGCCGTTGAGCGCCTTGGGCGCCAACAGCTCGCAGAACTCAACGCCGTCGGCAAGAGCAAGATCGAGCTCTTCCTCGTCGGCGGGCATCTGCTTCTTGGTGCGGCGATACACCAGGCGCACGTTCTTCACACCAGCCAGGCGCTTGGCCACGCGGGCCGCGTCCATGGCGGTGTTGCCGGCGCCGATGACCACGACGTCCTCGCCCAGCTCGAGCTTCTCGCCCTTCTTGGCAGCCTCGAGGAACTCCAGCACGTCGAGCTCGGCACCCTCGCCCAAGCCCGCAGAGCCGGGCATCCAGGCACCGGTGGCCACGACCACGTCGGTAAAGCCCTGGGCCTTGAGCTCGTCAATGGACTCCACGCGAGCGTTGAGCTGCACCTTGGCGCCAAAGGCCAGGCAGAGCTCGGCGTCGTGCGAGATATCGTCGCTGGCGATACGGAACTCGGGGATCACGTGACGGACCACGCCGCCGAGCGAATCGCGGGCCTCAAAGATGGTAACGGGCACGCCGGCACGCGTCAGGAAGAACGCCGTTGCCAGACCGGCCGGGCCGCCGCCAATAACGGCAACGTTGCGCTCGCCGCCGTTGGCGATAGCCTGGGCGCGCAGCTTGGGCAGCACGGCGGTCATGGCCTCGCGGGCGGCCTTGAGCTTGCTGGCGCGAATCTGGGCGCCCTCGGGCTCGTAGAATGCACGCTCGCAGGCACGGCCGCAGGGATGCGGGCAGATGGTGCCGGTAATGAACGGCAGGGCGTTGCGCTCGATGATAATGTTGAGTGCGTCCTCGTAGCGGCCCTCGTCAACAGCCGCCAGGTAGGCGGGAATATCCTGCTGGATGGGGCAGCTCGTGCGGCACGGCGTAGTAAAGCAGTCGTTAAGCGGGCTCTTGCCGGCGACCTTGCGGTCGGGCAGCGGGCGCAGTGGCTTCTTGTAGAGCGGGTTGGTGAGCGAGTCGGTCTGGACCGCAGTCACGGCCTCGAGCGAGACGCCCGCGAACGGCTTGCCATCCAGATCGGCAAATTCACCTGCCATCTGGCTAAAGCGCTCGTAGCCACCGGGCTTGAGCACGTCGGTCGCCAGGGTAACGGGCCAAATGCCGGCATCGTACAGGGCACGGATGTTGTAGACCGTGGCACCGCCGGAGTAGCTGATGCGCAGCTTGCCATCGAACTGATCGGTAATGCGGCGGGCGGCCTCGATGGTCAGCGAGAACAGCGGACGGCCCGACATGTACATCTCGGTGGAGGGCAGCTCGTTCCTCGTCACGTCGACGGGGAACGTGTTGGTCAGCTTGACGCCAAACTCAAGGCCGCGCTCGGCGCACAGGGCAATCAGGCGCTCGAACATGGGCACGGCGTCGGCCCACTGCAGGTCCTCGCGGAAGTGTGTATCGTCGAAGACGATGTAGTCAAAGCCCAGCTCGTTCAGACGCTGGCGGGCAAACTCATAGCCCAGCAGCGTGGGGTTGCACTTGATGTAGGTGTTGAGGCCCTTCTCGGTGATCAGATAGGTCGCGATGCGCTCGATCTCCGCCGGCGGGCAGCCATGCAGCGTGGACTCGGTGATGGAGTTGGAGACGCGCGCCGGGATGGACTCGACAAACGCGGCATCGACATGCTCAAACTTGCCCAGGTTGGCGAGCGCCCACGTGCGGCACTCGTTCCAAACCTCGGAGCCGCTGGCGTCCTTCATGCCCTCGATATAGGCGTCGACCTTGGGGCTCTTAATGCCCTCCAAGTCATAACCCACCGACATGTTGAAGACAAAGCCGTCCGGGCTTCCCAGACCGTACTCGCGAGCGATCAGGTGGCAGGCAAACCATGCCTTCACGTACTCGGCAAAGGCCTGCGGAACCTCGAGCTCGGTCGACCACTCGCAGTTGTAGCACTCGTCCTGCGCAACGATGCAGGGTTTGTTCACGCACTTGGAGAGCTCCTCGCCGTCCATAACCTGAACAGTCTTGAGCTCAAAGAAGCGGGAACCGGCCACGTAGGATGCCACGATGTTCTGGGCAAGCTGCGTGTTGGGGCCGGCGGCCGGGCCAAACGGGGTCTCGATGCGCTCGTCAAAAATGGGAAGCGCGCCCTCCTGGTTGGTCGTGACCATCTTGCGCACGCCAAAGATGGCGTCCTGGGTCTTGTGCTCCTCGATGATCCAGTTCATCAGCTGCGAAAACGGGATCGGCCTCATGATGTCGCTCATAATGAGCTCCTCTCTGTAACGCCCGGCGAGACCGCGCGACGGGCGCAAATACGGTGTAGCGCTAGCACAGCGCCGGCGACCCCGCGGAGGCCGCCTATACGCGCGTCGAATGCGGCGAAACACTCGACGCGCGTGAATCTACTTGTGAAATTAGTAGGTGCGATCGTTGAGCGTGCTCCAGAGCTTCTTGGACTCAGCCATGATCCACGCGTTGATCTTGTCCTCATCGATACCGACAAACTCGCGATCCTTGTACAGGACACGGCCGTTGATGATGGTGGTGCGGCAGTTTTTGCCCATCATGCCAAAGAGCATGTGCCCGTCGATGTTCTCCTCGCTCAGCGGCGTAAAGGGCTTGTAGTCCATAACGATGACGTCGGCAGCGGCACCGGCCTCGAGCACACCGAGCTTGCGATCGAAGTACTTGCTGGCCATCTTGGCGTTGTTCTCGAACAGCATGGTCATGGCCTCGCACCAGCCCACGTTGGGCATGGCGGCGTTGTGGCGCTGAATGATCAGGAAGACCTTGAGGCTCTCGAGCATGTCGTGGGTGTAGGCGTCGGTGCCCATGCACACGGGGATGCCGCGGCGGAAGAACTCGAGTACGGGAGCGCAGCCAACGGCGTTGCCCATATTGGATTCGGGGTTGTTGACGAGCCAAGTGCCGGACTCCTTGACGATATCCATCTCGGCAGGCGTCACGTGGATGCAGTGGCCCAGCATGGTGTCGGGCCCCAGCAGGTTGTGCTGCAACAGGCGCTCGACGGGGCTGATGCCACCGCGGTTCTCGCGGGAGTCCCACACGTCATTCATACCCTCGCATACGTGGATGTGGAAGCCGGTCAGGCCGTTGTTGGCCTCGGCCATCTTGTCCATGGTCTCGTCCGACAGCGTAAAGGTGGCATGTCCGCCAAACATGGCGGCAATCATGTGGTTGTCGTTATCGCGACGCTCCTTGGCGGTCCACTGGGCAAACTCCGCGTTCTCGGCAATGGCCTGGTCGCATTTTTCCTGGCCGCGTCGATCGGAGACCTCGTAGCACAGGCACGAACGCATGCCCAGCTCCTGCGCGGCGTCCTTAATGGTAAAGAGGCTGCCCGGGATCTCGCAAAAGCTCGCGTGGTGATCGAAGATCGTGGTGACGCCATCGCGGATGGAGTCCAGAATCGTGGCATAGGCGCTGGCCTTGGTGCCGTCGAGCGTCAGGTTGTCGTCAATCTTCCACCACTGCTGCTCAAGATTCTCCAGGAAGTTGGTGGGGTTGCAGCCCTTAATGGCAAGGCCGCGGGCCAGACCCGAGTAGATGTGGGTGTGGCAGTTGATGAGTCCGGGCATGATGAGGTTGCCCTGGGCGTCGACGTACTCGGCATCCGGGTACTTGGCCTTGAGCTCGCGCTCGAGGCCCACTTCGACGATCGTATCTCCGTCAATGGCGACCGCACCGTTGGGAATGAACGGGGTCTGAGCGTTGCGGGTAAAGACGGAACCGTTAGCGACCAGAAGCATGAAAGCTCCCTTCAACATCAGGGGCGGGGTTTGACACCTCTGACATGGCGGAAGTGCGAAGCGCCGGCCTACACCGGAAACGGGCCCTCTCCCGTCAACGCTTCACCAAAGGGACAAACCCTTTGAAGCGCGGCTTGGCGCCGCATGACGTCGGCGGACGAGGCGATGCGCCCGCCGACGAATAGCACCGAATTGATTACTTCTTGCTCTCGGGCAAGACCAGATCCACGGCGGCATCCTTGGCAGCATCGATGTGCTGAGCCACGACCGGCGTCTGCGGAAGGATCAGGTTGAGCACGATGGCCATGATGGCGGTGGGAGTTACGGCATTGGAGCCGATGACGGTGGACACCCAGGTGGGCATACCCTCGCCGGCAAGGCAACCGCTGGCCATCCAGATACCCAGGCCAAAAACGACGGAGGTGCCGACGATGGTGGTAGTGCGCTGCGTGAGGCCCTCGCGGGTGAACATGCGCACGCCGTTCATGGTGATGGTGCCAAAGACGCCGACGGTCGCGCCGCCGATGACGGGCTGCGGGATAGCGGAAAGGACGGCAGAGAGCTGCGGGAACAGACCGGCGATGGCAAAGACGGCCGCAATGGTCACAAAAACCCACTTGTTGACGACCTTGTTGGAGCAGATGATGCCCACGTTCTGGCCAAGGGCGCTGGTGGGAAGACCGCCCAGCAGGCCGCCGACCATAGAGGTGAGGCCCTGGGACACGATAGCGCCGGAGAGCTCGCGCTCGGTGGGCATGCGGTCGATGGAGCCCAGGCAGGCGGCGGAGACGTCACCGATAACCTGGATGGCAACCATGGGGAACACGACGGCGAGGGTAATGCAGACCTCGGGATCAAACTCGAGCGCGTAGGGCATGAGCTTGGGAAGGGCGAAGGCCTGAGCGGTGGCGACGCTGGAGAAGTCAATCATGCCAAAGGGGATGGAGACGATCATGCCAACGATCATGCCAAAGAACACAGATCCCAGCTTGAGCGTTCCCTTGCCAAAGTTGGCAAGTGCGAAGACCACGGCGAAGGTGATAAGAGCGACGCACCAGGCCTGCGGAGTGCCCCACAGCGGCGTACCCATACCGCCGGCCATATACTTGACGGCCGTGGGATACAGCGAAACGCCAATGGAGAAGATGACCGTACCGGTCACGACGGGCGGGAACAGCCATTTAATCTTGCTGTAGGCCAGACCAAAGAGGACCGCGACGGCGCCGCCGACGATCTCGCCGCCCAACAGCGCGCCAAAGCTAAAGCCCGAGGCCCCCATGGCCTGCAGGGCCGGCAGGAACGCGAACGAAACGCCCATGACGATGGGCAGGCCGCCGCCGATGCGACGGAAGGGGGCGAAGGCCTGAAGGGCCGTGTCGATCGCCGAAAGAATGAGCGCGACCTGGATGATGTCGGTGCTCTGCTGGCTATTAAAGCCGTAGACGCCGGCCATGATGACCGCTGGGGTAATGATGCCGGCAAACGATGCCAGTACGTGCTGGAGGGCACACGGGATCATTTCCTTAACGGGAGGCATGCCTTCGCGAGTGAACAGGGCTTCAGTGCCGTTCGTAACCGTCTCCTGGGTCATTTGACCACCAATCCTCGAAGTAGTTGTTTTCGCATCTAACGCCCTATTGTGACGCAGTGCGGGGTTGAGGTTGTGCCTTCGTTTCATATCGTATTAAAGATTTTTCTTATACTCAATAATAATTTTTTGTTATCAGACT